>NZ_AOHC02000020.1 GCF_000332415.1 Leptospira weilii serovar Ranarum str. ICFT
GTTTTAGGATTTTGTAGAAGACCGCAGACTCCGTGGGAGTTCCCACACTTCGAGTGGCGAGGATTTAGTCGTTAGGTTTTAGGATTTTGCAGAAGACCGCGGACTCCGTGGGAGTTCCCACACTTCGAGTGGTTAGGGCTGAAAATCAGTGAATAGAAGAATCCAATCAGCGAGGTGTCTGTCGAACCAGTTTTCCTCCGGGAAAAAAGTTCCGTCATACTAGGTGTCCAAAACCGCCTTCATATAGGGTTCGCCGGGATCAAAATCCTTACCGTCCAGATAAATCGAACCTCCCCATTTTTTCTTGGCTTGCGTATGAGAATAAACCCCCCGCAAGGATTCCACACGTTCGTTGTTCAAAGGAATCTTATATTTTTCGGAGAGTTCTTTTACGAGCCGAACGACCGCTTTCGTTTGTTCAGAATTCGATAAAAGCATTTCCGTATCCTTGCCGACAATTTCCACTTGAAAGCAGTTCGCGTTCGTTCCCGTGGCCGCAGCGGCCGTATCCAGGATGGAATCCAGAAGTTGATAAATTTTTCCGTCCTGATCCGCAAGAAACGTCGCGGATAAATTACGTTTTTCTAATACTTCCAGCGTCCTTTGGTAATCCGGAATTGCGGTGTAGTGTAAAACGATACAATCGGGGCGGATCGATCCGCGATGATTGTAACGAAGCCTTCTTTCTTCGGGAGTTTTTCATACTAGGTGTTTTTTCGACGGAGTTCAAATCGACGATCGGAGCGGCGGTCGCACCTCGGCCTCGGTCGTACGTTTGAACGATTTTTTTACCGGATAAATCCGTGAACTTTTCCTTACGAATCACCCAGCCGGAAACGAATCTGTCCTTCCATTCCGTTTCGGAAAAAAATTTTACCTTGGAGCCCGGACAAAACCGAGGAAAGAACTTTTTCACTTCCGCATTCTCCCGTATCCAAAAAACGACCGAACTTCTTCTTGCTCTGAGTATGGGTAAAAATTCCCTTCCCGGAAGCGATATCGTAGTTATTTAGAGGAATTGAATATTCTTTCGAAAGACTCCCGATCAATTCCGTCAACGCTTTCAATTGAATCCCGTTTATACTAGGTGTATCGTTCGCTCCTTCCCAGGAAACATGGATCGCAGTTTCATCCATTCCCGGAGCCGCTCTATAAAAAATTTTGGAAGGTTCCTCCGCCCCGTAAACGTTTCCGTTTTCAAGAACGATAAAATGAACCATCCATCCGGAAGATTTGCTTTTGTCCAAGTATGCTTCCGCTTTCAAACCGGAAGTGTGATGCAAAAGAATCGATTTCACCCGAAGGGAACTGCGTTTTTTACCGATCGTATCCAGGGATTCTTTGCCGATTTCTAAAGTCAAAAGAGGAAGAATATTGTTGGAACGTTCGGAGATCGTCTTTTGGGACGACAAGGAACAACTCAGGATAAGAACGAATACGATTGATTTGGAAAGAACGGAAGGTGTCATCAACCGCCGACCTTGTCGCGAAGACGAGTGAGATCCTCTCTTAACTTTTCGAGAGTCCTGGAAAGTTTTCTATGACGATTGATAAGATCCGAATATTCGGAAATTTTAAAGTTCTTTCCGTTATCTTTTTTGTCGTCCTCCGGCTCCGGAACCGACGGAATCGTCTTAAAAATCTCCGAGGAAGATTCGAATTCCCGAGTCAGTTTCAAATACTCCGCCGAACAAGCGGAGAAAAATTCGGGAGAAAGATTCTTTTGGGATGATTCTATCCGTTTGCAGAGCGCGTCCGTGGCGGTTTTTAGAAATGAAAAAAGGGACTGATTATCCCGAACCACTTCGTTTAGGGATTCTTGAAGATGAATTTCCGTTTTATTTTTGGAATGAAGAATTCCTCTTTTAGCTTTCCAATAGATCAGATAGATGAGAACTGCGGATACGATAAAAATAAATGAAAATAAGAAGAAGGTTCTTTTCTCGTAAATCCATTCCAAGGTTTCCATTTGGAACAAATCGGGAGCGTAGGCCGCCATCGCCAAAGCGGTCAACATGAGAAAGCTGAAAGAATAAAAGAAAATACGGACTGCCATTCGGTTTCATGACAGATTCCCCGGCTGGACTTGTCAAGGAACCTTCTTGTCGTAAGAAAAGCGACACGAAGATTTAAGATCGTCTCTTATCGATTCCGATAATAAAAGGGATGGAAAAATCCTCTTCAAAAACGTTTTCCGGGTCCAAGGTCGTAAATTTCGGGCTTTATAAAATCAAAAAAACTCTGAAAGAAGAAGGTTTTGAAGTCGTGGAAAAACCCGACGGAAAAATCACTCTTGTCATCCGGGTGGGAAAAGAAAAAAGAAGTTAGATTTCCTTTGCAAAGGTTGTCAAAAAAATCACCGATTTCCAAGTGAATTTTGACAGTGAAATCGCCATTCATAAATTTTTGAAGCGGACTTTTATCGAAACAATATCGAACAATCATAGAAACGAAACGGTTAAAGTAGAAACCACTTTTCGATTTTAAAAATTGAATCATTCAAAGTTTTCTTTTCTTTTAAACCCGCACATCCGACGACCGATGAAGGTGATTTCTTTGTTTTTATCAGATACATTAGTACTTTAAAATATATCTATATTCTCCCGCTTACATCGCGTCCGGATCCGCATCCGGAAGTTCCACCTCTTCCCTTTTGGGTTCCGGTTTTAGGAATCCCCCGCATTTTTGCGAAAGTTGTTCGTGAATTTTCCATTTGTCTCCGGCCAGAGGCATCACTCTCAGATAAATCCTATAATTACGGATTGCACCCTTGCAATAACCGCCTTTGAGATACAATTGACCCAGAAGTTTTCTTGCCGCCGGATGTGCGGGTTCCAACTCGATCACTTGATTGGCGAGCCTCACCGCCCTATCCGGATTGTTTGCGGCGAGTTTTCTCGCTTCCTCCCAAGCAGAAGCGGTTTCTTTATCGTACTTTCGATAAAGATCGGTGTTCCCCATCTGAAACAAACGGAAGATGATCGCGTCCTCCTTTCCGTTCTGACAAATTCCGTACCAAACGTCCTCTTCCCTTTCGGTAATTCGGTTGGCTCGGATCCCGGCGAGTCTGGAACCGTCGATACAACCGGTCGCTTCGAAAAGGTCCTTCATCGCTTGCGGAGAAGTCGCAAGGATTCTTCTCGCTTTGTTTTCAAACGTTGCGATCTCGTCTTCGGGAAGAGAATCTTCCGGGTTCGGAACGTCTTGTAAACCGGACAAAACTCTCAATTTGATATTGGATTCCAAGACCCATTCGGGCAGATTCAATGATTTTATAAACGCGTCTTCTTTCGGAAAAATTCTTCGATAGAAGGAACATCCCGAAACAAAAAGAAGGACACAAAGTATTAAAACGAAACGGTTGGAATAAGAACCGATTCCGAAATAGAAACGGAACTCACGAAACAATCTGTCCGTAAAAAAACGTTGGGTTTGCCCTTTTTGATAACCTAAAATTAAGTTCTGAAACACTCTGTAAGAGAAAAACGATCCTGAGAGGACTTTTTGATTTGCCACAATAGGTAACGTATGATTTCTCAACAATAGAATCAATCAGGAATCTATGATCCAAGAACTCAAAGCAGATCTAAACGGAAAGGGACAAAAACACTGCGTGATCGTTTCCCGTTTCAACGAATTTATCACGGAAAGTCTTTTGAAAGGGGCACTTGAGTCGTTCCGCATGCACGGGGTGGAAGACGTGACCGTGGTTCGAGTTCCCGGCGCTTATGAAATGCCGGTCGTAGTCGCCAAAGCGGCCGCTTCTAAAAAATACAATTCCATCGTTTGTTTAGGCGCCGTGATCCGAGGTGCAACCGCTCATTTTGATTTTGTCGCGGGAGAATCCGCAAAGATCGGATCCATCGGAGTTCAATATTCCATTCCGGTTATCTTTGGAGTTTTGACAACCGATACGATCGAACAAGCGATCGAAAGAGCGGGAACCAAGGCCGGAAACAAGGGAGCGGAAGCCGCAGCCACAGCCGTGGAAATGGTGAACCTGCTTTCCCTTCTTTAAATGTCGGCCAGACGCACTTCCAGAGAAATCGCCGTTATGGCGCTTTACCAATTGGAACTTACCAAACCCCTTCTCAAAGAGGTTCTCAAATTCAAATGGTACGATAAAAAAATCGAACCCGAAGAAAGGGATTTCGCCGTTTCCATCGTAAATGGGGTTGTGAAAAATCAGGATCAGATCGATACTCTGATCAGGAAGTATTCCAAAAATTGGGACTTTTCAAGAATCAGCGTAGTAAACAAGGCGATCCTTCGTTTGTCCATTTATGCTTTGTTATATACTTGGGAAGTTCCGAAAAACGTTACGATCGACGAAGCGGTGGAACTTACAAAAGAATTTGAAAGCGAAGAATCCGCGCGGTTCGTGAACGGAATCCTGGACGCAATTCTTAAAAACGAAATCAAATCCGATGGATAAAGAAATCCGAAAAAACAGGTTGTTCTTAGAGGGGATCGAGGAAAAAGAACTCTATTTCCCGGAAGACAAAGAACCCGTTCGGATCCGTAGATCATACAATAAACTTATAATATTCTGGATTTTGACGGGAGTTCTCGTGTTAGGCGGACTCGGCTTCGCAGTTTATCATCAATTCTTCCGGACGTCCGCTCCCGGATCCGAATTTACAAACTCCTTCAACAAGGATCTGGTTCAAAATAAATCGGACATCAATCGTCTATTAGAAAGACCTTATCTACCGGACGGAAACGCAAATCCGGCGCTCACAAAGTGTATCAATCTTTATAAGGAAAGATTTACCAGACAAGCATTCGATACTTGTAATGAGTTTTTGGATTCCACTGGAACTCAGGAGGAAAAATCGATCGCGCTCACCGTCCTCGGAGTGATCCACGACGAAAGCGGACGTTATCCGCAATCGATCGAAAGACTTCAGAAAGCGGTTCAATACGATCCCAAAAATTTTTACGCCTACTACAATCTGACTCTCGCCTACAAACACGCCGGAAGATTTACGGACGCGAGAATGGCGGCCCTCAAGGCCAAAGAGATGGCGCCTAACGATGCAAGAGTTTCTTTGCTCGCGGGGAATTTATTCAACGAATTAAACGATCCGGACGCCGCGATCGACGCGTACAAGGAAGGATTGTCCGCTTCTCCGGACGATATGTATCTGACGTACAACCTCGCGGTCAGTTACTTTAAAAAGGGAGACATTCCCCAAGCCGAGGAAGAATTTAAGAAAGTTGTAATCAAGTCTCCTTCGGGAAGACTCGCGGCCTTATCTCATTCTTATCTGGGAAACATCGCCTACAACAAACAGGATTATAAAAACGCGGAATATCATTTCCGTCAGGCGAGTAATCTTTCTCCAAACGAAGCGAAGTATCTCTACAATCTCGCGGTCGTTTTGCAGAAGAATGGAAACAAAGAAGAAGCCCTTAAATATCTCGAACTGGCCCGCGACGCAGGCGCGAACGATCCCGAAATTTACAGATTGATCGCGGAAGGATTTTCCAATTTGAATCAGGGAGAAATGTCCATCTCCGCACTTCAGAAAAGTTTAAAGTACAATCCTACGGATATGGATTCTCTTTTTCAACTTGCGGAAGCGTATTACAACAAGGGAGATCTTCTTTCCGCCGAAGAAACCTATCGTAGGATCGTGTCCTCCACTCCGGGAGACAGTTTTACCGAAACCGCCTTGATCAATTTGGGAGTGGTTCTGGATCAGATGGAACGTTATGGGGAAGCGATCACCGCGCTCAACCGAGTTATAGAACTCAATCCTAAAAACGCGAAGGCGTATCATACATTAGGACTTGTTTATAAACATTCCGGTAACGGTACCCTCGCGATCGAAAACTGGAGAAAGTCGACTGCGATCGAACCCGAAAACGTACAAAGCCGGGAAACCCTCGGAGATTATCTTCTCGAAAATAAATTCTTTCGGGAAGCCGTGGAGGAATATACCGGAGTTGTAAAACACAAAAACGACGCGTATAAGGTCTATCTTAAGATGGCCGAAGCCTATCTGGGAATGCAGGACGATTCCAACGCCGAAAAAATTCTTTTGAAGGTCTTGGACTCTTCGAAAGACGGCGCGGATCTGAAAAACGCCCACAAAAAACTCGCGCTTTTATACAATAAATCCAAGGACCCCGATTTGAAAAACAGGGCCAAGGACGAGGCTTTCCGTTCCGCACACATGGATCCGAACGATATGGAAGGCCGATTAGTACTTGCAAAAATTCTAATAGACTCCAATTCGATTTTGGATCGGGAAAAAGCGATCGACGAGTTGACTGCGATCGTACGTTCCGACGTAAGACCCAAAACCGCCGCGACCGCATACAACTATCTCGGAATTTGTTATTATAAAAACGGGGAATTCAAAAGAGCGGTTCGATCGTTTCAGAGTTCGATCGATTTGGATCCTTCTTTGTCGGAAGCGTACGAGAATAAACGCGCGGCATCGGCGGCTCTGGAAGAATCCACGCGTAGAGAGGGATTTTTCTGAAACATTTCTTTTTAAACGTTTTCATTCCGTTCTTACTCATCTCTTCGATCTCCGCCGCTGAAACTCCAAAAGACGAATTTAAGGAAAAGGTATTCAATTTTTCTAAATCGCAGGCTTCGGCGATTTCCGAAATTCGAAACAAAAACCGATCGGATCTCGTGAAAGAACTTCCTTCTATTTTTCAAAACGAATCGGTCGACGAGAAGGCGCAGATCGCGATCCTAAAACTTTTCTCCGAGTTGGACGATCTCGACGCTCTCGCGCCGAATTGGATCGGAGTTTTGGACTTAGTCTTTCAAAAGACGACTAACGTAACTTTGAAAAAGGAAATCCTTTTATTGGCCGAAAAGAAAAAGGAAAAACGACTCATCTATCCGGTGATCGCCGCCTTCGGCGATCCCGAAACTTCGGTGAGAACCCTGAGTTATCGTTTGATGCATTTGTTAAAGGACGATCGGGCCTTGCCGATTTTACTCGACATGTCCTTATCCAAGGATCCGGTGCAGAGGATGTATTTTTTGGAATCCTCGTTGATCATCAAGGACGAAAGGATTCAAAATCAGATTCATAAACTGGCAAACGACGAAAGTTCGGGAGTGAGAAAAAAATATCTCATCGCGATCCATCGACTCGGGATGACGGAAAAATTTTCCCAATTTCAAAAATCGGCGACGAGCGATCCGGACGACGACGTGAAAATGGTCGCATTGGAAATTTTAAAAAACAAAAAGAGCCGCCAACATATTTCCTTGTTTTACAAAGGATTGACGGATCCCAATCCGGACATTCGAAGAATTTCCCTGGAGGCGTTGTTCGTCTTCCAAGACAAACAGGGGGCCAAGACGATCTCCGATCAGTTGACAAAGGAAGAGAATACGTTTCTCAAAACGAGAATGATCGACCTCCTATTGGATCTCGGAAACCACGGAGGAGGACAAGGAATCCTGGCCGTATTGACCAACGGCGAAGATCCCGAACTGAGAACGAAGGCGGCTTACGCAGTCGGAAAACTCGGAGCCAACACGAGTACGGTCGAACTCACGAAAATTCTTTCCGAAGAAAAGGAGAATAACGTCAAGTGGCAGTTGATCCGTTCTTTGGGAGAACTGAAAGATAAGAATGCCGTTCACGCGTTACTCGTGCTTGCCAGAAATCAAAAAGAAAAATTGAATCTGAGAATCGAAGCGATCGTCACGATTCGAACGATCAACGATCCGGACAGCCTTCCTGCCGTCTTTGAGGCTTACGTTTCCGAAAAGGAACAAGCGCTTCGCACGGAACTGGAAAACACAATCCGCGAAATTTTAAATCTGAAGTTCCCGCCGAAAATGCCTTGAGAATATTCAAATATTTGCATGGGCGAGTTCCCGCTGTTGCGGGAAACGCGCTGCTACGGGTTCGCTGTTCGCTCATCTCTTCGCGCTTTCCGGTTTTAGGGAAAGCGAATTTTTGAAAGAATGGCGAAGAGACAAGCCCTTCGCATCGCTCTCGCAGGGGATTGCTGAACTCGTCAGCTATTTTTCGAATTTCACGATTGTTCCGACAAAATGTATCCGTGTATCC
Organism: Leptospira weilii serovar Ranarum str. ICFT; assembly: GCF_000332415.1. Classification (GTDB taxonomy): domain Bacteria; phylum Spirochaetota; class Leptospiria; order Leptospirales; family Leptospiraceae; genus Leptospira; species Leptospira weilii_A. The sequence goes on from NZ_AOHC02000020.1 coordinate 8,058, forward strand.
CCGTGGGAACTCTTACGAACTCAAAATATACTTCCCTGTGGGAACTCCCTCATTCCAATCTCTTGTAATAGCCGATGGAAACGTTCACGAACAAACCCTGATCGTGCGCTTTATGAAATCCTAATACACCGTATTGATTTTCAAACGCGACTCGATCGGGCGAATCCGTCCAAGCGTTCGGCCAATAACGAATGCTCGGCTCGATCATAAAACCTTCCTTGCCGCCGAACGGAAAAAACCGGTAATAAAATCCGATGCCGGCGGATCTTGTTCTGTAACGATGTGCGCTTCCGGGAACGACGTATTTAACGTGAGTTCGGCCTAAGGAGCGAGTAAGAACTGGCAATTGTCTTTAGATTTCAAATTCAGAGACGGTTTTTTTGGGAAAAAAGAATATGCAACTAAACCGCTTAAAAGATTAACAGCCCAATTGAAAAAGCTGCGATGTCTGGTATGTTGAATCCGGCATATATTTTTAAGCTCATCATGAACCGATTCAATGATAGCTCTTTTTCTTAAAAGAATTTTGTCGACTAAGGGCATTAATTTATTCTTCATATTCTTTTTTAATTTTGTAATGAGTTGAATTCCTTTTTCATAAAGACTTTCAAAAAGAGATTGGCTAATGTAACCTCTATCTCCGAAAAGTTTACCGAAAATATTTTTAGAAAGTGGGAAAATTACTTTGGAGTTTCTGTCGTCGACATTTCCAGGAGTAAACATAAATGATAATAATTCACCGCGATCATTTACGATTAAATGC
>NZ_AOHC02000019.1:0-12500 GCF_000332415.1 Leptospira weilii serovar Ranarum str. ICFT
GTATGTCTTACAGTTATATTCTCCACCTCGACCTGGTAGACAACCAAGTGACCCGCAAACTACGCTGCCGACCCTTATCCCATTTTTACGCATTGGATTACAGAGACTGGTTCCCGACATAAAAAACGCCAGCAAGGAACTTTGCGAACAAACTTCGATTTCCGCGCTCAAGATGGCGATTTGATTTCGTAAGTCTTCAAATCACGAGATTACAAGTGTCATTTTTCATTCCGACGGCGGCCGCCAGTATCATTCCAAAGCGTTCCCTCGCGAGCGATTCGCCCAAGATTTCAACCGTCGAACTCACGTTAATTACGTCTCGAGAATTCTTTAACCCATTTCTGCAATACTTCACAAGTTCATCAGGATCTCTTTCCCCATTTATGATGGCTCGAACAATAGCCATTCCCGATTCTCCGGTTATATCGTTAATAACGTTATGTAATAATAGATTCACATGAGTTAGAGCCGGTCTCAAAACTTTGATAGAACTTGAGATAAGCTGGAATTGAGAAACAATCTACCAGTTTTGAGACCGGCTCTTAGTGACTTCTGAATGTGTTGAATAGGAGACGACGCATAACGCACTAAGCCGTCTCTCTGTCGTAGATTTCTAACCATTGACAATCAGTTACATCCGACTTTCTGCCTCGGACGTTTTCACATGTCTCGGATTGACAAGATATACTTGAAATCCATTCTCTTCCAATATTTGATACGATGGGATCCAATATACTCCCGTTGATTCGATGGCTACCGTTTCAATTTTACATTCTTTTAACCAGCTCGTACGTGCGTGTAAATCCGATGTAAAGGTTTGAAAGAATCTTACCGGCTTATCGAATCGATCCGACGGTACTGCTACGTAATGTTCTCCGGATCCTATGTCTATTCCAGCCGCATTCTGAGTCACTAACGGTAGTTTAACGGTAGTTCCGTTTTAGATGAGTTTGATTTTGTCTTCATTCAAGTTTATCTCAACTTTTATAATTTTGATTCATCCCTACCCGAAATTTTGATGCCTTTAATTCTCCTAAACAGGATGACTCTTTTGTGTCTCACCTAATATGCTTTCTGCAATATCTCGGAACCAGAGGGTAAAATACTCCAAGGTCTATGTGGTCTTTGACTGCAGGGATCCATCTTTGCATACTCTTTTTTACCCCGCTTCATTTACGTTTTGCCTGTGAAACCGGCGTGAGACTATTCACTAATCCCTAATCTAGTTGACGCGCCCAAACGACGATCGGAGGATTTTAGAAGAACCAGATTCCGGAGTCAATCCTTCATGCCTCATTCCCGCTTCGATCACACTCGCTTTCCAAACGATTTGGAATCTTCCCCAAAATGGTCGAATTGGAAATGGCAGATTCAAAATCGAATCAAAACCCAAGCGCAGTTGTCTGAACAACTCGAACTGACGGAAGAAGAAAAACTTTCCTTTGATGCCTGTTCGACATTTTTTGAATTTTCCGTAACACCTTATTACTTAAATCTCGCGGACAAAAAAAATCCGAATTGTCCGATCCGACTTCAGATCATTCCTCGTCGGGAAGAGTTGGTTCGAAACGATTTTGAAAGAGAGGACCCTCTCGCGGAAGAAACTCACATGCCGGTCAAAGGAGTCACTCATCGATATCCCGATCGAGCGATTTGGTATCTGTCGCACGTATGCGCGGTTTATTGCAGATTCTGTACTCGCAAAAGAAAAGTCAGCAAATCCTCTCACACACCCGGAAAGGAAGAATGGGATCAGGCTTTGGTTTACTTTCGATCCCATCCGGAAATCAAAGAGGTGATTCTTTCCGGAGGCGATCCGCTCAATCTTTCGGATGAAAAACTGGATTATCTCTTAAGAGAATTAAAATCCATTCCGCATATCAATCAGGTTCGGATTCATTCCCGATATCCGGTGACACTTCCGATGAGAATCGATTCTTCATTGTGCGCCGTTCTCAAAAAACATTTTCCGATTTATCTGGTCACTCATTTCAATCATCCGAAAGAGATCACTCCTCTCGTTCGGGAAAGAATTTCTTTTCTGATCCGAAAAGGAAACGCAATGGTTTTAAACCAAAGTGTACTTTTAAAGGGAATCAACGATTCCGCCGAAACGTTAAAGGAACTTTTTTACGGTCTTACCGCAATCGGAATCAAACCCTACTATCTGCATCAGTGCGACGAGGTTTGGGGAAGCGGAGGTTTCCGAGTCGAAATGGAAAGAGGTATGGAAATCATGAAACAGATTCGAGGAAAAATCTCCGGCTTATCGGTTCCGCTTTACGTGGTGGATCTGACCGGAGGCGGAGGTAAGGTTCCTCTTCCGACTTCGTATCTGGCGGAAAAAACGGATCATTCTTATATCTTTCGAAACTATCAGGACGAACTCTATGAAATCGGTTATTAAGCGACATCGACTTTACGACACTTACCGCAAGAACTGCGTCGCGTTTTTAAGACGGCTCGTTTTGTTACTTCTGACGTTCGTATTTTTAACCGTTTCCAATTGCAAAACTACGGAAAGCGGTAAGAGCGCTTCAATCGTAACTCCCAGATATCTCAGGCTGAACTACGACGTGGTTTATGAAACATCCGAAGGGGTAACCCTCCACGAATCCGGGAAATTATTTGCGAGGGGATTGTTTTACGATTTTACGATCCAATCCTCGGCAAACCAATTCGAAAGAATCAAGGCTTCCTCTTATACGGAAGACAATCAGGTCGATTTCAAACACATCCTGACCGACGAGGAATTGAATTCGCTTGAGAACAAACAATATCAATATTTTTCCATGCCGAACGACTCAAGGGCCAGCGTTTTAACCGGAATCCATAACGGACGCTGTTATGTTCGATGGGTATGGCAGAAAGAATCCTTCATTTTCGTCTTTGAAACGGACGTTAAAAACGATTCCGGAGCGAACCTTGGAAAAGAATTTCATGAAAATATCCGTAAAGGACTCAGAATTTTTTAGTATTCTTGACCGATTCCGTACAGATCCGTATCCTATCCTTTGCAAGGATCAGGTATGTGGTTGAAACTGGGAGATACTGAAATCATCAACCTGGATTATATATCCACGATCAAGAAAATTCCGGCTTCCAATTCGATTGAGATCATCTACAACGATCTCAATCATATCAAATCCCTACCGTTCCGAAATGCGGAAGAAAGAGATAGAGCGTACGACGCGATTCTCGAAAATCTTTCGAGAATGAAATTATTTTTTGAATAAGGGAGTGGGAAGATGGAGTCGATCAAACAAAATCTGCAAACCGTATTTTCCCTAAAACCATTTGAGATCCTTTTTTACGGATCCAGACAAAGGGGAGATTTTCGGGATTCGTCCGATTTTAATTTTTTTCTTTTAGCGGACCCGAGCGATCAGTTAAAGAGCGCTTTTTTGAGAGAAATCAATGCGATTTTCAGTCCCTTGGAGGAAATCGCTCCCGTTCAACTCGTTACCGCGGACACGGATTCTTTTTTAGCGAGACTTCGCGTTTTCGAACCTTCCGCGGCTCATATCTGCGAGTTCGGAGAAACTTTTTACGGAAAAGAATCCTTTCCTTTTTTAACGGGAGAATGGGCCAAACTCAAAGGTCTGACTATCGATCCCCTTGCAGCCGGAAAACACCTGAAAAAAAGATATCGTTTTTACAAAAGTATCTCTCCTAAAAACACCAAAGAAGAGATCATGAGAATGGAAAGACTCGTGGCTCTTTATCTTCAGAGTTGGATCTTTCGTGAAATCGAAGACCTCGGTTGGATTGAGATCGTTCACGCGGATATTCCCTCAAGATTGATCGCAATGGTGCGCGGACTCTATCGCAAAGAAGCGACGGAAAACACTTTGGAAGTTTTGAATCTATATGAGGAAATTCTAAAGTTAAAAACGGAAATTCGTAATCATCAAAATCCTTTTTCTGCGGAAAAGTTTCAGAACCTCAAGGATACGATCCGTTTCGAAGAGAAAGAAATCAAGGTTCTCAAATTGAATTACTAAGAAAGAGTCCTGGAAGGGATCGACTTTACTTTTACCGACCGGCTCTTTTCTACGATATCCTTTTTTACAAATGAGTAAAATCCCGTCGGAACTACGAGGGGGCCTCCGTTAAAGCCGCGCGCCCCACCTAAATTTTGGGCGGACGGGAAGAAACTCAATTTCGCTCCCTATGAGTCGCGAAATAGGTGGTGGAAAAATTCCGGAAATTTTCCTCTATCAGAAAATCATACTTTTGGCAAGTAAAAACTTCCTCGTAGGAACCTCCTACAAAAATACACTCCGGCTGCGTTTTGATTCAAAACGGCAGCGTAAATCCGTTTCCGGTTTTTTGAGGAAGGACACCTCGTAACGAGTTCTCACGACGTCGGAAGATCGGCGATTCATCGGAAAATCGGTTTTGAGCGGGTCGCTCTTTCAGGGTTGCACTTCGTGTTCGATGCGGAACCCCGCTATCCGTTCCGCCTAACGTTTTGAAAAAAGATAATGGGACACGATCCATTCTTCTCCGTTTCGATATTTCCAGAGTTCGGCGCAGGCCATAAAAAAGACCTTCCAATAGACGAACCACTTCACCGCTTGCTCGGACCCGTAGGTCGCAGAAAGAATTTTCATAACCTCGTCTTTGTTACGAACCATTCCCTCCAACCAGGCTTCGGAGGTTTTCGCATAATGTTTTCCGTTTACGACCCATTGATTTTGAATCTGAAAGTCTTTCTGAAAATACAAAAACAAATCGTGGGAAGGCATTTGCCCGCCGGTGAAAAAATACTTCGACATCCAATCCGTATCGTCCACAACTTCAAACGCATAAGCAAATTTATGATGAGTAAAGATATGCACAAAGAAAAGTCCCTTCGGTTTTAAAAATCCGGAAAACTTTTCGAATAGGATTTCATAATTCTTCATGTGTTCCAGCATTTCCACCGAGACAAGGCGATCGAATTTTTTTGCGATCCTAAACTCATTCATATCCGCAGTTAAAATCGTAAGATTTTTAAGTCCTCTTTTTTTAGCTTCTCCATCGATGAACTTTTTTTGACTCTTAGAATTGGAAACGCCCGTAATCGAAGACTTAGGAAACTTCTCCGCCATATAAAGAGATAAGGATCCCCAGCCGCATCCGAGATCCAGGACACTCATCCCGTTTTCGATTTGCGCTCTTTCGCAAGTAATTTCGAGCATTCTCCTTTCCGATTCGTCAAAAGAAGTATTCTTTGTTTCCCAATAACCCGAACTGTATTTCATGTGTTTTCCCATCACAAGTTTAAAAAATTCGGAAGGAACTTCGTAGTGTTGCTCGTTCGCCGCACTCGTATGAATCGCAATAGGAAATTTTTTTAACGAGTTCACGTATTCCATCAGATGTTTCTGATTCTTTTCAAGCGAGCCCTTGTCTTCGTCTTTCAATCGTTTTTTTAGCAGTTGTCGGATCCGAATTCGAATCAGGAAGTCCGGGAAAATATCTTTTTCCATCAGATCGTAAAGCAATTTCATAAAATGATATTCTTATTTAGTGTATTTTAATTTTAAAATGTTTTAAAATTCTTAATTTACTTCTACGGCAAAAAAGAACCAAAACCCGGATCTTAAACCCTACAGATCTCGGATTCAGGATTTCGGAAACCAAGGGAAGAACGCATTCGTTCTCCTGCTATATTCCTTATACAATTCGCCCTTGGACTTCAACTGCCCTGCTTCGTTCAAAGGAACTCCCGTAACCTTTGTAAGAAGAATGAACATGACGATCGGCGAAATCAGACCGATCCATCCGTAAGGAGAACCGAGCGCGAACAAACCGAAAGCGATCCAGATCAACGATTCGAAAAAATAGTTCGGATGTCTCGAATATCTCCACAAACCCACGTCGCAGACTTTTCCCTTGTTATCCGGATTCTTCTTAAATTCGTTGAGTTGAAAATCAGCCCAAGCCTCGCCTAACACCGAAACGATAAAAAGCACAATCCCGAATATTTCAAAAAAATTCGTATTCGGATTATCGTTGATGTTCGGAAATACAAAAGGAATACTCAAGAACACCGCAAGAATCCCTTGAAACTGAAAGATGTTAGTAAAAAACTTTCGATCTACTTGGTCTCCGTATTCGGCACGAAATGCCGTATAACGCGGATCCTCGTGTCCTGAAAAAACCCGAGTTACAAGAATAAAAAACGAAAGCCTCCATCCCCAAAACGCCACAATCGCGGTGATCTGTGCGGTTCTCAAAGGAAATCCGTCGCCTAACCAATAGTAGACGATTGCCGCTGTGGAAATACAAAGTCCCCAACCGACGTCCACGATTGCGTAGTTGTTAGCGCGTTTTCCGAACCACCAAAGAACCGTCATCAAAACAAACACAATCGCCCAAGCGGCTGATACGAGGGTTAAAATTTGCAAGAGCATAATTTAATACTTCCTGATTTATCTTTCTTTCTTGTTCGAATCGAACAACTTTCCGGACCTTCTCACAAAAGGTAAAAAAACAAAATAGAGAAGAATCGAAATCGCCGGCACCCAAACAAGCCAACCGAGCACTGCAAAACCGGCGACATCGAAGATTCCCTTGGCGATTTCCGAAACATTATCTACCGAAATATTTTCAGCCCATGTAAGATTCAAAGGTATCCCCAAAACATCGGAGCCTGTTTTTAAAAACGGAAAGATCAAAAGGATCTGCAAGGGATATACGAGATAATTCGCCAATTGAATCGTAACCGGATTCAACCTAAGAATCACCCCCAGCACCCCGCAAATCGTCATCGTAGTTCCGATCAGAGGAAACACTCCGATCCCCGCGCCTACGATAATACTCAAGGTTATTTTCTCCGGTGTGATTCCGGATTTGAGTTCCCTCTTGATAATTTCAAAAACATTCTTAGGCGCAAAATGTCTTAGAAAATGAAAAACCGATTTTTTGGGTTGGTGAGAATGTGTTTCTTTCACGATATTCTCACCATTCCCTTTTAATTCTCTCGTTGAAATCTATTTTTCAAAGAGTGAGATTATTCGGTCTTGTATAAACTACTTGAACCACGCTGATATTTTTCATCGAGAACGCGGCCGCACAGTATGAAAAGTAATATCTCCATTTCCGAATAAAGGATTCGTTAAATCCCATATCCCGGATAAAAGCGATATTAGAATCGAATCCTTTCAGCCAAGTCATCAAAGTGTGGTCGTATTTGATCCCGATATCTTCCAGCGAATAGAGATGAAAGTCTCCGCTTCTGTTAACCGCTTGATTGATTCTCGCAATGGATGGAAGAAGCGAACCCGGAAAGATATGTTTCTGTATAAAATCCACACCTTTGCGGAAGGATTCATATCGTGCATCGGGGCTCGTGATGATCTGGTGCACCATAAGCGCGTCCTTTTTTAAAACACGGTTGCACATCGCGAAAAAATCCTCGAGATATTCGTGTCCAACCGCTTCCAACATTTCGACCGTTACAAGTTTATCATACGATCCTTGTACCTTTCGATAATCTTCCTTTCTCACCTCAATTCGATCGGACAATCCTTCCGTTTTAATCTTTTCTGTCGCATAACGATATTGTTCTTCGGAAATGGTATACGTTGTCACCTTACAGCCGTAATTCTTCGCGGCATACGTGGAAAACCCCGCCCATCCGGTTCCAATCTCCAGCAGGTGATCCGTGGGCTTGAGTCTAAGTTTTTTACAAAGAATTTCCAACTTTGCAAGTTGGGCTTGTTCCAGCGTTTCTTCCATCGTTTGAAAGTAAGCGCAGGAATAAGTCATGGTCGGATCTAAGAATTTATTATAGAAGTCGTTGCCGAGGTCGTAGTGTTCGACAATGTTCTTCTTACTTCCCCGAATTGAATTTTTTCGAAATAGATGCAGAAGCCTACTCCCTATGTTCGTAAAACTCAAATGTGTAAATTTGTTTTTACTTCCGCTTACGGACGGGGAATTTTCCAAATTGTAGATGAACCAGGATATAACGGCTCTGATATTATCCGTATCCCAATCTCCGTCGATATAGGACTCCGAAAAACCGAGATCTCCGTTCAACACCGTCTTTTTAAAAAAGATCGAGTTGTGAATGTGAATGATTCCCTTATGAAACTCGGGAGGATCGCCGCTCTCCGGATTTCCCAGATACGCTTTTTCTCCGTTCGGTAACACCAAACGGATCGAACCTTTTTGCATCGGGGACAAGGCCCTAAAAAAAAGATTTTTATAAAATCCGAACGAGTTGGATTCGGCGGTCGTAATTGTCATTTCCGAATCCTGAAATTTTACGTTGGACTCAGTGGTGCTTTCCAAGATGGACTCCTTTTTGCAAATCTATATTTTCTTCTTTTTTAATATAAGGCAAACCCTTGAGATATAATCTCAGCGCCTGCCAGTGGATCAAAACAATTACTTTGACTGTCACAAGCGGATAACGGAAAAACATTCTTAATAAATTCGCATCAGATAATTCTAATTTACTTCCGGTGTAGGTCGTCACCATCACCGTCTTTTCGTCTTCAAGAGCGTCGATGCGGATGTTGAGAGTTTCAAGCGAAGGTTTTAAAGTAAATTCGAATTCCGATTTCAAGCCCATAAAGGGAGAGACGTAGAAAAATTTTCCGGTCCTTAAGCGGAAGGCCCCGTCTTTCCAAGTTTCCTTTCCCAGAAAAAAAGGTTTTTGTTCCCCGAATGTATTGCCCACTTCGGCGACGGCGCAGAGAGGTTCTGCATTCTCCCCGTAGAAATAGTAAAACGATACCGGATTGAAAACATAACCCAGAACCCTCACGTTCGTGATCAAGATGGCTTTCTGAATTTTTTCGGTAACTCCGTTTTGTTTCAAATATTCTAATATACTCTCCTTCACTCCGTTTTGGCCGAAGTTTAAATGATCCGCTCCGGAAAACCGAAAGAACGATCGACGATCCACACCGAAGAGACGAAGTTTTTTATCGAGCGTCTGTAATTCGTCCAAATCCAAAGCAAACGTAAATATCCCGTAGCGGAAGCGGTTTTTACGAGGATATCTGCGGTCGTGCAGAACCTTTGCCTGAAAAATGCAGGAGTTCAATCCCAGACCTTTTTGCCCAGGACGGTTTCGCTCAATTCTCTCGCGGACCAAAATGCGTCCTCGTGAAACCCGTTTCTAAAGTAGCTTCCGCAAAAAAACACATTCCCCTCCCGATTGAGATCGTGCAGCCTCCGTTGCGCCTTCAGAGATCCTACACTGAACAACGGATGATCATATTCAATTTCCTGAATGATTTTTTTTCTATCGAGAGTTCCCGGATCGTTGATGGAAACGTAATAATTCTTCTTTTTAGAGACGCCCTGTAGAGAATTCATCCAATAAACGGTAAACGGCCTGATCTGTCCGTTTTTCTCCTCGATACGATAATTCCACGAAGACCAAGAGAGTTTTGTCTTCGGCATGGAGACATCGTCCGTGTGGAGAGTTGCAATATTCTTCTGGTATTTGAATTCTTTTAGAAGTTCCTTTTGAAGCGACGTAGGGTTTTTCAAAAGTTTGAGAGACGTATCCGCGTGTGTTGCAAGAATCACTTTATCGAAAACTTTCGACTTTCCGATTTTTAATGTGACCCGAACCTTATTTCCTACATTTTCAACGGAACGCACTTCCGCATTCAGTTGAAAGCGATCCTTTATCGGAGCCGTTAGACGTTTTACGTATTCCCGAGATCCGCCGTGGACCGTATACCACTGATGTTGCGTATCCAATCCCATAAAACCGTGGTTCAGAAAAAAACGAACCAACCCAAAAACCGGAAATTGAAGCATTAGATCGTCCGGAGTGGACCAGACCGCGGAACTCATAGGAATCAGATAATAATCCAAAAGGTCGCGATGATACCCTTCTTTGACGATATATTCGTCCAACGTATAATCCATATACTTTGAGTTTTCTAAAATTTTCGGAGCTTCTTTATTGAAACGATTGATGTTATATAAAAGTCTCAGAAATTTTAAGTTAAAAAAATTCTTTCTCTGTGCAAAGAGTCCGTTGATACCGGAACCACAAAACTCCAATCCTTCAGGAACGTGTTGTACGCTGAAAGACATCGAAGACTTTTCGGTCGGAACGTTCAATTCTTCAAAGAGTCGTTTGAGATTCGGATACGTAACGTGATTGAATACGATAAATCCGGTATCGATCGGAATCTTAGTTCCGTCTTCGTCCACATCCACCGTATTCGTATGTCCGCCGATATAAGATCCTTTTTCAAAGATCGTAAGATCGTATTCTTTTTGTAAGAAATGGGCGCAACCCATCCCTGCAATTCCGGTCCCGATGATCGCTAAGGATTCTTTCCTGTTTTTTGTCCTGGTCTGGGCAGAAATTTTTTTCCCAGAAATTTTCTTTTTAGAAACCGAGTCTTCGGTTTTCTTTTTCACATTCTTTTTCAAGAACTACCCGTCCTTTTTTTGTGTATAATAGACAGGAAGAATACGATTCGATGCGAAAAAAACTTTCCAAAAAAAATTACAATTTTGTTTCACTCGTAATCTACAAAAATACAAGCGCTCTTTCTTTGCGACCTTGGATCAAACGTTCACAAAGGTATATGCAAGAATAATGTAACGAGCGATACGTAGAGTGAACACGATACTCGCGAATACCCACAATCTTTGTCTGAAAAAACCGGAAAGAACCGTGATCGGATCGCCTACAATCGGCAAAAAGGAAAACAACAAAATCGGCCAACCGATCGTTTGTATTTTTCGATATAACTTTTGAAACATCGGAGAAGAATCCAATTTTTTGTGAACAAACGTCTCCGAGCCGTAACCTAGAAGATAGTTAAACAAACAAGCGGCGCAATTCCCAAAAGACGCCCAAACAACCGCCTCGTAAGGAGCAAGTCCCGAAAAAATCGCAAGCGCAAGAGCCGCTTCCGAGCTAAAAGGAAGAATCGTCGCGGCGGCAAAAGATACGATCGCAAGACCGAGGCCCCCGTATGCCGGAACGAGCTTTGATAAAATTTCCCAAAAACTTGAATCCATCTATTTCCCATTTCCTAAAGAGTCGAAACCTGGCACATTTTATCAGAATGGACATTCTTCCGCGAAACGTCATTGTTATTCTTTCTGAATCGATTTAGAGCCGTTTTACTCCACCTGGGGATCCGGAATTTGTATTTCCCGAATGAATTTTTTATACCGAAGCGGAATTGTATAGTTTCGAATGTATCTCTGGCAGTATGTTCCCGAATGCGAACTGTATTCTACGAGTTTATATTCCAAGGAACCTGAGAACAACGGCCTAAACGCAGATTCTAAAATTTCAATTCTTACTTGAGCTCGTTTTTTAGAAGATTTTTCAACATCAATGATTTGAATTTTTTCATTCCGAAGTTGAGACAGAAGTAAATTTAGATGATTCCCTTTGTCGGAAACATTCAAATCAAGAATCAAACTTTGTCGATCCATCGGCGGACATTTCAATCTTTCTTTATCCACGTCTTCGGCAAAGATGGGCGCACTCGGATAATAGAATGAGCAAAAACAACAGCCCAAAAGAAAAAGAATCGTTTTACTTTGTTGTTGGATGTCCAAGATTCCCGCCTCAAAATCGAATTCATCAAAGAATGATACCGTCGATTCTCTTGAATCCAACTTTTTGATTTTAGAATTTTAAAAATCTTTAAAGTAGATTACAGGCCGGCAAAGGCGGCTTGCATTCTCTTATGAATTTTTTCCGCTTCCTGACCGGCGCGCATCGCAAAGTCCAAACCGTTCGAAGCGAAATGAATTCCTCTCGAAGAATTGATCAACGAATCACGGCCGCAAACCGGCAAAAGATCGTCGAGTTTTGCCCCCTGCGCTCCGAAACCGGGAATCAAAAAAATCCGATCGGGGTTTTGTTTACGCAGAGTTTCCAACTCGGACGGATTGGTCGCTCCTACTACAAAACCCAAGTTCAAAGGAGAAATCGAGTTCGCGACGTACACAACTTCTTCGTAGAGAGTACGACCCGTCTGCGAAAACCGTTTCTTTTGAAACTGCGCCGAATCCGGATTGGACGTAAGACAAAGCCAGAATATTAGATGATCTTGATATTCTAAAAAAGGACGAATCGAGTCAAGACCCATATACGGAGAAAGAGTCAGACTATCCACTTGAAGATCTCCGAAATAATAACGCGCGTATTGTCTCGCGGTATTGTCCAAATCTCCGCGTTTAACGTCCGCAACGATCGGAATCTGAGGATAATTGCTTTTGAGATGACCGATTACTTTTTCAAACTGACGGATTCCGGAAGAACCGAACGTTTCAAAAAAAGCGATATTCGGTTTGTATGCGACCGCATAAGGCGCGGTTGCGTCGATGATCTCGCGGCAGAAATGAACGAGGGGCTCCGGACTTCGTTTAACAATTTCAGGAAGTTTGCCGTAGTCGGGATCAAGCCCGATACAAAGGAGAGATTGTAGAGATTGGCTCCGGGTCAGGAATTTACTTTGAAAATTCAAAAGCCCCTCCCCGATATAAATGATTTTACTTAC
>NZ_AOHC02000019.1:17500-82900 GCF_000332415.1 Leptospira weilii serovar Ranarum str. ICFT
CATAATTTTAATACGATTGGGAACGGAGGCCGCCGTCGGCAAGGAAATTCTCTTCAAACGTTTGCAAAACCTCGCAACCGAGATCAAGAAGAAGGGAAAAGAAATTCACGTTTCGGGAAAGTTATTTTCCTCTCATTTGGAGGACACGTTTCAACACATCTTAAAAAAAGGTCTGGAAAGTAAACTTCTGAAACTCGACGGAAACGGAGAAGTGCTCGGAACCGACAAACTTCTGCATCGGGACGGCGATACTAGAAATCTAAAAAAGAAAAACGTTTTTTTGTATCACGCAAATCAGCTCACCTACCACAAACCGGAGCTGGACAAAATTCTCTTTTCTTTAACTTAAACCAAGGAACAAAAATCGGAATGGGATTTTGGAAACGTCTATTTTCTCCGAAAAAAGATTATCGATCCGCGGCAAAAGCCTGGATTACAAACCCCGAGAAAGTCGGGAAAAGTATCAATCGAACTTTGGATTTAATCTTCGATTCCACTCTCAAAGAATTGTTGCCTGAAAAAATATCCTTGTCTTTGGAGCCGTTAGGCGGTCTTAAAATTCCGGAAGATAAAATAAGAATCATCCTGCAAGGAATCGACGTCCAAACGATTCTTCCTTTCCACTCCATGTCCGAAACGATGAGCCGGGAAACACAGGAGGCGATTTTGGAATTCGCGACCGGAACCGTGGCCGCGCCATCCAAGTTTTTTTTGATGAAAATCCTAAATCAATCCCCGATCCAAGAGATGTTTGCGTCGGGACTCGAAAAGATATTAGTGGAATTTAATAAAAAACTCAATCCCCTCGCGGGTGTGTTTCAAGTCGCGGGTTTTGAAAAACAAATCTCCGGATTTCTGGCGATCTTACTTCCCGGTTTTACGGAAAAGATCGCGGAAGTGTTGCACAGTTCCGCCGAAAGCGAGGCGGGAAAAATCCTCGTGTCCAACACGTTGAAAATCCTTTTTCAAACCGGTTTTTCCGATATGGGTCATTTGGAATCCGCCGATTTAAGAAAACATTTCGAAAAACTACGGAATGCAATTTCCAAGGATCCGATTCTCGAAAAAAGCGCGGAAAAATTCTACGAGAATTTCAGAGACGCGGTTTTAAACGAATACAGAGGAGAAACCCTAAAAGAATTTTTAGGTTACTCCGAAGAAGAATATCTCCGTTTCCGAGACTCCGTTTCCAAAACGACCGCCGAAAACATTCTTGCCGTTCACAATCAAAAACCTCTGACCGATCTCGTAGCCGGTCTTCTGGAAGACGTGCTTGGATGAAAAAAGTAATCAATCAAATCGGAAAGGCTTTGGAGTACCTGGACAAACTCGGCACCGGAAAGTCCTTTCAGTTGTTTCGGTCCCTCGGTTATGAAAAGTTATATTCTCTTTCCGAAAAAGTGGATCATAAAACGCTTCTTTACATCAGCCAAAATTTGGATGAAAAAACGATCGTTGAATTCTTAAACCGAATTCCGGAAGAAACCCTAGTCGGACTTCTCTCCAAGGTTCCTCCCCAAGACATTACATATTTTGCAAATACGATTCCGATGGACGATCTGGTTCTATTGTCCACGTCGATTCCCTCCGCTCATATCGCGGAAATGTCCCTTAAAACCGGAAAAGAATCCTCGGCGGAAATTTTAAAAAACGTCGGGACTCGAAAGTCCATCGCGTTGTTAAACGAAGTGGGAATTCAGAACTTCATCGAACTTTCCTTAATGGTTCCCCCTACTCAATTGATTCCGATCGTTCGAGAGTTGACTCCGGAACAATCCGGAATTTGGGTTCGTCAAAGGGGAATCGGCGACATCCCGAAATTGATCGCGGCCTTCGGCGTTCAAAATCTTTTGGTCTTTTTAAGGACTTTAGGTTTTGAAAAAAATATTCATATCTTGGAAGTTTTAGGTCCTGTGGAATTGATCGAACTTGCCTACACGATTTCCGGCATGAAACTTCCGGGAAAATCGAAACCGCAAAAGAGCCGAGCCTATTCCAAAAAGAAAATTCAAGCCAAGAAAAAAGGCAAACGCTCCTCTAAAACGAGAAGATCCTAAATCAACGTGGGTTCGTGGAGAAAGTTTGAGCGGATCGCTCGCCACCGGTAAGCGTCATTCCGTTTCCAAGTTTTTTCTAGCAACCGTCAGTTCTTCCCTGCTTTTCCGAAGAGAAATCAAACGTTCTTCGACGATCTTTAACCCGGAATCGTTTTGACCGGAGTCCTTGAAAAATTTCAGACCGTATTCCAAAATTTCAGTCATATCGTTCGATTTTTTGATCTTAGAATCGAGATAAAATTCCATGTCTGATTTCGCGACTTCCCTTTCTTCCAACAAAGCTCCGCGAATTTCGTACATTCTCTCTTCGTCTTTCTTTTGTTTTTCCTCCTGTTCTTTGGTTAACTCCCTAGGAATCAGGGAATTATCGGGAAAACGTTCCGCGAGAGGTCTGACCTTTTGAATGACTTCTTTCCGAATCCTTTCTTTTTCTTGAAAAGATAAACTCGAATACCCGCCTTCGGACGAGTTCGTCTCGGCGTTTGAAGCGGCCCAAGTTTCCGACTTTTCGGCTGCGGAGAAATCCAAAAAATTTCCGGATTCAAAAAGAGATTCCTCTTCCCGCATAAGGGTGTTTCGACTGAGTCCGCTTTTTAGTTTTTCATCTTCGGAAAAATCCTTTACGACGGAACGTTCTCCTTCCCCAAAAAAGAGATACGCCGATATAGTTAAGAAAATTATGATAATCGAATAGATTACTTTTTTGTTCATTTGGAATCGGACGATTGTAGAGGAAGGAAAATTTTAAAATTACTACCTCCGTCCACTCTGGATTCGAGAGTGATTTCCCCGTTCATTTTGTGGAGAATGGTTCTGGAAATCGAAAGCCCCAACCCGGTACCTCCGACTCTTTTGTTTCGATCGTTCGGAATTCTGAAAAAACGTTCGAATACTTTTTCGATATATTTCGGATCGATCCCGACTCCCGTATCCTTGACGTTGATTTCCAATTTTTTCGTTTCGGACTCGATCATTTTGATTTCGATTTTTCCTCTTTCCGTATATTTGATCGCGTTTACGAAAAGATTGGTAATGATCTGAGAGAATTCGAAACGGATTCCGCGGATTTTCAGTTTTTTGATCAGATCAAGCTCCACGTCCAACCCTTTCTCTTTTGCGGAAGGTTCGTTTGAATACACCACTTCCTCGATCACAAGGGCCGGATCGAAGTTTTCTACGAGACCGGAATTATCCTCTCCCTGAACTTCCTCGAACTTCAAAAGATTTTCGATGAGATGATTCAATCGTTTTATGTTCTTTTCGATCACATCCAACATTCCGCCTTGTTCTTTGGATAAGGACGCGTTGATTTCCGTCCTCAACAGTTCGAAATAACCCTGGATGTTCGTCATAGGAGAACGCAACTCGTGACTGATATTCGAGATGAATTCGTGTTTGGCCTGTTCCGTTTCTTTTTTTTCGGAATCGTATAGGATATGAACCTGATAAATCTTCCTCGACCTTTCGAACAAAGCGGTGATGCTGAGCGAAACGTCCATCTCGGACTTGTCTCTCAACTTCATTCTCGCCTGATCCACACGAAGCATCGTCTCGGGAGATTTGGTCGGAATGGACCAGTCGCTCATCTCGTTTAAACCGGGGAATAAATCCTCCAACTTCAAATTGTGGACGTTGTCCTTACCGTAACCGGTAAGACTTCGGAAATTATAATTCCCCGCGATCAACGCACCCGAAACCGAATCCAACAATATCACCGGAATCGGGGAAAACTCGAAAAGATAATTGAATCGATCGTCCGAAAACTGGAGTTCGATATTCCTCTTATCCATCTCGAGTCCCTGCATCATTAGTACATTATCAATTGCTGATATTTTAATCTCTTGAGCGTGGATCTCCTGAAACAAAAAGTCCAATATGGAGTTGATCCCGATTCTGATCGCGGACGCCGTCCCTTTGAGCGGTAATGCGGAAAGACGTACGCTTTTTTTGGAATTGTAGACGTTCAAAACCAAGTTGTGAACGTCGGAAACCAAATCCCCGAGTTCTCTACGATCTCCGGTATTTTCCAAAAGACGATTGGATTCGTCCTCGCGTCTAAACTGTTCCTCCATGAGAGGGGTCTTTTTCGTTTTCAAAGCCGCGGGATACGTAGGAACCGGATCCTGAGCGGCCAAGTCGAGAGCTTCCAAAAGTACCGGAGGTGGATCCGTTAGATGTTTTATGGACTTCCAGTAAATCCTTCCTAAGTATTCCAACTCTTCCGGGGCCGCGACCGGAGAAAGAATCTCTTTCAGATCCTGCGAGGGTTGTTTGTAAAAGTAATGCAGTTGTTCGGATTCTACGTTAAACTCAGGGATGTTTTCCTGAATGACGTGCTCCGTTGTATCGCTCGTATTTTCGATCAAGGATTGGATGGCGCGTAATAAGGCGGTTTGAATCTTATGGATTCGATCCGGATATGTTTTCGCAAATCTTCCGTTAAACGCAAGCATGTTGACCGGAAGACGATACGGAGGTAAATCCCGTCCTTCCGAAATTCTAAATCCGTTGTTCAAAAAGTGGGATTCTTGCACCGAACCGACCAGCCCGAGAGTTGTGGTTTGTGCAAACTCGTATTCCAATAGATAAGATCTGGAATATACAAACGCATAAGAAATCTTTTTATGAAAGCGACTGGATCGCATGAACTCTTGCGCCAATAACTTATCGATCGAAGTGTTCTGCAATACCGGTATCAGATACGGAGTCCCCTCCAGTATCGATTGTGTACTTGAATTGTATCTGGAATAAAACGAGTGAATCATTCTCGAAAGAATCATTCCCCGAAAGATGGACTTGTTCGGTATCGTCTTTTTCAAATGAAGATCCAACCAAGTCGTAAACGGAATTTCTCCCGCTTCTATTTTTCCGGAACTTAAGAAAGCGAGAACCGCGTCGTAGTTTTCCAAAACGCGAACTTGTACCTGAATTCCTTCCTTTTCGAAAAAACCCCGGGACTTCGCATATAAAATCGGAAACGCGGATATTCTGGATGTGACGGCAATTTCAATCACGAAAAGACAGTATTTCGTATGCGTCGGATTTATCAAGAATCCCTTGAAAATTCCTCAAAAAGACAAAAAAAGATCATCCTTTCGAGAGAACTTTCCGAGAGACATAATATGAGAATCGAAGAACTCCAGACCGTACAGACGATTTTAAGTCGAATTCGAGATATCGAAAGTTTACCGAGCCGGTTTGTAAAAGAAGCTCCGATCCAAGTTAAATCGCCGCCATCGTTCGATTCGATTCTGAAATCGGAACGCGAAACATCCGTTTCCAATCTCGAGGGAAAAGATCATCACGGAAACCGGAAAGATACTCTCACGGAAATCATTCGTAAGGAATCCGAAAAAAATCATCTCGATCCTTCCCTCGTTCAAAGCGTCATCAAAGCCGAATCCGGTTTTAAAGCCGACGCCGTTTCTCCGAAAGGTGCAATCGGTCTGATGCAACTCATGCCTTCCACGGCAAATCTTCTCGGAGTCGACGACCCTTCCGATCCGGCCGAGAACGTCGCGGGAGGAACCAAATTCTTAAGCGATCTTTTAAATAAATATAAGAATTTAGATCACGCACTCGCCGCCTACAACGCGGGTCCGGGAGCCGTGGATCGTTACGGCGGAATTCCTCCCTACAAGGAAACGCAAAAGTATGTGGCAAAAGTCAAAAAGTTCTACAAGGATTTTTCCGATTAGTTTTTTCGCATCCGCTCTCGATTTCGTTTTCGGTTTCGTTTTATAACTCAAACGATCGACTTCGCTTAACAATTACGTTAGTAATCCCTTACATTCGGAAGAATCAAACCAGGAATCGTTCGTTATCTTTTTGTACGAGGATCTAAAAAGGATTCTATATAACGTTTTTGCGATGAACCCGAACCCGTACGAAATATAAAGTTGTTATTGCGATCTTTTTTGTCGGATGGAATCAGGTTGATCCGCAACGACAAAAAAATCAGGAATCAAGTTTCGATTGCCAAAAGCGAATACTACAACAGTTGAACGTTATCCTTATTTCTACACGTTATCTCGCGCTTTCCATTCGTCGATTTGAGGGATGTAAGATTCTTTTGAAATAGTGAGTGACACTTAGCCGTGTTTTAACTTTTATAGGGACAAAATGAAATCGATTAGATGGAAAACAAATAATCGAAACGCTCGCGCGAAAAACGATTTTGTCTCTGAAACGATCATTCGCAAAAGGGATCGTGCCGCTACCGAGACCGCTATTCTTTTGGCGGCGATTCAAGTTTTCGCAAAAAAAGGTTACGATGCGGCCAATACTAGGGACATAGCCAAACTTGCAAATGCCAACGAAGCGTTGATCTTCCGATACTTCGGAAATAAAAAAGGTCTTTTGGAAGCGATCCTCACTCGAGCCGAAGATATCAAACAGGATGATTCTCCCACTTCCCGCTTTTCCAAAAATTCGGAAACTTATGAGGACTTAGAAGCAAGCCTTCAATCTTCCATGTCCCGTAAATGCAGAGACTTTAGGGACGCCGAAGACTTTATGAAAGTTGCCGTTAGTCAGATCATCTTGGATCCGGAAGTCAGCCGAATCATTCAAAAGAAAATTTATACGAAAGCTCTTCCGGAATTTATGGCGGAGTTGGAAAAATTCAAAAAAGCCGGTAAGATCGATTCCAAGGCGGATTTAAAATCGATCGCTTATGCAATCTCTTCCCTTACGTTCGCACTCGGTTTTATGGGCCAGTGCATTTATAAAATTCCTCCCGCAGAAATCCAAGCCGCCATCAAAGAAGTCGCTCGAATTTTTCGAAAAGGTTTGGAGCCCGGAAATAAAAAACAACCAAGTAGAAAACGTTAGACGAAATAGAACTGTAATTTTTTGAAACTGAAAAATACTAGAGTTCAGTTACATTTTCTTAAAAGGGCGATCGGACTTTAACAAAGCATGATTTTTCTCTTCTGTAAAATCTCTGAAATCTGATTTCTGAACTCTATCCACTAGGAATCAGCGGATAGAGTTCAGAGGGATTTTCCTAATAAAAGGGATCGGACTTTAACAAGAAGAGTCCGTATTACGCGACCAAAGAAACAGAAAATCGGAATATACAATTTTTATTTAAAGATCGAATCGATCCTATGAAGAATGTAAGATTCCTTTTCGGAAGAGGAACGGGCTTGTTTTAAATCGGAAACCAGACTTTGTAATTCTTTTTGAATTTGAGGATCGAGTTTTCTGAAATCGGGAACCCAAAGAGAATTGAGATCTCCCGGTTCGGCCTTCCAAAGACCTCTCGCGTATTCTCTTCTTCTTGTTTCCAGGTCCTTTTTTGAAACTGAGGAGATAAGATATGCGTAAAGCGCATCCACCCATTCTTCCATGTTGGAAGCCGGATTGAATCCGTGAAAACAAGTTAGGTGAACGACGTTGCTAAAATTTCGGATGATTCTGATTTCAGTTCTATGAAAACTGGAAGCGAGAATCGGACAGGCGGATTTTGATTCCTGAGTGTACCAGTTTTTTCTTCTCGAAGGAAGAAATCTTTGATGAACCCCTCTCGTAATTCCGGATTGTAAATGATTTTGCAGCGCGAGGGAATCGTTCGGATCGAATTCAAGCTTTACGTCCAGCAACCAAACCTTAGCGCCCCTTTGACTCAATTCTTCCCAATCCGAATGTAAGAATATTTTGTTTCTTGCATATTGAGATTTTGGAATGCAGGTTTTAAAATATTTTTCGGGGATTCCCGAAACTTCCACCATTTCTTTCGTAAATAGAAAAAAATCATTGTCTCCGGTCGCAATCCCTCTCGTAAATTTTCCGAATTCCGTCAACGGAACGAAATGGCCGGTTCTTTCCTTTTCGAAGTCCGTCTTTTTTTCGCCTTTTTTTTCAAGTCGATGAAAGATCGGACTCCATTTCGCTTCGGGATCGGGAAAAGAAATCCAATCGGTCTGAATCGATTTGACCGAGCTGATCGGGAGTTTGGATTTATCGGAAAAAAATCCGGGTTTGAGTCTCGTCCAAAAAAATCCCGACTTCTTTTCTTTTTCGGAATTTTCCAAAAGAAGAATACATGAACTCGTAATCGCTTCGTCGAAAAGAATGTCCTGAGGAGAAAAAAGAAACAAAGAATGCAACAAACCCGATTCTTGCAGCGCCGACTTGATAAAAACACCGTAACCGGAATTGAAAAAATCCTGAGGAACAAGAAAGGCGGCTCGGCCTCCTACATGAATTAGATTCAAACATTTTAATAAAAAGAAAACGTAAAGATTGGCCGTTCCCGGAAGTTTTTTATCCGATTTTCCTTCGAATTGCTGAATCAACTCTTTGGAGTAATTCTTATCGCTGATTTTTCGATACGGAGGGTTGCATAAAATAACGTCGAACTTTTGATTTTCTTTTTGTAATAAAAAATCGCGATCGTAAAAACTAAGTATACTAGATTTTGAAATTCTATTTTCAAGCGCGATACGACTGGAACTCAAACATTGTATATCCAGATCGAACCCGACCCATTCCGCGTTGAGATTGGGAAGTTTATCAAGAATACTTTCGAAAAAAACTCCGTTTCCGATCGCCGGGTCCAGTATACGTTTTGAACTTTCTGTAGAAACGATTCGTTCAGCTCCCAGAACCCAATCGACCAGGAAATCTGCGACCCTTTCGGGCGTAAAAAACTGTCCTAGAAATTTATTTTTTCGACCTACCTCTTGAAACATCTATACCGTGTAATTCCAATCATTCATTAACAGCTTCAAACAAAATTAATTTTTACGTTTTCCTTATTCGAAAGTTTGTATCAGTCAAAGACAAAAGTTTCAGAACCTAAGAAGCTAACAACCAGTAATTTATTTCGTCCTACTTACAGTTGTTAGACGACTAATCAGTATACTATAACTTGAGAATTTCTAATCTTCAAGTTTTTTAAGCGGACATGAAAACAAAGATGTATACATAAATTTTTACGATATGAGTTTAGAGTAAACTTCGCTTTAAAATCAAATTCATCGATATATTATCCTAATTCATCTGTGTTTTTAAGACTTTTGATTCGTTAAAATTAAACGAGTAATGTTTTTCCGTTCGTTTACATAAAACTTTCATCTTTGTTTTAGCCTGTTTTAAGATGTCTTAATGATTAAACATCTATTTGCAGCTAAATCGTTTCGTTTGAGATTCGTTTATTGGAGGGAGTCGTTTATGACTTGTGCGGAACTTAAAATGGAAAACGATTTGTCGAATTCCGAGAACAAACTACAAGACGTGTCTATCGTATTGAAAGTTTATGAAATGATTCAGAGGAAAGTAAGTGGAATGGGAGCTAAATCGTAGTTTATTCGTTGATGTTATCAAGGTAAATAAATTTCCAACCCGCGGCGCGAGTGTGTTTAAATCCGAAAAGAATCGGCTCCTCCGCACCCGGTTCTGCGCCTTTCATTTTGCAGCTAACCGTAAATTCCTTTTTTCTGTCGGGATCGAGAGTAGGCTTCGCATTGCGAAAACATTCTTTTGCGTCGGCTTCGCCGTTGAATATTTCATCATAACGTTTCAATAACTCTGCCTTACTTTTTATTTCGGATGCACCGTAGGGCATGTAAATCGGGAATCGGGATAAGTTTGCAATGTTAACCGGATCGTTTTTGAGGATCGCGTTTCTGAATTTTTCCCAAAAGACGGAAATAGAAACGTCGGTTTGAGAACTTGAGATCGATGAAGCCGCAAGAAAAATTGCTAACAACACAAAATTCAACAGTTGCCCATATCTTTTGTTCATCTAAGTTTTGCTCCTACTGATTCCTACATAATAGAGTACTATAAATTTTGAAACGAATTCCCGTTTTAGAGGCAGAATTCCGGACAGTCCGTTATATAGTTTTGAGTAACACGAATTTTTCACAACGATGAGTTTCAAGAAAAGTTCATTACACAAAAGTGAACGGTTCATTCAACTGTAATTTTTTCAAATTTATTTTTTTATTCATAGATCCTAGAGTCTATTAGAATATCGGCAAATGATGCCGACTTGCGATTTCAGGATTTAAGTCTGTGTTTGCGTTTTGATAGAAGCGTCAATGCCGATATATTTTCAAGAAACGTTTCCATATCGTCGCACGTTCGCAATTCTTCGTTTTTTAGATAATCATCCAACGTTCTTACGATAAAAAGCTGGAATTCTTATTCGAATTTTTATTCCTTTTCTATTCATTCATTTTCTATTATATTCTTTTTAGTTCGACAAAATGTAGGACTATTTAAAGTTTATTTGATATATAAAAAGAGAAAGCGTTGCGCTCGAGTTCAAGAAAGCTCCGCACTTGAACTTCCGATTCTACCGGATTTTATTACTTCAATCTTTATTTAGAGTTTGTCCCAAAACTCAAAACAATCGCAGAGATTTGCGGCCATTCCGATAAAATCGGACGGTCTTGGGACAAACTCTTATTGATTAAAACATAATATTCTAATTGGATTGATCGTTTTAAGAGCCGGATTGTTGCGACCCATAGGTTCGTGTTTCGTGAACAGGTAAAACTTGGAAACGTTCTAATTTGTTACACAGCGGACGAAGGTATTACCGGCCTTGTCCATGGCGCCGGCTGAACCGTTGGTAAAATCGAAACTCATCAACTCATTTGTATTCGGCATTCGCCGGCGCGGTGGCGCACGTCGTGTTTGATAGATAGGTTACGGCCGCGTTGGTATTTGGAAATT
Source organism: Leptospira weilii serovar Ranarum str. ICFT (assembly GCF_000332415.1). Classification (GTDB taxonomy): domain Bacteria; phylum Spirochaetota; class Leptospiria; order Leptospirales; family Leptospiraceae; genus Leptospira; species Leptospira weilii_A. The sequence continues at coordinate 28,249 of NZ_AOHC02000019.1, forward strand.
GTAGGGTTTCAATTTTGGGAACATTGGAAGCGTGAATGAGAGACGCCAGTTCTCGAACGTTCGGGATTCTCCAATTCGTTTTTCCGGCATAACCGTTGCCGCCATTGAATGTATTCAGCTCGGAACAACTTCCGGGAAGCCCCGCAGTTGCGTCGTTCCAAGAAATCGCCGTTATGGCGCCTCCGGAACAATCCGCACCGCTTCGACCTTGAGCGCAGGTTTTCCAGGTCAGACCGTGAACCTCGTCCAGGGATGTATAATCCGAAGGATAAACGCAGTGTTGCCTCCGCTGAATGTACGACTTGGAATATTGATAAATTCTCCGTCGTTTCCAGTTCCGGCGCATGCAAGTACAGCTCCTCCGTTCCAACAAAGAGTTTGGGCCGTATCGATCACCGCTCCGGGAGTGAAGGCCAATACCGGAACATCCGGACACTCCGGAATTGGGGCTTGTATCGCTTGCGGCTCGGTTTGCTCTTCCGTTTGTGACGGAGAATTGATATTTTTTAAATATTGTAAAAACGGAAGTGAAATTTACTTACGACTTTAATTCTTCAATCGAGTCGACAATTGATTTCATTTTATTTTCATCTTTTTTAGTTAGTATATAATAAATACGAATTCTATTTGCGCGCGTTTCAAGTGGTTAGGCGTTAGGTGATTGCAGAAATAGAATAACCAACCTTTGTTAAAGTCCAATCACTCTATTAGAAAAATGTAACTAATTCCTAACCACTAACCACTGAAATGGATGAATCCGCAAGACGGCACGGCAATCTTTAATACGATTGTAACAATCTTTCCGTTTTTACCCTTGTAGAATTTTATAAAGATGAAAAGCGATAATCATTCACTAAGGAAACCGATTACAAAATGATTACAAAACTATCCCTATTTTTTATATTCACTACATTACTTTCTTTGAATACTCTCTTGGCGGACACGGTTAAAAACGTTAAAACGAACGAAATGATCGAAAACGTCAAAACCTCCGAAAACGAACAAGGAATCGTCGTTGAATACGAGGATGGAACGAAACGCGGTTTTAAAAAAGAAACGGTTACGATCGAAAAAAAAGAAATCACATGGGCAAAGGAAGAAGAATCAAAGGAGGAAACCAAAGGGGATCGTTATCTTGCTTTGGGTTCGATGAGTTTACTTTTGATTCTATTCTTCGTGCTGCCGTAAAAAACGCGAGTTCGGCAGTGTCGGCAATCCTGTGTAAATGACGTATTTTAAAACGACTCGAGAATCAAACGTTCTGACAAGCCACACACAATGCAAAAGCGATTGAATGTGAAAACTCAGTAAAACACTTCCTATGGGGCGTGTTTTAGGATCAACAAATTGGAACGGCAAAAATTTCGTTTTTAGAGCGACCCGACAATTTGTAGATCAGATCAAAGTTACGCGAATTATACCAATTTGTAACTTATACGTAACTCCTTTCATCTATCTTAACCGTAACCTTATACGGCTTTATTTCCAAGGAGTTATAAGATGAAACCGACTTTCTCACAAAGGACTTCACTTTTAATCGTAAGTGCGACCCTATTCCTTTCTTCTTTCGTAAATTGTAAGGAAGATAAACAAGATAATACTATGTTGATACTTCTCGCCCTTTTAACGAGCGGTAACGGCGACGCCGGAGCCGCAATCTGCGACGGAACTTCCATCGAAGGCGGGAACACCGAACTTTCAGGAAATGTAACGGCAAGCCAAAGTTTTGCCTCTTATTCTTCCACCTCTTTGAGCGGAATCGTAAGAGTAAAAAGCGGAGCGACTCTGACCTTCGAAAGCGGTTCCGTAATTTTCGGAAAAGCGGGTTCCGCTCTGATCATCGAACAAGGTGCGAAGATCATAACAAACGGAAATGCTGTCGCTCCCGTTTGTTTCACTTCTTCTAAAGCCTCGGGCAACAGAGCTCCCGGCGATTGGGGTGGAATTCTAATCGTAGGAGACGGCATAGGTTCCAGGGCCGCCGCACAAAACGTGGAAGGTGGTACGGGTCTTCAATACAATAGCGGCGCTAACGACAACGGAAACTCAGGTAGCCTTACTTATACGATCATTGAGTTTGCAGGTAACGAAGTTTCAACCGGAGACGAGTTAAACGGAATTTCCATGTATGTGGTCGGAAGCGGAACCGCTTTGGATCACGTTCAAGTACACAGACATTTGGACGACGGAATCGAGTCTTGGGGCGGAGCTTGGACCGGAAAGTATCTTCTCCTAACGGGCGGAATGGACGACGACTTGGATTTGGACGAAGCCTTTACCGGAAAAGTTCAGTTCCTAATCTCTCACAAATATCCGACCAGTTGCGGAGGAACCGCATCTACAGATCCTCACGGGTTTGAAATGGACGGAACTCATAGCGCGGGAACCGCATCCGCGACCGCAAAACCCACCACGAACGTAAAAATTTCCAACTTTACCGTTCTCGGAAAAAACGTCTCCAACGGATTCGGAGCGAGACTGAGAGAAGGACTTCAAGGTAAATTCAGCAACGGAGCGATCTACGGGTTTCAAGCCGGAAATATCGATTGTGTCCTCAACGTAGGAAGCGGCGCGGTTACTTCTCCGACCTTTGCCAACGTTTTGGTGGAAGCCTCTAAATCAAACGGAAACAGCGCCGCTTGTACACTGCCAACCGCCGGTTTGTCCGCGCTTCCGGTGGTTTCCTTAGGTTCCGGAGATTCGGACAACTGTGCGTTTGAAACCAAACCGGACTATCAACCCTCCGGAGAAGCCGCAGTTGCAACCGGATCCGCATTGGCCGCACAATCCTCGGATTCGTTTTTTACCGATAACACCACGACGGGCGGTATGATCGACGGTTTGAACTGGGCTTCCGGTTGGACGGTTTATAGAGCGAGATAAACTTGAATATTAGGATTCCCTAATTTGGGAATCCTAATTCAAAATTCAGAAATATGTTTCAGAATCACCGCGACATTTCCCAAAAAAAACTCCGTAATATCGCTTTTCGAAGTAAATTTGTTTTTCTTAATATTCTAATATTCATGCTTTTATCGGCTTGGATCTCCGATTGTAAAAAAAACGAACAACACCCGAACTTCGACAAAGAACTTACGGACCCAAAACTTGTTTTGGAAATCCAAAAAGACAAAGAAATTCTAAAATCGGAAATCAAAGAATCCTATACGATTTTCAATTCCTCCCGATCGGTCGAGGAAGCTCTTACGAAAGCGTTAACGGAAATACGGGATAATCCGAATCGATCGGACGATTTACTTCGATATTCGTGCAACCCGGAAGAAATCAGAAAGATCTATCTCCCCAACAACGCGGACCAAAACAACATCGTAGCGAATTCTAAAATCGAGGATTCCATGTATCTGATTCTTTTAAGAAGAACCGCGGGGATCGATAAAATCCGAAAACATCTGCAAGGAACGAAGGGAACCGTCAAGATTCTCCCTTTAACCAAACCGTATAACATCCGTAAGCTGACAAACGTCAACGGATACGTCATCGGAGAATTCGATCTGCAAGTCGGATTAAAAAAGATCCGAATCGAAGAGATCAAACTCGTTCTAGAACATAAAAATCAATTTAAAGTTTGTACATACGGAACATGATGAAAAATAAAACAATCAGTCTATTCTTCTTCTTTTCAATGATGGCAGGGGCCGGCTCGATCTTCGGACAAACGACCGGAAAACTAAACGGAAAGATCGTGGATTCGGAATCGGGCGATCCCGTTTTCGGAACGGTCGTAATCGTTCGTTCGCTCAAAGCGGCCACTCGAAGCGACTTCGACGGTAAATACGAATTAAACCTTCCACCGGGCGAACATACCGTGGAATTTCAGATGATCGGATTCGCCACTCAATTTAAAAAAGTTACGATCGCACCCGGCGCGCGACTTCCCCTAAACGTAGTTATGGGAGCTCAGGTTCTAGATACGGTGGAAGTAAAAGGACGAGGACTCGAAAATTCCGAGTCCGCCTTGTTGGCCTTACAAAGAAAAAGCCCGGTCGTCTCCGACGGGATCAGCGAAGAATCGATTAAAAAAAGTCCGGACTCTTCCGCCGGGGACGTTCTTCGTAGAGTTACCGGAATCACTCTCGTGGGCGGTAAATTTATTTTCGTCCGCGGTCTCGGAGAAAGATATTCAAATACCATTTTAAACGATTCCGTAATACCCTCTCCCGAACCCGATAAACGAATCGTTCCTTTGGATTTATTTCCCGCGGGTGTGATCAAAAACATTCGAGTCATCAAAACCGCTTCCGCGGAAGACTCGGCGGAGTTTTCGGGAGGAATCGTTAAAATCGAAACCAAAGAATATCCGGATACACTTTCTCTTTCCGTTTCGTTGGGAGTCGGAAAAAACACTCAGGTCGCCGGTCATAAATTCAAAACTTTTAATACGGGAAATATGAATAACAATCTCGGACTGGTTTCTAAAAAACAGGAACTTCCGGACATGATCTCCGGTTTACCGAAAGTGATTCCGTTTGTGGAAGGGGATCGTTTCGGCGGAATTCCGACCAACGTGATGAAGGTCGGCTCCTTGTCTTTCAATCAGGAATGGTCTCCCAAAGAGGAGGATTCTCCTTTTAACAAATCCTTCAGCGTTTCCGCGGGGAATTCGTTTAAGACGGAAAAATGGGGAAGATTCGGGATCCTTGCGGGAACGACATATAACAGGAGTTACAACTATCGAGAGGAAACGAACGCGCGTTTCCAAGCCTCCAACCCGATTTCTCTTTATTTAAAAGATTCTAATATACTCCGTCCTCTGAATCAGAATAACCTCAAAACTTATTCGGAGGAAGTTCTTTGGGGGAACAACCTGAACCTCGCCTACGAGCCGAAGGTCGGTCAACAGTTCTTTATAAAAACATTATATTCGGTTCAATCCGACAAAACCGTTCGAGAAGGAGAAGGCGCAAACTACATAGACAACTTCAACTTCAAATCCACGAACCTGAGTTATATCAGTAGAACCGTATTCAACAACACGTTAGGCGGCGAACACGAAATCAAAACGTTCGGCGCAAGACCCCATAAAGCGGAATGGAACGTAAACTACGCGTTAGCCGAAAGGGACGAACCCGACGCTCGAAACCAAGCATGGTCCCAAGGCGGAACCGATCTTGCAAACGGATTTAGGAGACTCGGAAACAACCCCGACGGAACGAGATACTTTTCGAATACGGCGGATACGGTCCGAAGTCAATCTCTCAAATACGAAATCCCTTTCAGTCAATGGGACGGACTCCAAAGTAAGTTGAAGTTCGGAGTCAGCAATTTGGATCGATTTAAACATTTCGAATTTAGGGAAATCGCACAAAGAAACTTCCGCGGAAGCGACCGTGATTATATCTACCCGATCCCCGGAGAAATCATCTACAATCCGTCGGTTTACGCCAACGGAAATCGAAAAGTGTACGAACGCGCTTCCGGAAACAACGCCTACGACGCTTCTCAAGCGTTACGCGCTGCTTTCACGCAATTGGAAGTTCCGATTCTCGCAAAGTTAAAGGCGATCGTCGGAGTTAGATACGAGGATAGTTATCAAAAAACACAAACCTACGACCTAAAGAACAGCTGGAACGGATTCAACACGAGTTACGGTTGTAAAACGAATTCCGAAGAGGAAAGATTACTTTTGGTCCGATCCAACGTCTGCGATGTGAATAACGTAGGAATCGGCGAATTACGAACGAAGGATAAATTACCTTCCTCGAACGTCGTTTGGGAATTTGCAAAAGACATGAACCTCCGATTCGCGTATTCCCAAACGTTAACAAGACCGGATTTAAGGGAACTCTCGCCTTTCGGATTTGCGGCCTATTTTCAAGCGGATAGGACTTTCGGAAACGCAAGTCTTCAAAGAACCTACATTCACAATTACGATGTTAGGTGGGAATACTATATTACAAATACGGATTATATAGGAGTCGGTGCGTTTTTTAAAAATCTTTCCAATCCGATCGAGTTGATCGGATTGCCGGTTGCGGGAAGCGCGAGTTTGGTTTATAAATACGCGAACGCCCAACAAGCCACGATACGCGGAATCGAATTGGATTATCGTAAGGAACTTCTTTGGTGGCTTAGAGTCGAAACGAACGTCTTCTTAATCAAATCGAGAGTGGACGTAATCGACTCGAAGATCTACGGTTTTATCGCGACGGGTCAAGTGGATCCGATTTCCACATACGCGGCTTACGCCCCTACGACGTTAAATCGCCCTCTCCAAGGCCAATCCGATTTCGTAGCCAATCTGAAAGTCGACGTATTCGTATCTAAAAGCAAAAAACATAATATAGGATTTTATTATAATTACTTCAGCGACAGGATCGCCCTCGTAGGATCGGACGGAGTACCGAACGCAATCCAAAAAGGAACCGGAACTTCGGACGTAGTATATACCTACAAACACAACGACCGTTTGGACTTCCGATCCTCCGTTAGAAACGTCATGAACAGCCAATTCAAAATCACACAAACCGATCCGTTAACCGGACAGGAATACGTATTTCAAAAATACAGAACGGGATTGGACGTTTCCTTTTCCGCCACGTATAAACTGTAAACGAAACTGTAAACGAAACTGTAAACGAAACTATAAACGTTCGGATTATCTCGGCGAATTTCTCTTCGCTTCCGCGAAGAGAAACCGCGCTCTCCGCTACAATCTGCATCGCAACATATTAATTTTATAGAATATTCAAATTTAATTTTTTTAAAATTTTACCTCCGCCGAAAAAAGATGTTGCGAAGCAGGATTTTCGCTACGATCGCTTTCGCGGTCGTGAACCTACATTTTATGCGTTTTCCGAAAAATCCTTTTTTGAAAGTCTCAAATCCGTAATCCTTTTGTAATTATACGGTAACAAATCGAAAGTATATTACGGAAACATTTGAATCGGAGACGTCGATGAAATTTTCCTCAGTAAAAAAAGAATTAAAATGGGTGTTCGTAACGTTGATCCTCTCGGGACTCGTATCATCCGTACTATTGGCGCAAAACAAAGTTTCGGAGCCTACCAAGGCGGAAACGACAAAAACCGAAACAACAAAAGTAGAAACGTCAACCGAAACGGCAAAAGCGGAAACTCAGGCGCCCTCTTCCAAAGCCGACAAAAGTTGGGGATTTGTGGATCTCTTTTTACTCGGCGGTTGGACGATGTATCCGTTGGCTCTTTCCTCGATCATCGCGCTGGGAATCATCTTAGAAAGAATTTATTTCTTAGCGACCGCGAAACTACTTTCCAAAGGTTATAATATCGATTTGGGAGAAACCATGGACGCGAAAGGTTTGGATGCGGTTCAAGGTTTTCTGGACGAAAGAAAAGAATACAAAATCACTCAGGTTTTAGCGGGTGGGATCGACGTATCTTCCGGAGACGCGGAAATTTTTGCGAAGGGTGTGGAAAGGGAAGCGGCGGAAGTGATCACGGTTTTGGAAAGAGGGCTGGTGATTCTTGCGGCCGTATCCACGATCGCTCCTCTGATCGGATTTTTGGGAACGGTTTCGGGGATGATCAACGCGTTCGACGCGATCGCAAACGCGGATCAAGTAAACGCAAAAGTGGTCGCAGGCGGTATTAAAGAAGCCTTAATTACGACCGCTGCGGGATTGATCGTTGCGATTCCCGCAATGACGTTTCATCAATATCTAACTTCCAGAATCGACGGCTTTACTTCCGAAATCGAAGAAGCGGCCAACAGAATCTATAAGGAATTTCTAAAAAGAAATTCTCAAAAAGTATAATCGCTTTTTTGCATGAAGGTATCCTTATGATCCGAATCAAAAAGAAACGCGTTTTAGAGGATATATCCGCATCTTCGATGTCGGATATCGCGTTCCTCTTATTGGTGTTTTTTATGGTGACCGCGGTATTCTTCGTTAAAGAAGGATTAAACATTCAACTTCCCAAAAAAAATTCCAATCCCACTTTGGTTCTTAGAGAAAACATCTACGAGATCCTGATCGCGGGCGATTTGATTAAGCTGAAAAACAAATCCATCGGAACCAAGGATTACAGAAACCTAATCGATTTCAAGGAACAACTAGGTCTGATGGAAATTCCGGATATAGACAACAAAGTCGTATTGATAAAAACCACCGGCGAAACGAAATACGGCAACATGTTGGAAGCGTTATCCGCCGTTCAAATCCGAGGATTCAAACAAATCTCCGTAAAAAGGCTGAAGTAAATATGAGTTTAAAGAAGAAAAAAAATCCACCTTCGATTCCGGTCAGTTCGATGGCCGATATCGCCTTTTTACTTTTGGTTTTTTTTATGGTTACTTCCGTTCTGGATACGGACCCCGATTTACCGATCTCCCTCCCGGACGTTTCGGGCGGGGAACAGTTAAACAAAAAAATCGCGAATTTATATCTCAGCGCCGACAAAAATAAGACGATCTACTTCAATCAGGTTCGAATGCCTTTGAATCAAGCGATCAATCACGTAAGGGCTAAACTTACCACAACTCCCGATCTTAAAGTTTTAATACACGCGGACAAGGATTTGCCTTACGCCGAACTGGACAACACCTTCGAACTGTTAAAGGAAGCGGGCGCGCTGAAAATATCGCTCGTCACGAAAACCACACAAGGCGGAGGTCTTTGATCGATGGGACAATCCGACGTCGCAGTAATTCATAAGGGAAAACTCCGAAAACGGATCGATCGATATCGGATGGAATTCTTTCTATCCGTTTCCTTTCTGCTTCAAATGTTCGTTCTGTTTTTTTGGTACACACCTTCCATCGAATTCAATCGATTGGATCGACTCGTAGACGAGGTCGCCTTTGTGGACAATTTAGTCATACAAGAACCTAACGCCGGTGAGGTGGTCGACGACGGAGAATTTGAAGTGACCGATACGATTCAAAAAAAAGAAGATCCGAGAATTGCGGGAGCGCAGGACGCGATCATTTCCGGAGCGACGGCTCCCGTGGACTTAACTCCGAATATCACACCCGACTACCCTTCGGAAGCAAGGTCGGCGGGTATCACGGGAACTTCGACTCTCGAAGTGATCATTGCGGAGAACGGACAGGTTTTAAGAGTTCGGTCCGTGGGAAAAACTCTGGGGTTCGGCTTGGATGAGGCGGCGATCGAAACGTTCTATAAAAAAAGATATTCCCCTTCCGTTTTGGACGGAAAACCGATCACCGTAAAGGTTCTCATTCCGGTTCGATTCAGTCTTTATTGATATACTTAAGTTAAAATATTATGAAAACTAAATATATAAAAGTATAAATGATTTTTTCCCATAGAACGGAATCCGCTCAAACAAATCCACGCGAGCAGCCTCAAGGATAAAAACCTATAATCGTTTTAAAATTTTTCATCGTCTATTCTATTCAAAAAACAAAATACTCTAAATTTAAAAACTTAGAGCCTGTCCCAAAACTTAAAAACAATCGCAGAGATTCGCGGCCATTCCGATAAAATCGGACGGTTGGCGGACAAACTCTTAGTTTTTTCCTTAAAACGAATCGATAAAAACCGTTTTGTTAATCGTAGATATTTTTTTCAACAATTCCATTTATACACAGTTCATTCTTAACCTCAAATAACATTCAAAAGATAGAATATAACTGACCTAATATGTTTCCGTTTCACTCATTCGTCAAACCGAACGATTTAAAGTGCGTCGTCATTTGTTTTTTCTATTGCCGTACGCAGACAAGTTTTCTGGACATGCCGCAATCCAGAGTGAACGCGGCCGCAATGGACGTACCGCCAAGGGCGTTCCCAACCCCGAACTGACCGTCATTACCGACGGTTCCGTCCGTCCAATTCAAACAATTCACACTAGAGGTCCAATCCGCTTCGACGCCGGTCCACCAAGTTGTAGCCGCGTTGGAATCGATCGACGTCAGTAAACCCGGAGCCGGAAAAACCACAATTCCCGCGGAGTTGGTTGTGAACACTTTTACGGGTGCGGCCACCGTACCCTTATAATAATCCTGATCGGGCAAAAGAACCCAGTTCGTATTTTCCACCCGGTTCGTACAATTCGGAGTGGCGTTACAAGCCCTACGCACGGGAGCAACGTTAGACGCAATCATAGCCTTATAGTCCGTTCCGGTTCCCGGCAAAGAAACAAAATTCGAATTCTTTTCATTGGCGCAAAGAGTATCGGCTCCCGCCACGGTCCCCGCTCCCAATTGGCCCGTCGTTCCGGCGACGGTTACGAAAATATATTTAAGTTCGAGATTCGGATCGGGAGTTTGTTCGGTTTTGTTCGAACCCAAAAGCGCCAGCAACAAAAGGTTCGGATTTAGATCGGGAAACGGGGACGAACAACGTGTCAGAAAAAAAACACAGACCAAAAAATAATATGAAATTTTTTGAATGTGTTTTGCGGAATTGGAAACGGTGCTTTTGCGGTTCCCGATCGAACGGATCCTTTTTAAGAAATCGACTTCTTTGAAAATCATTCGAACTCCTTGCGAAAACCGATTTCGATTCTTCCCAGAGAGTTCGGTTGCAGATTAGGAGAATTCCATCTCGAAACATCCTCCGGTTTGGATTCTATCAAAACGGTAGTAGAATGAAAAGAGCGTTTTTCCAACCAAACGTTTAAGCCGTAACTCAAAAGAGCCAAAACGCCTATATTCACTTGATTGTTTTGATGCCTATCGTATTCCTTTTTATCGTCCTCCCTTTTTTGCAGGAAATAAATCGACACCGGCGCGGGTGTCGTCAAGGCGACTAACGTTAAAAAGGAAGGGTCGTTCCCTGTCGACTGGGAGAGGGAATTTCCGGCGGCTCTTTCCGCGTTACCCGCAACCGCCAAGGCTCCGAACCACAAAAAAATCAAAGAGACCTTCGTATATTCCTTTCTTTCGATCGGAAGCAAACCGGGAACCCAAACCTTCCAAGTGGAAACTCCGTCCACCGCCCGTTTTTTTTCGGCTTCCACCACGCTTTTCGGTCTGTCTTGTTCCACGAGAAAGGAGGACCACTGACTCCAAGAGGAAGGTTTTCCGAAACGGTTGAGCGCGGAGATTCTAAATTCGTATTCACCCGCCGCGATCAAAAATTCCAAACTGCTCGTAACCGTTTTCTCTTCGGCAACGAGCGTTCCCGGCTCGGAAACCTTTCGCACTTCTACCTTATATCCGTGATTACCCTTTACTTCGTTCCACTCGATGTAATAGGTATACTTTCTATCTTCTGAATATGCAGAATAACTAATAAAAAAACAAAACAAAATCGTGCATTTTATAGCTGCGGATCTCAATCTATCATTCTCCTTTTTTACCGGTTGTTTTTGTTTCCGGAGCGGCCAAATCCTCTCGGAGTACGATCTTAAAATCCGCCTTGGTTTGATTGGACCGGTTTCCTTCCTGAATCAAGGCCCAGGAGAATTTTCCAACGTCCAAAACGCCTAACTCCGTCAAACGAAAGGATTCTCCGCTAACGGATCGTTTGAGAATGGATTCTCCATTTCCTCCGTACAGATTTAGACTCCATTTTTCCGCTTTGGAATTTACGTTGTGTTTCCATCTAAATACGATCGAATTCCGTCCGGTCATATCGACCGTCCTTCCTTGGATCGGAAACAACAACGTGGGAACTACGGCGGTTTCTTTTTCGATTTTCTTTTCGGAGTTATCTTTTTTGGAAACATTCTCATCCTCTTGTCGTTGCGACGGAGTTGTTTCGTTCTTTGCGGTTTTGTCTACGGCCGACGTTTCACTGAAAGCGGATAGAGTTTCGTCTGCGACATTTCGAGCCGGTTCGGGATTCTCCACTTGAAAGGATCTCGCCTCCGATACGGATAACGCGCCCGGCAAATTCGAAAACGCTTTCACCCTCCAGTGATACTTTCCGCCGTACAAAGGAATGGAAATCGAAGTTTTAAAAACCGTAAGTTGTCTGAGTTCCGTCTTAAAATCGGCGGACTGAGAAATTTCCAAAATATAACCGGTCGCTAAGCGGGAAGGTTTCCAGCGAAACGATTGTAAAGCCGATCCTTCCAGAGTCGTATTCTTTAACGGAAAAAGAAGAGCCACGGGAGGATTGGGAAGAATTCTGAACTTACGAACTTCCGAGATTTTTTTCTTATCCGCCGAAACGAGCCTCCAATAATAAATCCCTTCGGGGAAATTCGCGTCCGTCGATTCTCCCTTGAATTCTTTTTTAAAAACCAAAGGAGCAAAACTTCGGTTTAACGAAACTTCCAATAAACCGACTAACAAAGGCGAATCCGATTTCCAACGAAATCCGATTTTGGCTTCGACCGTTTCCGGAAAAATCCGATGATTGTCGTTGGGTTCCAACAATTTCCACTCCTCCCGGATCGGCGACAAGGTATCGTTCCCTGTTCTGGCCTTTTCCCCTTCTTTGATTTTCACTTCCGCTCCGTTAGCGCCGAACCACTTTAGGTTTCCTTTAAACGATTCCGCCGTGTTTTCACCGTTCGATTCTTCCCGCGTTATGCGAAACAGGCTTGGCTCGTTTGTGGACTGAAAGGTCGTTTTGTCCGAAATCAGGCTGACCGGCCGATCGGATTGCACTTTTACCGAACCTTCTTCGAGTTTCAAAAGTTCCTCTTCTTCCTTGAGATGGATCACGATCATCGATCTCGGATCCAATTCGAATTTGGTTCCGGACCTCAAAGTTACGACCGCTTCCGAAAGTTCGTCGGTTCTTACGGAGTCCTGATTGAAAATCGGAAAGTTCTGTTCCACGTCCTGCCAGATCATATGATCCGAAAATTTTCTTTGAGCGGTTCTGTATTTGAAAGTGATGTTTCCTACGATTTCCTTTTTTCCTTCCCCGAAATCGACCGCACCTTCCTTCCAAAAAAGAAAAAGAGAACCGCCTAACACAAGCAGGGACAATAACCCTACGTGAATCTCCTTTTTAAATTTCGAATATACGTTCATGCCAAGGACCGGGAAGGGGTTTCCGGATCGGGGATTCCGCATAACGCGCGTAAATCCTCCAACGATTTCGGGCAGTCCTGATCGTCCTTCCAACCTAACACCGCGTAAACGATTTGGGGTTTTTCCTTTCCTCGGATCCAAACGGGAGGAAGTTTCACAAAATTAAAATGATCCTTACCCTGAAGATAAGTACTTTCGGAAATTAGAATGTCGGTTCCGAACTCCTTATTCAAGTATTCCACCCTCGAAGCGAGGTTGACGGTATCTCCGATGACGGTGAACTCCAGTTTTTTCTCGGAACCGATTTGCCCGACGATCACGGGGCCGGAATTGACCCCGCAGCCGAAACGGGTAAACGGGCGTCCGATCTCTTTCCCCTGTCGGTTGAATTCGATGAGGGCTCTTCGCATTAATAAGGCGGCGTTGATCGCGTTTTTCGCCTCGTTTCCGTCGTGGACAAGAGCGCCCCAGTGAGCCATCACGGCGTCGCCGATAAATTTATCCACGATCCCTTGTGTAAGATGAATACATTCCACCATTTCGGTGAAGTATTGGTTTAAAAATTCCACCACCTCTTCCGGTTTCATCTTTTCGGACATTCCCGTAAAGTTTCTAAGATCGGAAAAAAACACGGTAACTTCCCGATTTTCTCCGCCCAACTTCAGATCGGAAGATAACGCGCGTTCGGCGATCTCCTTGTTCACGAATTTACCGAAGGTGCTTTTTATTTTTTCCCTTTCTTCCAGACCTCTCGCCATTCTTAAAAACGAATTGGTAAGAACCCCGACTTCGTCGTGTGTCGTGGGACGAATGTCCACGTGGTAATTTCCCTGTTCCACCTTCCTCGTGGCGGAAAGAAGTTGAATGATCGGAATCGTAAGCGTTCTTGAAAAAACGAATACCACGAAAAAAGCCACGGACAAAACCGAAATCATAATCAAAAGATTTTGTCTGCGGATTTTATAAACGGCTTCGAAAGCGACATCGGCGTCTAACGTGAAAATGATTCCCAAACCTCCGACTTCGAGTTGTTGATAGGAACCTAAAACTTCGCGACCTTCGAAATCGAATCTTTGAGATCCGTTATCGGAAGGACTACGAAGCATATTCTCCACAAGAGGATGTTTTTTATAATCCTTCCCCGAGACGGCTTCCTTATCGTTCGAATGAGCGATTAAGTTACCGGAAGAATCCACGACGATCATCTGAAAAAAATCGGTTTGTCTCACAGCAAGGAAAGAATCCAAAAACTCCGAGGCCGAAAAAACCAAACCGGAAATTTCATCGCCGACAGGAAGTAAAACCGCCACGGCGGGAAAACCGAACTCGGAAGAAACATTCAATACTTCTAATGTTCCTGACAAACGGGAAGACGCCTTTTCCAGAGCGGTTTTTAAGGTGGCCGGATCGGGCGCCACCGAATTCGTTTTTAAAAATTTCAAATTCCAAAAAAAGGAATCGATTTCCCGAACGGAATCCCTGCTTTTGAAACGAACGTATGCGACCGCGTTGGAGTTGGCCCGAAAAAATTTATCGGAATCCGCGGGACGAAAGTCCTGGATTTTTCGGGTTGTTTCCTTCAGTTGCCCGCTCAACTGAAGTCCGGTCATTCTCGCGAGGGAAAGGTTGTATTCCTGAATTAGAATTTCGCTGTACTTTCTGAAAAAAAACGTAGCCATAGTGATCATCAGACTCATACTTAACATGATGATCGCGGAGACGATGGAGAGAAGTTTTACCCGAATCGTAAACCGGGACGGACGAAACGGCTCGAATTCGCCGCTTAATTCCAAGTGCTTTAGAAAATTATGATATTTTGATTCGATTTCGGACCCGTGGCCGGTCCAGACAAGACAGGAAGAAGCGCCGGAAAGGTTCTTTAAAAAACGAAAAAATTTATCGGAAGACTCGCCCGTTCCCGAAAGAATTTTATCGCTGTCCGCGGAAGAGATCGTAAAACCTCCTTGTTTTAGATCCCGAACGAGTTTTAAAAAGTTACGGGATTTTTTGAGGGATTCCGCTTCTTTTCCCGGAAGACAAAAAACGATCTCTCGAATTCCAAGCGCGAGTTTTTCCGAAATCAAACTTCGGATGATCCCATCCGGATCTTGCAAATCGGAGTGAAACTTCGGCAACTCTTCCCAACGAATCGGTTTATCATTTTTACTCTTCAATCGATTGAGCAGGCTGGACCCGTTCTCCTTAAGTCTGGAGTAGAATACGGACTTTTTTTCTCCTGTCATCCTAAAATCGAAAAATTAAACGGAAGAATCGTCCGAGTCAACGATTTGAACGAAAATCGACACAAACAAGACTTGGAAATCGGAAACGTTCCATTAAAATGAAACGAATCATTGGCTCTTGCAGGCTGTTTTCTAAAAGAAGGAATCGAACTCAGGCGATGTGAATTCGGCTTCAGAAAGTTCGGGCGAATCCAGCCCCTTTTTTTTTGTCGTTCCAATTTGTTGATTCCCAGAACGCGATCCGTGGAGAGTGTTCTGCTGAGTTCAACTTCAATCGCTTTCGCTTCGGTTCTACGGAATTCATGTTGGATCCATCGGGGATTTACCGAAACGGAATCCGTCTTTTTGAATATGGGATACTTAAAAAGAATATTCTACTATTGGAATGTTTTGAGCGTCGACATCGTCTGCGGCGCGACTGCGTCCGCCTGGTTTGCGTCTTCCGTTTTGAACACGAACATGAGCGCCGCGTTTTGGTTTTTACTTCCCGCGACGGTTTGGACGATTTACGGAGCGGATCATTGGATCGACGGCTGGAAACTGAGGGAAAAAAGCGCAAACGTACGCCATCAATTTCATTCTAAAAATCTAATATTCTTGAGCGTCATCATCGGTTGTACGGCGGTTTTTTGTTTTGTCTGCGGGATCCTATTTCTAAACGAACGAACGGTTACGGTCGCTCTGATACTAGGAATTTTAGTCGTTTTGCACGTTGTTTTTTCCTATCTTCAAGTTCCATTCTTTTGGAAAGAATGTTCCGTCTCGGTTCTTTATACCGCGGGAGTTTGGTTCGCTCCGATCCTATCGACTACAAAAACCCGATCGGAAACCTGGCTTCCTTATTGTTTATTTTTTTTAACCGTACTTTGTAATTCGTTCGTAAATTCGTATATGGAAAGAGAAATCGATCGAAAAGAAAACGTGGAATCCATCCTAAAACAAATCTCGCCGTCGGTTTTAAAAAAATCCGTGTTCACGTTAGCCGCAATCGGAATGGGATTGAATTTTTTTTGGGTCGGAAAAAATCAAGGTGCGATTTTTCCCGAATTTTTTTATCTGAGTTTGGGTTATTGTATCCCGGTGAACATTCTGATTTTCGAAAACTTTTTTCAAAAAAATCAACTCTACAGAATCCTCGGAGAAGGAACTTTCATTCTCGCTTGTGTTCCGGTCATTTTTCGGAAATGGTTTCCAGTTTGACGGAGGGGGAAATTCTCAAAATCCAACGAAGGGTTTCGTAAAACTTCAGGAATTTCAAAATCGGATTGAGCCAACCCGTGGTGATACAAAAATACGTTTCGTGCGGCGGCGTATGGTGGATTTTATGGTGCTCCGGACCCAAAATCAGTTTATATTTTTGTAATGTCTTAATAATCGCAAGCGGAGAATCCTGATGCGCCCATTTGTGGATTTGATTGGTCGCAAAAATTCCCAAAAGAAGAAAAAACCAAAACAAAGCGAGCAAAGAACCGAACACGCCGCCCGACTCCCAAAAGAAAACATAATATACTAAAATAGGTAGGGAGACAAGACAGTTGTTTCCGTTGGTTTCGATAAAATCGTGTCTCGTAATACCTTTCGGATCCACGTGATGATCCCTAAAAGGAAAGATAAACGCGGGCCCGAAGATCGGAGTATTTTCGGAACCGACGCTGTCCCCTAAAAAGTGAACCAGTCCCGAAAGAAAATCGGCCCCGAGATAAGAAAGTAAAATCACCGCCGGAATCACCCAAGCCAAATAAGAATGCGTAACGAAGTCGCTCGCAAGTACGTGAGTGAGTTGATAACCGAAATAAATCGAAAGTAAAACGAAAGCGATGACGCTCGATGTTTCGAAAATTCTATGAATCGTTAAATCGGGTTTTTGAAGCGGAGTGGGTTCTGTTTTCATACGATTGCCTGGTGTAGTCTTATTATGGACAAGAATTCAGGCGAGATTTTTTCCGGGAGGAGCGCCGCAATTCGAAAAAAAAATCAAACTTTACGGCAAGAACTCCCGTTCGATCCTTCGTTTTTTATGAACCCACTTTCTTTCAATACCCCGGGGCTGTTGTTTCCCGCGATTTCACTCTTGATGCTCGCCTATACGAATCGTTTTTTAGGTCTCGCGAGTCTCGCAAGACAACTCATCGGAAAGTATCAGGAGAATAAAAATCCGGATCTACTTTCGCAGATTCAAAACCTTCGCTTTCGTCTTTCGCTCATTCGTCATACGCAGAGTATGGGAATTGTAAGTCTTCTCGCCTGCACTTCTTGTCTGACCGTTTTGGCCTTCGATTTACAACGGACGGCTTGGATTCTTTTCGCTCTGGCCCTCCTCTTTCTCTTCGTCTCGCTTTGTATTTGTCTGTTGGAAATTCATCTTTCGGTTCACGCTTTGGATATAGAGATGCACGCCTTGGACAAATCGGGTTCGAATGAGTTTAAATAATTCTAATATATAATTATAACCAATTTCTATAACGGAAAGAACAAAAACCGTATTATAAGATGATTGGATGTACGAACTTGTTTTTGGTAAAATCCTATAATTGTTTCTACAAGAAACAGGACTATCCAGGGAAATCCTCCATGAACAAAATGAAGCTGATCCAAAAAAACAGAACACGAAGCTTAGAATTGATTTTAGAGAATGAGAGACTTACTGTAGAACAATACCAAGGTCACAATCGGATTCTTTCTCAAACATACGCGTATGAAAATGCCGATGAAGCGTTCAAAGAACGCAATGCTTTTATAAAGTGGAAAACTTGGAACCTTTTTTTTCCAGAAGAAGAAGGTCCCGATTACGCAGATCGATGGCGCAGTTATTGGCTGGGAGAATTTCCGGAAAGAAAAATATCCAGAACGGATCTTTCGCGCCAGGTTTTGTTAGAAGCCGTAAAAAACAGAGATATCGAATTCTTTCTGGCAAATCAGCTCGGGCCAGGTTTCGCGCTACAAGCAAACTCCGCCAAACACGGAGATCCGATTTTAATCTACGCAATCAAAATGAAATCTATTTCAATCGTGGATTATTTGCTGGATACGATGTGGCTCGATCCATCCGTAAAAGATCAAAACGGGTTCACCGCATGGGATCATGTTTTTCAGGCAAAGGATCCTTTTCTGGGAAATCTTTTTCTGGAACACGTTATGCTTCTTGGATCCGATGAAGAGAGAAACGGATTTCAAAAAGAACTGGGACTACCCACAGAACAAGAAACGGATCTTTCTGAACCCAAGGAAAAAGTCGATGACAACCGCACCAAACAGGGATTTGACGTAGAGGCCTTAACGAACTTCTCAATCCAAAAAATTGAATCCTTTGCGAAAGCCCACGTCGATGAAACTTTTTACGGTTTTGCAATCGATGCTTCTTATATCAAAATGAATAGCCTTGAATCTTTCGAAAAAACTTTGCAAGAGTATCAGTTAAAATGGCCGAACGCCTACGATACTTCCGAAAAAATTCAAAAGTTAAAAAATAACGTAGGAGATTGGAAATATATCCTCGCGGATTTTCAAGAGATGAACGAGGAAAACGACGACGGTTTTACGGAAGGTCCGTTTGACGAAGACCTTTACAATGAACACTACGAAGCCGACGACTTAGAACAAAAAAACAGCGGATACGCGCGTGCGATGGATGCGATCTTAAACAACCTACAGGAAAAAAGAGTTTTTCAGTCTCTGAAAAACACGACCGATTTTATTTGTTTCAGGACGGAACACAATTATTGATTGTCCATGAAAATAAATGAACCAATTTTTCGAACCATCCTGGGGCAATAAATATATCCGAATCCAGTATATATTTATAAAATAATAATATACTAAATTAATTTTAGAAAAAACCAATGAAACACCACCTAACCTACAAAGACGACAAGTCCGATAAATTTTGGAACATCGAAACTCAGGAAAAATCTTTCACCGTAACTTACGGTAAAACGGGAACGAACGGACAAACGCAGACCAAAACGTTTGGAAGCGAGGAAGAATGTCTGAAGGAAGCGAAGAAGCTACTCTCGGAAAAATTAAAAAAAGGTTATGTAGAAGAAATAGGCGAACTTGCTAATACGAAATCCGCTGCCACGAATACCGAAAAAAAGAATAGCGAGCCTAAGACAGATTACATCAAAGAATGGGACGAAATCACCAATTCAAAGGATCTTCAGGACTCCTTAACAAAACATTTCCACTATCTGGCCGATTCTCCCGGATTTGAGCCCGTTGTGCGTAAAATTTTCGAACACACGAAGACCGCAAAAACGGTCGGCAACACATTGATCGTCGAATTCAAAAGCGGAAAGACTCTTAAGGCCGCTTCTCCCGGCGATCCGAATTCCTACAAAAAATTCCCAAAATCATTTCTAAAACTAATCGAAAAACACGCCACGCTGAAAACTGATCGGTTAGAACTGGGAAAATGTTACTTCGATTTCGATATTTTCGACGAAGGCGATCGGGTCTATGATATCTTCGACGGCAAGGCGACTAACGTGCTCTGTCCGCTCCACTATTCGGAAAACTCCGACTGGATCTATCACCCGACGGAAAAAAACAAAGAAGGAGAACCCGCAATTTTTCCGGTGATCCATGAACTGGAAGACGAAATCAATCCAGTATATTATAATATAGGCGCTCTCTTTTTACAACAACTCGCCGATGAATTTGAAATCGAGGTCGTGATACCCGTAGCGGAACGCCCGGCGGATCCTTCCGCGGACACGAAGGCCGGTTGGTGGAAGAACCTCAGCGACGCTTGGAAACAAGCTCTGCGCGACCAATTCGAAAATCAAGAAAAAGAACCCACGTTCGAAAAGCTATTGAACTTGGAAAAACTCAACTTAAACGGAACTGCAATCTCCGATCTTAAACCTTTGGAAGCGTTGCTCTCCGAGAAGAAGTTTAAACTCGAGATCATTCGCCTGAACGACACCACAATTTCCGATCTTTCGGTTTTGGCTATGGCTAAAAAAAAGCTCTTTAGCGTCGATATCAGCGGAACGCCGGTGAAAGACGTTTCGATGCTGAAAGAAATCAGCTTCTTAACCGCCGACAGATGCGCCGATCTGGATTTCGCCGCCTTAGCGAAATTAAAAAAGTTGACCGAGTTATCTCTGCGCGATACGAAATTGAACGACCTCGAGTTTCTCCACAATTGTACGGAGCTCGAACGATTGAATATCAACGGCACTCCTCTCACCGACGAGCAAATTGAGAAATTTTATAAACGTTTCAACATGGAAAGATTGGAAAGAAACAAAGCCGTTTCCTACGGACGCGAGCCGCTCAAGTTGGATGTTCATCCCGAGATCAAAGATCCGTTACTACGAGCCCTTGCAGACAACAGCGACTATAAACCCGAGCTGGCGATTGAGGCTGGAGAAAAACTTCTGCTACAAAGGGCGGAACGAAAAGATATCAATCAAGTCCTCAAAGACATGATCTCCATTTGCGACAAACAATGGCGCAAGTATCTCTATATTAAAACCCCGGAAGGTGAAAAAAAATACGAGTTCTTCAACCAAAGTGAAAAACGATTCCAGTATATTCTCGAATCGGGGGATTTTACTACTCCCGTATCGATCACCGTAGTTGCCGACCCGATCGCTGAGATCGTCGCTTTGATTCCCTTCATCTACGAAAATAAAAAAAAATACAAAGCCTTCTGCACTATCGAGAACGATTCGTTTTACTACGTCGGCGCCATTCAGAAGATCATCGTCAACACCAAATACCACGACGTGACAATTGCTCAAGTCGAGGAAGCTGTGAAAAAATCAGACTATGTCGAGTATAAAATCAAGGAGAACGGAGACGTGTTCATAAAGGTAAAGAAATAAAACCGATTAGGATCGATGTACAAGTGAAAGCTATTTTGAGAATCGTTTATCGATCCGAGAAAAACGAGTCAAACTAAGAGTTGTCCTAAAATCTGAAGGAAATTTGCAGGAGTTCCCGCGCTTCGAGTGGCTAGGGGTTAGCGATCAGAATGAATATTTATAAAATTTTAATATAACGATAAAATAATAAATTAAAACCCAATTCAAACAAATCTTATGAAACACCGACTAACCTACAAAGACGACAAGTCCGATAAATTTTGGAACATCGAAACTCAGGAAAAATCTTTCACCGTAACTTACGGCAAAACGGGAACGAACGGACAAACGCAGACCAAAACGTTTGGAAGCGAGGAAACCTGCGTCAAAGAAGCGCGCAAACTTCTCTCGGAAAAATTAAAAAAAGGTTATATAGAAGGAGTTGGTACGAACAAAGATTCCGATGCTCCCGAAAGCAAAAATCGCACATCTCCACAAGAGGATCGCAAAGAACAAAATAAGACCGCCGTTTCGGAAACCGAAGAAAAAACAAAATCCACCTCGCAAAAAGTACTAAAAAAAGCGGAAGAAGAAACAAAACCCTCGTCGCAAAAATCGAAAGACGGAGCCAAACAATCCGTTCCAGAAATCGCGGAGGTCTTAAAACAAAATTCGAAAACCGGAACGAAAGTTACACCGCAAAATTCGGAAGCTCAACGACAAAACTTAGAAGCCCAACCGTCCGAACCTCGAGATACAATCAGTCTCTACTACCAAGGGGACGGTAGCGACAAGGTCTATCACGTTAACATCGATCCGCAAGAAAACGGTTACGTTGTGAACTTCGCTTTCGGTCGGCGAGGAAGCGCACTTCAAACCGGAACGAAAACTTCAAGACCCGTACCCTACGAGGCCGCGCAGAAAATTATGAGTCAGCTCGTAAATTCCAAGATGGCAAAAGGATACACGGAAGGAGAAGCCGGAACGCCTTATCTGCATACGACGCTCGAAGAACGGATCAGCGGAGTACACTGTCAGTTGCTCAATCCCGTCGACGAAGAAGAGCTTTCCTTTTATCTTGAAAACGATCAATACGGGGCTCAAGAAAAACTCGACGGCAATCGTATGATGATCCGGAAAATCGGCGGCTCGGTGGAAGGGATCAATCGCAAGGGATTGATCGTCGCCATTTCGGAAATCATACACGATCAGGCTCTTGATTTTCAGGAAGACTTTATTCTGGACGGAGAAACGATCGGGGACGTCTTTTATCCTTTCGATATTTTTTCGAAAGACGGAAAAGACATTCAACATCTTTCATATTTGGAACGTTATGCGCTTTTGCAAACTATTTTAAGAAACCGACCTCCGGAGAAAGGAATATTCCGCCTTGTGGAGTTGGTCACTTCCGAAAAAAACAAAAAAACTCTACTCCAAGAACTACGCGAAAAACAAAAAGAAGGCATCGTATTCAAAGATTTGAATGCACCTTACAAGGCTGGTCGACCCGCAAGCAAAGGAGCTCAGATCAAATTTAAATTTTACGAAACGGCCACCGTAAACGTCGAAACGGTAAACCTCAAACGTAGCGTGAGTATGCGTCTTTACGACGGCGACTCTTGGGTTTCCGTCGGCAACGTAACGATTCCGCCTAACGCAGAAATGCCCGAAAAAAACGATATTATCGAAGTACGTTATTTGTACGCGTATCGCGGCGGCTCCTTGTATCAACCGACATATCTTGGAATTCGTACCGACGCGGACGAAAACGATTGCGACTTAAAGCAGTTGAAGTATAAAAGCGTTTAGTCAAACAAGGATGCAAAAACTCTCTGAAAACATCCATTCGAAGATCGCAAACGAGTTGGCTCGTTATTTTTATCACCACTTGCTCGCGGAGCTTATAAAACCGGAATCGTTACAAACAAAGGTCGGTTACGACGGCAAGACTTCGGAGGAAACAAACCGTAAGATCCTCGCGCGACTTTTGCGTGAATTTCCCGGCGTTGAAAATTCGTCCGAACCTCCGTTCAACCTCGTCCGAGAATGGGCAAAACGTAATCGTTTTGCGTTTCATTACGACGAATACATATTCGACCGTTATAACCGTCTTTATATCGAACGGTTGCTCGCGTTACGCGACAACTCGGAAGAAAGTAAGAGGCGTTTTCAGGAAGCTACGCTCGATAACTTTAAACAATTCGATTATACTCAAGCGGGATTTTCGATTTCGTTTCTCATACGCGTAGAAAACAATATGCGGGAGATGATGCGCGAAATCATGTTAACGATTCCGAATATAGATTCCGAGTCCGGTTGGGAAATTCTCTTTGAACAAAGCAAAAACTATCAGGAAACCGTAAACGAGGTTTTTGAAAAAAGACTCCAGGATGCGAGAGACGAATCGGATCGCCTATTACATAATATTCTACCGGCAACGATCGTAACGGAACTCAAACAAAAACAAAAAGTCGCGCCCGTGCACATAACGTCTGCGACCGTACTCTTCACGGATTTCAAAGGTTTTACGCAAATTTCCGAACAAATGCCTCCGCAGGAACTCCTTAAAAATCTAGACGAATGTTTTTCCATCTTTGATCAGATCTGTGCGGAACACGGACTCGAAAAAATCAAAACCATCGGCGACAGTTTTATGTGCGCCGGAGGGATTCCGGAAACGAATCGTACTCACGTTTACGATACGGCTTTGGCCGCGCTCAAAATGCGCGACGCGATTCATCGATTGAAAACGAAACGGGAACAAAAAGGATCCGCATACTGGGATGTCAGAATCGGATTTCATACCGGACCCGTGGTAGCCGGAGTGATCGGTAAAAACAAATTCAGCTACGATATCTGGGGAGATACGGTAAACACCGCAAGCAGAATGGAATCCTCGGGTGAACCGGGTAAAATCAACGTCTCGGCGGCAAGTTACGAATTACTAAGGCCGCTATTTCGACTAACGTCTCGCGGTCGTGTAGCCGCGAAAAACAAAGGCGAGATTGCCATGTATTTTCTCGAAAGTCTAAAACCGCGATTTGGAACACACTATCTATACAACGAGGAATTCAAGGGTATTTATCGCCGACTTCAATCCGGCGCAAAAATCGTTCTAAATTCCGATCTTTTCGTTAAGGGCGAGAAGTAAATCGACTTGATTCGATGAAAGGTTTCGGGAGGAAAATCGAAAAACTTTTTCTCCTTGTCGTAACATACGCTCCGTCGAATTCTACACTTGGACGTTGGGGGTGGGGCTAAAAATTAGCCTCTGAGAGAGTCCCCGGAACCTGATCAGGATAAAACCTGCGTAGGAAAACGGACCGATAGAATTCTTACATTCAAATTTTTGAATATACATCCGCATTTGTTTTAGAAAGAATTTCTTGCGAGCTCTTGTTTTTGGCGTTTTTCCTCGACTTTCGTTCCGGCTCCGATCCCACGCCAGGAGAATCTATGGAACCCGCTCAAGAATTTCAAATTCCGAAAAAAACGATTCGTCTTACCGACGGTACCGAATACAACACCTATTATACCGAAGGCGCCCTTTCGGATCAATCGCCGTCCGATTATAAGAACGGGATTTTTCCCTTTCGAAAAGAATGGATTCGAAAACGACTGGAACGCGGGGATACAAATCATTCTCAGATGTATTATGCAAAAAACGGAATCATCACCGAGGAAATGCGTTATGCGGCCGTTCGAGAGAATATGGATCCCGAATCGGTTCGTTCCGAGATCGCTTGCGGTCGAGCGATTCTACCCTCCAATCGAAACCATCCCGAACTCGAACCGATGCTTATCGGTAGAAATTTTCTCGTAAAAATTAATGCGAATATAGGCAACTCCGCTCTCGGATCCTCGATCGAAGAAGAAGTCGAAAAGTTACACTGGGCCGTAAAATGGGGAGCCGATACGGTTATGGACCTTTCAACCGGAAAAAATATCCGCGAAACGAGAGAATGGATTTTGAGAAATTCCCCCGTTCCGATCGGAACCGTTCCCATTTATCAAGCTCTCGAAAAGGTGAAGGGTAAAGCAGAAAATTTGAATATTCAAGTTTTCTTAGATACTTTGGAAGAACAGGCGGAACAAGGAGTGGATTACTTTACGATTCACGCGGGAGTTCTACTACGTTATATTCCATGGACCGTAAATCGTGTTACCGGAATCGTTTCCAGAGGAGGATCGATTTTAGCGAAATGGTGCCTTGCCCATCACAAGGAAAATTTTTTATACACACATTTCGACGAAATCCTCAAAGTGATGAAAAAATACGGAGTTTCCTTTTCCCTTGGCGACGGCCTTCGTCCCGGTTCGATCGCGGACGCAAACGATAAGGCTCAGTTCGCAGAATTGGAAACCCTCGGAGAATTGACACAACTTGCCTGGAACGAGGACATTCAAGTTATGATCGAAGGTCCCGGACACGTTCCTATGAATCTTATCAAGGAAAACGTGGACCTTCAAATGAAACTCTGTCAGGAAGCCCCGTTTTATACGTTAGGCCCTCTTGTCACGGATATCGCTCCCGGTTACGATCACATCACTTCGGCGATCGGCGCGGCGATGATCGGTTGGTTCGGAACGGCTATGCTCTGTTATGTGACTCCGAAAGAACACCTCGGACTTCCGGATAAGGAAGACGTCAAACAAGGAGTGATCGCTTATAAGATCGCGGCTCATGCCGCCGATTTGGCGAAAGGTCATCCCGGTGCGATCGAAAGGGACAATCTTTTAAGCAAGGCTCGTTTTGAATTCCGTTGGGAAGATCAGTTCGCTCTTTCCTTGGATCCGGAAACGGCAAAGTCCTTTCATGACGAAACACTTCCTCAAGACGGAATGAAAACCGCGCATTTTTGTTCCATGTGCGGACCTCATTTCTGTTCGATGAACCTGACCCATGAGTTACGGACGTTTACGGAAGAAAAAAGAATGCCGGAAACTCTTTAACGTGGATTGGATTTTAGAAATCAAGGACCGTCGCTGACGCAACGTACATAACTTTGAACGCTTAAGGCGGCGGTATTGATCGTCGCATTCGTAAAATTTACCCTAAAAATCTGCGAGGCCGGAATGGAATTGCTCGTATTGTATTGGGATGCGGTCGCCGGGGTATTTGGAAAAGCGTTCAGGTCGATTTTTGCATCGGCCGTCGAAGAAGAAAAATCCAATAAACTTCTCAGCTCGTGTACATTGGGAAGTCTCCAGGTGCGCCCCGCTAAATTCAAATTTCTGCATGTATATAAAGCCGATATGAAATTATGGGAAGTGATAGCCCCCGCAGTACACTGCGGCGAAGTGGGCGTCCAAGTTTGCCCGACGGAACACTTTTGCCAAACCAAGGTCGTACGATCGTCCCTTACGGTTCCGTTGTTAAAATCCGAAAAGGTTCGATCGGGCATAACACCGCCGGTCACACAACGAACATCCACATTTCCCCAGAACTTGGATACCACAGAATTCATTCCGGAAGCGAAATCAAACGCCCAAGCCTCGGTCGTATTGAAAGCGTTCGTCGTATTCGACCACAATGTGCCGTTCCCAAGGGGAAACTCAGCAAGGTCGATATAAGTTCCGCCACTCGGGGTTTTATGAGTGCTGAGAGTCATTAACTCTTCGATTTCCGGAAGTCTCCAACCCCGCATTCCGGCATATCCCGACCCCGCGTTCATTTGATTCAAATCGTCACAATAAGTCACCGCCGCTGCATGAGCATAGGCGTAGGTCGGCAAAAAACAAGAACTGCTACTTGCAGTAGCCGAACAATATTTCCAGATCAAACCCGTTTGCCGATCAAACGTTACCGGCTGGGGAGTGTAACCGGGCATCACAACATTGGATTGATAAGTTGACGGAACTCCGGTCGAATAATCCGCATCCTGCCCCGGATCATCGGAACATAAGTGAAAATAACAATTGGTCTGTCCCGCGTCCGTTAGACGAAACATGGAGACAACTTGAACCGTATAATCCCGAACGCTATCATCGGTTGCAGTGACCCTATATGTAAGCGGAGAAGAAAAATCATTCACGGTCTGTCCGCTCCTTTGAGCGACTCCGTTTACTTCAACCTTTTCCCCGGTACTCACAAAAGCAGCCTTCAAACGACGAACGGACCCAAACGGGACTTGAACCGTAATCCGGGTCCCTGAAATTTCTCCGACAAAGTCGGTCGCAAAAAAATTGTCGGCGGCTTGAAAACGAAAGGAAGTGATTTCATTCGGTTTTTCCGGCGTTTCCGGGGTATTGGTATTGTTCTGGTTATTGAGTAGAAATGCCTCTGCCCCTCCTTGAAATAAAAGCCCCGCCGTGGAGGAGGCATCGATGCTGATTCGATCGGCTTGAGAACAAAATGCAAAGAACGATGTTGCCGCAAACATCCAAAAGTGATTTAAAATTCGATTCATAAAGAAGCCATTTTTCCTTTGCTATGGGAACTATAATTGGTTTTACAAAATAAGTCCTATCAAGTTATAAGCTAATCAATGAAAGATTCGGAATTTCTTCCGGCTTTCCTTTGGAAATCTTGCAAAAGAAAGCTTTTCGAAGGCATACTTTCGATCCGTTTGAAAACGGGATTTTTATCGTATATTCGGAGGAGATAATATGGCACGGTTTGAAAACGTAACGGTCGTTAAAAAAGCGAACGTTTATTACGACGGAAAAGTGACGAGTCGAAGCATTCTGTTTGCGGACGGTAGTAAAAAAACGCTCGGGATATTGATGCCGGGTCAATACGACTTTGGAACGGATGAAAAAGAGATCATGGAAATTTTAGACGGAGACCTTTTGGTAAAACTTCCGGGCCAAGAGGTTTGGAAAGAAATCAAAGGGGGTCAATCTTTTGAAGTTCCCGCAAAATCCAGATTTCAAATGGATGTGAAAAAGATCAGCGATTATTGCTGCTCTTACATAGATTGATTATAAAACGTCGGAGTCCCCGCAAATCGGGTCAGTACTCGCAAAAAGTATGATTTTCTAATATATAAAATTTTCCGCGTTTCTTCAAAAAAGCGCGCGTTTCGCTTTTCGTTCCAATCTTTTTCGAGCGGATTTCAATTCCGAGTCCGCAATCCACAAGATCCATTCCGGAAAATGTCTCGCTAAAAAATACTGAAGCCGGGAATCCCAGGTCGCATATCCTAAAAATTTCTTTTTAGGCAACCAATTCATAAATGCGTTCACAACCTTTTCAACGGAATGAACCGCGTTGATCGCCGAACCCATTTCGATTTCTTTTACGAGCTCGGGTTTATCCAGATTTTCTTTTTTTAATCCGGGCGTATCCGTGGTCGGAGGAAGAAAAACTTTCACTCGAACTCCATGAATCATCATTTCCTGGCGTAACGCTTGTGCAAAACCGATAATCGCAAACTTACTCGCGGAATAAGCTCCGTAACCGTAAATGGAAAACGTCGCGAGCATGGAAGAAACAAGTACGATATCTCCGGAACCTTGTCGGACGAAATGATCCCGAAAAGCCAAGATCAAATTGACGTGTCCGAAAAAATTCACGTCCATCAGCCGACGAAAGTCCGACTCGTTCAGATCCCCGACCCTTCCGACTTTCGCATAACCGCTGTTACAGATGAGTAGATCCAGTCCTCCTAAAACTCCGAGGGCTTTTTTTGCGGCCTTTTCGGTTTGTTCGGCTTCGGATACGTCCGCGACCGCAAAATCGAAAATCGCGTTTTGGGAGCCGATCCCGCGTAATTCGGCGACGGTCGTTTCCAACGTTTTTTTGTTTCTCGCCGAAACGACCACACTCGCGCCCTGTTTTGCGAACAGGACGGCAAGTCCCTTACCGATTCCGGCGGAACCTCCGGAGATAAATACTTTTTTACCTTCAAATCGTGTATGATTCGATTTCATATTCGACGTTTTTCCTTCCTTTTAAAACGACTTTAGAAACGATTCTCCGATCGGTAATTAGTTTAATGTTTTTGAATATTCAAAATTTATTTTTTAATTTTGTATCCCGTTTTGAAAATCAACCAAACCAAACTTAGACAGATCGTGAGAAACACAAAAACCATGGAAAGGCTCACTCCCACGCTTACGTCCGCTATCTCGTAAAAACTCCAACGAAATCCGCTCACTAAATAAAGAACCGGATTAAAAAGCGTCACCTTTTGCCAAAAAGGAGGAAGCATGTTCGCAGAATAAAAACTTCCGCCCAAAAAAACGAGAGGAGTGATGATGAGCAAGGGTATGATCTGCAACTTCTCGAAACTTTCGGCCCAGATCCCGATGATAAATCCGAACAAACTGAAAGAAATCGAAGTTAAAACGAGGAATAGAACCATCACAAACGGATGTGCGATTTTTACGGGAACGAACAAGGAAGCGGTGGCGAGCATAATCGTTCCGAGGATCACCGATTTGGTCGCAGCCGCACCCACAAAACCGATCACGATTTCGATCATAGAAATCGGCGCCGCCAGAATTTCATAAATCGTTCCCGTAAACTTAGGAAAATAAATTCCAAAGGAAGAGTTGGCGATACTTTCCGTCAACAAGGACAACATGATGAGACCCGGAACGATAAAGGAACCGTAACCGACCCCGTCCACTTCTTGAATTCTGGAACCGATCGCCGAACCGAATACGACGAAGTATAAGGAAGTGGAAATGACGGGAGAAGCGATACTCTGAAAAAGAGTTCTCCAAGTTCTGGACATTTCGAAGATATAAATGGATTTGATCGCGTGTAGATTCATTGTGATACCAATTGAACGAATATTTCTTCCAAAGAGCTTTGATTCGTATTCAAATCTTTGAATTCGATTTTGGCCTTTTTGAGATCCTGTAGAAGCGACGAGATTCCGGTTTGTTTCCCGTGAGAATCGTACGTATATAGAAGTTGTTTCCCGTTGCCTACGATCTCGAGTCCTTTCGTTTTTAAGGTCGCCGGAATTTTTTTCAGCGTTTGATTCAGATCGATCAACAATCGTTTTTTACCGAGTTTCTGCATGAGTTCCTTTTTATCCTCCACGAGGATCAATTCACCTTTGTTCATCACGCCGATTCGATCCGCAATTTCCTCGGCTTCCTCGATGTAGTGAGTGGTAAGAATGATGGTCACTCCGTTTTCCCTAAGATTACGAACGATGTTCCACATATCCTTTCTGAGTTCGACGTCGACCCCCGCGGTCGGTTCGTCCAAAAAGAGAATCCGAGGTTCGTGGGAAAGCGCTTTTGCGATCAAAACACGACGTTTCATTCCGCCCGAAAGTGTGAGAATCATCTGATCTTTTTTATCCCAAAGCGAAAGAGACTTTAAAAGTTTTTCGATATAATCGGCGTTAGGCGCTTTCCCGTACAAACCTCTGGTAAAACTCACGGTCGTCCATACGGATTCGAACGCGTGTACACTCAGTTCCTGCGGCACGAGTCCGATCAGGGATCTCGTAAAACGATAGTCTTTGAGAATGTCCTTTCCGGAAACATTCACCGAACCTTCGCTCGGATTTACGATCCCACAAATGACGGAGATCAAAGTCGTTTTGCCCGCGCCGTTGGGACCGAGGAGAGCGATGATCTCTCCGTCCTGAATTTCCAGAGAAACGTTTTTCAACGCTTGAAAACCGTTCGAGTAAAATTTAGAAAGATTGTTTACGGAAACAATGGATGACTTCGTTTTCGGTTTCATGTATTTCCTTACGTTTTAATTTCGTAGAATCGATTGGGTAGAATGACTCAATGCTTTTTTTCGTACAGCATTATTTCATTTTTTGAAAGTGGATTTGTAACCGATTTTCGCTAAATTCTAAAACCGGTGTCCCGTTTGTGAGAATTGGCGATTCCGATTTCCCATGTCTGCGGGTGACCCGCGAGGATCACTTGATTTCTGGCTCTCGTGATTCCGGTATAAAGAATCTGACGGTTGAGTAATCTTCCGGATCTTTCGTCTTCTTGCGCGGAAGTATGATCGGGAATGTACATTAAAATCGTATCATATTCCGATCCTTGACTTTTATGGACGCTCATCACAAACGCCGGTTCGTGTTCGGGAAGCGTGTCTAACGCGAACGGAAACAATTTCCCTTCGATCGGAAAAACGGCCCTAAGTTCTCCGGTGGATTCCGTTCTTAAAACGATTCCGATGTCTCCGTTAAAAAGTTTTCTGCTTTTGTCGTTTTGTAAGATTAAAATCGGAAGTCCCGTAAAGTAGAGACCTTTGGAAAGTCTTTTGACATAAAAGTTCGCGCCTTGATCTTTTTTACGGAAGAAATCCTGCGCGGCCAGGTTCATGATTTTTTTTTGAATCGATTCCACACCCCAGTAACCGCTTCTAAAAATCGTAAGACAACGAAATCGTTTCAGTTCTTCTTGAAATTTTCGAACGAACCCCGGCTCGTTCCAATCGTAGGAATCCCGAATCTTCCAAGTTCCGATTCTGGAAATCTGAGGATAAAAAATCTCCCTCCAAAGTTTTTCGATCACCTCGTCCCTGGAACAATAATCCGACTTCGTACTTGCAGGATTTTGCAACCATACCACTTCGCTTTCATATTCCGAATTTTCTGCGATGGTAGTCGTTCTGGAAAAAGAATCGTCGATCTTAGTTCCTAGATTTAGATTTTCCGGAGAATATCCGAGGATCTCTTCGGCGAGAACCACGATCTTGGAAACGTTTCCTTTCGCGTTCCGCTTCTGCCGATTACTCTCGTCGAGTCTGGATACTACGTTCGCCTTTTTCATTTCGAGTACGGATAGAAAGTCGCTTAACACCGCGCCCTTTTCCACCGACGGAAGTTGATGCGGATCTCCGATCAGTATCAATCGAAACGGAACCTCGTTTTCGTTTTTTTTGGGATTACGAGGGATCGCGTTCCATAAGGAAAGCATCAGATTCAAATCCACCATAGAAACCTCGTCCACTACGATCAATCGATGCGGAAGATATCTTTCCCGGTTGTAATAAAATCCGCCTAACGACGGTTTGTAGGAAAGAAGTCCGTGGATGGTTTGTCCTCGTAAAAACCGAGTTTCCTGTGTTTCGGAAATTCTTTTTAGATTTTCCTGAATCGATTCCGTAAGTCTCTGCGCGGCCCTTCCGGTCGGGGCGACGAGCGCGATTTCCTCGGGAGAAGGAAGTTGTCCCAGTTCATTCAAGATTTCTAATAAAAACGCCACGACGGTCGTTTTTCCGGTTCCTGGACCTCCGCTGACGATCTGAAAGGAGGAATTGAGACAGGAAAGGATCGCTTTTGTCTGCGCTTTTTTCAGAGGAAAACTTTTCGATTCCAGGTTTTTCAGAATTTCCTCGGCTCGACGCAAATCTACGTTAGGCGGAACCTCGTTTTGAATCCTCTCTTTAAGAAGACTTTCCAAATCGGTTTTGGATCGATGTGTTTTTTCGAAATAAACCCATTCCCCGTTTTCGAATTTATCCACGATCAAACCGGCCGGTTTCGTTTTTAGGACGTTTTTCCATTCCTTTTTTACGGGAACGCATAAACTCCCCTCCTCCATCGAGTTCCAAATCGAATTCAAAATTTCTAATAAATAACCCGAGTCCTCCTCGGAAATTTTTTTAGAACCTTTTTTTCCGGATAAGGACTCTTCCAGATCCAAAATGTCGATCCTAAGTTTTTCGATAAAACGGGAAAACGTTTCTTCCGTCAAAGGTCTTTCTCCCGCTTAAATTCGGTCAGTTCTTGAACGGTTTTGCGGATCGATTCCATTCTCTGCAAACTCCAATGAAAGTCCGAATAAATTCCGGAATTGTCCCCGCGTTTCATCCCCCTTAGAAAAAAGTAATACACTCCTCCGATTTTTCGGAGGGCTTCCTTAGGATCGAACAAATTCATTAGATATTCGTAAAGTATCATCGCGTAAATATCCCTTTGAAGATCGTACCGGCTCTCGGTATTTTCCACGTTTCGTTTTAACGAAAGCGGCGAATAATCTTCGAGCAGATTGGATTTGTAATCCGCAAGATAAAACTTGTCCTCGATCTGAAAAACCAAATCGATGGAACCTCTTAAAAAACTTCCGGGACCGTTATCAGTCGTATCCAAATTCAAATGAAAGTCCATCTCCGAAATTCTATTTTCTTTGGGAAGATCCGCAAGACTGAACGAACTCCCGTCCTCCAAAGGAATACTTGCGTTTAAGGAATTCCAGAGGATTTCTCCGGCTCTTTTTCGAACCGTTTCTCTTTCAAAGACGGAATTGATTTTAGAAAGTCGAAAGCGGTCCAAATGAAAATCCATTCTGGAAAGAACTTTCCCGTTCGCCAAAACCTCCTGCGGCGTTTTCGTTTTAAAAAAAGAAAAGTCCAACTCTTCCAAAAGCGCGTGTAAAAAAGAACCCGTAGCGGCGGACGAGGGAAGAACGTCTTCGATCTCCGTTTCTAAGTCCTCAATCTCCGAGTTTTCTTCTTCCGATGGGAACGGTTTTTGTTCCTCCAAAGCGGAAAAAGAAACGTTCCCCCTCGTTTTCAAAGAAGAATAACTGTACAAACGAATCGTTTTGGAAATCTCGGACTCGTTATGAAGTAAAGGCGTTAGGCGAACTTCCCGATCTCGTTTTACATTTCGCGCATCCGGATCGGTTTGATCGAAAGGAACGGGAGTCCAAACGAAGGAGTGAAACAAATTCGGGTCCGGTTCGTTTTCGAGAATTTTATAAAGCCGCGGATAAAGAATTTTATAATATGCGGAATCTCTTGTTTTTTTGTGGTCCGTAGGAACGTAAAAAGGAAGATAAAGCCTGACCTTGGGACGGGTGATTCCTACGTACAAAAGCCTCTTGTTTTCGTTCAAAGATTGATAAGAATATTCTTCTTTACTAATTTTCTTTTCCTCTTCGTCGTCCCAAAGATTCAACTTCCAGGATCTTTTCCCGTCTTTTTCCGTAAACGGATAGTCGTAAATCTCCGGAACGAAATTGCCGGAAAGATGGAACAAAAAAACTACGGGCCATTCCAAACCCTTGGACGCGTGTAACGTGAGAATTTGAACCGCGTCTTTTTCCGTTTCCTTTTCGAATAAGGGAAGTTCCGACTCGTTTTTGGAGTTAGTCTGAAGTAGTTTCAATTCTTCTAATATTTCTTCCAAGTCGGCTTGGTTGGCGATTTGGAACTGCAACAATCTACGAAAGATCTGTCTGTAATTCGTTCTTTTTCTTTCCCATTCGATGTCCGTTTCGTCTTCGGTTAGAAAAATCCTGCTGTCTTCCTCGACGGAACGGAACAACTCGGCGAATTTGCAATCGATCGCGAGGGTTTTCCATCGATCCAAGATCGTTTTTTCGTAAGAGTCGATCGAATGTTCGTCGAACGCGGGCAGGCGGTTCGGATGAATCTGAAAAAGATCTCCCAATAAAAGTTTTCGATAAGAGGAGGGTTTGTTCGGATCTAAAAGACATTCGAATATATTGGAAATCTGATACGATTCCGGAGATTGATAGATCCCTTCCTGTTTATAAAACGAACAAGGGATTCCCCTGAGTTTTAAGGATTGTTCCGCGAGTTTTCCTTCGGCCTTACTTTTTACGAGAATCGCGATTTCCCTAAAATTCAATTTCTTTTCGACAAAACGCCGAACGCCTTCGCGCTCTTCGAGGACTTGATACGAAAACGGATCGGTGTCGTTCGTAAGTTTTAAGATTTCCTCCGCAATGAATTGCGCCCAGGCGTTTTTTGCCTCGTCCGTTTTCCAAACGTCCCTTCCGGAAAAACGTACGATTTGAACCGGGCCTTGTTTGTGTTTGTCGCTTAACAAAATCTTCACGTCTTTTTCGGGAGCGGAAACCTCCGAGTATTCGATCGGACTCGACTCGAAACCCCGTTCTACGATCGGAAAAAAACTTTGTTCCCCCGTTTTACCTCCGAATATTTCGTTGTAAGCGCGGATCAATTCGGGAACGGATCTATAATTGACGTTCAACGAAATTTCTTCGGCCTTTTGTTTTTTTAATTCTTCCTTAGCTTGGAGATAGGTCCCGATATCCGCTCCTCTAAATCCGTAGATCGATTGTTTCGGATCTCCGATGAGATAAAGGGCTCTTGATTCCTCTTCGCCGTTCGGCTCCAAAAAAAGCCGTTTAAAAATTTCGTACTGAACGCCGTCCGTATCCTGAAACTCGTCCAAGATTCCGATTCTGTATCTGCTTTGAAGAACCTTACGAAAACGAGGGTTCTCAAGAGAATCCCTCGTTTTTAAAATCATCTGATCGTAACTCATCCATTCGGAATTCTTAAATTCTTGCGCGACCGCCTCCGCCGCGATTAATGCAGTTTTTTGAATAAACGTTTCGGCGCTCATGGGAGTGGTTTCGTTGGAATATGGATATTTTTTTCCGCTCAAAAGTTTGGAACCCGCGACAAGAATATTCTCTTTTTTTGATATATATTCGGATGTGGAAAGAAACGTTTCCAGTTCTTCCGGGGCCGCCCAAGAATCCCATTCCTCGTGTTGAAGTCGATACAAGGCCGCGTTCAGTCTTTCTTTGGAATCGGTAAGAATCCAGTCGGCCGGAGTTTCCGTTTCCACCGGATATTCCTGCAAAATCATATTACAAAAACCGTGTATGGTTGAAATCGTAACCTGATCGAGTTCCCTCGCTTCTTTGGTAAGATCGGAAGCGATCAGTTTTTTTCGAAGTCGTTCTTTGAGTTCGCCCGCGGCCTTTTCGGTGTATGTAAGAATCAAAATCCGAGCCAAAGGAATCCTGTGTTCCAAGATCAAGTCTCCCACGATTTCCATGATCGTGTATGTTTTTCCGGTTCCCGCGGACGCTTCGATAAAACCGGATTTCAGTTTATAAGGACGACTAACGTTCACAGATCCTTCTTCCAATCCAAAAGGGGTTTGTAGAAGTTTTTGGCCCACTCGATCCTGGATTGTAGAATCAAGTCCGGAGTTTTAGGATAAAGTTTTACCAAAGAAGGCAATCCGTCCTTGACCCCGCTCAATTCTTCCTTGAGAAAACGGATCCACGCGGTTTCATCCTGGAACTTCGAAACGTCGTCCGGCGTTTTGTTTTTACCGGCTCGGATGTTTTTTACGTAGTAACTGAGAAAGGCCCTTCGAGGAAAAAAGACGGGTTCTTCTTTCAGATAGTCCATTAGAATTTTTGCAAGGTATTCGATACCGATCGAAGCGCTTTCGATTTGATATTCGAGTGGAAGTGTGTTTTTCTTTTTGGAATCTTCGGAAGGACGGGCTTTAAAGGAATAAATTTTAAAATTCTCGTTCGCGGAAGCGAAGGCGACTCCGGTTAAAAAAGGAAAACTCATCACCTTCCAATAATCCTTGTAACCGAAATAGTCGTCTTCGGGTTTTTCCTCCAAACTTTTCGAAAACAACCAATATAGGTTCCCGTCCTTTTCGATGACGTGTTCCCATTCACCTTTGATGGAAAAGCGACCCGATTCCAAAGGAACCTTGAGTTCCGGCATTTTTTTGCAGATCAAATCCGGTAAACCCGTGTCTCCCAAACTTAAATACGGATAATACTTTCCTCCTTGAAACAGCGGTTTCCATTCGCGGAGAAGTTCGCTCGTCGTTACGAGATATCGAACGAGATCGGCTTCTTGAATTTTTCCGAATACGGATCCGGGAAATTTCGCGGAAGACTTTTCCATTTCCAAAATCGGAGAAAGTGTTTCGGAAATTTTTTCCCGGTTCCAGTTCCAAACTTCCTTGGAGACCAAATCCGGGATCATCAAAGCATGCATTTTTTTTAATATGAATGTTTCCGCGATCGCGTCCAAATCGAAGGGTTCCTTATCGTTTTCTCCGGGTTCCTCCTCGTCGAGATACATTCCGAGTTTTCTTTTGAGATATGTGTCCAACGGATCGCTTAAAAATTGAGAGAGTTCCCTAACGTCGATCCCGGATTGGGGAGGCGCCGAGATAATTTTCGAAAGTTCGTTCGGATTTTGAAAACGACCGAGGATCGAATGGTTTTTCCGATTTCCGTTGACCCAAACTCTCGCAAAATCGTAACTCACAAGACCTTGTTCCAACTCTTGCGGAGTATGTTCGTATTTCATACTATACGAATGTAACGGAAGTTTGATCGCCTCCTTGACATGCAAGGATTCCATAATTTCGAAAAGATGAGAACAGGGTTCGAAGGTTTTATCTTCCTGAAGATTTTCCCCGACGTAACCGAACGTAATGGATTCTTTTGCGGAGTGAATCGTTTCCCATAAAATGGATTCTTGGATTTCTCTCCGGGAAATATCCCATTCTTCCCGGAAGTCGTTTCTTAAGTTGAGTCGGGAACGATCGTTTGAGCCGGGAAATTTTCCTTCTCCCAATCCTAAAACGTAGATGTGTTTGAAAGGAATCGGCCGCATGGGTTGCAAAAGAGAGATCGTAACTCCTCCCGCGCCTTTTCGATACGGAATTCGATCGAAAATTTGTTCCGTAATGAATTTCAAAAGCGCGATTCCTTCTTCCCGATTCTGCAATCGAATTCCTTCCCATTCGAAAAGAGATTCCAGCCAAACTTGAAAGAGTTTTCCTTCCTGTTCGTATTCATCCGAAAATTCAAAAAGTTCTTCCAGAGAAGTTCGAACGACCCTGAGATAATCGGAAGACCAACGGATCGTTTTGCCCTCGAAAAAAGAAACAATGTCGTTTTTCGCTTTGAGAACGGTCTCCCAAAAATCGGTAAGATCGGAGGAACTCGCGTCCGATGAAAGCGGGACCCGAGCGATTTTATATTTTGTCCATGCGGTTTCCTCGGATAAAATCGAGGAAAGACGGATTCTTTTGAGTCCATTAGAAATTTGGAATATATCTTTTTCCCTTCCGGTTTCTTCGTACCAAACGCCGGACGTTTCGATCAGATTTTCCAGATCCGACAGGGAACGAATCCGAATTTTTTTTTGCAAAAGCGGATTTTTTAGAAGTTTAAGCAGGTCGTTTTTATCGATGGAATTCCGGGAACAAATTTCCCAGAAGTTCATCAAACCTCGATAGAGCCAAGAGGTTTCGTTGGCCTTGATATCCGTCAAAGAATAAGGAATTTTTTTTCGGATAGGATCTGCGTCCTCTCGAGTTTGTAAAAGAATTCCTCCGTCAAACACCCATTCGACGGCGGGACGATAAACCTTCATATCCGTAACGAGAATCGCAAAATCCGGATAAGTCGATTGATCATCCCGGTTCATCTTATAAAGAATATCGTTTGCGACCGATTCCATTTCCCGAAAGACGGACGGGGCGTTCCAAAACCGAACCGAAACGTCCTGTGCAAGTTCGTCCGCGTTAGACGCGCTTTGGTCACCCTTGAGGATATTCCTAAGAGCCGCGAGTTTTTTCGGGTAGGTACGGGAACTTTCCAGATTTTTGGAAACAACCGCGGCGGCCATTCTCGACGCGATATGAATCTGCGGATTGGACCATCTTTGAGGGCCTTCCACGTTATTCGTCTTTGGAACGACACCCGTATAAAATTGATAGAGATAGATCGGAAGTTTGTCCTTTTCGGAAAGAGATTCCAAAATTCCGAGATACGTGTCGGCGAGATTGGACAAACAAAAAAGATGCAAAGAAGGAAAACTACGAGGAGAATGTTTTTTATCCTTCTGCGTTTCTTTCAGGAAAAACTGAACGAGTGTGTTCGGTTCTTTGGAATTCAAAAAAACTTTTTGATACAATTCCTTTTGAAAACGATAATACTCGTCCTCTTTGGGGAACGGGGTCGGTCGACGGGAAATCGTCGGAACGTCGATTCCCTTTTCCTGCGCCCAACTCCGGATCCAAGAGGAGCGATTCAATTCGTAATCTTTATAAAGTTCGGTCAACTTTGCACTCAAGGAAAAGGCGCGGGAAATACCGCCTAAGTAGGAGCGTAAGAATTTTGTTTCTTCCGCGTTTGTATTTTCGATCAGAAAGGTAAGAATTTTTTTTTGAGTCGCCTCTTGGCTCGGGAAGGCGCGTTGAAACGGATCGTAGTCCAAATCCGCTCTGAGGTGAAAGTATTCTTCGAGAGCTTTTTCGAGATAAAGAAATCGAAGGTTTGCGGAAAGTCCGGATATCTTCGCTAGATTCAGATTCAACCAGAGTTTCATGTTCACGCTCGGAACCACGATCACGGGCGCGTGTAACGGAAATTTTTTTCTTTCTTCAAGAATGTTGCGAGAGAGTTCTGCGGCTATGTCGTCGAGCGATAAACTTGTGATATGTGTGATCGACAAACGATTTCTCTCCGGTCCCGAAATACGAACATCCCAAAAATTCTACGTCGTGGCAAGTAATTACATTTTCTCTTGCTCTCAAAGATCCAAAGTAAATTCTAATCGTAATGTCTTCTCTGAGTCGACTCAAAACTCTTTTCGGAATTTCCTCTTTTCGAACTTCTCAAGAGAGAATCATTTCCGACGTTCTTGCCGGAAAGAATTGTCTGGTTGTCATGCCGACCGGAATGGGAAAGTCGATTTGTTATCAACTGCCCGCTCTCGCTCTGGACGGTTTGACCGTTGTCATTTCTCCTTTGATCGCACTCATGCAAGATCAGGTCGTAAAACTGAAAAACCTAGGAATCGACGCGGGTTATATCAACTCTTCCCTTTCCAAACAGGATCGGCTTCGCAGTTACGAAAATCTGAAACAAGGGAAGTACAAAATCGTGTATGTTTCTCCGGAACGATTTCGTAAAAAAGAATTTATCGATTCTCTCCAAAATAGAAAAACTTCCCTTCTTGCGATCGACGAAGCCCATTGTATCAGTCAGTGGGGTCACGACTTCCGGCCGGATTATACCAAGATCTCGGAGTTTCGGGAAATTTTAGGCAAACCGGCAACGATCGCGTTAACCGCAACCGCGACCCCGGAAATTCAAAAAGACATCGTTCTTCAAATGGGTTTGCAGGAATCGGAGATCGAAATTTACAACGAAGGAATCTGTAGACCGAATCTTTTTTTGGACGTTCGAACCTTCGTAGACGAACCTTCCAAGTCGGACGCGATTCTGGAACTTTTGAAAGAACAAAAGAAAAACACGATCGTTTACTTCAATCTGATTCAGAGCCTGGAAAAGTTCGGCGAGAAGTTGGACGTTCAAAAAATTCCGCATCGAATTTATCACGGACGTTTGTCCCCGGATCAAAGAAAGAAGGTTCAAAATCAATTCTTAAAATCGGAGGATACGATCCTGCTCGCTACGAACGCCTTCGGAATGGGAGTCGATAAACCGAATATACGAACGATCATTCACGCGGAACTTCCTTCTTCCTTGGAAGGTTATTATCAGGAAATCGGAAGAGCGGGAAGGGACGGAGCCGCATCCGATTGTCATGTGTTTTACAACGAGGACGATCTCACCGTGTTGATGGATTTTATAGAATGGCAAAATCCGGACGCGGTTTTTATCGCTCGTGTGTATCGGACGATGGAACAACTCGGAGAAAAATTATCTTCGATCGAATACGACGAGTTACAATCCAGGATCGTTCATAAAAACCGGGGAGATCATAGACTTCAAACCGTTCTCAATTTGTTTGAAAGACACGGAGTTACTTCCGGAGAATTGGAAAAAAATTCCCTGAAGTTGCAATCGCCTTTGCCGGACGCTCTTCGTTCCTCCGAACTTTTGGAACGAAAAAAGAAAACCGGTCTGAAACGTTTGTATCAAATGCTCCTTTATTTGAAGTCGGAAAAATGCAGAAGAGAATTCGTGTACGAATACTTCGACGCGAAATTTACGGGATGCGGAAACTGTGACGTGTGCGTTTCAAGGGGTTAGGGGTTAGGAACTAGGGATTAGGGGGATCGCTTCGCGATCGTAAGGAAAATTAGGAGATTAGGGGGATCGCTTCGCGATCGTAAGGAAAATTAGGAGTTAGGGGATCGCTTCGCGATCGTGAGGAAAATTAGGGGAAAAGAATATGAAGATTTTATCATACATTTTAGGCGGGATTGTCGCATGGATCGGAATTCTTGCGATCTTTGTTCCGAAAGAATTTCGACTGGAAAGAGAAGTGGTCATCAATCAGCCTCGGAAAATCGTTTTTGCCGAACTTAAATTTTTGAAAAACCACGAACAGTGGAACGCTTGGTCCAAAAAAGATCCGCAAATGAAAAAAGAATTCAAAGGAACGGACGGAAACGTAGGATTCATTTCCTCTTGGGAAAGCGAAAATCCGGAAGTGGGAACCGCGGAACAGGAAATCACAAACGTCGTAGACGGAGAACGACTCGAAACTCAAATCCGTTTTAAAAAGCCGTTCGAAGCCAGTTTCGATTCCTATCTGACGACTCAAGCCGTGAACGAGAAGCAGACGAAGGTTCTGATCGGCATGTCCGACAAGATGTCTTTTCCGATGACCGTGATCAGTTTTATCGTCAACGTCTGTTTCGATCAACAACGGAAAATCATCCGGAACATGGACGATAGCCTGAACAATCTGAAACTCCGGCTCGAAAAATAATCCGAATCATAGGATCCGTTTCTCGAGTTCCGCCACGTTACTCGCCGGAAGTTGACAGGAAA
Source organism: Leptospira weilii serovar Ranarum str. ICFT (assembly GCF_000332415.1). Classification (GTDB taxonomy): domain Bacteria; phylum Spirochaetota; class Leptospiria; order Leptospirales; family Leptospiraceae; genus Leptospira; species Leptospira weilii_A. The sequence continues at coordinate 69,662 of NZ_AOHC02000019.1, forward strand.
AATTCTCGCAAACGTAAACGAGCGCATTTCCACCGCTGTCCCGTAAATCGAACAACGTGGAAATTTTTCTCGCTTCTTCCAACTCATCCTCGTTCAAAACGGCGAGGACCGAGTTCGGTAAAAACTTGGATTGAATCCAAGCCAAAAGATCCTTACCCGCGTCGACATTCTTACGAATCAAAACGATTTCTTGGGAATGATGTTTGTAAGCCCAATACGCCGAAAGCAGATACGGATAACCGAGGGCATTCGTAGATAATTCTTTTGTAAAATACAAAAAGATCGATTCGGCAATTTCACGATATCGATCCGCATTCACGCCAAGCGCGGATAACTTCACCGAAGAAAAAGCGAGAGAACTGTTCGCGGAAGGTTCCACACCGTCGTAACCGTCCACGCTCCTCCGTAAAAGGACCTCCCCGTCGCTTCCGGTATCAAAAAAAACACCCGCGGGAGAACGAAACAAACGAATCGCCTCTTCCATCCAAAGAACCGCGTTTTTGAGAAAACGAACTCCCCTCCCCGCTTCGAACAAGGAAATGGAACACGCGATCATCTCCGCGTAATCATTCGAATATCCTAATATTCCGGATTCATTATCTCTAAATCTACGTAAAATCCTACCGTTCGGATCGATCAGATTCTTTTCGATAAAAGAATACGTTTCTTCCGCGAGATTCAAAAAATCCTCCCTTTGAAACGCGGTACCGGCTTTTACGAGCGCTTTGATATAAAGCCCGTTCCAGGAAGTCAAAATCTTATCGTCTCGGAGGGGACGGATTCTTTTACTTCTTCTTTCCAAAAGATTGGCTCGGCCTCTTACGAGAGTTTCGTCGATCCGTTTTCGTTCCTCTTCCGAAAGTCGGATACTATCGTTTCGATTGTTTTCATGCAGAATATTTTTCCCTTCGAAGTTGCCCTCTTCCGTCACGTTCCAAAATTTTTCCAAAAGGGGAGAATCTTCCGCACAAACTTCTCGAAACTCTTTTAGATCCCAGATATAAAAAAGACCTTCTTCCCCTTCGGAATCGGCGTCTTCCGCGCTGCAAATTCCTCCGCCGGCAATTCTCATGTCCCGATGCAGATACGAAACGACGTCGAGGGCAAAGGACTCGGCGGGAATTTTTTTAGAAACCAAAAAACATTCCACAAGAGTTTCCAAAAAAAGAGAATTATCATAGAGCATCTTTTCAAAATGAGGAACCAACCAACGATGATCCGTGGAATAACGGCAAAGCCCTCCGCCGACCTGATCGTAAATTCCTCCTTGTTTCATCGCGAGAAGTGTGTTTTCCACCATCTCCAAAGCCCTTGGATTTCCGGAAGAACGGTGGTATCGGAGTAAAAAAGACAACCCCATACTCGGAGGAAATTTATTGACGTGATTCGTCTTAAAACCCCCGAACGGAACGTCATAATAACTTTCGTAGAGAGAAAATCCGGAATCAAAACAATTCTCCGGAGGAAAATCCGCTTCCTGCTTTTCGCCGGCCCGGCCCTCGCCGGAATTTTTTAAATATTGGGAAAGTTCGGAGGAAGCGGCGATCAATTCCGTACGTTTTTCATTCCAAACCTTCTGAATTACATTCAAAACTTCTAAAAAGCTTTTTCTACCGTATTTGGGTTCCGGCGGAAAATACGTTCCTCCTGTGATCGGTTTCCCGTCCGGAGTCAAAAAGATATTGAGCGGCCAGCCGCCCTGTTGATCCATAGCGTGTAACGCATCCATATAAATCCGATCTATGTCCGGTCTTTCTTCCCGATCCACTTTGATCGATATAAAATGAACGTTGAGATAATCCGCGATCCTTTGATTCTCAAAGGATTCCCTTTCCATAACGTGACACCAGTGACAAGTTGCATAACCGATGGATAAGAAAATGAGTTTGTCATGGTCTTTTGCCTTGGTTAAGGCCTCCTCACCCCATGGGAACCAATCCACCGGATTGTAGGCGTGTTGTTGGAGATAAGGACTTTTCTCTTTTGAGAGTCGGTTCGGATTACGATGACTGAATTGCATTGAATTGTTCTCTTTTAGACTCATAAAATCCATTTTTCGATTTCTAAAAAACTTCCTACATTCAACCATGTCCATTCAGTAGGCACTTACATGGATTACAAAAAGGAAAGGTCAAAATTCGGGAATCTTCTTTTCGGTATCGTTCTTTTTACGTCGACTTTGCCTACTTTCGGTGAGGACATCCTACCCGACAAAACCGTCGTTTTGGAAGAAGAAAAAAAATCCTCCGAAGTCAATCTCGGCGATTCCAAAAAATTACTTCGTTTAACTTTGAAAGATGCGGTCAATTACGTTCTTGAAAAGAATATTACGATCCAAAACGCAAAAATGGAATACGTAAAAGCGGACGCGGGCGAACTCAAAAACGAATCTCAGTTCACTTGGAATCTTGTCGGAGGAATTTTAGTCTTCAAAACGACTCTTCCCAACAACAGAAACAACATCTTTTTGGGAACCAAACAAAGCCAAGATAAACTCAGCGTCGGGATCGAGAAAAATTTTAAAACCGGAACGTATGCAAAATTCGAAGCGAGCACCACTCGTTTTGATACGAGCGCCTTTGAAAATTCGGCCACAACTCCTTCCAACTTAGCGTCGCTCGCAATTCCTCCTCAATATACGAGCGCTTTGACGATCACTCTCAGCCAGGAAATTTTAAAGTACAGTTTCGGAAAAACCCAGAAAGATAAGGAAGCCATTTTAAGACAGAATACAGTGATCAAAAGGGATGAATTGATTTACGTTCTTTCCCAACTCGTGGTTCAGACCTTGGTTCAATATTGGAGTTTGAACATCTACGATTCGAACGTAAAAACCTTACAGGATCTGGAATCCAACACGAGAAACATCCGAGATTTGACCGCAAGAAAACGAAATTTAGGACTTTCCGAAGGATTTGAAGTCAATCTTTGGAACTCCATTCTTTCTCAAACCGCAGGGAATTTGGAAAAGGCAAAGGTTTCCCGGAAAGAGGCCGAAAGAAATCTGATTCGGATTTTGAACGCCGATCCCTCTTCTAAAATCGAAGGAGTTACCGATCTTCAAGAAACCGTTCCGACGGACTTCGATGTGGAAAAGGATTATATCTACGCACTCGAACACAGAACCGATCTAAAAAATCTTCGCAAACAAAGAGAAATCGCGGAAATCAATTTAAGAATCAAAGAAGCGGAAGATATGCCTTCTTTGAAACTTTCGGGCGCGTATTCCACAAGGGGACAGAATATCGTTTCTCCTCAGCAAAACGTCACGGACACAAATCGAGGAATTGCCTCCTTTAAATATCCGGAAGCTTATGCTGCGTTTCAATTTTCGTATCCTCTTTGGGACAAAGGTATCAAAACGGATATCCGAAACGCAAAGTTGGAAGTGCAAAATTTGGAAAAAAAAGAAGCGGAGCTGAAACTTTCCATCAAAGAAGAATTAGAAAACCGTTATGCGGCGATCTTATCCGGAAAAGATATTTTCGAAGGCGCTAAAAAAAGAAGAGAAGAAGCCAACAAATTCTACAGAGGTTTATCCGAGCGTTTTCGTCAGGGAAGATTCACCGCGGTTGCGGTAAAAAACGCATTGGATAACGTGATTCAATCCGAATTGCAAGTGGCCCAGACTAAGATTCAATTGAACATCGATATTCTTCGTTACGAACTTGCAAAAAATCATATCTTCGAAAAGTTCGGGGTCAACGTGAACGACATCATCGATCGAATGATGAAGATGGTGGATGCAAAACAAGCAATGGGCAATGTACCCGAACAAAAATAAGAGCCTGCTGTCCCAAAACTTAAAACAATCGCAGAGATTTGCGGCCATTCCGATAAAATCGGACGATTGGCGGACAAACTCTAAGTATTGAACGTAATAAAATAGAATTGTTGAAAAATTAATTCTCCATTTGTTTCTGTTTCATTGAAATGGACGATCGAAGCAGTTTTGTTAATCGCAACTACCAAATTTTCAACAACTCTGACTTAACCCAAATCTTCACAGGGTTTATCCTTATCCAATTTAACCGTTTACATTTAGGGAAACACACAACCTCTAAAAAACTTTCGTTTTCGATCTTTGGATTTCGAGCAACGCAAAAACTCTACTTTTATAATTATTTAGAATAATTATAAATTCAAAAGAATTTAACCTTTTCTAATATGAATTCAATTCGTTTAACAAAATTTGACATAAAAATTCACCGTCTATTCCTTTCCGTTTTGATTTAGACATTTGGGATCTGATGAATTTCAATTTTCTATTTATTTCATTTTATATCCTGCAAAGACTTTTGCCTTTGTCCGAAGTAACGTTTTAAAGAACGATTCTTTTGATTTCCAAATTCTAAGAGACAAATTGATTTGTTTGGTTCCATCGTTTTTTGTCTCTTAAAAATTAAATCTTTATTTTTGAATCGACTGTAGCTTAAGAGATAGCTTTCCAAAAACCTGAATTATTTTAGGCTTAAAGAAAACAAAGGGAAAGCAGGAGTGAGTGTAATGGATTTTTTTCCGGATCTGAATTTTTTCACTTATAATATGACTTTCGCGAAGGACGGTTTAAACCGATATCTCGAATTTATTTATTCCGCGAGCGTCGTAATTAGTTTTTTGACCGGACTTTCCGGCTTTTACAAAGGTTTTTATAAGGCAAAAAAAGATCGGCTCAATTTTGTCCGAGGGATTTTTTTGATGAGCCTTTGTTTTTTAATTATCGGACATGGAAAGGCTTTCACACTGATGACGTCCGATCCGAACGGCGGCTTAGATCTCGAAAGACAGTTATTTTTCTCCTATTATTACGGATTTGCGGTTTGCGCTTCCCTTATCTCCACATTCTACGTACTGCACCTTTTCGGAGTCTTGAGAAATCCTTTGCGTCTTAGCCTCTACAGTTTCCTTTCCTTTCCGATTATTTTTCTCGTTTCCTTAATATTAGAGAACGTGATTTCTATGGTTTACTTCGGAAAAGTCGTCCTTTTTATCTTACAACTATCGGCGGGAATTTTAACTTTCTCTTATATTATGAAAAATAAGATGAAGAGGATTTATTTCAATTATCCGTTTCAAAATTTTACGTTAAGCGGGGCTTTGATTTTGCATACGATCGGAATGTGGATCGACGCGCCGAGTTTGATGGTACTTGCGTTTTCCTTTACCGGATTTTTCGTAATATATTTTTTCATATTGGAATACAATCACCCGGATTTTTGGAAGGTGGGTTTTTCCAGCGAACTGATGGAAGTGAAATCGGAAGATCTAAAAGGGCAAATGCTCCAAACCAATCCTAAAAATCTTGTGGAGCGCCTGGACATTGCCCGTATCGAAGATCGAATTCAAAAATTCATCGAGGATCGCGAATTCTTGGATGAAGAGATTCGTTTGTCCGATTTTTCAGCTTATATCGGCCTTTCCCTTCACCAAGCTTCCTACTATCTGAACAATTACAAGGATCTCAGTTTTACCGACTTCTTAAGTTTTCACAGATTGGGAGAAGCAGAACGTATGATTCAACAAAGGCCGGACATTAACCTTTTAGAAGTGGCTCTTGCGAGCGGTTTCAATTCCCCTTCTTCTTTTAGAAGAGCTTGTTTGAAATTTGCGGGCAAACCTCCGAAGGAATTCAGAAATTACGTCCTGCAAAAAAACGATCCGTCGATAACCCTGGAATTACAAGACCAGTTGGGATGAACACGGACCGTTTCAGCGGTGGATCAAGCCGAGGTTGAGATCGACCTCTTTCGTTTCCATTCGCTTTGAGAGGTAATCCGTCGATCGACCGCCCGGTTCTGCGAAATGTAAAAATAGGCCGCACCGCCCGAACGTTTTATCCGTGGCAGCTCAGTTTGTTCCGGATGATGGAACATTCCTTTCTTTTTTTCCCGACGTTTAAGTAACCTTCCGCGCTTTCTCCGTCGTCGTAGAATCTTCCGCTGAATACGGCGCCGTTTGCAAACCGATACGTTCCCGTTCCCACTTTTTTATCGTTTTGAAAGTACCCGGAATATTTATCTCCGTCTCGGTAGTGTATGTTTCCGGTTCCATGTCGCTTATCATTTTTAAAACTTCCCGAATACACTTCTCCGGTATCATATACATAAATACCTTGTCCGTTTTTACAATTTCCGTCCTTACATCCGGGTGAAGACCCGAGATAAGACGCAGAGGATTTGGTTTCTTGTTTGTGCGGCCGGTCGATTTCGTGATTCGAATCTTCCGGTTCCGCGTATTTTTTGGGCTGGCCGAGCGCGTCTTCTTGAAAGAACTTTCTTTCCTTCAACTCGGGCTCCAAATCAAGATCGTTCTTTTTTTTCGAACTCGAAGTGTTTTCCTTTTTTGCAGTCCCTTTGTTTTTTTTGCCACAATCCGTTAAGGCAAAAGAAAGAAGAATGATTCCTAACGTGAAAATTATCTTTGGATTGGATCCGAAAAGGACCATCGCCGCCCTCCATTTCAAGTCCTTTCTTTATATATCGGAAGTCGGTTTCGGTTTCAAAAGGTTCGGATTTTAAGAATTTTTCCTCAATCGAATCACGCTGATTTCGGAAGGCGCCCCGAGTCGGATCGGCGGTCCCCAATATCCGGTTCCTCGGCTCACATAAATCCAAGTGTCCTTATGTTTGTGAAGTCCCGCTACGAATTTCTGAGCGAGATAGATGAGCAGATTTCCCGGAAAGTATTGTCCCCCGTGCGTATGTCCGGACAACTGAAGATTGAATCCCGCATCGGCCCCTTCAAAGACACTGTTCGGTTGATGCGCGAGTAGGATTTTGTAATCCGACGTTTCTCCTCCCTTCATCGCCCGATAAGGATCCGTTTTATGTTCCGCGAGGATCGTTCCCGCTTTGAGATCGGTTACTCCGGCGAGAGTCAGTTTGGCCCTTCCGTGTTCCAAAATTCTGTTTTCGTTTAACAATACTTGAATTCCGTGTTTCTCCAATTCTCGAATCCAAGAAAGCGCACCCGAATAATATTCGTGATTTCCGGTCACAAAAAAAGTTCCGTGTTTGGATTTAAGATCGGCGAGCGGCGTGATATGACGTCCGAGTTTACTTACGGGTCCGTCTACCAAATCTCCCGTGATCGCCACCAAATCGGGTTCGAGTTCGTTCACCGTTTTTACGATCGTTTCTAAAAAACGTTTTTTGATCGTAGGCCCGATATGGATGTCCGAAATTTGAACGATCTTAAACCCGTCCAAAGAAGTATGCAGATCGTTTTCGATCACGTTCACGGAGATCACTTTTAGTTTTTTATGAGCTTGGTAAAATCCGATTCCGGTCAGTCCTCCCGCAAATCCAAGCACGGAAATACTCAGTAGTCGGTTTAAAAATTCCTTTCTTTGTATGAGTTCCCCCGTTTCGTTTTCGGTTGAAACCGAGTTCGGAAATAATTTTGTGAGTCCGTAAAAGGAAACGGTCGTTACGTCCTTCAACAAAACAAGACTGAATAAGATCGTAAAAAATCCGAGCCCCGTAAACGCAAGATACGAAAACACGGTTTGAATTCCTTCGTGTTCGGAAGTCAGGCTGATGTAATAACTGATCGGAATGCTCAACGTGAACACTAAAATCAACGTCCACCCGAGCCAGGAAATCCAACTCTGCGAACTCAAATTCGGAATCAATCGTAAACCCGTATAAGTGTAACCCAATCCGATGATAAGGGTGAATACGGAAAGAAAAATAAGAAAACGAGAAATTTGATTTTCCATGACGTAGATAAGACCGAAAAAAATTCCCAAAGTTTCTTTTCGTATTCAATATTAGACGGTTCGTATTTTTCTTTTCGTATTTTCAGTTCCCAAACCCTTCACGATCCCTCTATTTCCGCTAGTTATGACGGATAACAAAATGATCAAAACTCTTGGAATTCTCGACAAAACGCCAAACCGTTTTCCTTTGATTCCTCTCGAAACCGAAGGAAAATTGATCGGAGTCCTTCCGGACCTTTTTTTCGAGGAGAATTCCGTTCCTTTCAAAACCGGCGATCGTCTCGCGTTTTATACGGACGGAATTTCGGAACATTTTTCCGAAGATAAAACCTAACGTTACAACGAAGATTTGATCTCTCTTTCCATTCGCAAAAGCCGCCTAACCGCGCAAGAAACGGCCGCATACATCATCCCCGATTGTATCGAGTACTGCGGTCGTTCCAAGTTCGACGACGTTACGTTTCTCGTCATCAATCGCAAATAACGTTATACATCTTTATGATCGTTGATTAGGCCAGGTGATCTGCAATTTAAAAACGTGACAGACATGTACCAATATATGGTATTATTTGAATATATCTTAAAGATTTTATTGGAAGATATGTTTTCAAAGAAAATGGATCCTGTCAGTAAAGAACGAATTAAACCGCGTATCAAAGAACAAATATTAAAAGAAACGATTTATGCCGCGTGATGTCGTCGTTTTAATAGAAGATATATTATTAGCAATTGAGGAATTTTCCAATTCATAGAAGGTATTACTTCATTAGAACAATTTAAATTGGACGTGTTGCGTAAAAGAGAAGTGGAACGAAACCAAAATTCTTCTTTATCTTGTTTGTTTGAAAGAGGACGGAGAACGTCATACGTCTTTATCATAAAATTTTTTAAACCGAAATCGTTAGGCTTTAGTTGAACGAGCATTATATAATCCGTTGAAACTAAAAAATAAATTCCACTTTCTGAATGAAACGGAAAACTCCCCGAGTCTAACTAGATGAAATAAGGAGGGTTCACCATGAATGCAATCACGATCTTTGCGCTTGCGTTGTTGGCAGTTCCTGTTTTTGCCCGTTTTGCCCGGGTGACAAAAGAAGCGATGGGTAGATATCACCTGATCGGCTTAGGAGGTTTGTTTTTGATTTTGGGAGAAGCGACTCGGATGACGGCTGATAAAATATCTCCGATTGCGACACTTCTACCGGTCATTGACATTGTCACCGTGGTCTTAGCATATGCGGGGGTTCTCTTCGGGACACTGTGGTTATCAGTGTATTACATAAAACACCCGAATGAAATTTGAAAATTCTTAAACAAGAATCGGAAAAGGCGGGCTTGCCCGCCTTTTTTACGTACTAACCGGAACGAAATCTCCTTGCAAACACGAACCCACCACTCATTACTATATAATCAGTACCTAATATTTTGCATAAAAGCGATTTTTTGCGATAAAAATAAGCGGAACTCGATTTTATAGAGATCGCTAAGAACTGTTAGGAATCTCCAAAAAATTTGCGGGCCTACAAACAAAGGAAAAAATGAACGGAATCGAACCCCGACACTCCATCCTTTATGCGGCGGATCCTCTTTGTCCCTGGTGTTACGGTTTCGGTCCTATCCTTCAAAAAGTCCGAGAAGATTATAAAAGTAAAATCCGTTTTTCCTTAGTCCTAGGCGGCCTACGTTTTGAAAACAGCGCGGAATTCCTAACTCCCGAATTGGCAAGGACCTTAAAACACGAATGGAAAGACGCCGAAAGCGCCACAAAACGTCCGTTTCGATGGGGACTCCTTGACGGTAATGATTTTCTATACGATTCTTTTCCCGCCTGTAAAGCGGTTATCAGCGTTCAAAAAATAAATCCGGAAATCGCATTCGATTATTTGAATGCACTTTCCGAATCTTTTCATTTCGAAAATCAAGATCCGACTTCTTTTCGGACTTTTGTAACGCTTTCGGAAAAGTTCGGAATCTCCGCCGAAGAATTTCAATCCGTATTCGAAAACACGGATACGGAAACCAGAAACGATTTTTACTTCGGTTTTTCTTTGGGTGTAAGCGCCTTTCCGAGTTTGATCTTTTCGGACGGACTTGAAAGTGGAATCCTAACGAGAGGTTTTTGTACTTACGAACAAGTCGATTCCATTCTCAAAGATTATTTCAGAGCGATAAGAATCTAAACGCCTCATCCCAAAAACAAAACGAACTCACGTTAAAGTAAAATCAACTTTTATGAATCCGCCTTTTCCTTCTTTCCTTCTTTGGATTCCGTCTTGCCGACGTAATTTGCCAGAACCAAAAGGATTCCTCCCAAAAACGCGGACCAAAAACCGGGGACCGATAAGGTTCCCGGAAACCAATCTCCGATAATCAAGATCACCCAAGCGTTGATGATCAAACCGATCAAACCCAAACTCAAATAATAGAACAAGATTCCGATTCCAAGAGTCATGACGACCAAAATCAGTCTTAGGATCGTGTTGATGGTCACGAACGCGACCACAACGATGATCGAATTGACCCAACCTCCCACCACGTGTAGATCGGGGTGAATTAAGGGAAATACGAACTCTACAACGAGAGACATTAAAATTAAAGAAAAGAAAAAATGAGTCATAACACTTCCGCTTTAAACGTAAACGTCTACATTGTTACCGATCGAAGAGGGAGGAGATCCGGGTGGAACCACCTGCGTATCGGGACTTTTGGCCTGATTATCCTGAGCGGTCACGATCTCCCTCGGAGACGAGCCGGTCGATACGGGCGCAATCGAATCCGAAAATAAAATCTGTCTGGAACCCACCGCCATGTATGACATAGTTACTTACTCCGTACGATCGACTCTGCGGATATTATAAAAAAATTCTCGAAGTCTTCCAAGGAAAATTATCGAACTCTTACGAAAAATTCCCGCTTCTATCCGAAGAACATTTTTGCCCGAAAGCGCCGGTTACAATTCCGCCATACCAACGAAACAAGTTTACTTTTGGAAATACGGAACGAAAACTCGGCTCGTCCGAAAAAATAGCGCCGAAATCACGAATCGAATTCGCTAAGTATTCTTTTCCCACAAACGGATAAGAAATCAATTTTCCAATCTGCGGAAGAAAATACACGAAATATAAACTCCAAAAGAAACGAGCGAATCCGGCCGGTTCGGATAACTCCGTAAAGACGAAGGTTCCGGAAGGTTTTAAAATTCGGTACACTTCCGAAATCAAAATATCCCTTTGTTCGGGTCGTAAGGTTTTGAATCCGAAAATACAACTGACTGCGTCGCAGGAATCCGAAGGTACGGAAGAAGCCAATGCGTTTTCCGTAAAATAAACGATATCCTTTTTCCCAAAACGTTCTTGTGCGCGCCGAATCATACCGCCGGAAACGTCCACACCGATGATTTTTTCGCAACGGAAATACTTTTTTAGAATTCCGATATTGTCTCCGTTCCCACACATCAAATCGCAAACGATCCCGCCTTCCGAAAGATTCAAAATCTTTAATGAACGTTTTCGCGTTCGGTTTGCCAATCCACACGAGAGAAAGCCGGTTAAATGATAACTTCTCGAAAAAAGATCGAAAAATCTTCTTTGATTTTCGATTTTATCGAAACGTTTTATTTTTTTCTTTGAGATCGCGTCGCTCATAACTATATAATAAAGTACCCAATATTTTGCGTTGAAACAGCGTTTTGCGATAAAAATTAACGGTACTCGATTTTATAGGGATCAGTAAAAACCATCACTCTCGACGTTAACGAATCATAACGGACAAAGTAGCCTAAACTTCGGCAAATCCGCTTTTTATATGCAAAATCTATAATGTATCGTGTAAGGATCCGTAAAGACGAAGGTCCCCAAATTTTCGGAATCCCCGGTTTTTAGAAAAAATTTTTCCGCTACAACTCGATACAAAACTCATCTTTGTTCGACTCGATTTTTGATCTTAACCAGAACGTGACGATGGACTTCGTCGAGCAGATAGTCTTCCCATAATTCCCAATAGAATTTCGGTCCGAGATTGTTAACGTATCCTGTCGTAGCTACGACTTTAGTTTTATTTTCGGAAACCTCTACCAGACGAAACTCTCCGAATACGGCCCAAATCTTACCCCGGATATGTTTCGGTTCCACTTCTCCGTAAAAGGACGTTTCTTTCATGGTGACTTGCGGTTCCGGAAATGTGAATGAGATTTTTTCCCGATCCAAGAAAGAATCCACGTTAGCCGACGTTGTTCCGTTTGTATAAACACAATACAACAAACGATTCCCGTTTTGCTCCTCGATTCTCATGGATATAGGATAAGATACTCCGTTACGAAGAAAAAAATTCTCCGCCTCTCCGAACTCGAACGGGGAAGTAATCCGATCCCACACTTCTTTTTTAGAAGAGTTTACTTCGATCCAAGTTTCAACTTCGTGTTCCTCGAACTTTTGATCGTTACGATCGTAAACATGCGCGGATACGTTGAATAAAAGGATCATCAATATTAAGAAATACTTGGACCAGATTCTTTTTTGAATATAAGAACCGAATAAAGCGCCGAGGAGAAGCGGAACGTAAACAAGCGGAAATGCCATTACGATACAAATCACCCCTTCCTTTCCGTAACTTAAAAACACGAGAATGGAAATAACGACCGTTACTACGGTCGCAGCCATTGCATAAAAAATTTTAGGTAGGACGCGTTTCGTATCTTTCGTATAAAGAGATATAATAAATCCGGTCAATAGTCCGATCGAAAACGGAAATGTTATAAAAAGGACCGCTCCGTATTCCCCGTTCAGAGCCCAAAAGGGAGCCGAGATTATAAAAAAAAGGAGCAACCCTCCTAATACAAACAAGGTTATCGTTGGTTTTGTTTTAGAAGTTCGATTCTGCGGTTCCATAAATCCTCCTAATCCCGTCCGAAAGTGAGCTTAAAACATATTGATTTTTGAATATACTCTTTTTCACAGTATATAAGTCGGTTTTGTTTTTTCCTCTTTGGGATCTCTCAATCGGATTTTAGGATCGTATTTCTTTTTGGCAATCAAATTTTTGAACATGTTCAATTTTATTTTTAGAGGCGCGTTTCAAGGTTTTAGGAGTTAGGTTTTAGGAGTTAGGACAGTAGCGTCCTAGAAAAAGTTGTCAGTGAGGAAGGAAAAATGACAACGATCAAACGTTACAGTGAAGCGTTCAAGAGAAAAGTAATTCAGGAAATAGAGTCTGGAAAGTATAACCAGAATCAGGCGATGAAGTATTATGGAATCTGCGGTTCCGTGACAATCCGAGGTTGGTTAAAAAAGTATGGAAAGAATCATCTTATGAGTAAGGTAGTGAGGGTGGAATTGGAAGACGAAATCAATCAATTGAAAGAATCGAAAAAGAGAATCCGTGAACTTGAAAAAGCCCTATCGAGTGCGACGATAGAAAATATCCTTTACAAGAGTTTAATCAAAGTTGCAGAGAGAGAGATTTGAAGATAGATCTAAAAAAAACTTTGGACATCTTGTATCGAAGAATCCAATACTAGGTGT
>NZ_AOHC02000018.1:0-55000 GCF_000332415.1 Leptospira weilii serovar Ranarum str. ICFT
ACACCTAGTATAAAGAATTTCCGCGATCCAATCCGGAGCCCCCTCGATTCTTTTTTGTCGAATGATCGCACTCTTCGCTTTGGAAATAAAAATCAGATCGGGTTGAACCACGTTGTGTTCGTCCAGGAATACGTCGATCGGAGAAAAAAAAACTTCGCCGAGTTTAAGTTTGTCCACGTGTGCAGAAAGCGCATTCGAAAATTTGCGAATGACTCTTTGGTGTTCTGGAATCGGAGCCGGAACCATAAATATTTCACCCTCCAAAAGTTCGGCCAACGTTCCTTCCGGAAGTTCGGCAAAATCCTTATCCGTTTTGAAATCGGTTTCCGTTTTAAAATCGCTCGTATGTATCATAGTATTCGTTTCATTCTAAATTGGATTCGAATCGGTTTTGAAAACCTCGGAATTTATAAAGTCCGTCCCCAAACCATCTGATTCAATCGGAATGACGGCAAAATCTCTCCGATTGTTGTAGGTTTTAAGACACGCTCTTCGTTTTCTTATTAGCAAAGTGTGACAGACGAAAGCCGCTCTGTCAAGAAGAAGGGATTTTTAAAAGTGATGAAAACCTTCCGGCCGGAGGTTCACACTCTGTTTCCAACGGAAAAACCCGCGGACGTTGGGAACGACTTACTTGTAATTCGTAAATTGAACGTCGAAGGAAAGATCCGCGTTTTTCAAAAGATGAATCACCTCTTGGAGGTCGTCTTTTTTCTTACCGACAACTCGAACGGATTCGCCCATGATCGTAACATTGACCTTGAGTTTGGAATCCTTAATGACTCGAGTGACTTCTTTGGTTTGTTCCTTTTCCATTCCTTTCCGGATTTTCACCTTCATCCGAACGGTGCCGCCGGTTGCGGGTTCGATCTTGGATTTAAAATCGAAATTTTTCAGACCGATTCCGCGTTTTGCCATTTTGGAAACGAGGACGTCGATCACACTTTCCAGTTTGGATTCGTTGTCGGAAGTTAAAACGAGTTGTTCGTCTTCGAGCTGGATATCGGACTTGGAACCCTTGAAATCAAAACGATTTTTGATTTCTCCCAGGGCCTGAGTCACCGCGTTTATCAACTCGGGTCTGCTGATTTCGGAAACAACGTCAAAAGAAGGGTCGCTCATACTCTTTCTCCGGTTAAAGTTTGTTTTGCCAGTAAGATCACGGACGAAATTGCAGGTTCCAAGTTTTGTTTATCCTTGCCTCCACCCTGGGCCATGTCCGGTTTTCCACCGCCTTTTCCACCTAACATCTCGCAGGCGGTTTTCACCAAATTTCCGCAGTGAATTCCCTTGGAAACGAGTTCGGAAGAACAAGTGATTACCACACTCGCGTTATCCGCGTTCTTACTTCCGAGGATCACGAGAAGATTCTTTTCCCGCGTTTTAAGATTATCGGAAAGACCTTTCAGGGAATTCGGATCTTTGTCCTCGAAAATCGCCGAAACGATCTTGCCGATACCGGTTTCTACGGAAGAAGAAAAAACTTTTTCAATCACGGAGGTGTTGTTTTCAAAGTCTCTTTCACCCAAACTTTTTTTTGTTTTTAAAAATAAGGAAGAGGTTTCTTCGATTTTAGCCGAAAAACTTTCCGAAAGATCCCGGAAAAACGTGACCGCAGTCGCTCCGTCTTTTTCGAGTTTTTCCCGAATCTCATCGGGCCCCGGAACAACGGTGGTAACGAGCAGTTTCGTTCCTTCTCCGCCTAACTCCGATTTGATTTTTAAGTTCAGATTTTGGACCGACTCCGTAATTTCCGCAAAACGATTCTGAAAGGTTTCGATCACCGCGGGACCGCAGACTCCTTCGATACGACGATTTCCCGCGCCCGGAGAGGATTCTTTTTTGATGAAGAAGTAACCGATTTCTCCCGTATGGGAAACGTGGGTTCCACCGCAAAACTCCACCGACGCGTCCCCCATCCGAACGACTCTGACCTTATCCCCGTATTTTTCTCCAAAGGTGGCAACGGCTCCGGTTTTTTTGGCGTCGTCGATTCCGAGTTCCTTGGTTTCCACCGGAAAATCGTTTCGAATCGATTCGTTGACTTGGAATTCGATTTTCCGGATTTCTCCCGCGGTCAAAGCGGAAGGATGAGAAAAATCGAAACGAAGATATTCCGGAGAAACGACGGACCCTTTTTGTAAAACATGATTTCCTAATATACTTCGAAGCGCACCGTTCAAAAGATGAGTTCCGGAGTGATGGAACTTCAGCCTTTCCCTTCGAACCGTTTCCACCTCAGCGTCCAGTTCCCGGCCGGAAACGAATTCTCCGCTCAAAACCTCTCCGAAATGAAGGATAACGTCGTTCTCTTTTTGCGTATCCAAAACCTTGAATACGTTTTTACCCTGGCGTAAAAATCCGGTATCACCGATCTGCCCTCCTCCTTCCGGATAAAAAGGAGTTTTGTTTAAAACGATCGCACCGGCCTGCCCTTCTTTCAAAGCGGGGACGGATTTGTTTTCATAAAATAAATGTGTAATATTCCCTTTTCCTGATAGAGAAGAATATCCGAGAAACTCGGTTTTTTCCGCGTTCAGTCCGGTCATTAGAGAAACCTTATGAACTTTCCAGGATTCTCTGGAAAATTGTCTGTCTTTTTCGAGTTCTTCCTGAAACCCGCTTTTGTCGAAGGAAAAACCGCGCTCCGCCACGATTTCTTCGGTCATCTCCGCGGGAAAACCGTAGGTTCCGTAAAGTAAGAATGCGTCCGCTCCGGAAAAGATCAACTTGCCGGAAGTTTCGGTTTTTTGTACGAGGAATTCGATTTTTTCGAGTCCCAACTCCAAGGTTTTTAAGAAAAGTTCCTCTTCCGCGAGAATGGTTTTCCCGATCGCTCCGGCGTTCTTTGTCAATTCCGGATAACGTGTTTTGTAGATTTCCACAACCTTATCCACGAGTTTATAAAGAAACGGTTCTCTAAAGTTCAGCTTTCTTCCAAAAAGAGTCGCACGACGGATCAAACGTCGGATCACGTAACCCCTTCCGGTTCTATCCGGATAAATTCCGTCTCCGATCGAAAAAAGAACCGAACGAATATGATCGGTTACGACCCGAAATGCGGTTTTTCTAGAATCGAAAATCAGTTCGGTGTCATTTTTTTGAACTTGAACCCCGGAAGGAATTTTGTTTTCGTTCGTGTAGGAAATCCCGGATAATTCTTCAACGTAGGATATGATCTTACGAAGTTCGTCCGTATCGTAGACGGAATCCACGTCTTGTAACAATAACGCAACCCGCTCCAAACCCGAACCCGTATCGATTCCGGTTTGTTTGAGTGGATGCAGATTTCCTTCCGTGTCCTGATTGAATTGGTTGAATACTATATTCCAAAATTCTAAAAAACGATCGCAGTCGCATCCGGGTTTGCAGGTTCCGCTTGTCGCACAATCCGGTCCGCCTTTTGCAATTCCTCGATCCAGATAAAGCTCGGAACAGGGCCCGCAAGCTCCGCTATCCCCGGCCGGTCCCCAGAAGTTGTCTTTTTTTCCGAGACGCGTTATGCGCTCTTTGGGGATTCCCTTGGAAAGCCAGATTTTTTCGGCCTCGTCGTCGTCCGTATAAACCGTAACCCAGATTTTTTCTTGATCAAAACCGAGATGATTGACGGAACAATCGAGTGCGTATTCAATCGCTTCTTCCTTGAAATAATCCCCAAAGCTGAAGTTCCCCAACATTTCAAAGAAGGTACAATGTCGTTCGGTTTTTCCGACCACTTCGAGATCGGTGGTCCGAAGACATTTTTGACAAGAGGTCGCTCTTGTGTAGGGAAGCTCCACGGCCCCCGTAAAGAGGGGTTTGAACTGAACCATTCCGGCCGTGGTGAACAAAAGTGTGGGATCTCCCGCAGGAAGGAGGGAGGAGGACGGAACTACGCTGTGGGATTTGTCTTGGAAGTAGTTTAAAAAGATTTCGCGGATTTCCGCTACGGATTGGCGTTTCATGATACCTCTAAAATCAAAAAATGCCTGAAACTCTGGACGAAAGAGATTCAGGCATTTCAAAAACGAAATGAAATGAAAAAGAAACTTAACGTTTGGAGAACTGAGTTCCTCTTCTCGCTTTGTGTAGACCGTATTTCTTTCTTTCCACCATTCTCGGATCTCTTGTTAAAAATCCTTCCTTTTTTACGGCTGGACGGAACTCCGGTTTGATCCTGCAAATCGCTCTCGCAAGCGCGTGACGGATCGCTCCGACTTGTCCGGTGATTCCACCTCCGGAAACGTTTAGATTCAGATCATACTGATCCAATACATTCAGAAGAGTTAAAGGACGAGTCGCCTCATCGATGATAGATTTGCGATTTTGAAGATAATCTTTGATATCTTTATGGTTTACGGTGATTTTACCGGAACCTTCTTTGATTTTTGCGCGGGCAACGGAGGTTTTTCTTCTTCCTACGGCCCAGATTTCTTTTGCGGGTGCCATTTGAATCGGTCTCCTTAGATTTCCAGTTTTACGGGCTTTTGCGCCTGGAGGTTGTGTTCAGCGCCCGAGAAAATTTTACAATGGGTGAGCATTTTATCTCCGAGTTTGCTTTTGGGAAGCATTCCTTTTACGGCCTCGTAGATTACCTTTTCCGGTTGTTTTGCGATCAGATCCTTGAATACGGTTTCAGTCATCCCGCCCGGATAACGAGAGTGATGATAATACTTCTTCTGCGTTTCTTTGTTTCCGGTCACTTTCACTTTGGAAGCGTTGATAACGATGATATTGTCTCCACAATCTTGGTTCGGAGTAAAGGTGGTTTTGTGTTTTCCGCGAAGTCTTGCGGCGATTCCGGAAACGAGTCTTCCCAGAGTTTTTCCTTCCGCATCCACTACAAACCAGCCTTTTACGGCGTTTTCTTTCGTAAGAGAAGGAGTTTTATGCGCTTTTGATAATACTGACATGAAAAATCGTCCTGTAGAAGCCAGCGTTTCGCTTTGAATCTCGGAGTCAAGAAAAAAGAGCCTGTCCCTTGCGGTCAGAGCAGGCGATTCACCTTCTCAATCCATTGGGTTCGGAAGAACGCGTCTACGAATGAATCTCCGGAATGAACTTTAAAATAACTCGTTCAAAACCTCTTCCACGTACCAATTCGGAATTCTTTCCTGTTCCAAACGATTTTTTTCGGAAAGCGAAGTTAGAAATTCCCAGGTGGCGCGCTCCTCCTCGTTTAAAAAACGAAGTTCGCCGATCCTTCCGAGAACTCCGTCGACCGCAAACTCGCGAAAGGTATGAAATGTTTTTCGATCCATCAAAAAAGAACGAGCCGCCGGAAAAATCTCCCTGAGGGTGGACAAAATTTCAAAACCTTGAACGTCCAAATCTCCCCAATAAAAAAGTTCCTTCGTTTTCAGCCATTCACAATCCTTTAAAATTCCCAATCCCCACCCTTTGCCGAAAATGGCGACGGTTCTTTGTAATCTCGGAACGGTTAAGAAATTATGAATATTCGAAAAATTAGTTTTATTTTCGATCAGTAAAATTCTTTTACAACCTTCCATCCGAAGCGATCTGAATTCTCCGATCGGTACGCTGATATCCGACAAACCTCCGAAACAATTTTTGGATATTTCCGAATCCAAAATCCGAAACCGAACCAGCCCCTCTTCCTTTTTTAATCCGTATCTGTCCTCGAATACGGAACTCTCTACGAGGACTTCGTTCGGTATTAAAAAATCCAATAGTTTTCTTAAGATCGTTTTATTCTCTTCTATAAATTTCGTATGAACACGAACGGGCAGTTCTCTGATATAAAGTCCCGACTTAGGATTTTTTCGAAAGTAATCGCAAACCTCCAATAGTTCTTTCCAACTATTTTCCTTTTCGATCACAAACATCGGAAACTCCAAAATCCAATCGTGTAATTCGGGAATGGAATTCAGGATTAACTTTACGTTTTTTTGATAGGACTCGAACTCTTGTTCCTTTCCGATATAAATCAAAAAGTCCGATTGTGTATCGAATACGATACTTTCGGGCAAGGTCTGAGTTCCGAATTTACGGGTTTCTTTCGGAAGAGAAAACAACCGATATCCGAATCCGGTTTCTTGTTTGGAGTTTTTTTCCAAAACTCTGAGAGGTTCGGCAAAACGCAACAACTCGCCCGGCAAAACCTTTCCGACGGAAATCTCCCAAGGAAACGAGGTTACGTTTAAGATGGAATTTTTTAGTACGGTGGGGAAATATTTTTCGGCCTTTTTTCGGATCTCTTCGGGGGAGATCATGATAAAACGTTACCGTTTTCTAAAACATAATTTTCTAATTTATTATTTTTTAATTTTTCTTTCGTAATCGGAACCACACTCGAACCGTTCCCTTCGGAATTGATACTTACGAAATTTGCGGAGGATATATAAGGTTCCACCACCCCGATTCTATCCATGGGAGTAACCACCAGGAGTTGCAGGCCCAATTGTTGAAATAAGTCCATCGCGTATTTGGAATTCGGATTGTCCAAATTATTGAACATTTCGTCGATGACCACGAATCGAAACGATTTCTTATTTCTGAAACCGAATTGATAGGCGATCGCGGACGCAAGAATCGTATAAGCCAATTTTACGGTCTGACCTCCCGACTTTCCCGCGGATGAATCGTACACTTCCTTCGGTTTATTGGTTTCCTTATCGAATTCCACAACCCGAAAGTCCAACCAGTTTCTTGTGTCCGTTACCGACTTGGACCAACGATCGTTTCCGTCCTGAACTTTCAGTCGATCCAAGAGCTCTCTGATTTTCTGAAATTTATCCTCGTTGGAAGATCCGTCTCCCACATTCGGTATACATTCTTTCAATAAAAACTTAAACCCGTTCTCTCCGACGATCTCCTTGTTTTTCGTATCCGAGAATTCCAGTTGAATGTACGTTTTATCTTTTACGTAATCCAACCAACGAAGGGATTCGTTCAACTCTTGGATCCGTTCTTTGATTTCCAAAACGTCGTCTTCCAGTCCCATCTTAAATTCTATGATCTGTTTCGAAACCTTATCGTCCATCATGGTTCGAAATCTGTTTTCAAATTCGGGCAATCTTTCTTTTCTGATCTTTTCCAACTCCTCTTCAAAGGATTCGATATAATCGACGTTACCGACAAGCCCGATCCTTTCCGAATCCTCGGAAAATTTTTTTACGTACTTATCCAATTGTTTGTTTAAAGCGTCGGCGATTTTAGCTTCTTCCGAAACCAACTCGGTTTTTTCGGATTCCATCCGTCCTTCCAATTTTTTACGAATCGTATAGAGATTTTCGCCGGTGAGAGTTTCGTCTAACGTTCTTTCGGAGATTTCCTCGAAAGCGTCCGAAAGTTCTTCGAGGGAATATTCGGAAACGGTTCGTAACAACTCCGAACGTTTTTCGCGGATTTGGGCGATCCTTTGTTCCAAAACGGTGATCGTTTTTTCGGCTTCTTTTTCCAGTAGGACCGATTCGCCCAAACGTTTTTTGACCGTATCGTGTTGGGACTTAAGCTTTTTGTAATCTTCCGAGGAACGTTCCAACTCGTCCAAATGCGCGTTCGACTTTTGCAAATCGGATTCGATCCCCTCGGTGTCGATTTTGGAAAAGACGTTGAACTCCCGAATCCGATTCAGATCCGACCGTTCCTGCGAGTTTGTGTCCTCTTGTGTTCGATATTCTTTTAACTTGGGAGTCAGCTCGTAGATTCGTTTTCCGGTCTCCACAAATTCCTCCTCCAAAGCGCGGATCTTTTCCAGGTTGTTCCAGCCTAAAATGAAATTTCTTCCGTCGCTTACCTTGGAACGATCGTCTTTTTCATGACGGATCTTTCCGGTTTTGATCAATCCTTCGGTCGTTATCGCCTTATCGTAGTTATAGAAAGAATCGATATCGCAACAAACATAGTTATAATCCCGTAGAATCTGCGATTCGATCCATCGTCTTTTCTCCGAATCCAATTCCGGCTTGATCTCGAGTTTATAAAACAATTCGTTTTTATTTGCGGGTGATTCGTTCGAATATCCGGAGACGGGTAACATTCGAAAATAAGTGAATTTGGAATTTAAAAAAGTCCGATTTACATATTCTGTTATTCTTATATAATGAATTTCCGGTACAAGCATACGCAATCCGAAACTATGAAGTAATCTTTCGATCGCGCCGAGCCAAGGTCTTTCCGTTTCCTTTACTTGAATGAGTTCGCAGACAAAGGGGAGTTCCTGAACGGAAATTCCCAAAGTTTCGGAAATTTGATTTCTGATTTTCACCTTGTCTTGATGAAGCAGATGTTTGTTTCTTTTCAGATGGGCAATCTCCTCTTCCGTAATTCGATTGCGCTTTTTCAAATTATCATTTTCCACTTCCAATTCCGTGATCTGCGTTCGGAGAATTTCCTTGTGTGATTCGTTTTCTTCCAGACGAACTCCGGAAAGTCGAAACACTTCGTAAAAATCGGTTTCCTTTCTTTCATAAGGCAGATTCAATCGGGAAGCAAGGCCGGAATATTGTTTCCAAGACTGGTCTCGAATCGATTTTTCCTTTTGCAAATCCTCGATTCTTTTTTTGAGGTCGGCGATTCTTCGAACCGTATCGTTATTTTCCAGACTGATTGCGATTTTGAGTTCCTCCTCCCGAAGTCGCTCGACGTCCGCACGGATCGAATACAATTGATCTTGAATTTTAGAAAGTTCTAATTCTTTTTCCTTTTCGTCCTTGGCTAATATTTCCAGATGAAGTTTTGAAAAGTAAGGGACCAGGGATTTTAGGAGTTTTTCCGCAAATTTTATTTTTGTCCGAACCTGACGCAAATCCCCGGCCTTTTCTCCGATCGGCTCCAAAAGTTTCAATTGCTCCCGCGCTTTGACGATCGCCTGATACGCTTCCGTCAAATTAGAATAACTTTTATCCAACTCTTCGATTTTGGACCGAACGTCGATACGTTCCAACATATGTTCCCGAACGAAGTCGTTTAATACGCCGAGCGATTTGATTCCTACGATTTGATTGAACAAATCGATCGCCTTTTCGGAACGAAGCCCCACTAAGTTGCGGAATTCAGCCGAATACGCTTTAAAATTATCGAATATACGAACCCCGTCGTTTTTCAAATCCGCTTTCAAATTTTTTATCGACCGTCGATTGAGCAGAAGAGAATCCCGGACGGAAAGGGGTTTGTCCGAGATTAGAAAAAACTTATTTAACTCTCCTCCCTGAAACCAAAAAACCTGAGCCAAAGCGACAAAGACTTTTTTTTCCGGTTCGGAAAAAACCGCGGAAAGTACCGAATAACAATCCTCCTGATTTTTACGAACCTTCAAAATTCCTTCCACGCCGGAGGTTTCCCTTCCGTAATGTCCTTCAACGTAGGTTTTTTCGCTTCGGTCCTTTCTCCTGCTCTCAAATCCGGAAGCTATATTATAATTTCTTTTATTAGAAGGAACTAATAGAGTAAGAACCGCGTCGACCAACGTGGATTTGCCCGAGCCGTTCGCTCCGGTCAAAAGAAAGTTATCCCCTTCCGGAGTGAGTTTCCAAACTTTGCCGTTGAATGTTCCCCAGTTGAGTACTTCCAGACTTTGAAGACGAAAGCCGCTCGGAAGTTCACTCGTTTTGAGATTGAATAGACTCGTCATCGGCGCCTCCTTCCCGAAATTTCGATTTGATTCGTTCCAAGTCGGCCACGGAGAGTTTCGCCTTTAAAATCTTTCGGATTTTGATTCCCGAACCGTCCATCATTCGGATAAATCCCAGATTTTCCACGGCCCGGATCATCCGATCGAAATCCTTGTAAAGATCCACTTCGTTGGTCGTTTTCGGAAAATACGGTTTCAAAAGTTCGTATATGTCTTCTTTTCGGACGATCGCGGAAGAAGACGGATCCTTTTCCTCCCTTTCCAAAATCACTTCCCGCAAAAGTACCAGAAGTAAAGTTTCCCTTCGATTGATCGCGATTTTTCTCGTGAGTTTGGGAAGTTTTTCCTTATCATCATCGTCGTCTTCGTCCGAGGTCTGCCTTAAAAATGCGTAACAATCCACCTCGTCCATATAAAGGATCAGTCCGATCTGTTCGAAATATTTGCGGACCTCTTCCTTTTTACCGTACAATTGATCCCATGCTTTCGGGTCTTCGTCCAGACTGATCGGTCCGCGTAAAAGTTTCAGGATCGAAGAAGCATAAACGAGCGGTTTATCCATCTTCCCTCACTCTATAAATCACTTTAGGAATTCGATATACGATTTCCTTTTCCCGATCTCGGATCCATCGAAAGAAATCCTGTGTGTCGATGGAATGTGTCTCCCGAACGCTCGCGATCCAAAGATAAATCACGATTTCCTCCAAACTCGTCTGATCCGGATACTGCCGTAAAACTTCTTCCAACCCGATCTCCGGTTTATACCGTAATAAGGATCGAATATTCCCTTCCAATTCTTCCGGATCGATTCCTCGAATCATCGGATACAACGTTTCCCAATCAAAAAAACTTTCCTGCTGTTCTTCCACAAATACGGTTCGGGAAGAATCAAAATCATCCCCTTTCCAAATCGGTCTTTCCATCGTAAGCCGAACTTCCGGCTCCTCGAAACCGTAAAAGGCAAACTCGGAAGAAAAATCGGAGTTCAACGCGGAATTTTTGATTTCGTTTATCAACTCCTTAACTTTACGATTTCCTAATATAGTTTGATCCACGAGAGTTTTCTTGAGTTGTTCCGACATCTGAGAAACGACCGTATTGACTCTGGCGCCCGCTTCCCTGAGATTTTTTCTTAACTTTTTAAAAAAATATTCGGGATCCACCGTAAGAACATCCGTCATCGAATACAAAGTTTGAATCAGCTTTTCCAAAAAGTCCTGGTGTTTTTCGGAACGAAGGAACTCCCAAAAAGTTTGAAAGCTTCGCCCTTGTGCGGATTTTAACAGTTCCGTATCTTCTCCCAAAACGAATTCCAAAATATCCCCTTTTTCGGCGATCTCCAAATACTTTCGATGAATGGATTGTGTCATATCGTGGAAATTACTCTCCACCTGTTTAAAATCGC
Organism: Leptospira weilii serovar Ranarum str. ICFT; assembly: GCF_000332415.1. Taxonomy (GTDB): domain Bacteria; phylum Spirochaetota; class Leptospiria; order Leptospirales; family Leptospiraceae; genus Leptospira; species Leptospira weilii_A. Next base: position 10,980 of record NZ_AOHC02000018.1, read on the forward strand.
CTAACAGACTTAAGGCTTCCTTCTTTGCGTACAAAAATTGACTCTGAATTCTTTCGCTCGGAAAAACGTCCACACGACCGCTCTCCCGTATTTGTGCTATTTCCAAATCCAGTTCCTCTTTTTTCTTTTCCAATTGTCGAATTTTTTCCTCGGGTCCGGATACGGTCTCCTCTACGATTTCCTTGAGTTTATTGAGTATCGAAAAAAATCGGGATTCCGTTCCGACGATCTCGTTACTTTCCAAATCCCTTAAGTCTTCCAACCAGGAAAATAATTTTTCCATTTCGGGCGTGAGTTCCAGGATAATTTCCTCCGACCCGTCCACGATTTGTACGCGGTTGGTTAAAAAACCTTCGTTAACCCATTCGTTTATATATACGTCCGAACTCCTGACAAAATCGGTCGGTTCCACGTCTCCCTCGTCTTTGAGATCTTCCAAAAAATTTCGTAGGTTTAGACTCATTTCGGCTGTGGGAATCCAAAATCGGTTTCCGGTTTTGAATTGGTCGTAAAGAAACGATACGATTACCCCGGCGAAATCCTTTCGCAAAATCCGAATTGCAGACGACTTCAGCAAGTATTTGATTTTAGAATATTCCATTTCGCTTATGTAATTAGGGTCAGAGTATTAGGAGTCAGCGGTTAGATTTTAGATGTTAGGAGTTTACACGTTTCCGGTGACTAGGGTTAGTGAAATAGGTTTTAGGACTTTACAGGAGTTCCCAGGTTTTAGAAGGATACTCTTTGTCATTTGCGGGGTTGGTCGGACTAAAACCTTTCCACTGATAATCATTTGCAGTCAGCTTTGAATTGTGTGGAAATCGTAAGTTCGATTTCGGGCCAGAGTTTGGAGACTCCGTCTTTTCCTTTATGCAAATCTTTGCATACTTGATTGAGCGCCTCGACCGCAGTCAGGGCCTTAAAATCTCCGAGTTCCAACTTTGCATTCGCGTCGAGCCGGTTTCCTTCTTGAAGAGTAAAACTTACGTCCAAATTTTTGACAACCCCGTTGAAAGTGAGTGCGATCACTCCTTTACCGGTAGTTTTGTCGGAATTCAATTTCGCTGAAACGACCTTTCCTTCGATCTTTCCGTTCTTTTTCAACGGGTAAAAGAACGCGGACTTGATCTTTGCGTCCCGATCGTTGTTCCCGCTGTTGACGGTGTTCGGATCGATCGTAAACTTCAGTCCTTGGATGGCTTTTTCGGGTGAATTTCCGGCCGTAGTTCCGACCACTTCGATCTTATCGAAGGAACCGCCGACCCCGGTTTTTTCGGTAAACTTAAACGCCTTCCAACCGAACTTCGTACTCGTGTGATCATACGAGTACGTACAAGTTTGGTTTTTATCCGCGCCTTGAGAAAATCCGGCGACAAAAGGAAGTAGGATCAAACAATAGAATAGAATGTTTCGTTTCATAGTCTTTCAGACTGGCTTGAAATCGAAGAAAGTCAAGATTTTTGAAGGAAAATTTACATTTGAAAGAATCGGATATCATCCGCATCCTCTATCCTCCCGGAATCGTTCAGACTGACGACTGTTATCTGGACGAAGAAGGTCGGATCTTTACCACCGATACGATTTGCGAAGGAACTCATTTTAGAACCGAGTGGAGCGGCCCGAAAGAAATCGCAAAAAAACTCGTGGAAGTGAACGTCTCCGATATCGCCGCCGGCGGTGGAGTTCCGACCAAGGCGTTTTTAAATCTCGGTCTCAGCTCCCCCTGTTCGCAGGAAGAATGGATTCTCCCCTTCTCTTCTTCTTTGCGGGAAACATTATCCTTTTACGACATCGAACTCTGCGGCGGTGATACGTATCGTTCTCCTTCACTTAATCTGACCCTGACCTTGATCGGTGTTACGACCCGAGCCTGGAAACGTTCGGGCGGTAAAAATCGAGATTTTCTATACCTCACGGGTTCGGTCGGTCTTTCTCTGCTCGGTTACAAACTTTTGAAGGAACGCCTGGACGTTCCGGAACCTCTCCGAAGTCCGGCCCTGGAAAGACATCTCACACCCAAAGCGAGACTGAACGTTGCCAAAGCGCTTTCAAAACGTTTTTCGGTTTCCTGTTGTATGGATCTTACCGACGGGCTTTTACAAGATCTTCCCAAGTTGGCTTCTTCTTCGGAACTCGGTTTCAAAATCGATCTGGAAAAAATTCCTCTTCCTTCCGGTTCTTCCGCCTTTTTGAGTTTAGACGAGGCCCTAGGCTCGGGGGAAGAATTGGAACTTCTCTTTTTAAGCTCGGACGAATTGCCGAACACGTTAGACGAAATTTCAATCACAAAAATCGGATACGCGACCACGGATTGGAAAGGAGTGAAGTTCTTCCAAGGAAACTCGGAAAGAACCTTCGAACATCCCGGATTCGAACATTTTAGGGGTCAGTGAATAGAATTCAGAATTCAGTTATATTTTCCTAATAGAGAGGGATCAGGCTTTAACAAAGGTTGATTTTCCTCTTCTGTAAAATCTCAGAAATCTGACTTCTGAATTCGTTCATCAAGCATCATGATTTCTGTCAACCTGATTTTAGGACTTTACAAGAGTCGACTTACTACTTGCAGGCCCTTTGTTTGCGAATCATTTCGTTCAGCCTACTCTCTTCTTCCCGGGTGATATTGTGTTTTTTCAGAACGGACTCGGCCAAAAGTACCGCGGCGGAATCCTTGTTTGTGCATTGACTGAAGAATTCTATGGCTTCGGCTCTTGTGTTTTGATTTTCCTTTCCTAAACGGATTCGATGTAATTCGAGACGTTTTTCCTTTGTGGATAAATCCACGATCAAATAGTCGGAATAACATTCTTTGATCAGGTGATCGGGAAGATCGGTGATCGGACATTCTTTTTTAGAAGAATTCGATTTTTGGTTTTTCGGAGCGATCGGATCAAACGTCCTTGGAACCTCGGAATTTTTCTCGGTCGCAACGGCGCCTTTGCGGTTTTCTTGATTATTAGATTCTTCCGCTTTCGTGTTTTCCGGCTTTTCAAATACGACGATCTTGTCTTCGAGGATCGGTTCCTTTTTAAGAAGACGATCCAAAAAAAAGTCTATCATAAAAATGGAATATCTTTGGATCGTATCCTCCTCGTGAAAACCCAGAATCACTTTTTTAGCCGTCTTTTTTTTGTTTAAGATTTCCGCCTTACTCGCCTTAGACGACTCCAATCGTTCGACCGTGGAGGCGAGACTTTGATGGAATTTTTTCCGATAGGATCGGTTCCAATTCAGAGCCGAATCCTTCAATAAATCCTGAAATAACGAAAAACTTCGATCTCTCTCTTTCAGTTTTTTCTGAATCATCTCCCGATAAAGTTTTTTAACATTCTCGTCCGTTGGGGATGAAACGCGGGGGTCTATCGGTCGGGGCGGAGGTCCGGATTCCGCTTTTTTTTCCAAATCGAACCAGATATATACGGTATTTAAAACGCCGTCGACCACGGACTGAAAAATATCCCCGATCAGCCCCGTCGGTTTCATCTTACGGCTTTTATTGGCCACAAGCTTACGATAAATCAACTCGTATTCCGCATTCCGGCTTTTCTGAAGTTCCGCGTATTTATCCGTAAGATTCTTTTTTAATATTCTCCAATCCTGATATAGATTCCCGCTCCTTTTCAAAAAAATTGTCAGAGCGGTAGTGGGAACGTTGTCCAAAGAACTTTCGTTTTTTCTAAACTCATTCTTAAAATGATCCAGCGTTTTCGTTTCGACCTCGCGATAGTGTTCGCTAATTACGTCCGCGTCTTGAAAGGATTCCGCAGTGATCGGAGTATGATCGGGTGTTATCGAGGGCAAGAATTTATTCCTTCCATTTGATGGAACAACCTATAGAAGGCATTTGATTGATCGGAGCGGGATTTCCTTTTACGAGTTGATGGACCGCGTATTCGAGTTCCCTTCTCGATACCTGCTTCTCATTTTTCCAGTTATCATCCATTCTTCCGTGATAATAAAGCCTTTGTTCCCCGTCATAAAGATATATATCCGGAGTACAAATCGACCCTAACTTTTTGGCGACTTCTTGAGTTTCATCCGCCAAATAAGGAAAGGAAATTCCCCACTCCTTAATTTTCGAAAGCATCATCCGGGGAGAATCGTCCGGATAATCGGGGTGTATGTTCGGATTGATTGCGGCCGTTCTGACCCCAAGGGAAAGAATTTCTCCGGCAAAACGGATCAGTCTAGGCCAAATCGCTTGGGCATATGGACAATGATTGCAAGTAACAACCAACAACAATCCTGTCGAACCCGATAACTGATCGGACAAATACATATTTCCGTTCGGATCCGCCAAACGGAAGTCGGGAAGTAAACTTCCTAAAGGTAATTTTTCGGATTCAAGAAGAGACATCGTTTTAATCTTAGAGTGAAATCCGCCTCATTTCATGAAATTATTTTTTTTATTTTAAATAATAAGTTTTTTACAAAAGACGAGGAGCTCTTTCGTATGTTTTTCATTTTCCGACGCCTTGTTCCGCGTTAAATCGACTCTTCTCTAAATTTTATTTTGCGCTTTTGTTTCGATTTCGTCTAACAACCGATACGAATCCTTCGCTTGAGCTTCCGGTTTTTATTTCCTAAATAACGACGCCCTAAAAACCCGATTGTGTTTCCGGGAATTTTCTTTTTTCGGTTTGCCTCCCGCATTTCCAAAAACGGGCGAACGTTTTCAAAGGTTTCGATTTTATCGAAATGGCCGCAAATCTCCGCAATCGTTTTCGTTTTGGGACAAACTCCGGATAAAATTCAATTGCCCAAAGCGGCTCTCTTTTTTTCCGCAAGGGTTTTCCAATAACCTTCCGGGTAAGCCTTGATTAGATTCTCATAAAACAATTTTTCCGCGTTCTTAAGATCCACCACTCCGCCGTAAAAAAATTCCCTCAAAGAATCGGACTCCATTCCTTTGATATATTCCTCCCCGGGTTCCAGATTCACCGATACTTTATTTCCGGCGAAAAGGTCGCTGAGATTCGGCATGTCGTCTCCGATTCCATAAGGATCGTCTTTCGTTGTGGGAAGCACTCTTGCCATTAAGATCCCGCCAAAAGTTATTTCCCCCGCCGTTGTTTTGATCGGAAAGGTCTTAAACGATTTGGACGGATCTACCGGAAAATCACGGAAAACCGTTCGTCGGCATTTCTGACCGCAACTTACTTGGTAAGTATAAGTTACACCGGTAATCGCATATTCTTTCGCTGGATCCAGGGAAAGTAAAAGATAAAACGGAGATATATATCCCGCCCTTCCATCAAAGTACTGAATGGAATCCGTTTTTTCCGCCATCACAGGTTCCTCAATCGGATACGGACTTATGTTCTGTGGATTTTTTTTTGCGTCTTTTGTAAGGATTTCGGAAAACTTGACCCCTCGTCTTTCAAGATCGAAAAATACCGTCCCCGAATCCTTACCGAATAGATTCAATATACTTTTATGATTTTGGTTGTACGCATAAAGTCCGAATGCCATAATTCCGTAAGATTTCTTATCCTTATCCGTTATAGGATTGTATACACGCACGACATCTTTCGTGCAATCGGATAACATTACAAAAAATGCAACTAATACAAATCTGTTTAAAAAGCTTGTCATTAACCTGTCTCCTTTTTACCAATGAAAATCATTTTGTCTTAGAAGCCAATCATTTTGAAAAATCGAGTCCTTTTTATCCTTATATGTTTTCTTTTACAAGGTTGTCTAACGGCAACCGTAAAAGAACTTCCCCCTAACTCGGCCCCGGATTGCAAGAAACGTCGGTGATTTTCGGAGCAACGTAAATCCGGATTCGATAAATCAAGTAAATATCTCTCAATCGGGAAACGACAATCTTCGAAAATTCCTCGTCGGCGCGCTTTAGGAATTGAGTATATTCTGAAATTCAAATCTATCATAACTTTAATAGTTTATCCTGAGTTCGGTATAAGAAAGTTTGGGCATGTCGAGCGAGACAGCCAAAAGACAACATTTACCGAACGCCCATTTTTCGGAATTTAACGAGGCGATTTCGTTTGTAATTCTGCCGAATTGCTTTTTTAGAGGTCCGGCTGAGGCAATGAGTAAATATCTTCGCTACTCAACGGGTTTGGTTTGAAATGTAACTTTCTAGAAATTTGATTTTTTCGTAGATCTAAGGTCCAGATCATTCTGTAAATTCCATGAAACCGAGGAACTCCCCGGTTCATCGTATCTTCGATAGAATCCCCGACTCCAGTTTCTTCAAGCCACAGAAGATAGTTAAAAAGATAACACCTCGAAACACCGTGCGCCGCAGCCAAAACCCCCAAAACGGCCCAAACGCCCGAATTCACATGAATCGTCATTTTCTTCAGCTCACCAACGCCCCAATTGTACTTGATCTTACCGCCTCTCCAGTGAAGTCGATTCAAGGAGGCGACGTATTTCGTATACCTCTTGAGCAAAAACGGAAGTTTCTTAGAAAGAGCTTTTCTTTGAACCGCGTTCAACTGATTCCAATAACTCATAGGAATCAAAAGAGAATCGGAACCGACCAACCCCTCGTTCAAAGCGGATTGAATCTTTTTATCGGAACTCAACAAAAGAATGTCCATACCCGAAGCGGTTCCGCCAATCGCTCTCAGGGGATGCCGTATAAAGAAAAAAACGGGTAAAACTTAAAAATATTATAAAATTCTACTTAAAGAACCTTCGGCATCGCGTGGATTTCCTGAAGAGAATGAATCGTAAAACCCTTGTTTTTCATTTCCACCATTCCTTTGATGAGCGCCTTAGCCGCGTTAGACGTAGTCAAACAAGGCACTTTAAACCGAATCGCAGCCTGACGGATCGTAAAACTATCGTCTCTCGTAACCCTGGAAAGAGGAGTGTTGATGATGAGATGAATTTTATTCTCGCGAATATAATCGAGGGCGGTCGGAAATTTTCCGTCGTAGACCTTATTGATCTTGGAAGAAAGAATACCGTTGTCCGAAAGAAATTTATGAGTTCCCGAAGTGGCGATCAAATTGAAACCGAGTTCGGAAAGGTCCTTGATATAAGAAAGAAGTTCCGATTTCGTCTTATCGTTGATACTCACGAACACGGTCCCCTGAGAAGGCAACTCGTCCCCGGCCATGTATTGGGATTTTAAAAACGCCTCGCCCGCGGTGGAAGCGATACCCATCACTTCCCCGGTCGAACGCATCTCCGGTCCGAGAATCGTATCCACTCCCGGAAATTTATTAAACGGAAGAACGACTTCCTTTACACAAACTTGAGAGAAGGCCATCTCTTTCGGAAGAGGCAGGCTCTTTAAAGATTCTCCCATCATGATCCGGGTCGCATACTTTACGATCGGATGTCCAAGGGCCTTGGAAACGAAAGGAACGGTTCTCGAAGCTCTCGGATTGACTTCAATGATATAAAGAACTTCTTCTTTGACCGCGTATTGAATGTTGATCAGACCCTTAACTTGAAGTTCGAGAGAAAGCGCGACCGTCGCTTTGCGGATTTCTTCCATCATCTTTTTGGAAAGTGTTTGCGGAGGAAGAACGCAGGCCGAGTCCCCGCTATGAACCCCCGCCTCTTCGATGTGTTCCATGATCCCCGTGACAAAAACATCTTTTCCGTCGCAAAGAGCGTCCACGTCCACTTCCACGGCGTCTTCCAAAAACGAATCGATCAAAAGAGGTCTGTCTTTGGAGATCTCTTCCGCTTTTTCCATGTAACGATCCAGTTCTTTCTCTTCGTTGATGATGAGCATCGCTCTTCCGCCAAGGACGTAACTAGGACGAACCAAAACCGGATATGTGATCTTTTGTGCGATTTCTCTAGCCTCTTCCATGGAAGTCGCGATTCCGCTTTCGGGAGAATTCAGTTTCAATTTTTCTAATACTTCTACGAAACGTTTTCTGTCTTCGGCGCGATCGATCGAGTCCGGACTTGTACCGAGAATTTTCACTCCCTTTCTTTCCAAATCCTTCGCAAGTTTGAGAGGAGTTTGACCGCCGAACTGAACGATCACACCTTCCGGTTTTTCGTTTTGATAAATGCGAAATACGTCTTCCAAGGTCAGAGGTTCGAAATAAAGACGATCCGAAGTGTCGTAATCGGTCGAAACCGTTTCCGGGTTCGAGTTGACCATGATGGACTCCACTCCCAAATCCTGGAGCGCGTAAGAAGCCTGACAACAACAATAGTCGAATTCGATCCCTTGACCGATCCGGTTCGGACCTCCTCCGAGGATTATCACGGACCTCGCGTTAGTCACATCGGACTCGTCCTCTTCATCATAGGAAGAATAGAAATAAGGAGTGTAAGCCTCGAATTCTCCGGCGCAGGTATCGATCCTTTTGTAAACGGGAAAAATTTTTTTCGAGCCGAGTTCCGATTCGATTTCTTCTTCCGAGTTCTTTAGAAGATTCTGAATTTCCGTTTTTTTCACATCCACCCTAAGCCCGCCGTCGAGCAAATCCAGAATCCGTTTTTGATTCTTCAAGAACGCGAGTTGTCTGTTTGAAAAACCGGCTTGTTTCATCTTGGAAAGTAGAAGACTTCCTTTTTCCGAAAATTCCTTTTCCAATTTGAGAAGGTCTTCCATCTGCCAGAGGAACCATCGATCCACCTTACAGAGGTCGTGGATTTGATCCACGGTATAACCTTCGTCAAAAGCGAGTTTGATGTAAAAAATACGTTTGTCGTTCGGGCGTTTTAAGAAAGAATCGATCCATTCCTTTCTTTGATCAGAGTTTAAACTTCTTGCATATAATAATTCTTGAAAGTATCCGTCCGAACCGAAACCGTAACGGTCGATTTCCAAGGAACGAAGCGCTTTCTGAAAACTTTCCTTAAACGTCCTACCGATCGCCATCGCCTCGCCCACGGCCTTCATCTGAACCCCGAGTGTGTCGTCGGTGCCGGGAAATTTTTCGAACGCAAAACGCGGAACTTTTGTTACGACATAGTCGATCGAAGGCTCGAAGGAAGCGGGAGTCACTCGGGTGATATCGTTCTTAATTTCGTCTAACGTATAACCTATGGAAAGAAGAGCCGCGATCTTTGCGATCGGAAAACCGGTCGCCTTGGAAGCGAGAGCCGATGAACGCGAAACCCTCGGGTTCATCTCGATGACGATCACGTCTCCGTTTGCGGGATTAACCGCAAACTGGATGTTGGAACCGCCGGTTTCAACGCCGATCTCCCGGATGATCGCGATCGACATGTCTCTCAGGTTTTGATATTCCTTATCGGAAAGAGTTTGTTGAGGAGCCACGGTGATGGAATCCCCCGTATGAACTCCCATCGGATCGATATTTTCAATGGAACAGATGATAACCACGTTATCCGCTAGATCGCGCATCACTTCGAGTTCGAATTCTTTCCAACCCAGAACCGATTCTTCCAAAAGAACCTGACTGATCGGAGAAGCCTTGAGACCTTTGGAAACGACTTCTTCGAAGGTTTCTTCCGTGTAGGCGATCCCACCTCCGGTTCCACCGAGAGTGAACGCGGGACGAACGATTAACGGAAGACCGAGTCTTTTTTTGATTTCTTCCGCGTCTTTGAGATTGTTTGCGAGACCGGATGCGGGAACTTTGATTCCGATTTTTTCCATCGCCTTTTTAAAAAGTTCCCTGTCTTCCGCTTTTTTGATCGCGTCCACTTTGGCGCCGATCAATTCTACATTATATTTTTCTAAAATACCCGCGGCGTTACAAGCGAGGGCGAGATTGAGAGCGGTCTGACCTCCGACCGTGGGAAGAATTGCGTCGGGTTTTTCCTTCTCGAGAATCTTTTGAACCACGTTAACCGTCATCGGTTCTATGTAAGTGGCGTCCGCAAGATCCGGATCGGTCATGATGGTCGCCGGATTAGAGTTCAGTAAAATAACACGGATCCCTTTTTCTTTCAGGGCTTTGGCGGCTTGAGTTCCGGAATAATCGAATTCACACGCCTGCCCGATTACGATCGGACCGGAACCCAGAATGAGTACAGAGCGAATATCTTCTCTTCTTGGCATACGAAAATACAGATTTTTAGTTTAACTCAATCCTTCAAGCATCAATTTGACAAGGGAAACAAATACTCCCCCGCTTTCTTGAACTTTCCGGAAGAGGTCAAAAACGAAACGAGAGAATCCTTCAAAGAAGAACATTCGGAAATCGAAAGAGGTTTTGTGTTCCAGGGATCGGCGATCCGATCGTAACAACGCCAGCGAACTCCGTCCTCTGAGGGAATGTAAATTAACTTGCGGGTTCCGTTCTGAAACATTCTATGTTTGGAAACGATGACACTTTCTTTTGCGTAAGAATCTCCGATTACGATCCAGGGAATTTCTCCCGGTTCGATGGAATGCAGATGAAGAATATTGGGATAGAAAATTCTTTCCTTTTGAAAGAAATGATTTCCCAGGTCGCTGAACCAGATCCCCGTTTCTCCGTAGACGTTCCTGGAATCCTTCCAAGTCGCCGAATTCAAAGCGAAAGAAAGATCCCTTCCGGATCGATTTGTAAGTTCGTTCAAAAAATTTTTTCTTAGAGAAACATCCCGTATTTTTTCCGAAACAAAAGTAAGAAGTGTCGGAAACAAATCCAGGGAACTGCTGATTCCTCCGAACTTGCGGCCGGCGCCGGCGTTTTGCGGAAATTTAATGAGAAGAGGAATACGAGTCACACCTTCTCCCCTTAAATGTTCTCCGTGTCCGTGACTATGATCCGCTTCGAACAAAGATTCTCCGTGATCGCTCGTCAAAACGATCAACGTGGAATCGTACGTTCCTTCTTCTTTCAGTTTATGAACGATCGCACCGACCGATTCGTCGAAAGACGCGATCGACGCCTGAAAAAGTCCGCGGATCTGTTCCTGATCGGCTCGCGCAAGTTCGGAGGAATCGCTCGGATCCACAAACTTAAAATACTTAAAATTTCCATAATATTCAGAATTCGTAAATTTCTTGTAAAACGGAAACGGCGGGCTGAAAGGAAAATGAGTCACCGAGGAAAAGAATACGGTAAAAAAAGGATTTTTGTCTTTTTTAAGGTCGCCAAAAAGATCCGGAAGAATTTTAGAATCGTCTCCTAAACTCGGAAACCCGCGGATCACACGGAAATATTCTCCCGCTCCGGGAATCGATCCGGTCAGGATCGGAAGCAAAAAAATCTGAGATTCCAAAATTCTCTGAGCCGTCAGAGTTCCCGCGTGAAAGATCGGCGCCTTAACCGATTGAAATCCCCAATCGGCCCGAGGGAAAATATCTCCCGCAAAAGAAGAAACCACGTTCGTACGATATCCGAGTTTGGAAAGAAGAGCCGGAAGCGTCTTGGAATGGTTCCCCGTAAGACCGCCGCGATCCTTTGCATCCGGAAACATATCCTGGATCCCGTGTACAAAACCGGGTTGTCCGGTGAGCAAATCCGCCCAAGCCGGAAAAGTTCTAGGGATCGTAGTATGATGATCTTGGAATATTATGGAATCCTTAGATAGAGAATCGATATGCGGAGTTAAACCTTTTTTTCCTTGAGCGTAACCCATCCTATCCGCGCGAAGGCTGTCCGCGCTCAAGATCAGTATGTTCGGGAGATTTTCGGGGACGTTCGTTTTGGTTCTCGTTTTTACGTTTAAAAAAGAAACGATCGGAAAAGAATTCGGACTTGTTTCCTTTTTTGCGTTCCAAAACGGAAAGATGGAAAATAGCGCGACAATACCGGATGCAAAAATCAAACTTTTCGTATTTTGAAATAGAAGAGTCGCCAAACAAGCGAACGACACGATCAAAATTCCGAACAAACTCCCTAAAGAGTAAAAATAAATCGAAAACAAACAAAAAATAAAAAGTAAAACGAGTCGAATCCGATTTCGTTTTGCGACTTCAACGTCGCCGCCCGGAGGAACGATTTGTTTATAGAATATGAAAGTAGTAAGATATTCTAAAGTAATGATAAAAATCCCGAGAGAACTTCCCGATAAATGAGCGTAAAACAAAAAGAAACAAAAGAATAAAAACGTAAGAAGTTTCGACCAAACACGATCGGAAATCAAAAAAACACAACGAGCGCCGATACAAAGCGCCAACGTTGCAAGCGCGAGAAATTGCGGAACTTCGGGGCGAATCCAGTCCGTCAGAAAGAACAAAAAGAAACGTAAAAACGGAAATCGATAAAAGAAAAATTCCCCGTAGAGTTGCGGATAAAAAATTACGGAGTGACACCAAAGAAGAAAAATGAATATTCCAAAAATCAAAAGTTCTTTTTTGAATGAGCCGGATCGTTTATGTTCGCGATCTAACGTTCGTTTTTCTCCGATGTCCCCTATCTTACTTTGAATTTCTTTTTGTTTTTGGATTTCATTCTTTTGTGTTTCTTTTTGATCTTCTCTCCAAAACGCCGAAGAAAGGAGCAAACCGATCGCACCGAACAAAACCCCGCTCGTAAACAAAGTTTGAATATAATCTTTTAAGAATAAAGGTAATAAGGATACAAAGAGGGACTTAAACTCGGAAAGATCCACTCCCATGACCTGAAACGAGGAGTTTAAGATCAAGGTCGCAAAAGAAATTCCCATCCCGATCCCGAAAAATCGGAGATAAAGTCGAACCGATTTTTCGGCGAATAGAACTTTGATTTTTTTCAACATGATTCTTTTGTAAATTTTATCCTAAGAAAACGTGAGTTCGGCGGTTGAAAGTTTGGGCGAATCCAGCCCGGCGCTGCGATCCATAGAGAGCAGCGCCGCTCGGGTTTTTGGCCGGACGCGCTTAAACTAACGTGTTGCTGCCTGTCGAACGATCCGTGGAGAGTCATAACGTTACCCACAAGTTAAGAATGTTTTTGGAATCAGAAGAATCAAAAACGCACATGTGTTAGGAGTCAGTGAATAGAAATCAGAGTTCAGTTATATTTTCCTAATAGATGGATCAGACTTTAACAATGTACAATCTCCCTCTTCTGTAAATTACACTGAAATCCGATCCCTGAAATCTATCCACTAGAATGTTTCGACAAGAATGGAGTTTTTTACTTGCAAAAAGTATGATTTTCTGATAAAGAAAAACCTCCCGAGCCTTCCCACCCCTTTTCGCGACTCATAGAGAGCGAAATTGAGTTTCTTCCCTTTTCGCGACTCATAGAGAGCGAAATTGAGTTTCTTCCCTGAATTGCGCCCCTGAAACGCGATCCGTAGAAAGCGTTTCACTTACTTCTGAGAACGATTTATTGAAATAGGTGCCTCATTTTCTAAGGATCATTCGGCAGGAAGCAATTCATTGAGTTTTCCACCCAAAATCAGGGTGGGGAGTAGATTTCACAGAAGATTTGTCGTAATTCCGACAGATTTTCTTCGGATCCAAGTAACTTGTGGCGTTGGTTATGGTGGAGAGCGCTTTGCTTGCGTTCAACTACAATCGCTTCGCATTGGTTATTCCAAACTCATTCTTCTTCCGAGTTTCCTTCTTCCTCCTGCAAAAAATCCGTTTCCGATGTTTCGGAAATTTCCACTTGTGCAAACGAGCCTCCGTTCACTCGGAAAGTCAAAAAATTTTTTCCGAACTTGCGGGTTTGATAATCGGGCCAACCCGGATCGGTCGGGGACTGAACAAAAACGACCACTGTAGTCTCGTCGTTTAACAATCCATCCAAAACAGATTTGATCTTTTCGTTCTTCTTATCCCAAAAAGAATAGGGAGGATCCAAAAAAAAGACCTTCGACTTTTCGGGCAGATCCAGTTTATCATAAAAACGGAATACGTCTTTTCGATAAACTTCCCATTTGTTTTCGAGTTTTGCAAAAAGTTTTCGGAGACCGTCCGATCTTTCCCAGGCCAATTCGTACAAAACGACTCTAACAAATCCCCGGCTTACGGCCTCCAAACCCATCTGCCCCGAACCCGCAAAAAAATCCACAAAGGCGGATTCTTCCGGAATCAATCTTCCTTTTAAAACCAAAGAACCTATAATATCAAAAACGGATTTCTTAATTACCGCTGGAGTAAAGTTCGTATTACCCGCGACTGCGGGAGGCGTTTCGATCGACTTACCTTTGAGTTTTCCGGTTTGTACTTTGAGTACTTTCACGTCTGCGCCTCCATTTTTTTTTCGATGTTCAATTCCAAGATTCGAATTTTTTTCACGAGTTTTTCGGTCGATTTCGATTCCTTGAGCTTGGAAAGAATCTGTCTCGCCTCCGAAAATTTTCCGGCTTCGTACAAAATGCAAGCGTAGGTGTAAAGACCCTCCGCATAACGCACCGAAGACGTTCCGTATTCTGTAAAAATTTTTCCCCAATAAATCCCGGAAGAATCGTCTCCCAATACCAGACAACGTTCCAAAAACAAAAATACCGCGTTGTAAAAAATTCCGGGATGAGATTCCTTCTTCTCGTAAATGCTTCTTAACGTTTTATCGATTTCTTCCGGATCTTTTTCTGCGGCGGTGTATAAAAGCAGAATTCTATAATCGACTTCCTCCTTTCGAAGAGCGGTCCGAGAAACCTTTACTAAAGTATCATAGTTTCCTTTTTTGTAAAAATCATAAACGTCGCTGAAATCGGTCGGAGCGATAGGACTTTGAGGAAATAAAATAAATGAAACGAATACCAACCCGAAAAACCGGAAGACAAAATCCTTTCGCCGAACCGGCCGGGTATTTTTCAAAGTTCGATGACTACGGAGGAACCGCACATCGGACAAATCGCGTCTTCGGCTTCGTAAGAGTCCTCTTCCCAACGATGGTCGCAATCCTCACAAGCAAACGCTAACACCTCTTCACCGGCGGCAGAACCTGAGTCGCCGGTCTCAACTTCAAAATCTTCGTCAAAATCGTAATCATAAGGCATAGAATCCAACGGAATCAGCGGAGCCTTCGGTGTCAAGTTTTAGGGGTTAAACAGAATTCAAAAAATACGTGAACCCTGAATAGGCGGATAAAAAATCGACGAAGTATGTTGTATCAATCCGGCCTGAAAAGTTACAAAAAGAAAACCAGTTATAAACCTTATATTTTCGCCGCTCTTATGCTGTTATTAGGCGGGACGGGATTTTTTTTACGGCAGAGTATTAAGAATTTATTCGCAGGTGATAGAAAAATTCTTCTCGAAAAAGAAAGAAAAAACATTCAACAGCAGATTTCCTCGGGAACCCTCGAAGAAGGCGCCGTGAAAAATTTTCAAAACGCCGCCAAGGATTACGTTCACGCGAATCCTTCGGACGAATTGGGGTACTTTTACATTGCATTAGGAAATTATAATTCGTTTTTACTCAACGGATTTTCCTTCGATTCGGGAACTCTGGTAAAACTCGCCTACTCGGGGTTCAACGACTTTCTCCAAGAAGACGGATCGTATCTTCCGATTTTGGAAGAAATGTATCGTAACGCACTCCGCGCAAAGGCGATCGATCCCGTTATGAGCGAAAATCCGGATAACGAAACGATGATCGCGTTCGGAGAAACGATCAAACAACATCTTTCCAGAAAGTCCCTCACACATCTTTTGAATTCGATTCCGTACGATAAGATCAGCCCCGAGTTTAAAATCGGTTATACTTGGATTGCGATTTTAGGAGCGTCCTTATCGGGAGATACTGAATTTTTAAAACGTAATCTCGGAAGCCCCGAATCCACAGGATCGATCCTTCTTACCGAAAGAGAAGCTCACTTTTTAACCGGACTATCCGAGTTTCGCGCGGGCCAATACGTTTCTTCCCTCAACTTTATCCGTAAGGTTAGAAACGAAAACGAAGACTTTATCACGATCGGATCCTGGATCTTAGAGGCGAAGATTTTCAGACTTCAAAATCTACATTCCAAATCGATTGTAATTTTAGAGGAACTTTATCCGAAGTCCGAAGATAGAAGGGAGGAGATCGTAAAACTTGCAAAAGAAATCATAGAGGAAAAACCGACTCTCAAAACCAAACTCAATTTGGAATCGGATCGGTAGAACTTTCGGAAAAATTAATATTCAATGTTAAACGAAGTGAACGATTTTTTCCTCCGAAAAGTCTTGAAAAGATTTTTTGCAATCACATCCGCGTGTTTCCTTTCGAGTTGGATCGTTTTCTGCGGACTGAAACCGGTTCCTCCTCCCGAAGGAAGGTTCTGCGACGTCTGGCACAAACCCGTCGAATGTGTGGAATTGAATTTTAGAGACGGAATCGGCGACTTAGGCCAAGGAGCCCTTCCCATGCGGATGAAAAGCGTCGTGCTCTATCAGATCGACATTGAAAGCAAGCATAACGTTCTCATCGAAGTCCTTCACGAACACAGAGTGAGAATTACGTTTCCCGGAAAAGAGCCTAGACTGTATCTTAAGATCAAAGATCCAAAGGACCGTAAACGAAGATGGGAAAAAGCAAAACAAGAATGGAACGATTTGTTTCGATCGAACGCTTCGAGTAGCGAATGATCGGGAATTAGAGGTTAGGGCGGCTTTCGGCCACAACACTCCCTATGGGTCCTGTTGTGACCGAAAAAAATAATTTACCGACTTGAACGGATTCGTATAATCAAACCCGATGATACGACAAAAAATTCAGCAGGAAACCAAATCACCTTATCTGGTTTCCATCGTAGAAGACAATCGACACACAGCTCTCAATCTCCAGGAACTTCTTTCCAAGTCCTCCGACTTTCAATTTTTAAAACACTATCCCGACGCTCAAAAGGCGATCGAACACGTTCCCGAAAACGCACCCGATATCGTAATTTTGGATATAGGGCTTCCCGGAAGGAGCGGACTGGAATGTCTCGCTGAACTCAAGAAAAAAACACCTAACACCAAATATGTGATCTTTACCGTTTTTGAAGACGAAGACAAAATCGTAGAAGCGATCCAAGGCGGAGCGTCCGGATATCTTTTGAAGGACACGTCTCCCGAACTGTTTCTCGCCGAACTCAAAGTCATCGTATTGGGAGGCGCGCCGCTTACTCCCAGAATCGCCGACAAAATCATCCGCGAATTCACAAAAAAAGAAGAAATCCAAAATCCGCCGATTGTCAACACACTGGGACTCACAAAAAGAAAACTGCAAATTCTCAACTTTATCGCGCTTGGGATGACGGTTCCGGACATAGCGGACGAACTCGATATCTCCAGTCATACGGTCAGCAGACATATCGAAAAGATCTATAAAAAGATGGAAGTACATTCCAAATCCGAAGCCATTATCCGAGGAAGAAGAATGGGAATCATCCGAGACGTACCCGGATATCCTTAAATGTACGCGGCGAGAATATTCGTACTTTCTGTTTTTCTTATATTTGCTGCGATTTTGACGGGATGTTCCCTTTTTCAAACCTCAAAAGACGCTCCGATCGCGGAAAAAGGCGTCATCGATCTCCGAAACTTCGATCTAGATCAAAAAATTACCGCACTGAACGGAAACTGGGAATTCCATTGGAGGGAGTCGACTTACGGAAATCGTCCGATCGCGAAAAACCCGTCTTACTTTCCGGTTCCCGGAATCTGGAGAGATTACGATCCTAATTTTACTCCGGAAGGTTATGCGACCTATCGTCTGCGCGTGTTATGCGAGAATAAACGATCCGATTTAAAAATCAGAATTCCCAGGCTTCCCGGAGTTTACGAAGTCTATTTAGACGAACAAAAAGTTTATTCCAACGGTGTTACGGGAACGGGTTCTTCGGACACGACGTTTTCAGCTCATCCCTTGATTACGAACGTCGCCGTTCCTTCCGGAGATTTTTATATCACGGTAACCGTTTCCACCTTCAAAGGAAATTATCTGAAAGGTGGAATTCGAAAACCGTTCCGGATCGGAGCCGGAGATGCGATCGATTTGGAGGAAAAAAAGGAAGAATGGAGAGAGATCGTTTTGATCGTCGTTATCTTTTCTTTCGGAATCTATCATATCGTATT
Organism: Leptospira weilii serovar Ranarum str. ICFT; assembly: GCF_000332415.1. Classification (GTDB taxonomy): domain Bacteria; phylum Spirochaetota; class Leptospiria; order Leptospirales; family Leptospiraceae; genus Leptospira; species Leptospira weilii_A. Next base: position 28,809 of record NZ_AOHC02000018.1, read on the forward strand.
CTATTTTTCTTATAGAAAAGATCCAATTCCTTTATATTTCTCAGCGTTTTGTTTTTTAGTTTCCGGATATTCGTTTATCACCTCGGAACTTCAATTTACGGCTCTCCCGAGTCTTTCTTTGGATCTGAGAATACGAATTAAATTTTTTTGCGAGGTAGCGTTCTTCCCCACCTCTTTTCTGATGCTTCGAAAAATGTTCCCGACTCAGTTCGATCGGAAATGGATCCGGATCGCGATCGGAACGAGTGCGATTTTTTTATTCGGAATTTTCTCATTAAACGAACGTAATATAGTCGCGTCTTATTCTTGGTTTATGTATTTTCCGCCGCTTTACGCGTTGGTTTTGATTATAGGCACGGCGACCGCATTCAAAACCAAGGAACTACTTACTGGTTTCGTTTTTGCGTTTACGATGATGAACGACGGAATTTACGGCCTATACGAAATTTACGCCTTATATCCCTACAGTTTTCCTTTGGGACTTGTATCCTTTGTCGCATTAAATTCTTATATTATTTCTTCGAGATTTGCGGAAGATTTGGAAAAGGCAAAAGAATTGGCGCAACTCCAAATCAAATACAACGAACAACTCAAACTACAGGCGCAAGAAAGAACCAGGATCGCTTCGGATATTCACGATTCGATAGGTTCCGAACTTACGGCCATTCTTTTCGAATTGGAATCCAAAGACAAAAACGATTCCACATTAAAAAAGCTCAAATCGGAAGTGAATCAGCTCATTGCAAACGTAAGAGATATCGTATTCCTAATGCATCATCAGGGAAACAACAAAGAACTCGTGGAAGACGTAATCCAAAGATACGGAGAACGAATCCAACGCACGGGAAGTATGGAAGTACAAATGGAAATCGAGGAAGTCTCGGATTTCATTCATCTGGATCAATGTCTGCACGTTCAAAAAATCTTTTTAGAAGTCGCGTCCAATATTCTCAGACATTCCGAAGCGAAGAACATTAAGATTTTATGGAATAAAGAAGGAAAGGCCCTGATTTTAAAAATGACAGACGACGGAAAAAAATTCGAAATCGATTCGGACGAACCTTCGGGGATTGGAATGAACAGCATCCGAATGCGATCCGAAAAACTGGGAGCGAGTTACGATTTTCAATCCGAAAATCTTGAAAACTCGTTCGTTCTTCGCATTCCAATTTCTTAATACGACTTCTCCGTCACGAAATTTTACAAAGATTGAAATTCATATCGGATGCAATTTTTCTGATATTCTTATCGTAAGTGCAAATCGTAAGCCGGTCTTTCAAAACGTCTGCGATCAGCAAAGCGGTGCTCAAATGAATTGCATCCAAGGATTTCAAAAAAGTCAGTTTCTCGTCCTTCTGAATCCTTTCGTAAACCTCGGAACCGATTCTTTTCAAATTGATTTCCGATAAAAGATCGTGTTGTCTGGCGAGTTTTTCGGTCAGCCAACCCTTACCTAAAACTTTGCGATTTTCTCGATAGATTTTATGAATATTAACAAAGGATTCGATTTCGATCAGATTGGAGGAAAATCTGTAATTGTCTCGCGTCCAACTTTCATAGGATCGGTCGTAATCGGTATCTTCAAAAATGATGGATAGAAAAAAGCTAGTGTCGATGTAAATCGGCATGAAAACGAAAATCAATCCCGATCTTGGTAGTATGTTTTCATCCAATCCAATTGAAACTTCTCTTTCACTTTAGAAGGTGATCGAAGAACCGTAGATTTTCTTTTTGCTTTTAAGAGAAGGCCGCTTTTTTGCTCTTTCTCAATATAACTTTCGACGGTTAGATCCGAATTTAGAGAGTCGGAGGAAGGTTTTTTGATTTCGGCCACGACTTGATTGCGCTCCATGACGAGAATCGTTTCGCCTTCTTTTACAAGACGTAAAAAGTCGTTGAAGTTATCTTTGAGTATTTTAGCTCCAACCGCTTTCATAAAACTATTAAGCTACCTTGAAAAAATTTAAGTCAACCAGTTTTGCAAAAAAAAATCAACGAGTCCGCATCATCGGAAAGATAAAATTGATTCCGAAGATCATGCCTTGCGCTTTCACTTCATCGGGAACCTTTCCGAAATTTTGTCCTCGGATGGAATCGACACAAGCCTGACTGACCACGTCCTGACCCTGGCTCGAAACGAGTTTCGTATCCAAAACTTGACCGCCTTCGCTTAACATAAAAAGAACTTTGACCTGCCCCGGAAGAATTCCTTCTCGAACTACGGTTCCCGCCATGTCACGATACGCGTAATTACCGCCGCCGGGAGGAGCAAAACTGCCTTCGATCTGTTTCAACATCCGTTTGAAGTATTCGTAACCCGCGAGTTTTTTTCTCGGAATCGAAAGAGCCTGATTTCCGTCCCAACGAAAAAGAAAGTCCTGTTCAAATCGATAGTTGAACGGGATCTTCGTCATTCTTCCGTAGGTTTGAGTGTTTTGTTTCGTATTATCGGTGTTAGACGTTTGAACCGGATCGATCTTATAAATCCCGACTTCAAAAACCTTTTCATCGTTCTTTTCTTGAGATTGTTGTTTTTGAGTTTCGGAGGTTCTTCTCGCCACACTTCCCATGATAAATTCGCGAAAGGGACTCGCGGAATGAAACCCTTCCTTCTTTGTAATTCCACCGGCTCCGGCGGCGTCCACGTTGGAAAGAGCCTTATATTCGTCCTTTACGTTTTTATCCACAAAGTCTTGTTCGAGAAGAACCTCGTAGATTTTTTCTTTTTCCTCGTTGCTTTCCATTTTGACCATGGGTTCGCTGCCGAGAATTTTCCAGAGCATGTTGCGTGTGAGTAAATGCGCCGTAAAAAAAGACGCGAACGCGAGAACTAAAAAGGACGCATAGATCAGCCTTTTATCGTCTTCGGGGATTCCGGAATATTCAGAATAAAGTCGGGTCTTGTCCATGGTTTCCGGAAAAATCTTCCATCCGCTTCAATTGACGATAGGCTTTTTCGGTTGCCACCCGACCTGCGGGAGTTCGATTGATCAGACCGATCCGAACCATAAACGATTCGTAAGTATCCTCGATGGTTTTTTCTTCCTCACCGACTACGACTGCAATCGCCTTGAGCCCGACCGGACCGCCTTTATAACGATCGATCATACAACCGAGTATCTGCCTATCCATAACATCCAGTCCCAGGTCGTCAATCCCCATCTTTTCGAATGCCTTGAGACAGAGGTTCTTTTTTACGGAAAGATTTCCCTCCACTTCGCTGAAGTCCCGAATTCTTTTCAAAAGATGATTTGCGATCCGAGGAGTTTTCCGAGAACGCCTTCCGATTTCCAAAGCCGCATCGTCATCGATTTTAACTCCTAAAATTTTGGAAGAACGCAAAACGATCGTTTTCATCTCCTCGTCGTTGTAATAGTCCAGTCTGAGTTGAATTCCAAAACGACTTTTGAGAGGTTCGCTGATCAATCCGCTTCTTGTAGTAGCTCCGACCAAGGTAAAAGGTTTCAGAGGAATCTGAACCATCTGAGCGGTGACCCCTTCTCCGATCACGAGGTCGATCATGTAATTTTCCATCGCGGGATAAAGAATCTCTTCCAACTTTTTATGAAGAGTGTGGATCTCGTCTATGAATAGGATTTCATTTTCACCCATACCCGTAAGAAGGCGGGCCAGATCCGCACCTTTGGTAATCACGGGGGCCGAGGTGATGGTAAGTCTGGTTCCGAGTTCGTTGGAAACGATTCCCGCAAGAGTAGTCTTTCCAAGACCGGGAGGACCGGAAATCAAAACGTGATCGAGTGCGCGTTTTCGATTTTTAGCGGCTTGAACGTAAACCGTAAGATTATCGAGGACTTCTTTCTGGCCGATAAATTCGGAAAGAAGAGAAGGACGAAGGCCCGACTCTTCTTCAAATTCTTCTTCAGGATTGAGCGTATGGGATTTTGCCAATCAGTTCGGTCTTTCCTTGAGTTGGATCGACAGTCTAGAAACGTTTCCTTGACGCACAACCGTAACCGTAATCCGATCTCCCACCTTATTCTTTTTCACCGTGCTCACCACTTCTTCGGGAGAATTGATCTTAGCTCCGGAAATTTCAGTGATCACGTCCATCAATTGAATCCCCGCCCGATCCGCAGGAGAATCATTCATAATCTGAACGACAACCGCACCTCCGGAAATATTCAACTTCTTCGCGTCTTCTTCATGAAGATAATCCACTCCGACTCCGAGCCAGGCTTGTGCGGGACGTTTTACCTTACCCGTGGTTTTTAATTCTTCCATGATCGCCTTCGCTTCGTTAATCGGAATTGCAAAACCGATTCCCACAGAACCCCCGCTCTGAGAAGCGATCATACGATTGATACCGATCACACGACCGTTGATGTCGAGAAGCGGGCCGCCTGAATTTCCCTGATTGATAGCGGCGTCCGTTTGCAAATAATGAACCCCGCTGTTATCGATTCCGGTTCTACCGACGGCGCTTACGATCCCCGCCGTGAGAGATTGTTCGTAACCGAGAGGAGCGCCGATCGCGATCGCCCAGTCCCCTACTTTTACCGCGGAAGAATCTCCGAGTTCGATCGGGACGATCTCGGCTTCCGATTTGATTTTCAAAAGAGCCAAGTCGATCACAGGATCGGAGCCGACCAGTTCCGCGTTAAACGTCTTACCCGTTTTCAAACGAACGGTGAGCTTGTCCATAGAGCGCACAACGTGTTCGTTGGTTAAAATATATCCTTGAGTATTGAGGATGATCCCCGAACCGAGTCCGGTTTGTTTTTGTTTCATCACTCTACCGCCGCCTTGACCTTTGCCGAAAAATTGGTCGAAAAACGGATCCCCGAAAGGTCCGGGATGAGCGGGAACGTTTTGTGTTCTTTCCGTAGCGATCGAAACTACGCTCGGAGATGCGGTTTGATAAACTTCTTCAAAAGCTTGTTGAATCGTAATCGCCTGACGAGTCGCCGGACTCGGCTCCTTATCCCCCTTCGCGTTTAGAAAAAGCGGGCTGTTTCGGCCGGTTCCACAAAACATCACGGGAGATAAGAAGGCTCCCAGCAGAAGTGAAATACTAACGACCGCAACATACTTCAATTTTTCCATGTTTTTCATTGAATTCTATCCCTTTTGAAAATGAATTTCCGCTTGGTACCTGAAAGGATCGGCCCGCTTTCGTGACTGTCAAGTTAGATTTGGAAGCGAGTCTTCGAGTGTACACATTCGGTTAAAAGAATCGGATTTGGACGAAAGAAAGAATCCCTTCCGTCTCCCTGTTAGACCGGAAACACCATCCAAGAGTTTCCGTTTTCACGATACAAAACCGGAAGATTACATGGAGGATCCATGGGTTTTGAATTTCGGATGATTGGATTCCCGATTTTTTTTGATCTGATTTTTTGCGTTGATGTATCTCCGGATCGCCGCCTCTCCTCTTTGAAGAGTGTAATAATCCAACTTTTCCACGGGAACGATATCCTCGTCCGGAGTTACTTGCAAAATCGCTAAATCGATTTTTTTATCCCGGCCTACTACGATCGCTTCGTAGGATTTACCGGATTTGGATTTTACGATAAGATGATTGTAAGTTCCGATTACGTGAGCGTTGGTAAGAATGTAACCCTGTGGATTCAAAACGATTCCGTAACCGAGGGTTACCAAAGTTTTTTCCAGAAGAGATCCGCCCTTGGAAGGAACCGACCTAGATTCAACCGTTTTTTCGGTATGAATCGAAACCGAACTCGCCGAGGAACTCGGATAAACTTCTTCAAAGATATGATACACTGGAATTTTATCCTTAGGATGGTTCCGAAAAGGAAGGTGAGAATCTGCGGGAACGGATTCTTCGGAAAGAACGGTTGTAATTTCCGATTCGGTCGTCTTTGTTTGTGAAATACAAAAAAAAGAAAAGAACCCGAGATAAAAAATGAATCCGAAATGTTTCAGAAGCGAAAAATATAAGTTCATGACGGAATTTTCATTGGATTCTTAATTTCCAAAAGAATTCTTGTAGATGAAAGAATGATTTCGTACAAATCCTCCTTTGTCAAGAATTGAATCGGAACCGTAAGAATGAAGATCCAAAAATCAATCTTTGTAGTTTTTGAAGGAATCGACGGAAGCGGTAAATCGACTCTTTGCAAATCACTGGTCGAAAAACTCGTGGAACGCGGAATCCCTTCCGTGGCCTTTACCGAACCCACAAACTTGGAAACCGGAAAGTATCTCCGAAAATTCTTAAGAGGGGAAATCGAACTCGGAAAGGAAGAACAGATCGAAGCCTTTTTAAACGATAGAGAAGAATCCTTAAGACAAAACATCCTTCCCGCATTAAACTCCGGAAAAAACGTTCTACTGGATCGTTACATGTATTCCACCGCCGCCTATCAGAGCGGAGACCATTTATCTCCGGAAACGATCATCGAAAAAAATTTAAAGAGAAACTTTAAAATTCCCGATCTTCTATTTTACTTGGATCTGAGTCCTGCAATCGCCTTCGAAAGGTTAAACCGAAGAAAGGAGGAAAAGGAAAGATTCGAAACCCTGGTTCAACTCGAAAAAATTCATTCCGCTTATGAGCGGATTCTTCCCGCAGAAACGATTCGAGTCAACGGTGAAAAAGGACCGGATTCCATCGTTCAGGAATGTCTGGAAATTCTTCTTACAAACATCAAAAGGCAATCTTAGGATCGTTGAGTGACCGCAAAAGCGAGAGATCAAGCTTCCGAATAAATGCAGGAACTATAATATTAAAAAATTTTAAATTACCTAATATGACGGTTTTTATGCGCACTCCAACATTTATTGAAGATTCAAAAACGATCGTTCTAAAGTTCCGGATAAATTTTTTATAGAATCTAAAAATAATTCACCCAATCAAATTCCCGCATAAAATTGTCGTTTGGTTGACGTATTCTTTTAAAACTTTGAGATGCCTCAAGTCCGATTGGTTGGTTCCTTGAAATATAATCAAAGTATTATATGATTTCGTTCTTACCTAACCGCATTCTCAACATTTGTAACAACGTCGGCGGTTGTTCCAAATAATTACGTTCAAGAAAGTTATATAATAATTTTATAGAATCCATCGTAAGATCTTTAACGTCAAACGATGGGCCGTCTATATGCCAATGTAAATGTCCGTTTTCCAAAAAATCTTCCCAATGATCCATGTCTTGATAAATAGTTAGGGGTAAACCAATGGATTCTAAATGGAGACGGTTTTGATCGATCCAATTCTTCCAAACTTTTAATTTCTCGTGATCGGCCCGTCGTCTATAAGCCATTCTCAGATTCGTTTTTCTTTGATGTGTAATATCAACGGCTTTCGATCTGAAATTCTTTGAGAGTCGTTTCGTGACGATTCGCCTGACGTTCCAAGGAATCCGCCATTTTAAATAGTTTTTCTTTTCGAACTCTCGCCTGAAGAAATTTTTCTCCTCTGGAAAGTTTTGCCAACTCTCTAAGTTCTTCGGCTCTGGCTCTTTTGGCGAGTGCGGTCGCTCTGAGATAATTCGCAATCGCTTGTTTTTGTCCCGGAGTAATTGCACTTTCCACGAGCGCTTTTTCCAAAAGTCTTTCTTCTTCCTCTTCGCTCACCGAAAAGATCGGAGAAAAAACTCCACATACCAAAACCAATATAAAAACGAAAACGGCCTTCCGAAAAAAAAGCCTTTCCCATGAATGTGAAACCTTCATCCCTACCTCTATCTTTAGGAGGACGATTTCATGCCCGATTTCTTTTTCAAGGACTTTCCTTTCAACCCGTCCGGGATTTGCATTTGACACCCCGAACCTCTCCAAAAGACTCATTTGTAAACGTACCTATAGCTCAACGGATAGAGTACAGGCCTCCGGAGCCTGGGGTCCGGGTTCGAGTCCCGGTAGGTACAGTTCAGTTATTGTATTACAGAATATTTATGCGGGACTCGAAGCTTTCTCGCGAGAGCATTTGCAGCGATCCTTAGAGAGCGTCGCAAATGCGACATGAGCCATGGATGGCGAATGAGCGAGAAAGACGCCGTGGAGCTTAATTCGTCAGGATGACGAATTGCGTAACGGCGAGTCCGTACTAGGGGTTAGAATCATTTACAGAAGAGGAAAATTAGCCTTTGTTAAAGTCTGATCCATCTTTACGAAAAATCCCTCTGATTTCTAATCACTAACCGCTCGACGCGCGGGACTCGAAGCTTTCTCGCGAGAGAGCTCCGTCAATTGTAACGAATATAAATCCGTTTCAGAGCGAGATTTGCCGGAGGATAATTCGGCTGAATCCGAATCGCCTTTTCATATTCCAAACGAGCCAACTCGATATGGCCTAAGATTTCCAAACAAGAACCCGAGTTGAAATACGGATATACGGGAACCTCGTAACGAGGAGCCGATTTCGCCCTTTCAAACCAAGGAAGCGCTTCCTCGAAACGTTTTTGTTGAAGCAGATAAACCCCGATATCATTATAAGGATTTCCTAATGTAGGATCCGTCTCGATCGCGGTTCTACAGAATTCGATCGCACGATCCAATTTACCGGCGAGAGAATAAGACCAACCCAAAAACGTCCAAGCTTCCGCGGTGGGTTTTGCGGCAATGGACATTCTATAATGTTTGGAAGCCAGTTTCAAATTTCCCTTGGTCTGATATTCGTAAGCGGTCAAAAAGTGTTTCTTCGCTTCTTCCGATTCACCGAAGGACTGTAAGTAGAGCGGATTCATTCTATACTTTAGACGGATCTCACTTTGCGGAAAAATTTAAGAATTTTAGAAAACCGATATTTAAAAAGCCGTCCACTTCCGAAGAAAAGTGATTGTAAAGAATAAAACCGCACCAATAGATCAAAGTCGCACTTATAAGCGCTTTTGCAAGAGACTTACCTACATGAGGAGAAGCGGAATAAAAAATTCGAAACAACGCTGCGGGCCAAAGAAACAAAAGAAAAAAATAAAAACCTTTTCCGATTCCGTAAATCCAGGAAACGATTTCCACGGGATAACTCACCGTTAGACGCTCGTAACTCGCCTTCAATTCCGGAAAGTATTGAAAGAAATAAAAGATAAAAATGAAAACAAAAACGATCTTCCAGACGAATTCGAAGTCGGAACGAAACAAAACCAGAGTCAATCCGCAGAACCAAAAAAGGAAAATCGGAAATACGATTTGTTCTAAAAGTCCAGGCATAAACCCTCGTTTCTGTTTTTTAACGTCGACAAATTTCCGTTCCGATCCCGCCAAACTTTTTTTCGTTGGAACGTTTGCGTGGAAAACCTCAAGGAATTTCCACAATCCGGTTCAGACATTCTACAAAGCTGGTCGAATCTGCAAGCCCTTTCCCGGCGATATCAAAAGCGGTTCCGTGATCCGGCGAAACTCGGATAAACGGAAGACCCAATGTCAGATTCACGCCTTTTTTCCCTTCCCACATTTTAAACGGAATCAAACATTGATCGTGATAACAAGCAAGATGTAGACCGAACTTTTTTCGAGCGGACTCACCAAACATGGAATCGGCGGAAAGAGGGCCTTCCACTTTCAAACCTTTCTTTCTTAAAAATCGGATCATCGGTTCTAAAATCTCCGCTTCTTCCCGACCGACCCTACCGCCTTCTCCCGCGTGCGGATTTAGACCGAGAAAAGCGATCGGCTTTTTAAGATCGATTTTCTCGCAGGAAAAAATGGAATCCGCAAGCGATTTCAGATCGATCTCTTTCAAAAACTCGGGAACTTTTACGAGAGGAACGTGAGTCGTCAGCGGAAGAACCTGAAGATCCTTTCCGGACATGAGCATAAACGTTTTTGTCCGATAGGCTTCGGCCAAGAATTCGGTATGACCTCGAAAGTTTGCAGCCCCCGATGCGATCACCCATTCTTTGCTAAGAGGAAGAGTGATGAGATCCCCACCCCCTTCTTTTTGAAACTCGACTGCGAGTGAAAGAGCGGCTAACGCGGATTTTCCGGACCAAGAAGAAGGTTTGCCGAACTTCAAGGAAGAGATCTCCTTTTTGGAAAGCACGTTATGAGAAATCGCGAACAGACCTTTTTTTTCGGCCTCTACGGAAGTCGACGCAGTGGCAGCGTTCGCCGCAATCGAAACGAATTCTTTCGGAAGCGGAAACTTACCCGAATGAAAATAGACGACCGGCCTTGTTCTGGAGATTTTTTTTAAAAGAGAAAAAGTATGCAGGAAGATTTCCGGACCGATTCCACAAGGGTCGCCTTCTGTAATCAGGATCCGGTTCACCGTTTTTGGAAGTCGGTTTTCATTCCGGAAATTCTTTCCCGAAACGAAAACCTTTCGAATTATTCTCTCGCCCCGGATTGTTTTCCGAAGATTTTTTCAACGCTGAGAGAATCCTTGGAATATTCGAGATCGATCAAGTCTTTCGCGGAATGTTTGAGGTCGTTCGAAATCATACAACGTCCCTCAAGGATCACTCCGTTTTGGATGATCAATTCCGGTGTGCGGATATCTCCGAGAATTTTAGAAGTGGGAAGGAGCATCACCCTGTTTCTTGCGGTGATGTTTCCGATTACGATTCCTTCGATGATAACACTGGCTGCGGTGATGTTGGTTTTTACCTTACCCGTAACGCCGATATAAAGTTGTTCGGCCTGTAAGGACTTACCTTCGAACTTTCCGTCGATCTTAAGAGATCCGTTGATAAAGAATTTTCCGCTGAAGTAGGAATTTTCTCCGATGGTGGAGTTCGTAACTTCGGATGAATTTTTAACGAGTGCCATGCGCCTGTGTGTCCTTTTCGGAGGGAGTTAAAATCACTAAATATGCAGATCCCGCCAAACGGAAAAGGATTTTTCAGGACTTATTCTTGAAAATTGGCGAAGAGGAAAATCAACGGATATTCGGAACGTTGATTCGACTGAGGGCTTCGGATGTGAACTCTTGAAACTCCTTAAGAGCGTCCATGATACTTTTTCCCTCCAATTCGGTGGCCCTTTCAAATCTCGGATTGAACCGAATCGAATCTTCCAGATTCATGATGACACCTCCGACTTCCTTCGCCTCTTTGATGACCCTGTTTAAAAATTCGTTGAATTTTTGAAACATCTCGTAAGCCTCCGCGATGAAGATTCGGGTCTGTTTGTTTTTCATCCTGCTCAACTGTTCTCTGAACTCCTGTTTTTCCGCAGCGTGAAATTCTTCTACGGTTTCGGTGAGAACCTTGACGTTCCTTCGAATGTTTTCCATGTATTTCACAACTCCGTCTTTTTCGTTCGTATGAGAAAAGTCGAAACGGACGTGGGTTTCGTTCAATACGGGAAGATATTCCCGATCCAGCACGTTGATCCAGGTTCCGATCTGATTGACCTCGGGGTCGTTCGAGTTCGGAGAAATTTTCATAATCGGATATTTTGCAAGTACCCGACCGGCTTCGTTCGGATTTTCCTTGTAACGTTTTATCTGTTCCGCCGTCACGTCGAGATTGTCCGGAATTCCTTCGGGAGAAATGTCCTTCATCTTCGTTTTATATTTTTCCAAATCTCTGGAAACTCGATAACGTTGTTCGTCGTTCTGAGATCCCTTCGCGATTTTTTCCAGTTGGAGGATCATCTTCTGGTATTTCTGCAATTCTAGAATTTGTTCGTGACTGATTGCCATTCTGATTCCGCCTCGGTACGGACTGTCCCACTCGGGGCAAGCTCCTGATTTGTCCTTTATATTGATCTCTATAAAATTGAGTACCGTTAATTTTTATCGCAAAACATTGATTCAATACAAAATATTAGGTATTTTGATTGTATCGTTATGAGTAATCGTATTGAAAACTCAACAACTTACTCTCGCATCGAAGGATGAATGTAGTTTCTCATGGATTCGGAACCTATGTCAAGAAATTCTAGAAAAACCCGAACACGAAAGAGTTCGTCAGAATTTTTTAGATCGAAAAAACTTTTCCAAACCGATTTCAGGGAGCGCCTAGGGCGAGCCGATCTATGGCGCCGAAAAATCGAAAGTTAGACAAAGGGATCCGAGAACGGAAAGCCGAATTTTTCAGTCGTCATACGGTTTAACAACCGAAACATTCGCAGTCTTTTTCCAAGGGTTGAGTTTCTTTGATTTTATATTTTTTTAATAGAAGACGTAGTTCCTCTTGATATTCAGGCCAAGGTCCGCAATCTTCTCCCGCTGCCTCAAAAGCCTTTGTTTTACAATGCACTTTGTAATATAAGTATTTCGTATATTCGGTATAAAAGTATTTTTCATAAATCGTCTTCTTGGATAATACCGGTATCGCAACCGGATCTACGTTATCCTCTCCTTCCGACCGATCCCATTGGTATACATTTTTTAAATATTTAAGAACTTCCGTTTTTTTAGCCCCTCTCCGAATCAAATCTAAGTTCGCGTTCCATCGTCTGTATATATAACTCGCGGAAGGGTCGTAATAGTAAAAATCGTTCGTATGATTTTTCTTATAATTCTCGATTGTTTCTTCCGTTCTAAATTCCAAGGATTCTTTTAACCGATCCAAATATCCGATTTGATTTGAATTCAGTTTTTTAGGATCCTGCTCCACAGTTTCCAATCGGGATAGGATTTCGGACGCGGATAAGTCGGAGAGTTTTCCGCCGGACAAGTTATCGATTTTTACGTCCTTTGCGAATAAAAACGAATACGATACAAGACAGACTGAGAGTATGATTTTTTTCATCGTATATAATCGAATTCCTTTTTTTAGTAAGAGCTTATCTCTAAACGTAATATTCGACTTCTTTAAAGTTTAGAGCCTGTCCCAAAACTTAAAACAATCGCAGAGATTTGCGGCCATTCCGATAAAATCGGACGGTTGGCGGACAAACTCTTAATGTCATAACGTTTCTTTCGGTTATACAAACGTTTAAGACAATTTCTTATAACGTTCCAAAACCAAACGGAGATAATCGGCGTCGGGAAACTTCATCAAAAGACTTTCCAAAAGCCCGATTCCCTCGGCGGTTCTACCGATTTCTACAAGAGCCGAACCTTGTAGATAGAGCATTTCCGGAGCAAAACGGAAACGGCCGCAACGTTCGAGAGACTTTAAAAATTCCTCATATTCTTTTTTAAAAAAATGAAGAACCGACTGGGCCCTTCTCGTCAGATAAGAATCCGGAAGCCTTTCCTCCACTCCTCCGATTTCTTTTTGAACGTTAGAAGATTCCGTGGAGTTCAGCAGAATTAAAAGTTCGAAAGGGCTCAAGGTATAAACGAGACGATTTTGTCTTAAGATCGCATAACGTTTCTCCAAGGATTCGTCCTGACCCGCTAAAATATTTTCCTGCAAAGAACCCAACAAAACCGATCTGCCGTTCTTTTGTTTTTCGCCTTCGAGCCAGGCCTTTCTATATTCCAAAGGACGAATCTTCCTCAGAACGAAATAATTTTCCAGATAACCGTGACGGGAAGAATAAGCTTTGAAAAAGGATTCTTTTTCTTCGGAGCTAAACGTTTCGATTACGGTAAGAATCCTTCTTTCGATCGGGAATACGGTTCTAAAACCGGAGGTCTCGTGTTTGAAAAGAAGCCACGCAAGTCCGAGTAAACCCGGCTCCTCGCCCGTAACGACAAGATCGTAGATCGTTTCCCTGTCTTCCAGACCGAGGCCCCCGAATTTCCAAAGGGCTCCGTATTTTTGAAAACGAGAGGAACTTTTGTCCTTTAGAAAATCCGAATATTCAATTTTTCCCATAAGCGACAAAAACCGTTTCGCTTCCACGATAAACGGAAGATCCGGGTCGAAAACTCCGGTCAGTTCCAGATACTCGTCCAGTTTTTGTTCGTGTAAAAGAAAGGATTCCAAAACCTGAAAGACCTCCGGATCGGCCTGGTGTTCTTCCAAGGCCCGGTCCAAAAGTTCCTCGAAAAAAATCTTGAGAAGATTTTTTTCCCTTTCCGAAAGTCCTTCCTCTTCGAAAGGAGAAGTTTTATCGGATTGAAAACGAAACTCTCCGAACAAATCGATTCTCAGATTGAAAAAAGGAGAATGGACCTTGTTTAGGGCCCCGGAAAAATATTCCAAAATTTTGGATTTGAGCCGGATGATTTCGGGATTACGAGGCGCCGGACCTTCCGACTTTTTTTTCTTGGGAAAAATTTTTTCCGGAACCGATACTTCCACTTCGGAAGAAACGTTCCCTTCGAAAGAAACTTTCTCCGCATACGAGGATAACGTGATCTCGGGCCACAAATCGTTCCCTTTTTCTTTTTCCAGGATTTGCATGGGAATTTCCTTTTTGAGATTGAATCCTTAGGCCGAAAAGTTAAGTAAAGAATACGAATGAAAAAATTCGCCCTGACCAGCCTAGTCCTCTTCATTTTCGGCAACCTTTACGCAAACGATGATCTGAAATACCTGATCAAATCCTATAACCTTCAAAAAATCCATCGTATTTTCCGGGACCGCCGCCCCGGTACGGAATCGGAAGTTTACGCTCTTGTAAAGTATCACGAAGAACATCCGGACGGAAACAAGGACGCGAGATTTTCCCATCTGGTTTCCCTACTCAAAGGGAGAATCGTTCCTTCTCCCGGAAGACAAGACCTTCTCGAAATCCTGAATTCTCCGCTGCCCTCGAACTCGGTGATCACGAAACTTTCTCTCTGGAAACTCTACGAGGAAACCTCTCACAGAAAAATTTTGGATAAAGAGGAACTCGTCGGTCTTTTAAAAAAGTTTCCCAGGGAAAACGATCCTCTCAGTCAAAACGCTATCTCCGAAATTTTTAAAATCTACTACGAGGCGGGTATGATCCGGGAATGTCTGGACTTCGCCAAAAGTTTTTCCGATCGGGAGCAGGCGGAAATTTTTTCTCCGATGATTTTGTACCGTTATGCGAAATCTCTCTATAAATCGGGGAACACGGAAAAAGCAGAGTCCGTTTTTTATTCGATCCTGGAGGATCCTTCCGTTCTTTCTTCCGTCAAAAAATTCATCCAAGAAGACCTGAAGATATGGAAGGGAAATTCCTATTTTGTTTCTCTCACTCCCGAACGAGCGGCCTTGTTCCTTCCCTTTTTGGATTCTTCCGAAAAAAAACATCTGATCCATTCCAAAGACCTCGCAAACGTTTCCTTTTCCAAGGGAGAAGCGTTTCGTAATACCGCAAGGGCGATCGTCGCCTACGAACCGGAATCGCTTCCGCATTTTTTTAAAAGAAATACAAATCTCGCCAAATCCAATCCGGATTTTACCGCGGCGATGTCGAGAGAACTGACCAACCAAAATTTTTCCGGTAAGGCTCTGGATTTGTTAAACGACACAGGCTTGGAGAAAAACGACGAGGTCCTTTACAGTTACGCGAGAGCCTTTAAAAAACGGGGGAACAAGGATCTATATTTCAAAAATCTAATAGACTCCCTCGAAAAAAATCCCACGAATTTAATCCGACAAGACGAACTCATCGATCTTCTCACCGGAAATCACGAGAACTTTTTAGGCGACGCGTATTGGAAGGACGCCCTTCGCAAAATTCCGGATCTTCCCGTCAAAGGCAGACTCGTGTATTGGTATCTTCGTTTTCTCAAAAAAAACGGAAGAACCGAAGAGTTGAACTCTTGGCTCAAATCGTATTACAAACACATTAGCGGTTCTTATTATACCCGCGTCATTCGGGAGGAATTTCAGGAAGAGATTTCCTCTTTCCCGCTTCCCTCCGATCCGACTTGGAATCGGGACAATCTCTTCGAGTATCTTTCCTTAACCGCGGGAATTCCGGAACTCTCCGGTAAAATTTTAGGAAAGGATCTCGGCTTTGCGACTCAGGCCGCGGCGTTTCAGTTGAACGTGAGAATCGATTCCGCTCATTCTAAAATTCGAGGGAACCGTTATCTGCAATCGGCAAAAGAATATCTGGAAGTGGGAGAGATGGCCTACGCTCTTTTTTTAGTTCAGAGATATAAGGTTCAGCAAGGAATCGGTGAAGTAGAAAAGGAAGAAATTCTCGCGGCTCTCGGCGAACAAACCGGAACTCCTTACCTGACCGTCTTTCACACAAGAGCCCTGATGAAAAAGGAAAAACTCAGCGACGACGTGATTCTTCTTCCGTCCAAACTCGCTGCGAGAATTTATCCGAGACCCCATAGAGGACTTGTCGCTTCCGTTTCCCAAAACGTAGGAATCGACGAGGACATCGTTTACGCGATCATGCGTCAGGAATCTTTTTTTAAAGAGAATGCAATTTCGGTTTCCAACGCGAGAGGACTCATGCAGATCATGGGGCCCACCGGAAAAGAAATCGCCAAAAGAATGAATCTGAATTCTTATTCTCTTTTTGATCCGGAGGTTTCGATCGAAATGGGCGCGCGATTTTTACGTTATCTTGTCGCTTCGAACGGAAATCTTCAGTGGGCTTCGATCGCTTACAACGGCGGCCCGGGCAATCTCCGCAAATGGAAACGAAATCATTATCACGGCGACTTCAATCACTTCTTGGAGGAACTCCCCGTCAAAGAACCCCGCGACTATTGCAGAATCGTTAGTTCGAATTACTATAACTATCAGAATTTACGGAGATATAAGAACCTCTAACGTGAAGATCCGTTGATTTCAAATACCCGAGGTACATTCCGATTTTATACTCTATCAAATTCTCTACAATTAAAAACTATTCATTTGTATAGTATTAAGAAATTCTAAAATACAAATGGAATCTTCAATCAAGTTCTTGAGTCATTCTGATTTTTTAGATTGTCTATCTAACCGAAGGAATAGGATAGGAATCTGAAACGATTTAGAACGCAATTTTTGAACGATCGACAACTCGGCAAAACAACGAACAATTTCTTTAGGAGAAAAAAATGGCAGAGGTAGCAATTCTGAAAATCGACGGGAAAGAATACGAACTCCCGATCATCGTAGGCAGTGAAAACGAAAAAGCAGTCGATATTTCAAAACTCCGTCAACAGACCGGATACGTAACCTTGGACAACGGTTACTTAAACACCGGAGCCTGTACGAGCGCGGTGACTTTTTTGGACGGAGAACTCGGCATATTACGATACAGAGGAATTCCGATCGAACAACTCGCGGAAGATTCCACTTTCACCGAAGTCGCCTACTTACTGATCTACGGCAAACTTCCTTCGGACGCGGAACTAAAGACGTGGAACGAAGAACTTACGATGCACACTCTCATTCACGAGGATCTCAAACGTCTTTACAACGGATTTCCGAAAGACGGTCACCCGATGGCGATCATGTCTTCCATGATCGGATCTCTTTCCACTTACTATCAGGATTCTTACGATCCTGAAAACGCGGAACACAGACATATCTCCATGATCCGTCTTCTCGCAAAGTTCCCGACGATCGCCGCGTTCGCGTATAAAAAATCCATCGGACAACCTACGATCCATCCTCTGAACAGCCTCGACTATTGCGCAAACTTCATGAACATGATGTTCTCCGTTCCGAGCGAAGATTACAAAGTGGACCCCGAAATCGTAAAGGCGCTCAACTTATTATTGATCCTACACGCGGATCACGAACAGAACTGTTCCACGTCTACGGTGCGTTTGGTGGGATCCTCTCTCGCAAACCTCTACGGAGCGGTTTCCGCAGGAATCTGCGCTCTTTGGGGTCCGAGACACGGAGGAGCCAACCAAGAAGTATTAGAAATGTTGCAAGAGATTCAAGCGAGCGGATTGTCTGTTAAAAAAATCGTGGAAAAAGCGAAAGACAAGAACGATTCTTTCCGTCTTTCCGGATTCGGTCACAGGGTTTATAAGAATTTCGATCCCCGCGCCAAGATCATCAAAAAGGCCTGCGATTCCGTTCTGAAAAGACTCGGGGTTCAGGATTCTTTATTAGATATTGCTAAAGAACTCGAAGAGACCGCGTTACACGATCCTTACTTTGTGGAAAGGAAACTGTATCCGAACGTGGATTTTTATTCGGGAATCATCTACCGCGCGCTGGGAATTCCGGTGAACATGTTTACCGTAATGTTTGCGATGGGACGTCTTCCGGGTTGGATCGCTCAGTGGAAGGAAATGATCGAATCTACGGATATGAAAATCGGTCGTCCAAGACAGATCTACGTCGGAGCCACCGAAACTTCTTACAAAGAAGCCAAGAAAAAAGCCTGAACTCTCCCTCGAAAACCTTCCGGTTCCGCAGATACCAGTTGAACCGGAAGAGTGAACTTTCCATCCGACGCAAACATCCCTGGATCTTCAGCGGAAATATTTCCTCGGCGGTCGCGCCTTTTGTCAACGGTCAATGGTTGAATCTCGTTTCCACAAAAAACGTACCGATCGCAACCGGAATCTATTCGAACACCGGACTCGTGGCAATTCGAGTGATACAGTTTTTGCCGAAATTTTCCAAAAAAAAGATTCGAGAGAATCTAATCTCCTCTCTGCAAAAAAGAAACGAACTCAGAAAAACCACGAACGCATACAGAATTTTACACGGAGAAAACGATTTTTTTCCGGGTATAACGATCGACCGATTGAATGAAACCTGGGTTGTGAGAATTTATTCTTCCTCTTTACTTTCGTACGGAAGATGGCTCGTTTGGAATCTCTACGATCTATGCAAAAATTCTAAATTAGGAGAACCGAAACCGAAACGGATCTTATTCGATCCTCCCGAAAAAACCGGGACCGACAAAATCGGTTCTAAAAAAGCGAATGGGACGGCTTCTACACAAACGATTTTCGATTCGGTAGAAACGTTACAAGATGATACATTCAAAAAATCGAATTTAAAAGTTAAAAAATCCGCAGAAAGATTGTGGAGGGGGAGAAACTCCGTTCCCGCTGTTCAGAAAACAAAATCGAACCATGCAGAAGCGAAAGCGAACCAAAAAAAATCGGATTTAGCGGCAAGCCGAGACACGTCGACTCAAAGCAAGCCGCTCGCCGACGACGAACCGCTTAAAATCCGAGAAACGATCCAACTTTACGACATACGATTTCCAGTGGAACTCCCCGGCCAAAAGGGTGGAATCTTTTTAGATCTCAGAAACCTACGCCGATTTTTACTTGAAAAGAAGGAACTGAGCCAAGATAAAAACTGCCTTCATCTTTTTTCCCATACGGGACTAACGTCGATTTGTATGGACGTAGCGGGCGCCGCTTCCGTTCTTTCCGCGGACGGATCGAAAGAGGTTTTGGATGGATTTCAAAGAGTTTTGAGTCTGAAAAAAAACCAAAGCCATTGCAAACACAGGTTCGTTCAAAAAAATCTATTCAAAGAATTGGAAGAAGTATTAGAAAATCGTAAATTCGGTTTGATCGTAATCGATCCGCCGAATCTAACTCCGGACGCAAAGTCCAAAACAAACGCGCTCAAATCCTATTCTTATCTTTTTGAAAACAGCCTTACGTCTTTGGAAGAATCGGGAACGATCATTCTCTGTTCTTGTTCGGGAAGAATTGGATCGGAAGAATTGGAATCACTCGCGAAAAACATTTTCAAGTCCAAAGGTTGGAGTTTTGAACGTTTTACGAGTTTAAAACCGGAAGCGGATCATCCGGTAAGAAAAAACTTCCCCGAAGGAAATTATTTTAAGGTACATATCTATGAAAACTGTAAGAAGAACGGAACCTAAACCATCAAAAACGAATTCGGAAAAAAATCCGCCTTCCGCCAAACGATCCGAAGCTCCCACCGAACGATCCGGAGTTTCAAGAAGTCACAACGCGGGGGTAGAAGCAGGTTCTTATAAACTACTCGACTCCGGAGATTTTAGAAAACTCGAACAAATCGGCCCTTATACGATCATCCGTCCCTCCCCCGTTTCCGCTTGGCCCGCGACAAAACCCCAGCTTTGGAAAAACGCCGACGGAGAATACGTCCGTTCGGACAAAGGAGGAGGCGCATGGGCCTGGAACAAAAAAACGGAGGAGGAATTTTACATTCAAATTTTAGAATATTCTATTAAGATTAAATTTACTCCTTTCGGTCATCTCGGAATTTTCGCCGAACAATTGGAAAACTGGAAAAAGATCCAACAACTTTCCTCCGGGCTAAAAAAAGAGGAGGAGGTTTTAAACCTGTTCGCGTATTCGGGGATTTCCACCTTGGCCGTGTTAGACGGAGGAGCTTCGGTTTGCCATCTGGATTCGTCGAAAGGAATGGTGGACTGGGCGCGGGATAACGCGAACGCCTCCGGTCTCGCCGACAAAAAAGTGCGGTGGATGGTGGAAGACGTATTGAAGTTTTTAAAACGAGAAATCAAACGAGGAAAGGACTATCGCGGTTTTATTTTGGATCCCCCGACTTTCGGAAGAGGCGCCAGCGGCGAAGTTTTTAAGATCGAAAAAGATCTGCCCGAACTCATGGATCTTCTGATGCAACTCTGCGGTAACAAACCTGATTTTATCGTTCTTACCTGTCACTCCACGGGTTTTAGTCCGCTCGCGCTTCGGCGAATTTTGGAAGGGAGGATTCGCAACCAAGGCCGCTTTCATCTCGGGGAACTTTCCATTCCGGAAACAAGCGGTAGACTTTACCCTGCGGGTTCGAATTGTATTTATGTTTCGGAGAGACTTTCGTTTTGAACGAAGAGACCGACATTTCGTTTTTGGAGATCACCAGCTTTTCCAACGAGAAGCTGAAATATATTTCCAACCTCAAGGATAAAAAACACAGGGAGTCTTCGGGGCTTTTTTTTATAGAAGGTTATCGTGAAATTTTCAGAGCGCAAAAATCGGGCAAGGTTCGGTTTCAAAATGTACTCTATTCTCCCGAATGTTTTTTAGGTGAAAACGAATTTTCCCTCATCGGTTCGATCGGCGCCAAAAACATCAAGGTCCCGAAAAAGATTTTTGAAAAAATCTCCTATCGGGACAGACCGGACGGACTCATCGCAACCGCTCGTTTTTTTCCGATCGGACTCGACACTTTTCAAAAAGAATCAAACACATTCAAAAATTTGAAACCGATTCTCGTGATCGAAGGCGTGGAAAAACCGGGAAACCTCGGAACGATCCTTCGAACCGCGGAAGGCGCCGGATTTCATACGGTGCTCGTCGCCGATCCCAGATTGGATCTGTTCAATCCGAACGTGATCCGCGCTTCGACGGGAGCCTTGTTCACTCTGGACGTTTATCTCGGGGAAACGGAAACGATCTACGAAATTTTAAGGAAAAACGACTACAGAACGTTAGCCGTAACACCGGAAGCGGAAAAACTTTATTTTAACGCCGAACTCAAAGGCAAAGTAGCCCTCGTGTTCGGGTCGGAACAGTACGGACTTTCCGCTTATGCAAGAAATCATTCCGATGAGTATATTTCCCTTCCGATGTTCGGAGAAGCGGATTCCCTCAATCTCGCGATGTCCGCGGGAATCGTAATGTACGAAACGATACGGCAGGGTTCCAAAAAATGAAAATCACATACTACGTTAGCGGTCACGGATTCGGTCATATCAGCCGATCCATGGAAATCATTTTATATCTGCTCCGCAGTTTTCCGGAATTGGAAATCGATCTCGTAACCGTTCGGGAAGAATTTTTATCCACTCTTTCACATTCGGAGGAGGATTCCAAAAACCTCGAACGTTTACACGTCCGAAATAAGATCCTGGACGTGGGAATGGTTCAAAAAGATTCTCTTTCCGTCGATATCCGCGCCACGGCAGCAAATCTCGAAGAATTCGATTTAAAAAAATCGTATATTCAAATTTCTGAAATTGAATCCTGTTTGGATTTCGAAACTGAACTGATCGTCTCGGACTCGGCGTCCCTACCCTTTATGATCGCGGACAAGATCAAAATTCCTTCGTTATTCGTGGGAAACTTTACCTGGGATTTTATTTACGCGGGTTATACGAAAGAATCCTCCGTTTTTGAACGGGCCGCAAAAACTCTCTACGAAGAATACTATCACGCGACGTTCGGATTATTGCTTCCGTTTTCCTGTCCCGCTCCTTCCTTGGCCGAACAAAAACCCATCGGACTCGTAGGCCGAAGACCACATTTAAGTAAAAGCGCAGCGAAAGAATTCTTCAAACTTTCCGAAAACAAAATTCATCTTTTGTTTTCGTTCGGTGCGTACGGCGTGGAAACCTCTCGGTTTGATTGGGAACGATTTGATCCGGAAAAATATACGATCGTTCTTTCCGGAACCGATTTCGATTTAACACAAATCCCTAATAAACAAAAAGACGGAATTTTAAAACTCTCCGACGTTCACTATCCCGATCTTTTGACCGCCTGCGATTTTGTGATCACCAAACCGGGTTACGGAATTATGAGCGAAGCCGTTTACGCCAAAACCCCGGTTCTTTACACGGATCGCGGAAACTTTCCCGAAGTTCCTTATCTTCACAAAAGTTTAAACGATGAAATTCCTTCCGCATATATCTCCAACGAAGAATTGTTTTCGTTTCGGTTGGATAAGGCGATTGGAAACGCAAAAACCTGGAAAGGAAAAACGTCCCCGCAATTTGAAAGAGACGGAAGAGAGGACGTAAAACACGCGGTTGCCGTTTTTTTAAAGTTGGTTTAAGAAACGATTTTTCTTAGCAGAATTTCTTTTTGATAGTTGAGATACGAAGTTTTCCACCAAGCGGATCTTCCCGGAATTCCTTCCGTCCAAAACCAGGAGTGAAGATACGATACGGATTCGTAATCCCATAAAATTCTTTGTAAGTCCTGATTTGAAAAAGAAGAAGCTCCTTCGGTTTTGAGTTTTGCCCGAAGTTCTTCCAGATATTTTTTTCTGCCCGGTGTTTCCTTTTTTCGTTTTCTCAATCTGGAAAGATGAAACTCGTTGAGCAGAGGATCCGCGATCGCCAAAAAAATTCCTCTCCGATTCTCATCCGTTCCCAGATCCCGAGAATATTTTTCCTGATAGAGATTCAATCGTTTCAATAAATCTTTCTGATCGAGTTCGGGCGGATTGGATAAGATTCCAAACTCACCGAGTTTGGAAGACGCAGACGCCGTCCACACCGCCAATGGATACGCAAAAATCCAACCCGCGAGCAAAGGTAAAAACCAAAAAAATAAAATCGGATACGTCACAAACATCCATACTCCGATTCCCAATCCGTAAAAACATGCCGGCAAAACCGTGTATGCAAGCGCTCCCAAGTCCAATCCGGATTCTGCGTTCCGATTCTGAGGTCCCCATACTATTTTACGATTTAAGAATGTAAGAAAAATGAATCTCGAATACTGAACCATATAAACCGGAGCAAGCAAAACGGAATGGAAAAATTCTAAAATAAAAGAAACAACCCAAGAAACAAACGAGGATCCCCATTCTTTTCTTCGAAAAAAAGATACATCCAAAAAGGAGACGATCCGAGGAAGAAACAAAATGAACAAAGTATAAGCCTGCAACGTATATGCGACCGGAAGATAGAGATCGTCTCGAAACGCAATCCAGTCTTCCGGCAAAAGAGCCAATCTGAAAAAATCCACGTCCTCGATCGTGGTAAGAGAAGAAGAAACAAGGAGCAAGGCCCAAAGAGGAGAACTGAAATACGAAAAAATTCCGAATAAGATTTGAAGCCGGCTCGAAAAACGGAGTTTGCCCCCGAATAAAAACCAAAAATGCTGAAGGTTTCCCTGACACCAACGATTGTCCCGTTTCAAAGTTTCTAGCACGTTAGGCGGCGCTTCCTCATAAGAACCTTTTAGATCCGTCGCGAACCAAACACCGTAACCCGCCTTTCGAAAGAGAGCAGCCTCGATCGTATCGTGACTTAAAATTTTTCCGCCGATTGCGCTTTCTCCGGGCAATCCAGGAAGTCCGCAGTATTTCATAAACGGCTGAAGTCGAATGATCGCGTTGTGTCCCCAGAACGGTCCGGAACGAAGCTGCCAAAAAAAGGAACCCGCTCCAAAAACCGGATTGCCCGCCCAAGCCGCGAACGCGGAAAGTTTTTGAAAGATCGATTTGGCTCGGATCACTTCCGGGACGGTTTGAATGATCCCCGCGCTCGGAATTTTTTCCATGAGGTGTATTAGATTTTTCATACATTCTCCCGTGACAATGCTATCTGCATCCAGGATGATCATGTATTTGTATCGTTTTCCCCATCTTCTACAGAAGTCCGCGATATTGCCCGACTTCTTGTTCAGATTGACCCTTCTCTTTCGGTAGTAAATTCTTCCCTTGTTTACTGGCTTTTGACTGAGGATCGAAAAAGCCTTTTCTTCCAAGGCCCAAAGATTCGGATCCGAAGTATCGGATAGAATGAAAAAATCCGTCTTCTGACCGAGGCCGGTTTCCGTGATCTGATCCATCATCAGCTCGACTCCCGCAAAAATTCGGGAAACTTCCTCGCAGTGAACCGGCATCACAACCGCAACCGGCGGAATATCGCCTTCCAGAATCGTATTCTTTTCTAATATTTTAGAAATTCGAAGCGGATCGCCTCCTCGAATTTTCTGAACGAATCCGATGATCGCTGTTGCCGCTCCAAAACAGATGATCGGAAACAAAATACAAAATAAAATCAGAGTCGCCCATTCGAAGGGACTGATGGATTGAAAGGATAAAAACTGAACTTCTAAAAAGACCCCGATGATTACGAAAAAGAATACGAGACCTCCAAAACTCAAACGGCGATAACTCTGTGTTTTGGAATCGATCAGAGTTCCCAGTTTATCTTTTTCAGAAACGTTCACCGTAAAAGTCCGTAGAGTAAAAATGCGTAGACACTTCCCCAAAAGATTACGGAGAGAAAGACCGCAACCGGTTCCAGTTTTTCCTTCGGCTCCGCCAATTCTCCAAGCGGCCCGAAGTCGACTGGATTTGGAACCATCCTGGATGGTTCGATAGCGGGAAGATCAAAAGACTTATTCTTTTGGGAATGTAGAATTCCGGAGCGT
The DNA here is from genome assembly GCF_000332415.1 of Leptospira weilii serovar Ranarum str. ICFT. Lineage (GTDB taxonomy): Bacteria > Spirochaetota > Leptospiria > Leptospirales > Leptospiraceae > Leptospira > Leptospira weilii_A. Next base: position 53,554 of record NZ_AOHC02000018.1, read on the forward strand.
AAAAAAAGTTTCATCGCTTCCGTTTCGAAATCGGAATTTTCTTTTCCGCTCGTTTCTTTTTCCACTAAGTTTAAGAATTCAGTGAGTTTGATATGGAGCGCAATGGAATCTACGACCCCGGACGCGAGGCAATACAATTTAACCTTGGAATAAACTCTGGAAAGTTTTTCCCGGTTCTCTGAAAAACGTAGATTTACGTCAGATCGTGGATTCAAGAGTGAACGTCCAAATCTCGCTCAGGTCTTCCTGATTTCTTTTCAATACGGCGCGGAGTTCTGCGGGTTTATTCTTATTTTTTTGAACGACTCTAAAGGTAAGTCTCCAAACTCCCGTTTCTTCAATTTTTTGAATATTATAATCCGTTAATTCTGCGTTATCTCCCGTATCGATCGCCGCTTGCAAATACGTGTAGGCATCGAGGGCTTTTAAATTCTCCCCTACGAAGTCTACGTAAAACACGCGCATATCGGATTCTCCCGGAACGGACGCAATTCTCGTCGATACGGTTTTTGCCAATTCATCCGGCAAAGGATCTTCGTTTAACCAGCGTATGGTGTAACTGAATTCGTACGGTTGTAAGGGGGCCGGAAACGCCGCCGGAACCCAAAACGCGCCTATGTTATCGTCCGAATCCTTGACCGTGGGAAGTTGTAAAAGTTGTATGCTTCCCTTTCCCCAGTTCCCTTCCGGCTCCACCCAAGCGGACGGACGAAGATGATACTTCATCGAATTGTCTTGATAACTCGCAAAGTTTCGATCTCTCTGAATGAGACCGAAGGCGCGGGGACTCTCGTCTTGAAAAGAATTCATCGTAACTCGTTTCGGATTATCGAGAGGTCTCCAAATCCAATCTCCTTTACTCGACTCGATCATCAGTCCGTCCGAATCATGAGACTCCGGATAAATCTTTCCTTCCGGAATCCCTCTCGTTTCGGAATACCAATACATAGAAGTAAGAGGTGCGATTCCGAATCGATCCACTTTCGTTCGAAGAGTTACTTCCGCGGTTACGTGAACGGAGGAAACCTTTCCCGGTGAGATTTGAAATTCATAGGCTCCCGTCGCGGTTTTACCGTCTAACAGTGCATATACGAATACGGTAGAATCGGTCTTGTCCGGATGTACGATCCAAAAATGTGTAAACCCCGGAAAGTCTTCGGGATAGGGCATTCCCGTATTGATCGCGATTCCCCGAGCCGAAAGTCCGTAGACTTGTTTTTTAGAAACCATTCTATAATAGCTCGCGCCCTGAAAGACCATGAACTCGTCCGTATGTTCTTCCGTATTCAGCGGATAATGAATTTTAAATCCGGAATATCCCAGATTTTCAGGCGTTTCCCCCTGCACTTTCAAATTGGAAAGATCAAAGTAGGATTGGTCGTACGGAATTTGTCTTGAGTAATCCGATCGGATCTCGTGCAAAGTCACGTTCGTATTGTAGAGATGT
>NZ_AOHC02000018.1:60000-70490 GCF_000332415.1 Leptospira weilii serovar Ranarum str. ICFT
TGTTCTTTTAGATCATTCATCTGCCGAGATCCCTCATCATCCGATTTCCCTGGTTCCATAAGGCGTAAGGCGCCCAAGGCTTGAAATTTCAGCGAAATTCCCCAGCTAAAGCCAATAAATTGAGAGTTGCGTAAATTGAAAACATTCTTTTAAACGATAGGATTGAAATCAGCCCCAGTTCGAATCGGCTGCGGGAACTACTACTTAGACTGGTCCTGTTTCAAAAATCCGTTCCGATTACCGGTAAGAATAACGGCCCGAGCCTTCGACTAGGAGTTCCTAGTTTTTCAGAGTTTTTGAATCACGGGAAGAAAGAGGTCGGAAAGTTTTTTTCTCTGAGTCGGATCCGGAATTCTCGTAAAAAGTTGATCCAACTTTTGACGCAGAGAAGAAGTATCCGGATATTCCTCAAAGATTTTGAGAATATGAGGCCAGGCTCTTTTCACGAGTTCTTCCAGCCCGACGGTTTTGGAGGTAACAAATGCTTTTTCCAGTCCGGCTCTGAGTTCGGCAAAACTACGAGTGAGATCCAAGACTTTCCAAAGCCTCGTATCTTTTAAACCGATTCGGGAAGAAATCGACGCGATGATTGTGTTCCAATCCACGGGTTCGTTTTTCATTTCCTTCAACACGAACGAATGGAGTTGAACGAGAGCGCTGAGTTCGGGCGGAAGAGTCATCACCCATTTTTTATAAGCGTCCGGTTGTCCGTCTTTTTGAAACTGTCGAACACGGTTTACACTTTCCATATATTTGGAAAACGGAATGATCACGGGAGGTTCTTCCGGTTCGACCGGAGGTTCGAAAGATTCTTCCTCTGGAAACGTCGGCTCGTCGTATCCTCCGAATTGAAGGTCTTCGACTTCGGTTAACAATTCTTCGTTGCCTCCGACCGCCAAATTGTTTACCACTTCCTCCTCGTCCAATTCTTGCTTTTTCAACACGAGAGGATTGCCTGAAAATTCGGAACCGAATCTTTCCACGATTTCCGTGAGAATCAATTTCTCCGTAGGTTTCCTCAAAGGGGCTGCGGGAGTCGGGGCTGCCGTTTTTTTAACGGTACTTGCGGCACCTTCTTCGGTAGATTTCGTCGTTTCCCCAAAAGAAGGGACGACGGCAGGTTCGAGATCTTTTCCGGTCGCCTCGTCTCGAAGAACGACGTAACCGTCCATGCCGATAAATCTTTTTCCGGGAGGAACCAAAACGCCGATCGTTTCTACGATCTCTTCGGAGATGCGGGAATATTTTTTCTTTCTAGGTTTGTTGATGTTCGCCTTTTCTTGTTCGATGAGTTTGTTTTGAATCCCGGCGTGTGTGTTCATGAAGTTTTTCGTCATAAACGCGGAAAGATCCGCTTGGGACATACCGAGAAATTCCGCGAACTTAGGCAGATGATCGAAGAACTGTTCCGTTTTTTGAATGTTGTTTACGATATAAGAGCGCACCTTTTGTTTGAGCGCTTCCTGATCGGTGGGGGAAATTTTTTTACCGGAAATGAGTCCGTTAAAAAGTTGAATATGTGTATGGAAATAACTTAAGAATTCTCCGTAAGCGGTCAGTTCAAATTCACCGTGGGAATTTTGTTCTATGATCTTTTTATCATTTCCTGACATACAATCGATTTCGGATTTGTATCCACCTAAATTTAGCGGTCTCGTCCGTTTGATTAGTCAGTTTTCGTCCCGTTTTCAGGAATTCAAGATAAATCCGAACGGATCTAAACCGGGGCAACATCCTGAGATTTGACGATTGCTGAAATTTCTTGAACGAACACACCGATGAAAAGCCCGTACAAACCGTTTCATCTTCAGAAGTGAATAAACAAGATCAAATAAATTGAATCTATATTTCGATCCGTATTATTAGAACCTTAAAAGTAAGAATTGTTCAGCGTGAAAATAATCATTGGCATACAAATGTTTAGCTCTATTTTTATTGCGGTGAGGCTTACCATGAGTTCCACAGCCGGAAATAACGTTCTGTCAAATGTACCCGCAACGAAAGTTTGGGTAGAGGATAGGATGATTTATCTTGAACTTTCCGACGGTCGAGTGATAGGCTTTCCGGCGGATAGATTTAAAATCTTAAAAACCGCAACCGAATCCGCTCTTCAGGAAGTTACGCTTGAACTTGACGGATACTCTCTTAGATGGGAGAACCTTGATGAAGATCTGACGGTTCAAGGAATCATCGAAGGTCGTTTTCAACTTCCATTATAAAAATAGAATCTTCCAATACAACGTAATGATCCGTCCGATCTTAGGAAATACTTTCAGTTTATTTTTTATCAATTCAAATTCGTTCTTTGATCAGACCCTCGCCCGACTTTAAAGAAAGAATTCTATATCTTAGAAAAGTATTACAAGTCGCCTCTTCCGTATAACGAACCAGATCGTAATCGGGTCTTGTAGAACGAAAGAAATTGGAATGTAACAACCTTTCCGAAATTTCTTTTTGAATGTGCGCCCTCGCCTCGGTTCTTCGACAGTATTCGGAAGGAATGATCACTTCGTTTTTATAGGACAAAATGTGGTCCCGATAAATGGCGACCGTGACTCGGATTCGATACGTCTCGGTTGGTTTTAAAGTGGGAAAGTCCATAAAACAATTTTTTAAGGGATGTGTTTGTATATATCGGAGTCGAGAAGCGCGGAATCAAATCCGTTCGGCAAAAATACGAACCGAAAAGGCATAAAAAAGGAGAATGACGAATGGATAATTCCCCGCAAAATTGTCTTAGAGTTTGCCCAAAACTTTAGAAATGTGGGAACTACCGCGTTTCCAGTAGCGAGTGATTAGGTTTTAGGACCCTAACTCCTAACCCCTAAAACGTGGGAACTACCGCGTTTTCCTTTCGGGTTTTGGGAAAACTTTTTAAGTAAAAGAGGAAATTCGGCCCATAGTCGGAATTCTAAACCAAAATGAATTTTAGATACAATCACACACCTTTCGGTTATCAAAGAAGAAAAACCAGGGAAGTCAAAGTCGGAGATGTGAAAGTCGGAGGAGACAATCCGATTGCCATCCAATCGATGATCAACAGCGATACGACCGACACGTTCGGATCGGTAAAACAAATTCTCGAACTGGAACGCGCGGGTTGTGAAATCGTAAGACTTACCGTACCTTCTCAAGCGGACGCCGACAACCTTCCTTCGATCCGACAAGAACTTAAAAAAGCGGGAAGTAAGGTCCCTCTCGTCGCGGACATTCATTTTACTCCGAGTGTGGCGATGAAAGCGGTCGAGTACGTGGAAAAGGTGAGAATCAATCCGGGCAACTTTGCCGATAAGAAAAAATTCGCGGTAAGAGATTATACGGACTCGCAATACGAAGACGAACTGGGAAGAATCTCCGAAATTTTTATACCGCTCGTTCTACGTTGTAAGGAACTCGGAGTGGCGATGAGAATCGGAACCAATCACGGTTCCCTTTCCGATCGGATCATGAATCGATACGGAGACACTCCGCAGGGAATGGTCGAGTCCGCGCTCGAGTTCATTCGGATCGCCGAAAGTTTAGGATATTATGATATTATTGTAAGTATGAAAGCCTCCAATCCTCAGGTGATGGTTCAAGCCTACAGAATGCTCGCAGCAAGATTTAACGAACTGAAAATGGATTATCCTCTTCACCTGGGAGTCACCGAAGCGGGAGACGGCAAAGACGGCAGGATTAAATCCGCGATCGGAATCGGTTCTCTTCTCGAAGACGGTCTCGGAGATACGATTCGAGTTTCCCTCACGGAAGATCCGGTTTTGGAAGTTCCCGTCGCAAAACTTCTCGCGGATAAATTCAACAATAGAATCACAAACTCCGAATCCGCAAAGGGTTATTCCGAATTTAGAAATCCGTTTTCGTATGAAAGATTTTACAGCAGTCCGATCCACATCGGAAAGTTCGAAGCGGGAGACAGTCATCCCGTACGAGTGGAAACCGTTTTACCTTTTGAAAATTCAAACTCGTTTTTAGCGAACGTAGCAAGACTTTATCAGTACGGAAAATCCCTTTCGATCGAGCCGGAAAGTATTTTGGTCGATTCTCCATTGCCGAACCAACTGGAAGAAATCGCCAAAGCGGCGGCGACTTTTGAAATTCCGGTTGGAATTCTTTTGGCAAAAAACGTTTCTTTAAACGAAAAACTCCAAAAAGAACTGAAACGATTTCCTAAAATCGTCTTCGATCCGTTTCTTCAATTTCAAGACGGAGAAGAGATGTTGTCCTTTTTAAAAGAAAGACAACACGCAGGGCTTTATACGGAAATTCATACGAGCGCCGAAAAAATAGAATCCCTAAAAGGTCTTCCGGATACGTTAGTCGAAAGAGGAATCAAAAACGTTCTGTTTTCGATCGAATCGAAGGAGATCCTTCACGATTACAGAAAACTCGGAAACATTCTCAGCCGCTACGAGTTCCCGATTCTTCTTCACGGTTCTTTTTCCGATCCGGAAGAGGCGTTATACGATTCCGCGATCGGTATCGGAGGGCTTCTTATCGACGGGATCGGGGATCTGGTCCGAATCAAAACTCCGGAGATAAAAGACATCGAAGAAACATTCCAACTTTCTTATGATCTTTTACAGGGAACCCGACTTCGTTTAACAAAAACGGAATACATTTCCTGTCCCTCTTGCGGAAGGACGTTATTCGATCTTCAGGAAACCACAGCAAGAATCAAATCAAGAACCGGACATCTCAAGGGCGTAAAAATCGCGGTGATGGGTTGTATCGTAAACGGTCCCGGCGAAATGGCGGACGCGGATTTCGGTTACGTGGGCGCAGGCCCGGGTAAAGTGCACCTCTATCGAGGAAAAGAAATCGTCATGAAAAACGTTCCGAGCGAAGTTGCGGACGAAAAACTCGTGGAGCTCATCAAAAACCACGGGCTTTGGCAGGATGTTACGAACGATTAAAGTTCGACCCGTTGACGGAAAAAAATTATTCCGACATGAGTTCGCATTAAAAAATATCGAACTTTACAAATCGACGATTTCACCCACGGTCCAAACCTTGAGAGGAGGAACCGAATCTTTTTTTTCGGAATGTAATTTCTTCAGATAAAGCGGGGCCTCGGAAGGACGATCGTCTCCGAGCGTAAAGGTTCCCCAATGCACCGGAAGCAGAAGCGAAGAATGAAGGATTTCGCTCGCCTCCAAAGCTTCTTTCGGTCCGATATGAGCGGGTTCCATAAACCATCTCGGTTTAAACGCTCCGATCGGAAGTAGAGTCGCCGAAAAACCCTGAGGAAAACGTTTTCCGATTTCGGAAAAGTGTTTTGAAAATCCGGTGTCACCGCCAAAGTATATTCTAATATTCTCAAATTCGAACGTATAACTTCCCCAGTGATATTGATTCATATCCGTGATTCCCATCCTACTCCAGTGTTTGGCGGGAAGAAAATGAATTTTGGTTCCGGCGTATTCGGAAACGGTCCACCATTCTTGGATGACCGCGTTCTCAAAACCTTCGTCCTTCGCAAATTCTCCCATACCGGAAGGAAGATGAACGGTAACTTCGGGAAATAATTTCTGAATCTTTTTAATGGAATCGATATCCAGATGGTCCCTGTGCGCGTGGCTGATGGCGACGATGTCCACACCCGGAAGATTTTCGGGTTGGATCGGAAGTTCCGTAAGTCGCTTAACAAAAGGAGAAACTCCCGTAAAAATCGGATCGGTGAGAATGTGCATTCTCTTTCCGTGAAAATTAGCCGCGATCCATACGGTCGCGTGTCCGAGCCAGATGATTCTCACCTTACCTTCGGGCGCGAGAAAATCCTCTTTTTTTCTCGGGAGCACGTCCGGAATTTTTTCCACGTCTCCTTCCACCGTCGGCGGATCGACCGGTCCTAAAAGTTTCCAGCGGAGAACGGAAAAAAAACTTTTATTCAATCTTTCGTCTTCTTCGATATTGTGATACTTTCCGTTTTGGAAATGAGAAGAACGGATTCTTTCCGGATCGACCGGAAAACAAGTTTGAAAGAAAAATAGAATCGTTAGGAAAAATAAGAAATGTTTCATAAAGTTGAATTTACCGTTCAAGCCCGAGTTTTTCATCAGATTTCGGAGTTTTGATTTTGACAGAATTTCATTTTGATTCGTTTAGACAAATCGTTTCACGAAAAATCATTCCGGAAACCATGTTAGACTTCATCGGAATTTAGGTTCCCGAATCGGTTCACCGGCTTTCCGATTTGTGTCGACCTGTAGTACGATCCGTAAAGTGCGCTACATATTGAGTTGAGACAAACAACGCTTTCGTTCCGATCGACGATCGGCGCTAAAAACGTGATTCCTACGAAAAAGGATCACTTACTTTTTTTCGATTCGAATCTCTATCCTTCCTTTGGACAAACGTAAAATCGTTCCATTTAAGAAATCTCTTTATAAATTGAGTCGTTGAAGATACACAAAAGACAAAACCAACTTGGAAACGACAAAATCCTGATTTGTAAATTCGGTTTTTTATTATAAAACGAAAAATCTCAATCCAAAGTAACGGATCGTTCGTTCCCGGACCCGCTCCATCCGATCCATACAACGGAATGTGCAAAATAGTGTTGTTTTATACGTTCTACTAAATTAGATAGACTCATGGATCGGGTAACAAAACTCGAACGAAACGTTATGAATTCATTGCTCAATTTGTACAACTGGAATATCCGCCTAAAATTGATGGTGATCATCTCATGCATCATTCTTGTTTCTTTAGGGACAATCATCGCCCTCGCTACGTATTTTTTTAAATCGGACAACGAGGTTCGTATCAAGGAAAATAACTTGAAACTGACCGATGTAATCAGTCAGAAAGTACGTTCGGACATAGCTTCGTTGACAAAACGTTCCTTGCTTCTTGCAAGGTCCGTTGCGGGTTCGGAAGAATCGAACGATATTCTTCAAAACGACGAGGACATTTTTTATCTGAAAATTTTCAGAAAAGAAGGACCCGACTACGTAGGAGTCAAACGAATCGTCAACGAAACCGCTCTCAAAGACTTCAAGATTTCTCCGGACAACGCGGACAAAATCGTACGAAAACATTTAAACGGACGAAAAAAAGCCCAGATCGGAAAACCTCTCGTTTTCAACGTGTCTCCCGATTTCCACAAACCGGTGTTATATCTTTCCATCGTTCTCGGAGACGGAGTCAACTCGGCCGTAATCGTTTCCTTGGTAAAAATGGATTCCATATTAGATTCTTTTAAAACGTCCGGAATCACACAATTTTTTCTCGTAGGCGGAGACGGAAAACTGATCGCACATTCCGATTCGGAACTGATTCTACAACCGACCGACCTCGGCGACGATCCGATCGTTAAAAACTTATTGGAGAGTTCGATCAGTAACGGACAAACCCGTTATAAGGGAAAGGACGATCAATTTTATCTGGGTTCCTTTAGAAGAATCGGATACGCGGATCTCGGTGTGATTTCCAGCACTTCGGAAAAAAAAGCCTTCGAAGAAGTTTATAATATTCAAAAAAGAAATATCTATCTGATGATCGTAATCGTAAACGTTTCGATCCTAATCGTATTCTTTTATTCCAGAAGACTCACAAAACCGATTCTTAAACTCGTAGGTGCATCCAAACAAATCGAACAGGGAAACTTTCACATCGATCTAAAACCGGAATCGGGGGACGAAATCGGAATACTTACTTCCTCCTTTGTGGAGATGGGAAAAGGTTTATCCGATCGGGATAAGATGAAAGACGCGTTCGGTAAGTTCGTCAACAAGGACATCGCCGAAATGGTTCTCAAAGGAGAAGTCAAACTCGGAGGAGACAAACGAGAATGTGTGATTTTATTTTCCGATATTCGTAGTTTCACTTCCATCTCGGAAAGGATCGAACCGGAACTGGTTGTAGAATTCTTAAATCAATATTTTACGGCGATGGTCAAGTGCGTTAACGAGAACGGCGGCAGCGTCAACAAATACATCGGAGACGCGATCATGGCGGTTTGGGGAGAATTAGGACATACGGACTCCGACACCGAAAAAGCGATCCTCGCCGCGCTTGATATGCGTAAGAGTTTGATTCAATTCAACAAAGGACGCGGGACCGACAAAAAACCGAAAATCGATATCGGCATCGGTATCAACACGGGAGAAGTCATCGCGGGACAAATCGGTTCCGAAGACAGACTAGAATACACCGTCATCGGAGATACGGTGAACCTCGCTTCAAGAGTGGAATCTTTAACGAAAGTATTCGGTGCGGATATTTTAATTACTGAATATTCTTACGAAAAAACGAAAGGGATCTTCAACGTGGAAAAACTAAAACCGATCCAAGTGAAGGGAAAAAAATCCATGCAAACCATCTACGCGGTTTTGGGAAATTCCAAGGATAAAAACTGTCCTAAAAATCTGAAGGAACTCCGAAAACAAATCGGCATGGATTTCAAACCGGGCGGAGTTAAATAACGATATGAAAGATCGATTTCTTTCCGGCGACAGGCCGATTCTGTTTCTTCTCCTATTCAATATCGTCGCGTTTATTGGAATATTCTTATATGATTATACTCGATACGGTTATCAAGGTTCGCAAAAAGTAATCGGAAGTATTCTTTATAAATCCAAAACGATCCAAAGAAAATACGATTCCGAAGTGGTCTGGAAAGAAATCGAAATCGGAAACTCGGTCCAAAACAGGGATACGATTTTAACCTCCGAAGGTTCTCAGGCAAAAATCGTATTTTTGGACGGAAGCGAGATCGTGATCGCGGAAAATTCCATGATCTTTATCGATTATCTGGACAATCGGGCGAATTTGGAAATTTCCTCCGGCGGTCTGCAAGTTACAAGAAAATCGGACAATAAGGAAACTTCTCTTGGAATTCGTTCGGGCGACGGAGTTCTAAAACTCGTGGAAGGAGTCGTAAACGTAGAAAAAAAGAAGAACCAAAAAACACTGGATTATGCGATTCTTTCGGGTGTTGTTAAAGCGGATCCCAGCAATCCGTTTCCGATGTTGCCTAAAAAATCCTTGGACGGATTCGAGAAATTATTTCCCGTAGCGGCGAGCATTCAAACCGCCGAAACTCTCCAAGCGGGAACGACCGCAGATTCGGGTTCTTCGGCTAACACTGGTTTGGCGACGGCTTCCTCCGCAACAAACTCTTCCGCAGTCGATTCCGGTGTGTCTAACGTTTCTTCCGGAGCCAATTCCAATCCTTCAAACGCTTCCGTATCGAGTTCCAATTCCAATTCGTCCCGCGTAAATCCGAATCATGGAACCCAAGACAATGGAAAGCCGAACTACACCGGCTCCAACCCGAACCATTCCGGCTCGAGTACAACTCCCGATGCGAACTCAAATGTCGGAAGTACAACAACGAACGCCGGAGGCGGAACTACCGGTTTTCATACAAAGTCCGGTTTGAAAACGGAACGAACAAGTCGGGACCATTCCAATCCGGACAACAAAACTTCGAAACGAAACGTTGGAAATTTTAAACCCGGATACGATCCGGAAGATTATATTCAAAAACAAAAATACGAACATAAAGTACAAGAAAAATCCGATTCGATCGCCTCTCAAAAGAAAACGGAATTTAAGGATGCAGAATCGGCCCAAACACAATCCAAAGGCGGCAATCGATCCGCTTCGGAAGTAAAAAAACAAAAACCTTCCAGAGAATGGACGGCTGAAGAACTGCTCCGTCAAGAAAAGGAAAAGCGCAGAAGAGAACGAGAGGATAAGGAACAAAGAGAATTCTTACGGATGTAGGTACTTGTTTAGAAATCAAAATTCAGTTACATTTTCCTAATAGATAAATCAAACTTTAACAGAGCATGAGCTCCCTCTTCTGTAAATTATTCTAATTTCTAATCCCTAAAACCTAGCCACTAGTACTCAGTTTTTTACTTGCAAAAAGTATGATTTTCTGATAGAGAAAAGCCTCCCGAACGTTCCACGGAGGATTGTCGTAATTCCGACAGATTTATCTTGAGATCCAAATACTTGTGGGCAACGCTATGGTAGGGGCGAGTTAAAGCCTTCGCATGGGTTACGCCGAACTTACAATACTTAAGTAAAGCTGAATATTCCTTCGAAACCGGAAAAAAACGAATCCGAATCCAAATACAATCCATATATACGTTTAAAGTAAACGGATTATCATGAATGTACACCTAGTATAATGACCCGAACAGTGAAACTTTTGTTTTCACTGAAAAACAAAAAGAATGATAAAGGGTAAAAATGATGAAGAAAAAATTAAATGATTCCAATCGGTTCCTTTTGAATAGGAACTTTAGAAAATCTGCATGTAAATCTCAACAGCCGAAACCGATCGACACCTAGTATGTTTGAGGAAATTGATAACGATCAAAAAGAAGAAACGACCGACGCCGTATATCGATCGCTCAAACGGGATTGTAGGACTTTCCGATGCGTGTAGAAGAACCGGCTTCGACAAGGTTTGCGAGGGATGTCGCGTTTGTCTCATGTCCTTATTACGTTTTGATCTTACAAAAAATCGGAGG
>NZ_AOHC02000017.1 GCF_000332415.1 Leptospira weilii serovar Ranarum str. ICFT
GAGTGACGAACGCAGCGAGAAGTCGAAGTTAGGCGATCGGTTTGGCTATATTAGAAATAGATCCTAAGCAGAGATTGGAAATTTAATCACATTTTTAGGTTTATCTTGTAATGCATTCCATAAATCTAATTTAATCTGCATGTTAAGCCAACTTTCAGGAGAAGTATTAGTCGCTAATGCAATCCTAATTGCCGTTTCAGGAGTAATTGAACTTTTGGCATTAACTATCTCTGAAAGAGTTTTACGTGATATCCCTAAATCCTTAGCCGCTTCTGTTATAGTCAAACCTAATGGTTTGATTACATCTTCTAATATACTACTTCCCCTGGGTGTGTAGGTTTTCTTTTATTCATAATTATTACTTCTAATGATAATCTTCGTAATCGACTAATATGGCGTTCTCACCTTCAAATTCGAACGTAACACGCCAATTCCCATTTACCCAAACTGACCATCGCTCTTGTTCCTTACCCTTAAGCTGATGCAATTTGAATGAAGGCAAGTCCATATCCTTTGGATTTAGTGAAGCATCCAATCTATCTAAAATTCGACCTAACTTCCCTGCGTGATCCGGTTGAATTCCTCGTTTACTCCCAGTTTCAAAATACTGTTCTAATCCTTTGTGTTTAAATGAAACTATCAATACACACATCGTAACCTATAAGGTTACAATGTCAAGCAATTTAACTATTAAAATTAGATTTGCCAAACTGTCGCCTAACGAAAGAGGCTTCTCGACGTTCGCGTTCCCGAAGCGCCTGTGCGCGATGGAGTTGGCACGAGGTTCGAGCGACCTTAGTCGCGTCTTGCGAACCGAAGTGACAAAGCAATGTGCCGGAGGCCGTAGTGAGTCCGAGCGGGAACCGCGAGTGGCGAACGAAGCGAGAAGTCGAAGTTAGGCGAAGTCAAATGCTAAAATAGCTCACTGCTTCTTTGACAGATGAAATAATTTTTGGAGGATTTAGATAATCTGTGAATGGTCGCGTATTGAAGTGATGTCTCATTGCGCTATCAGTTAACATAACATCGTAATATGGAATTGCATAGGAAGCATGCAATGAATCTTCAGGGTCAGTCTCTTTGTAATTGTAATCCTTCGATCTTGTGCCCGCATAATATACATTTAATACTTTTTGCGAACCTAAAAAATTTGAATTTTTATTGTGCATCGATGATTTAATTTTCGCAAGTATAGATTGCTCATCGATCTTTTTCTGAGAATGAAGTCTTGCTTCATTAATTATAGGTTGTATATTATCTAGTAAGCCTTGAACTTCAAAATCATACCAATATTTTATTGGTTGAGTAGACTGTAATGATTTTTCCTTGTTCAGATCTTCTGCTACTCCCGACTTACTCGGTGATGCAGACTCTATATTCATTATTAAACAAGCTAATTCATCTATAGTTAGATTCTTTTGTTGCTCGAATAGAATTTTATTAGAAGGGTCTCCTTGTGTTATATCTCCAATCATATAAGGGGTATTGACCCAGACACATTTTGGCGGGATTAAATCATTTTCAATTAGTTCAATAGTTTCTTGGACATAAAGTGGCTCACTCGCTAGAATTGCAGTGTCTAAGCTTAACTCTTTCACGACTTCTATGAATTCTTCTCTAGTACTTACATCCGTTTGTTTCGTTAACTCAATTAAAACTGGAAAACTGACTGGACATATTAATTCTCCTTCATTCACTTTTTTCTTTATTGTTTCATAAAGACTGTCATACAACGCATTATTTTGAGTTCCTCTTCTAGAGTCCCGAAAATAGATCCAATAATTCTGATCCAAATAGACTTTTTTTCTACGCTTAATTAAATCTGTTTTTGTTTTTGCATTATTTATTATCGTCTCATTCAAAAACATTTTCCGCTCCTTATTAAGACTGTTATTTGATTTCGCCTAACGAAAGAAACTTCTCGACGTTGCGTCCGCAAGCGCTTGTGCGCGACGCGGTTGGCACAAGGTTCGAGTGAACCTTAGCGAACGTCTCGCGAACCGAAGTGACAAAGCAATGTGGCCGAGCCCGTAGTGAGTCCGAGCGGGAACCGTGAGTGACGAACGGAGCGAGAAGTCGAAGTTATCCGCAGTTTTGAAGAATCAAGTTAGCGGAAATTTTTGACGATAATCAAACAATGGATATTAAAAAGTTTGAAGATAAGATTTTAACTGATATAGAAACAGTTATCTTGGAGATTATTAGAAATAATAGGAAAATTCCTATACAAGCTAAATCAAGAGCCGGTGCTGAAATTAGCAATTTTTTAGAGAATGAATTTATAAAGATTGCAAAGAAGAATAAAGCTATTACGGATGCTGTATCTTCTCCCTCAGGTGCAACAAAAAATCCCTGGGATGCAAAATTCACATATAAATTAAAGGATAGGGAAGAAATTATATGGCTTGATTTCAAAGCGTTTAAAGTTTCTGGAGAGGATAGCAATCCTGATATTGGAACACCAAATAAATTTTTTGATCTTGTTCGATTAGGAGGTTTCTATCTAACATTCGTTTACGTCTATTATGAAGAATTTGAGAGTGGTATACAATTTACGAGTAATAAATCAGACAAATATACTAAAGTATATTTTCTAAAAGATATACATCATTCGTTCAGAAGGAATCCGAAAAATCAGTTGCAAGTCAATATCTCAGAGAACCCTGAATATCGAACAAGAACTGAATTTCTTCATTTGTTGGTTAAAAAAATAATAGAATCACATAAAAGACAGATTGATATTTCAAATCGTGAGTTACTAAAACTTTCAAAGGAAGAATTTTTACAAGACTTATTGAAGCAAAACGGAGAGTCTGAGAGTATAATTAGAAAGCTATAACCTCGTTTTCAACGTGTTTAATTTCATCCTCAGTGAGATTGAAATATTTCGATAACAATACGTCTATACTATTTATATATTTATTTCTTTCATTTTCTTCTTCAGAATAGATTTTCTGTACTAGGAGGGAAATTTCTTTTTCCAACTGTGATGATTTTGGGATAGGAAGAGTTGAGAGATCCGAAATTTTTATTTGGGGTTGTTTACCTTCTGAAAATCTAATAATTTTCGTCTTTTGAGCAAAATAAGTCATTATTTTAGAGTTTAATATTCCACAAATATAATATAGTTTCTCGAGGGTAGTATTTGTAGAATCTCGAAAAGAGAATACATAAAGACTATTATTTGCCGAACTTTTGCCTAAATCAATTGATGCAATTAACTGTTTCGCCGATTGCCTGATGTATATTTTGAAATTATCATAGATAACTTGTTCGCCTAATCCAATTCTTTTTTTATTTTTTATTCCTTTAGATTCTAATTCTATTTTAAGTCTATCGTTGATTTCATCTTGAAGTTTTTTATTGTATGAAAATACCTTTTCAAATTTAAAGGAGCCATACTTCTCCCGTAACGATTTCGATCCTTGATAATAGGGGTACAAATTCATTTTATCTACATGATTGCTTCTATTTTCAGTAAATAAGTTTTCCATATCTAACATCATTGTGCAGGTTCGTAAATTTTTATTAAAGAATAACTCGCCCAAACGATCAGAAGATGATTTATTTGTTAGTTTATCCAGAATTATGAAATCGAATTCTGAACTATTCCAACGGAATTTGAATTCATCCTTTTCGTTATACCAGTCATTTTGTTTTACGAAAATGGGATTTTTAAACTTAGACTCATTGATTTGGACAGTATGAGTTGAATCTGGTTGTTGTTTGATCAATTTTAGTATCATTTGGCCACTCGCAACAGAAAAGCCCTTTATGTTTGTGTCAATAGATACAATAGTGGTATTTTCTAATAAGTATTTTCTCGTATACTTAAAAGCAGTTTCAAAAAATGATATATCAAGAATAAAAGATAATTTGCCGCCATTTTTTAATAAGTTAATACTTTTTTCTATAAATAGCATCATCAGATTTAATTTACCATTCTTTAAGCTGTCTGGAAACTGGTTGTAAGCATCGAGATATTTGATTCTTTGTAATTCATTTTCTTTCTTATCTCGTCTTCCATAGAGAGTAATGTAAGGAGGATTCCCAATTACAAAATCAAAAAAATTATACATGCTTTCAAATGAATCGTTATTCTCGTTTGAGCAGTAAAATAGATTGTTTTCACCATTATTTGAAACAGTGAAGTCAGTATTAAAGGAGTTAAATTTCCCTCTATATTCTTCTTCAAATGTATAAAAATAAAAATCACTAATATTATTTTTAGTCATTCGAACCATGTTCGGATCTATATCGTTAAAATAAATGACGTCATTTATAGCTGAGTAGATAATTTCTTTATTGTTTGTGAGTTTATAAATTCGATCCAAAAGTCTTATCAAGAAAATCCCTTTTCCGCAAGAAGGTTCTAAAATTTTATAATATTTTATGTCATCGTATGAATCTAAAATATCTAAAAGACTATCAATTATTGTTAAATCATCAGTTAAAAATATACCGTTTCTCTTTCTATCTACAGTGCTCAAAGATTCCTGATGCTTTTTCTGATAACCTATAAAATAATCAAAAAAGTCTTTAAATTCGCCCTTTAAACGAGTCTGGTTATTGTGAATGAGAATCTGAGAAGACATAATAAATAAATCTAATAAGGCTAAAAAATATTGCAACAATAAAGTTGTCTGTTTTTGATGGGAGGTCGACTTATCTAGTTAATTGAGCTTCAAAATTGCGTCTAACGAAAGAGTCTCCTCGACGTTGCGACTCCAAGCGCTTATGCGCGAAGGAGTTGGCACGAGGTTCGAGCGAGCCTTAGCGAGCGTCCCGCGAACCGAAGTGACAAAGCAATGTGGCTTTAGCCCGCAGTGAGGGTTGCATAAGCAATCCCGAACGAAGCGAGGAGACGAAGTTAGGCGAAGTAATAGCTTATTACTTTCTGCGAGCGATATTGCTTTCGCAATGAGATTTAATTAGTTGAAGGCTTATTCTTTTTGAAACAAATTCTTTTTTAAAGTATCAGAAATAAG
>NZ_AOHC02000016.1 GCF_000332415.1 Leptospira weilii serovar Ranarum str. ICFT
CATTTTATCATTAGAAGCAACACNCGTTGGCTCAAAGAGGCAAAAATTGCAGGGAAATACAAAGAATACGACAAAAGTTAAAAACATTCATATCACTAACAATAATGCACCTAGTATGAAGGAATGGCTTAAGGAATATGCGAATACGAAAGGAAATCTGTTTTCATTACGTTTTGTCAGCTCAAGATATAAAGACGGACAAGTCGGAATTTTTGTCACCGATCTTCCCGATTCCGAATTTTCAAGAGAAGATATTGTTTCCCTCTACGGCAAACGTTGGAATATAGAAACTCATTTTCGTTTCGAAAAATATTCTCTTGAATTGGAGAATGTAGCATCCAAAACTTCAATCCGATTTCTTCAAGAATATTATGCAAAAATCTTAACATTTAATCTTGCCTCTCTTCTAATCCAAGAAGCGCAAATAGAATACGATCAATCGATTCAAAACAAAAAAGTAAAAACAAAATATGATTATAAAATTAATAAAAATATCGCGATCGGCATTCTAAAAGGAGAACTTCCAAGGTTACTTTCCGGTACTGAACCGATGAACTCCGTTTTTGATGAAATGAAAGCCGAACTTTTAAAACATCGGCTACCTGTCATTCCAAATAGAACCTTCAATAGAAAACATAAAGTTCGAAAACGTAAGTTTGAAATCTATTACGGCAGAGTCTCTTAAATTGACAGCATTGCCCTTCCGGCCGCTGGCGCGTTGTAAAACCGAAAACTTTCGTAAACGGATTCAAAGATTCGCCTTGACAAGAAATTTCGAAATTGTTAAGGAAAGAATGTTTATTTTCAAAGAATAAAGAAAAAAAACTTTTGAAAAATTTGAAATTCGAAGTTTTTACTCATAACTATATAATAGAGTTGTTGAAAAATTCAATAGTCACGATTAACAAAACTGCTTCAATCGTCTATTTCAATGAAACAGAAACAAATGGAGAATTAATTTTTCAATAACTCTAATAAAGTAACCTAGAGCCTGTCCAAAACTTAAAACAATCGCAGAGATGCGGCCATTCCGATAAAATCGGACGGTTTTGGGACAAACACCTAATATTTCGCATTGAAACGGTATTTTGCGATAAAAATAAACGGGACTCGATTTTTATAGAGATCAGTAAAAATAAAAATGAGAGAAAAGGAACCAGTATGAAAATATTATTCGGAATTATGGGAACGATCGTTTTTTTGGGTTTAGGATTTTTCGGTTTGGGAGTTTTTGCAAACCCGAAATTTGAAGGTAATATTACCGGAACGATTCATGCGCCCGTAGAAAAAGTATTTCGGCATTTATTGGATTTGGAAAACCTCCCGAAATATAGAAAAGAAGTCACCGAAGTGATCATCGAAGGAAAGAATACAAAGGGATATCCGATCTGGAAGGAAGGAACGGATATGGGAGGATTTATACATTTCGAAATGATCGAAAAAGAAGAAAACTCTCGGGTTCAAGTTCGGATGAAAGAAAGCAGTTTTGGAATGAAAGGAACCTGGGATTATAGACTACAAGCCGACGGATCCAAAACAAATATTACAATTTACGAAAGTTCGGAAACTTCAAACGTTATGATACGAGCGATCTTTGTACTTGTGGGGAAAGACGCAAATCTCAAAAAAGAGTTAGAGATTTTAAATACTGTTTTTCCTTGAAAAGAAATATTAAGAACCTGTCCCAAAACTTAAAACAATCGCAGAGATTTGCGGCCATTCCGATAAAAATCGGACGGTTTTGGGACAAACTCTAAATTTGTACCAAACATCGCGACTTGAATTGGAAGATAAACCTCCGTCGGAAATACGAGAAACTCTTTGAAAAAACCGAGTTAGGAGCGTTTATCATAATACAAGTTAGAACCTTGTGAGTAGGCAAAGCCTTAATTAAATCCGTAACGAACCTCAAGATTTCCGGTATTCGAGAAATCTTTTCTTAATTTGTGTAGGGTTGAAAAGACGAGTATTTTAAAGTAAAATGCAGGTGTTTAAAGAGTTCCCACATTGTAATTGTAAGGACGCGATTTCAGGATTCAGCAAATAGTCTCCCTCCCCATTCATAACCAAGGTTAGGTTTTCAGGGCTCAGATTTCAGAAGAGATGGATTTACCTTTGATAAAGTCTGATTGCTTGTTAAGAAAATATAACTGAACCCTGAAATCTATCCACTGACTGCTATAACATTTGCATTTTTGATCCTTTTTATTTCTAAAACCTTTCGACCTGTGGGATGGTTATGCCCATCGACCTAATTCCAATTTATAATATGAATATTTTTTTGGCATAGTTTTTGAAACGATAAAAAAGAGTTTTTAAAAACAATAGATTGTCATTGTCGTTTTAATTTCAGTATTTCGATTGCGCACGGATTAGAAACTTTCATTCGAACCATGTTTTTACATAATTGATTTTGAGTCCTGAAATCAATTAAAATCTTTACAAATAACAATTCATTTTCCAACGTGCCTATTATGAATTATGAGTTTATTTCTTCACGTTGTTACAGGAGTAATAAGACTAAATTTCTTTCTTCAGATCGTGAAATTCTAAAAAATAAAATTCAAAACAAAACCTTCCGGATATTTCACTTTGTAAACTTCAGAATCTTATCTCACTTTTGTAAATTTTCAGTTAAAATTCTATTTTTTGGAATATTATCGATTCTTTATGCAGAGGAATCTTCGCGTTTTAAGACTGCCGAATTCAACAAAGAAACGTCCGAAAAAAACGGCGGAATTGTAGTTCAGGGTAAAAAAGATCGGAGGGACCTTGAAATATTCAAAACTCCGAGCAGCATTTCCAGATTCAACGAGCAGGATATTTTGGATACGGGGATATCCAGAACAAACGATATAGATAAACAAGTTCCGAATTTTGCAATTATAGATTCAGGCGCTCGTAATTTCACATATTATAATATTAGAGGAATGAGAAGTACCTTATTTAGCGATCCATCCGTGGGAATAATCTTGGACGGAGTTCCTCTTGCGGATAATGTCGCATTAAATACGGAGCTGTTCGCTCTGGAAAGTATTGAAGTGCATAGGGGTTCTCAAGCCACCGTTTTTGGAAAAAATTTCCAAGGAGGTGTTATAGAGATCAATACCAAAAAACCGAACAATATGCCTCAGGGCAGATTTACGATCGATTTTGGAAATTATAAAAAAAAGGAATATTCCTTTTTCTATAATACCCCCTTGATCAAAAACACTCTTTACATAGGCGTTTCCGGAAAATCGACGGAAAGAAGCGGATACCTAAAGAATATTAGGGGATTTCATTATCCAAATAATTTAGTTTCGGATATACCCGTCGAATTTTATAAAACCCATCCCGACGGAAGAAGGGGAAAATCGGGAAGGCTCAGGTTTTATTGGACCCCCGCCGAAAATTTTGAAATCGATCTACAAACAAGCGCCGAAAGTTTTGATGACGGCTCTTTAAACATAGTCAATTATCTGGCTTCTAAAACGGACAGACGTAAAAGTTTAGTAAAAGGATGTGCAGTCAGTCCCGAAAATTGTGAAAAAAATTTTCGAACCTATATCAATCGTACTAAATCGGTTCGAAAAGTATATTGGGACTATGAGGGTATTTCCAACACAACCGGAAACACTTATTCCGGCAATATCAGTTACAAACTTCCGAAAGCCATTTTTAAAACGGCTTCTAGTATTAGAAAAATGGCAATCGATCCTTTGAATGTGGACGGCGACTTTACGAGAAGCGCCATGTCCAAATCGGAATACGTGGAAAAATCCATCACCCGAACCCACGAAACAAACATAGAATCCAAAAATAAAAAAGATCCGTTCCAATTTAAAATCGGAACATTACTTTATCATAAAATATCCGACAAGGATTTTACTCAGGAGCATTTGACACAATCCTATACGTATAACGTTCTTAAAGGGCTAAACGCGCCCGCAAGAGAAACACATCACTCAAGAATCGAAGACAAGTCACTCAGTCTGTTTACTCATAATAGTTATACGTTTTGGGAAAAATTTACTCTTACCTTAGGAGCCAGAATTGAAACTCAAAAAATCAAGATAGGTCATAGCCGAGACGCGACAGGTGTACTTTTCGATAATCCGTACGGCGACGTGCGAATTTTATCTCCTCATTATAATAGAGACGATTCCTATCGATACAACGTCTCTAGAATCATTTTCGATTATAAACCCATCGAGTCTTTGATGATTTTTACGGGTTTAAGTCGCGGTTATAAAAACGCGGGGTATAGTACGGTGGTCAATCAGGCTTCATTCGCCGCTTTCAAACCGGAAATCAACGATACGGTCGAAGTCGGAATCAAGTCGAAGTATTTCAAAAACACGCTCGGAATCAATATAACCTACTTTTATACGGAAACGTCGGATTTTCACGTTATCAGAGCCATTTCCATCGCCGAGGCCGTGAACTTAAACGCGGAAAAAGTTACGATTCGGGGCGCCGAAATGGAAACCTATGTGAAACCTTGGAAGTTGTTAAAACTCGGTTTTTCAGCGGGATACACGGAAGGTATATTCAATAAGTTTTATGATCGAATTTTGAACGCCAATTTCGACGGCAAACGTGTGCATTTTATTCCGCAATACGATGTCGTAAGTTATCTGCAATATCGTTCCGCATTGGGTCCGTTTTTCAGATGGGAATTTCAAGCCGTAGGAAAGATGTTTTTTGCAACGGATAATACGATCTATAGCAGTCCTTATACGGTTACTAATCTTAAAATCGGATACGAAAAGGAACGTTTATCCGCATACGTTTATTGTAATAATCTAAATAACGAATATTACTTCACTTCCTATATTGATGGTACCTTCCAAGCGGTTCCCGGCGCGCCCCGCACCTACGGATTCATTGTAAATTACAAAATATAAGAGAATCAAATTTTAAAGAGATATGGAGATTAAATGAAAAGAATGATAAAAATAGGGTCAACTGCTTTGTTGATTTTTACCCTACTACCTTTTTGCAAAAACGAGGAAAAACTGAATATGAATGAAGTTTTTGGAATTTTGCTTATGAAAAAAACTTCCGAAAGCGAGGGGGAAAGTTTAGGACTTAAGATCGAGTATAGCTATCGGTACAAAAAGCCGGATGGAGAGATCCTTTTTTGTCAAGAATGGAGCACCGCCTATTTGGATAAAAGGGCCTTATGGGACCAGTCCGCTCAAGGATTTGTCGATAGAATGAAAGAAGTATACGGTTATGAAATGGTCGTTGATTCAATCGAGGGTCCCTGTGTTGTTCCGAATAAGGTGATGGCTTGTAATTACGAAGGTTTTATGGGCGTCAACGAAACGGTGACGAATGTGTATTCGTATGCCGGGGAGCGCGAGTTTTTCGTTCCGATTTGGCACTCTTATAATTTTTTTACGGATGCCAAGACCGGAAAAGAACTATGCAACAGACTGAATGAGTTTGGGCACGCAACTCAATACAAATGTTACGCGCCTGGACGGTGTATGGAAGAATAATTGGAAAATTTGCCTTATAAGTTATCTTATTTGGAAACGTTGTTTCTAGATAAAAGAACTTTATGGGATCAGTTCTAATTCGTTTTTACTAAGCGCTGCATGATAATGTTGCCGGGAATTCCGTACCTAAAAAGCGGATTTGTGCTAAAATTTGCGGTGCGCTTCATCGGCAGCGTTTAGTAATTTTTAAGGAAAGGTATCTCTCAAAAAAATCAATCCTGACGATCGTTGATGATTTCCGGAACGGTTACAAAACTATAACCCTTGGAAAGCATTTCCTGAATGAAATCGGGAAGAATGTATATGAGCTTTTCCGATTGTCTCGGCGAGCCTAAGTGCATCAAAATGATCGCTCCGTTCATACCGTTTTTATCCGCTTCTTCCCAACGATACAGAAAGTCGAGAGTTTCTGCTTTAGTTTTGTAATTCGGGTTTTGCATGATTTTCGTTTTGCCGGTCTGAGGATCCTTCTTATAAATGAATTTCTTATATACGAAATCCGGAATGTCCAAGGAGCCGATCGAATTGTTGCTCCAAAAGATATGATGTGTAAATCCCAGTTTTCCGAAAATTCGGATTACCAGAGGATCAAAACCTCCGTAAGGAAGGCGATAATACTTGGTCAATTGTTTGCCGGTAACGGATTCGAATTTTTCTTCCACCATTCTCATCTCCTGTTGGAGAAAATCCGCGTCCGGAATTTCGTCGGAAACATAACTGAGTAAAGCCCTTTTACGTAGGGAAGTTTCGTATAAACTTCTTGGAATATTATAATGACTCCAAGTATGATTTCCGAAAACGACTCGATTTCCGAGTTCCGAAAGTTTTTTCAAGTAATGAAGATTCGTATTGCTAAAGAAGGAGCCGTTTTTGAGCGCTGGATTTTCGTTCGAAACAAACAACGTGATTTTAATGGGAAATCGATTCAGATATTCGTAGATCAGTTTCAAATCTTCTCCGGTTCCCAAATCGAAGGTCAAAGCGATTTCTTTAAAACGAACATCCCCCCGATCGACGTTTTTTCCCACGTCTTCGGCCGCAAGAGATTCTAGATTCGTTTTATTTTCGGAAACCTGATCGGTTAAATCTCCGTCGGGAACCGTATCGTAAAGTTCGGATTTGAATTTAAGAAGTTCCTCTTCCTGTTGTTGTTCTTCGAGACGAAGCGACGTTAAGGTTTCTTCGAGACTAGTGATATGGACCGTTTGTTTTTCGACGGTGGCTTCCAATCTGAAAATCCGATTGGTTAGGGTAAGCGCGGATGTCGCGCCTAAGAACGTAAAAAAGCCGATGGAAAAAAGAACACGAAGAGTTTTGAACTTTCGCTCGATCGCCTCGGATTCGATTCCGCTTTTTTTAATTTCGAAAATCGTTCTGGAAAGTTCCGATGATTCTTCTTCGCTTAACATTAAGATTTGATTGAAAGGAAGAATTTCGAATCCTTCAAATCATTTTTAGGAAAGAATTTTTAAAAATTTTCCCTTTTTGCCCTGCCTCACCAAGTATTCTTTTCCTTTTTGAATCGAGAGTTTTTCGTCCGTGATCTTGTCTTCGAAAAGATACAATCCTCCGGCTTTGATCAGTCTTCTCCCTTCAGAGACGGATGGAACAAAAGAAAGTTTATTTAAAACCCAAACAAGCAAAGGCTCCTGTGTTTCCGCAAAAAATTCTTCTCCGAGTTTTACTTCTTTGATATCGTCCGGAACGGCTCTTGATTTCGGGTTGTGTATTTTTTTCCATTCTTCGATCGCTTCCTCGTTTTCGGAAGAAGGAGAAAACTGATCCATAATGAGTTTTGCAAGTTCCGTTTTCACTTCTTTCGGATGAAGTTCTTTTTTTGCCATTCCGTTCTTGCGATTTGAAATTTCAGACAATGGAAGGTCGGTCAAGAGTTCGAAATAGTTCCACATCAGTTCGTCGCTGATTGACATGAGTTTTCCGAACATATCAATGGGCGTTTCCGTAATTCCCACATAGTTACCGAGAGACTTGGACATCTTTTTACTTCCGTCCAGTCCTACAAGTAGCGGAAGAGTCAGAACACATTGTGCTTCCTTTCCGTATTCTCTTTGTAAGTCCCTTCCCACGAGAAGATTGAATTTCTGATCGGTTCCTCCGAGTTCTACGTCGCATTCCATCGCAACAGAATCGTAACCTTGAACGAGGGGATATAAGAATTCGATCATAGAGATCGGCTGACCGGCCTTGTAACGTTTGCTGAAGTCGTCTCTTTCCAGCATTCTGGCAACGTTGTATTTGGAGCTTAAGACCAAAACGTCTTCGAAGTTCATTCCGGAACACCAACTCGAATTGTAGACGATCTTGGTTTTCATCGGATCCAGAACTTTAAAAACTTGGCTCTGATAGGTTTTTGAATTTTCCAAAACCTCTTCTTTAGAAAGTCTCTTTCTGGTTTCGGATTTTCCGGTCGGATCTCCGATCATCGCCGTAAAGTCTCCGAGTAAAAAAGAAACTTCATGACCTAGGTCTTGGAAATGTTTTAGTTTTTTAAGCTGAACGAAATGTCCGAGATGAAGATCGGGTGCGGTGGGATCAAACCCGGCCTTGATTTTGAGCGTTTTCTTTTTTTGAAGTTTGGATTTTAATTCTTCTTCGCTGATCAGATCAACACAACCGCGACGAATGATTTCGATTTGTTTTTGAATGTCCATGAAAGAAAATGTAAATTGGATTGTGAAACTTAATGCAAATTTGTAGGGGGAAAGAAACCTGTAAAGCAGGAAGAATTCTCAAAATGGAAAAACCAAACAGAACCGAACAAATTTCGAAACTGCAAAAAGAATCCTTTGATATCCTTGTGATCGGAGGCGGATCCACGGGAGCCGGAACCGCTTTCGACTCTGCAAAACGAGGTTATAAAACCGCACTCATTGAAAAAAAAGATTTTGCATCGGGGACCTCTTCTCGTTCCACCAAACTCATTCACGGCGGAGTGCGTTATCTGGCTCAGTTCCATTTTAAATTGATCCACGAAGCCCTGACGGAAAGACAAAGGCTTTTGGAAAACGCTCCTCATCTGGTCAAACCTCTCAAGTTCCTTCTTCCCGCTTATCGTTTTTATGAAAGACCGTACTATGGAATCGGTCTCACTCTCTACGATATCCTCGCTTCCAAAGGAAAACTTCCTTCTCACAAATCCGTTTCCAAGTCCGAAGCGATCTCCGAATTTGCGGCGATTCAAAAGGACGGACTTTTTGGAGGAATCACGTACTACGACGCTCAGTTCAACGACTCTCGTTTGAACGTTCTTCTCGCAAGATCCGCGGAGAAAGAGGGAGCGATCGTCGCCAATCGAGTCGAACTCGTTTCTTTTATTAAAAAAAATGGAAAGATCGTCGGCGCCGATCTCAAAGATTTAGAAACCGAAAAAACTTTTCCCGTTTATGCGAAAGTAATCGCAAACACAACGGGCATCTGGGTGGATCACGTCCGTAAATTGGACGACCAAAGAGCGCTTAACGTTCTTTCTCCGAGCCAAGGAATTCACTTGGTATTTTCCATAGAAAAGATTCCCTGCGAATCCGCGATGATCATTCCAAAAACAAAAGACGGACGTGTTGTATTTATCATTCCTTGGGAGGATCACGTAATCCTGGGAACCACGGATACTCCGATTGAAAATCCCGGAGACGAACCTCTTCCGATCGGAAACGAGGTTCAATTCTTGTTAGATACGGGAAACGAGTATCTGGAAAACCCCGTCACCGAAAAAGATATTCTCTCCGTGTTTGTGGGGATTCGTCCTTTGATTTCTCCGGAAGGAAATCAGGATACGAAGAATATTTCGAGAGAAGAAGTCGTCCTCGTTTCCAACTCGGGACTCGTCACCATGGGCGGGGGAAAATGGTCCACATACAGAAAGATGGCTGAAGATTTGGTGGATAAACTCATCCAAGTCGGAAATTTAGAAAACAAGGCAAAATGTTCCACGAAGTTTTATTCGTATCCGGGTGCGGAAGGTTATTCGGAATCTCTTTATCAGGAGATCGAAAAGACTTATAAAGTTGATACACAGTTTGCCAAAAGACTTCAGAATTACTACGGAACCGAGGTTTTTGAAATCTTAGGTAAAAAGCCGAAACTTTTAAGCAAGGGAATCCCCTACTTCGAAGAAGAAGTTTTGTTCGCCGCCAAAGAAGAATTCGCGTTAGGCGTCACCGATATTATCGCGAGAAGATTTCGAGTTCTTTTTGTGGATTTGGATCTCGCTCAAAAGATGGTTGTTCCAGTCGCGGCCCTTCTTTCCAAACAACTCAAATGGAAAGACAAAAAGAAAAAATCGGAAGAATCGGCCGCGATAGATTTGATAGCAAATTTGAAAAAGTCGTATCGATAGGCGGTGATCCGATTTTCTCTTTAGAAATAAAAGATGATCTTTGATTTCGGAAATCTGTCGGAGTTACGACGACTCTAAATGACGCTTAAGAAAAGTATGATATTCTAGAGTAAAATCTACCGATTCTTTCCGCCAGTGATAGGGTCAAATCCCTAATTCATAACTACTTGAAACTGAAACGTCGGAACTCTTACAAAATCAACCGTCGATATAATCTTTCAACTTCTTAGAACGGGAAGGATGTCTGAGTCTTCGAAGCGCCTTCGCTTCAATCTGACGAATCCTTTCTCTCGTGACCTTAAATTGATAACCGACTTCTTCCAGAGTTTGCGGATAACCGTCATCTAAACCGAAACGCATGCGGATTACTTTTTGCTCGCGTGCAGGCAAAGTATGAAGCACCTGACGGATTTGTTCGGCAAGAATGCTGGACGCCGCGGCGTTCACGGGAGTTTCCACTTCCGTATCCGGAATAAAATCTCCCAGTTCCGAATCTTCTTCGGAGCCCACAGGAATTTCGAGAGAGATCGGTTCTCTGGCAACGTTCTTAACCATTTTGACTTTTTGCACCGGCCAACCGAGTCTTTCCGCAATTTCCTCGTTGTTTGGATCTCGTCCAAATTCTTGGATAAACAATCTGGTCTCTCGAATGACCTTGTTGACCTGTTCGATCATATGAACGGGAACACGGATCGTTCTTGCTTGGTCTGAAATCGCTCTTGTAATCGCCTGACGGATCCACCAAGTAGCGTATGTGGAAAATTTATAACCTTTTTTATATTCGAACTTATCCACCGCTTTGATGAGACCGATGTTCCCTTCCTGGATCAAATCGAAGAAGTGCATCCCACGATTCGCATAACGTTTCGCGATGGAAACCACAAGTCGTAAATTCGCCTTAACAAGTTCCTTTTTTGCTTGGGAAATTTCTCTTTCCCCTTTGATGATCTTCTCACCCCAGTCCTTGATTTCTTGAACCGTAGAACCCGCTTCCTGTTCCATACGACGGAGTTTTCTTTCGTTGTTTCGGATGTCCTTAATGACTTCTCGAACCTCGTCTATGTTGACTCCCATCTTGACTTCGATGTCGTCTAACTTCTCATTTTTTTCTATGAAACGGTTGAAGGCTTTGATGTCGCGAACGTCTTGACCGTACTGAGCCTTGATCTTTAAGAAGTGGCGATCGATTTCCTTGATTCTAAAAACCATGGATTTGATCTTCTGGGAAATTTTTTGAATCTCCTTTTGAGAAACACCCAGTTCTCGGGTCGCGTTGTGAATGATATCCGTGGAAGCGTCGATTTTCTCTTTGAACTCTTTGAACTCTTTGAACTTTTTGGAAGTTTCGGAATACTTTCGGATTTTGGAAACGGCTTCCTGAAGGACTTTTTCCTGTTCTTGGATGACTAAAATGTTCTTAAAAAATAACTCTTCGAGTTTGTAAGCCTCTTCGGCGTTGAGGGCGTACATCTTGTCCACGCGAATCAGATCGTAGACTTTGATCTTTTTACTTCGAATCTTCGGTAAAAGTTTAATATAGTTCGCCCTAAGAATGGAAGAACTAAGAATCGTTTCTTCGATGATTTTCTCACCCTTCTCGATTCTTTTTGCAAGAAAGACTTCGGTCTCGCCGGAAATCAAACTTACTTTACCGATTTCTCTCAAATACAGTTTGATCGGATCTTCGGAACCGCTTGTGGAAGCCGAGGATTCTTTTTTCTTTCTCGCGGGTTTGGAATCGTCTTTAGGAACGAGTGTGGAAGCCGGCTCCAGAGTGTTTCTGGTATATTCTTCCACAATTTCGATTCCCATTTCGTGCAGGAGGGTAAAAAAATCGTCTATCTTTTCCGAGTTCAGAATTTTGTCGGGAAGGATCTCGTTGATATCATCATACGAGACTTCTCCGTTTGCCTTTCCAAGAGATATGATCTTCTGAACTTCAGGCATACTTTGTAGATTTTCCATCATTTCAATTTCCCTCTATTTATGTGGTAGCCGATTGACTCCGGATATGTTCCAGAATCTTTTCTTTTTCCTTACGGTAGAAACTCAGTTCCGTAAAGACCTCGGGCGTAAAAAAACGTTCTCTTCTTTGATCGAGTTCCCGAATTCTTTCCTCGATCCTAAACTTCTTTTGTTGTAACAAAAGTATTCGAAAAATCTTATGTAGTTCTCCCGGTTCCACCTTTTCGGAATCTTCCTCCAAAAGATATGGAGCCAGAACTTGTTTTAGATCCTCGGGAACATCCGAGGTTAAAATTCTCACGGGAGAAATTTCACCTTCTCCCGTATAAATCGTATATAAATAATCCCAAAGAAAGGAACTCGCGGTGTCCATGAATTCCATCGAAGAAATTTCCTCCGAATAGGAAAACAACCCCGTGTGTTTGACGAGCATGGAGATGATTTTTCTTTCACAATCCAACGCAGGACCCGAGATCCCTTGAACTTCTCTTAGGTTAGAACTAGTATCGGCATTGACGGGTCCAATCTTTGCACCGGTTCCGCCTTTAAAATCCCGAAGAACCGCATCCATACTGATCCCAAGTTTATTGGCTCCTAGTCCCAGTAAGAACTGTTTGTCCGTTTCCCGATTCAAACTCTGGATGAAAGAATACAAATTTTGAAGCGACTTCCTTTTTCTTTCCGGCAAAGCCCGAGAATCTGCGTTTTCGAGCAATTCTCCGACAACGAATTCGGAACCTTGAATTTGTTCCGACAAAAGTTCGTTCAACTCGGGTCTGCTTAAAAGTTTTGCGAGATCAAACGGATCTTTTCCTTCCGGGAGGAGAACGATGGAACATTCCATTCCTTCTTTGAGACAAATTTCGGCGGCTCTCAAAGCGCCTTTTTTTCCCGCTAGGTCCCCGTCCAAAACGAAGGTCACTCGTTCCGCAAATTTTTTAAGAGTTCGAATATGATTTTCCGTAATCGCGGTTCCCATGGAAGCGATCACGTTTTCGTAACCTCTTCTCACGAGTCCGATCACGTCCAAATACCCTTCCACTAGCATAACCTCGCCCGTCTTACGAACTCCTTCCCTCGCTCTGAAAAAATTATAAAAGGTGCGACTCTTATCAAAGATAACGGAGGCGGAACTATTGATGTATTTGGCTTCTTTTCCGGGACCTAAAATTCTTCCCGAAAATGCGATCGTTCTGCCGGATAAATCCAAAACCGGAAATAGAATTCGGTCCCGAAAAAAATCGTAAGGACGTCCGTTACCCGCTTCTTTCTCTCGAAGAAGTCCGAGCTGAACGGCTCCCGCGATTTCGTCTTTGGTTTTTAAGACTTCTTTTGTAAGAGTTTCAAATCCTTCGGGGGCATAACCCAGTCCAAACAATCGAATTTCGGAATCTTCGATTTCTCTGGACTTTAAATAATCCAGAGCGTTTTTACCCGTAGGAGTGTGCAACAGATGTTGATAATATTCAGAAACCTTTAAATTGATTTTATAAAGAAAGTCGGAGATTTCCGCGTTCTTGGAGTTTTTTTCTTCCAGAGGAATTCCGGAGTATTCCGAGAGAATTTCCAGAGATCTGGAAAAATCCACTCTCTCGTAATCCATCACAAAACGGATGAGATCTCCCGAAGCCTTACAGCCGAAACAATAGTAAAATTGTTTTTCAGCGGAAACGTTAAAAGAAGGGGATTTTTCTTGGTGGAAAGGACAAAGACCTAGGAAATTTTTTCCTCGTTTTTTAAGAGGAACAAAACGCGAAATGTAAGATTCGATGGGAACTTCCCTGTGAACTCGATCGATGAAATCCTTTTTGTTAGACAAAGGGGTCTCACTTAAGATCAGGAAAGCCTGGATTTAACAATTGCCGAAACTTTAGTACCGTCGATACTTTTTCCTTTGAACGCGGCCATAACTTTACCCATGACCTTTCCCATATCCTTTGCCGTTGGTTGTAATTCCGCAAAGATTTGATCGATCGTTGCGATGATCTCCGATTCCGGAAGTTCCGGCGGAAGATACTCTTTGAGAACGGACGCCTCTCCCTCTTCCTGAGTTAAAAGATCGTTTCTTCCTGCCTTTTGATACATCTGGATCGCATCCTGACGTTTTGCAAAAGCCTTTTTGATTACGGAAACGACCTGATCGTCCGAAAGTTCTTTGGCTCCGGTTTTAGTCAGTTCGTATTGAATATCGGATTTGAGAAGACGAAGCGTGGAAAGATGAGGTTCTTTCTTTGCTTTCATCGCCTCTTTCAGATCGTCATTGATTTTTATCTGCAGGGACATAGGTTTTTAAGATTCAATTTTGAGGGGAATCAAACTGATTCCATTTTAACAAAGCTGAATTTAGGCTTTGTCTTTTTTAGAGAAAAGGCGTTTTTTCTTTTCTGCTTTTCTTTTTGCGGATTCGATCGCTTTTTTCTTTTTGATACTCGGTTTTTCGAAGTATTCTCTGCGTTTGATTTCGCTCATAATTCCTGCGTTTGCACAGTCGCGTTTGAAACGTTTCAGAGCCGATTCGATCGACTCTCCGTCTTTTACAATGATTCCTACCATTCGATTTTTAGATTCCTTCGTTTTATTGCCATTCTCCAAACGATTTGATTTGGAGATAAAATTGCATGCCAGTCACTACCGATTTTCAATTAGAAATAAGTAGATAAGATCCACGATACCAGAAAAAAGGGGCATTATGTCAAGGGTTTTCCGACAAAATCTTAAAAAGACGTCGTTTTTCCTACAATTCCGATTTAAGCGGCAAAGAATTCCGCTTTTTGAATCTCAGAAATCTCAATTTGAGCCACGATTCCTGTTTTTCCGTTTTTAATTACTACATCTCCGTTCAATCTTCTGTTTTTATCCAGCTCGATCACGGTTCCGTTTTTAAGATGAAGAATGATGTCGATCCCTCTGTAGTCGATGTACCTTGCTAGTGTTTTCTTGAATTTTTCTGCTTGATCCATTCTTTCCTCCGAGGGGTTGTCCTCGTAAAAATTTACGGTACAACTGTTCATTCCCTGAAGAACTTTTTAAAAAAGATGAATTTTATACGCGGCTATCGATTTGTGAAGCGGAGTGCCGTCTTTTTTTGAAGAAAAGTGTGAATGTTTTTAGATCGATTCGTTTAACAAACCGTCTTATACTTTTTTGAAAAAAAGAGTAACTCTTTCAGTTCGGTCCAGTTCGCTTAACAAACGTCATGTACTTTTTGAATACACAATTAATTCTTTCCAAATCGGTTCGATCGAATCGATGGGAGAATCCAGTTCCATAAATTGAATCTCATAATCCACGATCAGATGGTTTACCTGAAAAACGACCTCGTTGAATCTCGCTTGAACCACTTCCGTCTTACAGTCCGGAGATAGAGTAAGAATCGATCTCGGACTGATGACATACAATTTATCGTAAGGACGGAGATGGGCCTGAATGATCGATTTCAACTCTTTCATGATTTCGCCGGATCTTTGTTCCCCCAAAAGTTTAAAATAAGGATGTAAATCCTGAAAATAAAAATGGGTGATCACGATTTCGTTACTCAGAGAATTTTGAATGTCTCTCACGATCTGATTCGAAAATTCTTCGAAGGGATCTTCCGTAATTTTATATCTGTGTGTGATCGGTTTGATTGCGGATTCCATAGGAGTCTCCTTCTACTTATAATATCGGATGAGAATCTTCTCAAAAATCGCAAGTTTCTTTTTTAATCTTAACTTTCGAGTAATCCTTTTTCGAGGATCTTTTCGCTTGAATTCGGAGACACTCCGAAAACTCTGTTGGAATCATTTTCCAAGAGGAATTTATGTCTGTCCATCCTACACAAACATTGAGTCTTTCCCAGTATCTGATCGAGGAACAACTCAAGTTACCCCAGGCCACGGGGGACTTTACAGCCTTGATGAGCCATTTGGTTTACGCCGCTAAGATCGTTTCCAGAGAGGTTAGAAAAGCGGGTCTTTTAGAAAACATTCTCGGTTCTACCGAAATCGTGAACGTTCAAGGGGAAACCCAAATGAAACTGGACGAATACGCGGATAAGGTTTTCAATCACACACTGACTCGTTCGGGTCATCTTTGTATCTTAGGAAGCGAGGAACATGAAAACACGGTTCCCGTTCCGAACGGATACAAAATCGGAAAATACACGATCGCAATCGATCCGCTCGACGGTTCTTCCAACATAGACGCGAACGTTTCCATCGGGACCATCTTCTCCGTTCATTTGCGAAAAAGTCCGGGTGGAACTCCAGGAACGTTAGGCGATCTTCTTCAGCAAGGTTCCGGTCAAAGGGCCGCCGGTTACGTTTTATACGGATCTTCAACCATGCTCGTTCTTTGTACGGGCAAGGGAGTTTCCGGATTTACGTTAGACCCTTCTTGCGGGGAATTCATTCTTTCTCATCCGGATATGCAGATACCGGAAACGGGAGGTATTTATTCGATCAACGAAGGAAACTACAACTATTGGTCCGATGAAGTGAAGAATTATATCCGAGACATCAAGTCGATCGAAGGCGGAAAAAAACCTCAGTCGGGTCGATACATCGGTTCCTTGGTTGCGGATTTTCATAGAAACCTTTTGAAAGGCGGAATTTTTCTCTATCCGAACGATACCAAGTCCACGAAATACCCGAACGGTAAATTAAGACTTCTTTATGAAGCGGCTCCTATGGCGTTCATCGCGGAACAAGCAGGTGGGATCGCAGTCACCGTTTACGGAGAAAGAATTTTAGATCTCACTCCCAAAGAACTTCATGAACGTACGACCTTAGTCGTAGGAAGCAAAAAAGAAGTGGAACATTTCTTAAAGTTCGCTCCGAAAAAACCTTAATCGGAAACGGATTCGAAAACTTTTTTCTATATCATAAAATCATACTTTTTGCAAGTAAAAAGTATGATTTTATCGAAACTTCCGCTTTTTAAGTTCAGTATCCAATTGGATCGTTCTTTCCCCATTTCCCTTAGAGCTACTGCAAAAAAATAGACTTCACGTTAGATCCAATTCGCGTTAGAATACTTAAGGAATACTGAATATACTTTCTTGCGAAGTTTACTGGGCGCTCGCGTCGACGATCGGAATTCTTAAATAAAATCGCGTATATTGTCCCGGTTCGCTTTCAAAGTTAAGATAACCTCCGTGTTCCTTCGCGATTCCTAAACTGACCGACAAACCCAAACCGGTTCCTTTATCGGCCGCCTTGGTCGTAAAAAAAGTTTTAAAAACCGATTGTTGAATATCGATCGGAATTCCCGTGCCGAAATCCTGAACCGCAAATTCCGCGTATTTCTTGTTGTTGTCTTCTATGATTGAGTTTTCCAAGATGATCCTTTTTTCGTCGTCATACTCGGGATACTTTTGATTCAGACTATCCACGGAATTGTTTATAAGATTTACAAGAATTTGAAGAATCTGACCTTCCCTACACTGAATCGAATATCCCGGTTCTACGTTTTTCCAAGAGGCGTCGATTCGATTCATTTTAAAAATTTGTTGTGTGATCGATTCCAGTTTTACGAGAATTTCTTCTACTTCTACGGGATGAAGAGATCCCTTATCGTCCCTGGAAAATCGAAGAAGATTTTTCATGATGGTGGAGATACGAGCGCTTTCGTCCCGAATTTTGGAAGCCAACTGTTTTGTTTTATCGGAGTCGATTTGCCCTTTTGCGATTATGGCCGCGTACTCCGAAATCGCTATCAAAGGATTGTTAATCTCGTGCGCCAAAGTCCCCGCCATAACGCCCATCGCTTCCAGTTTTTGGCTTTGTATCAGTTGCTCTTCGAGTTCGTATCTTTCCTTTTCCGCCTTTATGCGTAATTCATGATCTTCTAATTCGTGTAAGGCTCTTTGTACTGCGGGAAGAAGTTTTTCGATTCTATCTTTGAGAACGTAATCGGTCGCACCCATGGTAAGAGTCTGTATGGCCGCGTCTTCCCCGTAAGTTCCCGATACGAATATGAAAGGCGTCGTAGGACAGATTTTTTTAGCCAATTTCAAAGCGGAAAATCCGTCGTATTTGGGAAGACTGAAATCGGATAAGATCAGATGAGGTTTTTGTTCCAGGATCGCCTGAGAGAATCCTTCCGAATCGCTGACGTGAATCGGGTAGTAATCGATTTTAGCGCGATTCAATTGCCTCTGAATCAATTCCAAATCCACTAAAGAATCTTCTAAAAAAAGGAATTTCCATCTATTCATGTGTAGTACCGTTTTCTATATTTTTATGACGTTATTTTAAATGTTTTCGTTTCCAGAAAGTTTCGGAAGAGTGAATGAAAATTTGGAACCTACGTTCACCTCCCCTTCCGCGAATACCTGCCCCCCGTGACGTTGTACGATTCTGGCTACGATCGCCAAACCGACTCCGGTTCCTTCAAATTCCTCTTGTGTATGAAGTCTTTGAAATACCTTGAATAACCTGGTCGAATAAGCCTTATTAAAGCCGACTCCGTTGTCCTCTACGAAGTAAACGTTAAATCCGTCCACTTCCGTAAAACCGATTTTAATTACAGGATATTCTCTCGTGGAAGAATATTTAACCGCATTCGAAATGAGATTGACCCATACCTGTTTGAGAGCGGACCCGTTTGCAAAAGCGTTCGGCAATTTTTCGACCTGAAACGAATAATCCTTTTCCGGATAATTTTGAAGAACGGTTGCGATCGCTTCCTCGACCATTCTGTCCATGTCGACGATTCTGCTCGTCATATCGATCTTTGAAACCTTATGAAAATTCAAAAGGTCCTGTATGAGATTATTCATATAGAGCACGTTCTTTTGAACGACCTTGAGCAATCGCAGAACCTCCGAATCCATCGTTTCGGAAAAATCCTCCAAGATGATGCGTATAAAACCGTCGATCCCTAAAATCGGCGCGCGAAGATCGTGTGATACGGAATAACTGAAGGATTCCATGTCCTTATTGGCGATCTCCAACGTCTCAATCGTTTTTTTACACGCGGCAAAATTCCGAACCTTTACGCTCAGCTCTTCCGGCGAAAACGGTTTGATCAGATAATCGTTGGCTCCTTCTTGAAGGAGTTTGACTCTGAAATTCTGATCGGACTTTGCGCTTAAAAAAAGGATAAATGTGCCGACAAGTTCCGGAATTTTTCGGATTTCCTTTACCATCTGATCTCCGCTCATCACCGGCATCATAATATCCGTAACGATAATATCCGGCTTCTCAAGGATCGCTTTTTCCAAACCCTGTTTTCCGTCGGAAGCGACCCAAAGATTGAAATCGGCGGATAACGTATCGAAAACGTATTTTCGCATTTCCGCGTTGTCTTCTACGATCAACACCTTGGGACGATTGTAAAATGTGGACGGTTCTTGCGTTTCTATTTTATTTTTCTGTAACTGATTGATATCGCTGATCAAAGCGGGAGTTAATTCTTCCGTCTCGATGGATTGTTGCATATCTTCGATCTGAATCGGAGCGTAAATCGGAATCTGAACCTTAAAGAGGGCTCCGCCCAAAGTAGAATCGGAAACTTCGATAGATCCCATATGTAGATTTGCAAATTCCTTTGCGATTGCAAGTCCTAGTCCCGTTCCTCCGAAAGATCGGGAATCTCCCTCTTCCCCTTGTCTGAATTTTTCAAAGATCTGATCTCTCAGATGAACCGGAACTCCGGGACCGTTGTCCGCGACGTAGAGGGAGGCCATTACACCTTCCGTTTTCAAAGCACAATGGATCTTACCGGAATCGGGAACGAATTTAAACGCGTTTGAAAAAAGATTCAATACGATCCGTTCCACTTTGGAAACGTCCATTTGAATCGGAAAATTTTCCGGAATACTCAACACAAAGTCTATATTTCTTTCCTTGACTATGATATCAAAATGGGCCGCTATAAACCGAATCACATCCGAAAGATTCACATTCGAATATCGTAATGTCATTTTACCGGATTCCAATTTGGAAAGATCCAGGAGATCGTTTACGTGTTTGAGAAGAGTATAGGAATTTCTTTCGATGGTTTCCAAATGGGAGCGCACAGTCGAAGCGATTTTCTGATCTTTCAGCAGGTTTCGAGTGGAAGCGATAATTAAGGTCAAAGGAGTTCTTAACTCGTGGCTTACATTGGCAAAGAACTGGGATTTCAATTGATCGATGTCGAACAAACGTTTGTAAATTTCCTGAATCTCGCGTTCTCTCTGCGTGAGTTCGTCGTTGAGTTTGAGAAGTTTTTTATTGTTATTCTGAATTTCTTGAGCCCTTTGATAGATCTCCGTTTCCATGGAGGCCGTCAGATTTCGCAGGTCTTCGGCGATCTTGTCCTGCTCTTTTCCCATGTTTTTAAGTCGAACAAATTCCGTTACTTCTTCCACTTTGTGGATGATATAAACCACTTCCCCTTTTTCGTTCAAGATCGGAGAATTCATCGGACTCCAGTATTTTTCCTCGAACCCTCCTCCATCCGCCTCGGATCGCCTAACGTCGTACTTTTGTACGGCCATTGTGTTCGTGGCTTTATCCTTTAGAACGAGCATAAGAGAATCGCGCAAATTACCCACTCCGTCGGCGTTAGGATCGGATGGGTTGTCCGGGAAAACGTCGAAAATTCCGCGGCCAAGAATTTCATCTCGTTTTGTATTCGTTGCTTTGAGGTAGGATTCGCTTACCGCGACGATTCGAAGATCGGGAAGGAGGATGAGATAAAGTCCCGGAAGAGACTCGAAGATAAGCCGATATCCGTCGCGTTTTAAATCGATTGAATTTATCATAAATTTCTAATCCGGAAATCGCTCCAAAATCGCATCCGCTTTGATATTTGTGAGTCGCGAGGACAAAAAAATATCAAAGTTTAAATGGAATTTCAAACTCTTTTTACGGAAATTTACAATTCGTTTTGTTTTATGAAAGTATAACATAATTCCTTAAAACGGGTTCAACTTTTTAAAAAGAGAATTTGAATTCCACACGAAATGGATCATTATCACGTTGGAATATTCGCATTTTCCGGTATTGGAAAGGATCGAAGAACTGATTTTTCCGTTTGAATTTCTGAATGCGACAAAAATTCGAAAAACTTAATTAAAGACTTATTTTTAAACTTTCAATATCCGGCAACTTTCTCATGCAAGTGTATACAGTAATCCGGATGAGTTTAAGAAAAAATTCTTAGTATACAACACGTTTATCCGTAACTTAGAACGATTCAAAATTGTTTTTCAATTTCCGTATGTGCTAAAAATAAGATTCCGATTTACAATATAATATACGTGTAATCATTGAACAAATAACAACGGGATACTCGGACGATAGTCCCCAAAAAGTCCAACTTTACGGCGGTCAACTAAAGTATTACAGCAAGAGGGTGGCAGGAATTTTGTATGTAAGTAAAAGGAGGATTTGCGCTAAAGAGCCAACATTGAGTTTTCCCCTTGATTGGGTGGTAAACTAAAGTGAATTGCTTCCTGCCGAATGATCCTAGAGAATGAGGCGCCTACTTCAATCAATCATTCTCAGAAGTAAGCGAAACGCTCACTAAGGATCGCGTTTCAGAGGCGCGTTGTGGAGCTTATCGTAACAATTTTAGAAATTCCTAAAACAGAAATTTCAAGAAATTATTTCCTACGAATGACTTCCTTTTTCAATTCTTCTTTGACCGCGTCGCGAGTACTACCGGTTTTGTTTTTCAGTTCCAAGGAATAATGAATCTGAAACCTGGTCACAACCGGTTTTTCTTCGGAGTGTTCCATTGTCCAACGGGTCACGTCGTTTTGAACGATTTTGGCGAGGTCGTTGATCCTAGGCACTCTGGTATTAAAACGAATCGTCTCAAAGGCTCCCGTATTTCCGTTTAACACGACGATGATGATCCCGTCGTCTACGAAATTGATTTTGTTGTAACGAACCAACTCTTCGCTGATAAGAGCGTCCCCGCCCTTATCCACTTTTCTTTTGATAAACTTGGAACCTCTCAATTGACGCAGTTGATAACCTTCGCTCGAAATATGAACTCGAAAGTATTCCAAAGGATCCTTGGAAGGTTTTAAAAAAGACGCCGGATCTTCCGTATTTAAAGCGACTTCCCTTCCCTCTTCGTCCAATACGACTTCGTTTTCTCCGGCAGGGTTTGGAACCGATTCCCGTTTTATCGTTTCGTTATCCGTAGTTTTTGTACTGGAACAGGAAAGGATCCATAATAAGCTCCAACTCAGTCCCGCAAGCAGGATCGTCTTTTTAAGAACGGACTTTGATTTTATACGCGACATTGATTTTTGATTCTCCGAAACTGATTTCTAATTAAAAAATTCGAACATAACTAGGATAAACAGGAATATTTGCACTTTAAAATATTATAACATTTGAATGAACACGGTAGCCAATCCCAAAAAGCAGAAAAAACCGAACACGTCCGTAAAAGTAGTCACAAAAATGGAGGAAGCGATCGCAGGATCGATTCCTAAAACGCGCAACAACAACGGAATCGAAGTTCCGATTACGGCGGCGATCACCAAATTCGCCTGCAAGGCCATAAGCATAACCATCGAAAGCGTAAAATTTCCCGTAAAGAAATAAACGATCAAACCCGCCGTGATTCCGATCATAAAACCGTTTAGAAGTCCCACAAGTCCTTCCTTTCGAATCGCGGATTTCCAATTTCCGGTGGAAAGATCTCCTGTCGCCAAACTTCGTACGATCAAAGTGATCGATTGTGTACCCGCGTTTCCACCCATTCCCGCGACGATCGGCATGAGAGAAGCGAGGATTACGTATTTCTCGATCGTTTCTCCGAAAAAGGAAACGACCGAAGCGGCAAGAGCGGCCGTTCCCAAATTGATCAAAAGCCAGACCATTCTTCTTCTTGTGGAAGTTAAAACGGAAGAAGACAATTTCTCCTCTTCGGAAACCCCTCCCAAACGAAGAATATCTTCCGACGCCTCTTCGTGAACGATATCCAAAATATCGTCTACGGTAATTCTTCCCAAAATTCTTCCGGAATCGTCTACAACCGCCACGGAAACCAAATCGTACTTACGAAAAATTTTAGCGACTTCCTCCTGATCCTTATCGTAGTGAATCGAAGTGAAAACGGTTTTCATCAGTCGATGTACTTTTGTGTTGAGAGGGGCCAAAAACAAATTTTTCAGTTTAACGTATCCTTTGAGTACGTTGTTTTCGTCCGTGATATATAAATGATAGATATCGTCCGTGTCTCTTGCGATCTTTCTGAGTTTGATGATCGCCTTTCGGACCGTATCGGTTTCCATGGCCGAAGCAAACACGGTGTTCATCAAACGTCCGGCGGAATATTCCCGAAACGTAAGTTGTTTTCTGACTTGGGAAGAATCCTCTTTATCGATCGAGTTTAGAATTTCTTCCGCCTTGTCTTTGGGAAATTCGGAGATGAGACTTGAGAGTTCGTCCGTTTCCAGATTTTCCAAAATCGGAGAAATTTCCTTCATTTGAAAACGGGAGATTAAGTCGGCCTGAAATTCTTCGTCGAACTCGACTAGAATCGAACTCTGCAATTCGGAATCACATCGTTTGAATACGGAAAACGCCTCGTCTTCTTCGAGTTTTTCCAGAACCTCCGCGATGTCCGCGGGGTGATTCTGCTTGAGAAAACGATCCAAAAAAACATTCTCGTCGGCTTTGATTTTTTCGGAGAAAAATTCGATCCATTCCTGAGAGGAAGGATTCGCTTTTTCAGAAAATAGTCCGCGGCTTATCCCTCTTTCTTCCATAAAGTTTTCTCCAAGAAACGGTTTTTAGTGAACAGAATTGAAAACGGAACAGACCGATCAATGAATTTCCAAACGAACGTTAAAAAAGGAGTGACCCGATCGTAAACCGTTCAATCTTAGAAAGAAGTGTGATCACGATGAAGCCCTTTCTGAAATCTCATTTTCTTTTTTCCTGTTGTCTGATTCTTTCCGTGAACTCGGTTTCTGCGGATACGTTTTACTATCCTTGGGAATACAACAAGGTGTATAACGAGAAAATCGCGTTGGAAATCGAATTGGATTCTCTCAGAACCAGATATAGAAACGAAACCGAAAATTCCAAAAAGGAACGTTTGGGATTCGATTCTAAAATTCGTTTTCTGGAAGAAATGCTCGCGAGAGAAAAAGAATTCCGAGCCAAGGACAACGACCTCTCCGACGAAAAACTCAAGATCTTGGAGAATCAAATCGCCGTTTTAAAAACAAAAAGTTCCCATAAAGAAAAGGAACTGATCGAAGAGAATGAAAAACAGAACAAGAAGTTCAATGATCTTATAAACGACTTAAAAGAAGAATTGGAAAAAGAAAAAGAGGTTTGTCAAAAAAAAACGGAGTCTCTTCAAAAAGAATACGAGAAAAAAATCAACGAGCTTGAAGGTAGAATCCTATCCTTAACCGATGAAATTTCCAAACTGAAAAATCTTTCGGAAAATCAAAAAAAAGAACTGGATCGGCTCTCGGATCAGGCGAACGAACTGGAAAACAAACTCGTAGATGAAATCAAAAAAGGGCAGATCCGTCTCAAACGTTTTCACAATCGACTCGTCATCAATATCGACGATCGGATTTCCTTCGATTCCGGTTCGGCCGATTTAAAAAAACAAATCCTTCCCGCGTTGGATAAGATCAGAGAAATCCTGGGAAACTATCCGGGAAATTTAATCATCATCGAAGGACATACGGATAACGTTCCGATCCGAACCAAAAAATTTTCGGACAACTGGCAACTTTCCGGAGAAAGGGCCCTTAGTGTGCTTCACTACTTTTTAGAAAGTAAAATTTTGGATCCGAGAAGTTTTTCTCTCGCGGGTTACGGAGAATTTCAGCCCATCGTTTCCAACGATACTCCCGAAAACAAAGCGCTCAATCGAAGAGTGGATATCGTAGTCGTTCCGCGTTGATGGATGATTTTTTTCAACTTCATCATGTAGAGAGAAGTCAGGAGAAAGGTCTGAAAAGATCGATTCTACTGGCGATTCTCGTTTCCCTTTCCATTTTTTTCGTGGAGTTGTTCGGCGGGTTTCAGAGCGGAAGTATCGCCCTTCTTGCGGACGCGGGTCATATCATCACGGATGCGATCGCCTTATCCCTTTCTTTTATTGCGGTGTTACTCGCTTCCCGAAAACCCAATCATCGATTTTCGTTCGGTTATTATCGAATCGAAATCTTGACCTCTCTTTTGAATTCGATTTTGATTTTCGGGATTTCGTTTTATATTTTTTACGAGGCCGTTGAACGATTTCAAAATCAAAAAGAGATTTTGAGTTTTCAAATGATCTTTTACAGTTCTTTAGGAATCGTTCTCAACCTGATCAGCGCCTGGATTTTATTTCGTTTTAGCGACGAAAACATCAATATCAAATCGGCTTACGTTCACGTTCTAAGCGATCTTCTTTCGACGGCGGGAGTTCTCCTCGGTTCCATTCTGATTTATTTTACGAATTGGAACTGGATCGATCCTTTGATCAGCGTTTTGATTTCGATTTTGATTTTGCGTTCCGCTTGGGGAATTTTTAAGGAAAGTGTTTCCGTTCTATTGGAATCGTCTCCGCAAACATTCGAAATTCCTCATATTCTGGAACACGTTCGTAAGATCGAGGGTGTCGGCCAAATTCTGGATTTTCATTTTTGGGCCATCACAAGGGGAGTTTACGCCTGCACCTTGAGGATTTCGATGGCGGATTTTAAACACTCCGAAGAGATCGTTTTCAAGTGTAATCAAATTTTGAAATCTTCATTCGGGTTCGACTTTGTTACAGTTCAGTGCGAGATTCCGGAACTAACAAAAAAAATCGGCGCATTTCCGATCTTAAATTCACACGGAACGCACGACCATCACGGACATCGTCACTGAGCGGCCGACAACACGACCCATAAAGGATGTTGCGTTTTAGTTCAGGGTTTTTATTTTTTCGGAACTTTCTAAAATAAATTTCGACTTTTTGAGCCTTTCAATGTCGCTTTCGGAACCGTTTTCGGTGAGGGCGAATTTTTTCGCTTGCCCATTTTTTTTTTGGGGGAGTAGTTTTATGCTTATGTCAGCGTTAGTTCGAAAAGTTCCTAAACGTTTGGGGGAACTTTTGGGTCAGGAAGGTATTGTAGAGTTTGTGGATTTTTTAAACCGTGCTTTTGGGGATAGTCATTCGACAGCAATCGAAGTTGTTACGGACCGTTTCGAACGTCGTCTTTCCGAGGAGAGCGGTAAACTTCGTTCTGAAATTTCGGAATTGAGAGTAGAATTTTCCAACTTAAGGGCGGACATCAAATCCGAAGTTTCGGAAATTCACAAGGCCATATCTTTGCAAACAAAATGGATTTTAGGCGTCATGATAGGCGCGATCGGAATATTTTCGATCATCGTAAAATCCTAATATTCTAAAAATGGAATTTTCCTCTTTTGCAAATGGGAAAATTCCGATTCGATTTCATTATCCCGAATTTCAAAACTTATCTCAAAGATATTTTCTCGGTTTTTTACTCTCCTACTACTACAAACAAAACGCAAAATCCGCTAACGCAAAGCTCGAATCTTTTTCAAGATATTCTTTTGATAGATAGGAGTTTTACCCGGATGAATGGAATAAAAAAGTCCTATATCCGGAAACATATTGGATAA
Organism: Leptospira weilii serovar Ranarum str. ICFT; assembly: GCF_000332415.1. Lineage (GTDB taxonomy): Bacteria > Spirochaetota > Leptospiria > Leptospirales > Leptospiraceae > Leptospira > Leptospira weilii_A. The sequence continues at coordinate 26,388 of NZ_AOHC02000016.1, forward strand.
TTCCACTCCGCTTACAAGATCCGTAAACCAGGAATAAATCAGGTCCAGAGCCGTTTCGTAACCGTAAGGATGAACTTCTTCCATCCTAAAGTTCGGATCCTGATCCTTTTTTACGGAGATCTCAATTATTTTTGAATATAATAATTGTTGAATGTCTAAGATTTTTCCGGCGATCATCGGATCCACGTCTCTTTTTTCTTTTAAAAGGGTTTTTAGGATCAAATCCACATAACCGCAAAAAAGCGCCGAAGCCGATAACATTTCCGAAAGGTGAATTTCGGGTGCAAAGTTTTGGTAGTTCAAAAAGAGCAGATTTTTCAAAGGAAGGGACAAATCGTTGCCTTTAAGCCTACAGTGAGTCGCTTCTTTGGCGTATTCCAGATCGAAAATTTCCAATTCAAGACCGTAAGAATCGCGGGGGATATAGATCACGTCGTAGGTTTCCGAAGGTGATTTTGCCACGATCAAAAATCCGCTACAGTTCGCTCCGTTGGTTAGAAAGGACTTGGATAAACTTAAGAGGATTCGATCGTTTTCGACTCGATAGTCGGTGACGATATTGGAAATTCTTCCCTTCCATCCGGATTCGCTGACTCCCATGGAAATGATATCTTTACCGGAGCTGACATCCTTTAAAAGTTTGGTTCCGATCGCAATCGTTTCTTCTCGTCGAAAAACTCGGTGGATTCCGGTTTCGTTTAAGAAACCGTCTCCAACGAACTTCAAAATTCTTCCCGCGACATTGGTTTGAGCCATCATCGCGATTCCGAGTCCGATTCCCCTCGGATAAGAACCCAGTTGATAAATCTTTTTGTGAAACGTTTCGAAGGAACCTCCCGCAATCGCTTCGAAATAACCCTCCTCCGCCAAGTAAGGAAGCGCGTCTCTGAAAACGTTTCGATACTCGTGGGACGGAACGGAAGATAAGAATTCTTTCAGATTCATAACGCCTCGTTGCGATTTTAACGATTCACTTTTTGTTTCGTTTCTTGAGCGGATTTTTTTTCTTTCATTCCGTTTTTGCCGTCCGCTTTACCGTTCTCGGATGTAAAGACTTTCTTAAGATACTGACCCGTATAGGAATTTTTTACTTTTGCCACTTCTTTCGGAGTTCCTTCCGCAATGACAAGACCACCACCGTCTCCGCCTTCGGGTCCCATGTCCACGATCCAGTCGGCTTGTTTGATCACGTCCAGATTGTGTTCGATCACGATCATGGAATTTCCGCGATCCACAAGAGTATGCAGAACCTCGGAAAGGTGTCTAACGTCTTCGAAGTGAAGTCCGGTCGTCGGTTCGTCCAAAATGTAAAGGGTTTTTCCGGTTGGTCGTTTGGAAAGTTCGGTCGCGAGTTTGATCCTTTGCGCCTCTCCTCCGGAAAACGTGGTCGCGGGTTGTCCGAGCCGGATATAACCCAGTCCCACTTCCAAAAGGGTTTCCAGTTTACGTTTAACGATGGGAATGTTTTCAAAGAATTGATTCGCGTCTTCCACGGTCATTTCCAGAACGTCGAAGATATTTTTCCCTTTATAACGAACTTCTAATGTTTCTTGATTGTATCGTTTTCCTTTACAAACCTCGCAGGTCACGTATACGTCCGGCAGAAAGTGCATTTCGATTTTGAGGATTCCGTCGCCTTCGCAGGTCTCACAACGCCCACCGCTTACGTTAAAACTGAATCTTCCCGGACCGTAACCCCTGAGTTTCGCGTCTTCGAGATTGGAAAACATTTCTCGGATCGGAGTAAACAGCCCCGTATACGTTGCGGGATTGGAACGAGGAGTTCTTCCGATCGGAGACTGATCGATATTGATGATCTTATCGATGTTTTCAAATCCCTTGATCGTTTTGTGTTTGCCCGCCAAGGTTTTCATCTTCATCACCTTGTGCGCGGCTGCGTTGTAAAGAATGTCGTTGATAAGAGTCGACTTTCCGGAACCGGAAACCCCCGTAATGACGACTAACTTTCCCAAAGGAAGAGTAACGTCTATATTCTTGAGATTGTTTTCCCTGGCTCCGAGGATCTGAAGTTTAAATCCGTTTCCGTCCCTGAGTTTTGCGGGAATGGGAACGTTCAGTCTTCCGGAAAGATACTTTCCGGTCAGAGAATCCTTGTGATTGGCGACGTATGTAGGAGTTCCCGCACAGACGATCTGACCGCCGTGAACACCCGCGCCCGGTCCCATATCGATCAGCCAATCCGATTCTTCCATCGTTTCGTGGTCGTGTTCGACGACTAACACCGTATTGCCGAGATCTCTTAAATTCTTGAGAGTGGAAATGAGTTTTGTATTGTCTCTTTGATGCAGACCGATCGAAGGTTCGTCCAGAATATACAAAACTCCCATCAGCCTCGAACCGATCTGAGTCGCCAAACGAATCCTCTGCGCTTCTCCGCCCGACAAAGAACCCGCGCTTCTTTCCATCGTAAGATAACCGACTCCTACGTCGTTTAAGAAAGAAAGTCTCTGATGAATCTCTTTCAAAATCGGTTTGGCGATGATTTCTTCCGCGCCGGTCACTTTGAGACTTTCGACAAATTTCAAAGCGTTTTCGATCGAATACGAAGTGAACTCGTCCACGGGAACGTTATGCACCTTTACCGAAAGACTTTCCCGTTTGAGACGTTTTCCCTTACAAGAAGGACAAGGATGATTGGTCATGTACGACTCGAACCACTGACGCATCGAGTCGGATTTGGTTTCCTTGTATCTTCGTTGAAGATTCGGAATCACACCCTCGTATTCTTTGGTGAACTCGTAATGGGAATTGGCGCCTCTAAAATCATATTCAATTTTTATTTTCTTATCTCCGTGTAGGATCGTTTGTCTCGTTTTTTCGGGAAGATCTTTCCAAGGAATGTTCATCTTGAACTTCAAAGAATCGGATAAGGACTTGAGAGTGGCCATAAACCAAAAGCCGTTGCTTTTGGAACCCGCCCAGGCTTCGATACAACCGTCGACTAAGGAAAGTTCCGGATCGTTTATCAAAAGATCCTCGTCAAATTCCAATAAACTTCCCAGACCGTCGCAGGTCTCGCAGGCTCCATAAGGAGAATTGAATGAAAACATCCGGGGAGAAAGTTCGGTAAAACCGATATCGTGTCCGTTCGGACAGGCCATCTTTTGGGAAAGAATATGATCCTTGGAACCGTCGTCCAAGATCACGAGCCCTTCGGATTGTTTGAGCGCGGTTTCCACGGAATCGGCGAGTCTGCTTCGAATTCCGTCCTTCATCACGATCCGATCCACAACGATCTCGATGGATGTTTTAAAATTCTTTTTTAATACGATTTCTTCGTCCAGGGTTCGGATCTCACCGTTGATTCTCACCCGATTGAAACCGTCCTTGCGGATCTTTTCGAGAACGTCCTTGTGTTCTCCTTTTTTGCCTGAGACAACCGGCGAAAGAATCTGGAGTTTACTTCCTTGTGGAAACGCAAGAACCCGAGCCGTGATCTGATCGATCGACATGGATTGGATCGGGGTTCCACATTCGGGACAATGCGGTTTTCCCACCCTTGCGTATAAAAGCCGGAGATAATCGTAAATTTCCGTAACTGTTCCGACAGTGGATCTTGGGTTTCTATGAGTCGTTTTTTGTTCGATGGAAATCGCCGGGGAAAGACCTTCGATCAGATCCAGATCCGGCTTTTCCATCTGACCCAAAAATTGTCTGGCATAAGCGGATAAACTTTCCACGTATCGTCTTTGACCTTCCGCGTAGATCGTATCAAAGGCAAGAGAAGATTTTCCGGAACCGGACAACCCAGTAATGACAACAAGTTTATCCCTCGGAATATCCACGTTGATATTTTTAAGGTTATGCTCTCTCGCTCCGCGAATCCGAATTTCCTGCAATGAAATACCCTCTTGCTTTTTAGAATTTATTGTGTACTTAAATCTGAAAACTCCTTTCCTAAATGAAATTCTTCTTTTTCAAGAAGAATCCGGTTTTCAAACTGACGTCATGTTTCGAAATTTTCTTCAAATCGTATTCATTCCATTTCGTCTGCTCTTTCAACTTACCCGCGTCCTTCGATTTCGATTTTTTCGAGGAGATCATTACTTTTTGGAAATTCCTTCCGAATTTTCAAGTTACAGAAAATCTCTCTTAATGAAACTTCTCTCTTCCAAAGAGGAAGACGTTTTTTTCACGGATTTTCTTTTAGAACTCAAACTTCTCTCTCAAGTCCCCGGGTTGAAAAAAATTTCCGTTTTGATTCAACAACCGGAATACGGATTCGGTGAAACCTTGAGTATCGCGGAAAGATTACGAATTTTGAAAGAAGCCGGAGTGATATTGGAAGGATTTGCGCTGACAGGCGGACTCAAATCCTTGTTTCTCTTGGGAGTTTGCAACGAACGGTTCGCTTCGGAAGCCTCGGAATTTTTTCCAGTTCTACCTTCCGCAGAATCTTTTTTCTTTGGAAACGCGGGTAAAAAATGGGGAGTGAAAGTGGAAACCTTCCAGAGCGGTCCCTACAAATCCTTCGGGGAATCCTTTCAAAGAGATAAGTTTTCTCCCAAAGCAAGGGAAAATCTAAACGCGCTCCTCAAACAAATGACGGAAGATTTGGAAGCCCTTTTTCAACGTTATGCGGGCTTTTCGCTCACAATATTTGCCGAACCTTTTTTATCCGCAAAAACCCTAAAGGAAAGAAAATTCATCTCCGGATTTTTAAACGAAGAGGATTTTAGGGAGAATTTTCTTTATTTGCACTACGAAAACGAGGACGACAAACAAAAACCGGTTTCAAAAGAACTCAGTCTTTCTTCTTTATATCGTTTTTCTAAATTAAGAAATTTTAAAATACTTCCCGGACGCGAACCGATCGTCGCGGTTCTGCCCCTCAAGGGAAACATTCATCACGATACTCTCGGCAAAGGGGAAGGAAAAACGGAAGGAATCTCCTATCACTCCGTAAAAAACGCTCTCAAAGAACTCAAGGAAGCATCTTCCGTCAAGGCGGTGGTGTTGGAAGTGGATTCTCCCGGAGGTTCGGCTTTCGTGTCGGAACTTCTATATCAGGAAATTCTAAAGTTGCAAAAGAAAAAACCGGTTTACGCGTATGTGCAAAACATTTCCGCGAGCGGGGGATATTATCTTTCCTGCGGAGCTTCTAAAATTTACGCTTCTCCGTACGGAATCGTTGGAAGTATCGGAAGTATTTCGCTTCGTTTGGATCTGAAAAATCTTTATTCCAAATTGGGTGTCACAAAGGATAGGGTCGGTTTTTACAAATACAGGGATCTTCTTTCCGAATACGGGCCGATTCATCCGGAATCCAAAAAATTGATGGAGCAGGAAATCAAAGAATCGGAAGGACTTTTTTACAAACGGGTAGCCGATGCGAGAAAAATTTCAACCTCGGATTTGGATAAACGATTCGGACAAGGAAGGGTTTTTACTTCCAGTCAATTCTTAAAAGAAAAGATGGTCGATTCCATCTCCGACTTTCTGGGACTACTGGAAGACATCAAACAAGAATTGAAAACGGAACGAGTGGAGGTTCGATACTTGCCGACTCTTTTTACGTTTCAAAGTTTTCTTAGGTCCTTAAAACCCGGATTTTTATCCAATCGATTGTCGGGAAATTTCTCCTCGATTTTCCCGGAGGTTTTACAATCCGCCTCCGCCGAAATTACGGATCCGATTCGAAAAAAATTTCAATTCGCGGAAGCCGAGTTTTTTCTGAAGTCGAGGTTCTGGAATCAAGGTTGACGATCGGTAGAAAAAATTTCGGAACCCTCGTTTCAAGCGGCTATGTAAGGATTAGCTCAATGAATTGCGGGCGCAATTCAGGTAGTGAAATGGGTGGGAAGACTCTTTTCTCTATTAGAAAATCATATTTTTTGCAAGTAAAAGTTCAGGCTTTTTGCGAGAACTCCCGGGTTTTAGGATTGCTCAGAAAATCAAACCGAATTTCTCTTCTATTTCAAAGCCGCTTTTGAAATCCGATTGATTAACGCTTCCTTTCCTCTTCCTTCCTTGGGAGTTTCACACCACGCTTCCGCAATTCCTCTGCGATCGCATTCCACAAAAAAGGAATAGATGGATTTCATGTATTCCTCGTTAGTCGAAATACGGATCTGATATACCGATGGATTCTTAATGTCAAAACCGATTTGGCCGAAATTTTTTGAAATTCCGTTTAACGAATCCTTTAATACGACCTTACAGGCCGGAGCATAATGCCGATATTTAAGACCCGGACTTTTTGGAGCTCCTTCCGCTTCGTTTAACAATTCGAGACCTTTTAAATCCGGAAGAATCAAAAGCAGATCCTTTCGGTCCACAAAACCCGGACGAACTAAAATAGGAGGTTCGGAAGTGAAGTCGATCACGGTCGATTCGATTCCGATTTTCGGTTCTTCTCCCAGCAAAATGCAGTCTACTTTTCCGGTAAATTCCTCCAATATATATTCAATTTTTGTTAAGGAAGGTTTTCCGGAAAGATTGGCGGAAGGGGCGGCAACGGGAACCCCGCAGGATTCCAAAAATTGAATCGCAGTCGGATGGGAAGGAATTCTTACCGCGACGGTATTGAGTCCCGCCGTAAAAAGTTCTCGGTTTCTTTTCGTAAAAATGCCCGTGATCGGGCCGGGAGAAAATTTTTGAAATACGAGATCGGCTTTTTCACTTACGTTTCCGCAGGTTTTCAAGGAAAAAATATTTTGAACGTGCAGAATGAGAGGATTGTCCGAAGGACGATTTTTGACTTCGTAGATTTTTTTACAGGCTTTGACGTCAAGGGCGGAGGCTCCGATTCCATAGACCGTTTCGGTCGGAAAAACGACGAGCCCTCCTCCGAGCAATATGTTTGCCGCTTTTTGAGGAGAGTCCGTGACGAGAGTGTTAACCTTGTTTTCCGGCAAGTTTTTCCGTATGTTTGCGGTCTACATTTGCTTCTTCCGGAGCGGTTTGTTGAACGTCCGTCGCAGGTGCGTTCGGATTTTTTACGGGCTCTTTGACCTTTTCAACAGGAGGAAGTTTATTAGAAACTAATAATTCTAGATAATCGTTGATTCCGGGATCGTTGTCGCTGATCAATTGCCAAAAGGAAAATCCGCCGAGGTCGTATTGTCTGAGAAGATTCATCTTGTCTTCGAACGCTTTTCGGTTCATGTAAAACGCTACACGGTCACAACCCTCCGATTTATACCAGATGCTCGGATCTTCGTATGTTTTTCCCGAATGAACGTAGGAAAATTTCGAAAGATTGGTCCAAGAACCGGAGTTCTTCGTGTTCGCAAGAATCTGATCGATGTTAGTCGGTTGTCTGTGAATTCCGAATTCTTTTTTGCGAACCGCATCCTGATAATAAACCGATTTGATTTTCGAATTACAATTCAAGGCCCAATCGTACCCGTAAGTGGGAATCGCCATATACAACTGATTTGCGGGAACTCTCGCTTTCGCATATTCGATGATACTTTTGATCCAAGTGTTCGGGGCCTGCGGTCCCGGTCCCGGATTTCTGTATTTTCTAGGATGCAATTCATATGCCATAATTTTAATACGATCCGCGTATTTTGCGAGGAAGGTATAATCGTGAGTCATAGGTCCTCTCCAGTTTTCCGCGTAATCCATTTTAATTTTGTCTTTTAAACCCTTGCAGACTTTCATGGATTCTTTTTTAGCCGGAGTTTTCGGATGAACCGCAACGGAAAGGATTTTTCCGCGTTTATGAATTTCCTTGGAAAGAATGACGATGAATTCTTCGAACTTTTCCTTTTTCTCGCAACTCATTCCTTCGTAATCGATATCGATCCCGTCGTAACCGTACGTATCCAGTTCGTGAAGAATATTCGAAAGGTGTTTATCACGAATATCGTTGCGTCCGTTCATCCCGATATTTTCGGAAATCTTTTCGTATTTATTCTCCCAACGAAAGATCGTAGGAATGATCTTTACATTCGGATTGAGTTTACGCAACTCGGCGACCCGTTCGTGTTTTTGAGCGCTTCCCCAACTCGAATAAAGATCTCCGTTATTCGTTTCACGGCCTTTCATTCCGTAGATAAAGGGATGAATTTCGTTGTAAAGATGTACGGTCTTTTTCATCGCTTCGTAATCGGAAAACCAAGTGGAAGCACGGAAGGTTGTATTCTCGTCCGCTTTCGGAAGTAAGGTCGCCTCGGGCATATCGCCGTCGTCTTTTCCAAATGAGAAAAGATCCGATTTGAATTCGGAAGAAGTTTTTGGATCTTGCGACGGTTCAGACTGATTGGCGGGTTTGTTGATAAAAAAAAGATCGCGGATTTCATCCATGATTCCGACGGAACTCGCACGAACATTCTCCACTGAAAGCGGAGCTCGATCTTTTTTGAGAAGATGAATCCCTAAAAAAAAGGAAGTTGCGGATAATAAAAACCAAGTAAAAGAATAAAATAAGATCTTATGCTTCGGTTCTGAACCTTTCTGAAGTTCCGAACCTTTCTGAAAAGGAGTCGGTTTTATCAAATCTTCCGGAAAATCGTGTTTGTCTTCTTGTTTGTGTGCCATCGGTGTTGTCTTAATTATCGAATCGAAACTCGGGAAAATAAAGAAGTTTCCTACGTTGATGAATTTTAGAACCCGCTTCCAGAGATTTATACGCTTGGAGACTGTCAAACGGTTCTTTTTACAAGTTGACGAATTCGAGTGATCGACGGATAAAACCGCTTATGCCTCTCTCCAAATCTCTGAAATTATTTATCGTCTTAAACGCATTCTTTTTAACGTTCTTGATCCTGGCCGAAGTGACAGGATCCAAACTTTTTATTTCCTTCGGTTTTACTCTTACGATGGGAGTGATTCCGTTTCCCGTAACATTCATCATAACCGATCTTCTCAACGAATACTACGGAAGAAAAGGAGTTCGTTTTACCACTCTCTTAGGAATGGTGATGATCTTCTTGGCTTACTTTCTTTTGATGTTGGACATGTCGATTCCTGCGGCCTCGAATTCTCCCGTCGACGATCATTCCTTTAATATCGTTTTTGGAAATTCGGGAAAGGTAATCGTCGGTTCGATTGTGGCGTATTTGATCGGCCAATTGATCGATATTCAGATCTTTCATTTTTTGCGGGTTAAAACCAAAAACAAATACATCTGGCTTCGGGCCACGGGTTCCACGATCGTTTCTCAGCTCGTGGATTCGTTCGTAGTGATTTATATCGCACTCGGAGGTGGCAAACTCAGTTTTCAAGAATTGAATCAAATTTCCACCAATAACTTTCTTTATAAATGTGGTGTGGCGATCGCGATCACTCCTTTGATCTACGGAGCGCATCAATGGATCGATTGGTATTTGGGGAAAGAAGCGGAAGAAATGATAGAAGCCGCTATGAAAGAAGGTAGATCCGACGTGGATCCGATCTCGCCGGGTTAAAAACTCTTAAAAGTTCACCTTAGAATCGATCGACTTAGAATTTTCAATCAAACGTAGTAGTTTCCATATAAAGTGCAAAAAAATGTAAACTCTCTAGTTTTTAGGAATGAGGTATGATTTTAGCAAATAATCATATACGAAATAGAAGAAAATCGTTTTAGAGTTTGTCCGCCAACCGTCCGATTTTATCGGAATGGCCGTCAATCTCTGCGATTGTTTTGAGATTTGGGACAGGCTCCTACTTTTGAAAAATCAAAATCGATTTATTGAAAAAAGAGACATGAGAACAAAGAGCTTTTTTATGATTCTAAGTACAATTCTTACTTTTTCATTTTGTCTTAAATCGCAAATGACTTTTGAAACGATTCAACAAGGAAAGAATTTAGAAAAGGTTCCTCTTATTTCTCCGGAAGAATTTTTTCAGTTATGGATCAAAAATCAAAGAAAACTTAAATTTCAAACCAACGTAACTTCTTTATTTAAAAATTCTGAATATGTTTATTTTGGAAAGAATGATCTTTTAGGTTATAGTTGGAAAACCCGTTTCTTTAAAGTCAGTTCCGATCTTTTAAAAAAAGAATTTCCAAATTACGAATCTTTTTTTGCCGAAGACTTGGAGCGCTACTACTGGAACCATAGAGTATCGAAAGAAGATCGTGATCTCTGGATCGATACGAAGAACCAAGATCGGAAAAAATGTGGACCAGAATTTTTCTATTCCCTTTCAAATCAAAGAGTGGTCTTAGAGATACGTTGGGAAGTGAATCCAAGTTGTCCTAAACTTACAATCTTCCATGGAAAAAACGATAGAATCCGTTACGATTGTAGAACCGAAAAAATTTCAATCGGAAAGGAATAGATTGTATTCCCGACCCCTGCTTCTAGAATAAAATCAAACTCATTTGGAAAACTTCGATTTTTTCCGGCTTGTGAACGTTCAAGAACAAAATCACACGTTGGAAAATAGGATTAAAAAAATTTAAAGTTCAGAGTTGAACAAGTAAACAAAATTCAAAACGTATAAAGTAATCTCGAATTTGTATTTAAAAAAAACGAACCCGAGCGAATGAAAGTAAAAAAAGATCATTGAAATTTTAGAGGATGACGGTCGGTATTTAGGATCAAAGAGGAAGTGACTCGACGGATTAAAGAAGCTATCGAGTTTCATTTAGAAGGGATGCGAAAAGACGATCAGCGATTCCAAATCCCTCCAAGTTTACCTTGATTACGGTTTAATAGATTTCTTGAGTTATCAAACCCAAGAGGGTAAATGAGTTATGAAAAAAACCGCCAAACCGATAAACATGGAGAATATGAGTCGAAAAAATTCGGATGGAACCAGGACATCTTTCGTTTTATTACTTTCGATTCTAATCTCGATCTTTGGAATTCTATTCTACTGCACTACAAAACTAAACACGATGACATTTGAAAGTGTAAAACAAGGAAACGACCTCGATCAAATCCCTCTCGTTTCCTTAGAAGAATTTTTTCAACTTTGGTTACGAAATCGAAAACATCCAAAGACAATGGGAATTAATTTTGAAAAACTTTTTGAAGATCAGAAGTTTCAATACTTTGGAAGAAAGGAATCCCGTCTTTTTACTAGTACATTCCGTTTTTTTAAAATTCAAAAAAAAATTCTAAACAGAGGATTTCCGAATTATGAATCTATTTTTAGAGACGAGCTTCAAGGATATTTTCAGAATCGAGTTCTTCCAGAATCGGATTGGAATTTTTATAGGGAAACAAAAACCTCCCATAAGGAAAATTGTAAACCTTTCTATCAGTATTCTCTTGTGGAAAAGAAAATAATTCTTACGATGAAATGGGATGTGGAAAACTGTAAAGAACTTGTTTCTCTCAAGGATAAAACCTATCGGTTGGTTTATGATCTTAGAAAAAAAGAATTTGAAAAATGATTTTGAGTTTGTCCCAAAACTTAAAACAATCGCAGAGATCTGCGGCTATTCCGATTAAATCGAATGGTTGGTGGACAGATTCTTTGTAGAAATCTATTTTATCGGATCGAGAAAATTTAGAACTTGTAGTATCGTATAAAAAGTTGTCATAAAAAGGAAGATTCAATGACAACGATCAAACTTTGTAAACCGACTCCTAATCCTATCCACTTGTCTTCACATGAAACCGCCGTTTTACGACCGTCCTCAAATTAAAAATTCCTTTGATAGTTTGATAGTGACGGGCTTTTATTACCCATAAATATGTAATAAAGTACCTAATATTTTGCATTAAAACCGTTTTTTGCGATAAAAACAAACGGTACTTAAGTTTATAGGAATCAGTAAACGGACTCATTACAAACTTACGATCCTTTGCAACGCGGAAGGGATGGAGGCGGAGTCAAGTTATTGAAATTACAAAAATTGAATGTATTATAGGAAAACACAATAACTTGACTGGAGCCGAGAGCCCGGTCCTCACGCCCTTGTCCGTGATTTGCGGCCTTTGTTCGGGAAAATTCGGCGGGGAGGATCCGCCCGCTTGTAATATAACCGAATGACGGCCTTTCCGTTTCCGATAATGTCGGGGTTTTTTTATGCGGGAAATGGATTTTGAATCATCCAAGCGGTTTATGGTTCGATCGAAGAATTAAGAAAGTCTAAAATTTAAAATTTTAATGTATCGATTTTTTGGCGGAACTTTATTCGAAATAAAACCAGATTCGGTTTTTCCAAGGATCCAAAACGGAAACATACTTTGGATCCGAAGCTTCAACGGTAAATCCGCGAGAAAACAAACGGATCTTTAGATTCTCCCAATCATTCTTAGCGACACAAAACGTCAAGGTCCCGGGACTCGCCGGACAATTTTTAGATTCTTTGCTAAAGATCAAAATTCCTTTCTCGTCGGGCCAGGAAAGTTCCGCGTGGGTTCCGGAACTGCTGACGGTTTTTAAACCGAAAAGTTCTCTGTAAAGATTTGCGGCTACGGAACAATCGGTGGATTGAAAGTTGGATGCGTAAAATCGAATCATGGTTTTTTGATGAACATTGAAAGTTGAAATCGTAAAAAGGGTTCTCCGTTTTTCAATCGAATATTTCGTTTTGAAAGAATGCGGAGTTTAATTGGTTGTCTAAGGAATAAAATCCAAAAAACTGGAAACAGAATTTTTTGCGAGAATCACATGGCAACAGATCAGAAAGACTACGTTCGCATTTTTGATACGACGCTCCGAGACGGTGAACAATGTCCCGGAGCCGCGATGACGGAAAACGAGAAGTTGGAAATCGCAGCTCAATTGGCTACGATGAAAGTGGATATCATAGAAGCCGGATTCCCCGTATCTTCTCCCGTTCAATTTCAAGCCGTCGAAAGGATCGCAAGAGAAACCGAAGGTCCGACGATCGCCGCTCTTGCAAGAGCCATGAAAGCCGATATCGAAGCCGCGTCTAAAGCGCTCCAACCCGCAAAAAAAAGAAGGATTCATACCTTCATCGCGTCCTCTCCGATTCATATGAAATATAAACTCGGAAAGGAACCCAAAGAAGTTTTAAAAATGGCCGTGGAAGCCGTGACCCTTTGCAGACAATTCGTGGACGACGTGGAATTTTCTCCCGAAGACGCTACTAGAAGCGAACCGGAATTTTTAAGAGAACTCTGCGAAGCGGTAATCGAAGCCGGGGCGACTACGATCAACATTCCGGACACGGTCGGTTATACTACTCCGGCCGAATACGGCGCCTTGTTTCAATTTTTACTTAAGAATGTTAGAGGATCCGATAAGGCGATCTTCTCCGCACATTGTCACAATGATTTGGGACTTGCAACCGCTAACTCCTTGGCTGCGGTCCAATACGGCGCCCGTCAAATCGAATGTACGATCAACGGTATCGGGGAGAGAGCGGGCAATACGGCCATGGAAGAAATCGTCATGGCGATGCGAACCAGAAAGGATACGTTCGGAATTCAAACCCAAATTAAAACCGAGGAAATCGCTCGCGCCTCCTATCTCGTGAAAACGATTACAGGTATGCTCGTTCAACCCAATAAGGCCATCGTTGGTGCAAACGCTTTCGCTCACGAATCCGGGATTCACCAAGACGGTGTGATCAAACACAGAGAAACCTACGAGATTATGAAACCGGAAACCGTCGGGCTTTCTTCCAACAGAATGGTTCTGGGCAGACATAGCGGCCGCGCCGGTTTTAAGGATCGAATCGTAAAACTCGGCTTTTCTCCGCAAGCGGAAGAATTGGAAGCCGCTTATCAAAGATTTTTGGAGATTGCCGACAGAAAAAAAGAAATCTACGACGAGGATATCCGCGCCCTTTTTTCGGATGAAACCAGAAAGTCTACGGGGGACCGTTTTCAACTGGACGGTTTTACGGTTTCCACAGGCAGCAAAAGCACTCCGACTGCGGGCGTGAGAATTGTTATTGACGGTCATATCAGAGAAGAATCTGCAACCGGTGACGGCCCTGTGGACGCGATCTTCAAAGCGATTCAGAAAACAACCGGTATGGATCCGGAAGTTTCCAGACTCGTGATCTCTCCGGTTACTGCGGGTCAGGACGCTATGGCGGAAGCCTCCGTGACTTTGGAATACAAGGGAGAGCGTGTCGTCGGGAAAGGAAGCTCCACGGACATCATCGAGGCCTGTTCGAGGGCTTATATTTCCGCGCTCAATCGACTTTAAGTTTCTACGACGGGGTTTTTGTTCAAATGGTAGGGATATTGGTCCGTCATTGAGTTTGGATCGAAGTCGAATTCCCTGGTGATTTTGTTTTCTCGTAAATTTAAAGTCCAAATCATTCTGTAAATCTCATGAAACCTAGGAGTTCCTAGGTTTACAGTTTCTACGATAGAATCTCCGACCCCGATATCATCCAGCCAAAGCATATAATTAAACATAAAACATCTAGAAACACCATGCGCCGCCGCCAAAGCTCCCAGCAAAGCCCAAGCACCCGTATTCACGCGAATGCTCATCTTCTTCATCTTCCCCACACCCCAGTTGTACTTGATCTTACCCGCCCTCCAATGAAGCCTCTTCATAGAAGCCACATACTTCGTATATCTCCGCAAAAGATAAGGTAATTTTTTAGAAAGAGCCTTTTTTTCTTCCAAATCCAAAACATTCCAATACGAGACAGGAACGAGAATCGAATCGATTCCGATTCCACCTTCGACCAATGCGGATTCAATTTTCCTCTGAGAATACAGCGAAAGAATTTCCATACTCAATACGGTTCTTCCGGAACGAAGCAGAGAGGGAGATTCACAAAAAAAAATAAAAAAAATCACACGGAACCAGGTTCCGAATTAAGGAGCTTGTCCCAAAGTCTAAAAATGTTGGAACTCCTACGTTTTTAAAGGACGAGAAAATCACGCAAAAGCCTAAAAACCTTCAAAGGGAAAGTTTCTGTGGGAACTCCTGCAAATTCTCTTTCAGGTTTTGGGACAAGCTTTAAGTTGGAATCAAACAGGAACCGGTGAAATGGGTCCAAGAATTCACTTGCCCGTTTACCAATCCGTTTTCAAGATAGAAGGAAAGATTCTCCAAAAAAAAAGGTTTGTTATGAAATATTCTGAAATTTTCCAACCGATCCAAATCGGTTCGATCACACTTCCCCACAGAGTGATTATGGGCTCCATGCACTTAGGACTGGAAGGAATGCCGATGACTGCGGAAAGAATGATCGCGTTCTATGGGAGACGATTCGACGGAGGCGCTTGTTTTATCACGACGGGGGGAATCGCCGTCAATCACGAAGGCAGAGGAGCTAACATTTTCTTTAACTTTCAAAAGGAAGAAGATTGTAAGGAATTATCTATCGTTGCAAACGCACTCAAGCCCAAAGGAGTTTTTTGCGCTCAACTATTTCACGCGGGAAGATATTCATATCATAGGGAACTTGTGGCGCCAACCGCGCTCCGTGCTCCGATCAATCGTTTTATACCGAAAGCGCTTTCCGAAGAGGAAGCCTGGAGAACGGTCGAAGACTTCGGAGACTCCGCGCTCAAGGCAAAGGAAATCGGCTTTGGCGCCGTAGAAATCATGGGAAGTGAAGGTTATTTGGTGAACCAATTCTTTTCACCCGTAACCAATCACAGAGAGGATTTCTTCGGCGGAAGTTCCGAAAAAAGAATGAACTTTGCGATCGAAGTAATGAAAAACGTCCGAAAAAAAGTCGGAAAGGATTTTCCGGTTGTATATCGTATGTCGGGAATCGATTTGATTCCGGGCAACCCGACCTTTGAAGAAGTCATCGTACTTGCGGAAAAACTAAAAGAGACCGGGGCCGATGCGCTCAACATAGGAATCGGCTGGCATGAATCCAGAATTCCGACGATTTCCATGCTCGTTCCGAGAGGGGCTTGGGCAAAAATTTCCGGAAAGATCAAAGAGAGAATCAAGGACATTCCGATCATCGCATCCAATCGAGTCAATATGCCGGAAACGATGTCCCGCATATTGAAAGATCACGAAGCGGATATCCTGAGTATGGCGAGACCTTTTTTAGCGGATCCTGATATTCTAAATAAGATCCAAGCGGATCAGGAAGAAAGAATCAATACCTGTATCGCCTGCAATCAAGCCTGTTTGGATCATACGTTCAAAGAACAGATGGTTTCCTGTTTGGTAAATCCTTCCGCAAATAGAGAACTCGAAATCGGCAAACTGAAAAATGCAAATCAAAAACACGTGGTCATAGTCGGATCCGGACCGGGAGGACTCGAGTCGGCGAGAATCAGCGCGATTCGAGGTCACAAAGTGACCGTACTGGAAGCGACGGACAAAATCGGAGGACAACTCAATCTTGCAGCGCAGATTCCCGGAAAATCGGAATTTTTTGAAACGATTCGTTATTTTAAAAACGAACTTAAAAACCTAGGAGTGGAAATTCGGTTCGACCACCGCGCCACGTTAGACAGCATTCTTGCACTCAAACCGGATGCGGTGATTTTTGCAACCGGAGTCAAACCTAGGGAATTTTCCCTTCCTGGAATCGAAAAAAAGAAGACGGCTTCTTACGCGGATTATCTTTCCGGAAAATTCAAGCCGGGTGACAAGGTTGCGATCATCGGAGGAGGAGGAATCGGTTGTGACGTGGCTCATAAACTTACGGAAGAAGAGGCGCCTACGATCGATTCTTATTTTCATCGTTACAACGTGACTTCTTATACGAACGCACAAATTCAAAAAGAAAAACCGAATCGAAAGGTTTCCATCTTTCGAAGATCCGGAAAGATCGGATCGGGATTGGGAGCGACGACTGCCTGGGCCTTACTTCAGGAATTGGAATCGAAAGAGGTCGGATTTTATACTTCTCTCAACTATAAGGAAGTCACAGATCAAGGGCTCGTCGTTGAAACCAAAAAGGACGGTCCCCTAACCATTGAATGCGATTCGATCATCCTTTGTGCGGGACAACTCAGCGAAGTTTCTCTTTACGAAGAGTTCAAAACAAAATCTCCGGAAATTCCGTCGTATCTCATCGGAGGCGCCAAGGACGCATCCGGAATCGACGCAAAACGGGCGATGTTGGAAGGATTTGAGGCTGCGATCGAAATCGGAGTGAACTAGAGAGTTTGCCTAAGAAAACCGGGCCAATCGGAAACTCCGGCGCTATGGATTGAGCGGATGTAAATCACTTCGACCTCTGAATTCTAACCGCTGAACCCTAGTACTCTGATCGCTATAAAGTCAGAGATCGCCTAAAGGTTGATTTTTTTTGAGATTGGTTTCGATTTTTTCACTCTGAACGTTCTCTTCCGAACGGTACGAAGAACCGTACACGTTAGGAGGAGAATTCCTTGTATTACAAATTCATTTTTATCCTTTCACTTTTAACGATCGTCGAGTGTATTCCCGACTTACAACCCACAACTCAAGAGGAAGGTTTTCAAGACCTAACCGGCTCTTGGGAAATTTACCTTGGCTCCCATCCGGACGAAAACCCAAACGACAACGAGTTAAAGCCAAACAAGGACCCAAGGCCGAACGTTCCGGATTCCGAACTTTGGAAACCTGTACCGATTCCTTCCAATCTCAAGGATTTCGTAGAATCGACTTCGTTTCGGGGTGAAATTCTACTACGAAAACGTTTTGAATTGGAAAGGCCCATCGATTCCCCGCTTGCACTTTCTTTAGGAAGGGTATCGGATCATGTCCAAGTCCGATGGAACGGACAAGAACTTTCGGAAGAATTGTTTGACGGTTATCGAAATTCAACTCCTCAAGGATACGATCGGACTCGAATCTATTCGATTTCAGAAAAAAGAATATTCCAAAAGAATGAAATACTCGTTTTCATTCGACCCTACTTCGATTACGAATACGGAATACTTTCCGGACCCATCGGAATCGGTTCGCCCGCTACGATCTGGAAAAAATTCTATCTCCGGGAAATCGGCGGACTTTTGATGTCCGGTTCCTTTTTGCTGATCGGCGGATTCTTTTTGTTCCTTTCCTTGAGAGAAAAAAAGGGAGAGGAAAATTTTTATTTCGGACTGTTTTTGGTTCTATTCGCTCTGTTTCAGACTTTTCTTTCGGAGCTAAAATATATCACCGAATGGAAAATCCTTTATTTAAAAAAAATTGAATATTCTTTACTTGTGTTTTTGTTTCCCGTTTTTTGTAGATTTTTAAATTCCCTTTTTAAAAAGGCGCGAACCAGATTTCATACTTTTTTGGAGGCGGTAATTTTAGTCGTACTCGTTTGGATTTTAATCGCACAAACCGTTTCGTTATTGGATACGATCAATCGATACGTACTACAAGTTCTTTGGATCGGTTTTGTTTATTTGAGTTTGAGAATTCTAATTCCGAATCTGAAAAAAAGTTTCGAATCCAAAACGATTCTTTCCGGAATTTTATTCTTACTGATCTGCGTGGGGATCGACGTACTTTCTCAAAGAGGAATGTTTAAAACGGTTCGCCTATCCGGCTTGGGAGTTTCCGGATTTTTGGGTTTTTTAACCTTAATTCTTGCGAACAAATTCGTGAAGATGAAGGAAAAACTGAAATCCTGGAACCGAGTTTTGGAGACTGCCATTCGAAATCGAACCCAAGAACTTTCCTCCAGTCTGGAAGAAATCCGAAATCTCAAGGAACATCAAGACGGAGACTACTTTCTAATCACTCTTCTTTTTCAACCTTTCTTATCCAAAAATCTCAAAACAAACTTCGCTGAGATCGATATCCATAGAAAACAATTTAAGAGTTTTCAATTTAAAAATCGAACCTACGAAATCGGCGGAGACGTAGTCCTCAGCGAGCGAGTTCTGATATCGGGTATTCCGTATCAGGTGTTGATCAACGCGGACGCGATGGGAAAATCGCTTCAAGGCGCAAGCGGCGCGTTGGTCTTTTGTTCCATCGTAAAAAGTTTTTTACAAACTCAGGATTATGAATTCAGAAATCCGGAGAATTGGCTTTTTCTACTTTACGCCAACCTCCAGGCGGTTTTCGAATCCTTTGACGGAAGTATGCTCGTTTCCGGAATTCTTTCTTTGTACCAAATCGAAACCGGAGATTTATTTTTTATCAACTGCGAGCATCCTCCGATTGTCATCGCCCGAAACGGAAAAACGAGTTACCTCTTCGAAACGGCGGTCTTACGAAAGATCGGTTTTCCGGATTCGGATACGAAGGTAAAAATCGAATACTATAAACTTTTGCCCGGCGACACGATTCTTTACGGTTCCGATGGAAGGGAAGATTTGTATATTCAAGATCCTTCCTCCCGAAAACAAAAATCTTCGGTTCCGGACGTATTCTTTGAATTGATCCAAAACTCCATTCCGGATTTGGAGGAGTTGGAATCTATGATTTCCGAAAAAGGGGAACTCTCGGACGATTTGAGTTTTTTGAGAATTCAAACCGGCTTTGAAACCGTTTCCCAAAAAAACCTTTCTCAATGCGGAGTTTTGATCCGGGAAGGAAACGAATTTCTCCAAAAGGGACAAGTCCAAAACGCATGTTTTCAATACGCAAGGGCTTCGATCCTGAATCCAGGAGATCTGAAGTTGTCAAAACTTGTTTTGCTTTTAGCGAAAAAGTCTCGGAATTTGAAACTTTTCCGTTTCTTTTCGGAAAAGATTCTTTTAAGGACCGACGGACTTGAAATTCAAACCTCGAAAGCTTCTTCCCAAAAAGAGACCTATTTAAGACCGGAAGGGACCGTTCATTCCAATCTAGACTTAAATTTTAGAAAAAATGCAGCTTAAATGATTTTTAAGTAAAAATATTGTTGAATTTATTTCAAAAAACATATAAAGTCACAGTTAATCCATTCTTTAGCGAAGATTCGGGCGCTTTATAGGAAAGAATGAGTTCGGAAATCCAGTCTCCCCCCATATTCTGCTTTTCCGGATTTCTTTCAATGCCAGCTCGTTGCTGGGATAGAATCCGAATTCGATTCTTTCTGAGGAGAGATGAGAATTTGGATTCCGTCCCGGAATTTTTAGCCTTTAAGGAGGAGTATGAAAATCTATTCGGGCGCAATGATTCCCTCAAAGCTGGATCAACCGTCTTTGTTCGTAACCAAAAACGGATTGAAAAGAAAAATTCCGGTTCAGGAACCTCAGAAAGTTTTAGAAACTTCTCTGGCTTATAGGCTTGAAAAAAATGTTTTAGTCATTTCTTACAACTTACTCTTGGATCATACCGGAGATTCAAAGCTCGCAGAAAAAGATTACCTCCAATTTTCCGCCAGGTTTCATGAAATCTTTGTTCAAGATTCCTGGTTCTTTCTATCCAATCGAATCGAAACCTTTCTCAGAGAACGCGAACAAGCCAAATTGGATTTTCACTACGATTCCAAATTCTAAAATAAAATTCTGATTGAGCTAAACCCTACCGCTCAATTTACTCTGAAAACGACCCTGATTCCGGTATTTCTCTAACCGATCCTACCAGAATTTCAATTTTATCCCCTGGAGTACAGCTATCCATGAAAAATAGAGTGATTACTTTCCATTACACCCTTCACGATACCGAAGGTAATTTGATCGATTCTTCCGAAGGGAAGGCTCCGTTATCCTATCTGGAAGGAGTCGGACATATCATTTCCGGTTTGGAAGAAGAGATGAAAAAAATGGAAACCGGAGAAAAGAGAAAAATCAATGTTTCCGCAGAGAATGCATACGGTATGAAAGATCCGGACCTTATTTTTGACGTTCCTAAATCCCAGTTTCCTCCCAGTGAAGATTTACAAGTGGGAATGATGTTTCAAACCGACGAACCGGACAAGGTTTTTACGATCACCGAACTTCAAGAAGAATCGGTGATCGTAGACGGAAATCATCCTCTCGCGGGAGTGAATTTGGTTTTCGACGTGGAACTTACCGGAATTCGAGAAGCCACCGAAGAGGAGGTTTCGCACGGACACGTTCACGGAGAAGGTGGGCACCACCATCATTGAGAGTCGTCGTCGATTCCTTCATGTCTTGGAAAAAAGAATTAAATCCGGCTCAATTGGAAGCGGTCCTTACCCAAGAAGGACCCTTGCTCGTTTTAGCGGGCGCCGGAACCGGTAAAACCAAAACCATCATCAGTCGATTGGCCCAATTGGTTTCCTCCGGAACCCCCGCCTCCTCCATTCTACTTTTGACATTTACCCGCAAGGCCGCGAGAGAAATGATTCTCAGGGCTTCTTCCATCGGAGACAAAAAATGCGCCGAGGTTCAGGGTGGAACCTTTCATTCTTTTTGCAGCGGAGTTTTGAGAAAATTCGCTCCCGCCCTCGGAATCTCCTCCGGATTTACGATTTTGGACGATTCCGATTCCTTGGACGTGTTTCAATTTTTAAGAGAAGAAAGAGATTTCGGCAAAACCAAATCCCGGTTCCCTTCCAACGAAACCTTGGTTTCCATCCACGGTGAAATTCAAAACACCGGAAAAACCCTCCAGACTATATTAGAAAAAGATTATCCTATTTTTTTGCAAAAAGCCAAGGATATTTCCCAAATTTTCGAAGACTACAAATCGTATAAAAGCGAAAGATCCCTTTTGGATTACGACGACCTTCTTTATTTTACGAGAGACCTTCTCGCAAATCACCCCGGAGTCAGAACGGCGTTATCCGAAAAATATAAATTTATTATGGTGGATGAGTTTCAAGATACGAACAAAGTCCAAGCGCATATCGTTTGTTTACTCGCTTCGGAACATTCCAACTTGATGGTCGTCGGAGACGACGCACAATGTATTTATACGTTTCGAGGTGCTTCGGTCAGAGGTATTTTAGATTTTCCTAAAATATTTCCGAATACGAAAACGATCTTTTTGGAAAAAAATTATAGAAGTACACCCGCGATTTTGAATCTCGCAAACGCGGTCCTTAAAAATTTTTCCGAAAAATACGATAAATATCTTTTTACGGACAATGAAAACGGTCAACTACCGAACGTTCTGCAATTTGAGGACGAATTGGAAGAAGCCGAAGGAATCGCGGAAATTCTTTTACAAAAAAAAGAGGAAGGGATTCCCTTTAAAAAAATGAGCGTTCTTTTCCGCGCGGGTTGGAACTCGAATCAACTCGAACTTATACTCGCAAAACGGAATATTCCGTTCGTAAAATTCGGCGGAAGAAAGTTCATCGAAACGGCTCATATCAAGGATTTGATTTCTTTTTTAAAACCGCTCGTCAATCCTTTGGATTCCGTTTCTTGGATTCGAATTTTAAAACTGATCCCCGGAATCGGAAATACGAAGGCAAACGGCATTTTAGAGAAGATCCGTAAAACTTCCGGTTCCTTAGAAGTTCTTTTGGAGGAAAACGGAACCGCAATCGGTAAATATCTTTCCCCGCTCTTTTATCTTTATCAAAAACACAAAGAAACAAACTCGGAAGTAAAAAAGATCACCGCGGATTTTATCGATTACTACCGGGTGCTTTTGGAAAAGAACTACGACGACTCCAAAAGAAGATCGGAAGACTTGGATTCCGTTCTCGGATTTTCTCTGAAATACGTTTCGCTCGGCGATTTTTTATCCGATCTTACGATGGATCACACATCCTTAAGTTTGGATAAAATCAAACCGGACAACACGGAAACCGATCTACTCAACTTATCGACCGTACATTCCGCAAAAGGATTGGAGTTCGATCTCGTATTCGTTTTGAACACAACCGAAGGAGTTTTTCCTTCGAGCAAAAACACGGATACGGAAGAGGAAAGAAGACTTTTTTACGTGGCGATCACAAGAGCCAGAAAGGAATTGTATTTTACGAGACCTTCTTTGGCGGGCTCCAGATCGGGACCGTATTATACGAAACTCTCTCGTTTTTTAAACGAAATTCCTACTTCCGAAAAAGTCTACGAACTGAAACTCATGCCGGGCAAATCCGTATCTAAGGAGCCTTTCGCGACCCAGGGTTCTGCGATAAAAAGCTCGAACGACTCCTTCTTGAGAATTCAAGGTTACTTCGGGAAGTAAAAATTCATGTTTTCCGCATTCGAAAAACGCGGCGAAGAAATCGAAAAATCTTTCGCGCTGAGTTTTTTAGAAAAAAGAATATTCGAATTTTGTAAACTCCCCGGAGGGAAAATTTTGAAAGGGAAAAAAATCGGAGCTAAATTTTATCCCTATTCCAATCTGGGAAGTTCCATTCGGATTTCCCCGGAAAAACTAGAATTCAGAATTCATTCATCGTATTTGAAATCGGAACCGGAAAATTTGGAAGCAGTGATCGACCTTCTACTGTATAAATTATTAAAACGACCGATTCCGGATCACTTGGAATCTACGATCCAAAAGTTTTACGAAAATCATTCGACACAAAAAAGAAATACGAACAAAAATCGCAAACAAATCCAACGTTCCTCCTCGCAAAACGGACGACTCAGAGAAATCCTGGAAAGGATCAACGAATCGTATCTGAGGCTCGATCTTTCCGAGCTGGAAATTTTTTGGGGAAAATCCAAGTCGTTCACAAGGCTCGGACATTACGACCCGTCGCATAAGATGATCGTAATCAACCCCGTTTTATCGCTTGAATCCGTTCCGGATTTCGTTTTAGAATACATCGTCTTTCACGAGCTACTGCACGTCCATTTTCCGGTTTCCCGAAAAAAAGGTAGGAATATCATCCACGGAAAGGATTTCAAAACTTTCGAAAAAAAATTCGTCGATTACAAACGGGCTAATACGTGGTTAAAATCCGAATTTTTTCGAAGAACGATTTTGCGTTGAATTCTTTTGAATTTTCTGATTTTCTTATATTCGAAAAAAGAGGTAAATGGTGCATCCGAAAGTGTTTGAAACTCTTTATATTCGTAAAAACTACGTGGACGAGGAATTACGAAATCACTTGAAAGAAATACAAAGTTTGAATTATCGCTCTCTCGGGGATTACGACCGCGGGGTCTACGACGGTTACGTTCAGGCGATCACCGAAATTCTAAAAAAAATAGAAAGAAAATTCTCGCAGGCCCGATAGATTGTTTCGAATTTTAGTTTTAGGGACCGGGGCCATCGCCGGACTTTACGCCGGTAAACTTGCACAAGCCGGTTGTAAGGTCGATTTTTGGGCCCGAAAAAATTCTTCCGAATTGGAATCGAACGGCTTTCAAATCGAAAGCCGTTCCTGGGGAAATTTCCGTTATCAAGCGAATCGAATTTTTGAAACGGTTCCTAAAAATTTAAATGAATACGATCTGGTTCTCAATTGCCTAAAATGCCTGCCTGCAATCCGTTTGGAAGCGATCTTAGGAAAATCCATTCCGAATGATTTACCGATTTTACTTTTGCAAAACGGGATCGGTATCGAAGAACCCGTTTCCTCCCTTTATCCGAACAATGAAATTTTAAGCGGCCTGGCCTTTGTTTGCGCCAATCGTCTCGGTGTGGGAAAAATTCTTCATTTGGATTATGGAGAATTGACGATCGGATCTTGGAATCGAAATCCTTCCTCCCTTTGCGAAAAACTCGTCGCACTTTGGAATACGGTCGGAGTTCCGACCACCGCAACAGAAACGATCCGACAAGCTCGTTGGAAAAAATTGATGTGGAACGCGCCCTTCAATCCGATCAGCGTTCTTTCGGGTGGAAAAAATACTTCCGAAATTTTAGAGGAACCTGCGAGCCGGTTGCTCGTAATCGAAATCATGAAAGAGGTTCAAAAACTTTCCAAACTCGACGGCGCGGAAGTTCCGGAAACCCAGATCGAAACCTTAATTCGAATGACCGAGGTTATGAAACCGTATAAAACGAGTATGCTCTTGGATTTCGAGGCGGGAAGGCCCTTGGAATCGGAAGCAATTTTGGGAAACGCGATTAAAATCGGCGAGATAAACGGTTTAGAAATTCCGTATATTCAAACTCTCTACTCCCTTTTAAAATTGAAAACGTTTTAATTTTAAGATTTCAGGGTTCAATTGAATCGTTCCTATTCCAAATCCATTATCAACTTTTTGAAACAGGTTCTAAAAAGAATTGAGAAGTTTCTTAATTCCTTTTTCGAGTCCATCCAAGGACAAAAAATACATCGGAATCCGATTTCCAATTTCGCGGATCGTAGGAGCGTCCCAGTATCGGATCGGCTCGGGATTCAACCAAATCGAATCTCTAAAATGTCTTCGAATTCTTTTTAAGGAATCCAGGCCCGACTCGGGATTTTCAGGAAGTCGGAAGTCCGTCCGAAACCGACTGTGATAATATCCGTAAGTGGAATCGAGCAACTCATAAGGCGCCATATACGCGTCTCCGATGATGATAAGTTTGGTATCGTTGCCGTGTTTTTTAAATACTCTTTGTAGAGAAAGCGGAGTTCTCATGTTCGCTTTCGGATATACCGCGTCATAGACGATGTTGTGAAAGTAATAGTAATGAAACTCTTTGAAGTGATTGATCTGATGACTCGCAGAAAAAAGTTTATTGACCCTTTCCGCGTGAGAAGTCATACTTCCTCCCGTATCCATCAGCAATAAAACCTTGAGTCCGTTCTTACGAGAACGTTCGAACTCGATCTGAATATCCCCCGCGTTTCTACAAGTGGAATCGATCGTTTTCGGAAGATGAAACTCGGACACACCTTCCTTTCTTAAGTTTCTGAGTTTTTTAAGCGCCGTTTTGATCTGACGTACGTCGAGTTGTTCGTCGGTTCTGTATTCTTTATAACGTCTTTCTAATGCTTGAAAAACTGCGGACCTGTTTCCCCCCTCGCCTCCGATTCTCACACCTTCCGGATTTTTTCCACCGTGTCCAAACGGAGAAGTTCCTCCGGTTCCCACCCATTTGTTTCCGCCGTGGTGTTCTCCTTTTTGTTCTTCGAGCCTTTTTTTAAGTTCTCTCAAAAGCTCTTCGGGAGGAATGAGAGAAGGCGGTAGTTTATTAGGATTATCGAATATTCGGTTAAGCCAGTCCAACAACTCTTGTTTAAATTCCGATTTGAGCGCACCCTTTTCTCCGAAAATTTCGGAAAAGACGAGATCAAAGGCGTCGAAATATTTGACGTCTTTTACCATACAAGCTCTGGAAAACCGATAGAGTTCGTTTAAGCCGATCCATGCCTTTTGATGAGTCGTGTAATGGTCCACAACCTTCAGGAAGTCCAAAAATTCTCCCGTTGTAACCGGTATTCCTTCGCTTTTAAGTCTGTAAAAGAACGGGATAAACATCTTAATTTCTGAATAATCTCAGATCCTCCTCGTTTTTGATCAGAGCCCCGAGAAACGGAATTCTTACTTCTTCCTTGAGAACCGCACCTTGGTGAACCAAAATCTGAATCCAATCCAAAAGTTCGCTCGTTCCCGGTTTTTTCTTGAGATCGTCCATTCTACGGATGAGATAAAACATTTCGAGAGCCTTGATGAGTAACGTATGACCCACTCCCGGATAATGGGAAAGGATGATTCTTTTCATAAACTCGGGGTCCGGAAATTCTATATAATGAAAAATGCATCTTCTTAAAAAAGCCGCGGGCAATTCTTTTTCGTTGTTGGAAGTGATGATCGTAAGAGGACGATGTTTCGCCCGAATACGTTTTGAAATTTCGGGAATGAAAAATTCCATTCGGTCCAATTCCAACAAAAGATCGTTCGGAAATTCTATGTCCGCTTTATCGATTTCGTCGATGAGTACGATGGACTTTTGATCCAGATCAAACGCCTCCCCGAGCGCTCCGAGCCGGATGTAGTTTTCAATATTCTTTACTTTTTCGGAATCTTCGGAAAAACGAGAATCGTTCAGTCGAGATACCGCGTCGTAAAAATACAATCCTTCCTTTGCCTGGGTGATGGATTTGATAGACCAGGTATAAAGAGGAAGTTTTCTTTGATCCGCGAGATATTCGGCCAGCAGAGATTTTCCGGTTCCGGGTTCTCCCTTTAAAAGTAAGGGACGAGAAGTTACTTCGGCGAGTAGGATCGCTTCTTCCAATGCGGGAGATAAAAGATACGTTTCAGTCGATAGTTTCATGAGAAGTCTTGGATGGATTCTAACTTAAAGGCGGTTCCCTGCAAGATAAAAACTATCTGACTTCAAAAACGACACTATCGATGATTTTTCCGGTCTTGTCCCGTAACGAAAGAATATGAAATCCGCGCTCCGGTTTCCAGAGAGCGTCTTTCTCTTTTGTTTCTTGCATTTCTTTACCGTCCAAGATCCATTGCAATCCGTTCGTAAACGCAGACGCCAAAAAGCGAATTTTTTGTCTTCCTTCGGGAATGTCCGGGTCGAGCGCATAGATCGTTTCATTTCCGGGAAGTAAAATTTTAGGAATCGAAGACAAAACTTGGCGCACAGGCAAATCGCTAAAGGTTTCTAAAAACCGATCGCTCGGAAGTTGTTCTCTTTCTTGCAAGAGATTCATCACCGCGTTCCAAATCGGTGCCGCTCCGGTGACGCCGCTCACGTCCCACATCGGACTTCCATTCATGTTTCCGACCCAAACTCCTACCGTATATCTTTTCGAATAACCCACACACCAGTTGTCGCGCATGTCTTGAGAAGTTCCCGTTTTAACCGCCGTAAAAAATCGTGTGCTGAGATCATTGTTCAGACCGAAGGAAAGGGATCTGTATTCTCGGTTGGAAAGTATTTCGGATAACGTGTCCGCGGATTCTTTGGAATAAATTCTGCTCCATCGATTTCCCTCTTGAAAATTTTCCGAAAGAGTTTGTTTTGCTTCGGAAGGATCGAACGTCGGGTTAGAAAAAACTCCCCCGTTTGCAAAAGTTCTGTATGCGTTTGTCAATTCAAACAAAGTCACGTCCGCGCTTCCGAGGGCGAGAGAAGATCCGTAAAAGTCCGCTCTCTCAAGTCCGCTAAAACCCAATTCCCCCAGTCTCTGAACAAAATCGGGAACACTTACAAGATCCAATACGCGAACCGCGGGAATATTCAAGGAAGAAGCCAACGCAAATTTTGCCTGCACGTTTCCGTGATATACGTTGCTGTAATTTCCGGGTTTGTAAATGCCCGAAACCGCATTCCATTCCGCAGGATTGTCTTCCAAGATCGAATTCGGTTTTAACACTTCCTTTTCAAATGCAAGCGCGTATAAAAACGGTTTGAGAGTGGAACCGGCCTGTCTTTTGGACTGGGTCGCATCCACATAAAAGGAAGAACTTTCCGGAAGATTTCCTACGTAAGCGAGCACCGCCCCGGACGTATTTTCGATAACGAGGATTCCGGTTTCGGACACGTTCTGTTTCTTAAGTCCGTTTATTCTATTTTTTGCAAGTTCTGTGATTTTCCATTGAAGATCGAAGTCGATCGTCGTTCTGGTTCTTCCTTCTCCGGAAAGAACCCCGGGATTTTCTTTGAAGATTTTCTGAGCCGCGTGAAACGCAATTCCTCCGGTCGATGGTAGCCCTGTGATCTTAGATGTTGCAAACTTTGCTACGTTTTCAAAGGAATCACAGAGATCTTCCTTTTCGATTTTTTTAGCCAAAATACAACTTCGTTTTGTTAAGGTAGAAACACTCGCGTTCGGAAACGGAAGCATCGCTACAAGAAGGATGGATTCGGTGTCACTTAACGCGGACGGTTCTTTTTGAAAAAGCCCCCGGCTGGCGCTCTTTAGTCCTCTCAATTCTCCCCGGAACTGAATCAGATTGAGATAACCCGTAAGAATTTCGTTCTTGGTCCAAGTCTTTTCGAGTTTTTGAGCCAGGTTCATCTGTTCCCATTTGTCGAAAATATTTCTGCTACCCGGTTTCGTTCCGAGAAAAATTCCTGCGAGTTGCATGGGAAGAGTACTCGCGCCCCGTTTGGAATTTCCGAGGATTCGATCCTTTATCGCGCCCAAGATCGCCAATCGATCCACACCCGAATGCTCGAAGAATCTTTTGTCTTCCTGCAACAACAAGGAAAACAACAAGGTCTCCGGAATTTCTCCCTCTTCCGTCCAGGCAAGTTTTCTTTCCCGGGTGTCGAGGCGAATGGTCTGTAAAAATCTTCCATAAAGATCCAAAATCGTTCCGTCCGAGACTTGGTACCGGTCTCGAACCTCGCGATACGAAGGAATTTCTTCCGAAAAAAGTACATTCGAATAAAAGAATATATTGATGCAGTAAAATATAAATCGGTTCTTCATAAGTATAATGCCATCAAAAACCAGACAATTCAATTGTGCGTAAAATAAGAATCAGTGAATAGAAATCAGAACTCAGTTACATTTTCCTAATAGAGCCATTAGACTTTAACAAAGTATAATTTCCTTATTCTGTAAATCCACTAACTCCTATCCACTAAAAAGCGCTTACTCCTTCACAACGGTTTGATCCGGATTCGGAAGTTCCACAAACTGATCCGGAAGATACATCGCTTCGGCCCGAGTCGGGGGTAAAACGAATTTTCCGGAGTGATTGATTCGATATACGTATTCCAAGGTTGCGGAGCCCGCAGGCAAATATTCGAAATACGCCGTATACCCTTCCCATTTCCGTTCCACAAAAGTGGGAGAAGACCACCAGTTATCGTCTTGAGCAAGCTCGGCGCCCGATCTTGAATCGTTTCCAAGTCCGGAACCTAAGATATTCGCTCCTGCCGGAATCGGATCCTTAACGGCAATCCAGGAAAGATCGGATTCGGTTTGAATTTTTAAACGGACACGAACCAAGTCCCCTTCTTTGAAAGAAGACTTCTTACTTCCGGATTCATCCAGGATTTCTTTCTCCATTTTCATTCCGCTTTCTAGTTTCTCTTTCAAAGGCAAAGCAGCCTTTGTATGAATGACCGCATACGGTTTTCCATTTCCGTTTTGGACAAACTCAAGATTCTGCGTGTTTCTTGGCATCGGAATCGATAGAGTGGGAGGATCTTTTTGATTCTTCCATTCTAGAGTGTTCGTATTGTTTTCCAAAGTGATCGTCGTGTTTCCTTCCACGTTGTCTTTTTCAAACTGTTTGGAATACGCTTGGAACGCAAGAATTCCAAGCGCGTTTGCGGGTGTGATATCCCAGTGTCCTTTGGATTGTCTAACGATCGCACCACGAATCAGACGAGGAAGATCCTCTTTCCAACTCGGATCCTTTGCCACGGAAAGGATCGTACGCATCACGGTCGAATCGTTCGAAGACAACAACCACCAAAGGCTCGATTCGTCCGCGAAGTTATAAGAGGTTCCTTGGATTCTATATCTTGACTTCAAAAGGACGTCTAACGCAGGAATCTGTTTTTTATATATTCCTGATTTTGAATATATATTTCGAAGACTGATCAAAATGTCGGTAGGAAGAATTTTCGGATCGGTCTGAACGGAACGAATTACGTCGTCTCCTACAACTTGAAACCGAGACATCGCATCGAGCACGATGATTCTTTTCAGTAGAAAATCCGTGTTGGAAATATAGCTGTTTCTATAGAGTAAACCGTTGTTGTATCGATTGAGCGCTTCTAAAAGAGTTCCCTGAGTCTGTTCCGGAATTTTATATCCCGACTCGGAAGAAAGGATCAAAACATACGCCGTCAAAATCTCGCTTCCATACAAAGACGATGGAAAGAATCTCAACAATCCGTCTCCGTCGAGATATGTGTTCAATTGATCCATGATCGAATCCCATTCTTTCTGAGACCCGGACGAAATTGCCTTGGAAAGTTTTTGTTCGAGACATGTATATGAATATTTACTCATATACTCTTTCGAAGAAAGAACGGCTCCACCCGTAAGAGTGGATTTCAAACTGATCTCGAGTTCTCCGCTTCCTGCGATCGCTTCTTGATTTTCTTGGATCGGAAGACTGAGTTTGCCGTCCTCCAAACGTCGAAAGGTGGATTGCAAAACCCGAACCGGAACCGATTCCCCTACTTTCTGTCGAAAGCGAACCGTATCCGTAAACGATCCTCCGACTTGTTTGGTTTGGAACTCGTAGACGATCTCTTCTTTTTTTGAGGGGATCGACACGTTCCAGTGAACGTTTGCGGATTCTCCCGCTTTTAATTGAATATTCTTAGTTTCTAATTTTAGATCCGGCGACGTTTTAGGACTGATTTCAAGTTCCAAGTTTTTTTCGGTCGTGTTTTTGAGAGACAAACCGCTTTGTACGTCGTCCTTTTCTCTCGCAAACGGAGCGATGGAAGGATATATGAGAACGTCTCTTGTGGTTTGGATCTGAGTCGAGCCCGAACCGAATTTATCTTTTCCGGAATGAACGATCGCTACGATTTTAAACGAGGTCAAGGAATCGTTCAAGGGAACTTCCACTTCTAAAAATCCGTTTTCATTCGGTTTTAGATCCGACTTCCAATAGAGCAAAGTATCGAACAACTCTCTCGTAGTCGATCCACCGCCGCCTCCACCGGAAGGCAAACTTTTTAATCCGAAATGCCTGCGACCCACGACCTGAAGTTGTGCGGTGGAAGTTTCTACCGAATTCCCTCGTTCTCGCATCATCGCTCTGAGTAAATCCCAGGTATCGTTTGATTTCAATTCCAAAAGTCCCTGGTCAACGGCGACTAACGTAATCCTTGCGTCCTTCTTTACTTGTGCGGAAGGATGATCGATCTGAATTTTTACCTTTGCTTTTTGTCTGGTTCCGTAGACGGTTTTGTCCGTTTCCACACGAACGGGAACCTCGAACGGTTTCCAACCGACTCGAATTTGAGCCACACCCAATCGAAAGGAAGGTTTTGCTAAGTCGACAAGAGCGGTTTCTTTCGGGCTGTCGACTCTTCCCCTCACCGCTAAAACGGAAACGAACACGTTAGGCGCAAACGAACTCTCGATCGGAATTTCAATTACCGGTTCTTTGCCGCTCAAAGTTTTGATAAACGAATTGAGAATTCCTTCTCTTTCCACGGTAACAAGCGCCGTCGCTTCTCGGAAAGGCATACGAACTTGGAAGCGCGCCTTTTCTCCTGTCTGGTATGTTTTTTTTTCGGGAAGAAGATCCATTCGATCGTGATCGCTCGCCGCAAACCATACGTCTTCCTTGCCCGTGATCCAAACGGAAGAATGAGCCTTCACGTCTTCTCCGGAAAGAGAGGCTTCAAAATAAACCTCACCCGTTGCTTTTACGGAACCGTTGCAAAACAGAATTCCTTTTGCGTTCGTTTTGCCGGAGCAAAATTCGCCTAACTCCTTTACTTCGGATTTGTGTTCGTAACTATAAAATCCTCCGACGAGTCGTTTTCGATTGGAATAGTATTTTTTAGTAAAGGCAACGACGGTTGCCTTCTTGCCTTCCACCGGCATTCCCTTTAAATCGAGAACCGCAACCTTGAACTGAACGGAATCTTGAACCGCAGCCCAACCTTCGGGAGCGATTCCGATATGATACTGCGAAGGATAAATCGGAAAGGACCTGTAAGCGCTTTGGATTTCTCCGTTCGGATCTCTATACTCGAGTTCGGCTTCGAGTCTTTGGGTCGTGTCGGATTCCGGAATGGGTTTTACGGTGGTTTCAAAAAAACCTTTTGTGTCGAGCGTGAGTTGCGTTTTTGTAAAACCGACTGCAGATGTAGAAGTCTCCTCGTTTTCTTCCGTTCTCTGATTCACCAAACCGTTGCTAAACGAAAAATCGGAATAATCCGGAAAATAAACTCCGCCTCCGACCGTAACTCTGGTTCTCAAAAGAACCGGAAGTTTACCGGCTCCCCCTCCGGAAAGATAACGAACGTTTCCGGTAAGCTCCAACTTGGAAGGACCGATATTCGATCCGCCAGTTTGGAACTCCGCTTTCATCAGAGGAACTCTGAATTCTTCGACTCGAAATTCTCCGACGGAAACCCGGCCTTTGTCCTTTGACGGGAATTCGCTTAACAAAATCTGATACACTCCCAGATTCGCTTCCTTGGGAATTTTGAATTGAAGGGAACTCGTTCCTTCCGGATTCCACTTTAAAGAAATGGAATATTCTTTTTCCGTACCGGAATGGATGATCTTTGCGAAGGTGGGGTATTCGTTTTGTCCCGGAACCTCGAATCCGGAGGTCCTTTTGGCCCTGGAAACGAGTTTCATCGATACGGTTTCTCCCGCACGAAACAAGGTTCTGTCCAAAATCGGATGAAAGACAACGTTGTCGTTTCCGTAGTCTCCCGAAAGATTGAATCTCCAGTTTTCGATTCCGTTTTGCCAACGAGTATGCGTAAACGTAAAATCGTCTTCTAAAACCGCAGTCAAAAACAGGCCGTTCTCGTAGGGCCTCCAAGAACAATGCGGAGCCTTACTTCTACTTGGAATTCCTTTTACGATGAGAGTTCCGGACGGCCCGGTTTTACCGACAAAAATCTTTTCATTCTTACAATTAAAAATCTGAATGTCGGCGCCGGGTACGGGTTTTGCGTCGTTGAGTTTTGTTACCCAGACGAGAGAGGATTCGTTTCCCCATTTAAAATGCAGGGAAAGATTGGTCACTAAGGCGGAGGTTCGAACGTAAAACGGTTGATTGGTTCCTAATAAAGAATTTCCTAATATATCGGATTTCATTTCGACTACGTGAAAGCCCGGTTTTTTCAAAGGAATTCCCACAACTTCAAAACGACGAACCCCTTGTTTGGATTGCAGTTTGATCTCGTTCGTAGACGGAGGATTTTTGGAAGGATCGAAAATGGAATATTGATGTTCTAAGTGTTCGATCGTCTTGAGATATTGAACGATTTCCGTAACCTGGGTGGAATCGAGAATCATTTCTCTTCCCGTAAATTGTTTTGGCGGATTGGAATTCTGCTTTTCATCCTTACCCGTTGCCCAACTCAGGATTTCTTTCCCTTTCTCCTTTAACTTATCGAATTGTTCTTTGATCTTGTCTTGAGTATCCGGACTCGTTTTCACTTGATAGAGACGAACCGGATTCTCCGCTTCCAGATTTCGAATCGTAATCGGAAGAACCGCTTCCGGAAATCTTTCTAAAATTCCAAACGTAGACGCAAACTTGAGTAACGGCGGATAGTCGTCCGTCGATACGACGAGAGGAAAGGAAGACTGATTGGTAAGAGAACGTCCCGCGTCGTCCTTGACTCCGGATGGAAGAAGAATTTGAAACTTGGACTTGGGCGAAAGAGGAGCCGGAAAACTCACACCGTAGTCGTGACTTCCCTTTTCGGAAGAAACTTTAGCAGGTATTGTTTTTCCGTCGCTCGTCTGAAGTTGAATTTTACGAAGGATCTCGACGGAAACGGGAGAATTAAAATTGAGAGTCAAAGGCAGAGAAGGAATACAAGCGGCCTTTGCGTTCACTCGATCACAATTGAATACCGCACGGAAGGGTTGCCGGACCGTATATTCAATTTTTCTTGTGGAGCTTCTGGAGACCCCGGATTTCGATTTCAGACCTTGTTCTAAAACGAGATAAACTTTTTTGCCGCTCGGAAATTTTTGATCGGGTTGGATCAGAATCGTCTTTTCGGTTTTCCCTTCTCTGTAATTTGCCTTTAAGATTTCTTTTTCAAGAGAAACGCCGACTCGACTGAATCCGATTTTATCCTTAAGTCCTTCCGCTACGAAATACAAATGATCGCTCGCGGAGGAAAAATCCGGTTCGGAATCCAGATCGATAATAAAAATCTGATCCTCGTCTATGATTCCTCCTTCATAAGGAGAAGAAGAATCCATTTCGGGTCCTCCCGTATGAAAGGAAAAACGTTCTCCTTCGTTCAAAGAATTTCCGGCGACCGACTTTACTTTTTTGGTTTCAAAACTACACTCTACTCCGCCCGGAAGTAGTTCCGGAAATTCAAGAACCCAGTTCTTATCGTCCACCCAACGTTGTGCGCCCTTTACCGGACAACGAATCTCAAAAGGAACCAAAGAAAATTTCGGATTCCCGAGTGGAATCATCGATTCGGAAAAACGGGCTCTGATTTGAGAAGGTTTTTTGACTTCTCCCGTGGGACCGAATTCGATTTTCACTTGAGCGTTTAAAGCGGAAAACGCGAAAAAGAAAAGAACGTTCCCACATACAAAAACGACTCTTTTTAGGGATCGTTGTACTTTGCAAAAAAACCGGCCAATAGAATTCCATAAAATCCGTTCCGGTTTTTTACCTTCCGAACTCGCAAAGTTTTGTTCCCGACTTTGGATCGTTTTGAAAAAGAAACATAGTAAAAAAAATTTAGATAAAACTTGGATCGGAGTTCCGACCGAAAAAGTTTTTTTTTGAGGAACATTTCCGGTTCGCAAAAAAAGAAAATGGGTTTGTAAAAAATGGATCGACGATGTCAAGGGTATCCCCCGAAACGAAAAAAGTTTGTTTCGGAAATCAAACCCCAACCTAAAAACAAAGGCAAGCGAAAAGTCGAATCTTAGCCCGCAATACTCGCTTCCCGGATCAAAACGTCCGGAACTTTGATCGAAGAGTAGGAATCGTTATATTCGTTTGAAATTCCTTCGATTCTAAAAAGAAGATCGAAAAAATTCAGATTCATCGTTATACGATCCACCGGATGAACGGGTATTCCGTTTTTGTAATAGATCCCCTGCACACCGATGGAAATCTCACCCGAAACGGCGCTACATCCGGAGCCGCCTTCGAGTTTTAAAACATAAATACATTCCGGATAACCGTTCAACAATTCTTCGAGAGTTTTATCACCTTTGGGAACCACGTAATTGTTAAACGAAGTGCCGACCCTTCCACCGTAAGAACGAACCGCGTTTCCGGTCGGAGAAACGCCGGTCTTTTTGGCGGATTCCAAGTTGTAGAGATAGGTCTGAAGAATTCCGTTTTCGATCACCGCTTTTTTCTGAGTTAAAATTCCTTCCGCGTCGAGAAGTCTGGAGCCCGGATAATCGACAACGTGCGGATCGCAAAACACATTCCAATTTTGTGATGCAATTTGAGAACCGACTTTACCGTCCAGTCTGGACAGACCTTTTTGGACGCTATCCGCAGAAAAAGGAGAAGAAAACATTCCGAAAATTTGAGGGCTGATCCGATTGGAAAGGACGATCGGGTAAGAACCGCTTTTTACGGGTTTTGCTCCCAAAAGAGCCAAGGAGCGTTCCGCCGCCGTGGACACGATGAATTCGGGTTGAATTCTTTCCAAATCCAAACCGGAACGGGTGTAACCTCCCATCTTTTTGGTTTTTCCATCGGTTGCGACTAACGCGACCCCCGCCGAAATCAGATTCGACTTTTCGCCGTGGTAAAGCCCATTCGAATTTGCTAATATAAATCGGCTCCAGGTTTTACCCGCGTAAGAATAAGGAACGTTTTCTATTTTTTCCCCGACGGACCAGGCAAGGTCGTCCAATTTTTCACCCGTGGATTTCAACCATTCAAAACCGAGAGATTCCAGAGATTCTTCGTAAGAACGAATTTCGATTTTGGGAAGTGGCGAAGGTCCGGGAAGATCGATATCAAGCGGATCTGAAATTTTAGACTGGGCGACCGCGTCCTCGACCATCTGCGTCAACGCTTCCTCGGATAGTTTTTCGCTGTAAGAATAACCGGGTTTTCCGGACTGAATCAAACGGATTCCGATCCCTCTGGAATTGGAAAGTTCCGTATTGCTTACTCTTTTACGAAAGAGTTCGATTCCCACATCCTTGGATTCCGAAGCGACGAGATCGTATGAGTCAAGCCCCTTTCTCTTACAAACGTCTAACACGTATTCAACGGACTTGTCCAGATTCATGAACGGCCTCCGACGAGGATCTCGTCCACTTTCAAGGAAGGTTGTCCCACGGTTACGGGAACCGATCCCGAAGACGCTCCGCACATTCCCGCCGCAAGTTCCAAGTCGCTCCCGACCATGCTGATTTTGGGAAGAATTTCGTCTCCTTTGCCGATAAGAGTCGCGCCTCGAACGGGTTCGGAGACTTTACCGTTTCGGATAACGTATCCTTCTTCCACTGAGAAATTAAATTCTCCCGTGGAAGGATTCACCGAACCTCCTCCCATTTTTTTGGCAAAAAGTCCGTATTCGATTCCGGCTAACATGGAATCGAAGGAATCTTTTCCCGAGGCGATGTATGTGTTTCTCATTCTGGAAACGGGAGCGTACATATAACTTTCCCTTCTGGCGCTTCCTGTTCGTCTGACTCCGACTTCTTCGGCTCCGATCCGATCGGCGAGATAACTTTTTAAAATTCCGTTCTCGATCAAAACGGTTTTTTGAGGAGGAGAACCTTCGTCGTCCACGTTGATACTTCCCCAAGAATCGGGAATTGTACCGTCGTCGATCGCGGTTAAACAAGATCGGGCGATTCTCTCCCCAAGTTTATCCACAAAGGGAGAGGAGTTTTTACGGATTGCTTCGGTTTCAAGCGGATGTCCGCAGGCTTCGTGAAAGATCACTCCGCCGAAACCGTTCCCCATCACGACGGGCATTTTTTTTCCTTGGATGTAACCCGCAGATAACATGAGAAGCGCCCTTTCGGCTGCGGTTTTGGACAGTTGTTCTACGGGAAGATCGCTGAAAAATTCAAAACCTTTTCCGGCTCCCGGATTTTCCGATGCGACAAATCGTTCTCCTTCTTTTTCAGCGGCGACGTTGATGTTAAAACGACTTCGCACTCTCAAATCTTCGAGAGACAAACCTTCCGAATTGTAGATTCCGATTCTGGAAACGGAATCGGATGCGGAAGCGCCGACTTGAACGATATGGGAGGAAATGTTTCGGGCGGTTTTGTCCGCGCAAAACAAAAGTTCCAATTTTTCATCGGGAGAAACCTTACGAGGATCTCGAATGTTTGTCGGAAACAAAGGGGACTTCAGATCTCCTCTTAAAACGAGGGCCTGCCCGGAACCCTTGGCGGCTCCCCTGGAATCCGCTAAAAGGTCTATAAGAGAAATCAAATGTTCCGGATCATCGTTGTTGGTATGTGCGTAAAGAACATCGGTTCCGTAAATAAGGCGGATTCCGATTCCGTAATCGATTCCCGCAAAACTCTGTTCTATCTTTTGATCTCTTAAACTTACGGAAGAAGATCTTGTTTCTTCTTCAAATATTTCTACGAAATCCGCTTTTCTGGAAAGTCCCGCTTCCAGGATGAGTTGGGCTTTGTTTGTCTGCATTCTATCCTTTTAGACTCCAAAGAAATTCGGAGTCAATAGTTCTTTTTGATCAAGGCTTTTTGATTTTTTCCCTGTATTTGATCGCGTGGGCGGTCGCTTTCCATTGGATTCGATTCCAAACGATCAGAAGAATACTCGTTTCTACGACTTCAAAACGGTAGTTGATGATTTCATCTCCGCCGAGGGCCTTGGATTTATCGAGCAATTCTCTATAACCGGTTTCCCCCGTAACCCAAAGTAAAAACCAGGAAGTGTAAACTCCTTCGGTTTCCACGGTTCCTAAAATTTGAAAATCATCCGAGTTCAAAACGTATTGAGTGAAGTTCGTACTGAGTCCGGGAACTCGAATGTCTCTGTAGATACAACCGCTCAGCAAAAAAGAAACAATCGTTATACACAGAATGTTTCCCGATTTCAAAACTTTCATAAACTTTCTCCCCTTCTTCGAATTTTAAAACGAAAACATTATAAATCTCGAATGTAATTATGTTCGGGTAATTTTCCCTGCAAAGCGAGCCGGATATAATCGACTCCCTTTAAATCGTCGGAATACCTCGGGATCAGATGAAAGTGCATGTGAGGAACCATCTCCGAAACGGTCACCGTATAAACCTTAACGGGAGAATAATTTTTATAGATCCAGGACGTTGCGAACTCAAGGGCCTTTCCGAAATCGGAAAACGAATCCGTTGTCCAATCCTGGTAAGAGGTCCAATGCGAACGAGGTTCGATGTAAAGATAACCTTTGAGTCTTTTTTCTTCCTCACAGTGGCGGACCGCAAACTCTCCGAATTGCATGAGAATTTCGGAGCGATCACCGGACTGATGGAACTTGCAAAGAGGACAGTCGGACATGATAAAAACCTAAAAATCGATTTCTATGATTATTTCAAAGATTCTCCACTTGTATAGGATAAAATGATTTACTAGGAGAAATCAGAATTCAGAGATTTTTCCGAAAAGGGAGATCTAGAGTATTAGGGACCAGTGAATAGAATTCAGAGTTGAGAGTGATTTTTCTTAAAAGGGTGATCAGACTTTAACAAAGTAGAATCTTCCTCTTCTGTAAAATCTCTGAACTCTGATCCCTAAAATCTATCCACTAGAAACCGGCGGACTAAAAAAGAGCTTGAAACAAAAGTTTTCATCCGGCCAAAATGAAGCGGGAAAATCGTTTTTGATTGCGGTAGAAATCCGATGTCCTTCCTTTCAATTCGTTAAGTTTGAGGATAAACTCATTTTATTTCAGATCTTATAATCTAGAGTCTATCTCATAACCATCCGATTCTATTGGAATGGCTGCAAAGTTTCTACGATTGTTTGATGTTTTGGGACAAGCTCCAAACAAAAAAATAGAGTTTGTCTTCGTATCATCCCTTAGGACTTTTATGAAACGTCTTTTTTTCACTTTCGTTTTTCTTTTATTTTGGAATCAATCCCTAACCGCAGAAACGACAACTTTTGCGGACGGACTTGCAGTTATAAAACGATTTTTAGGAGACCCGGCCGCCGTGGAAAAATCCTGGCTTGTCGAGTCGATTCCCGTTTGGAAACAAGAAGAAGAATCCAGACTGGAAGCCTATTTGAAAAAAGTTCTATCTTCCCGACTTGAAAATTCTTCTTTTCCGTCGAAAGTGTCGAAAGATGTTCTCAAAAAAGAACTGGAAAAAATTCCGAACCTAGGGGGAATCCGAATCCGAAATCAAAAGTCCACGCTGTTTCATCTGGTTTCGTCCGGAAATGAATTTCCGAATCTTTCGCAAATTCGAAGTTTTACAATCAAAGATTATTTTATTGATTTTTATCTCGGAAGACAAACGGGAATCACATCCGTTGAATTCCTAAAGACAGGTTTGGCCGGCGCATTTTATTATTTTTCGGAGGACGAAACCCT
This sequence comes from Leptospira weilii serovar Ranarum str. ICFT, assembly GCF_000332415.1. Taxonomy (GTDB): domain Bacteria; phylum Spirochaetota; class Leptospiria; order Leptospirales; family Leptospiraceae; genus Leptospira; species Leptospira weilii_A. The sequence continues at coordinate 66,036 of NZ_AOHC02000016.1, forward strand.
TCTCTATTCTCAGGAATCTTCGGAATGGAAAATCACCGCAGAAGAACTGAGTTCCTTATATAAAACGCGAAACACAAATTGCCAAGGTTGCGAAAAGATTCGATTGAACGCCGGCACGTTATTTTTCTTTCCTTCTCAATCGGCGATTTCCTTTTGGTTCCGTCTCACAATCAGTGTCCTTCTTTTCGTTTGTGCTCTGGTTCTTACGATTTTTTTCTTTCGAAGTTTTTGGATTCGAAACAGGGAAACCCTCCGAAAAGCCATTCAAGCTCAGAAAACTTTAGATCAGGAAAAAAAATCGATCCTTTCTCAATAATACTCAAATTTTTGCTATACAAATAATTACATCTATTTTAATTTTGCTCTTAGAAAACCGGGTGACATAAACCCGAGTTTTCGAAAAAAATCGAAACCGATTCGTTTTTTTAGGTCGCAGATCCTATTTTTGTCCGGATTGGGAATTATACTTAAAAAAAGGTTGCCGCTGATGCGACGCGAACCTCCTTCCCGGAACCGTAAAGGAAGGAGGCAAAAAACATGGGAGAAGGTATCATGAAGAAAAGTAAAGAGGAAGCTCAGAACGTAGACGATTCCAAAAAGTTAGCGATCGAGCAAGCGATGAGCCAAATTGAAAAACAATTTGGAAAAGGTGCGATCATGAAATTGGGATCGGACGCCGCAAAACAGACGGTTCAGGTCATACCTTCCGGTTCTCTGGATTTGGACGTCGCGCTCGGCATTGGCGGTTATCCGATCGGAAGAATTGTAGAAATCTACGGACCTGAATCTTCCGGAAAAACGACCCTTACCCTCTCGGCGATCGCGGAAGCTCAGAAAAGAGGTGGTGTGGCGGCGTTCATCGACGCAGAGCACGCGCTGGATCCGTCCTACGCGAAAAAACTCGGTGTCAATATAGACGAACTTTTGGTTTCTCAACCGGATAATGGGGAAGAAGCTCTGGAAATCTGCGAATCCTTGGTACGAAGCAATGCAATCGATATGATTGTGATTGACTCCGTGGCCGCGCTTGTGCCTAAGGCGGAGATCGAGGGAGATATGGGAGATTCTCACATGGGTTTACAAGCAAGACTCATGTCTCAGGCTCTTAGAAAACTGACCGGAACGATTGCAAAATCCAAAACCGTTGTCATCTTTATCAATCAGATCCGGATGAAAATCGGGGTAATGTTCGGTTCTCCGGAAACGACCACGGGTGGAAACGCTCTGAAATTTTACTGCTCGGTTCGTTTGGACATCCGAAAGATCGAAACGATCAAGGAGAAGGAAGAATCCGTTGGAAATAGGGTTCGCGTCAAAGTCGTTAAAAATAAGTGCGCGCCCCCGTTTAAACAGGCGGAATTTGATATAATCTTCAACGCGGGAATCAGTAGAGAAGGTTCTCTGGTTGACCTCGGTGTAAAGCATGATATCATTCATAAGGCTGGAGCCTGGTATTCTTACAATACGGAGAAAATTGGGCAGGGAAAAGACGCGGCTAAGGAATATCTCAAAAACAACCCGGAAATCGCCTTTACCGTTGAAAATATGATCAGAGATCTAAACGGCCTCCCTTTGTTGCCGACTCAGGAAAATAAAAAACCGCGCAAAGAGGAAAAATTAGAACAGGCCGCAGGCTAAACAAACTGGCTTTCTTTTTAGGAACCCTTGACCGCCGAATGAGAAATCATTCGGCGTTTTTTTTAGTTACAGTATTTTCCCCCAAATTAAAATCTTTCTTAAGAAACCAAGAGCTTGTCCTACAAATCGCGAAGAACATGTGAGAGTTCCCACATTTTTCAAAAGAGCGAGACCTTTTAGGACACGTTTCCAAAAAAACAGTTGGGATTATGGCAGAGATCAGCATTTTAGGAGCGGGCGGTTTAACCGGTAAAGAACTACTTTCCCTTCTTTCCCGCCAAAAAGAACACGACGTCGTTCATATCACGAGCGATAAATTGGCGGGTAAAACAATCGCCGAAGTTTTTCCCGAAATCCCTTTTCCAAAAAATCTCATCTTTCGCAAACACGAAGACCCAATTCCCCAAAAATCCTTAGTCGCGCTCGCAGTACCCAACGAGGTGTCGATCGAAGCGGCTCCCAAATTTTTGGACGCAGGTCATAAGGTAATCGATCTTTCCGGGGTTTATAGACTTCATAATCAAAAAATATTAGAAAAATCTTATGGATTAAAACACACCCGATTTTCCTACGTCGACAAAGCCGTTTTCGGAATCCCGGAGATTTTTAGAGATAAACTGAAAGGCGCGGACTTTGTTTCCAATCCGGGTTGTTTTTCCACTTCCGTAATTCTGCCCGTGTTTTTGTTAGGCGAACTTAAAAAAAATCTAAAACCTCGGATCATTGCCGATTCCAAGTCGGGTGTTTCCGGCGCGGGTGGAAGAACGGAAGACTCGGGTTATTCCTTTACGGGAGTGTATGAAAATTTTCGGGCCTACAAGGTTCTTTCTCACCAACACGAACCCGAAATTCAGGAATACATTTACGCTCAATCGGGACTTCCCGAACCGGAAGTCGTTTTTACTCCGCATTTACTTCCGGTTTTTAGAGGAATTCTTTCTACGATCGTATTGGAATTTGCTTCGGAGCCGTCCGTGGATCCTCTGACTGCCTTACAAAAATCTTCCAAAGACGAAACTTTCATCCGAATCCTAAAAACTCCGGAAGAGGTAGAACTGAGAAAAATACAACACACGAACTTTTTGGACATCTCACTTCGTAAAAGAGGAAACACGTTAGTCGTCGTTGCAGCTCTGGACAACCTCTTAAAAGGCGCCGCAGGTCAGGCTCTACAAAACATCAATCTGATGACCGGGGTCAAGGAAACCCTGGGTCTACTCCCTTAAAACCGTATGGAAAAAACGAGCCTTTATCACCTACTCAGAGACGTAACGACCGTTTACGCGGATCGTCCGATGTATTGGCTTCGGGAGGAATCGGGCGACTTCCGAGGAATCTCTTATCAGGATTGGTATGAAAATCTTAAGAACCTTTCCACGTTTCTGATCGATCTAGGGATGCGGAAAGGAAACACGGCGGCGCTTATATGCGATAATCGTTATGAATGGTCACTTTGTTCTCTTTCCTTGGTCACGATCGGTTGTGTGGACGTTCCCCGCGGTTGTGACGCCACACTCGACGACTTGAAATACATTCTCGAACATTCCGAAGCCAAGATTCTTTTTTTGGAAAACGAAAAAGTCCTGAAGAAATTGTTGGAAGATACGTCCGGCCTCGCAAACGTAAAAACCATTCTTCTCATCGATCCCCCCGCAAGATGGAAGGACTTGGAAAACGCCCGCGATCGACTTTCAGGAGTGAAATTTTTCTTTTTAGAAGACGCACTTTTAGAAGGAGAAAAATCCAGAATCAAAAAGGGAGACAAATCCTACGAGCAAAGAGGAGAAGGTTTAGTCGGTAAGGATCTCGCGACCATCATCTATACTTCCGGAACCACCGGCGCGCCGAAAGGTGTGATGTTAAATCACAGAAGTTTTACTTGGGGAATTCACCAACTGCAAGAATTCGTTCCGGCCTCCTGCAACGATAGGACCATCGTCTTTCTTCCTCCTTGGCATATCGCCGAAAGACTTTTGGAAACAACTCTCATTTCCTGGGGAGCTTCCATGGCCTGTTCTTCGGTTCCCACAATTCCTGCGGATATGCAAAAGGTAAAACCCACCGTGCTCGTTTCGGTTCCCAGACTTTGGGAAGGTCTTTATAAAAGAATTCACGATACGGTTCGCAAAAGCCCGCCTCTCAGACAGAAACTCTTTCACTTTGCGGTAAAAATGGCCGCGATCACTACGAGCCTCCAAGATACGATCCGAGATTCTTATGCGAGCACGGAGACCGAAAACCCGAATCAAAAAACGATCGATCGTTTTGTAGCGAGCGTGTTTCTTCTTTTTCTATATCCCGTTAAAATTCTTTCTTATAAAATTTTGGAAAGAGTGAGAGATTTATTCGGAGGGAGAATCCGTTTCGCGTTATGCGGCGCGGGCGCGATGCCCCCGCACATTCAATTTTTCTTTCGAAGCGCGGGAATTCCGATCATTGAAACCTACGGTATGACGGAAACAACCGGGATCGGCGCCATCGGAGAATTTCCTCTTCCGAAAAACGGAGCCATCGGCGCACCGTTACCCGGAACCGCAATCAAACTCGTAGGAGAAGACGGAAAAATCGTAAGCCTTCCCGGAGAAAAAGGAGTAGCCTGGCACAAGGGACCGCACGTCACCGTCGGTTATTATAAGGAGCTCGAAAAAACCGCCAAAACTCTACAAGACGGATGGCTCGACTCGGGAGACATTTTGACCTGGACACATACGGGTGAATTGAAATTTGCGGGAAGGGCCAAGGATACGATTGTTCTTTCCGGAGGAGAAAACTTAGAGCCCGCTCCGATCGAAGCGAAACTCACCGAATCCGAATTCATCAATCAAGTGATCGTAGTTGGACAAGACAGAAAGAATCTGGGGGTTTTGATCGTGCCCTTTTTCGATCGCGTCCAAGAAGAATTTCAATCGCAAGAGAAAAAAATTCCGAAAGACCCGAACGAGTGGAATTCTTCCAAAGAAGTAAGCGCGTTCTTTAAGAATATCGTAAAGGATAAAATCTCCACAAAAGCCGGTTTTAAATCCTTCGAAAAAATCGCGCATGTCCACATTCTTCCGAAAGAATTTGAAAAAGGAAAAGAAATGACCGAAACGATGAAACTCAAACGAAACGTAATCTTTGCTTTGTATCACGACGTGATTCAATCCTTGTATGAAAACGACGAAGATTGAACCTGAAAAAACTCTTATCTGTTCCGCTATTGCGGAAGAACTGGATCAAATTTCAAAGTCCGGAAAATATCCTGTTCTTCTTTGTGGAATCGGAAACTTAGAAGCCGGTTTACGCCTTCAAAAGTTCTTACTCGAACACCAAAGTAAAAACCTGGTTCTTCCCTCTCAGGTTTTATTCGTCGGTTCCGCCGGAGTTTATCCTTGGGTGCATCCTAGTTTTTGGAAAAATCGATTCGGGTTTTCGTTTCAGTTTGAAAATCAAGAACTCGGAAAAATCGAAAGAAGAATCCGAGTTCCCGAGATCGTTCCCGACTCGTATGTGTTCCCTCATTCTTTCGAGTTTGACTCGATGGAAGAAATTCTAGTCTCAAAAGCAAACGGGAGCGGTTCGATCACGATTGAGAACGTCTCCGGAAAAGCGCTGGAGTATCTAAGAGAACACGACCTGGGTTTTGAAAACATGGAATGTTGGGGTCTCGCAAAAGTTTGTCACGATTTTCGGATCCCGTTTTATTCTTTCTTTGCGCTTACGAACACGGTAGGGCCTTCCGGAAGCGAGGAATGGAGATCCAATTACAAAAAAGAATCCGCAAGACTTCAGGAATTTCTTTTATCTTTTCTTTTTTGAGAATTTTTTTCCCGGATAAAAGAGATCGTAGATTTCCTCGAGATGAGACCTCGCTTCTTCCTCTCCCTTTTGAATGATCTCTCCGAATTTGTTGAAATCGAAAAAGGAAAATTCTTCTATATGAAGATTGATGAATAGATCCATCTTGTCTTTTCTGAGTTTCGTGATTTCCCTTCCTTCCAAGGTGATCGCCCTTCCCATGATCTTGAGAATCGGAGGATACTTTAAATCCTCCCAGAAATTTTTGAAAAAGGATTTTCCGGTTATCTTTCTGTCTTCCAAAAGTCTTACGATGGCCTCGTCTCTGAGAGGAGAAACGTTCACCGATAAAATGATGTCGGCGCCTTTTTGTCGTATTAAATTTTCGGGAACGTTATTGATCACTCCTCCGTCCACTAGAAGATGATCTCCGTGAAAAATGGGAGGAAACATTCCGGGAAGACTCATCGCAGCCGCTAAGGCTTCCCAAACCGGTCCTCGATCCATCACGTATTCTTCTCCACTATGAAGATCCACCGCCGAAGTCACAAAAGGAATTTTTAAGTCTTCGATGAGCGCGGAACCGAACGCATCCTTCAGCATTCGATTCATTTTTTTACCTTTGAAAAAGGAAACAAGAGGAACGGTGGGATCGAAAGGTTTGTCCATTCCTCCGAAAAATTTATGGATCATCTTGTGGATCGTATCCGTGTTTTCCCCGCGCGCATACAAGGCCGCGATCACCGCTCCGAACGAAGCTCCCGAAACCACGTCCACTTTTATATTCTCTTTTTCTAATACTTTCAAAAGCCCGACGTGTGCCAACGCTCTTGCACCCCCACCTCCCAGAGCCAGCCCCCTCGTTCTGGATACGAGATATCTGGAGAACGTTTCTTCCTTATGAAAGATTTTCTGATGTTTTACGCTGTCTTCGGGGCGTATCGAATTGACCAAGTCCACATAACGGATCGTTCTTCCGGCGAAATTTCGAATTCGAGATCGGAAATACGAGATGATTTCCGTTTTTTTCTTTTGATTCCGTTCCGGATTATCTTCCCAAAAAACGATTTGATCCGCTTGTAAAAGAAGTTTGTCGAGTTCCGGCTTTAAACCGGGTTGTTGAAAGTATAGATGAATGACGGGGAACTGATTTCTAAGTAAGGATAACCTTCGGATCGCGTCCTGGATACTGACCTTTTCGAAAGACTCCATCGAGACCAAAGTCATCTTTCCTTCGTGGGAATAACCTCCGATCTTTACGATGGCGTCTAACTTCTCCTTATAACCTTGAACTTCTTCTAAAGGAACGTGACAGATCATCCTTCTGGGAAGAGAAGTCATTCCGCTTTCCGGTTCGAGATGTTCCCTGAATCGATTGCTCATCAGCCGTATCAAATTGCTGGAAAGAATCGGTTCCTTCTCCGCAAGTTTGAGAAAAAAATGTCCGTCGAGAACATAAAGTAACGTGTCCATCACGGCGATCGCCGAACCGGCGTGTTGCGTTCTAGTCATGAGGCTATTCTCCGCAAAAAATTCCGCCTCGCCTAGATATTTGACCGACTTTCCGGATTCACCGAAAGTAAGCATCACCTCTCCGTGTCGAACTATAAAAAGTTTATCCGAAATATCTCCCCGATAATAGATTACGTCGTGATTATATACGTTTCTTTCCTCGATGTTTTGATAAATGCGGGTCAGGACAGCGGGAGATAATTTTTGAAACAAGGATATGCCGGAAAGAAACTTTAGGATTTCTGGATGAATTTTTCGTGCCATAAAACGTTTGTGACTCTATTTAATAGGACGAGAAAGTAAAGGATTTCTCAATGCCTCATCTTTGAATCGCATTTCTTTCGGTGCTTTTCTCTTGATTTTCTGGCTTATCGCACAATGTTATACACAATGACTTTGAAAGCGAACTCCGTTGTAGCCGTTTTTCGACAATCCGTGGTGGACTGGCATAAAAAGGAAACAAGTTCCCCGAATCCATTTCCATCCGTTAGTATCGAGTCGATCCTCTACAGTAAAAATCAAATCGATACGATTCAATGGCACGTAGAAGACGAAATCCGGAGACCGGATCTGCCGGACAAGGAACTGGTCAATTTCAAAAGACAAATCGATAAACTGAACCAAGAACGTACCGATCTCGTCGAAATCCTGGACGATCGTATTTCCTCCGAATTTCAAAACGTCCCTAAAAAATCGGGGGCGAGAATGAATTCGGAAACTCCCGCCTGGCTTATCGATCGGATGAGCATCCTCGAACTCAAAATCTTTCACATGGAAGAACAAACCCAAAGAAAGGACGCGGATGAAAATCATATTCGTACTTGTAAACACAAACTCGAAGTTCTTCTAGAACAAAGAATCGATCTCTCCCGATGTTTGGACGAACTGTTGGAAGACTTAAAAAACGGAGACAAATTCTACAAAGTATATCGTCAGATGAAGATGTACAACGATCAAAATCTGAATCCTTCCCTGTATTCTAAAAAATCATGAATTTATTGGTCATGAGATTCTCAGCCATGGGAGACGTCGCTCTTATGGCGCCTGCGATCATAGCGATCGCCGCAAAATATACCAACATCCAACTCACGATCGTTACACGGGGAAACTACGCGCCTTTCTTTTATAATATTCCGAATGTAAACGTAGTCGGCTTTAACCTAAAACGGTACCGCGGAGTTGTGGGTCTCTATCGACTTTTTAGGGAGATAGACAAGTTGGGTCCGTACGAAAAAGTGATCGATCTTCATTCCTCGATTCGATCGAGATTGATCAGTCTTCTTTTTTCCATTCGCGGAATCGGAGTGTTTCGAATCGTAAAGGGAAGAAAGGAAAAACTGAGACAGATCCGTCAAAAGAAAAAAATTCTCACTCCGCTTCCGCATACCGTGGATCGTTATCTCAAAGTTTTCGAAAACGCGGGTTATCCGGCTTCGGCCAGAAAAGGTCCTTGGATCAACGTGGACCCCGAATCCAAAATGTTCGCGAAAGAATTTTTCGAATCTCAGAATATTCAAAAAAAGGAAAGTCTTTGGATCGGTTTTGCTCCGTTTGCCGGACACGCTCTGAAAGAATGGCCTCGAGAAAAAAGTAAAACCCTGCTGAAACTTCTTTTGGAGGAATTTCCCGACGTTAAAATTTTTCTTTTCGGCTCCAAGGAAGAATCCAAAATTCTCGCGGAATGGAACCGTGGTTTTGAGGAATCTTTGAAGATCGTTTCCGGCGGTAAATTTGGAATCCGAGGAGAACTCGGGATCATGGAAAGGATGGACGTCATGATCGGAATGGATTCCTCCAACGTACACATCGCCGCACTTTTAAAAAGGCCCGTGATCGGGATCTACGGAACAACACATCCTTATTCCGGTTTTGCCCCGTTCGGCCAGGAAGATTCCGGAGTATTACAAATCGATAATTTACCTTGTAGGCCCTGTAGTATTTACGGAAACACAACTTGTTATCGTAAAGACTTTGCTTGTATGGAATGGATCCAACCCGAAGACGTGATCAAAAGGATTCGAGTCGTTTACAACATCAATACCCTATTTTAGTTTATTCAAAATATCTTAAGAACTGATCCAGCGGATCGGGCAGGGAAAAAAGCATGTTGATGAGTGTGTTTCTTTTTTTCTTATTCTTAACGCTTGCAACCGTTTTATAAACCTCTTCCATTTTATCCACACAGGCCGTCATTTCGTGCGCCTTGGAAATTTTGATGGATTCTTTCGAAAACTTTTCGTAAAGAAGCGGGTCTTTCAAAATCGCTACCGCTTTTTCCGCGATACCTTTTACGTCAAAAGGTTTGGCGATATATCCGTTTCTTCCGTCGTGGATCAATTCCGGAATCGCAAAGGAATCCACTCCAACCGCGGGAAGTCCGCAGGCAACGGATTCCAATATTACGAGTCCTTGTGTTTCCATCGTGGACGCGGTTAAAAACAGATCGTATTTCGGATACTCTTCCGGAAGTTGTTCTCTCTTGATAAACCCGGTGAAAGTCACCGCGTTTTCCACGCCTAAATTTTGAGCCTGAACTTTCAGGGAAGAAAGCGCCGGGCCGTCCCCGATAATCGTAAGAGTGGAATCCGGAATTTCGTCGTGGATCAGTTTAAACGCGTTTAAAATTACGTCGCAATTTTTCTCGTAGGAAATTCTTCCTACGTGTAGAAGTTTCGGAGCGGAACCCAGTTGTTTGATCGTACCTTTAAAACTCGTAAGATCGAGCCCGTTCGATATGACCGCAATTTTAGTTTTTAATCCGAATTCACGGAGTTGTTTTTCGATCAGATGAGACGGCGAAATAATCAGATCGCAACGTTCGTAGATGTTGTTCGAAATTTTAAGTATGATCTTTTTGCGGATATTGAACTTATCGAATTTTTCGATCTTACTTAAGTCCTTCAGCTTCAACTTCTTATCGGATTTACTCGCTTTTAAAAAAAGTTTGTCCAGTTTGAGAAGTCTGTAAAAGGAAAGATACATGTCCTGTTCGGACATCAAAGTATGATAGGTTCCGATCGTAGGAATTCCGTATTTTTCAGTCGCGTTGATCCCGTAAAGCCCAAGCAAACCGGGAGTATGAATGTGAACCAGATCCGGTTCGAATTCTTTGATGATTCTTTTGATCTTGGTCGGCGAAGGAAGAACGACCTTGATATCCGGATAACTCGGAAGATACCCGCTTCTGAATCTTTCGATGTGAATCCCATCTCCTATGGAATCAAAATCTCCTTCCCCGTATTTAGGACAACAGATCGCAAACGTATGACCTCTTTTTACAAGAAGATCCGCGAAATTTTTCATGGAAATCGCAACCCCATCCACCTTCGGGAGAAAGGTATCGGAAAAATAAAGGATTCTCATCTAGGAACTCCTCGCCACGGACTTATCGAAATCCGATGTGACTGAAAGAAAATATCGAATTTACAATTCACAGGTTATGTAGAATCTGGACTTCAATCGATTAGAGAAGATGCCCGAACGTCTTAGAAAAATCACTCTTTTTTTATTCTGCGCGAGTATCGTAACCATCGGTCTGTCCGTATCTCTTAGCCAAGGATTTTTAATTCTTGCCTTCCTGACTTCGTTATTCTCTTCAAAAACTTCCGGCTTTTGGAAAGAGCCCGCGATCCTCGTCGGAGTTTTGTTCTTCGGATGGTATCTGAGCGACTTTGTCATTCATTCTTATCAGGAAGAAAATTTTCGAACTTACTTCAAGACTGCGTTTAACTCGGAGCTCAAAGATATTTTTCTTTTTATCGGACTTATCCTCGCTTGGAATTTAAAAAAGGAAGAATTTCCAACGATCCTCAAAACTCTCAATGTTCTTTTTTGGATCCTACTCGTAACCGGTTTTATTTCCAGCTTCTCTCCGGTCCGTCTTTCCAGACTCGTAAGCGATTTGTATCGGGAATCCTCCAACTGGAAATTCACTCACCCCATGGGTCATGTCGGAGGATTGTCTCTTTATCTTCCGATCGGTCTGATGAATACACATCTCACCTTCGGCGGGCTTTTACAATTTTTCTTTCCAGTACCCGTGTTTCTTTTTTTGAAATCCTTCTTCGATAAAAATTTCAAAAAAGCGGGAATTCAAGGAATTATACTTTTATTTTTTCTCTATGTAGTTTTCTTAAACAACGCCAGATCCTCCCTATTGGGCGCGATTTTTTCATCGATCACCGCGTTTCTCGTACTGGGAATCGTTCGCAAAGAATTACCGACTGCAAAAATTTTACTCTTTGCGAGCGGCGTTTTTGTATTCCTGCTTCTTGTCGGAATCGGACTTTCATTCACGCAAGCGGGACAAAAAATCACGGAACCTCTTTTTGGAAAAGAAAAACATACGGATTCCGGAAGAACGATTATTTGGGATTCCACATTTCCTTTGATCGAAGAAAACCCGCTTATCGGAGTCGGGCCGGGAAACTACAATCGTGAGATTGAAAAATCCAGAATGGACCATGCCGAAAAGTACAGGGAACTTTATTACTTTTACGAAACGACTCAGAGAGGACACGCACACAACGATTACTTTCATCTTTTTGCGGTTTTCGGTTTTCCTGCGGTTTTACTTTTTCTTTCTCTAGGAACCCTATTGTATCGGAAGTTGACTACGACAAAACTTCCGTATGAACATTCCTTATATTTTTTCGGATTGTCCGGTTTTTTCTTTTCCGGACTCTTTCAGTGTTATTTTCAAGACGACGAAGTTGTGATTTTGTTTTGGATTCTTTGTGGTCTTTTTTTAAGATTTTCCAAAGAAGAATCCGATCCGTCCATTGCGGTTTAAGCCGGATCGATGAGCTGGTTATTTATTTTTCCTTTCGCCTAAAACGATGTCCGTTCAATATCGATAACAATACGTTCCGAATTTTCTTACGCTTTCGATCGGAATCGTTTCGGTTGGAAAGTTGATTTTAGGAGAAAGAACACTCTCTCTGTAAGATAAAATTTCTTGGATCAATTCCGTATACTCCATTCCTTTTTTTGAATATTCATGAAAACAAAACGCAAAAAAGGACGACTCGTATTCCAAAAAAATCATTCCCTCGGTCGAATGAGGAACCGCCGAAAGATGATTTCCCGATGTACTCCAAGGGATTTTAGACGGACCGTTTCCCCTTTGATAGAGGAGAATGGAAATAGGACTTTTCCATTCGGTCAGTTCTTGCGGAAAAAATAAATTTCCCGATTGAACGGAATAAAACTCGGGCATAAATAAATATACGGGTTTGTGTTCAAAATCAACTTGAAAGTCGTTCGTTGTCGACGCCAACAAAACTTTCCCGTCTTTTGTCCTCAGGATCCCGTTTTCTCTAAAATGTTTCGTTTTGACCGGATGATTCGTTCTTTTTCCCGTAAAACCGCTGCTAGACGACGTAAAATCCGAAACTTCTTTGCAGGACTCCGTCGGAAGAAAAGTATATTCCAAGATCGAGGTCAAAAACGTTTTCCCCGATTCTAAGTAGAAAGATTCTTCCTCCTCAATCCTATCGGTTCTACAAATCGTTTGTTCGATTCCGACCGGAATTGAATTTTCGGAATAGCCGAAGGTTACGTTATGCGAAATCTCTTCCGGTCGAAACGGAATCGGTCTGTAGACAATCGCAGTATCGCGAACTCGTTCCCATTCTTTTGTGTAAGCGTCGACCAAAAACGGATCGTTTGTTTTAAAAAGAATCTCCCGATTATTGTCCCTCGCACTGATCGAAAAATTATACGAACCGGAAATCAAGGTTTTACCGTCCACGATCATCGTTTTATGGTGCAAAAGCCCGCCCTTACCGAAAGAATCCGTTGCGATCACCTCTTCATTTCCATCCCCCGCGATCGTGGAGACGGGATTTTTCAAAACGTCGGCAAGAACCTTTCCTTCCTGATCCACGGGAGAATCGTAGATACCGTTCACATTGACGCCTCGATGATCCGCCAAAACAAACCTGGACGTCAGAACGGAATCGAAATGATCGAAGATCAAATATAGAATGTCGTTTTGCGCGCGATCGACTTCTCTCAAAATCAAATTTTGAATCAATCTTCCCTTTTCGGGAGAAATGTAAAATTGAAACGGAGGAATGTTAAGCGAAGGAATCCCCATGTCTTCTTCCAAAAAGGAATAAAAGTCCTTTATTTCGGAGTCGAACAGCTCGAAGGAAACGTAACCGTTCAGATCGTTTTCTAGACCGTACCAAGTAAAATTTCCGGAACCCAAAAATACCTTCTTACGATCGACTATGAGTATTTTAGAATGTTGTAAACCGGATCTTTCCCATCTCCGAAACATACCGAGGTTTTTCAATTCGTCCGGATAATCCTTTTCGGGATCGGCCACAATTCGAATCGTTACTCCTCTTGCATTCGCTTTTTTTAAAACGTCCATGATTTCCGAATCCTCGAAAGAATAAATCCAAAGATCGATCGAAAATTCCGCGTTTTCCATAAGCCCTAAAATCGTATCCCGTACATTCCTTTTTTTGAAAGTAGGAACGTAACGTCCCGGATACGAAAAATAAGTTTCCACTTTACGCGTTCTTCCCCATTCCAACCAAAAAAATTCGGATTCTTGTCCATGGGAACAAGTCGTCAAAAATAAAATACACGGGAGAAAAAAGCGGATACACGGAAGAAGCAGGATGGAATCGTTCGAAATTTTTCTCATAAAACGACTCCCGAAACGATTTGAAAAAAATACTCCTTTTTTGTGTTATCCGAATCGCTCCAAGAACCTCCCAAGGAAACTCTACAATAGGAAAAATCAAACTTCGTGTTTTCGGAAGGAAAATAAATCAGAGTTTGGATCAGAACTTCCTTAAGATAACCTTTTTGAAAACCATCCCTGGAAGTCGTAAGCGCGCCCGAATTTCCTTTCGTGTCGGAAAGAAAAAAGTAAGAGGCGGCGTACAAACGAAATCGAATGAGAGATTCATGATATTCTAAATTGATTCCGGTCCAAGCGGACTGTCGTTTTCCGCCTTGAATTCCGGATTGTTTTTCCAAACCTCGGTCCGTAATCCAAGCGGAAGGATAAAAATCCAAACTCTGATTCGTACTGAAGACGGGAGATGGAGAAGCGCCCATTCCGATAAAACCGAGTTCCAACACTTCCCCGTTCTGGCTTCTTTTATCTCGATCGGGAAGAAAACCGAAAACGTCGAACTTCCAAGAATTTCGAACGGTCCCGAGCGAAATCAAAACGGCTTCTCCCGTGACGGGAATCGAGTTTGCGTTTCGTATTCGATTCCAACCGGTTTTATCCTGACCTCTCGCCAAAATTCCGGAAAAAAAACAATAAAACCAAGAAACCTTCAGCTTCAGTTCCAGCCTAGAATGAGTGAGATAATCCCGATCCCCGGAAGAAACGTTTTCCGTCTCCGAAATTAAATCGTTCGTATATCTTCCCCAGTTTTGAAGATTGAGATATTGAAAACGAAACCCGGTTTCCAAAAAGGGAAAATCGTAACGATAACTCACTCCACCTCGATAACGATTTTTGAATATATCGGATATTGCAATTTCTACTTTTTCCGAATTAACGTCGGAGGAGGAACTTCCCTTTTCGGAATCGAATTGAAATTTTTTCGTGTTTAAAATCGTATTCTTAAACCCGTTCTTTTCAAAAAGGGAATAACCCGAATAAAAGTCAAAAAGATCGAAACGAACGCGTCCGAGATCGCCGAAATTCGATTTGATCGTAATTCCATCCGTTCCATCCATCCAATCGGTGAACGCGGACGTTTTTATTTCTTCCCCGATCCTACCTACGATCAAAGAAACGTTCTCCTTTTTAAATTCTAAAAATAAATTTTTTCCCGCAAAGAAGGAAAGTTTGGATTCGCTTGAAGTCGCTAAATCCGCCTGTAACTTTAGGTTCAAACGGGACGTTTCCAGACCTTGGTCGATTTCTGCGTGGAACAAAGAAGAATTGATTCGTAACTCTTTATAGACCCGATCTTCTTTTGATTGGGAAAGACCGGGGGTTTTTTGACTTGCCGCCAATCCCCAGCCCGTCCAGGAGACTTTCGTCCAACCGTTATTTTTTTCGGAAGCGGAAACCGGTAAGAATATTATAAAACAGGAATATACGAAAAGTTTCTTCATAAACTTCCCTTCTTTTCGATTTCATAGTCGGCGGAAGAATCGCCGGAACGATTTGGTTTGAGAAGAATCAGATCGTCCGTATCGGCGTCGATCTGAAATGGAAACGGAGAAAATTGATTTCCATAGCTGTGAATGTGAACGAAGTTACCTTGAATTTCCTGAAAGAGATCCAGTCCTTCGTTTTTACCGATTCCGTTACCGATCGTAGTCGTCTTATCGATCGTAAACACTTTTCGAAACGTATAGGAATGAAACGGAACGGATTCGTTTTTAAAATTCGGAGAAAGAACGTAACCGCATTCTCCCGGATTTAAAAAACGATCCGCAAAAGACCAACCGAATAGATTCGGATTGGTATTCGTCCAACCCGCCGGAGGATTGATTCCAAAACGAAAGGAATATTCCACCAAACGATCGGAAGCGGAACTGTCTCGAATTTCCAAACTGCGAACATCCGCAGGCGCGGCGCCTCGGTTGCAGATCGTAAACCATTCGTTCGTAGACACGGACGGATTTGGATACACGGCCGAAATCAAAACTCCGGAAGAACCGGGAATCCCGACAAGTTCCTCGCCTCCGACGGGAACGAGATAATTCAATACTTCTTTTCGAATATTCAAGGATCCTAAAATTCCATGAGACAGATCGCTCCATAAATTTAAGAAGGGGGAAGTCGAAATTCGAACGGAACCGTTCGGCTGGAACGTAAAAACATCGAACGAGTTGACGTTTGTATTCCTTCGATCCAAGTTAAAACTGATCCAAGGATCCGAAAGGGAATTTAAATTTTCTGAATATTCCTTCTGAAAAAATGGGAGACTGGAATTTTCCAGTTCCGGACTTGCCTGTGTTCCGGTACAACTTGTTTTTCTGAAAGAAAACTCGGAAAACGCGCTGTTCTTCCAAACGTTCGCACCGGACAAGGTTCGGATTCGGGCGGCGGATCTTCTTAACTTTTGCGAAACGGAATTGATGCCCATCCTACCCTGGGAATCCCAATAGACCCAATCGTTTTCCGCATTTCCGTCCGCGGATAAAACTCGGACTTTTCCCGTACTTCCCAAACTCAACTCGGGAACGATCCAGGTCTCGACCTTGGGAAAACAAACCAACCTACCGATGGACAACACATTCTTGCCCGGTTTCAAAGGTAGAATGAATCGATAACTTTTGTTTCCCGAAAGAATTTCCAGAATTTTAGAAGTTACGGAAGCGGAATCGATTTCGATAAAACGATCCGCGCTCACAGACACCGTTCCGTCGTACGAACCCATCCAGGAAATTTCGGAAATCTCCGTAAAACCTTTCCAATAAGAATCCGAAAGATCCGTTTTTCTTCCGGGATTCATAAAATGAGAATTTTGAATTTCGGGCGAAAGAGTTTGTGAAATGGATATCGGATGTGTTGTCCATACGTTTTCTCTAAACAAGAGGGAAACGACGGAACCGTCCGTTCTTGTCAAAACCGGAGTTTCCAAAAAATCGCTCGAAAGAGTTCTGATTTTTTTTGCAACCCGATCCTTCAACAGAATGGATTTTCCGAATTCAAAATCCTTCAAAGAAGATACGGAGACCTCGAAATTTTCCCGGAAAAAATCCCGTTTCCCCAAAGTAAGAATATCTCCGGGCTTTAAGGATCGGGATTCCAACCAAACCGGGATTTCCTTTCCGTCGTTTTCCAAAGATAAGGAGTTCGGATTGCAGATTTGATTTCCCGAATATTCTAAATCGATAAACTTCTGTTTCGAATCGATTTTTCCGTCCAGATACAAACCCGTAAAATTCGCCTCTTCGATTTGAAAGGAATCCGCGTCGCAAAAGGACAATGAGTTTGGAACGTCCTCTCTTGAAGTTGCAACTTGACTTCGAGCCGCAAAGCCGGGACTCATACAAAAACGTTCTAAACTCTTAGAAAGAAAAAAGTCGGAACAGAGGGAATAAAAATTGCCCTCTGAAGAATAATATCTTCCTCCCTCTAAAAAAGTTTTTTCGGAATTTTCATAAACACGTTCCCGATCCTTGGACTTGAAAATCCAATTTCCTTTTTTCTTCAAATCCAACCAAGGAGCGGCGGAATCGAGTCCGGACAGGACGCTCCCCGTTTCCACTTTGAGAATCGATTCCCCCGGAATCAAAAATTGAGGCCCGACGAAAAGAGGATATGTTCCCGAGTTCGTCGTCAACTCGAGATCTTGAAAACAAATCGGATCTTTTCCGGGATTGTTCCATTCCAAAAATCTTCCGATCGAAGACTCGGTTCCACCGAAAACCTCGCTCAGAATCGGAAGATCGGATTTACAAAGGCTCGTAATCCTAAGATTTTGTTTTTGAATTTCCAAAAAAAATTCGGAAAGAATCGACGCGTCACCCGGAATCTCCACGACAAGAGTGTTTTTAGAAGAAAGAAAATCTCCCGAAGAAAATAGAATTCGGATTTTTCCGCTCGTTGCCAGAATGCTAAAACCGGTAAACGCATTCGTGGAATGCGGTCTTACGATCGAGTTCTCGGAAAAAACGCTGACCCAGTTTACTTCCGGAAACTTTTCCTTTTTGAGCATTCGATCCAATTCTTTCGAACCGGAAAGAACAAACCAATCCTCGTTTATATCTTCCAGAAGATCCGCGTTCTGTTGGATTTTTACGCTCGCCTGTCCGTTAATGGAAAAGTCGAAAAAAGTAGGATCCGTCCTGGATTCAAAATGAGTATTCCAAAATTTTAGAATATTCTGGATTTCTAAATTAACATTTCCGTTCGGATCCGGAAAACAAACCGTAATTCCGAATACGGAAACGGTTCCACCGAATAAACAGACGATTCCGGGAGCCGTTCGGATTTTAACGCTCGGGTCTTTCCATTCTTCAAAGACCTCACTCTCCGAAACCACCGTGTTCATCGGTTCGTAAAAAAGTTTGAATTCTCCCGCGTTTGTGATCGGAAAAAGAAAGGTTGAATTTCCTTTCCCGCGACAGGAATCGAGCCCAAAAAGAAGGAGCGCCGTAGCGAAAACGGATTTGAGTGTCATGTTTCCCTCCACCCGATACGGTTCCGGAAACATGCGGCACGTTTTGAATTTTATTCTTTTTTTTGAAGTTGTCCGAGAATTTTTTCGGCGAGATTTTCTCCGATTCCGGGAATCGCAAGGAGTTCTTTCTTAGTCGCGTCTTCGATTTTCTTTTCACCCGAAAAGTGTCGGAGGAGCAGCTTGCTTCTTTTAAAACCGATATCGGGAACTTCTTGGATGAGAGAGCGCATCGTTTCCTTGTTTCTCCGACTTCTATGATGGGTAACTCCGAACCGATGGGCCTCGTCTCTGAGATGACGCAAAAGTTTCATTCCGGGAGAATTCATATCAAAGATAAAGGGTTCGTTGTCTCCGGGAAAATAAATTTCCTCTCGTTTTTTGGCAAGGCCGACCATCGGAATTCCTTCGGCCCCCGCTTCCACCGCGGCCTCGCAAGCCTTGGTCAACTGGGTCGGTCCTCCGTCGATCACGATGAGATCCGGAAATACTCCTTCCTCGTTGATAATTCTTTGCAAACGTCTGGAGATCACTTCGTGGATCATTCCGGGATCGTTGATTCCCTCGTAGCCGCGCATATTATACTTTCTATATCCTTGTTTGAACGGCTTTCCTTCCACAAACATCACACCGCTCGCGACCGGTTGCGAACCTTGAAAGTGACTGATATCGTAACACTCGATGATATGAGGAGGACGTTCCAAGGAAAACATTTCTTGGATTTCCTTCAAAGAAGCGGTTTGATCTTTATAGTGAGTCGCAAGCATTCTTTCGGTAAGACTCAGCTCGGCGTTCTTCTCCG
This sequence comes from Leptospira weilii serovar Ranarum str. ICFT, assembly GCF_000332415.1. Taxonomy (GTDB): domain Bacteria; phylum Spirochaetota; class Leptospiria; order Leptospirales; family Leptospiraceae; genus Leptospira; species Leptospira weilii_A. The sequence continues at coordinate 84,885 of NZ_AOHC02000016.1, forward strand.
CAATTTTCAAAAGAGAACGTTTGTCTCCGCTTCGAGGGGATTTGAGTTTGGGTCTGAAACCCGTTTTTTCCTGAAGCACATCCATAACCGTAGAAACTTCTTCTTTGATATCCGTTGGAATAAAAATCGAAGGGGGAACCAAGGCTGCGTTTAAATAATAATCCCTAAAAAAAGCTCCGATGATTTCCGAATCCTCCGCGTCCAAAACCCCTTGAACCGGAAACGATTTTTTCGTTTCCAATCTTCCGCCCCGCACTTCGAGGAGAACGACCTGACCTTCGTCTTGTTTTCTTGCAAAACCGATTACGTCCTCGTCTCCACCTTCTATGCTGACCACGGTTTGTTTTTCTCGAAAGTTTTGAATTCTCTGGAGCATATCCCTATAACGAGCCGCCTTTTCAAAATCCATCCGATCGGATGCCCCGGCCATCTTGATACTCAGGTCGCTCGCGAGAGATTCTTTTTTTCCCTCCAAAAATTGAACAACCTGATCTATTACAACTTTATAATCTTCTACCGGAATTGTTCCCTGGCAAGGACCGAGACAACGTCCCATGTCGAAATTCAAACAAGGTCTTCTGGGTTTCGGCAACGGAAGGACCTGTCTCGTTTTACGAACCGGAAAAATTCTTAAGATGATGTCTAACGTTTCTCTCGTGGAACGCACGTCCGAATACGGACCGAAATAACGATCTCCGTTGTCCTTGAGTTTTCTTGTGATATAAACCATCGGAAAGACTTCCGACAAAGATACGCAGATATACGGATATTTTTTGTCGTCCTTGAGACGGACGTTAAAACGCGGATTGTGTTTTTTGATGAGAGTCGCTTCTAAGATCAGAGCTTCTTTTTCCGTTCCGGTGGCGATCCAGTCGAGGTCGAAAATTTCCCTTTGTAACACTTTGGTTTTTACGTCGGGATGATTTTCTTTGAGATAACTGCGGACTCGTTTGTCTAAATTTTTAGCCTTACCTACGTATAAAACCTCGCCTTTTTGGGACTTCCAAAGATAACAACCAGGAGAGGCTCCTAAGTTTTTGATCTTTTCCAGAATCAGAGTATGATTGAGAATTTCAGGCATAGGTTTTAGGTATTAGGTTTTAGGTATTAGGTTTTAGGTTTTAGAAATTAGGTATCGGTGGTAAGGCACAGACAAAGTTCTAACATCGCGTATCGTTCTTTAGACGCCCGAGGTTCGCGATAATCGATTCACAAGGCACTTGAATCTTAAATAAACTTGTCGGAGTTCCGACATCGATTCAAAGACATTCATTCTTCGTTTAAACTTTCGGGGTTTTCCGATTCACCTTCTAAACTTTCGTTCTCAGTGGAAAGAAGGGAAGAAGAATTTTGATTCTTTCTGGAATACTTTTCCTTCTTCCGCTTCGCATCTTTCTGTCGGTTGCGAATCGCTTTTTTCCGATCCTCGCTTACGGTTCCTTGAGTTTTACGATTCCATTCCTGAATTTTTTCACAGAGAATGGCTCTCGCTTTATAACGATTGAGACCTTGGGTTCTATAAAGAGAACATTTGACTTCGATTCCCGTGGGTATGTGTTTGAGATGAACCGCTGTGGAAACCTTGTTTACGTTTTGTCCGCCTTTTCCGCCGCTTCTCGTAAAACTTTCTTCGAGTTCGTCTTCCTTCACTTGAAGAACTTCCATGAGTTCTAAAAGTTTGGATTCTTTTTCGACCGAAACGGGAAAACGAGAAGCCATAAAAATTACTTCAGATCCTGAAGTTCGAAATGATCTCGAAAATAAGGAAACGGCTTCCCTTTTTCATCCAGACAAACATAAGTAATCTTGCAATCGATGATTTCTTTGAGTTCTTTTCTACTCTGGCTTTTGCCGATGGAAGTATTACGAATCGTGATCGAACTGTTTCCTATTTTGTCGATTTTGGAAAAAATCTGAATGATATCTCCGAGAAGTCCGGGGCTTTTAAAAACCACGTCGGCCATACTCACTGTGACGATATTGGAATAGCGGATTTTTTCCATGACATACATCGCGCAACCTTCGTCGATCCACGCGAGCATCTGACCGCCGAAAAGAAAACCGTGTTGATTGAGATCCCTGGACATCACGATATGTTGAGTCGCGAGTTCCATTCCTTCCAACTTTTGATCGATAAACACTTCCATAATATTCTACGCTCCTTTAACGACCGAGGACGATGGACAATCCTTTTTTAATATACATTCTTCACAAAATCTTCGATACGCCTTACAACTTTTCCTTCCTAAAAAGATCAAATACAAGGAAATATCTCTCCAATACTTTTCGGGAAGAAGCGCCATCAGGTCTTTTTCCACTTGGACGGGATCGCTTTTTGTAGTCAGTCCGAGAACTTTCGAAATCCGATTGACGTGTGTATCGACCACGATTCCTTCCACAAGTCCGTGAACCTCGGACAAAACTACGTTTGCAGTTTTACGACCGAATCCGGGAAGTGTGATGAGTTCCTCAATTGTTTTGGGAAGTTCACCGTCAAAGTCGTTTAATAATTTCTTTGCAAAACCCTGAATGGACTTTGCCTTATTGTGATAAAAACCCGTGGAAAAGATTAATTTTTCGAGTTCGAGAACGTTAGCATTCGCAAAGGATTCTAAGGTGGAAAAGGTTTTGAAAAGAGCCGGAGTGACTTGATTGACTCGTTCGTCCGTGCATTGCGCGCTGAGAATTACGGCAATCGCGAGTTCATAGTCTTTTTGAAAATGAAGAGGAGTTACGACCTCCCCGAATTCTTTTCTTAAGAGAGAAAAGATTCGGGAAAACCACTTTAGAAACGCAGGATCAGGCTTTTTTAGGGGCCTGTTTTGCAATTCCTGCGTATTTTTTCGGAGCAAGAACGCCCAAGGATCCACCGTTATCTTTGATGGCAGCCTTAATTCCTTTTTTTCTCAGAGTGCGAAGCGCTCTGGTAGAAAGACGAACCGTAACCCAACGGTTTTCATCTTCCAAAAAGATTCTTTTTTTGATCAGATTTATCTTCCAGGTTCTTCTTGTTTTAATGTGGGAATGGGAAACGTTGTTCCCAGAGACGGTGCCTTTCCCGGTTACTTCACATCTTCTCGCCATAGTAAGGACAGAATTGATCGATCCCTTTCTCTGTCAACCTTTCCGCCGATTTTCTGGCGTTTAGGAAGGATTTTGAATGACTTTTTCTTTTTTCAGTGGAGAATTTGGAGCCTACAAAAAAAATACCATTCCGACCCATTACCGATGTTCAGACCCGCCGTTACAAACTTTCAACTCTGGTTGGATCACATCTGGAAGGTCAATATTCTCCCTTTCTTTCAAAGTAGAAAAATCCGAATCGAACGTCGTCTTCTTCCGATCCTCCATCAAGAATTTACCAAAGAACAAGTCGTAGATCCGAGAGACGTTCAACACCTTCTTTATGAAACCAAACTTCCTTTGGAAAACGGAATCCCTCCTCGTTTTACTTCCGATTTAGAAGTGGATATGACCGCGTTTGCGGGCGGAAAGAAAAAGGTTCGGATCAAACAAAAACTTCATTCCGGATTTCCGGAACAAACAAAATACCGGATTTGGAAACTCTTACACAAATCCTTACATACTTTAAACGAGAAACCTTGGAAAAAACTTTTTTCTAAAAAGGAATCCGATACGATTCCGATCGAAATTTTTCCGGATTTAATCGCTGCAGCTTCTCCCAATCCGTATCGATTGTATCTTCATTCTATGATTCTTTGGGAAGAATTCTTTCCTTGGGAGGAATGGAAATCGTCGCTTCCGTTTTCTTGGATTCCGTTCGGCGGTTCCAAAAAAATCAAACTCCGTTTTGTCGCCGCAAGAGCGGCCTCCTTTTCCAAACAGGAATTTTATGAAGAATCTTATTCCCCCGAACTTGCATTTTGCGATCTTTACGCACAAGGTTATCTCAGAGAAACATCGGATAAGAGCGTGGACTTGGAAAATCCGGAGTCGTATTATTTGGGTACGTTTTTTCCTTCTAAATTAGAAAAAAAGAATCTTCCTCTTTGGTTGCAGGAGCGAAATTTATTTCCAAACGAATTTCAGTGGAAGAGTTCTTCCAAGGAACAAATATTCAAAATTTTGAATAAAGAAATTCGATTTCGAATCGAGAATGAGATGGAGGAGGATTCGTTTGATTCCAAATTCATTCAGGTTGGTGGAAAACGATTTTTTTTGAAAAGTCAGTTTTTAGAAGGTAGATTTTTTCAAAGGGCGATTTTTACGGTTCATCCGATGGTTTTTGCAAATCGTTTGCTAAAAGGTCTTTAGTTTGATTTGTTAGAAGTCGCAACCGACTCACGATCATAATTAACCCACAACGCGACCTATCGAACGACCCATAGGGAGTGAGATTGAGTTACGAACGACCCATAGGGAGTGAGATTGAGTTACGAACGACCCATAGGGAGTGAGATTGAGTTACGAACGACCCATAGGGAGTGAGATTGAGTTACGAACGACCCATAGGGAGTGAGATTGAGTTACGAACGACCCATAGATTAGTATGATTCTTGGACGTAAGGCAGTTCGAAGTGTGATATTCTTGATTCGACGGAGTCAAGAAGGCCGGTGGCAGATTGATCGCTCCCTTGGGGTTTAGACCCCGACCCATAGATGAATCTAAATCGGCCACCGCAAACCAAAGTGTGGCGGCTTAAACAAAGTCGACCGCGAATAGGAGTGCTGGTGATATCACCCGGCTTTGTTAAGACCTTCCGCCTCTGTCATTTTAGGAGAAAAGAAATGAACAGTCAAGAAGTCAAGTATGTAGGAATTGATTGTGGTAAAAAAAGTTTAGAGGTAGTTCGAATCAATTCGGAGAACTCGCTCGAACGTCGACAATTCAGCACAACGGAAAGCGGAATTAACAATTTATTAAAATGGTTAACGTCGAACGATATCGTAGGCCTGGAAGCAGGATCTCAATCTTTTAGAATTGCAAAATCAATACTAAACAAAGGAGTTCAAGTAATTGTTTTGAATCCCGGAGACTTAGCAACAATTTATCAATCTTTGAAAAAGACTGATAAAGAAGATACTAGGTGT
>NZ_AOHC02000015.1:0-12500 GCF_000332415.1 Leptospira weilii serovar Ranarum str. ICFT
GTCATTCTAATGAACATTCATGATAATCCGTTTACTTTAAACGTATATATGGATTGTATTTGGATTCGGATTCGTTTTTTTCCGGTTTCGAAGGAATATTCAGCTTTACTTAAGTATTGTAAAATCCAAATGAATGGGAAAAAAACCGAGCACACTTTCCACCAAGGATCTTCCTCAAATTAGGAAACCTGCGATTTGTTAGGCGATCCTCTCGGATTTTTGAATTTCCGTAGGACAGGTGGAAATCCAGGTCTATCGAGTGCATTCCCGACGTTGTATTTGCGGGGACTCCGTCGTAAACTCCTCTTCGATGAATTTTCAGGACATACAGTCTGCGATGAATCAGATGATCGCGGAAATAAAAAAACCGGATCCGGCGATTCCTATGTATTTAGGCGATCATAATCTTGGTACGCCGCAATATCCGTATGGGGTTTATAAGATTCTTGAGTTGAATCAAGATTTAACGAAAAACGCTTCGAAACGAATCGAAGCGATCCACGCCGAAGGTTTCAAAGAAATCATCCGTAAAAATCAAAGGGCTTCCGTTCGTATTTCCTTTTTGCACGGAACGTCGATTGAAACTTGTTGGGACCTTTCCGAAAAGGCGATGGATTGGTTCGATTCTTTGAACGGCCTGATCGAATGCGAGGAGTTCGGTATCACACCTTCGCTTGTCTCCGGTACCGCTCAAGACGAGACGGTTCTTTTGGACGCGAATCAATACGAATACAAGACGAGCTTCGATGTTTTATTTCAGTCGAGAAAATACAATGAAAAACAAGGCCAGTCAACCGCAAGCGCACCAACGGTTGAGTATCAGGAGGAAACATGAGCGCACAAACAATCTCTAAAATAGAACCGATCCGTATCAATCTATTTCTTAGAAATACGCCGGTCTCTCAAATGGGATTCGGATTACCCTTGATTCTAGGAATCAAGGCTCCGACCTATTTCTTACAAGTATCAAGCGGATCTTCCGGTCTTATCTGGAAATCCGCAACTCCGGGGGTTTCAAACATTCACGTTAAGTATGTTGTCTCCGGAAATAACTCCGCGTTATCCGTCGTTAGGACCGGCACGGGAACGGAGGCGGACCCATATGTAATTTCGGTTAACGTGGAAACGGACGGAGCCGGGGCTGCAACGTCTAACGCGCATCAGGTGAAACTGGCAGCGGAAGCGGCGGCCAACGTCGGAGGCGCTTCTAAGATTGTGGACGTGGAAGAGGTTGCAAACGCGGGTAACGGTATCGTGTCTTCCTTTCCTCAAACCGCTTTGAGTTATGAACGGTATATGGAAATTTCATCTGCGGATGATCTTTTAGAACTCGGTTTTACCTCTTCCGATAAGGAATATCTACAAGCGACGAGGGAATTTAGACAAACTCCGAGACCTAAGACGGCTGCGGTTTTTCTTCTTACTTCCTGGGCTTCCGCTCCCGAAGAAATTGCAAGCTTACGAAATTCCGGAAAGGACGCTTGGTTTAAAACGACCGCGACAACTCACGACAAGTCCACAATACACGCGTTAGGCGACTATCTTGCTTCGATCGAAAAGATGTTTTTCGCATGCACGGACGATATCACCGCACTCGACGGAAGAAACTCCATCTGGGAATATTATACCTTGCATAAAAATCCGGATTCTTTTCCGGAAGCGGCTTGGGTGGGAAACACCGCGCCTCGCAGAGTCGGTTCGTATAACTACGCTTATCTTTCTTTGGACGGAGTTGAAAACTCGGGGTACACAAATTCACAAACGAGTTCCATATTTGCGGAAAACGGAAATTTGATCGTGGACTTCGGAGGAAGGCAGGTTCCTTATCCGGGAATTTCAACGGCGAAGGTGTATGCGGACGTTGTGGAAAATCGCGCCTGGTTGAAGGCACGACTGAGAGAAAACGTAACCGCACTTTTCTTAAACGCGGACGTGGTTCCTTATACGATTCAGGGAATTCAGATGATCGAGTCCCGTATGAGAGAGGTTTTTGCACAAGCGGGAGTTCAAGGGATCGTCGCTCCCGTGGAAACGGAAGCGGATAAGGCTCGTTCGGATCTCGGCGACTATCAGTATAAAATCAATCTTCCCGAAACGATAGACGAAATTCCGACAAACGATCGCAACAACCGGGTTCTTCCGAATATTACGTTTTCCTGTCGTTTGAGAGGCGCGATCAACGAAGTCGACATAGACGGCGAACTTACTTAAGGAGAAATTCAATGAATGGCATTTGGGATCCGAAGAAATTAAACGTTAACTGCAACGGAAGAGACGTTTCCGGTATGAGTCAAGCCGACGGTTTTTTTAAAATCGAACCGGTTACTAAGGAATACATTCTATCTCAGGTCGGAATCAAAGGGGATTGGAATATCTCCGAAGTGTACGACGGAAGAGTAAAACTAACGGTCTCTCTTATGGGGGATTCTCCCGAAAACGAATTCTTTTTCGCTATGGGCGAAGGACGTCTGCCCTGCGTTTTTACGATTAAGGATAAAAGCGACGGGGGAATGCTCGGTTTCTCCGCACAGGGAAGAGTTTGGGAAAGACCGAACATCGAAAAGGGAAAAGAATACAAGGATAGAACCTGGGTATTCCTTTTGCCCGATTATAAGGGAGTTTTAACCGCATGACCGAACAAATAACAACTAAAATATCTAATATTCAAGAAAGTGAATTTATCGGTAAAAATAGAATCGAGTCGGAAACCAGGACGAATCCCGCGGAGCCGATTCTGGAAACCGTGGACGACGACGCGAGGGTCGCACAGATCCATTTTGTGGACGGAAGAAAATACAAACTGCAACATCCGGGTAATCGAAAAGCCCTTCGTTGGAGACAGGAATCCATTTCCTTAACCGAAGGACTGAATCAGGACAAGCTGCTTGATAAGTTTTTTAAGTTTTGCGTAAGTTCCGTAGGACATTCGTTCGAGCCTACGTTAGACACGATTGAGCCGAACCACGTGGAGGTGTGGTTGCGCCTCGCGAATCGATTTCTTAAGTGGGAGTTGGAATAGAAAATTTCCGGAGTTTGGGGAACTTCCTTCCGTTGAAGAATGGATGAAATGGATCGATGAAGAGGTCGATCGAGAGATGTTTCTTTGGCAGCCTTTCATCCTCGGTGCGGCGCATTTTACTCGAAACGATATCGAAAATGCGCCCACCGTTTTATATCTGAAAATAATGGAAGTGATTGATCGAAGAAAAAAAAGAGAAGCGGAAGAAAAGGCGGAAGAGTTGAAGTTTTTGGCGAAGTTAATTCGGGGAATCGACTTCTAAAGGTCGATCGGAATCATCATAGGAAAAGATAAAAGTATGGCAGCGCGAGAATTGAACATAGTAGTCAAATTGAATATAGATTCGATCGATTTTGAGAACGAGGTCTCTCAGGAATTGAAGGTTTTACGATCTCAGATCGTGGAATTTTCGGACTCCATCGATTTTTTTTCCAAATCCGGCGCCGAAGCTATGAAAAAATTCGGAGAGTCCATCGGCGATTCTCTTACGGGAAACGCGGAACCGGCTTTAACAAGACTCGCAAAAAATCTAAGAACTACCGAGTCCGATCTGATCGGTTTGATTTCAAAAACGAAGGGGAATCTAAAACTCGAACAAGAATTTCAAACAACCGCAAGGGCGGCCGGTCTCACCGACGGCGAGATCAAAAAGATAAATCGGGATTTGGAAACTTCAAATCGTATAACCGCGTTTCTTGCGGCTTCGATGAGAAAGGTCGGCGCCGCCGCCTTGGATTTTGCCGTTTCTTTCGTTTCGGCTTCCGTCGAAGCGGGACTTGCATTAGAAAAACAGAATATGATTCTTGAAAATCTTTCCGGTTCGGAATATCCGAAACTAAAGGAAGCGATCGACGCGACGATCGAAAGTTCCAAAGGATTGGCAAACCAAAAACAACTGACGGAGGTCGCAAACGACGCGATCAAGGCCGGAGTTTCTATGGATTTTATTTCCAAGAACCTATCCGGACTTCAACGGGTTTCCGCCGTTGCCGGAAAGGATATGTCCACGTCGATGACCGAAGCCTACGACGCCATTCAAACCGGCTCGGATGATTTCCTAAAAAACAACGGCGTTTTGTTTGCGTCCTATTCGAAAGAATTCGCACAAATCAATCAATCCGGTATGTCCGAAGCGGCCAAACGAATCGATAGAGAAAAACTCGTCTCTGCGGCGTTAAGCGAAAATTCCGCATTACAATCCGCTTATGGAGCCCACGTAGGGACCTCCTCCGCCATTTTGGAAAGGTTCACCACAATTATCGACGGCTTAAAGGCGAGTTTCGGAAATCTGATTCTGGACGCACTGCGTCCGTTTTTAAACGCATTCATTCAAATATTTGAATATTTTACGATAGGAGAACAAGCCTCGAATCGTTTGAAGGGGGCTTTGGTCGTATTGGGAAGTGTGGTCGTGGGTGCGTTAGTCGCAATCGCTATAGCTTCGGATGTAACGATTGCCTCTCTCTTTTCGATGGCTGCTGCGGGTTGGGCCGCAATTGCGCCTTGGATTCCGTTTATCGTGATCGGACTCGCCGTCGCTGCGGTGATCGCCGGAATCATCCTACTCGTTCAGGATCTTCTTACATGGATGGAAGGAGGGGAGTCCGTGATCGGAAAATTCCTAGGCGATTCCAAGAATGCGGTGGGAGACACGACTCGGTCCGAGCAGGCTAACAATGCGAAGGCGGCAGTCGATGCGCAGAAATTTTCGCTCTTGAATATGACGCCCGGATTTCCTCCGAACGGCGGATTTAATTTTCCAAAAGGAACCGCAGGAAGCGACGGGCCTCCGCTTTCAAACGTATATACACTTCCCATCCAACCTCCGAGCCAAAACGAATCGAATTCCTGCTGCGGAGGAATCGTCGTAAATATCGCAAAAGTAATGTTAGGCGGCGGATCCTCGGAGAAAGACGCAAGGTTGTTTGCGGATTACTTGGAGAAGGAATTGGAAAAAATCTCCGTTAAAATCGGACTCGAATCGGGCCTGTCGCCGGAGGTAATCTAATGGGAATTTTAACCGGAAGAGATAGAATCGCGCTCACGGACGGCGACGACGAAGTTGAATTGAACGTTTCTCTGGATCTTCATCATACGTATCCTGCGGAGATCACCCGTCATACGGTGGAAAAGGAAATCGGAATGACCTCGATCACGGACCATGTGATTCCGGGACAAAGAGGGATCACGTTAAACGCTCTTTTGTCTTCCTCCACTTCCGTTCTGTCTTTATCACGCACGACTGTGGAAGAAAAATTGGATATTCTCGTCCGTTGGCAATCTTCGGGTGCGTTAGTCACTCTTTTGGGCTACGGAACGGGAGGGATTATCGGAAAAATTTTGTCCATGTTGCCGTCCGTCTTTCGATATGTGGAACCGAGCGATCCCGATAACCGGTATCTGGGAAGATCCACGGACGAAATCCCGAATCTTATAATCGGAGATTTGAATATTCAAGAAACGAAAGATACCGGAGACGATGTCGCAATGAGCGTTTCCTTGTTTCCCGTTTTGATCGCGGAAGCGAAAACGAGGCAATTGAGAAGCGTGAAATCCGCCGGAGGCAGAACTCCGCAAAAACAAACAAAAACGGGAAATCCTCCTCCCGTTAAATCCACGAGTTGGTTGGGGTCCTTTTTTCAATGAAAGAGTACAGATATTTACCGGTCGATCCGAATACATTCCCGATTCGTTATACGTATACGATCGGAGTTAATGAATATGAATTTGAATTCGCACATAATAAAATCGAAAATTTCATCACGGTCGTAGTTCGGGATCAGGATGATAAGAATCTTTTCTCGTCCAGATTGGTTTACGGAGTACCGTTGAATCACGCGGTGGTGGACGGTTTTCCGGTAACGATTCTTTTAACTCCGTTCGATCTGGACGATTATCACAGGGAAGAATTTACGGATATCCCCGTGAATCTCGAAACTTTCGGAGCGGGCGTAAAAATTTATATAGGAGTTAAAGAATGAACGGAAATCCGAAACTGTTCGGTCGTGTCGCTTCTTTGGAAATTCTTCCGAAAGTCGGGTTGGGAAAAGAATTCCGTTATCCGCCTTTCGATCTCGAATTTGAAACTGAATTAGATAAATTGAATTTAACCAAGGTGACTTTGTACAACGTAAACGAAGACACCGTCCGATTGGTCGGCGCAAAATCGAAAGGAAAAGGATTCCAATATCCGACGGCTTTGTTAAACGCGGGTTATAAGGATGAAAACGGACTCGTCGTTTCGGGTGAAGTGATTCTTCCCAAATTCAAACGGGAAGGAACGGAAAAAAAATTGGAGTTTCAAATCAGCGGGAACGCGGGCTCTTGGAGCGGTTTTTATATTATGAAAACATATACCAATCTTCCGGCTCAAACCGTGATTCTGGATATTTTGAACCAGGGAAATATAAAACCCGGAAGGATTACTTTGGGCGAGAATAAAATCGTCAACTTCAGCGCCAATACTACGTTAGGCGATTGTATACGCCGTTTTTGTAATTTAACAAAATCTGAATATTGGTTTCAAGACGGATTTCTCCATATAGATTCGCGGAATCCTTCAAAAAAGAACAGCGGCATTTATCTGGATCATTCTTCGGGACTGATCGGCGTTCCCGAAAAAGGACGGAAGACCTGGAAGGTTACGAGTCTTTTTCGGCACAAATTCAAGAAGAATACGGTCATCACCGTAAAGGGAGGAGGACTCGATTCGGAATGTAGGATCGTAAGCGGAAAACATAAATTTTCAACGTTCGATTCCTCGAATTACTCCGAATTGGAGGTGTTACCGATATGAAATTGGACGAAGCGATATTGGGAGCGATTCAAAACAACTTATCCAAAATTCAAGTCGGACTTCCCGGAGTCGTGGAATCCTTCGATCCTATCGAGATGACGGCTAACGTTAGAATTCCTTTTAAAAAGGAGGATGGACTCGGAGAGGAGAAATCCTTTCCGGTTCTTTCCGGCATTCGGGTAGGTAGTCTTTGGGCGGGGGATTTTTATATCAAACCCGATTATAAACGCGGCGATAAGGTCTGGGTGTCCTTTTCCACACACGATATTTCCGACGCGATTTGCGGAGTGGATTCGGTCGTTTCCGATTCCCTTTTCGATCTTCAGAGCGCCTGTGTGGTCGGCGGATTTAAAGGGAAAGCGGATTTGCCGGCCGTTACCGCAAACAAACCGGGACTCGTCATAGGACACAAACAAGGAAAATCATTCATACAGATGGAAGGGGATACGATCAAAATTCAAGGCGGTTTGATCGACATTACCGAATATTCGGTGTTAGGCGAGTCTTTGGTCGAGTTTATGAAATTATGGATCGACGTTTTTTTAAATAATTCCGCTTCGTTTACCACAAACACGGTCCCCGGTTCTCCCGCGGGTCTTGCGCCTTCCGTCATTTCTCAACTGAATATTAGAAAAGCCGAAGTGGAACAAATTCTTTCGGGAAAGGTTAAAATGGGATGAAAGGACTGAAGATTGAAAATGGGGACGTCGTTCGAAGGGCGGGTAAACCGATCTTGATTCAAGATTTGGAATATTATTCGCAAAGGATCAAACACGCGATCCGGTTGACTCTCGGCGAATCCGAATACGAGCCGTTAGCCGGTATCGATTGGCAAACGATATTCTCCGAGAGGGTTCCGAAGGAAAGGGTTTTGGCGGAAATCAAAAAGATCCTTCAAAAGGATCCCGAGACGATATCGATCGAGAGTATCGAATTGATCGAAACAAACGATCCAAATCGAAAGTTGAATATTCAATTTTCGGCAATTACTAAATACGGAATCGTAACGGAGGGGATATAATGAGCGGAGTTACGGAACAGGGATTTATACGTAAAACCAAAGAGGAAATTTTAACCGATCTGGAGGAAAGTTACAGGACTCATCTCGGAGAGGATATCGATCTTTCGATCGTAAGCGAAGACGGGATTCGTATGAGAATTTTGGCCGACGAGATCGATAAGATCCATCAACTTGCGGAAGCGGTTTTTTATTCCAACTTCGCACATACCGCGACCGGCGTTTCTTTGGATCGGGTCTTAAATCCTCTCGGCTCCGAACGCCAACCCGCGAAACGTTCCATCGTAACGCTGCGGTTCTCGGGCGTGGACGGAGCGTTTGTTCCGGTCGGAGTGATTTGTCGGAACGGAAGCGGAATTTTATTTATCACGATCGAGTCCGGTTCCGTTTCCGGAGGAACGATTCTCCTCAACGCCCAAGCTTTGGAAATAGAATACGGAATCAAAGGGAACGTGTCGGCTAACACGATCAATACGATCAACACCGCGATCGTGGGGATCGATTCCGTCTCCAACCCGGAACCGGCTCGCGGAGGAAGAGCGATGGAAACGGATTACGAATATCTAAACCGTTTTATCGAAGAGGGTGTGAACGGAGGATCTTCCGCTTCGAACGTGCAGGGTGTTTTGAATAACATCGAATCCGTATTAACTGCGGTCGTGTACGAGAACGCGACCGACTTTGTAGATGCGGAAGGACGTCCCTCTCATTCCATGGAAGCGGTCATAGAAGGCGGGACCGCCGCAGAAATCGGAGACGTATTTTTAAGAAACTGGCCCGGTGGAATCGAATCCTTCGGATCGGAAATGACAACGGTGATCGATAACAAGGGAGTTCCGAGAACCTACTACTTCAATCGCCCCGTCGATGTGAACGTTTACGTACAAATCGATATCGTTAAGGATCCGATTCTTTGGGCGCCCGGATCCGAAGCCGTCGTCAAAACGAATTGTATCAAGGTAATCGGAGGAGTGGATACGATCGCTTCGATTTCCACTTCTTACAAAGGGGATGGGACCGGCGCCGACGTTTTTTCATGGAAGTTGATCGCGGCTCAGAGCGGACTTACCGAATACAATTCGTTTAACGTTTTAGGAATCAAATCGATGAGCGTCAAGGTAGGATTTACTTCGCCGGCTTTGCTCGACTCGTTGACGATCAATAGCAGACAACGTGCAAAATTGATCACCGCCAATATTCAGGTGAATTTCATATGACGAGTATTGAAGAGATCCTAAACAAATATCCTTCTTCTCTTTTCAGCCGGGACCCCGAATCGGATATCGGAAAAAAATGGAAAGCGGAATTGGCGTTACTCCAAGAGACGAGTTCCGTTTTGGAATCGATCTCCGGCGTTACCGATTATAAAAATCAAAGCGGTGCGATTCTCGACCTTATCGGGAAAAATCTCAAACAACCCAGGAACGGAACCGATGATTTCAGATATCGAATTTTTCTTTCGATCGCAAGACAAAAACGAAAGTAAAAGGGCGACATCTTTTCGATGAACGAAATCGGTTCTCAGATTCTTGCGGGAACCGGAACGTTATACGAAATCCAAGAGCTCTGTTACGGCGGGCTTCCCATGTTTTTGGACGGAAACTCGACGTTCAACGGAGAGTATCCTCTTTCCGGAAATACAAAACGCCCGGCCACGATCCGTGTGATTTTTACGGGATCAATCGATACGGTCGTAGTGACGCCCGAATTCAATCAGGCGATGGCGCAGATTCGAGCCGGCGGAGTGAATTCCATCATCAGTTACCGTTTTGAAACTTCCACGTTAGACGGTCGTTTGTACGGCTCCGCGTTACGCACAACTTCTCTGGATGGAGCTTGGTCCTTGGACGGTTCTACGATTCTTTCTGGAAACAACACAAGGATTCTACCTTATGAAATCGCTTTTGGAACCGGCGGAACCAATTTAGGAGAACCCCGCATTCCGCAGCCGGGAGATACGGGACTTGGGAATGAAGTATTTCGAAAGTTAGTCGAAATACAAACCGATCCGGACGGTTCTCGGTTCTTTAAAACGACCGTCAAACAAACCGAACTGATCGGCTATGGGATCGACGAGATCGGATTGTTTGACGAGGACGGAGGTTTGCTCTTTCTCAAAACCTTTCCTTCCAAACCCAAGGACAATCTCATTCTTTACGAATTCGTAATCAAAGAGGAGTTCGTATGATTGGAATTTTGACGAAAGGATCGAACAACCTTTTGAACTATATAAACGTTTTTTAATATTTAAACAGGAGTTAAAGTAATAAAATGGCAGTATTCAATCCTACAAAAACAAGGACATGGTCCAAAAACACGCCGGCGGACGGCGATCTTATAGACGACGAGGTGGATCGTCTGTATGGAAACGATCAATATCTGAAAGACAGAATCGATCTGACGGACGCCAATCTTTCCGCGGCTCAGGTTCCGCTGGGAGGAATCATCGAAGACAATTTGAATCAGGCTTCCTCCGCATTGTTCAAGGATGCGAACGCTCAGGCCATTTCGAGATCCGCGTTTTCAAATCTCTGGGACTTAGTCTATCGTAACGTAACCGGCATCGTGATTGCCACCGATCGAATCAGCGTTATCTCTCACGGTTGTGTCGAAGGTCAACTCGTAAAATTCGCGTTTACGGGAGGCGGAATCACAGCATTAGTAAATTATTATGTTCGAAACCCGACTACGAATGATTTTCAAATCTCGTCCACTCCCACCGGAAGCGTGATCGACCTCACGTCTTCTCAAACCGGGGAGATCATTACAAATGTGGAATACGGTTTCGGGGACGGATCGACCACGTATAACGTTCCGGATCGCCGGGGGATTTTTGCAAGAGGCGCGGGCGTCCACGGAACCAGAGCCAAGGCGGCGGGTGGAAATTACGACGGGGGCGCGATTGGGTTTGCGGGGCAGGATCAGTTTCAATCTTTCGTTATACAAGGTGTAAGCAACGGCGGTTCAGCAATCACAGCTGGAGGTAGTATAGGAACAGGAGGGCCGTTAAATCCATCAAGCGATGGAACAAATGGAACACCCCGAAAAGGCTCGGAAACAACTCCTGCCTACGTAGCAGTCAAATACAAAGTAAGGGTAGCCTAATGAGTAATTACATAATTGATAAACATTCTAAAAGCGTAATATGGATCAACGGCGATCCAAACCAACTCGATGGGAAATCCGCCTGGTCCAATTTCGATCCGGCCAATCACGAGATCGTTTACGCTACGGGTTATAACCCGCAGATCGGCGATCAATTCAAAGCGGAAGTTGCGGACGGCTGTGTAAAGGATTTCAAACCGAAAAAAATTTATAACAAAGTCTCCGGAGCCGAAAGAGTTCTACAAACTTGGGAAGACGAAATCGATCCGGAAATCGAAACCGAAGAGGCGCCTCTTCAAGGCAAAGACGGACAAAATCTTCCGGATCAGATTTATACTCCGTCGGGTTGGAGGATCGATCTGGATCTAAAAAAAGAATCCCTGTTACGATCTCTTCAATCCATCTGCGAATCCAAAATCGTTTCCGGATTTTACTCGTCCGCACTGGGCGCGCCTTATTATTACGGCAGCGATAGAGACGATCAGCTCAATCTGATCGGATCGGTTTCGCTTAACGTGAACGTTCCTTATAAATGCGCCGGTTCCGACGGATTCAAAGAGTATCGAATTCACACCGCGGAACAAATCAAACGGGTGTTAAACGACGGAGCGATCCGGAAGATCTTTCTATTACAACGCGCCGGCGAATTGAAAACCCGCATACAAGAGGCAAGTTCATGGGAGGAATTGTCGACGATCGATACGGATGCGGGGTGGGAATGAAATAGGATCTTGCTATTTTTCGATGCGCGTGCGTTTTCCGCGCCTTGAATGCGCGCGACAACGAAAGACGAATGGGTTCTCGTATCCGAAATTTTGCCGAAGGATTTTGTATCGATTGCTGATCCCTAGATAACAGAGTGTCCGAAATTCTGCGTCTAAACGCGGGATTTGTACTTAAACTGACGGTACTCTATTTTATAGGGATTAGTAAAAAATGAAAGTTGTCGAAACGAAGGATAAAATTTCGGAAAACACGTATTATAATATAATACTTTTATAATATTTTAAAAGCGATCCTTTTTTTGAACTCTCTCGTTCCGGCGTTTACGGGAGGTTATGTTTTTTACGGCAAATTTTTCTTCCGTAAATCCATCCTGCGAGAAGCAGAGGATATCCGAGCCAAGCCAAAAGGTTTGCGTAAAAGTGGGAATGATTTTCGGAAATACTCGGGATTTGTAAGGCCAAACCGGCTAACAGAAGAATGATATGAATTTCAGTATATTTCGAATTTTGAACGAAGAGATATTTTCCAAGACCACAACCGGTAAAAAACGCGGATAGTCCGAAAAAGATTCCGATTCTTCCCAAAATCAAATGCAGATCCTGAGGTAAGAGTGGGATCGAGATCGGAAAATTGAGAATCGGAAGAAAGATTCTACAACTCAAAAGAAGGATGGAAACGATTCCCAAAACGGAATGAAGTTTGAGTCGATTTTTTGTCTTCAAAGGAAATGGGTTCCGATTAATGTGAATTCGGTATAAGAAATTTTGGGCGAATCCGGCCTTGGCGCTCCGATCCTAGAACAATCCACTTGAGTTTTGGCCGGACCTATCTCGCGC
>NZ_AOHC02000015.1:20000-120104 GCF_000332415.1 Leptospira weilii serovar Ranarum str. ICFT
AGAATCCTGAGTACAAAAATTTGAAAAAATCAAAATATTATAATATTCACCTATACAATTAAAAATTAGATTCAAAAAAAATACGAAAAAGGATTTTTTTTCAAAAAACAGAACCGCGTGAACGATTCTTGGAACCGTTACCGGTATGAAGATAAAAAAAGCAAAACAAACAGTTAGGCATTTACGCCTGTTGAAACCGAATCGTTCCGGAAAGGAGCAATCCGATGAGAAAGCTCTTTTGGCTTTGGATTCTCAAAAGAATCTCAAAAAATTGGGCTCTCCCGCCGATCTCAATGTTCCTAAAGAGCTGGTCCCCTATTTAAACAAAAGAATTCGAATGGCCGGTTCTTTGAGGTTACTATTGAATCAATGTATTTACAGAAGGTCGTATTTATTGTTGGTTCAAAAGAACGCTTCCAAGGATAAAATCTGTTATCAAAAGCAAAAGCTCGAATTGAAACGATTTCCTTTTCGACCCTTTGAAGACGACTGGATAGAGCTTAGAAAACTTGCGTTTTTTCATCGGGTTTCAATGTGTAGAATGTTCGTTAGATTACTCGAAACGGATCTTTACCCGGAAGCTAAATATGCCGAAAATCCGATCCTGGAGAAATTTCAGAGTTTCCATTCTCACAATCAAGGACCGATAAGAAAGACCGGAACTTAAGTAATGAGAATCTTTGCTTTATTTTGAAAGAGGAACAAGAGGGGTATCTCAAGATAACTAACGCGAGTTCGGCGTAAAAAAGTTTGGGCGAATCCAGCCCCCGGCGCTGCGATCCATAGAGAGCAGCGCCGCTCCGGTTTTTGCGCTGGACCTATCTCGCGAAGCGAGATTGAGTTTTTTATCGCGAAGCGAGATTGAGTTTTTTAGTTTCCGCTCTGATCAACAAATTGACGAACCCTTCGAAAAGCGAAATTCTTTCGTCATTGCAATTTGTTGATCTCGCTTCAATCGCTTTCGCATTGGTTATACCGGAGCGCACGTTAAGTAACGTGATACTGATTTTACAATTATGAATAAAACCTGTTCTCCTTTCATGATGGGCGATAGAATTATCGAATTTTGAAAGTTTTACTCATAACTATATAATAAAGTACCCACTATTTTGCGTTGAAACAGTGTTTTGCGATAAAAATTACCGGTACTCGATTTTATACGGATCAGTAGAACAAACTCTAAATATTTCTTGAAAATGAAAATTCTTCCTCTTACATTGATTCCATCTTAGAATTTAAGGAAATTTTGGAGTGTATTCATGTTTAGGAATTTAAAAAGAATAGGTGTTTTACTTTTTTCAATCGGATCTTTGTTTCTTTCTTTTTCTTCCGTTTTCGCTTTAGGAACTTATTCGGAAGGTTGGGCGGTCGTAAAGCTGGTTCAGTTTGAAAGTAGAGGACTTATTTTCGATTCTCACGAAGGTATTTTGGAATTTACCTCCTATGATAAATCCGAAAAGTGCGAAACATCAAAAGACGAATGTTTTACTCCTTTGAAAGAAAAGGTCGAATTTTCCGTTCGCCCTGAAAATGGAGAGGTTGTAAATTTTTTAAATAATAGCGTAAATCAAGAAATTTTAATTCAATATAGGATTCATAAAATCGAGCCGATCGCTCTTTCCACAGATTTTGAAGTAGTCGGAATACAAAAACAAATTGCGACGATTCCTAAGGAAGTCCCGAATAAGATCATCGTGGAGAAGTCCGGATCAAAAAGAAATTTCTCGGTTTCTGGGAGAATTCTTCAATTAGAATATCAAGGAACTCTAATAGGAACTTATGAAGGTTTGTATCTGGATGAAGTTCGCGGTAAGGTTCATTCCTTTTCCATAACGAACGAAGAAGTTGCTCAGTTTGTTTGGGATACGATGAAATTTGGAACTAAATATTATATCGGTATTTCCGTCGCCTTTGCCACCGGTTGGAGAAAATCGGACTATGACGTTTTTGAAATCAACTATAATGCTTCTGCCGGTGGAGTTTATACGGACTCGAAGAAGTAGCCGGTTCTTAGGTAAAGCGAGTTCGACGGTTGAAATCTTGGGCGAATCAGAAATTCGAGTGCAACGACTCCCGCAACCGTTTGGAGTTCCGAGTTCGTTTCGGAAATTTCGGAAGCAAAATTGATTTCTTAAATCGATGAAACGTATTTTCATTTTTTTTAGAAATGAAAATACGTAGAGAAACATAGATCCGATTTGATTTCAATAGAACCATTCGTAAATCCTCTGTGAACTTACAAAGAGCTTGTCCCAAAACTTAAAACAATCGCAGAGATTTGCGGCCATTCCGATAAAATCGGACGGTTGGCGGACAAACTCTAAATAACTTTTGATTGAGAAAAGCCGGAGAAAAGCGCCCGGAGCAGAGTGAAATCACATATAAAAAATATAATATAATATTCCTGTCGACGGTATTCTCTTTTTTTAAGGGAAAGAAATAGAATCCCACCGAAGATAAAAACCGATGGGTCATAACAAACTTACTTGCGTCATCGAGAGTTAGACGTGACGTATCTATTTCTTTTGGGAAGCGGCTTTCGGCAAATTTTGAATCTGTGCAAGAGCAGAGTTCACGATTTTTCGTTCAGACTTGCCTAAGGTCGGTAAAATGTTTTTTAGTTTTTTTTCGGCGGTTTCTTTTGAAATCATCGGTAGAGTCGTAATGTCGATCCGTTGCAAATTGTTCTCGGATCGTACTAAGACCGTTTCTATTCTTTCCTTCGGTTGGTTAAAAAAACGAACTACAGAATCGGAGGCAGCCGGAGCCAATATCCCGAATACTTCGAATTGGACAACAAGCTTTATCGTTTCGTCTCCTTCACAACTTACGATTTTATATCCGTCGATCACATTGGCCCAAGTAGTGGAAAAAAAGACGTTTTGAGAAATGAAATTCCGAACGGGAAGTTTTTCAGATAAACCTTCTTTCGGAATCGGGTCGTATCTCTGACCTTCTAATTCGTACTTCATAAATTGATGAAATCTTTCTTGCGCTTGGTCGCATTTCGAACAACCGTAAAAGTTTGATAGGAATACGACACAGAGTAACGTTAATACGAAGTTCGAGAATTTCATAGTTTTATAACTTATATCGGATTTTTTAAAAGCAAGTCAAGAGAGAATTCGATTGAAAATTTTTCCAAGAGGAAGAACGGTTTTATAAAATTGAGTACCGTTTATTTTTGTCGCAAAATACGGTTTCAATGCAAAATAATAGGTAACGTAAGTTCGGTATAACCAATGCGAAAGCGATTATGTTGCGACCAATCTCACGACCCAGGTAACTCAGCGGCGCCGCTCTCTATGGATCGCAGCGCCGGGGCTGGATTCGCCCAAACTTTTTTACGCCGAACTCTATTATTTATCGTTAATATTATGATTTTGCAATGACGAAATTCGATCGAGACTCATCCGCAACCTCTTCTTTGAAAAGAGAATCATTCCGTGGATAAGAACGTTAAAGTGCAATATAGTCCTTATCCACGCCTTCCGGTGTTTTTTCCAAATCGATGAGGTCGGTTAACCACTCGGAAAGATTACCGGCCCTATCTTTAATTCTTGCTTGGAGCAAAAATCTTCTTTTGAATTTTCCAAACGATCGCGGAATTTTCACAAGAATCATTTTACGATCGGATTCAAATTCATACGGAAATATTTGTCCGTCTAAAAGAATCTCGGCGCCGCCCGCATATCCTGAGCCGATATCGGATACGGAATACATTCTTTCTATAACGGAAGATGGTCGGACCTCCGGCGTAAATCTATGACGGGATATTAAAAACGGATGATCGATTTTGGGTTTGGAACGATCTTCCAAAACGGCAATGATTCCAATCTTATTCAAGACCGCGCTCGTTCCACCGTTTTCGGAGGTCGTTTTTAAAATCACCCAACGTTTCGTTCCTTCTTCAAATAAATAGAGATTTTCTCCTTTACCCAGTTTTCTCCCTTTCCACAATATCTTTGCTTCCCCGGACCAACTGATTCCGGTAGATTCGATTTCGATCAGTTCGCTTTTTAAAACCAAACCTTCGGGCAATGAGTTTTCGCGAGGAGTTCCGACCTTTTCAAAAAGAATATTCCCTTTTCCGAATGTATTTCCTTTCGGAGTTTTGAGCAAAAACCTATCATCCCGAGACGAATATTCCGTCGCGGTCGCTTTCTGTGTTTGTCCTTTAAAACCCGAATTGAGAATTTTGATTTTCAGGGAAGAAACGTTTCCTTCTTTGTCTCCGGCGATGATTTCCAAAGGGATCTCTTGGTTTTCCGAAAATTCCCTAAGATCGACGCTTGATTTTAAAGAAGGAAAAAGATTATAGACATAAACCGGCGGATTGAGCGAAGAACGATTCGAATCGTAAATCGATTGATGATCTCTGGCTTCCGCATAACTCATCTTTTCAAACTTTCTTTCATAGAGAATTTTTCCTTCGGATATAAGTTTTGCAAAATAGAGATTATTTTTGTTCCGGGAATTCATTCGATCGAACGCGCCGAGTTTAATCCTCGCTTCTCCGCCGAGCCTCAAAGGTTCCGGATCGTTCAGTTCATACGTTCCGTCTTCTTTTTTCTTAAGTGGGATTCTGAACTTCTGACCATCGGAAGAGTCAATGTAAAGAACCAACAATTCGGGCGGAGTTCCGTCCCTATCGTTCACCTTAAGATAAGCGAGAGGATTAAACGTGTCTCCGTTTCCATGAAGTTCAAAGTGTAAATGAGGAACTCCCGTTCCCGATTCTCCGATCCTTGCGATTGTTTGCCCTTGTTTTACGGAAAATTTGTGATCCAAAAATTTCACGGAAAAAATTCCGTTGTTCAGAAGGTGAAGGGCCTGTCTTAAATTCTCCAATTCTTTCTTTGCACCCTCCAAATTGAAAAGATGCGCGAATTTAGCGCGTAATCCCGAGGAAGAACGAAGCATTAAGTTGAGTCCATACCCGGTAGGAGATTCGGAGACGGATTCGACGACCCCGTCAAAAGGGGCGATCGCCGGAAAACCATTCAGATGAAAGGTTTTAAAATCGGCTCCCATATGAAGGTGATGGGTTCTATATTCTGCAAAAGAACCGGAGACGGGAGTTTGAATCTCCATCGGAAATCGAAGTTTTCCTTGTAACTCGGGAAAAAGCAGTAATTCCGGTCGGTCCTCCGCCCTCAATCCTTTCCCTGGGAAGATTAAAACGAACAAAAGGACAATGAAAGTCGAAAAAGTAAAAAATCTTTTCATCTTCCGAAAAAACTGGGCCAAAAAATGAAATTTGTAAAGTCGAAAAGCGCCCGTAAAAAACTCCTTGCGCGGAGGTCCGACCACAAAGACATTTCTAACTATGTTCTTGGCCCGACTGGCGATCCTCATTGTAGTCGCTCTACAATTTTATCACTGCACATATTTTACGAGAGAACCACGGAACCCTCCGAAAATCGACGGGGTTCCTATCCCGGACGATCAGAGAAGACTTTACGTCCAGAATTTCAGAAACAATTCGTACGGAATCGGAGTTCAAACTCTACTCACGGAACTCGTTCGCTCCGAGATCGATACAAGAGGAAGATTTATCCAGACTAGAGAGAAATCGATCGCGGCTTATCGACTCTACGGAGAAGTCGTTCATTATCAACTTGTCGGAAATCTACTCGACCAAGGTGGACAATCGATATCCAGAGAAATGTCGATCATCGTCCGACTGGAACTTCAAAAAGCGGGAGGACAAAAAATACCTTTGGAAAGAGAAGAAATTCCGGTAAGAATTATATTCTCCGATCAAATCGGATTTAGAGAAAGCGAAAGTCAGGCTCAGGCTCGGCTGTTAAAAATTATGGCGATTCGAATCGCAGAGGAGATGGAAAGAGCCTGGTATTTTTCTATTGCCGGAAAGATCGATCCCTGATAATCTTGATTCGTTCTTTGGATAATCTTATATGAATCGAGAAAAACAGGAAGCCATTCTTAACAAAACGGAACCCGCGGTCCGCATGGAAATGCAGACTTTTTCCGAATACCTCCAAAAAGAAGGTCTAAAGATTACCAATCAGAGAATGTTGGTGGCGGAAAGAATTTTTTCCCTTCACAATCACTTCACCGCCGAAGGACTTTTAGAGGAATTTAAGGATCAGAGAGATCAAATTTCCAAAGCTACAATTTATAGAATTTTATCCATTATGGTTTCTGCGGGTTTATTGCAAGAGCATAACTTCGGAAAGGATTACAAATATTACGAACACATCATAGGACACAAACACCACGATCATATCATCTGCACGGTCTGCGGAAAAATCGTGGAATTTGTGGATGAAAGAATCGAACAACTTCAAGAACAAGCCGCAAAAGACAACGGTTTTAAAATCACGGGTCATAGTTTGAACATCTACGGAACCTGTAACGAACATTCTTCCGGTAGATGATTTTTCAAACCACTTTCGAAGATCCTCATACGAGAGCCAGAACCGGAATTCTAAATCTCAACGGAGTGCAATTGGAAACTCCGGTATTTATGCCCGTCGGGACAAGGGGAGTCGTTAAAACTCTTTCGGCCGACGATCTTGAAGAACTTGAGTACTCTTTAATATTAGGAAATACGTATCATCTCTATCTCAGACCCGGCACTTCCGTGTTGGATCGTTTCGGAGGACTTAAAAAATTTTCAACCTGGAAAAAAGCTCTCCTTACCGACAGCGGGGGTTATCAGGTATTCAGTCTCAATTCTCTTTTTAAATACGAACCGGACGGGGTTCGTTTTCAATCTCATATCGACGGAAGTCGTCACTATTTTACACCCGGTTCGGTCATCGACATACAAAGAAGTATCGGTTCCGATATCATGATGGTTCTGGACGACTGCGCTCCTTTTGATTCCGGTCCGGAAAGACTGAGGCAATCCTTGGAGCGCACTTCCCGATGGGCCGAAATGTCCGTTGAATATTGGGAGAAGAACAAAAATTCCCAACATCTTTTCGGAATTTTTCAGGGAGGAATCGATCTCGATTTCCGTTTAGAAAGTTTGAATGCGATCGCCTCACTACCGTTTGACGGAATTGCGATCGGAGGACTGTCGGTCGGAGAACCTCGCAAGGATTTCATCCGAATTTTGGACGGAATTTCGACTTATACGGATCGAAATCGTCCACTCTACTTGATGGGAGTGGGGACCGTTCCGGATATTTTGGACGGAGTGAAGAATGGAGTCGATATGTTTGATTGTGTACTTCCGACCCGGAACGCAAGAAACGGCCAAGTCTTTACATCCGTAGGAAAGATCAATCTTAGAAATGAAAAATGGAAGAACTCCGATGCGCCTATGGACCCGAATTGCGGCTGTAAGGTGTGTAAAAGATACAGCATCGGGTACATCAGGCACTTACATCACGTGGGAGAGATCACCGCATTCTCACTTTCGACGTACCATAACTTATATTTTATGAAAAACTTTCTTTCAGAGATTCAAAAGTCCATTCAAGCGGGAAGGTTTTTAGAAACATATGCCAAGTGGAAAAATTTGTATGAAAAGCCCGAATTTTCCGGTTGACTATTTAAAGAATCGCCTTTCCTTTAGTAGAGCTGGCCGGAAAGAAGCAGAAAGGAGTTGCTGATTATTTATGGAAATAACCAGAAGAGAAAGCGGAAACATTGTGATTCTGGACATAAACGGAGAGATCGATCTCTACAATGCCCCAGAAATTAAAGATGTAATTGCTAAACTCATCGAGGAACAAAAATATTATACCATTATCAATCTGGAAAAAGTTTCCTACATTGACTCTTCTGGTATCGGCGCTCTCATTTCCAGCCTCTCCAATCTGAAGAAATATCAGGGTGGACTTAAAATTATCAACGTCTCAGGATCCGTGAGAAAGGTGTTCGAGCTCACAAAGCTGACTTCTTTTTTTGAGATTTTTGATAATGAGTCGGAAGCAGTTTCTGCTTTTAAGTAAGACCGGATCCTAACCTTATCCTACCTTTTCTGAAACCTGGTGCCGCAATGAAATCAATTCAAAGAAAACTACTTTCTTCTTTTATAATCTTACTCGCGGGATTTTTTATTTCCTGCGGAGCCGAACTCCCCATCCAGGAGTTGAGTGATGCAAAAAATTCCATCACAAGAGCGAGGTCTGCGGGTGCTGAAAAATACGCCCCGGCCGAGTTGGAAGAAGCTCGTAAAAATTTACTCACAGCCCATCAGAAAGCTTCGGAAGAAGACCTTGGAGAAACGAAAAAATCCGCGTTGTATGCAAGAGCCAAGGCTCTGGACGCTTCCGAAAAATCCCTTCCGTCTTCCGTAGACGATACTCGTAAAGAATCCAGCGTTTCGATCGAGTCCGCTGAAGAAGCTTATGCTTCTCAGCTTGCTTCCGAACCTTACAACACTTCCGTACAACTTCGTAAAGAAGGAGATTCGCTTCGGGAAACGGCGGATAGAACCTTAGAATCGTATCCTAAAGAATCCGGAGACGACGCCAAGCTGAGAACGAGATTGGCCGCATTCGACCAGTACGAGGCTTCTCGTCAAAAATACGCGGATTCTAAAAAAGCTGCGGACGAATCGAAAGTATTGGCGCTTTCTCAAAAGCAACAATTGATCGATTCTCTCGCGGATATCGATAAGAATTTAAACGATGCGGACAAATACGCGGAAGGAAAAGATCCGGAAGTTTCCGAAACGAGAACCCGTTTGGATTCCGCCAAATCTAAGATCGAAGAAGGAAAGATCAAGGACGGATACGCGGAAATCGACGATATCCGCAAAAAATCCGGAGAACTTGTCGCCAAAAATATCAAGTCTTATGCGGAAAGACAGAAGGAACTTGCAAAACAAAGCGTAGTGAGCGCTACTACAAAGTTGGCTTCTTTTGATAAGAATAAGATCAACGCTTCCAGAGATTTTCAGGTTTCTTACCAAAGAGCCGAAGAAAATCTAAAAGCGGCGGAAGAATCGAGAGTTTCCGCAGAGGATTTATACTCTTCCGAAAAATACGAAGATTCGATTTCTCGTTCCGAGGAAGCGATCCGTCTTTCCAGAATCGTAGTAGACCAAGTTATTGAATTGGCCGAAAGAATGGAAAGAAAAACAACCGACGATAAGGTTGCAGGTCGTGATACAAAAACGGGAACCGATACCAAAAAGAATACTAAGAATCAATCCACAACGGACGGAAAAACTTCTTCTTCAAAAATCGGAGAAGACGGCCTGCCCGAAGGTTGGAAACGTTATGTAGTTCGTAAAAAAGTTCCTGCGGATTGTCTTTGGAGAATCGCAAAAGATAAGAGACATTACGGTACCGCAAAACTTTGGAAAAGAATTTACGAAGCGAACCGCGGTAAGATTAAGAATCCGAATTTGATTTTCCCAAAACAAGTCTTGTTGATTCCTCCTAAAAAAGGTTCGACTCAATTCCATAAGTATGAACCTTCCAGAAAGAAGAAGCCGGTTAAGGAAGAAGTAGAAGCCATTGAGGAAAATCAAAAGCCGACTACATCCTCGTCTCCTGAAGAATCCGAGTCCGGAGAAGCGGATCATAAAAAGAAGACTGAGACAATGACTCCTCCGGCGGCTACGTCGGAAGAAGAAGCAGGTGGAGATTCCAATGAGGAAACGGCTCCTGAAGAGGAAAACGGAGAAGAAGAAAATCCGGAAAACCTACAGTAAAAGTAAAAGTCGGGAGATCTTTCAAAACGAAGGCTCGGTAAATACCGGGCCTTTTTCGTTTGTGAACGGAGTTCCGACCTGAATTGCGCCCCATAGGAAGCAATTCATGAGTTAAATAATTGCGCCCCATAGGAAGCAATTCATGAGTTAAATAATTGCGCCCCATAGGAAGCAATTGCACTACACCTTTTGAGAGAATCTACGACAGCCGCTTATTTTGGGATTCTCGCCGAAATTCACTTGATTGTGGCTTCCAAATTGCAAAACTTTCTTTTGGATTCAAATGAAACGCGCTTATACCCATCCGATTTCGTCCGTAAGCTATCAAGACTATGAAACTCTGGTGAAATTGGCCTGGCAAGAGGATTGTCCGGAAGAAGATATCACTTCCGTTTCCCTTTTTACTCCGGATCAAAACGCGACCGCTAGTCTGAACGCAAGGGAACCCGGAATTTTTTGCGGGTCGGGTGTATTAGAAGTTTTGAATGTTCTTTCGGGGAACCGACTCCGGTCGGAACTTTTGAAAAAGGACTCGGAAAGTTTTCAAAAAGGCGACACACTTTTAAAAATCCAAGGAAGTCTCGTTCAAATTCTTAGGATAGAAAGGATTTTACTGAACTTTCTTCAATATCTTTCCGGAATTTCAACGCGCACGGGAGAAGTCGTTTCCAAATACGGAAAAAACGGCCTTATGATTCTGGATACTCGTAAAACCCTTCCGGGTTATCGCAAACTCGCAAAATATGCAGTCTACTGCGGGGGCGGAAGTAACCATAGACTCAATCTTTCCGAGATGGCGATGATTAAGGACAATCATCTCGCGATGTATTCCTCTTCTCACGAACCCGTCGGTAAAATCAAAACACGTTTTCCGGGGCGGCTTGTGGAAGTGGAAATCGATTCCCTCTTGCAACTCGAAGACGCGATGAGTTCGGGAGCCGAGGTCATTTTGCTGGATAATTTTTCTCTGGAAGATACAAAGACCGCCTATTTCATTCTCAAACAAAAGGCGCCTAACGTGCTGATCGAATTTTCCGGAGGAATCACCCCCGAAAAACTGGAAGCCCTTTCCGAATTTTCCGGCGCGGGCGTGAGTATGGGATATCTCACACATACGACTCGTTTTCTGGATCTCGGTCTGGATATCGAGCAACACTGAAACCATGGGATTTGTGAAAGCTCTTGCGACCAAAGATATGCTCCTAGAAGGAGTTCGGGAAACGCTCGGAGATCACGCCTATGAATCCGTTCAAAAGGCGTATGACGTGTCCGAACGCGCACACCAGGGACAGTTCCGACTTTCGGGCGAACCTTATATCGTTCATCCGCTTCAAGTGGGATTTATCCTCTACGAACTCGGTCTGGATGAGAAGGTCATCTGCGCGGGGCTTCTTCACGACGTCATCGAAGACACCGAATATTCCCGCGACGATATGATCCGGGATTTCGGAGAAGACATCACCGATCTCGTGGAAGGAGTCACAAAAATTTCCAAGATCAAAAGTCAGTCGAAAGAAACCGAAGCCGCGGAAAATATCCGAAAGATCATCGTCGCTACGATCCGGGACATACGAGTCATTCTCATCAAACTCGCGGATAAAACGCATAATATGCGCACTCTTTCGTTTCAACCTCCGGAAAAACAAAGAAGAATCGCCCAGGAAACTCTTTCTTTATACGCTCCGATTGCTGGTAGATTAGGGATTTATAAAATTAAATCCGAACTCGAAGACCTTGCGTTTCAGGTTTTAAATCCGGAAGATTATCAGGAAGTAAAGAAGAACATCAATTCCAAAAAATCGGAAAGGGAAGGTTTTATCGAAACCCTAAAGATCATTTTACTGCAAAGACTTTCCGAAATTCAGATCGAAGCGGACGTGGACGGTAGGGCCAAACATTTCTATTCCATCTATCGTAAGATGAAACTCAAAGAGAAAACCTTCAACGAAATTTTCGATCTTAGAGCGATCCGTATCATCGCAAACGAAGTAAAGGATTGTTACGGTGTATTAGGAATCGTGCATACGCTTTGGAATCCTGTTCCCGGTCGTTTCAAGGATTATATCGCAACTCCTAAAACGAACATGTATCAATCCCTTCATACGACGGTGATCGGACCCGACGGAAAACCCTTCGAAGTTCAGATTCGTACTCGTGAAATGAACGACATCGCGGAATACGGAATCGCCGCGCACTGGATGTATAAGGAAAGTAAACCTTCCGCGTCCGGAAAGAACGTAAAAGTGAAATGGCTCGAACTTCTCAGTTCTTGGCAGGATTCCGCTTTGGATCCGAAAGAATTTGTGGAAGAACTCAAATACGATCTTCACGAAGACGAGGTGTTCGTATTCACTCCGAAAGGTGAAATTCTGCAACTTCCTAAGGGCGCGACGATTTTGGACTTTGCGTTTCGGATTCATACCGATGTCGGTTTAAAAGCGAAAGGCGGAAGGATCAACGGAAGGATGCTTCCTCTCCGAACCGAAATTCGTTCCGGCGATCAAATCGAAATCATCACGGATAAAAGAACCAAACCTTCTCCGATTTGGTTGCGTATCGTCAGAACTCCTTCCGCAAGACAAAAATTGAGGAGTTACTTTCGGAAGCTGAGAGAGGAAACCAAAAAGGATCTTCAACAAGAAGCGGAGTTTGCCGCCGAGATTACGCTTAACGTGGAAGTTTTGGAAGAACTCAAGAAAAAACCTTCTTCGAAACCCGCAAAACAAATCGATCTGGCCGCGGGAAAGGTGATCGTTGCCGGTTTACGCGGAATTCCCGTGCGACTTTCCGGTTGTTGTTCTCCTTTGCCGGGAGACGGGATTATCGGTTTTGTAACTCGGGGAAGAGGTGTGAGTATTCATAAAAAAGGATGCGCCACCGCAAAACAACAGGAGCAGGAAGAATCCATGCGGGTCATCACCGTCGAATGGGATTACGGTCAGAGCGAATCGATTCCGGTGCTTATCGAAGTTAAATCGAAAGACCGGCAGGGTATTTTTATGGAAATCGTAAAATCGATTTCTAATACTCAAACCAACATCCGCGAATCCAAAGCAAGCACCGATCAAAGGGGAAACTTAGTCGCGAGTTTTGAAGTGGACGTGGAACACTTGGATCAACTCAAGGAGATTTTAAGTAATCTCAAACAGATCCCGGACGTATATCAAGCGCATAGAATTAAGAATTAAAAGAGGTAACTACTTGAAGAAAATATCATATTCCGTTTTTTGCATTTTTCTCGTCCTTTCCTGTTTCGTTTTCACGAATTGCGGGGACAAGGAAGAATCCGAAGCGGCGGCTGTTGTGGAAACCCTTCCGTGGAAGGGCAATCCGGATTCGATTCCGGTTGCGCTTCGGTTGCACAATCCGATCGTTTCTCCCGACGCAAAAAAAGGCGGGACGTTCCGAATTTACAGTCATCAATTTCCGAAATCCTTAAACTACTATTTGGATCAGTTTTCCACTACGGCTCATATTTTCGGTCTCATGTTCGAGCCTCTTTTGGACTATCATCCGATCACGTTGGAACCGATTCCCCATCTCGCTTCTTCTTGGAAAATTTCCCCGGATAAAAAGAAGTTCACCTTCAAGATCGATTCGAACGCGGTTTGGTCCGACGGAAAACCGATCACTGCAAAAGACGTCTTATTTACTTACGAAACCTTGATGGATAAGAATAACAACACCGCATCCTTTCGAATCGATCTTTCTCGTTTTGAAAAACCGGTCGTTCTGAACGAAAGAGAAATCGAATTCACTCAAAAGGAAATTCATTGGACGAACTTCAACACGATTGCGAGTTCTCTTTATATTCTGCCCGCGCATTACTACCAAGATAGAAACTTCGATAAGGAGAATTTTGATTTCCCGGTCGTCTCCGGACCGTATTCCATGTTGTCCGCAAAAAAAGGTCGTTACGTGAAGATGCGCCGAAGGGGAGATTATTGGATGCGCGCGTATCCTTTTTACAAAGGTACGGATAACTTCGACACCATCCTATTCAAGGTTTATAACGAGGAACCGATCGCGTTTCAAGCATTCAAAAAAGGTGATATAGATATCTATCCTACTTACACGGCTTCGTTTTGGGTTAAGGACGCGGTCGGGGAAAAGTTCGACGAGAATTACATCCTCAAACAAAAGTTTTATAACTCCAAACCGATCGGTTTTCAAGGTTTGGTTTTTAACATGAGAAGGGGAATTTTTTCGGACGTTAAGGTTCGTAAGGCGTTCGCGCATCTCGTGGATCGAAAACTTCTGGTCGAAAAGTTGGCGTATAACGAGTACGAACAAACAAACGCGTTTTATCAGGATCTTTGGCCCGCCAATTCTTATCCGAATCCTCCGATCGATTTCGACGTAAAGAAGGCGAGGGAACTTCTGGCCCAAGCCGGTTGGAAAACGAACTCCAAAGGAATTTTGGAAAAGGACGGGAGAGAATTCAGATTTAACATTTTGGAAAGGGATAAAACAGCTGAAAAATATCTGACAGTAATTCAGGAAAAAGCAAAGGGAGTAGGAATTATAATCAATCTAGAGCCAACGGATTTATCCGAATGGAGTTCTCGAGTAGATAAATACGACTTCGATATGACCTGGGCCGCTTTTGGGGTAGGAGTGTTCAAGGATCCGGAAGCGATGTGGTATTCCCAATACGCGGAAGAAAAGGGACAACCGAATCTTTCCGGATTTAAGAACGCGGAAGTGGATAAACTCATCGAACAACAAAGAACGGAGTTTTCGCTCCCGAAACGAAACGAGATCCTGAAAAAAATCGATAAGATTTTAACCGCCGAAGTTCCTTACGTTCTTTTATGGAATACGAGCGCGACAAGAATCATGTATTGGAACCGATTTAACTTTCCTAAAAATCCTCTCGGAAAATACGGAAGTGAAAAAGAAGCGTCCTCTCTTTGGTGGTTGGACGAAGAACGGTCTTCGAAACTAAACGACGCGATTTTGAAAAAAGGAAAACTTCCTTCCGTTCCGGAGAAAGTTTACTTTCAGTAATATTCAAAATTATGAATAAACGGAATCGACTCGGAGAACTAAGCGGCGTTATACGGGATTTTTTAAGTTCTCCTAAGATTCCGAACTTTATCGAGCTTTTGGAAAAAGGGCTTGATAAGGAACTGTTTTACGATCCTGAAAAAACGAAACCGGAAATTCCGATCGAAGATCTTCCGGTGGATTACCGTCTTCGCGAATCCGGATTTGTCCGCAAAACGTACGAAAGACTATTTCCCGTTTCCCATCTGTTTCGCATAACGCACAGATACGAACGCGAGTATCTCGACAACTTCATGCCTCTTTCCGCCGAAAAATATATCGGAAGAGGTTCCTACAAGTTCGTGTATGCGCTTCCTTGGAATCAGGTCGTAAAGATAGGAAAGTCGAAATTTCCGTCCGATCCGATCTTCGGTTCCTTGTACAAACACGTTAAAAAAAATCTGGAACGTTATCTGAAATCGGAAGAGATCCAACTGATGGAATTCTTAAAATCCAAAACTTGGACGAGATCCGCAAAGGAAGACATTCATTTTAAGTTCGCTCGTTTGGGTTTGGAAAGACTTCATTATTGGAAATTGAAATCTTTGATTCCGGATCTTGTGTTGCCCACTCGGTATTTTATGGGACTCCGGGCCAGGAAGACTCCGTTGGGAATTCCGATCGTAACCCTGACTCCTTGCGACAATCAGAATCTTCTTCCCGGAAAACATCTCAAGGAATTCATTCGATTGAACGAAAAAATCCGTCAGAATCCTTTGCAAGACGCGTTTTTTCCGAAATGGAAACTGAACTTCGATACACATAAGTTCGGAGTGATCAGCCGTTCCAAGTTGAAAAAGATCGCTATGGATTTTCATCGTGTGATCGAGGTGACCAAACATTTGGCCGAAGAGGAAAAATTGATCTTCGACATTCATTCCGAAAATATCATCATCACGTTTCCCGATTTTTCATTGAAGATCTTCGACTATCACGTGTTTGACGAACACCTCTACGAACCGAGTAAGGAAAATCCCTCTCCCGAAATCGATCATATCAACACAATCCGGGAATTCGTTCGTTCCTTCGAATTGGGCTGAAGGATTTAGGACGGAACTCCGCCCGTTTTTCTTTTTACAGAAAGACCTTGCGTGGAAGAATGGATCCATCAAAGGAACGTTTAGAAATGATCGATCGTTATTCCAATCCGCAAATTTCCAAAATCTGGGAATTAGAGAACAAGTTTGAAATTTGGAAAGAAATAGAAATACTCGCCTGCGAAATCCGAATGAAACGGGGCGAGGTTCCTCCGGAAGATTTTCAGGAAATCAAAACGAAAGCTAAGTTCAATGTGGACGAGATCCTGGAAATCGAAAGTAAGGTTCATCACGACGTGATCGCGTTTTTGACGAACATGAATTCCTACATCGGACCCGCCGGAAGACACGTTCACTACGGTCTGACTTCCTCGGACATCGGGGACACGGCGCTCTGCGTTCAGATGGTTCAGGCGATGGATCTGATCCTTAAAAAAACGGACGAACTCATCGCGGTCGTCAAGAAGAAGGCGATTTTGTACAGGGATCTTCCTTGTATCGGGCGTTCCCACGGGATCCACGCCGAACCGATGACCCTCGGACTCAAGTTCGCATTATTTTTTGAAGAATTAAACCGAAATCGAAAAAGAATGGCCGACGCGAGAAACGAAATCGCCGTCGGAAAACTTTCCGGAGCCGTCGGAACTTATTCCAATATCGATCCGGAGATCGAAGCCTATGTCTGCGAGAGGATGGGCCTTACGGTGGATCCGATCGCGACTCAGGTCGTTTCCAGGGATCGACACGCGTTTTATCTTTCCGTCTTAGGTGTTACCGCTTCGTCTTTGGATCGTATGGCGACGGAGATCCGTCTTTTGCAAAAGACGGAGGGAAGGGAAGTGGAAGAACCTTTTTCCGCCGGACAAAAAGGTTCTTCGGCTATGCCTCATAAAAGAAATCCCGTGATCTGCGAAAGGATTTCCGGTCTTTCCAGAGTGATTCGAGCGAACGTAAACGTAGGTCTGCAAGACGTGGCGCTTTGGCACGAAAGGGATATTTCCCATTCTTCCGCGGAGAGAGTTGTACTTCCGGATTCCACGATCGCACTCGAATACATTTTGGACAAGATGTTGTTCGTGATCGGAAATCTTCACGTATATCCGGATGCGATCGAAAGAACGTTAGGCGTCACACGAGGACTTATCTTTTCGCAAAAGGTGCTTCTTGCGTTGATCGAAAAGGGTAGGATCGCACGCGAGGAAGCTTACTTGATCGTTCAAGAACACGCGATGGCCGTCTGGGCGAACCAATCGGAAACGCTAAAATCGAGACTGGAAAAGGACGACCGAGTCAATCAGGTTCTGAGCCGGAAAGATTTGGACGACATTTTTAAAATCGAACCTTATCTGGAAAAAGTGGGTTTGATTTACAAACGATTGGGTCTGGAATAGATGCGGATAGGAATTTTCGGTTTAGGTTATACCGGAATTCGGATCACAAATGAGTTGAGATCGCAGGCGGAAATCGAACTCAAAACGTTTTCGGCCAAAACCAACACGGAAGGAACCGAAATATTCGATTTTTCGAATGTTTCTTCTTTAACCGAATTTGCGCAAAAGTATCCGAAGGAAAGTTTCGATTTATGCGTGGTTACGTTTCCCGTTCAGAAACTTTCCGAGCCGATCGCCTTTTTTGACGTTCTGTTTTCCTCGGGTAAAAATTCAATTCTTCTGGGAACGACGAGCATTTACAAAAGAGTTCCCGACATCGTCGAGTCCACGCCTTTAATCGAGGATCACGATCGTTTTGCCGTCGAAGAGGAATGGCTGCGGAGAGAAGGAAAAATTCTCAGGCTCTGCGGAATTTACGGACCTCTTCGAAATCCCGCCGATTGGGCGAGAAAAGGACTCGTAAAAAAGTGTTCGAGACAACTCAATCTGATTCACGGGGACGATGTCGGTTTAACGGTTTCTTTTTTAATTCGCAAAATTCAAACGGATGGTTGGAACACGATCCCGAACGTTCTCAATCTTTCGGACAATCAGTGGCATACTTGGAAAGAAATATTTTCCTTTTTGGAAGAACACGGAAAAATTTCCAAAACGGAGATCGAGGAATCTCCGAAAGAGGATAGTTTTATCGACAGCGAACGGATTCGAACCCTGCTTCCCGATCTACAAACCAAAAACTTTTGGACCGAGTTGGAGAATCTGGAAGGAATCGGCGATTGACGCGCGTTTTTAGATAGTCCGTCCGATTTTGATTTGAAACTGATAAGACGGAAAACAACGGCAATTCTTTCGATTGACGCGCGGATAAGACGGAAACAATGATGTTGTTGAAAAATCAATTCTCCATTTGTTTCTGTTTCATTGAAATGGACGATTGAAATGGTCTCGTTCATTGCGACCGTTGAATTTTTCAACAACTCTATCG
Source organism: Leptospira weilii serovar Ranarum str. ICFT (assembly GCF_000332415.1). Lineage (GTDB taxonomy): Bacteria > Spirochaetota > Leptospiria > Leptospirales > Leptospiraceae > Leptospira > Leptospira weilii_A. Next base: position 38,106 of record NZ_AOHC02000015.1, read on the forward strand.
ATATTGAGGCGGAGATCTCTTGAAAAGTTATAAAGAATTCATAAAGTTTTATATACTAAACTTATTATTTGGAAATTCGATTCTATTTCTGTTATCGACTAACGGCATTTTTTTATCCACTCTCGACGTTTCTTTTAAGATTCACTTTCATCTATACTTTTCGATTTTTTCGTTCATCGCTCTGTTTATTTTGGAAAAAACGTATGATAAGATACGAAATAAATTTTTAATATTCTGTTTTATTGTTTTTTCTCTTCTGTTTCCGATTTTTCTATCGAGTTTGATTCCTATATTTTTTGCACTTTCAGATTCTCGCCCGATCGGTAAAGTGTTTCTATTTTCCTTCCAAATGGGTTTTTTCGGAATTCTATCGGGTTCTTTTTATTGGATACCTTTTGGCATATACGTTTATTTTCGTTTGTATCGAAATCAAAAAATCGCAATTAGGTTTACGAAAAAAATGGTCTTGATTCTAACTTTTATTTTCATTTTGCTCGTTTGCTCGTTTATAATTGCGATCCATAACGATTTAAATTCTCCGTTTCAAAAAGTTCTTGAAAAATCCCGTTTGGAAACGTATCCGTTCGTTACTAAATCCGATAAAATCGATTCGGAAAAAAATCTACTCCTATTCGACAGATTTAGATTTGGTTCGGTTTCTCCGGATTTATCGTATTTTTACGGCAATCCGGATTTAAAACGGAAGTTAGAGATTTCTTTTTACGACGTTGAATTTGATAAAAAAAATAAAACTCCTTTATCGATCGTTTACGGAGGAAAAAGTAAAAAATACGAGTTGGACGGGATCATCAACGATTATTCCGGAGTCATTATAAGAAATTTGTTATATTTGTTTTGGTTTCAGGAAGAACGGAACGATGGAAATCAAAGGATCACTTCGTTTTATTTGAAAATAATCGATTTGAATTCGTTGGAAGAGAGTTATTCCGATCGTATTTATAGAGAGGACGGATACGCGACGAACCCGGCCGTCACTTATTTGCCGAAGGAGAATCGATTATTATTAGTCTATAATATGATTTCTCCCTCTCTAAAGGGTCTGCGGTATTTTAAAATCGGTTTTAATAGTTTATCAGAACCGATTTTGTCCGACCAAACAAAATCCATATTCGATAAAAATTACGGTTTAGAATTTGATAAGCTCAAATTCTGGTATTACGGAGACAGTAATTATTTATTTTCTTTGGTAAGATCTGAAAACAAAATATTCGGATACGCGGGCGGTAAAAATTCAATCGGAATCGTTAAGTTCGAGGATTTTGGAAATTATAATTCAATCCGAATTTTTGATTCCGGAGAATTCGAGATTCATAATGTTTTTGTAGACGGCGATCTGAATCTAACGTTGACCGAAATGGATACGGAAAAAATTCTCAAAATAAATTTTGACAAGATGTACAAAATCGATTTTGAACCGTGAACTAAGTTTAACGTGAATTCGGCGTAATCAATGCGCAAAACGACTTTAAGAATCGGTCGAAATGATTAAAAAAAAATAGACCCGGTCGGAATTTAGAGTTAAAATAACGTTATTGTATATTCGGAATTTCAAGGGTGGATGGATGTCCAATGCAAGAAATACTTTCTAAGTTCGGTTACTCCGGTTTTTTCGGAATCGTTTGGGGAATTTTGCTGATACGTTATTTGCTCTTTGCGGGGATCGCGTTTTTGGTCGTTTGGGTTTTTTTGGGTAAAAAACTTTCCCACAAACTCATTCAGGGTAAAAAGCCGGAAAAGGAAAAAATCATTCACGAAGTCAAATATTCCCTGATAACCTTTCTTATTTTCTCGTTGTCCGGTGTGTTGATCGCCTGGTCGCACGTAAACGGGTACAATCGGATCTATGAAAATGTAGGCGATTTCGGGGTTGTTTATTTGATCTTTAGCGCGTTTACACTGATTCTTTTACACGATACGTATTTTTATTGGACACATCGGATGATGCATCATAAACTTCTTTTCAAACACTTTCATCTCGTACATCATAAATCCACCAACCCTTCTCCCTGGGCGGCGTTTTCGTTTCATCCTTTGGAAGCGATCGTCGAAGCCGGTATCGTTCCTCTCGTGTCGTTTGTACTTCCTCTGCATCCGGCGGCGATATTCGTATTCTTAGTCTACATGACTTCGCTTAACGTTTTGGGTCATCTTTCCTACGAACTTTTCCCCTCTTGGTTTTTAAAAAACAAGTTTACGAACTGGCATAATACGACCACACACCACAATATACATCATAAATCCCTCAATTGCAACTATTCCCTCTATTTCAACTTTTGGGATAAAATGATGGGAACCAACCACGACAAATACCGGGAAACTTTCGAAGAGGTCGCTTCCAGAACTCGGAACGCAGGGGATTTTACATTATAAAAATAGAATATTATTATTTAGGAATACGTGTGGAAACACAATGAAGAATTCTTGCGTTAAGAACCTCTAAAAACTTTCATTTTTATATTTGGATAATCGCAAAACGCTTTTCTAAAGTATTTTATAATGTAGATTTTCAAAAAATGCGGATTTTTAGGGGTTCCTATTACATAAGGACAAAATGAAAACGTTTTGAACCGATACTCATTTACCATAAAAATTCCATTTTTGTAGCGTTTATCCGATGAATCTTCTGCGAGTTTCCATTTTCCGGGGAAATTTCGCGCTTTAGTCCTAAAACCTAAACCCTATAGTCGAAGCTAACGTATAGGGGAAAATGCCCTATTCTTCTTAAAATTTCTTTCCAAAAAATCTTCGATCTTTGGAGTCGAATCATTCAAATATACGTTAGGAAAAATAGAATGATTCGTTTCTGCATCCCCATCTTAATACTATTACTTCAGGCTTGTGCGCCCAAATCAAAGAGTGACAACTTATTTGTCGCTTTGTTCAACGGGAACGTTACGCCTACCTTCAATAGTAATTCAATCTCATCGGATGAAAATTCATCGAATGAAAATTCATTGGATGAAAATTTAAATCCCGTTCCGGAAGAATCGGAGGAGGTTGAATCTTCGGAATGGACCGTCTTAAACGGAAAATCCCCCGGTGTGTTGACCATGCGGTCCAAATTGGCGGTCGATACAAACAGCGGTTTTGTATATGTGATTTCGGACGTTGACGGAAATCTTTATTGGGACGAACGGACTCACAAACTTTTTCTTACCAGAAATCTAGTTTTGAAAAAATACGATTCTAAGAAAAGGATCATCTGGACGAAAGAAATCGGGACTCCGGGTGAAAGGTTGAAGGCGGGCGGAATTGTTGTCGACCGGAACGGAAATTTATACGCGACCGGAGCTAGGATGAGTTTTTTTGAAAATGGAGAGAATGAGGGGAACGAAAAAATGTCGGTACTTAAGTTTGATTCCGATGGAAATTTGCTCTGGGAAAAACAAGTCGGTGTTCCCGGTGTATATAACTCAGTCGTACCCACTGCAATCGCGGTGGATATTTGGGAAGATGTCTATGTGGCCGGAACTACAAACGCGCCCTTCGGAGGAAGTTATAGAAGTTCCGGTAACGCCTTCATCATTCGGTTTAATCGCAGAGGAGAACAGGTTTGGCTCAAACAACTTTCGATTCAGGCGACCGATATCATTCCGAGCGGACTCATTCTCGACCAATATTCGATGAATGTTTATATGGTCGGCACCGCAAGAGATGCGGATTTTAAAAACCATCGATATACAGGCTCCGAAGGAAATACGCGCAATTACAGCCTTTTCGTTCTAAAATATAAGACTGGGAACGGAGAGTATGAATTTTTCGCCCAACGGGGAGGAACACGTTCGGACCATTATGAAGGTAACTCGATCGCCTTGGATTCGAATGGAAACGTTATCGTTGGAGGACGACATAGTGAAGCGGATCCGAATACCGGAGGACGTACACGTTACGTAGGAATCTTAGCGAAATTCAAAAAAGACGGCGAACTTCAGTGGACCCGCAAGATCGGTAAAGGCGACGGAAAATTAAAGGAAACGTACATTCATTCGATAGATGTGGATCGTCAAGGGAACATTTTTACGATCGGAAGCACCAATGAAAACGTTGAAAAGGGAGAAGCCGATTCGGTCGGTGTTAAAGACGTATTCGTTTCCAAACATTCTCCTTTCGGAGATAAGGAATGGATACGACAGATCGGAGCTACTCCGGGCCAGTCGCTTTACGGCAGCGGGATCGGAACCGATTTGAATGGAAATCTGTACTGTGTAGGGTCGGTGTCGGGTGGCACCTTGAACGGACTTTCCGTTCAAGGAGGGATCGATCAATTCGTTTTGAAGTTGGAGGATTAAAACGCCTTTCAAGGGGCTGATGGTTTACACTCGTTTCAAGCGGCGAGCGGTTAGAGATTAGGAAAGCTGTATGTAAAGTCCTAATCCCTAACCCCTAGCCCTTACTGAATTGAATATTCCCTCAGACAATAATTACCGGAAGGATGTTTGTATTCTTTTTTGAGGGAAGTATTTTTGCCGACGGCCGCGGATCGGATCGCAAACTTATCCATCAATTCCTTTTGACCGCAAACGGGAGAGATCACAAGAGCGGATGAAAATTCATCCCAAGACTTCCATTTGTGCCTGGAATCGTTTCGGTATTTTCCTTTCGCGAACGTTTTCATTCTCATCAAAAGATCGATTTCGGAAGCGAGTAATCTTCCTTTTTTATCGAAATTAAAATCCTCGTGAAACCCGTTGAATACGATGTATTTTCCTTCCGGAGAAATCTTAGACGTTAGATCCCTCGCGGGTTGAAACAGATCGGTCTGAAAACCTTTCAAACAAAAATATTGAACCTGTTCAAAACTATTCCTTAAAAGCCCGCCTTCTTTCACATAAAGACTTCCGCTTCCGAGAAAAACGAAAGCCCCGAGTCCGAACGCGATCCCTTTGACATTTTTGGATCCGTCTTCCATAAAACGGAAGACCCAAAGAGAAAAGATCGTAAACAAAACCGGCAGAGGAGGAAACACATGCCGCAGCTGTTTGTTGCCCGTGCTCGCGTCGATGACGATATATTGCAAAAATAGAATACTCGTAACCGCGACTAACGGATCTCTGAACGTTTGCGAAATGGAAACAAGAACGGAACTCTTGTTCTTTTTGATTTTTTCCTTAAAAAACCAAAAAATCAGAGCGACAACTCCGAAAAAGAAAATTCGGAAAATCCAAGGTTCTTGAAAAACGTGACTGACGGGACTCGTCGTAGTAGGAGAAACAAACAAAGCAAAGACGAAACTTTTTACGTATTCGTTTACGATCATCTGAGCGTTGATGAGGCTCATCACCCTGTCGGGGTTTGCGAAAATCCAAACCAAGGACGGTCCGATCGCGTAGAGATAGATAACTCGTATCGAGGAAGGAGCGATCCGCTTCCATTCTTCCCTTTTGGTATAAAGAAAAAGATTGAAGTCGATGAACAACAAAACGGCGCAGTAGTAGACGACGAGTTTGAACTGTCTTTGATCCAAGTTGATGTTCGTCGTGGCTCTTAAAATCGGAAGAGAAAGTACGAGTAACAAAACGAGAACGACGAAAACTCTTCGGAACCCTTTGTATCTTTGAGTCAAAGAGAACTTTAGAATTTCAGAATATTCTTTCGGTTTCGAGACGATTTCATACAGGAAAACCGCGATGAACAATAAAAGTCCGTACGGATATTTCGTAAAAAATAAACCGAAGAGGGAAAGAAAAACGGACCATTCGATCTTTTCCTTTTTGTCGAAAGACGACCGAAACGGATCTTGTTCGGTCCGGGCGTAGATTTTGTAAAGAGTATAATAAGTCCATAATAGAAAGAACATACCCTGCGTTTCCAACATGGAGGAAAGACTGTAAGAAGGGGTTTCCGTGGTATGTAGAGTCAGGGCCAGAGTTACAATCGACGTAAGTCCCGCTTTTAAAAACGATCCGGTGATTTTATAAACGATGTAGAGAATCGAAGGAAAGCAGACTACGTAAAAAACCAATCCTAAAAAGGAATCTTTTACGGTGATCGGCATATCCCCCGGCGTCAGTAAAAGAATCAGGGATAAAAACGAACGAAGAGGGGGCCAGGTGGGGGATTCCAAAAACGGAAAAAAAGCCCTCCCGATCCTCAATTCCCGAAAGTCCTGGTACTGATCCAAAACCACGTTGAGCCGAATGTTTTCGTCCCAGGTCAAAAGATCTTTGAGAGTGCAGGTCCGGATAAAAATTTCCCAGTTGCGAAATCCCATGTAAAACGCGAGTCCTAAAGCAAACAAACAGAGCAGGAGGCCGGGGATCAAAAAATTATTTTTTTTCATGTTCAACTCCAAAGCGAAAAATCGAAAACGATAAAAAACCGGAAGCGGTAAAAATCGAAAACGGTAAAAATCGAAAACGGTAAAAACCGGAAACGGTAAAAAATCGAAAACGATAAAAAACCGGAAACGATTACGATTTTTTCTTGGCCGTCTTTCGTTTTTGAGAAGCGGAAGAATAAACGTCCTCGATCACATACAAGGGTCTGTTTTTGGATTCGTCGTTTACACGGCTTAAGTATTCTCCGATCATACCCAAGGCGAGCAACTGGGTTCCGCCTAATATGAGAACCACGATCATCATGGAACTCCAGCCTGTGATCGTTTCGGAAGTGAAAATTCTCAGATAAATGACGTATAACGCGTAGATCGCTCCGCAAAACGCGGTAAAAAAACCGAGATAAGAGGAAAGTTTGAGAGGCGCCGAGGAAAAGGAAGTGATTCCGTCTAACGCGAATTTGAGCATCTTTCCGAAAGAGAATTTGGTCGTACCTTCGAAACGTTCCTCTCTTTCGTATTCGAGCCCGGTTTGTTTGAATCCGATCCAGGAAATGAGACCTCGAATGTAACGATGTTGTTCTCTCATCTTACAGAGGACGTTCGTGACTCTGCGGCTCATGATTCTAAAATCGCCCGTGTCGATCGGAATGTCGAATCTCGTGATCTCCTTTAGAATTCTGTAAAATAGATGCGCCGTAAAAAGTTTAAACCAGGATTCTCCCGATCTTTTTTTACGTTTCGCGTAAACCACGTCGTATCCTTCGAGTAATTTGCCGTAGAGATCGTTTACAAATTCGGGAGGATCTTGCAAATCTCCGTCCATCACGACCACCGCGTCCCCGAGAGCCGTGTCGATACCCGCAGTGATCGCGGTTTGATGTCCGTAATTTCTGGAAAGATTGACGAGTTTATAACCGTTCGTCTGCGCGCAGAATTTTTTAAGAACCGAGAAACTTTCGTCTTTCGAACCGTCGTTTACGAAAAGAATTTCCAGATCGTCTTTTTTAAAAGCGTGTTGCGACGATAATAAATCGTGTAAAATTCCAAGTCTTCTGGTAAGTTCCGGAATTGTTTTTTCTTCGTTGTAGATTGGGATGACTACGGAAAGGAGAGGAGGTCTTTCGGCCATAAGATGTACCCGTAAGAATCACAGGAGTCGACTTTTTGTCCAGAATTTATTCCCTTGTTTCAAACAAGCGATCGTTTGTTGCGTTTGTAAATCGAACCGCTGGCGCTTGGATGGCTTTTTATCCTCATTTTTAGTGCTCTGCGAAAAATTCTCTTTACAAATTGTCAGGAAATTAAACTATATTTGCATCCAATATCCAAGTCAGGGTTATGAAAATCAAAGTCACCACTAAAAACGACGTCCACATCATCAAGATTGAAGGGCCGATAAAAGCGGGAAATGAGTTCGAGTTAGGTCAGAAAATCGAAGAGTACATTTCCAAAGGTGACGTTCCGAAATTTATCATCGATTTGAAAAAAGTTCCCTTTATCAACTCCGCGGGTTTGGGTATGTTTTTGAATATATACAAACACATCGACGGCTTAAAAGGAAGAATGGTTTTTACGAACTTGAATTCCGATATAGAGAATTTGATGGAGATTACGAAACTTGCCAGCATCTTTGAAATTTATAAGACGTTGGAAGAGGCTCTGGAATCTTTCGAATACTGATTCTCTAAGAAGTCGTGGAAACTTTCAAACGTCACTTCCGGAAGTACAAACGATTTTATTTTTCCCTACTGAGTTTATTCATTATTTATAAACTCGTTTTTAACCGATATACGGGGCAATTCGTCGTAGCCAAGGTTTTACAGGGTTTCCTCAGAGGGACGGCGAGTTTTACCGTAACCAAGTTTTCGCTTTTGTACGGAATTTCCTTCGAGAACGTAATCCTAAAATCCGATTCCTCTTTTGAAGAACGTCCGGTTCTTTCCGTAAAGGAACTCGAACTTTCAATCAATCTTCCCTGGGTTTTTTTAGGAAGAGTCAAGTTGTCCCGAGTTGCGGTTGTGGGACTTCGGATCGATCTCAGACAAAAAGGCGGAGAATGGAATCTGACAAAATTATTTCCTTCCTCCGCGTCGCCTCCGCCAAAGGAGGAAACGTTATCCGCTCCTTTGGAGGAAATTTCCACGTATCTTCCGATCAGCGCGTATCTCAATCTCGAACTTAAGGATATTTTTGTACACGTCGTTTCGGAATCGGAACGTTCTTCTTACAAGGCCGGACTGGAGGGATTCAATCTCGCTTTCGAATTGGACACGGTACGATTTCGAAAAATCCCGTTAAACGTTCGGATACTTCAGCTAATCGACGTTATACGCTTTCGGATGAATCCGGATAAAACGGTTCGAATTTATTTTGAGGACGATTCCAAATCTTTGGACCAACCGTTTCGACTCGGATTGGAACTGGTTCGAGATCAGAGGGGAATGTTGGTTTCGAAAGCGGACATCGGTTCGGATTCGATTCCGATCCGGGTTCGAAATCGTTTGTTGGCTCCGTTCGGTTTCGGACTCAAATACGAAATCGGATATCTGGAAAAAGAAGACAAACTCAAACTTTCGTCTCTCGAACTTAAAATCGACCGGGACGTTTGGTTATCGGGCGCGGGAGAAATCACCGGAGTTTCTTCCCAAGAAAGAAACGTGGAGTTCGCAATTCGGAAATCTTCGATCCGTTTAAAACCTCTTTCCGATTTTTTATCCGGGATACCCGGAATTCCAAAGATGAAATTGGACGGAGAACTGCGTCTGGCTCCGATCACGATTGTCGGAAAGGAAAACCGTTTGAAAGTTACGGCGGACATTTCGGCAAAAGATCTTTTGATTTCCATCGGCGGAAAAAATCATAAGATTCCGGAACTGAAATTACTCGCGGATTCGGTTCTCAATCCCTTAACGCAAGAATCGCCTAATGCGAGTAAGCCGATCCCTTTACTTGAAAATCTGGAACTCAGGGAATTTCTCGTTACCTACAACGGGATTCAATTGGCCGCAACGGGAAACGTACTTCGAGGTTCCCAAGTCGATTTGGATCTTGCGGTTCAAAATCTCAACCTTTCCGATTACGTAAAAACTCTGAACGGAGTTTTGGGTTTGCGGATGAAGGCCGGAGGAACATTCCATTCTTTGAATGTGAACGGGGCCGTTCAGTTGGCGGGGTTTCGATTTCCGATGGGAAGAGGAAAGTCGTCTCCGATTCCGGTCAATCTCGATTTAAAATCTCGGATTCGATTTTCAAAACCTTTCGTTCCGGACTTCGTCCGTTTGGATTCTCTTTCTCTTTCCACCAAAGGAGCGGAAGGAAAAGAATCCCTTATGATTTCTTCGGTCGGGGACTTGTATCTTACGAAAGGTTTTCGGATGAACCTGAACTCTCTTAACGTTCGAACGGAGTTGGATCGTCTGACTCCGACCCTTCCGTTTTCCCTCCGCGAAAGTTTGGTTCCCGTCAGAAACAATCTGGGAAATCAAATCGCCTTAAACGGAGGATTGGATTATTCCCTTTTCGAAGGCGCTCAATCCGTCTCGGGTAAACTTCTATTCGATCTTCCCGGAATTCAGGTCAGGGATCTTAGGATGGATCTCAATCTGAAAATCGAAAAGGATTCCTCCATTACTCTTTCGAATTTCGATCTCACCGCGTTTCAGTCCAAGTTTAGAATGGCGATCGCCGGAGTTTTGAAAAAGGCTTCCCGGAACGAAGAGGGAGTTTTCGGAGATTTGATTCCCGATCTGAAGGGAAGTGTCTCTTTAGGATCGGAAAAGTCGGCTTATCTTTTTAAGGGAATCAGTTTCGAAGGATCGTTTGCGATCGGGTTTCGGCTTAAGAATTCGATCGCGAGCGGAAGTTTGGTTTCCAAAAACTCTAACTTCGGTTATACGAACGAGTTTTGTCCCGGCGAGGATTGTAAACTCTATCAAATCGAAGGTTTGAACGCGGACTTTCCTTTCGTTCACGACCTTTCCCTCAAAACCACTCAAAATCTGATCGACGGAAACAAGGAAAAGTTCATTCGAACTTACGGAAGAATTTCTCCTCCGAACTTTACGATCCGACAGGTTGTCGGAACACATCCCTCCATCAGCGGGATTCCATTCGATTATGTTAAACCGAAAAACGGTCAACCGGGTTTGTCGGCGAGAATCGATTATTCGGAGAACTTTCTAAAATTAGAATATTTGAAAGTGTTTACTCTCAACGGTCTTGTTTACGGAAAGGATATTCTCGTGAACGTGGGAGAGGGAAAACCCGAAAAAATGGAGTTCAGCGCCGTCGTTCAAGTCAAGGACATCGATCTAAAACAACTCCTTCCTCCCAAAACCAGATCCAAGATCGCGGACGGCAAGATCAAGGCGGACTTGAACGTTTCGGGAAGAAATCTCGCGGACCCGATTCCGAACGTTAATCTTTTTTTCAGTGTGTTTCAAATCGGCCAGGATTTCGCCAAAAGCGCGGTGAATATCTTCACACCTTCGAACGTGTTTACGGATTTTATCTACAACAGTTACGCCGTGGACAAGATCGAAGTGGAATTGTCGAAAGGACTCGTATACGCAGTGATTCAGTTTAAACGTTCCGTCTTAAATACGATCGTCAATTTGGAAAACAGCCAGATATCGCAACAGAGAATGCCGCTTGCGAACTTCTTAAAAAGAGCAAGATCCGAAATCGATACGTATCAGTAAGGAGATTCAAAATGAAACGTCAAGTTCTTGATCAGAAAATTATAATATCTTTATGTTTTGTGTCGGTCTGGTTTTTATCGGGTTGTATCATCAAATCTCCTTTGATCACTTTTACCCAGACGCAGACTTCTTCCGAAAAACAGATGATCGGAGAGGATCGAATTCTGGAAAAGGACGGTTGGCTGATCTCTTCGGTCAAAACTTCCTCCGCGGGTTCCGAAGTTTGGAAGAAGGATTTTTCGGGCGATAATTACGCAGGAGGAGATAAGGATATTCTAATGTCCTTAAGGGCCCTCGCTTATCTGGCTCCGGAAATCAAAACCTGGAAAGAGGAGGGTTTTTTAGCCGAAGGACTGGACGGTAAACTCAGAATCAATCCGGCCGCGTCGGAGGCCGGAATTAAAAACGACCTTTCCAAAAAGGAAGTCAAATTTCGAATCGATTCTCTGATCGCCCTTGTCAACGAACATAGAAACAAAGTGATCTCCGCTCGCTCCGGCGGCTCCGGATCGGATCCGAAAACGATTTCTAAGGAAAAGTCGGAACACCTGAAAGTTCATCTCGAACAGACTTGGTACCGTCTCGTGGAAAAAGGGGAATACTTTGAGAAGTCGCCCGGTAAATGGACGCGTAAGGACTAGGTCATGATCCGATTCCCGGTTTCGTTCTTTATCTGTTTTTTCTTTTTTTATCATTGTTCGGTCTTTCGTTCCTCCGCAAAGATCAAACCGTTGGAATTCAATTATTCCTCCATCGCCGTTAACTACTTCACTCCCGAAAACGAAAAACCTTTTCCGCTTACCGTTCAAAGAGGAAATAACTTATACAATTCCACGACCGCCGACGGGAGATATCTTTTTTATACCACGGGTCAAAAAGGAAATTACGACATTTGGTTTCGGGATTTGAAAAGTTCGATCACCGTTCCGGTTACCGAACATCCCGCGCCCGAGTTCAAACCCGCGATCAGCCCGGACGGAAAAAAACTCGTTTTCGTTTCCGAACAATACGATTCTTCCGGGGATTTGGTTTTACTCGATATGAATCCGGATCTCTGGGCCGAAAAAATCCTTCAAGGAAAACGTTTCATAAATTCAGATTTTAGAATATTAACGAATCCTAATTTTTCCGTTCCCGGTAAGAAGGACTCTTACACGGACACGGATCCTTATTTCGCGCCGGATAACCGTCGTTTGGTGTTTTCCACGGATCGTCTGTCTCCCGGAATTCAGAATTTAGTCGTCCTGGATACGGAAGGAAAGGAACCGTTGAAACTTTTGACCCAAAACGGAGGGGCCTCTCCGGTTTGGTCTTCCGACGGTAAGTCGATCGTATATCTTTCGTATTCGGAGGGCGCTTCCGGAGACGTGTATCTTTTGGATCTTGTATCCGGAAAAAACGAGAGGTTGACAAAGGATTCGTATCTCAACTTTTCCCCTTCTCTTTCTCTTACAAATGATAAACGATATTTGTATTACACTTCGATCCGAAACGACACCAATAAAAACGGTCGTTTGGACGAAAGAGACAACAGTTTGATCGTAAGAAAGGATTTGGAGACTGGTGCGGTCCGCGAACTGACTTCGGGCAACGATTCCTTGTTCGATTCCAGATTCTCCGCGTTTAACGGAGGTTCGGTTCTTTTTACGGCAGCATATTATAATACTCTAAATATCTATTTCATTCCCGCGTCGGGTTCCGTATCCAAGGAAAAGGATATCGTCTCCCAATACGAGCTCGCTTTGAAATACAGGGACAAACAGAGTTTCGAGGATTTTCTGTTGGCGATCGATGCGATCGAGTTTTATTTTTCGCAGGACCCGATTTATCCTTTGATCTCCGCCAAAACCCTTCTTTTGAAATACGAGGAGGCGAAAAATTCCGGAAGACCCAAAATCGCGGAAAACACAAGGAAGGAAATCCTAACCTCTCGATTGAATTCGATCACCGGTCTCGGATACGGACTTTTACTCGCACACGAAAAAAAAACAAACATTCCTCTTGCGATCCAGGAACTTAGAAAATACTACGAACAAATTCGGACCGTTTCGGAGGTCGGGAACGATCTGTCTGCCTCCCTTTTGGAAGAAGAAGGGGACTTGGCTCGTCAGTCGGGGGATTTCCGGCATTCCTTAAAAGTATATGATGAAATTCTAAATCAGTATCCGAATTATTATCGGATTCGGGATATTTATCGAAAGTCGGGGGACTTACAGTATAAAAACGCATCGTTACACGGTTATAAAATCCCCGAATCCTTTTTTAAAGTCGCCGACGATCCTGGGATCGGAAAGGAAGATCTTAAACTTCTTTACGAACAGATCGATCAAGAAATACTCTCGGGAAAAAATTTCGCGGAACGAACGAACGCCGCCGAAATTTCGATTTCGTCCAACGACTTGGAAAAAAAATCCACGAGGTTGTTTCGATATTTCTTATATATAAAGTCCTTGGGTCTGAACGGAAAAGGTTCTTTCGAAGAAAGTAATTCCTTGTTGAATACGTTTTTATCCGGCGTTCCCGAAACCGATCCGCTTTTTTTAAAGGGACATCTTCTCAAATCGAATAACTTCAAAGGACTCGGAGAGGTTCAAAAGTCTTTTGACGAACTTCGGATCTATTTGGAAAAATACGATCCGCTTCTCGGCGTGGACTTGGATCAAAAGGAAATCGAACGTTCCTTTATCTACTTTGAAAACAAGGCGAGGGATCACGATCGCAGGGGAAATCTTCAGGACGCCGCCTTTCATTATTTTTACAATACGGAGAATATGTTTCTCGTTAAAAGCAGAAACCTATTTTTGAAAACCTTATATAAGGAATACGCGGTTTATTATCAGAGGATGATGGTGGATTCCGTTTTTAAACTTTCCGGTTCCTTGAGCGAGGAAAAACGAAAAGCGCTTTTGAATCAACTCGACGTGATCGATATCGCAAAGGTCGACCCGCTCGCGGAGGAGGGACTTGTTTATATCAATCAGTATTACAAGGAAGCGGTTCCCAGGGCCAGGCCGGTTTTGGATTTGGCTACGTTATACGGTTATGCGTATTATTTGGTCAATCGGAGCGTGATCCGAGAGACGTATTACAACGCTTCCGACTCGATGACCTCCGCAAGAAAGGAGGAGATTCTTAGGGACTTTAAACAAGCTGAATATGAATTGAGATGGATCATCTTTGCCGATCCGAGATATTACGAGGCTTATCAACTTTTGGGTTGGATGTATCAGTACGTGGACATTTTGAAAAGCAGAAAGTCCGCAGAGGATCAACCGAACGACGAAGAGAAGTATACGAACGTTTATAAAAAATATTTTCCCGAAAAAAATTTCGAGGAAAACATAGAACTCTACAGTCAGGTGTTGGAGCTTCTGGGAGAGAATTTCGAAAATAAAAAGGCGCTTTCCGATCTCAGGTTGAACCTTGGAAATAATTATTTTCTTTTGAAAAATTATCCGAAAGCCAACGAGCAGTATTCCAAGGTGGATTTCCTATCGGATTATATCGTCTCCAAAACCCAGTTTGAAAATCATCGTCAAAAAGCGATGTTCCTGTTCAATTCGGCGAGATCCTCGATTTACGTGGCCGATTATAAGTCCGCGGTTCAAAAGCTGAAAGCCGCTTCCAAACTGTATTTCGAAAACGAATCCAAAAAAACCGTCGTCGGAAAGGACAGCGCGGAAAAACTCAAACAGTACAAACTCAAACTCGCGCTTTTGTTCACGTTAACCGGTCTTTCCTATATGGAATCCGGCGAGTTCTCAAACGCGGCGCCTTATTATAAGGACGCGCTTTCCTTGAACGGGGAAAACGGTTGGATCGATCCGGTCAATCTCCACAACGGGCTTGCGCTTTGTTATCAAAAATTAGGAAAATATAAATTATCGGAATCGCATCTAAATAAAGCCGACGGGATCGTTACAAGCCGGGGCGGAGCCGCCTGGATTCCGAAAGGGGTAAAACTTGCGTTCTGGGATTACTTTTGGGATTGGGTTTGGGAAGTCGCCCTTCCGGACGGAGTTCGTATCTCCGGAGAAGGAAGATTTCCGGAGGCGATTTCTCCCAAGTTTCAACCCTTGATGACCAGCGGAATTCGGGTGAACAATCTGATCGCGTCTATGGAAATCGAAAGGGCGATCGAAGAGATCAATTCCCGTTTGTCCTATGTTAAGTCGAAGGGTTTGAGTTCCACGTTAGCCGGTTCTCTCATTCGATCCAATTCGTTTAACGATTTGGGATATTTACATTTTAAAAGAGAGGAATTTAAAACCGCAACGGAGACCTACGAACAGGCCGAAAAGTTCGAAACCGAAAAGGGATTCGCTCTTAAGGCGAGAACTTCCTTTAAAAGGGGACTCTATTCTTATTTCGGACATTTGGAAAATACGAAAGAAGATCCCGAGTCGGAACTACAAAACCTGCGTTCCGCTTCCGAACGTTTGATTTCCTCCAAAAATAATTTCGTGAAAAGTTGTTTGGGCGATACCCAGGAAGATACGGTCCATTCCGAAACCAAAAAATGTATATCAAAGTTTTATAATGTTTTTCCGGACCACGATCCGACTTTGGCCTTGGTTTATTATTATCAAGGAGAGCAGTTTTTTAGAATGGGGGATTTGCCTTCCGGTTTTGAATTGTTCGGACGAGCCGCCGGACTTTTGGAAAATCCTTCTCTGATTCCCAAAGAGGTCGTAGGTCTTGCGGGAGATCCTTATTCGAGAAAAGAAAGATTGTCCTATTCGATCGGCAGGGCCAATTTATACGTTCGATTGGGCGATTCCGAAAAGGCGATTGCGACCTTGGATTTTGCTTCCGAGTCCGCAAACGAATTTTATTATATTCAGGAATGGATCGAGGCGCTCGTAACCCAAGCGGAGATTTTGTGGGAGAAAAATAAATACGCGCAAGCAAAGGAAAAAATCGATCGCGCAAACGCCCTTTTGATATCGCATCCCCATTTGATAAACGAGCTTAAGCATTTTTTAATATACAAACTTTTTAAAATACAGTCGGAGCTCGACTTTCAATCGGGTCGGCTTGCCGAAGGATTTAAAAGTCTGGATCGGCTCCACAGGATAAATCTATATCGTCAGTTTGTGAAAATTCCTCACGAATCGGAAAACCAGAGTTTCACCTCCGATGTCGCAAAACTACAGAACCTCCTCAAAAAACAAAAATTCTCCTATTTGGCGATTCAGAACGCGTTGGAAAAAAAGGAAAAATCCGATCATTGGATCCGGGGTTATCAAAGTTTTTCCAAGGATTTGGAGGAGGAACTTTCGGCCGTCCATCGAAAGAATCCGGACTTGGACGGATATCTGGGTATATTTTCGGACGAACCTTCGGCCGCCGCTTTGCTTGGTCCGGAAGAAGGTTATCTTAGAATCGAATCCGCGGACGATAAGGTGCGGATCTATCGCGCTACCAAATCGGAAGAGGAATATACGGATCGAACCGGAAAGGTCGAAGAGGTTTTAGGTCGGATCTCCAATTCGGGAAAAATTCCGTTCGGATCTCGCAGGATTTGGTTCGTACAACTGGGAGATAATATCGATCTCGAAAAGATCGGCAACGTGCTTCCGGAAAAATTTTCCCTGATTTTCAGAACGTCTCATCTGAGACCTCTTCAAGAAAAAGACAAGAGAACGACGCGTAACGTGGCGATTGTGGACGGATCGCCTAATGACGAATCGGCGCTACCCGTAAAAAAAATAGCTCCCAATCGGATCCTGACTCGGCTTTTGGATACGGATATGCTTGTGGCTCCGTTTCCGAGTACCGGGGATTCTTTCGGGGAAAGTTTATCCGAAAAAAATCTCTCTCTCCGGGATCTTTTTCACAATCGTAACGAAATTTCTTCGGTTCTTTTTTACGAAAAAACGAAACCGGATCTTGGAAAAATCGCCGGGGTTTACGAGGTGTTAAACGCATCAGGAATTCGTAATGTTGCGCTTTGTTCGGAGAATTCCTCTTGTATAACCGATCTTCCGGAAAACGTTTTGTTAGGTTCCGGAAGTTTGTTATTGGGTTCGAGTATTTTAAGAAAAAAGGAAACGAACGACAGGTCCGTAGAAAACTTACGCGTTTTAGCCGTAGAGAACGAAAGGAAAGAGAATGTAAGAGAGGCATACACTCACGCGTTTTCGTATCGATCCTTTCAAAAAACGGAGGATATGTTTCTTTCCGGTGAATTGGATCTGCTCCGTTTAAAGTGGAAACTTTCGCCGGGAACTTCGATGGAGGAAATTTACGACGATCTTTTGAAAAACGCGAAAGAACGTTCGGCAAAGGATGCGGTTTTATTTTCCGCGCTTTTGACCTGCTATCTCGATAAAAATCTTTCCGATTGTTCTTCTCATTCTTCCGAAGACTTGGAGGATTTTTCCAAGAAAAACCTCCTGAAAAACCTGTATTCCTTTAAGAACGGTAAGTCGGTCGCTTCCTCCTCGTTAAGGGTCGCGGATAAGACGATTTCCCCTTTTTACGATCCTTATTTATATTATAAGAATATTCTAAAAATTGCAAGAACCAATTACGAACCGGAAATCGGAGAGTTTGCGGGAAAACTCGCGCTTGAATTTTCGAAAGGACCCGATGAAATAAAGTCCGTGGAAGAGATTTTGCAGGGGTTATACGCCCAAAAATATTTTTTACAAGGAGTAGCGTTTTCTAAAAATCAAATCCGCCGTAAAGAAGAGTTGTATCTGATCCTTTCCGGAAACTGGAAGGAGGCGCTCGAAATCCTAAAGAAAAAAGAAGACGAGGAGGATACGGGAAGATTTAGGGAAAGATTATTTCGAAATTGGAAGAGGGAGATCACCGGGGCTTGGTTTTCCCCTTATTCGCTTTACTCCGAAGTTCACGGAAATTCCTCCAAACTGTTCGAGTCGCTCGATCCGGAAGAACGAAGTCTTTTGTATCATTTGATTTTATATTCGGTTCCGTTTCAGGAAAACGAAGAGGTGGATTTTCTCGCACAATCCTTGGTGGATTACGAATGGAACATCGGAGCGAAGTCCAGGGCCCTTCGTATGACTCTCGGTTACGCGCAAGCCCTGTTTTCAAGAGGAGAATCGTCCAAAAGCAAGGATTGGACGGATAAAATCGGTTCGCATTTCGAGACCGATTCCGAAAGTATATTCAAAGATAAAAATATTCTAATGAATAAATTCCTGTTTCATCAGGGTAAAACGGAAAAAGCGGAGGAAAAAACGGAATGGCTTTCTCTTTACGAAAAGGCGGCGACAAAAACGCCGAAGGAGTTTATCGAGTTCTTAAATTCCGCAGTTCGATCCAAACGGGGAAAAAATTTCAGTTCCAATGAAAGGATCGAGTTGATCGATCTGATTACTTTCTTACAAAAACTTTCTTTTAAGAAAAACAATTCCGAGGTTTTTTTCGATCTCGCCGTCGCCAAGGATCTTTTATCTCTTTCTCGGCCCTTGATTTTAAATTCCAATCCGGATTATAAGGACATTCCCGTATTCGTTTCCGTTGCGGATAAACTCAAGGAAAAACTTCCGGCGGATCAGGAGTTTCTTGCGGTGATGGATTTTGGTCTTGAGTCCTTTTATATCCGCTTCTTAAAAGGAAAGTCCAAAGGAGATCTCGCGTTTAAGGACAATCGCAAACTCAGAGTTTCCTTGTTTCAATATTTGGAAGAAGCGGCGAGAGGCGGTTACGAGGTTTTACTTCGCGAAGAACTTGAGAACGAATATAGAAGAAACATCAAACTCGCGAAAAACAAACTGACCTATCTTTATTTGAGTTCGTATCATTTCAGGATTCCTTTGGTTCCAAGAACCGAAGATCGGTTCTATCTCGTAAACGATCCGGAATCCCTGATTACAAATCCGGTTTTTTCCGCTAAGGAGGAATTTACTCCCGAATATCGGATTCAATTTTTAGCAAGTTCGAAGTCCGGCGAAACTGGGCAGAAGTCTCTGAAAGACCTTGAAGTTTTCGAGGCCGGTTCGGGTAGACTCGGCGGCGATCCCAAAAGTCGCCTTTATATTCTTCAGGAACCTTTGGAGATCGTAAATCAAGTGAGCTTAAGTTTCGGAGGAGCCGCTCTTGCAAGTTCCTATGGAACTCCGAAAAAAGGAAATTGGATTTTCACTTCCTCCTTTTTGGACGAGGAACGTTACGATATTCAGAATTATAGGGATTCTTTTTTTAGGATCGCTCAAAATTTTTCGAGTCCGGGAGTGATTTTTATCGGAGACCAAACGGATACGGCCCATGTGGATTTTTTGAAACGTTTTACCAAACGAAGCGGTACAAAAGTCCCGCTTTATATCCGATTTCAGGAAACGTTAGACGCCATCAAAGAGGCTCATCCTTTGGATCGGATTTGGAACGGTTATCGACTTTATACGAATAGTTTTATATTAGAAGAGTAGGGTACTAGGGGTTAGGAGTTAGGAGTTAGGAGTTAGGAGTTAGGAGTTAGGAGTTAGGAGTTAGGAGTTAGGAGTTAGGAGTTCACGCGTATATAACGGCGCCTCCGGTAAAGTTATTGTGAATGTATTCAATTTTCGTAATTTCCATAAATTGCATCCGTCAAAACCTGAACGCCGCCCCATAGGAAGGCGTTCACCGAGTTTAAGCCGCCCCATAGGAAGGCGTTCACCGAGTTTAAGCCGGCCCATAGGAAGGCTCACATGTCGTCAATCGCAGGCGTTGGGAGCTAACGAGTATCCGAAAATATCCATAGTGCCGGTCGGGGGAGGAGCATATATATCGATTCCCGGAGGAGGATAACTCGTAGAAGAAGTTGAATACGTTGGAACGTTGTGATCCCATTTGGTATTCTGAGCGAAAAGTCGCTTACCTTTTTCCAATTGAAATACTAAGTCCATTTCTTTGCTGCAAGAAATGATATTGTGTCCCTTACTTCCTAATTCGCCTCCTCCTAAATCCGCTAATGCGTCCGGACGAATGACAACACCGTATTTGTTGCGATAAATCGTATTATATTCCACTTTGCTAAAGTGAGTGGTTCTGTCGAAAAAGATACCGACGAGATGGTTGTAGTTCGGCGCTTCTTTTGCTCCTATAAAATTACCGCTGATGGTATGTCCGCCGGAATGATACGTAAGGTCGGAAATATATATTCCTTTGGAAATGGTATTGTTCCGTATCTGGACGCCGTAAGTAGTGAGTTTGATAGGATTGGGTAAATCAAATCCGGCAATGATCGTATTATTTCCGACTTCAAACGCCGCGTCATCCCCGGAATTATGATTAAAACGAATCGAAGTCGGGCCGGTATTCGGATGGTTTTCATATCTACCGCGGTACGGGGATAAGAAACTGTTAATATTTCCTTTTCCACCTTCGTTTCCGATGAGAGCGACTCCGTCCGGAAGTTTAATAGGAAATTTTTCACGATCATAATATTGCCCCGGAGCCACGTAAATTAGGCTGTGTTTTGTCGCAACGGATGCCGCTTTTGTAATGCTACGATAGGGTGCGGTCCTTGTACCCTGGAAATTATCGTTTCCGGACGTCCCATCCACATAAATCGCAGTGAGAAGGATAATTTGTTGAGAGCTTCTCTCCGGATTGGAAAGGTCCAAAGTCGGCGTGTCGATAATTCCCAAAAGAGGCGCTAAAGAGTCGGATTCTCCTTCTTTTCCGTTGGAACAACCGCCTAACAATAATGTTGCGATAATTAGGTACAGTAAAAAAAATGGTTTCATTGTTTCTCCTCAATGGCTCGCGACAAAATTCGAATTTTGTCCTCGAATTAGCTTTTTTAACAAATTTGTTTCTATTTTTTTTCAGAAAAGAAAAAAAATCATTTTTCAAGTCATAAATAGTCGGAAAAACTTTAAAAAATTATAAATATTGAATGTGTTTTGATTTTAAATCAAAATGTTTAGGATCCTAATGCCGAACGGTTGATGTGAAATACGCCTAACGGATTATTTTAGTTTTTAGGACCTGGTTTCAACGGAGACGTTTTACGGGTCAGATGTTAGGAGTTTTTCAGAATATTCAGATTTTCTTGTGTTTCAAGAAATTTTCTCAAGGCTGCGTTTCCGAAGCCGCTCGTTTAACGAAAGTAAGAATGTTCTCTCCTATGTTTCTTGTGTCAAACCCCTATGGATAACGTTCTGCTTTCTTGGTTCGGTTGTAATAGAATGTGAAAATTCCTGAAGTAAAAACCCGCATCTATTCGCTTTCTCCCATCAATAATCCGATCTTTTCCTTCCCTTTGGTCCAGTGCCAATCGTTTCGAGCGTTGAAATAAAGGAACCATTTCTTTTGTATCGAATGGAACTTAACGTCTAGGGCGTAAATGTGGCTCTTCAACCAACCGGAAGAAGGCGAGAGAATCGGATTCTGCGAAAGAAAATTCCATACGATCCCGTCCGAGGAGCACAACAGATAGATCGCGGAACCGGAGCGACCGGAGGAATCCCTGTAGATACAATTTTCAAAACCAACATATCCGTCTTCCGTTTTAAGAACTTTGATCGCGCCGGCGGCGAGGTTGCGACAAGAAACGTCCGGCGAGATTAACGGACTTGGAAAAGATTCATACGGACCGAAGATTTTATCCGCCTCCGCAAAACCGACGTATGTCGGTTCGCAGAATCCACAATCGGGAATGAAGGTGAGCGAAGCGCTGTAATAAAGTCGATATTTGCCTTCCGTTTTTATAAGGCAGGGGTTACCGATCAATCTGCCGTAACGCGGATCCGTGTGCCAATCCAGGGACGGTCGAAGGATCGTTTTCGGTTCCGACCAGGTTTTCAGATCGTTTGAAGTTCGCATTTCAATCCGCGAGTTCCACTTCCAAAAAGAGAACCAGGAAAAAACGATCTGAAACGGAGTGTATCGCTCATACAATAAATAGAATATTCCATTTTCTTTATAAATAAAAGGTCTCATCGCGTGCCGGAATAAAAGACGACCTTTATCCCATTTGAGCCCGTCGTCGGATTCGTACCGATGTACGCCGAAAAGCGTATGACAGAAGAGATGGAATTTTCCATCCGGAGATTCGGTATTTAAAAGAAGCGACGGGTCTGCGATGAGCGGAGTGAAACTCGGGCCTTCCAGAACCGGATTTCCGGAAAATAATTTCCAATGAATTTGATTAAAGTCGGATGTTTTCATGAAGTCCGGATCCGAATTTCTTATTCCGCGTTTAACGAATCCGTCTGCAACAATTTCCTTCGTTCTTCGTTGGAAAGATCGACGAGCGCTTTCATCCTTTCGTGGAACTTAGAAAAGTTACGCTCCGCTTTCTCGAATTCTTTGTGAAAAAAATCCGAACCGGAATGATAACGAAGATAACCCACAAAGTCCTCGTTGTTCCAATCTTTAGAAGCGAGTTTTTCCATCCGAATCGTTTTGAATTCTTCCTTGGCGGCAAAAATAGAATTTTTGAATTCGTTTAAGATCCGTTTTTTGTCTTCCAGTTTTTGCGAGTCGACCAGATCCGAATCGTATAACTTTTGCAATTTGCCCGCCGTGGAAACTAGGAGTTTCCTTAATTTCTGCGATTCTTCTTTTTTCAGAAGAATTTCCTTTTTGATCGGACTTTCCTTTCCTTCCACGGACTCCAGATAATGAAAGGCTCCTTCTTCTTCCACGAAGCTCGCATAACTCTCGTTAAACGAAGAGTCGCCCGGAAAATAGACCGTGGCGTGCGCCATTTCGTGAAACACAAGCGAGGCCACTTCGTACGGTTTCGTATCGTCCAACTGGGAGGAAAAAATCGGATCTTCAAACCAACCGAGAGTGGAATAACCCGCGGTGATTCGGATTCTTGTGTCCAAACCTTTTTCTTTGAGTTCTTTTTCCTCTTCCTTCGCTTTTTCCAAATCAAAGTAACCTTTGTAAGGAACGGTCCCCGCGATCGGAAACCACCAAGTGTAAGATTTCAATTTGAGAGGATAACAAGCCGCAACGTGCCAACCGATTTCCTCCCGATCCAACGGAACGAAACTTTTAAACCCCGCCGAAGGATTCAGAGCCAATTCTTTGATTCCGTATTCTCGAAACGTTTCGACTTGTTGCAGTTTGGTTTTTAATTCATCCTTCGTGTTCTTATCTTGGAGAATCGACGGAATCGATTTTCGTTTTAATAAAATGTTCAGTTGTCCCGTTCCCAAATGCCAGAGATAACCCACACAACCTTGGAGAGTAAAACAAAGGACGAGTAAAACGACGATCCTTCCTAAAGCCCTTCCGAATGGGATTCCGGTTTTCGATTTACACTTGTTCGTCGAACGGGGAAAATTGAATTTAGGTTTTAACATGAAATTGATAGGTTCACTCCCGGTCATCAACGGAATTTTAATCGCCGTCCTCGGATTGATTCTGATTTTTCCGAAGGATTGTTCGTTGTCTTCTCTTTTCTCCGGTAAAAGACCGATCAGCGCTCGAGAACAAAAGTCGGCGATCGAAATTCAAAATTCATTTCGAAACGTTTATCATTTCGTAAAGGATTCGGTGGTTTCCATTCGAACGAAAAAAAGCGAATCGATTACAAGTCCGTATCATTACTTCGATTTTAGAAACGAAAGACTGGCTTCTTTCGGAAGCGGATTTTTCGTTCATGAAAAAGGTTATATCGTCACGAACTATCACGTCATCGAAGGCGCGGAAAGTATCGAAGTGATCACATCCAACGGAAGCGTTCATTCCGCAAAGTACATCGGAAGCCACGAACGCGCCGACATCGCTCTTTTAAAAATCAGAGAGGGTTCGGGACTACGCGCCGTTGTGTTCGGAGATTCGGATAAAATCGAAGTCGGGGACTGGGCGATCGCGATCGGTTCGCCCTTCGGATTGGAACGTTCTTTCAGCGTGGGTGTAGTTTCCGCAAAATACAGGGAAGATTTGGACGAGACCGGACAAACTCATATTCAAACCGACAGTATGATCAATCCGGGGAGCAGCGGAGGACCTCTCTTAAATATCTACGGAGAAGTCATCGGAATCAATCGATTGATCCGAAGTGAAACGGGTCGGAACTCCGGAATCGGTTTTGCGATTCCGAGTAACTACGCGCTGAAGATCATACGTATGATCGAGTCCAATCCGGGCAGACATATTCGTCCAGCGATCCTCGGAGTGATGGCAACGGTTCCGCTTCCGGATCATAGGACCGTGTTGGGAATCCCGGAGTCTTGGACGGGAGTTCTTGTGTACGATATGGATCCTCAATCTTCAGCCGAACTCGGAGGAATCAAACGTTACGATTTTATTCTGGAAGCGAACGGAACACCGATCAAAAATATTAATGATCTGCGTGAACAGGTTGGAATAGTGGGACTTGGGGGCAAGATCAAGCTCCGTATCTACCGGGAAAAATCGATGTTCGAACTACCGGTAAAACTGATTCAAAAATAACGGGTAAGAATTTTTTAGAGGAAAGACGGGATGAGAAGAAACATCGTTCACAGCGGAGCGGACGCTCTGATCTATGAAATCAGACAGATCGTAGCCGTCGCAAAAAAACTGGAGGTCCTGGGCCTTCAGATCACGTACGAAAATATAGGAGATCCGATTTTAAAAGGGGAATCCGTTCCCGATTGGATGAAAGAAATCGTTTCGGGCCTTATAATGAAAGATAAATCTTGGGCTTATACGGCCACTCAAGGTTACGAGCCGACTCGTAAATTCCTCGCCCAAAAAGTGAACGAAAGAGGAGGGGCCCAGATCACAGCGGACGATCTTTTTTTCTTCAACGGACTCGGGGACGCAGTCGCAAAAATTTTCGGTTTTATGAGAAAGGAAGCGCGCGTTTTAGGACCGAGCCCCGCGTATTCCACCATTTCTTCCGCGGAAGCCGCACATAGCGGATATGAACACCTAACGTATAACCTTCTTCCGGAACACAATTGGATGCCGGATCTGGAAGAAATCGAAAACAAGGTCCGATACAACGATTCGATCGCCGGAATTCTGCTCATCAACCCGGATAATCCCACCGGTGCCGTATATGACAAAACTCTAATGAAACAGATCGTTTCCATCTGCGAAAAATACGATCTTATGCTCATTTGCGACGAGACCTACGCGCACGTAAACTATTCGGATCACGGGCCTCTTCATCTTTCGGAGGTCATCGGAGACAGGGTTCCGGGAATGGCGCTCCGATCCATTTCCAAAGAATTTCCCTGGCCGGGAGGGCGTTGCGGATGGCTGGAGGTGTTCAACAAGGATAAGGATCCGGTATTCAGCCGTTACGTAAAATCGCTGTTAGACGCCAAGATGCTCGAAGTATGTTCCACAACTTTGCCTCAGATGGCGATTCCGGAGGTGTATTCCCATCCGGATTTTATCCCTCACTTGAAAAGAAGGAACGAAAAGTTCAAAAAACGAGCACACGCTGCGACCGAATACTTTGCCGGATTAAAAGGCGTAAAGGTCGTGGAACCGAAGGGAGCGTTTTATCTGACCGTGGCGTTTGACGACGGCGTATTGAATTCCTCCATGAAGTTGAACGTGGAGAACAAAAAAGCGGACGAATTCATCCAACCCCTTTTGGCTTCCGCCGCCAACGACAGAAGATTCGTATATTATCTTTTGGCTTCCACCGGGATTTGTGTGGTTCCTCTTTCGGCCTTTTGCACGTTAAAGGACGGATTTCGGGTAACGTTACTCGAAGAGGACGAAACTAAGTTCGATTGGATCTACAAAACCCTTCGGGATAAAATCGGCGAGTATATCGCTTCCGCCTAACGTAGATTTTAAACGGAAAATGGGGGATTCGAATTTGAAAGGGCCGCTCAGGATCGGACTTATGGATTCCGGGATGGGCGGTTTGTCCGTTCTTAAGGAAATTCTAAAATACGAAACCGATTTTGAAATCGTATATTACGGAGATCTAAAGAACAGTCCTTACGGGGAAAAAGACGTTTCTACGATTTTAGAACTGACTCGGAACGTATGTTATCGTCTTGTTCGGGAAAATGTGAACGCGATCCTTTTGGCCTGTAATACCGCGACTTCCGCCGCGGCGGAAACTCTTCGAAAAGAATTTTCCATTCCCATATTCGGAATGGAACCCGCGATCAAACCCGCGGTTCTGCAAAATCCCGGTAAAAAAATCGCACTACTCGCGACTCCCGTCACACACAGGGAAGAAAAATTACAGAAATTGAAAGCGGAGCTGAACGCGGAAGAGTTGATCGTTCCGATTTCCTGTCCCGGTCTTGCCGGTTTTGTGGATCGTGGAGATTTTACAGGCGCCGAAACTTATTTGATTCCGATATTAAACGAGCTTTGGGAACAAACGATCGAAATCGCGGTTTTAGGTTGTACACATTACGTTTTTCTAAAACAGATAATCCTTAACAACTTCCCCGGAGTAAAACTTTACGACGGAAATTCGGGAACGGTCAGGCATCTCTTAAACACCTTGGGAGCGGAAAAAAGGAACTCCGATAAGAAAGGGCGATCGGTCTATAATCTGATTTTAAACGGGGAAAATGAGTTTCATACCGGACTCGCCGAAAAACTTTTAAATTCAAACGGCACGTTCTGACTGATTGCGAGCGGTTTGGTTTTTATATACGATAAAACGCAAGTGTTTCGACAAGAATCATACTTTATTTTTGAGAAGCCGATTTTTGGAAATAAATTTCCAAGATGATTTTTTAAAATTTTAAAATAAATTTCCAAACTTTATGCTAAAAATCGGATCCGTTTTTTTCGATCCATAGTATAATACCAAAACTCCTCTGTAGAGGATTCAATCGGAGTGTATATGATCCGTATATCAATCGCGGTCGCGGTTTTGTTCCTTTTTACCGTTTGTAAACCCAAGTCGGCCGAAAGCGCGGACGCAGTCGTCACCTTTCTCAAAGGAAAGGCTTCCGTAGTGGAAACGGGCAAGGATCTTTCTCCGCTTGCAAACGTAACCGAAAAACAATCCGTAAAAACGGATTCGGACGCGGTCCTGGATCTCACTTCCAAACTCGGAAGTTTTCGGCTTTTAGGCGGAAGTACGGCGACCTTGGCCGCTCTCAATGCGGACAACGCTTCCTTTCAAGTTACGGAAGGAAACGTTCTGATCAAGGCGGCTAAACTTGCAAAAGGCCAGAGTCTACTCGTGGATACTCCCACCGTAGTCGCCGCCGTTCGCGGAACTCAGTTTTGGGGAAGAGTGAACGGTAAGGACGAAACCGGAACGTTCGCGGTTCGAGAAGGAGCCGTTGAGATCACTCGTAAATCCGATAACGTCAAAGTTTTGATCGAAGCGGGGCAGGCCGTGGATTTAAAACCGGGTGATAAGGATTTAAAAGCGAGAGCCGCCGTCAAAGAAGAACTGGCCGCAATGGAACAGATCGACCAAATGAAATGATTTCCTGAATTCCCGAATCTTCGTCCTTAAGTGCCGGATTTCCCGTATGGATCCGGTTTTTTTTTGTGTGCAGGGATTTTGATTTTCTCAAGCTACTCTAAAAAGAATCGGGACCATTGAGAATGGAAGAAAAGATCACATACAAAAGCGCCGGCGTGGATACGGAAAAGGGAAGAGAGTTCGTTCAAAAAATCAAACGAAACGTGGAATCCACACACGGTCCCAGAGTTTTAGGCGGTCTCGGAGGTTTTGCGGGAGCTTACGACGTCAGCGTTCTTAAAAAATACAATCAACCCGTTTTACTTTCCGGAACGGACGGCGTCGGAACAAAAATAGAACTCGCACGTCTGTTGAATACGTTCGATACGGTCGGCATCGATCTTGTAGCGATGTGTGTAAACGACATACTCGTTTGCGGAGGAGAACCTCTTTTCTTTTTGGATTATATCGCATGCGGAAAGTTGAATCCTGAAAAGATGGATCGGATCGTGGCCGGAATCGTTCAGGGATGCAAGCTGTCTAACGCGGCCTTACTCGGAGGAGAAACCGCCGAACACCCCGGAACGATGAAAGAGGACGAGTTTGATCTCGCCGGTTTTGTGGTCGGTGCGGTCGAAAAGGATTTGATGATCGACGGTTCCACGATCCGACCGGGAGATAAAATTTTGGGACTCGAGTCCAGCGGTCCTCACAGCAACGGTTTTTCGCTCATTCGTAAACTTTTATTGAAAGACGGAAAACATCTTCCTTCCGATCCGGAGCAGGTGAAATTTTTAAAGGACTACGCGCTCAAACCGACTCGGATTTACGTATCTAGTATATTAAAACTTTTGCAAAAGGTTCCCGTCAAGGGAATGGTCCATATCACCGGAGGCGGTTATCAGGAAAACGTACCGAGAGTTCTTCCGGCGGGATCACAAGCGAGATTCTTTAAGGACAAAATTCCTTCGGGATATTTTTTCGAAAAGATCAAAAAGGATCATAAACTCGACGAGATGGAACTTTTCGCTACGTTCAACATGGGAATCGGTTATATGCTGATCGTTTCCGAGGAACACACGGATACCGCGGAAGAGTTTTTAGAAGGGGAATCCGTTCACAGAATCGGAGAAATCGTCTCCGGCAATAAGGAAGAAGTTCTTTTCGTGTAACGGCGACGGGACGTTAATTAAGGAAGGGTTTGTTTATTCCGCTTGTTCGCTCGACCCGATATAACCGAATTATTTCGGTTATATCGACGAGTGGATTTAAGACGACTTTATTTGCAACTTTTTGCATATACGTTCGTATGTTTGAGTATAGTCTTCCGATATCAATCCGATTCTATATTCGTATAATGGGTCACTCGATCTCTTCCGTTGATTTTGGAATGATATAAGGCTTTGTCCGCATCTTTGATAAGGTCTATCGAATGCTCGGATTTTTTAATTTCAGAGCTCTGATCGAAATTAACGGTGGCCGCTCCGACGCTGATTGTAACCGGTCTTTTTTCCCATACAAATTCCCGGACAACGGCGACCAATTTTTCCGCCACTTGGACGGCTTCTTCCTGCGAGGTATCGGGTAACGCGACTATAAATTCTTCCCCTCCGTAACGTGCGATGAGGTCGTTTGTACGTAGTGTTTGTTCGAGTATAGATGCCAGCTGAATCAAAACCTTGTCCCCCGCGGGATGTCCGAATTGATCGTTGTAGTTTTTAAAACGATCGGCGTCGATCATAAGTAAGGAAAAGGGACTTCCTTGTTTTTGTGCAAGATCCGTGAGATAATTCAATTCTTCGTTGAATGCTCTCCTATTTTTCAATCGAGTCAAAGGATCCGTAAAAGCCTGTTCGTACAACTTATCGTTCGCTTCTTTGAGATCCGTTGCCAGTTGACTGATTTTGCGGTTGGATTCGATCGTTTCCGTAATATCTCTCGCGATCGCATAAACCATTCCGCTTTTGTATTCCGGTACCGCCGTCCAAGACAACGTTCTGTAATATCCCTTTGCACAACGATAACGATTTTCAAAGGAAACGACCGCCGAGCCGGACGCGAGATCCTCGGCGATTTTTTGAGTGGATAAAAGATCTTCCGGATGAAGGTAATTGTAAGATCCGAGCCCGAGTAATTGTTCTTCGGGCAAGCCGAAAATTCTCAGAAAGGAAGGGTTAACGTGGAGCACATGTCCGTCGTCCATCCGCGCTATGACGAGTATATCCAATGAATTGTGAAAGAATTTTTCGTAATCGTATTGCATCGCCGGATTATTTTTACCTTTTAGATTTTATCCGAATTGAATTCGCATAAAACGACAGTTCGCCTTGGAAACGTTCAAATCGATTTTAAAAATATTATATTCAAATAAATTAATGTATCTGGGAGCTATGGGTCGCTCTGTTTCTTCCGTTCGTTTTTGAACGATAGAGGGCTTTATCGGCGTTTTCTATTAAAGAAGTGGAATAATCTAATTTCTTAATTTGTGTGGTTTTATTGAAATTTTCGGTCGTAACGCCTACGCTGACGGTAACCGATCTTTTTTCCCATACAAATTCCCTCGTTACGGTTACCAATTTTTCGGCCAATTCCATTGCTTTGTCTTCGGATGTGTTGGGAAGTGCGATGATAAATTCTTCCCCTCCGTAACGGGCCAAGACGTCGCTTCCGCGAAGTGTTCGCGTCAAAAGAGAGGCCAAATCGGCTAAAACCCGATCACCGGCCGGATGCCCGAAGCGATCGTTATAATCCTTGAAATGGTCGACGTCGAGCATCAGCAGGGACAGAAAGTTTTCTTGTCGTTGTGCGAGTTTGATGAGATAACTCAATTCTTCGTTAAAAGCCCTTCTATTTTTAAGTTTTGTAAGCGGATCTGTCGATGCCTGCTCGAACAACATCTCGTTTGCTTCCTGGAGTTCCACGGCCAACTGGCTGATTTTCCGGTTCGATTCGATCGTTTCCGTAATATCCCTTCCGGTCATATAAACCAAACCGGCCTCTAAATCCGGAAAGCCGGTCCATTCAAAATATTTATAATTTCCGTCGGAACAACGGACGCGACTTTGAACCGATGATTTCGGCGCTTTTGGGTCCGAAGTTTCCAATTCATGTTGAATGGATTCCAATTCTTCCGGATGTAAAAGATGAAAGGTGGAACGACCGATCAGTTCTTCTTTCGACCAACCCAGAACCCGTTGAAAGGACGGGTTCACTTCTATAACGGTTCCGTCCATTCTTTGGATGGCAAATAGGTCTAAAGAATAATTAAAAAATTTTTCAAGATTAAATTCGTTTTCGTAATTCATATTAAATCGTCCCAATATATAATGAATGTAGAATGTTTACCTGTAGTCGAAATCATGCAAAACCTTTTTAAAAGAACGAAAATCAATCTAGTATGGAAAACGGTTCAAAGTATTTGAGACCTATGTGTGACTTGATTCCGTCCCTTGACTTTTGATTGATAAAGAGCCTGATCGGCGTTTTCAATCAGATATGTAAAATCGTCTTCGATCTTTACCGTTTCGGAAGAATCAAAATCGGAGGTGGCAACACCCACGCTAATCGTTAACGGCATTCCTTTCCATTTGAAATTTCGGATTGTTTTTACCAATTTTTCGGCGACCTCGATCGCCTCCGCTTCGGGAGTATCCGGTAGCGCTACCACGAATTCTTCCCCGCCATATCTCGCCAAGATATCGCTTTCACGAATTGTTTTCGCAAGTACAGAAGCAAGATCGGTTAAAATTCGATCTCCGGCCGGATGACCGAACCGATCGTTGTAGTTCTTAAAATAATCCACGTCGATCATGAATAAGGATAAGGAATTTTTCTGTTTTCGTGTAAGATTGACGAGATAATTCAACTCCTGGTTAAAGGCTCTCCTATTTTTAAGTTGAGTGAGAGGATCGGTGGATGCCTGTTCAAATAATTGATCGTTCGCTTTTTTGAGTTTTGCGGCGAGTTGTCTGATTCTTCGGTTCGAATCGATTCGTTTTGTGACGTCTCTCGCGATTGCATACAATAAACCCGCTTTAGGATCCGGAAAAATGGTCCAGGAAAAATGTTTATAAGTTCCGTTAGAGGATCTGTATCGATTTTGAAAGGATAAGACGGGGACTCCCTGTTTTAATTTTTCAATTTCTTTTAAGGTCGGTTCTATATCTTCGGGATGTAATAAATCAAAGGGGCCGAGCCCGAGTAATTTTTCCTTGGGCCAACCAAGAACGCGTTGAAACGAAGAATTGAGTCTTATAACGGCGCCGTCTTTTAATGTGGAAATACAAAGCATGTCTAACGAATAATCGAAGAATTTTTCAAAGTTGTATTCATATTCCTCATCCATTTTAAGTCTCCTTTGAATTTCGCCGATATATGGAACCTACTTCAAAACGATTCTTAGAAAATGGTAACACGTTTGGTTTTATTTAATTCAAATTTATTTCAGGATTTTATCTTAGAGCTGTGTATGGCTCTGTTCCTTCCGTTTATTTTCGAATGATAGAGAGCCTGATCCGCATCCTCTATAATGCTCATGGAATGATCTATGTGAGTAGCTTCCGGGCCGAGATGATCCAGATCCGATGTCGTAATTCCGACGCTGATCGTAACGGACCTTTTTTCCCATTGGAATTTTTCTATGACGTGCACCAGCCTTTCCGCGATTTCGATCGCCTCTTGTTCGGAGGTATTGGGCAGCGCCACGATAAATTCCTCTCCACCGTACCGCGCGGTCACGTCGTCCTTTCTAAGAGTTTTCGTCAAAAGATAGGCTAATTCGATCAAAACCTTGTCCCCCGCAGGATGCCCGAATTTATCGTTATAGTCTTTGAAAAAATCCACGTCGATCATCAATAAGGAAAGAGGGTTCGTTTGTTTTTGAGAGCGATGAATGAGACGACTCAATTCCTCGTTGAACGCCCTTCTGTTCTTGAGTTTAGTCAAGGGATCCGTCGATGCTTGTTCGAACAACTTGCCGTTGGCTTCCTTAAGTTCCGCAGCCAGTTGACTGATCTTACGGTTGGATTCGACCAATTCGGTAATATCCTTTCCGGTCACGTAAATCAAACCGGAAGTAAGATCCGGAGAGGCGGTCCAGGCAAAATATTTATAGGTTCCGTCCAAACATAAAAACCGGTTTTGAAAGGAGAACGAGGGTAGTCCTTGGTTTAATTTTTCAAACTCTTGATAGGTACTTTCTCTATCCTCGGGGTGAAGTAAATGAAACGGATTTCTTCCGAGTAGTTCCTCTTTTTTCCAACCCAAAATACGTTCAAAGGCGGGGTTTACGGAGAGGACCGTTCCGTCCAATCTTTGAATCGACAATAAATCCAAGGAGTTATTCACGAGTTTTTCAAGATCGTATTCTTTTTCAAAGTCCTTCATTCTTATAGTTCCATGGATCCGATTTTTACGGAGATACGTCGCTTTTGTTTTGAATCCGGGAAAAATGGGTGATTCGATTTCTACCGTTCACTTTGGAAAAATAGAGGGCTTGATCCGCTTCTTCAATTAAGTTTACTGAATATTCCAAATGTATGTTTTTAGAGTTCGCATTAAAGTCGGAAGTGGCCGCGCCCACGCTGATCGTAATGCTTCTTTTTTCCCAATTAAATTCTCTCACGATTTGAACGAGTCTTTCCGCGATTTCGACCGCTTCCGGTTCGGAGGTATTCGGCAGAGCTGCGATGAACTCTTCTCCTCCGAAACGGGCCAGGATATCGTTTTTTCGAAACGTTTTCGTCAAAAGACGGGCCAATTCGATCAAAACTTGGTCCCCGGCAGGATGACCGAATGTGTCGTTGTAATCCTTAAAGTGATCGGCGTCGATCATCAATAAGGAAAGCG
Organism: Leptospira weilii serovar Ranarum str. ICFT; assembly: GCF_000332415.1. GTDB lineage: Bacteria > Spirochaetota > Leptospiria > Leptospirales > Leptospiraceae > Leptospira > Leptospira weilii_A. The sequence continues at coordinate 71,263 of NZ_AOHC02000015.1, forward strand.
GGTTCGTTTGTTTTTGGGAAAATTGGGTCAAACGATTCAATTCTTCGTCGAACGCCCTTCTATTTTTAAGTTTAGTCAAGGGATCCGTCGATGCTTGTTCGAACAACTTGTCGTTCGCTTCTCTCAGTTCTTCCGCCAGTTGACGGATCTTATGGTGGGACTCGATCAGTTCGTTGATATCTTTTCCCGTCACGTAGACCAAACCGGATGTTGGATCGGGAGAAGCGGTCCAAGCAAAATATTTATAAGTTCCGTCCGCGCAGATATATCGATTTTGAAAAGACAAGGTTTGTAAACCTTGATTCAATTTTTCGAATTCTTGAAAGGTGATTTCCCTGTCGTCGGGGTGAAGCAGATGAAACGGATCTCGACCCAGTAGTTCTTCTTTTTTCCAACCTAGGGCTCGTTCGAACGCGGGGTTTATTAATAGAACCTTGCCTTCCAAGTCCACAATCGACAATAAATCCAAGGAGTTATTCACGAGTTTTTCAAGATCGTATTCTTTTTCAAAGTCCTTCATTTTATGGTACCATAGATCTGATTTTTACGGAGATACGCCGTTTTCGTTTTGAATCCGGGAAAAATGGGTGATTCGATTTCTGCCGTTCACTTTGGAAAAATAGAGGGCTTGATCCGCTTTTTCAATTAAGTTTACTGAATATTCCAAATTTATATTTTTACAGTTCGGATTAAAATCGAAAGTGGCCGCGCCCACGCTGATCGTAATACTTCTTTTTTCCCAATTAAATTCTCTCACGATTTGAACGAGTCTTTCCGCGATTTCGACCGCCTCCGGTTCGGAGGAATTGGGAAGTGCCACGATAAACTCTTCTCCTCCGTATCGGGCCAGGATATCGTCTTTTCGAAACGTTTTCGTCAAAAGACGGGCCAATTCGATCAAAACTTGGTCCCCGGCAGGATGACCGAACTTGTCGTTGTAATCCTTAAAGTGATCGGCGTCGATCATCAATAGGGAAAGAGGAGACTTCTGCTTTTGCGAGAGTTGGATCAGCTGATTCAATTCCTCGTTGAATGCCCTTCTATTTTTGAGTTTAGTCAACGGATCCCTACAGGCTTGTTCGAATAACTTATCGTTTGCATTTTTGAGTTCCGTCGCCAGTTGGCTGATCTTACGGCTGGATTCGATCGTTTCCGTGATATCCCTTCCCGTAATGTAGACCAAACCCGCTTCCAAATCCGGAAAACCCGTCCAAGCAAAATGTTTATAAGTACCGTCCGCACATCGACAACGGTTTTGAATGGAATATTTAGGAACCCCTTCGTCCATAGCTTTGAATTCCTGGACGATTGATTCCTGATCGTCCGGATGTAATAGGTGAAAGGGACTGCGGCCTAGAAGTTCCGCTTCCTTCCAACCTAAAATCCTTTCGAAAGACGGGTTTACGGAAATGACGGTGCCGTCCATTCTCTGGATGGAGAATAGGTCCAACGAGTAATTGTAGAATTTTTCAAGATTGTATTCGTCTTTGTATTTCAAATCATTCTCCCCTCTATAAAATTGAACGAACCGTTGCACGGACTTTTAACGATTTACCCAATCTATTATCAACGGTCGAATCGTTAGGCATTCGTTCGAGTTTGTTTTTTTTAGAAGTCGGATCACGATAAGATTTGTGAACAATGAGTCGCTCGGTTTCTTCCATCGGCTTTGGATCGATAGAGTGCACGATCCGCGTCTTCCACGATTTCGATGGAAAGATCGGTATTATGATAACAGTTCAGGTAACGATCGAAATCCAGGGTCGCAATTCCCACACTGATCGTGATGGAGCGACTTTCCCAGGATTCTTTTCTAACCGTGGTAACCAGTCGATTTCCAACCTCGATCGCCTTTTTCTTACCGGTGTCGGGTAACGCAACTACGAATTCCTCCCCTCCCAAACGCGCTAATAAATCGCTGATTCGGAGGGTATACGTAAAAATGGAGGCCAAACGGATTAAAACCCTGTCTCCGGCCGGATGACCGAATTGATCGTTGTATGCTTTGAAATGATCCACGTCGATCATCAGTAGGGATAAAAATCCCTTTTTCCTACTCGTGAGAAGAATGAGATCGTTTAATTCTTCGTTGAAGGTTCTCCTATTTTTTAACTTTGTGAGAGGGTCCGTGCTGGCCTGTTCGAATAATTTATTGTTTGCGTCCTTGAGTTCGGCCGCGAGTTCGTTGAGTTTTCGATTGGATTCGACTAACTCCGTGATGTCTCTTGCGATCGCGTAAATCAATCCCGCGCGAAGATCGGGAAAGGCCGTCCAGGAAAAATTTCTATATTGCCCGTCGCTGCAACGATAACGGTTTTGAAAGGATACAACGGAAGCTCCCTGTTCCAAACCTTTTACAACTTGAGAGGTCGGTTCTACGTCGTCCGGATGCAGAAAGGAATACGAACCGAAGGCGAGAAGGTCCTCGTTTTTCCAACCGAACGCTTTTTGGAAAGAGGGATTGATTCTGAGAACGTATCCGTCGAGTTTCGCTATACAAAGCATATCCAAAGAAAAATCGAAAAATTTCTCGATGTCATATTTCATTTCCTCATACTTCATATTTTTCCTCGAGTAAAAAAGGAAATAAAACGATGTATTGCAGTGAGGTTTTGTTTTGTCATAAGAATTCGATTCGAGAGGTGGAGATACGTTTTGCGAAAAGGTCTTTGTATGAAAGAAGAACGATTCGTTGTTTCCACGGATGTTTTTCTTTTGCCTCTGAGATAAAAGTCGCTTTACTAAAACCAACTTTATAACTGAAAAGAGGGGCTGCAAAGTAAAAAACGAAAATAAGAAAAGAATGCAATACAATTATTTGTATTCGAATTATAGAATGTTTACCTTGGTGTAATTGAAATTATAAAAACGGATGAATGCTGGGCGCCGTATATATTGTTTGTAATTTTATACAAAATAAAAATCGCCAGTTGATAATGTGAATTTAAAATATATCCAATTATAACGTCGTAAAAGTTTCTCAGATTCGAGCAGGATCCTTGGACGCGGACGTTTTCATTTTGAGTCCCACTTACCGATACGACAAAACTCAGTGGATCCTAAAGATTTGTAAAAAATCCACGCTACGCACCGTCGTTCCGGGAGCTCCGGAAAGAATCACTACCTTGTCACCCGGAAATAGAATTTCGTCCTCTTTGAGTTTCTGATTCATGTAGGCGATCATATCCTCCAATCTCGTAAAAAAAGGCATAACGAAAGGGATCACTCCTCGATAGAGTTTCATCTTTCTCGCGGTGGTTACAAACGGAGTAAAAGAATAGATCGGAACCTTCGGTCTCATCTCCGAAGTGATCAATGCGGAATAACCGCTTCTCGTAAAATTGACGATCGCTTTCGCATGAATTCCGTGAGCGATTTCTCTGGCTGCGTTTCCCAGCGCGGTTCTTTCGGATTCTAAGAAAGTTTTTTTAATATTCCAGTGGATTTCGTAGATATGATCGATGGTTTCCGTTTCTCGAATGATCTTAGACATGATTTCGACGGACTCGACCGGATAATGACCGTTAGCCGATTCTGCGGAAAGCATGACCGCATCGGTTCCGTCCATAACCGCGTTTGCAACGTCGCTCGCTTCTGCGCGGGTCGGTCTCGGATTTTCGATCATCGATTCCAACATCTGAGTCGCAGTGATCACCGGTTTACCGGCTTGATTGAGTTTGTAGATGAGTTCTTTTTGAAGAATCGGAACTTTCTCCGTTTCGATCTCCACTCCGAGATCTCCTCTTGCGATCATGATTCCGTCCGCGCGTTCTATAATTTCTTCTATGTTTCCGAGAGCTTCCGGTCTTTCAATTTTCGCAATCAGCCCCGTGTAAGTTCCTTGTAATAAGGATCTCGCCAATTCCAAATCCGCACCCGTACGAACGAAGCTGAGAGCCACGTAGTCGACTCCGAGAGAAAGTGCAAATTTCAAATCTTCCACGTCCTTTTCGGAAAGAGCGGGAGCGGAGATGGGAGTTCCGGGAAGATTGATTCCCTTGTTGCTCCATAAGATGCCTCCTACGATCACCTTTAAAATCGCCGAGTTTGATTTTTTTAAAACGACTTGGAGAACCAGTTTACCGTCGTCGATAAGAATCTTATCGCCTTCTTTGATGTCTCCGATCAGATTCGGATAAGTACAACCGATGGTATGTTCGTCGCCTTGCAAGTCCGCGTCGGGAACGATTTCAATCTCTTGGTTCTTATGGAGTAGAATGGAATTGAGTTTTAATTTTCCGGTTCGGATTTTGGGGCCTTGCAGATCGGCCATAATTCCCAAAGGAGATCCGGAGATTTGTTCACATTTGCGTAGTGTGTCGTAAACTCTTTTGTGAGAATCGTGAGTGCCGTGTGAAAAATTCATACGGGCGATATCCATTCCGGCTTTGAGAATGGAAAGGACTGTCTCTTCGGAGGAGGACGCCGGGCCGATGGTACAGACGATTTTGGTTTTTTTCCCGTTCATGATTTTCATGGACGGCAATTGTAGACAAACGCCTTCCGTTGTTCCAGCGAATATTTCCTCTTTACGAACTGAAACCGGAAAATAGAATGAACCAAAAACAGGCGTCCTCTTCTTGGAGAAGCAGTTAGAACGAATTGGTTTGGTATATCACCCGGACTATAACTTAGATCTGGGACCTCATATATTTCCGGCAAGGAAATACCAAATGGTCTATGATCTTGTAAAACAAGATCATAAACTCGCGGATCTGTACGTATATAAACCGGATCCGGCTAAGGATAAGGATCTTGCGCTCGTTCATACGAAAGAATTTTTAAAAGATTTTTTTTCTCTCAAACTTACGGAAAGAACTCAATATTCCGAACTTCCGCTTACCAAACAAATCGTACATAGTTTTGTTTTAGCCGTGGGAGGTACGATACTATCTATGGAACTGACTCAAAAATACAAGTTTGTTTATCATATCGGAGGCGGTTTTCATCACAGTATGCCCGATCGAGCCGAAGGGTTTTGTTATCTGAACGACGCGGCGATCGCCGGTAAATTATATCAAAAGACGTATCCCGGTAAAAAAATTCTTTTTATCGATTTGGATCTTCATCAAGGCAACGGAAATTCCGTCGTATTTCAAGAAGACCCGGACGCGTTTACATTCTCTATGCATCAGGAAAATTTATACCCAAAGAAGGAAAAATCGGGACTCGACGTCTCTCTCGAAGGAGGAACGGACGACAAAAAATATCTCGAACTTTTGGAAGAATCCTTACGTAAAATCGAATCGAACTTCGTACCGGATCTGATTTTTTATATCGCGGGCGCCGATCCGTTCGAAGGGGATTCGCTCGGGGATTTGAAACTCACGTTTCAAGGGTTACGAAAGAGGGACAAGATCGTAAGAGATTTCGCGTGTAAATTAAACGCTTCCACCGTAATTCTTCCAGCCGGAGGTTATGCAAAAGACTTTTACGATACGGTAACGATTCATTACAATACGATCAAAGTATTTGCGGCCGATTGACTATGAACATTTTTTCCGACTCCGATAAGAAAAAAGGAAATCCGGGATTTTTAGACGGTCAAGAGTTGGGAATGATCGATATTGCCGGCGAACTTCATACTTCCCTCGGAATTGAAAATAGACTGTTCAATCGTTTTTCTCAGGAAGAAATGAAAGATATGCTCGAAAGCGCCGGAATCTTTCGAATTCTTCATGCGAGAGGTTATCACGACTACGAGATTTTTTTGGACGGAATTTCCGATATGGACAATCGGATTTATATCAAAGATCCTTCCGGCGGAATTCTCGTTCATATGCGTTTAAAATTTTCAGACTTTCAGTTTAAAAAGCTGGATCAATCTTATAAGCTCGTTTATATTGACTGGCTCTTGACCCAGAACTTAAAGATGAAGAATATGAAAGCCAAAAAAAAACTCTATCAAGGACAGGAATATCCGGGGCTTTCTCTCATGAACGAGATCACGGGTTTTATCAGGATCCTCGCCACCAAATTGGGAGCTTACGGGGCTTTCAACATTCCGGAATATTTTCACGATGCGGTCCTATTTCATAAGTCCTTTCAATTCGTGGACCCGGAAAAGGAAGGCCGGTTTCGTGCGATTCTTCAGTCCTTCAGCAGGACCAATTTGAGGGAATTGAGCGATCAAATTCACAACGAAAAGATTTACGAAACTTCCACAAAAGAACTTTACGTTTGGAAATACGGGGAAATGGTTTCCTGTATCAACGGTTATCTTGAATCGACGCTTTTCGACGAAGAATATTATAAAAAAGTGGAAAAGATCGTTTCGGAGACTCAATACATAAGGAAAATTTAATATGCTGGAGTTTTCCCTAAAACCGGAAATCATCATTCTCGACGACGACAGGGACGTCGGCGAAACCCTCGAACTTATTTTAAACAAACTAGGATATCAGACCGCATTTTTCGATTCCGTGGAACAGGGGAAACAATACTTCGAAAAGGAATTGAACCCGATCGTTTTTCTGGACATTCATATGCCGGGTACGAGCGGTCTTGAAATTCTTCCTTACTTTAAGAATTTGGAATCCAAAACGCAGGTGATCATGATGACCGGAGAAAGGGACATCAACAACGTGGTCACTTCCCTTACGCACAAGGCCAGCGACTTTTTGCTCAAACCTTTTTCGATTCAAACGGTTCAGATTGCGATCCAAAAAGCATACGATTATTATGTTATTCTAAAAGATAAGGATATACGAGAAGAGGTCATCATGCGGGATCTTCGTCTCGCTTCCCGCGTTCAGGGAAAAATCTTTTCGATTCCCGACTTAAGTCCGTATAAGGTCGAATCGGACGTAACTCCGATTTCCTTTGTAAGCGGGGACTTTAACGTGATTCTTAAAAAGGAAAAATCGACGCTTTTACTTTTAGGGGACGTGGAAGATCACGGCGTCACTTCCGGGCTGATCGCTCTTTTGATGACGACGCTTGCCAGGGAAGGATTTAAAAATTCTGATAATCCGAGCGACATCCTCAAAAGAATGAATCAAGAACTTTGTTTGAACATCGGGACTCACAGTATGACGGCAGCCTGTGTGATTTTGTTTCCGAACGAAAAGAAGTTGGTTTATGCGAGGGGAGGACATCCGTTTCCCGTTCATTTTCATAAGGACGGATTTTCGTTTTTAAAGGAAAAATCGGGCCAACTGATGGGGCTTTTGGAGGACTTGGATTTTCCGAGTCATGAAATCAACTTCGAAGATAAGGACGTGATTTTTCTTTTTTCGGACGGGATCATCAACAATCTCAATCATCCGTTAATTTCAGATTTGGACTGCATCCACAAATCGGGTCAGGATACCGTCAAACGTATGAAAAACGCCTTGGACGATTACGTTCGTTTGTCGATCGCTTCCAGAGAATACAGGGACGACGCTTCGTACATTCTATTAGAAATTCATTGAACGTTTTCAAGGATCGTTTCCGGGAAAGATCTATCTTTTTGTGTTTTGAAAAACCTTAGAGCCGGTCTCAAAACTGGTAGATTGTTTCTCAATTCCAGCTTATCTCAAGTTCTATCAAAGTTTTGAGACCGGCTCTTATTCTTTTCTCATTTTATTGCTTATGAGTCAAAGTTTGTTTCTTAAGAGGTAATCGAATATCTCCGACAAACACGTATCTGATCTTTCCATCAGTCATCATCTTATGGATGGATTGTCTGCTTAATTTCAATTTTTTCGCCATTTGGTTGACGCTTATTAAATCTGCGACAATGGTCACTTGCGCGTCTTTCTTTGCTTTAAATTCTGCCACAACGGAATTGATATGATTCTGTGATTTTCTGGTAAAAATTCCGTCTTTGCAAACTTTACAAAAATGTCCGTTTAAACCTGTGATCTTAATGAAACCATAATCTTTAACTGAGTAATTTTCGGTAACATTGGACTTAAGGATCATACTACTTTTGGCGCCGCAGGAAGGGCAATCGATCCATTCTTTATTTCTCATAAATTTTCGTTTCCTTTAAATGATATAATAACGGTATTTTGATTGAAAATTTGAATTTTAGAGTTTGTCCCAAAACCGTCCGATGGAATGGCCGCGAATCTCTGCGATTGTTTTAAGTTTTGGGACAGGCTCTGAATATAGGTTTTAAGATTCATAATTCCCTTTTTATAGACATCTTGCCAAAGTTTATGATCATGATGGGAAGTCATTGATTTGTAAAAATCCGAAGTTTGTAATCCAATAATTTCGTTTAAAATTTCTTTCTCAGTAAATCCAAAATGGTTAAGAGCCGTTTTTTGCGCGCTCTTTGTAACCGTAAACTTATGCTCTATAATCAGTTTTTTAATCAATTTTAGCGGATAATGGCATATCTTTTTCTCCATTCCTTTTTAGTGTATTTAATGAGTAGACATTGTCAAATCAATAAAAGTGATTGTTTTACGTGCCTTGATTAGAATTCAATCTTCTTCTTGAAACTGAAAAAGTTCGTCCGGAAGTTCCTCCATCGAAACCGTAGGAAACGTTCCCTTTCGAATATTAAAAAAAGCGAATTCGGGAAGGCTAAAGAACACGGATTGAAATCCTTTTTGTAGTCGTTCCCCTTTGTCGAAGGGCAAAGCGAAAATTCCGACCGTAGTCGCACCGAGTCCCGCCGCCAAATTTACGGTTCCGTACAAGGGTCTTATCCAAAACACGTCGTCCGTAAAAAGGGGAAAAAAATGATCTTCTCGATTGGGTTTGTAGATGGAAGAACCGAATGTGAAAGATTCTTTGAGATGTGTTTTCCAACTCGGATTTTGTTTTAACAATTCAGCCAGTTTTTTTCTTCGATAGGAAAGGAGTTCTTTTTCTCCTTCGTGGTTCCAGTTGTCGGAAACGGAACGAGAGGCGTAAAAAGGTATGAACGCAAACGAAAACCCGAAGTCGATCTTTGTTCCTGGAAAAGGGACTTCCTTCGGATCGAAAGAGTTTTGTATGTTTTTTAAGATTTCGGTCGTGCAGTTTTCGAACAACAGACGGAACGGATAGAGTTTTTTTAAACGGACATGGTATTCTCTTTCTCTTTCTTTTGCGAGTTTCAGATAATCCGCGAGTACGGAATTTTCCGGCAAACGCATCGGAATCAGAAATTTGTTTTCTCTTTGAGGAAGTAATTTTCCCGAGGTGGCTCGAACGGGAATCGAGGTTTCGATTCCTTCCTGAAGTTCAAAGGCTCGGTTGGATGCGTCCTCCCAGATTTGATATTCTTTTTCCGTAAGTTCCTTTAAGGCGGAAATTTTTTTACGAGCGTGCGAAACGACCGCCCAGGTTTCCTTGGCGATATGTCGAAGAGCTCGTTCGTCGTCCGAATCTTCCTTATAAATGATCTGCGAATCGTCCGGAAAACTGGATAAAAAAACGGGGGACCCGGTGCGGAGACTTTCTTCGATTGTGTGGAGTCTTCCGAGGGACACGAGAGCGCTGTAAGCCCAACCCGGGTCCCTTTCGGATAAAATTTGCACGAGTTCATCCGATTGTTTTCGATAGAAGTTCTCTAAAAGCTCTCGTTCTCTGGTAGTTAACGAATCTTGTATATTCCGGATTTTGAATTCAGGATCGAGATCCCATTCTTCCCTTAGAATTCGGCAGAATAGGATTCCCTCGAGTATATCACGGATTTTTAAATAAGATCCCGGTTTGAAAAACGGAAACTGATCCCGATTCATTTTTTCCGGAAGAGGGGTAAACTCCATTTTTAAAAGTTCGCCGTTCGGAGATAGGATTTCGTCTTTCAGGTTTTGTTCCAGACGTTTTAGAAACTCCTCCCCCAAAACGATCTCAAGATTCGATTTTAAATCCTTGGCGAGAGGAGATTTGTCCTTCGGAGTGAAATACGCGGTCGCCCTCAGTCCGATTTTTTTTTCCGGAGAACTCAGTTCCTCGAAGAACTTGGTTTCCCGCTTTAAGATCTCCAGGTTTTGCAGATGTCGGAACTGAACCAAATAAAGACGATTGAGTCCCGATTCCAAGACGGAGACTTCTTTTTGTGTGAGTTTTAATCTCGTAAGAACGCTGCTGCGATTGGAAACGATGTTGTAATCGAAAGCGAAGTCGTCGTAAGATTCCCGGACCAAATGAAAGATGTCGTCGGGAAAAAATTGATAGTGATAGACCTTGTTTCCGACTCGAATTCCGGTATGTCCGCCGCTGGACTGTCCGGTGTTTGCGTCCACATAAATGAAATCGACCGTTGTGGGAGTGGAGTAAAGCCCCGTCGATAAGAACAGGGCTATCCAAAAGGAAGGAAGAAAAAATTTCAGAGTTGGTGAAATCCTTTTCGGATGGAGTCGACTACTTCCGGCCGGGAGGTTCCGAGTCCTTGTAGGAAGTTTTGAAACTTATCCTCGTTTACACCCGCTTTTTTTAGCCCGCTTCCGATTCCGAGATACGTTACGCGCAACGACTTCCAATTTGTGAGTCCGTTCTGAAGAGCCAACGTGGAAAGATCGTTTTTAAATTCGATTTCTTGAAATCCGTTTTCAACGTGCATCGCGGTCAGATCGCGAACGTCTTTGAGATACGCCTTTTCCTTTTTTTCATCGTCGTCCGAGGAAGAGGAAAAAATGGAACTCACCGAGGTGGAAAGCGATTTGATCGACTTGGAAAGGCTTTCCAAAGAATCGGATGATTTGCTGAGAGAATCGATCACCTTAGAGACCGAATCGGAAATTAAACAGTCATTGAGGGTGATTATAGTCAGTCCGAGTATCAGAGCGATCAGTAGTTTTTGAATGCGTTTCATCAAGTTGGAATCTCCTTGTTTTTTCGATTGGAATATTACCGGATACATCGACGTCGTCAAACAACTTTTCCGGTTTGTAATACCGCGGAACCGAACGCGGGAAGTTTTAATTTTAGAACTCCGGTTCTTCCGGAGTATTCGAGAGATTCCGGAATTTGTCCGGTCCAATAGTCCGGAAATTGTTTGAGTTTGGAAACGAAGGGTGTTTGGATCTCGATCGTATTTTCTTCTTCGCTCGGATTCCAAATTCCTAAAAAACCCGCGGGGTTGTAGAGAGCGGGAGGAAAAAGTCCGGAAGCGATTCCGATCGGAATCGGAGTTTTGTTTCTGCACTTGGCGGAGAGCTCCAATGTTCTTTTCAAAAACGCCAATCGTTCTTCTCCGATCAGAGACAAGTCGTCGCTTACCAAGATCATCCCTCCGCTCACGGCCATCACGCTCGCCATCAACTGAGTTTGTGCGAAAGTCATTTTATTTTTGTTTTCTCGAACCAAAAGACAATCCGGATCGTTGTACCATAAATTTCTGTGCATAACGGAGCGTGTGATGTCGTTGATCAAAGCCCTTTCGGTGCAGAGCGCGTGTTTGTCTTTTGCGAGAATTCTCGTTTTTTCCCTTCCCCAGAAAGGCGCCACGTCGCAGCCGATCCGCATTGCGTCGAAAAGTCCGATCGAAGGATAGATGGGCGCCCCACATCCGAGGAGAAACGTTTCCTTTCCGACAACTTTACGGATAAATCGAATTACATCCGCATAACGCTTGTGAGGCGAGAGTCCCCGATCGTACGTCCAACCCGGAAGAAGCGCCGAATATAAAAAGTCGAGTTTGAGATACGAATACCCGTGTTCTTTAACGATTGTCCTTAGGACGTTTTCCAAAAAGTCGCGGGAAGTAGGGTGGGTGACGTCGATGCAGTAAGTGTAGTCCATTCCCCAGAGAGGATTCCAAAGAGCGGGAACCGGTTTTCCGTCCCGATCTTTCAAAACCGCTTCGGGATATTTTTGATAGAATGTCGACTTTTTCCTCACAAGAAAAGGTGCGAGCCAAATTCCGGGAGTCAGTTTTTCTCTTCGGATTTCCTCCGCTAAAAGTCTCATTCCTCCCGGGAATTTATCGTTGGTTGTCAGCCAATCTCCGATTTCGTTTTGATAACCGTCGTCGATCTGAAAGAATTGAATCGGAAGTTTTTTTTCTTTTACGAGAGCCAGATTTTTTAGGATGATCTTTTCGGAAATCTTAGTGTAGTACTGATACCAGGAACACCATCCGGTCGGAACGGGTGTCGCGGAGAGTTTTACTTTATGAGCTTTTCCTAATTCGCTAAAATACTTTTTTAGAAAGGTTTCGGGGCTTACGGTAAAACGGGAGACACCGATCGGAGTGAGGGAGATTTTATTTCCTCTGAAATCCTCGTAACGATAAAAATCGTAGATCATGGAAATTCCGGAATCGGAGATCCAGGTTTTCTTTTTGGAATTTTCCGGTTCTTTGGAAGGAGTCAGAACTTTGAACTTCACACCTGGTTCTCCCGGACCGATCGCACCCGCAAAGTAATGCGGATCTTTTGTGGAAGAAATCAGAAGAATCATTCCTTCGCTTTGCCAATCTCCGGCGACGCCGGAATGATTCGTGTAAAAATTTTCCTGAGAATACCGAAGAAAATCGAGCCTAGGAGATTCGTCCGCGTCGGAAAGAGAATGAACGCCGGAAAGACTCCAGGATTGATAACCGTGTTGAAAGATTTTCGGCGCGGTCAAAGCGTGCGGAGGAAGTTCTATTTCCAAGGTGAGTAGTTCCGTTCCCGCCTTGGGTCTTTGATCGCCGATCCATTCGAGATGCGGTTTGAAGGTCTCGTTCTTTCCCGTTTTTTTACGACCGAGAGAAAGGGAAAAATTGCGGCAGTCGCTGATCGTTCGGATCTCTTTGCCGGAAATTTCAAAAAAAGACGTAAAGGAATCCTCATAGACTTTGTAGTTTAAAATGGCTCTCATATTCTCTATCGCTTCCGATGGTTGTTTTTTATTTTCGAATGGGAACTTTTCTATAATTAGAGAGTTTCCGTTTCTTATTTTTGATTTCCGAAACCGTGCGGTACGGATTATTATGAAATTATGCCTCCAAAACCTTCAACTATAAAACCGGAACTTTTTCTCGGGGATCTTTCTCAGAAAAGATTCGAGGAATACAACGCGGACGATCATCTCGCGGTGGACTGCGAGATGATGGGACTCAATCCCAGAAGGGATCGGCTCTGTGTCGTGCAGATTTGCGATTCCTCAAATAACGTGAGTTTGGTGCAAATTCTTCCCGATCAAAAAGAGGCTCCGTTACTTAAGTCCTTATTTGAAAATCCGGAGATCGTAAAAATTTTTCACTTTGCGAGAATGGATTCTCTCTTTCTGCGTTATCGTTTGGGAATTTTTCTACAGAACGTTTTTTGTACGAAGATCGCGAGCAAACTCGCGAGAACCTATACGGACAAACACGGTCTTAAGGATCTCATCCGGGAATTTTACGACGAGGTGATGGATAAGAAAAATCAGTCTTCCGATTGGGGGAAAAAAATTCTTACCAAGGATCAAGTCGAATATGCGAGCGGAGACGTGAAGTATTTGATTTCTCTGGAACAAAAACTCACCGAAATTCTCGCGAGAGAGGGAAGGGATTCCCTTGCAAGAGAAGCCTTTCGTTGTCTTCCCGTTTTCAATCAGATCGATTGGCTTGAGATGCCCGCGCTTTTCGAACATTGAAAAAGAAACTCTCTCGCACTTTTATCTGTCAATCCTGCGGTCAGGATTATTCCCGCTGGGCGGGTAAGTGCGAGTCCTGCGGAAATTGGAATACGATCCTGGAAGAAGTCGGCGGTGAAAGGTTTGCTTCTTCCAACGGAAATTCTCAGAAAAACAAATCCTATAAGGATCCGATTCCTTTAGACAAGGTCGGGGAAGAATCCCTCAAAAGAATGGGAACCGGTTTGAAAGAACTGGATCTCGTTTTGGGAGGAGGGCTCGTTCCTGGATCTCTTACCTTGATCGGCGGAGAACCCGGAGTCGGAAAGTCCACGTTGATTCTCGAAGTTTCACGTTATCTGACACAGGCAAATAAAAACGTACTTTATATTTCCGGAGAAGAATCTCCCGCTCAAATTCGGATGCGGGCGGAAAGGATGGGCATCAGCGCGTCCAATCTTTGGCTGACTTCCGAAACGGTCGCGGAAAATATTTCCGCTATGATCGAAGGAGAAAGTCCTTCCGTGGTTTTTGTGGATTCGATTCAAACGATTGCGAGAGAGGCTCTTCCCAATCAGGCCGGAACGGTCACACAACTTCGTGAATGTACTCAAGTGTTGCTTGAAACCGCAAAACGATCCGGGATTCCGATTTTGATGACGGGTCATATCACGAAAGAAGGAACGATCGCGGGCCCGAAAGTTTTGGAACATCTCGTGGATACGGTTTTGTATTTCGAAGGGGATCGACTCAATTACTATCGATTGTTGCGGGCCGTTAAAAATCGTTTCGGTGCGGTCGGAGATCTCGCCATCTTTGAAATGTTTTCCGGCGGTTTGCGAGAAGTGGGGGATCGCAATCGTATTTTTGTCAGCGCGGGTGCGGAAGAAAGAAGCGGTTCCGCGATCAGCGCCGTGCTGGAAGGAAGTCGGGCCCTTACCGTGGAAGTGCAGGCGCTCGTGAGTAAAACTGGATTTGCCCAAGCCAGAAGAATGGCGGAAGGTCCGGACACACGTCGAGTGATCCTACTCGCCGCGGTGATCGAAAAGTATATTAAAATTAAGTTAAGTGAATGCGATCTGTTCAGCAATCTTGCGGGGGGCTTAAATGCGGACGAACCCGCTTTGGATCTTGCGATTTGCGCTTCGATCATTTCCAGTTATCTCGATCAGCCGCTTCCCAAAGGAACCTGCGTACTGGGCGAGGTCGGTCTTTCGGGAGAGGTGCGTAGTATCGGACAAGCCAATCTTCGGGTTAAGGAGCTGGCCGGGGTTGGAATGAAAAAGGTGATTCTTCCCGAAGGAAACCTAAGCGAGTTGGATCAAAATTTGGACATTCAGATTTTGGGAATTCGTTCTTTGAACGACTTGCGTTCCCTTTTTCCCGGAGCGAATTGAACTCTTGCGTTTCATCTTAATACATTCAATTTTATTAATGCAATAACTTGACTCCGCTCGATCCATAACGTCCTCGAAAAATTTTTAGGTTATGGCAAAAATACAATTACGTTCGGTCTAAATCCCATGACTTTGCAAGAATTGGAAACTCAAATTCAAAAATTCAAAAAGATCGTGCCGACGGAAATCACCGAAACCCGTTGGAAACATTCCTTACGTGTGGCGGAAATCGCAAAAGAACTCGCGATCGTTCATTCCCGGGAGGACGCAGAGTTTGCCTATCTCGCGGGAATCGTTCACGATATCACAAAACAAAAACCTCCGGAATTTCACATAACGTTATTCAGAGAATCGGGAAGGGACGATTTTGAAAAACTTCCTTTTGCGGCTTGGCACGCGTATTCGGCGGCGATTTATCTCAAATCGCGGTACCACTTACAACACGAAACCGTTTTATCCGCGGTAAGAAATCATACTTTAGGAGCGGAAACTCCGGGGATTTTGGATCTCATATTATATGCGGCGGATTTTTTAGGTTCCGAATACGCCGAAAAAAATCCGCTTTATGAGGATTGGAGGGAACAGGCCAGAAAGAATTTGTATCTCGGAGTTTTGTGTAAGGCCAAAAACACGATGGAAGAACTGATCGCGTCCGAAAAGTCGATCCATCCGCGGACTGTTTTTACGTACAATCTCGCGGTTTTGAAAAGTTCCGAGTGACCTTGTTTCCCATTGGAAAATAAGAATTTTATGAAATTCTTAAATGACTCCGAATCAAACTTTTTCTCTCGCGAGCTTTCACTCCTAACTATATAATAAAGTACCCAATATTTTGCGTTGAAACGGTGTTTTACGATGAAAATTAACGGTATTCGATTTTATAGAGATCGGTAAGAAAAGAAGCGCCTTTTCGTATTCGAACCGGAAAGTTATCAAAGACGGGATTTACAGGGCCTCCGGTTTTCGCCTTTTAGTTGTTAGTCGATCGATCGACAACCCAACCGATCGTGAAAGAGATAAAAATCATAGTAAGATAACGCAACCCGATTTGGATAAAATAATCCCCCGCGTTCATCTTAGACATAGGAATCAAAATCAAAAAGTCAAGTCCCCAGTTGATCCCAAGCCAGATCAATCCGGCGCTCAAAAGAACCGGAAATTTTTTACCGGAAATTTTCAAAGCGAGAGAAGCCAATAAAACACAACCCGTAAGAGTTCCGACAAGAATCATCACGGTTTTAAACAGGAAAAGATCCGTTTGTAACTTTCCGTCCTTGGTATGAAACGGAATCGCGACCATAAAAGGAATCAACCAAACCAAAAATCCGTAACTAAAAATTCGAATTAAATACTTTTTCATAAAAAACTCCTATGTGATATCTCAAAATCTTGTTCCGTTTTTGTTTTGCAAAAAGTAGTTTTTTGCTGATTCGATTCCGCGAAAAAATTTGTCGGAATCGAATCAGGTTCCCGATAAAATTTACGGCAGTTTTACGGACCGTCTATGGAAATTCAATCTTTTAATCTTGGGTTCAATCAATTATGGTTGGAAAATTATATATGTCATTCTTTGTCATATATTAAGAGTAAAATCGAAACATGCGTGCGAGCCGATTACTTTCCATACTTTTACAACTTCAAGCGAGGGGGAGAATCTCGTCTAGGGATCTCGCAAAAAAACTCGAAGTCTCCGAAAGAACCGTTCACAGAGATATGGAAGCGTTATGCGCTTCGGGTGTTCCCGTATTTGCGGAACGAGGTTCTCGGGGAGGTTGGGAATTATCCGAAGGTTATAGAACCAATCTTACGGGAATGAAAAAGGAAGAAGTCTTATCGATGATCTTAACGAGTTCCACTCGAATCGCATCCGATCTCGGAAAGAAAAAAGATTTGGACTCCGCCTTTATGAAGTTCATGGCTTCCCTTCCGCCTGTTTATCAAAAAGAAGTCGAGATCGTTCGACAAAGGATTCACGTAGACGGCGCGGGTTGGGGCGGTTCGGAGGAAAAATTTCCTTTTTTACCTCTCGTGCAGGAAGCTGTTTGGAATGAAAAAAAAATCATTCTTCGATACGGATCGGATGAAGAATCCAAAAAAAGAATCGTCTTTCCTTTGGGACTCGTCGCTAAAGGAAGCGTTTGGTATTTGGTCGCAAAATACGGAAAGGAATTCAGGACCTTTCGCATTTCCAGAATTTTAGAAGCGAGATTATCGGGAGATTCTTTCGAAAGACCGAAAAAATTCGACTTGGAAAAATATTGGAGGGAAAGCGCCCTGGATTTTTTCTCAAAACTCCCGTCGTATCCGGTTCGTTTCAGGATCAAAGCGAACAGATTCTATTTTTTGAATACGATTTCTTATGTGAGAATATTAGAATATTTAAAAATAGATTCGGATTGGAGCGAAATCGAAGTCGATTTTCAAACTCGGGAATTCGCCTTGTACCATATTCTGGGTTTGGGAGATTCCGCCGTTTTATTGGAACCGAAGGAATTGCGCGAGGTTGTGTTGAGTTCCGCGGAAAAAATCATACGTTCTTATTCAAAATCCTTGTAATAGAGTTGTTGAAGATCTTTCTTTCTTCTTTCGATCGGTTGACAAAGAGTCTTTCGATTTTAAGATCGACCTCATGAAAATCACAGACGACGTTTTTAAAAATGCGCTTTCTCATTTTCCGTCCGGCGTAACGGTCATTACCTATTCTCATCTTGGAAAACACAGCGGCTTAACCGTAAGCAGTTTCAGTTCTCTTTCTCTCAATCCTCCGTTGGTTTTATTTTGTCTTCAAAAGGATATAACCAGTCACGATCCGATCCGTGATTCCGGAAAATTCGTAGTGAACATTTTGGCGCAGGGACAGGATTCCCTTTCGAATCAATTTGCTTCCGGAAAAATCGAAAAACACACTCTCATCGAAGAGCTTGGATGTAAAACCGGAGAGTTGACGATTCCTATCTTGCCGGGAATCCTTTCTTATATCGAATGTGAAGTGGATCAATTTGTGGACGGAGGAGATCATTCTATCGTGATCGGAAAAGTGATTTCTGCGGGAGCGGACGACGGCCTGAGGCCCTTGTTGTATTACAGAAGGAATTATTATTCGGTTTAGTCCTCGGACGATTTAAAGCGTGAGTAACGTGAGATTCCGTTGTTTTGTTGCACGTCTATGTCCAATCCGTCCTGGAATTGTATGAGTCGAGTCCTTAAGATTATTCGTTTATCGAAAATTTATCTTTACTCTAACCGTGCGAAAGTCTATGTGGAGTTATGATCTCAGGTTTGAAAGGAACTCTCAAAAAATTAGAAGTCGGATTTGCACACGTTGAAACGGGCGGAATCACTTACGAAGTAACGATTTCCTTCAAGACCTATTTGGAACTCAAAAGTCTGCCGTCCCAAAACGAGATTCAGTTCCAAATCTTTCACGCGATGAACGAAAGAGGGCAGAAACTTTTCGGATTTTTAACCGAACAAGACAAGGAATTTTTCAAGGTTATGAAAGGACTTCAAGGGATCGGAGAATTGACGGCTCTCAAAATTTTATCTTTTTTTTCGGCGGAAGAATTGTATCGAATCGCTCAGTCCGGAGAAGCCAAAGAACTCGAAAAGATTCCGAAGGTGAAAGGCAAAACTTCGGAAAAGATTTTTTTCGAAGTAAAACAAAATCTCAAAAAACTGGAACTCTTTTTATCGGGAACTGCAAAAGAACTTTCGGTCGCTCTTCCTTCCTCTTCGCAAACTCCGGAAGAGGTTTTCGTCTCCCGGAGGAGAGAAGTCGCAATTCTGGGTTTGGTTCAACTCGGTTTTGAAGAAAAAACGGCCGGCAAAGAAGTGGATAAGATCCTTAAAAGTTCTTCGTCGACGGATCCGGGAGAAATTATCCGCGAAATCTTGAAAAACCTCTAAACCTTACCTTTGGTTTATAAGTAAAATTTTATAATCTAAAATTATAATATTTTTTTATTAATGATAAGATCCCGTCGAGCGCCCATAAAAACGAGACGCTTTCTAAAGAAAATGGAATTCTGATTTCACATTGAATATTAAAAAAATATAAAATTCAATTTAAGTAATGTTATTGGGATTTATGTTTTTAATTTTCCATGAGGACGTTTTAAGATCGATATAAAAGGGATTCCCGTTGCTTTTATGTCTTTGAAAATAGAGAATTCCTTTTTAAAATCCGGTAATCGTAAAAATCTCTCCGTCGTTTTTATAAAGATAAGCGCTTTCCTTTTCCATGAATATACCGCATACTCCGTCGGCAAAATGCTCTTTGCAACTCAAATCGGGAAGTTTGTATTCTTTTGTATGATTCGTATCCGGTTCCCAAATCGCGAAGCTGTAATTGTTCGTATTTTTAGCTCTGGATAATAACACGAAGTAAAATCGGTTTTGAAAGTGTTGCCACGCGACGATTCCTTTTTTGGGAAAAAATCTTACCGGGGTATTGATTTTTTTATCGGAGTAAACGATCAAATGCAAAGCGAAACCTTCGTCGGGGTCGTCGTTTTTTTCGGCGACAACGATCCTATTTTTATCCAACATTGCAATCACTTCCGGCTCGAAGATCGTATTATGTGATTTTAATATTAGACGTTTCACCGAAGACGCTTGCAATTGGTAGAGAATTACTTCGTCCTGTCCTACCAACCAGAGTAAATCTTCCCAAATACAAATGTCCGCCGCTTCGACGTGGGATTTGTGTTTGTCCATCGCATCGTCCAACTTCAGCGCCGTTTCGGTTTTTAAATCGTAAACGTGTAATCCGCGCCACTGAACGACCGAATTTGAGAAATATATTTTATCCTCATGAACGATCGCTCCGTGCATCGGTCCGTCTATTTTTTTCAAAGGATGAAATTCACGATTCTCTGATTTGATAAAATGGATACAATGACCGTGAAGCAGTTCTAAAATATTTTCTCGTATACGAGCTTTTTCAAACGAAATGCCTTTTTCATGTTGGATCAAAATAGGATTGGCCGGATTTTGAATATCGTAATAAGCTAATCGATCGGAATTGGTCGCTTGTGAATCTACTTTTGCGACGATAAGTTTTTTTTCCGGAAAAACAAACGACCGAACGTATCGAATTTTCATATCGTCGGGCAAAGGGAGAGTCCCCGTTTTTTTGATTTCAAGTGAATTCGTTTCGGTTTTTTTCACGGGTTCGGATTCCGAATTGAGACCGAGTAATTGAGCGCTTCGTTTTAGAAAGGCGGCGCCTATATTGAAGTCGGGCGTTAGATCCAGAATTCCCCCGTGATCGCAAAAAATAAGAGACGGTTCGTTCGAGGAATTTTTTTCCTTTGGATGATACAACCAACAATCCGAAAAATCGCTCATCGGTATTTTTATAGATTCGAGCGGATATTCGTTCAACTCGGTCGTATCCAATTCAAGATCGTCGATAGGATCCAAATCTATCTCTTGTAAAGATATACCGGTGCGATTTTCGTCTATAAGTACAAGAGAAGAATGATAGATCATTTTTTCTTGAAACGTTTTAGGCCACTTCGTATAATTTTTTTTATCTCCGGGAGGACCGGCTACCAGCTTGAAACCTTTTTGAAACAGAAGTGTTAGACTTTCATTTTCGATTTGAACTTTTTCTACTCGGTTCATGACGGAAATTAAAATCGATTGATAACCGTTCGTATCCGCTAAATATGCAAAATGTCGAATTAATGCTTTTTGTAAATCTTCGGCGCGTATTATTTCTTCCCATTCTTTGGAATGATTTTTTAAGTCGGATTGAGAAGTATCCGTTGTTTGAGCGGTCTTTCCGGTTTTGTACCGGTCTATATAACCTTTTTTTAATTTTTCGGCGAGTAGTTTATTTGCTTCTTTGAGGCATTGATCCTCGTCGTCGAAGGTCTTGGTTTGTGTTTGCCCGCCGGTTCCGACTTTACCGAAGGTGACCGTGAACGATCGGCCCGAAACTTCGATGTTCCAGAATTTGTCGGATGTTTCGTCTTGATACGTTAAGTGGTGTTTCATCGATTACAATTTTGGCGTCATCGAGTAAAAACACGATGGATTCGGACTCCAATCTCCTTAAATTGCCGCATTGGAAAAATTCCTATCGACTCAATTTCCTGCGAAGTTTAATTAATTATAAAATTATAATCCGTAGGCAATCGGTTATAGGTAGGGACGTTTCGCGTAATTACTCCACGCGTTTTAGACTGAAACAAAATCCGATCATACTTACGTAAACCGTCATAATAATCGGGCTAAACCACCAACCAAAACTTTCAAAGTAAGAACCGTCGGCGGTTGCCATATAATAAATATGTCCGGGAATACTAGCCGTTACATAAGTGGTCATAAACCAATAACCGATTTTGTGTCCCAGTTTATTCGTAAATCCGTACACTTTAAAAAATATCTTATGTTCCCAGATGAGAGCGAATGCGCTATAGATCATAACTGCAAACAATCCTAAATCCACAATCGGAGTCATAACTTGTGCGGGGTCCGCTTTTCCGTCGCGTAGATAATGCGCAAAGTTGATTAAATGGAGCGTAAACCCCATCGTAAATAAAAGCGGTAACGATTTCTCGGCGTGAAATTTCAACATAGTAGTTTCCTCACTTGTAATTCGCTCGTCTTTTTTCGAAAGGTAAGTGATCATTACTTTTTAAAAGTCCATTCATTGTCAAAACTTTTAATATACATTGGCAGGGTTGAATCGTATTCTAAATCTATAGTTTAAGAGTATCACTCACTTATTAGCGTCAAATTGAGTGAATCCTACTTATTTTTCCTGTTAATTAAGTATTTTCTAATGTTCATAATAGGATCTCGATTTCTTGAATTTTCAAACTTACATTTTTCGTCGGTGCGCCCTATCGTAGCTTGTCTCGAAAACCTTCCACTGATTCTTGAAAGATCGCAGCACGAAATGAAAGAACGTATTTTTAAAGTGAGTTTTAATAATCCGATTCGTGTTCTATCTTCATAGCCGAAAGACCTTCGTTCGTGAGCAGTCCGAAAGTAAAAATATTTCCGACATGAGATCCTGCGGAGAAATAGAGTTCCTCCCTCTCGGAGTGGATCAATTGATTTTTGTTGTCGTCTTCTTCGACGAATCTGCGTACAAAAGAGCAGATGAGTAAAACGGAAAAGAGAATCGATCCGGTAAGCATCTGATCCGTTTCGTTTAGGCGTTTGAGGGTTTGTGAGATCGATGTATTTTCACGGATCGTGGATTGGGATTCAAAATCCGCGGCCCAATCCGAACCTTCTTCCGACCAATCCGGACATGAGTTGGCGGTGATCATCGTTTCAAAAATTTCAAAGTTGATAGCCGGATGATTTTTAAAACCTTCGTATTCTTCCTCTTCGCTGAAAAGAAATGATTTCATCCATTCCGCAAACTCCGTATAGGCCGCTTCGTAATCGAAATTTTCTATGATGTGAAATTTTTCGCTTTGTTCGCGTTTGAAAATTTCGTTCGTCATTTTGCATCTTTCTGCAAAACCGATGTTTTGTGTGGAAATCGCAAAATCCAATACCAATTCTTCTTCCATTTTTTACCTTCCTGATTTGATTCGCGAGGTCGCATTTGTTAAACGAAATTGATTTTATCTCGAAGCGTCGCAAATTAAAAATACGACGATCCTATGCTATTAAAATTCGAAAACATCAATGAAACCTTAACGAAAATGAATTTCAAACTTGGTCGTAAAAGCGTCAATGATAAATTTTAGCTTGTCCTAAAACTTGTTGGTTCTTTCAAAAGTTTCGTTTTTTGAGAATTTTATAGGGATTGTGGGACAGATTTTAAACTGATTGTAGACAACTTTTATCCATAAAAGAGTTCTTAATCAAAAAAGATTTTGGAATTTAAAATCAAATTCGTTCGTAAATCGAGTAATTCAATCGATAACGTATTCATTTATTTTGAATATTCAACTTTTGGAATTTGTGGTTGCGTCTTTCGATATGCCTACGATAACTTTCTTATGGCGGATAAACTCCTTCGGGAGCCGATAAAATTAGATTCCGAATTTGTAAAATGACATCGGTGATCGAATTCAAAGCTTTCCGATTTTTCCTAAGTTTTGCTACGAGTTCGTCGTTGGATCACGTAAGCCTCCAACCTTTTGCGGTTTCTAAACAACGAAGAAGATGGGGAATGTAGTTCGCATTTTCAGTAAGTTTTCCAATTTGCGATTCGATCTTTGGAGGATCGTTGAAAAACGCGGAAATCAAATCCGCGACGAGGTTTTCAGGAGGTTCGAGTCATCTTTCCTACGATGTAAACAATTGTAATTCGTAGCGTTGGATCAATATTTGTGTTCGATGAGCTGATACCTGAAATCGGAAGTTTTGTTGAGCGGATCAAAAATTCCACGTTCATCCAAGTCTTTCAATAGCGCTTTCAGTTCGGAATCGAGTAAACCTTCTTCACAAGCGTCGAAATCAAAATGTTCTTCGGGAAATTCATAAAACCCTTGGTATTTCCAAGAACCTGAATTCACAGGATTTTCTCCGTCCAAGGCGATGGAAAGTGTTCCGTTTTCGATTGCAACAATCGAAATTTTTTCCTCCGGATGTTGAAGAGAAAAGTCATGGATCGCTTTTTCAATCGTAACTTTCAGTTGAGAGTTGAGAAAATTTTTATTTCCTTCGCTTCCGTTTAAATAATCAACGATACGACGACAACCGTTTCCTTTGGCTCTACCCAATGCGGTATAACCTTCTTTGTTTCGTTTCTTTGAGATTTTTTACAATGGAGTTATTGAAAAATTAATTCTTCATTTGTTTCGTTTCATTGAAATGAAGGATCAAAGCAGTTTTGTTAATCGCGATTGTTAAATTTTTCAACAACTCTAATGAAATGTACGTTTTCCGAGTTCATAAATGTCTTTGTCTCCTCTTTAAAATATATACAAAATTTATCCGACTTGTCGTTTTTAAACGTTAGGCGGTCGTTCACTCTTTTTATGAGATTTTCAGGATCCCAAAGTAAGATCGGTTTTTTGATCGGTCTTTCCATCGCTGTTCTCCGTTGTTAAATCGACGTTCAATAGTTTTGTTCTTTTTTAAAGATTTTTCTTCGTTGTCGAGTTTTTATTTTTGAACGTTAGGCGGCGTTCTATCCTTGCTTTCTTTTGCGAGTTTGATTCGGATTGTTTTGTTCGCGTCCGGAACTTGGCCGTCGAGAAATTTCCAGAACTTCAATAAATCGACCGAGACATGACCAATGCCTGAAATGCGTATCCCACTTGCTTTATATTTATAAACCGGTAGCCGGAAGTTTCCCGGCTCGTCGTACGAAAAATTTGCCCCTGTTTCCAGGGTTCGAAATGTCAAATACATAGGCTTCTTTTGTATGGCTCCTCGTAAAACCATCTTGTTTTTGCAGTTAAAGTTTTTCGTAAATGGATTCAAATTCTTTGTCTCCTTCCAAAGATTTAAAACAAGCTTTGTTTAAATCTATATAAGAGTTTGTCCCAAAACGTCTCGAGTTTTTTCGGCATCGCATTCATTTCCGCAATTTTCGTATGTTTTGGGACGAGTTCTAAGTTCTAAATTTTTTGTCGGGATCGGCGCTAATCAATATGGAAGCTAAATGTGCTTTTGCTTCCGTTGTTTTTCCGGCTGCAGCGAATACGGCGACCACATAAAATCTTAATTGATTCGATTTAAGCGTCGTTAAGTCGTTGGGAATAGGCTCTGCAATGATCGCTAATTTTTCCGCATCGTATTTTTCTATCCAACAAAAGAACAAAAATACGATATCATCCCAGGCAACGCCGGCATACTGTTTGATTTTTTCTACCGACTTATCGACATATTCTTCAAGCCACTCTTTTTTGTCTAAAATCTGTCTGTAGATAAAATCCTTTTTTAATCCTTGAATGAACTGTTCGGGAGTTTTTTCGATTCATTACCGATTTTTAATATAATCTTCCTTTCATCGTCGTGGGAATAGGCTAAATAAATCGGGAAAGGATTTGTTCTTTTGATTTTTTGAAACGCCGGTCTCGCGATTGAATACGACAAGGCCTTCTCAAAAATCGGATCGAGTAATTTCAATTGCACATCTTTGTGAATGTCCATCGCCTCTTCGATCACGTCCGTAGAAATCACTTCCGCAAAAACGAAGTCAAAATCGATCGAAGGTTCCCCGCCTTCAAAATCATTTTGTGGATCGTCCGGATCCTTGGACAAACAAACCGACAAACCCGTATTTCCGTTCGTATCGTCCCAAAAAAATAGAATTCCACTGATCGTTTCGGAATCGTCGTATACACTTTCCCAAAACGTGTCGAACCGATTTACGGTTTCCAGAAAAACATTTTTCCACGAGACTTTTTCCAGATTTGTAATCGTTGCTTTTACCGCAGAATTTCCTTGTGAAAATTTATTTATGATCTTTACGGATTCCGATTCAACTTCGGAAAGATCGGGGACTACAACTTTCGGATTTTTTTGTGACGATTGTGTTTCCGATTTTACGGAATGATTCTCTTTGAATTCGCTCCACACAAGTTTTCCGTCCCGCGTATAAAAACGACTGAAAGAAGGAGTTTTACGATCGGGTTGAAACTTTGCTTCGATCAGTTCCTTTCCGGAATCATTGTGGATCCATTCGAACTCGGGTTCGAGAATATAATCGCCGTTAGGTTGGATCAGTCCGTGTTTTTTACCCACGGTAACGACCGCGGCGCCGTTTTGAAAAGGTCTCGTACGAGTGAAGATGGGTTTGATTTTCATCGTTCCGCTTAAATCGATATATCCCCATTTGTTTGTAAGTACTTCGGCCAATCCTTCCGAAAATTGTCCGGCGCTATTGAATTGAGTTGAGATTGTGATGTTCCCGGCGGCATCTATGTATCCCCATTTCGATTTTTTATCGTGAATCGCGGCGAACCCTTGCGAGAAGTCGTTCGCGTATTCTAGATTCGGCTGGATCACATAACGTCCCGTCCGATCGATAAAGCCGGTCTTTCCCGTTTTTACATCGTTTGCTAAAGCCAATCCTTCGGAAAAATTTCCGATGGATTTGAATCGAGGAGGAACCGCATAATCGCCGTTAGGATCGATACATCCCGTGTGATCGAAACTTTCCTGAACAACGGCCAAGTCTCCAAAGAAGGAAAACGAATTCAAAAACTTTGCGGGAATGACGAGTTTATCGGATTTGTTTATGGCCCCCCATTTTTTCGTATCTTTCATTTGTACACAACCCAGACCAAGACGGAAAGGCTCGGCTCGCTCATACTGCATCGGCACTGTATGAAAACCGGTAAGATCCATATAACCGTATAGATTGTTGTGATACATTACGGCGAGCCCTTCTGAAAAATTCCATATGTCGATGTCGTTCGGCAATTCGAGAATTTTTTCATCGGAGGTGTTGATCACAAACCGTTTTTGATTTTGTTCCACGATCGTAAGGTCCTCGTGAAAATCGTCGGCTCGGTCGTATTTGGGTTCGATCACCATTTCTCCCGAACCGTTGATAAAACCCAGCTTACAAATTTTTTTATCGTTCGACCAATGTCGTACTAGAAAAAGAGCTCCTTGTGTATTCATATTTCGTTATATTCTCCATAGATCATCGGATTGTATGTGCCTTTACAGGATTTAATTACGATTTTAGAATCGCTCTTTTTAAAATTTTTTCGTCTATTTCTTGTTCAATATCATTCGGCTTGATATAAGAGGCCCCAAACAAATTGTCATTGGAAGATATAGGAAACGAATTCCGGTATTGTCGCGCCGCGTTTGGAGCGAATGATAAAACGAACTCATTTGGAAAAAAAGTGGACGTCTCTTCGGATCTGTTCTCTGATCGATTTCCATATCGGTCGAGTTGAATACAGTATGTCCTATTTAGAAATCGTAGACGCGCCTTTTCGTATCGGTATGGAATACGAAGCGATCAAATCGTTTGACACCTTTCAACAGAGTAAGAGATATACTTACGTCGGATACAATGCGCTCTACGATGATAGAAGTGTCGTAGGTTATGAACATTTTTTTCACGATGCGGAAAATGACAAACTGCACGGATGGCGCTCAAAGGAAAGAAGTAACAAAAAGGCCGTTTCATTTTTTAATCGGGTAGGCGGGTGGGAAAAACCCGTATCGAATTCGGTTACGCCGATCGATTCGGATGGATTCGACGTATCTCAAGGAAACAAAAATCTTCAAACCTATATTCCTTATTTTAAATCTTTGATTGAAGGGGAAAAAGATATACGGAATTGGTATGAGTGGTTGGATGAAAATGAAAAACTTCTGGAGAAAATTTTGTCGCGTGGAGAATATTTGCGTTGGAAAATTTATCCGATACAAGAAATGGAAAAGTTTCTAAGAGAGTCTAAAATTTCTTTTCGGAGAGGGTATCGATACCTTTGGATCGACTCCGACCGTTTGAAATATTATCTTAAAATGTAAGTGCGTTCATTCAAACTTTATAAAATTTGAATTTACAAGTCGGATTTTACGGATTCTGATTTTTAGGATAACTCGGGTTGAGGTTACGTATAGTTTCGCCGCCGTAAAAGACGGCTTTTATATTTTAAGAAATCGGCCGTAAAAACGCAACACGTATGGAGGTTGCGATTTTTATGATATTCCTTCGGACTATTTACTCGTCGTCGTCCTCGTCGTTTTCCTCGTTTTTACCGAACACCAAACCCTCCGGATCCATGGAACAGGCCCAACCGTCGTGTTCACAAACATAAACCCTGAAATTTTTTACGGTCTTCAGTTTCTTAAAGGATCTGTCTTTTACCGCAAGAGAAACCGCACGTCCCATCGTTCGACCGACAAGGTTCCAGATGTAATTCGATAATAACCTGTAAGATTTGTCTTGGCCGCCTAATGCGTCGTAGGCGTCTGCCATAATTCTACCCGGTTGGTGTAGCGAAAAACTTCCTACGGTCGGTCCTCCTTCGAAATATTCGTCGTCTTCACCGATGCCGAAATAAAATTCGCCACAGTCGATCCCAGCTTCTCGAAAGTTTTGGTTATTACATTCGGCGACAAAGCCGATTAATTTTTCTTCGTCATCCTCGTCCATTTCCTCTTTCGCGGCTTGAAACGCTTCGATACAGTTTTTGAATAATTGTTTTTCGTACTCGTCCCACGGAAGCGCCGATAATTGTTCCAAAAACGGAGACAATTCCGGCAATTGCGAAACCGCCGTTTTTAATTCCTCTACTTTTTCCTCGATTTCCGGATTGGCGCGACCGCTTGTGGAAGAAGTTTGCGCTTCTCCTTCTATATAACCTTTTTTTAATTTTTCGGCGAGTAGCTTTTTTGCTTCTTTCAGACATTCTTCTTCGTCGTCAAAAGATTTAGTCTGCGTTTGACCGGAGGAACCGGTTTTTCCGTATGTTACCGTAAATGAATCTTCGGAGACCTCGATCTGCCAAAATTTATCCGATTTGTCGTCTTTGAATGTTAGATAGTGTTTCATGGTTTTCCTTATTGAATTTTATTTTACATAAAACCAGACGTAATATATATCCCATTCGTTTTCGAATTCCGACATGATTTTAAGAAAACTCAAAGGTATGGTTCCAAATATTCTTTCCCGCGAAGATGACTCGGAAAGAAAATCGGAAATTTTTTACCGGTTTTTGCGCGGGAACGGCGATAGGATTTGGACGAGTTCCAGAAGGTTTCGTATTCCGAATCCAAACGAAAGAGAAGTTTTTCCCAAAAGATAAAATGCGAGTCCACGAATTCTTGTCGGATGTCTTTCGCTCTGAGAGTCAGAGGACATTTACCCGTAAATTCTTTCATAAAGACGAGACCGACGAAAACTCCCCTTGTGTCCAAGTAAGGTTCGAGAGGAAAGGTTCTGCAACTGATGGAGCGGTTGTCCCTTTCACAAAATTGAATTCCTTTACATTCGCAAAAGAGAGTTTCTTTGGAATCGTATTCCGCAAGCATCTTCTTATCCACTTCCGTTTCCGGTTTCCAAACTTTCCAGAGATCCGTTCTCTTTTGTAACATAGAAAATTCGGAACGGTATAAAGTCGGAACTGCGTTATCCGCGATACAACAAAAAGGAATCCCATCATTGTCGGGTTTACACAATTCTCCACAATCAAATTCGGTTAACTCTTCTTGGAGTAGGGAGTAGTAATAAGAGATCTCATCCTCTGCGAGATGTTTAGGGTCGTTTTTTTTTGCTGTTGTCTTCAATGGATAGGTGGCCGATCGACTCTGGTTTTTTTTGGACTTAGGATTTTCCGAAAGACCGTATATCCTAAAAAGAGAATTCCCGCAGAACAAAGAATTCCCCACTTTCTGTAAAAGAGTTCGACACCGGTCGAGAGAAAACCATTTTTCAGGGCTAAGGCCATCAGAAGAGCAAAAATTGTTAAGAGTGAAAACGCGCTTAGAAAAAATAATACCGTGATCCTCAGATCTTTCAGAGTATTTTCTAGATCTCTTTTGAATTCTAAAAACCGAGAATAAAACTCTCTGGTTTCGTCTCCTTCCGATAATTTTTGCACGTTATAGAATGACTCAAATTCTTCAGGGATCTTGGTGGTATCTAAAAGTAGGAACTCATAGTCCAGGGTTTTATCGTATTCCTCCCTCACTTCCGGAGAACTTAAGGTGAGGTAGGCTCTGGTTCCTTCTTCTCGGTCCAATTCTCTGGACGGGTTCCAGGGATCGGATTCCAGTTTTTCCAAATAATCCCGGTACGCAGACTCTATTTTGCGTTGGTCGGAACTCCGGGAAACATCCAGAAGTCGGTAGTAGTTCAGTTTAGTGTTCACTGCCATAAACAATCTAAAAAAGGGGAGAATTCCGGATTCCTACGGAAAAATCACTCAATCCCTACCTATGGAAAACCCCTTTACAGCCCGTCCTGCAAGCAGAAATTAAGTTCTATGGGTATTCTGGAACCAGAAAAAAAGGCGGGAAAAGTCTATATTGAGACATATGGCTGCCAAATGAACGAATACGACTCCGGGATCGTTTCCAGTTTGATGAAGGACGCCGAATATTCCTCTTCTCCCGACCCGGAGAATTCCGACATTATCTTTTTGAACACCTGCGCGATCCGGGAAAACGCCCACGCAAAGATTTACAACCGCCTCCAGTCCCTCGGGTATCTGAAAAAAAGGAATCCGAAACTAGTCATCGGAGTTCTCGGTTGTATGGCTCAGAATTTAGGGGACGATCTTTTCCATCAGGAACTTCCTCTGGATCTGGTCGTAGGACCGGACAATTACAGAAGTCTTCCCGAACTCATCCAAAGAATCCGAGGTGGAGAAAATACCATCTCTCTCACCCGTCTTTCTAAAATCGAAACCTACGACGAAATCGAACCCAGGGTCGTCAGCGGAATCCAAGCCTTCGTCACGATCATGAGGGGCTGTAATAATTTTTGTACTTTTTGTGTCGTACCTTATACGCGCGGAAGAGAAAGAAGCCGGGACCCGCAAAGTATCGTACGGGAAGTTCGGGATCTCGTGGAGAAGGGAATCCGGCAGGTCACTCTTTTGGGACAGAATGTAAATTCTTACCAAGAGCAAGGACAGGATTTTGCCGCGCTCATCCGGATGCTTCTGGAGGAAACTACCATCGAAAGAATCCGATTCACTTCCCCGCATCCGAAGGATTTTCCGGTTCATCTCCTCCGATTGATGGCGGAAAATCCTCGTTTTTGTCCGAACGTCCATCTTCCGCTACAAGCCGGTAATACGAGAGTTCTGGAAGAGATGAAACGTTCCTATTCCAAGGAAGAATTTTTGGACGTTGTTCGAGTGATCCGAGACATCGTTCCCGATGTGGGAATTACGACCGATATCATCGTAGGTTTTCCGAACGAAACCGAGGAAGAATTCGAGGACACTCTTTCCGTGGTTCGCGAAGTGCAATTCGATATGGCGTTCATGTTCAAGTATTCGGAAAGAGAGGGGACGATGGCCCGGAGAAAACTTCCGGACAATGTTCCCGAAGAAACGAAGTCCGCAAGACTTACAAAACTCGTGGACTTACAAACTTCGATTTCTCACGAACAAAATCGTTCCCGAATCGGAAGAGTATATTCAATTTTGATTGAAAACACTTCTCGCAAGTCGGAAAAACAACTCTGTGGAAGAACTCCTTGCGGTAGAATGGCCGTGTTTCCGCTTCCCGAAGGAAAAAACGTTTCCGAGATGATCGGTTCTACGGTTTCCGTACGAATCGAAAGCGCGACCAGCGCGACTCTCAAAGGGAGGATCCTTGCTTGAAGAATGGCGACAATCGAAAGAAGGTTTCCGCTAAAAAATCGGCAGCGCGTACGTCCTCAGAAAAAACGAGTTTTTCCGAAACGGATCCTAAGATAAAAAAAGTTTTTTCTTCCGAGAAAAATTCCGATTTACCGCCTAACCAAAAGAATACGAAAAAGGTCTCTTCTTCCGAGAAAAGTTCGGATTCTTCGTTTAACAAAAAAAACGCTAAACCGAAGTCGTCGGAACTTTCTTCTTCGATAGATTCTTCCCCTAAAAAAAATACGGCGAGTTCCGGCGCGGATCTAAGAACCGTTCGTCTTAGCGGCGTGGAGGATCTTCCGCCGGATTTTAAAGTCCATACGGACAAACGTAAGTTTTATATGGTGATTCCGATTTTGGATCGATACATTCTGGGGGAAATTCTTTCTCCGTTTTTGGTCGCTCTTGCGTTTTTTACCATGGTTTATATGGTTTTAGCCCTTCAAAAGATGATCGGTCTTTTTGTGGGAAAAGGCGTGGATCCGCTTCGTCTTTTGGACTACTTCGGTTATCTTCTTGCAAACACTCTTCCGATGACGATTCCGATGGCGTGTCTTATGAGCGGAATTATGGCGGCGGGAAGACTTTCGGGAGATTCGGAAATTACCGCGATTCGATCCGCAGGAGTCAGTTTCCCTCGAATCTATATTAACTTTCTTGCATTCGGTTTCGTCATGGCTTTGGCCGTAGCCTATCTGAACTTTTATCTTTCTCCGGAAAACACGAGAAAGATGAACGAGTTCAACAAATGGGTTCTTGCTTACAACCCTCTGCTTGCGATCACCCCCGGTCAGTTCAGCGGAGATAAGATGCAGGACCTTTTTGAAAAAAGAGCGAGAACCATGTACACCGAAGGAATGAATCCGGACACCGGACAACTCAGAGGAGTTCAGATCCGGGAGTGGGAAATTTTCCTTGAAGGAAACGAATACTTTCATATCGGCGGAAAAATGATTCCGATGGGAGGTTCTCGGATCATTCAGATCATCAATGCGAGCAAGGGAAACCTCGTGGAAAAACTCGGACCCGACGGGGAATATGAAAAATCCATTCGTCTTAAAGACGGTTGGATCTTGGAGTGGAGCGACGATCGAAAAAGTTTTTCCGTAACCGATTTCAGAAACGGAGAAATGGATTATAATATTCCTAAGGGAAAGGAAAAGAAGACGTTGGAGTTAAACGTAAAACCGGAAACTTTTTCCATGCCGGTTCTTTTTCAAATTCGAAACAATATTGAAAGCGACGGACTTGAAAAAATTCCGGGACTTGAAACCTTAAAAGAGATGGGAGTTCACATAAAAGGTTTGATCGGACTCAAACAAATGGTGGAGCAGATGAAGATCGAACTCGCCATGGGAGCGGCTAACGGAACTCTGACGCCGGATCAGATGACTCAACAATATTCCGTTCTGACTCAGTTGATGGCTTTGATGCAACAGGGTAAAAAGGTTTTAACGGATTTTAACGTGGAAATTCATAGAAGAATCGCAATGCCGATTTCTTGTTTGATTTTTTTCTTTATCTCGTTTCCGTTGGGGCTCGTGGTCAAACGTTCCGGCAAGGGAATGAGTTTTACGCTTGCGGTCGTTTTTCTAATGATCTACTTTACATTTTTTACCTTGGGAAGTACGATTTCCTATAATGATAAGGTTCCGGATTGGATCGGTCCATGGAGCGCGAATATTCTGATCGCTATTCTGAGCGTCAATATTATGATCAAAAGAACCGATATGGATTTACCGAAACCGATTCAAAAATTTCTGGATAAAATTTCCGATCAAAAATCAAAATTGACAGAGAGATTAGAACGTTTAAGTATATGGGGAAAGATAAAAAAGATTACGAAAAGAGGTCCTTGACCCGGGAAAATCGGCGGTTAGTGTTAGAATGAATAATACAATGAGTCAAAAAAACGCGATCATTTGGCATCTTACTTCGGGGAAAGAATTCCCGATTCAAATCTGGAAACATCCTCGCGTAAATATCGAGTTGAGCAAGGTTCCTCTGGACGGTCTCGGTGCGATCGATCTGCTAAAGGCGGATATCCATATCTTTTTTCTTTCCGTAAATTTGGAGGAGTGGAATCGGATCCGCGAATTTATCAGAAAGTTTGAACTTCATCCTTATGCAAGTTTGATCATGGTTTATTCGGACGACGCCGAAAAGATCAACGGAATTGTTCCCGAAAACGGTAAAATTGAAGTGCTCGAACATCCGGTTCATCCGAGAAATTTAAGACTGATTTTGGACAGAACGATTCAATCCGAGTTTTATAAACTTGCTGCCAACGAAATCGGTAACAGTTGTTTGACGAACATAGGATTTTTTGAAGGAGTTTTCGAACTGGCTCAGAAAGAATATAAGGACGCGGCCAAAGCGAACGAAGCTTTACAAGCCATCTTAGAATTCGAATCCAAGGTCAAAAAGAACAACGAAGAAATCAACAAAGCCTTGGAAAGAGTGAACGAACTGAAAAACAGGGAACTACTCGCCCTCCACGAACGTCTCAAAGTTTCCGAGATTTTGGATTCCATGAAAACTCAGGAACTCAAGGACGCCCTTGATTTTAAAAAGGCGACCGAACAAGCGCTCAGTTATTCTCATATAGAAGAGATTCAATTGGATCGAATTCTCGAAGCGCAGGATCGTCTTTTTGCATACACCGAAAAAGAGATCAGGGACCTGATCGAAGAAAATCGAAATCTGAAAAAACGTCTGGGAATTTAGTCGGGAGTTTGTTCATAACTCCGACGCCCCGCTTCGGAAGCGTTAGTTGCTTGAGTTGTTATATTCTAAAATTGGAATGTATTTTAGAGATTGATTCCTACCGATTCGAAATCCGCTTAGGTCGTAATTTTCAAGAATTCTTTGAATGATTCCCAACCCAATTTTGTCTTCGCTTTATCAGGATCTCCGTGTATTGCTGCGATTGTTTTGGGCCGGATCTTTATTAACGTGAATTCGGTATAAGAAAGTTTGGAATCCGGCCTTGGTAGGCCGAACCTATCTCGCGAAGCGAGATTGAGTTTTTATCGCGAAGCGAGATTGAGTTTTTTAGTTTCTGCTCTGATCAACAAATTGACGGATCGATCGAAAAACGGTTTTCTTTCGTCATTTCAATTTGTTGATCTCGTTTCAATCGCTTTCGCATTGGTTATGCCGAACTCACGTTTATTAAAAAACTGTAATGTGTCTCTTGAGCTCAATCGTTTTTTCCAAACGTTTTTTTTAATCTCTAAACAGTTCTCTGGAGAATTCTTTGTAATCCGCGGAGTTCTTTCCGAACTTAAACTCCGCGTACAAAAGTCCGTGTTTTTTTCGGAGAATATCGTATTTTTCCCGAGCTTGATCGTCCCGATTCTTTTTAGAAAGTCGATACGCTCTTTCGTAACAGTTTGCAAGAAAACCCTGAGCCTCCGAGTCCTCGTAGTATTTGTTTCCGATTTGAATGTATCTTTCCAAAAGATCCATCGCTTGCAAAAAATTTTTTAAGGCGAGTTGGTGTTTGATGTATTCCCTATAAATGTTTGCTTGTAGATCGCGATAAGATTCGGAGTCTTTGATTTTTTGATTCTGGATCTTTTCCAAGGAATTCATCGAAGAAACTAAAAGATGAATGGAATCCGATCTGGATTTGATCCGATCTCTCGCAAGGGATCTTTCGAAATTTTCGCGGCGATTTTTCTTTTGCCATTCGTAACGATCCGCTTCAAAAGTCTGCCGATCGAATTCTTTCCGTTTTGCATCGGCGAGGTCGTTCGTTTTTCTAAAACGATCGACGGAACTTAGAAAATCCTCTTTCGATTTTTCGAAAAGATTTTTGGAATTTTCTTCGCTTGCGTCCCCCAATAAATCCAAGTCTTGGAACTGAAGAGAATCTTTACCCCAATCGGATTCTCCGTTGCTTCCGTCGGGGATTAGAATTTCGATTTTTTTTTCGTTCGGTGTTTGTTCGTTACCGAACATAAAAGGAGAATGGAATATGAAAAATAAGATCGGAAGGAATCTGAAATAAAACGAAGAATGGTTCATCGGAGATTGGTCCAGGGACAAAGAAAAAACGCGAAAAGGATCACGGATCGACTTTGAAAAAAAATATCTGAGGTCAATTTAGGATTGTTCTGAAATTTGCGTCATCCAAAAATTAGAGCGAAAACAATCCAGAAAGAGTCACAAAGAATGAAAGCAGTTTCCGTACCGGCAACCAAGAGGATCGCGCTCGTCGCACACGATAATCGTAAAGAGGATTTGGTGTCCTGGGTTAAAACTCACAGAGAAATCCTTTCCGGACATCATCTATTCGGAACGGGGACGACCGGAAAATTGATAAACGAAGAGACCGGACTTCCGGTTTACAGATTTCTTTCCGGTCCGTTGGGAGGAGATCAACAGATCGGAGCTAAAATCGCGGAGGGCGAACTGGATATCGTAATCTTTTTCTGGGATCCCCTTACCGCTCAACCCCATGATCCGGATGTAAAAGCGTTACTTAGGATCGCCGTACTTTATAACGTCCCGATGGCTTGTAATCGATCGACCGCCGATTATATGATCAGTTCTCCGCAATTTATGATATCTTACAAAAAGATTCTTTTGAATTACGATCGGAAAATCAAAAGGGACGGATCGTGATTAGGATTGTTTCCGGCAAGCGTTTCCAGTGGCGAGTGGTTAGTCTTTAGGAATTAGGATTTTATATACGATGAAACGAATGCGTTTCGACAAGAACGCGGTTTTTTACTTGCAAAAAGTATGATTTTCTGATATAGAAAAAGTTTTCAAATTTCTCGTAGTTCCGACAGATTGATCTTGCGATCCGAGTATTTGCGAGGTTGGATATGACGGAAAGGGATTACGCTCCGATGTCGATCAAAATCATTCCCGGTATTTTTAAGAGACGCCTAAACTTCGTTCTTCCTTTGCGATTTTCCCAAGAGGCCGCTTCGTTGATTCGAGCACATCTTGCCGATCGGCCGGAATCCGCGTTTCAAGTAAGAATTGAAAGAAAAAACGGGCACACAAACGTTCAAGTGGGTTATGATCGAAAGAAAAATCTAAAAACCGTACATTCGTATCCGGTTCTCGTGGAAATTTCCGAAGAGGACGAGATTTGCCTGGAAGGTTCGAAAATCGATTGGAATTCGGAAAATAATGAATTTATAATTTACCCGGACGTGGATTTGGAGATAGAATATCATATTTTTCTAAATCGTTTTAAGATACGGACAAATCGAAACGTATTCAAAAGCGATCGAACGAGAACTTACTCGAATCGCTCCGAGTTTCCGAATTGGTTTCCGATTCGCGCCGGAGAATTAGGAATTTCTAAAGTGAAAATCCAAGGAAGAATTTGGACTTTGACTTTGGTCGATCGTCACAAAGCCGAAGAAATCCTGAAAATCGAAAGTTCAATCGCGGATGGGATATTGGATTATTTCAGCGATTTTCCGATTCAGCGTGACTAACGTTTCCATAGTACTCGATCGCCTTCGGAGATCGCCTTTAAACTGTTGTTTCCGTTATCCGGAACGGCTCTGGAAAGAAAGTAATCGGTTTCCTCTATCGTCGCTTCTCCCGATTTTCCGGAACTATTGAAGATCTGAATCTTATCTCCTTTTTTTAAACCGTCCAGAGTTCCGACGTTGACGATGATATCTTCGTCTTTCACTTTCAAAACGGAACCGCTCGGAGGGATCGCAGCTAAAATTTTGGAAACGGATCTCGCGGATGCTTCCGGAATAAAGTCCCTTCCTTTTGCGAATATTCTGAATGTGGAAAGTATTTTTTCGTGTTTGGAATCCTTGATCGTCCAGTCGATATTTAACGAACGGTTTTCGTACTTTAGAGAACCGTAAACTACGAATCTGGGTTTGATCCCGTTTTTTGCGGAGTTTTTGATTTTGAGAAAGGTGGATTCCGTAAAAGATAAAATCCCGGTATAAGGATCGGCTTTAATATCAAAAGAAGCCGGGTTATTTCGAGCGGATTCCAAAACGTCCGAAAGGGCAATCGTAGGATTTAAGGAAAGATTTTTACGCACGGAAGAGGAAACTAAAGACGCGAGATCCGGATAATCGCCCAAATAGGATTTATCGGAAAGATCGAACAACAATAGAACCGGCGGAGTTCTTCCGTAGTTTTCCACAAGAATGTCGCCGGTGATTTCGACCAATCCCTCTTTGTAGGCGATCGATTGTTTTGTCGAGTTCAGAAGATTTTCAATTTCATACTGATACTTTTGATTTTCGGGATATTTTTTTCTCAAGAATAAAAGAAGATTGAGATAACGCGGAAAAAATCCGGTTCTTTTATACTCGGATAAGGTTTGAAATTGCACTTCCGGTTGACCGGGAATGAGTTCTTTTGCGGTTGCAAGATGATGAGAAGCCAGATCGTAAAGAAGAGAATTTTTAGAGGAACGAAAGCGTTGCATTCTATATTCTCCGAGTTTTCTTCGAAAGGAATGATTCTCCGGAAAATGATCGAGCGCGACAGACTCCGCTTTTTGCCTCGATATCGAATCTAAATCATCTAATCTTAATATTTCGGTTAAATCGTTTTTAAGCGTATCCTTTGCGGAGTTCGTTCCTTTTTCTTCGGCAAACGTTTTCAAATAGATATATAAGGGATTTTGAGGATAAAGAGAAACGAGTTTGCCGGCAAGCGAAGCCGCCGAGGAAAAATCTCCTTGCCAGATTTTGATTCTTGCTAGCCAATCAATCGCTTCTTCAAAATCGGGATATAAGGAAACGGCTCTTTCTAATTTTTCAGCCGCCGCTTCCAACTTTTGTTTTCTTTCTAGATCGGAATTTTTTTCGGACCAATCGATCAGTAACGAGGCCATATTGAAGAATAATTCGGGATCATCCGAGGAAGTAGCGAGGACCGTGTTCCAAAGATGATAGGATTTGGAAAAGTTACCCGTCTTACCGTTTACCTTCGCTTCTAAAATTTGAACCTCTTTGGAGTTTTGAAATTTGGATTTGGAGCTTTCGAGTTTTTTTAGGGCGGATTCGTAATTTCCCATCTCCAAAAGAATTTGAATTTGAACCGGCGCCAAAACCGGATCCAACGGATCCGTTTCCAACAAAGGTTTTAAGAGATTTAGAGAATTCTTATATTCTTTTTTACGAACGTAAGCTAAAGCGGCCCCTTTGATCGCGGCCTTGTTTGCCGGTTCGAGTGCGAGGACCTTGTTATATGCCTCTAAAGATTCCTTATCCTTATGTAGATGTTTTGCCGCGTCCGCGAGTCCCAGTAAAGAACGAGGCGACATCGGATTGGAACGGGACGCTTCGGAAAAGGATTGATAGGCCGCCGCATAATTGCGATCCTTAAGAAAGGATTCGCCTTCTTGAATTTTTCGAATCGTATCCTGGGAAGAAATCGGCTCTATGAATAAGTATAGGATCAGGATATAAAGGAAGCGTCTTTGTAAAATATTTAAGATCATTTTGTAAAGAATCCCGCTTCGGTTTTACCCGAAGTGTTTCTAAAGTTCGCCTCGATGACCAAAGGGATGTAAAAATCTTTTTTGTCCGCGTCCACTCTGCTTTTGAAAGATACGATATAACGTCTGTCCTTATGAGATAAAAAGGAGTTGTAAAGGTTCTTTTCCATTCCTTCGCCCGGAATTGAGATGAATTGGCCTCCGGTGGAGGCCGCAATCATTTTATACGTTTGGACTGCGGGTCCGGAATCCGAAAGCGATAGGAAATATACTGGAATCGAATGTGCTTTGGAATAGCGGATGATTTTTTCCGGCGAGATCTGAGTAAACGAATCCGGATACGAGCTACCTGAAATCAAAACTAAAACGATCCTCGGTCCGAGACGATCGAGTAAATCGGATATTCCCCTGTAAATCGCTTTGCCCGTTTTAGAACTCGAATCGTTAGGAGAAGTTCGTAATATTCTAAAAATCTCATGCATTGAATAGTTGAAATCGGCGGCTTTGATCAATTCCGTTCCGGAACGAAGGACTTCGATTCCGTCGTGTTGTCGCAGCGAGGTTAGAAAAGGTTTCAGGGACTTTTCGAATACCGGATAGGCGGATTTGATTTCGGGAGTGTTTTCATAAACGAGGGACACTGAGATTCGATTGTTGAATTGCCGCATGTCGGCAAGTCCGATCAATGGAGAAAGGTTTCCATATTCATAAACTTTAATGGAGTTTCTCGGAATCGCCTTGATATCCCGTCCTGATCGATCTCTTACGCGGAGAAATACCGAAATGTCCGGGTATTCTCGGTTTAAAACCTTTTCTAATACGATGTCCATGTTGGAGGATAATTGATTGGAGGGGCTAAAAATTTCCACTCGGTGCCGATTGAAGTCCGCGATGAATTGTGTTCCCGTGTAATCGAAGGCCGATGAAAAAGGTTGGTTTAGTTTTCGTACTACGTTTTTTGAATCTCGAAAGGAATCCAATAATCTCCAAGTATTGTCTAGGGTATTGTAAATGACGAGTCCCGACTTTTCGTCGGAGATATGGATCTCGTTTTTGCGAATCGTTAGATTGCGGGGAGACGATAGGATATTTGGGTTCGTAATTTCCCTGAGAAAGTTCCCTTCGGAATCGAATACTGCGATTCTGGAATTCCCGCGATCGGCCACGTAGATTTCGCCTTTGGAATTTACTTTGAGTCCGGATGGGTTGCGCAGAATTCCGACCCCGATTTCTTGAACGAAGGCGCCGTCCGTTTTTAACTTCTGAATTCGATTGTTTCCGGAATCGGAGACATAAAGATATCCGTCTTTTGTGAAGAAGATTCCGGTCGGCCCGTGAAATTCCCCATTCGCTTTTCCTGAATTTCCGAACCGATTGAGATATTCGCCTCTTGTATTGAACTCATAAATCTTATCGGACTTAAAGTCTGCCACAAAAATTGAATTTCCTCTCAATGAGAAGAATAGGGGGCCCGCTAAGTTCCGACCTAAGGAACCTTTGAAGTTATCCATTGGGTTACCGTTCGGATCAAACTTTACAATGTTTGCCGTGTCAAAGGAAAGGATATATAGAAATCCGTCGTCATCGACGGCTACGTCGGAAGGATTGCGGAATCTAAAACGCCTGAGGTCATCGCCTAAGATTGAGGAATAATAACGCACCGCCAAATCTTGGCTTCCGCCCGCTAAATTAATTCTGAGCGCGTCTAATCTCGTTTTTTGAATTTGATTGAGGCCTGTGGTTTTTTCTATTTGTTCTAGTTCCGACATACTCTCGGGCCAATCCCCGGAGAGATAATATGAGTTTGAAAGTAGAAGCCGAGCCAATGTAAAATCATTCTTAATCGAAAGTGCTTTCAAGAAGCTTTCTCGTGAGGATGAATATTGTGAGTTATTAAAATAAGAAAAGCCTCTTGTAAATTGGGTTCTTGCTTCCTTTTCCTGGATGGAAAAGTTTGGAAGTCCGTCGGAATTCAAAGAAAGCGTGGTGGAGATAAAGATTAAAATAATAAAAAATCGACTGAAATGCATATGTAAATGCTTAATTTGCCCTTATCTCTATAAGCAGATGAAAGAGACATAATTTCAAGAATTTTTTACCTAAGACTCAAGAATAACCATGGTGTGAAAGTATGATCTAAGCTTGTTTAGCGAAACTGTATTCAAAAGAAAATGTCGGAATTCCCAAACATTAAGGTCTTTCGGAAGAATCGATTTGTAACCAACTTGAACTTGAGAGGAATGATTACAGGCCACTTTGATAAATCACAATTTGTTTCTTTGTAATCTTTTAGGATTTGTTTTCGGCTTCTTTTTGCATGAACCGAGGACGTTCTTGAACTTTGAAAGTTATAGAACAAAATCTCAGTTGTTTTATACTTTTTGTGAAATCAAGAAGTGTAAAAACAAAGTTGAACTTATACGGATAAATTCTCTATAAAGACGGATTTTTCGCTAGAAATTTTCATGGCTTTGCAAGGAAACATTTTCAAAAACTTTACGACTCTGTTTCCAGTTTCGGTGATGCTCTAGCCAAATTTCTCTCTTAGCGGCGTTTTCAGAAAGCTCTGCCCTCGTTTCTCTGATGAGAAAATCCAAGATGAAGATATAGTTTCTAAAACTTATTTCAATATGCTTAAGTTTTTCTTCCACTTCCATTTCTTCTTCCAATATCGGATCTTGCCGATAAAAAAACGGAAAATTATGCGCTATTCAACTCGAAATTTTTTTCGTACAAAATTTTCTTCAAAATCAATTTTTGATTGGAAAAAATCGTAAAATAAAAGTGAAGAGGGACTTCTTGTTTTCTTAACTTTATAAGTTCATCCTCTAAATTTTTACTTTGCGAATCTTCTTCCCTGTCCAAATCGGCGAGTCGAGAAAAGAGTCTGCAAACCGATATCCCGAAATAAAACCCTGCAAACTTTGCTTCATACCAATCTTGGTAATCGGGACGAAAAGAATACCGAATGAGTCGTAAGCACTTTGGTTGGTAAAGAGTTTTTCTGAAAGCCGTATCCGGGAATTTAGAGAACGGATTTCTTTTTTGAAATTTGAGTATCAAATAATGAAAGTAATTCTTTAAATTCTTATGTTTTTTGATTTGTTTTTGAATGAATGCATCTAAGTATGTTGGAATTAATAAATCAGATGGTCCTGTATCTTTTTTGGATTTACCTTTGAACTCAGTGAAAATGTTTAAATGATTTTTTTGCATTTTTATCTCCCCCCAAAGAAAGCGGTTACAGAAGGAGTTCAGACATCTCGATGAAATGAAAAAAAATTTAAGAAAATATCCATTGAATGCAAAAAAATGATCGGTTCAGAATTTGTATCAAAACTTCAAAACAGTAACGAAACGATTCCAAGGACGAAAGTATCTTAGAGTTAATCTAAGAAATTCCTTATTGCGTCTTAAAACTAACGTGAATTCGGTATAAGAAAGTTTGGGCGAATCGGAAACTCGAGTGCAACAACTCCCTGAGCGCCGATCCATAGAGAAGTATCTGCCTGCGTTTCCTCGGTCGCAACATATAATCGCGTTCGCATTGGTTACGCCGAACTCACGTTAAAACGAAGTTTCAGAAGATCATTAGGCCATTTTTGCGATAACTTCCGACAAGTTTTAGGACAACCTCGATTCGATTCTTCATACGAACTATTGATCGAAGCTTTGCCATACCCTAAGAAAAAAAATTTAAAACTGCCAAATGGGCTTCCACAGATTCCGATAAAGCTTTTAAATCGTATCCCCCTTCTAAAAAGGATAATACTTTACCTCCGCAGATTTTGTCGGCGCTTTCTAAAACGATTCGAGTCAGGTCTTCAAACCCCTTTGTTGTGATATTCATTCCTCCTAGGGGATCTTCTTTATGTGCGTCAAAACCTGCGGATATTAAGACGATATCCGGTTTAAAATGTTCCATTGTTGGAATCACGATTTCTTTAAATTTCCGAATATAAGCTTGATTGTCGGAATTCACTTGCATCGGGATATTTTTCGTGGTTCCGATTCCCTCGTCTTTTCCCGTTTCACTTAAAAGACCGGTCATGGGATAAAAAGGAAATTGATGAATCGATAGGTAAAAAACATTTGGATTTTGATAAAAAATTTCCTGGGTTCCATTTCCATGATGAACATCCCAATCAATGATAAAGATTTTCTTGAATCCGCTTTTTTGTAAATATCGAGCGGTAATAGCGACATTGTTTAGAATACAAAAACCCATAATTCGATTGTGTTCCGCATGATGCCCCGGAGGTCTGAGAAGGGAAAAT
The DNA here is from genome assembly GCF_000332415.1 of Leptospira weilii serovar Ranarum str. ICFT. Taxonomy (GTDB): domain Bacteria; phylum Spirochaetota; class Leptospiria; order Leptospirales; family Leptospiraceae; genus Leptospira; species Leptospira weilii_A. The sequence continues at coordinate 114,110 of NZ_AOHC02000015.1, forward strand.
CCGTTCTTTATGACTCCTGAAATTAAGGCATCGGCCAGTGTTATGCCTGAATTGGCGGCTGCATAAGCGGCCATCCACGATTTTTCCGTAAAAGGAGTATCGGGATCAAAATAACCCCTTTTCCCTTTGGAACTTTCAATTTTTTGAAGATGATCATGAGAGTGAATTTCATTGAAAAATTCATGTGAAACCTTCTTCATTTCGGGAACAAATAAAGAAGTGAAATAACTGGTCTGATGTAATTTATTTAGACATGCAAGTAGTCTGTCGGAATTCTCGTAGTGTTGAATTTTAGGATCTGCGTTATGGTAGAGGAAATCCTGTGAATAAATAAAACCTGTCGCCATTTTCAATCCTATCCTGAATTTCTTTTTTGAATGGATATACCGGATTGAATTGTTAGAACAATTAAAAATAATATCTTGTCAAGATGGAGACGAATTTTTTGAAACGAGAGCCCGTTTTGAAATCGGAACAGATCTTGCGATTTGACCTTTTTGATAAAGACTTGTCCCAAAAACCTACGAAAAATGCGAGAATGAATGCAATGCGGAAAAAATCCAAGATGTTTTAGAACAAACTCGAAGTAAAAGGAAACTTCGAGCGCCTTCCTATCAGATTGCTCGAGGAAGCTTGACACTTCCTCCTTTTTGATTTTGTTCGTGGTTGTTTTATCCAAAATCTGAAAAATAATTTGATTTTAACATTGAATTTTAAACTGTTTTTTAGTTGAACGTATTGAATTCCGACATTTATTAAGAACCAAAGTCCGTCTTAAAAGTAGTTCATTATGTTGCTAAAGGGTATTTCGAGATAAGCATAAGATTTTTGCGATGAATTTTAAGATAAGAGTCGGCCCCAAAACCCTATGAATTGATAGGAATGGCCGCGATTGTTTTAAGTTTTGGGACAGGCTCTAAAACCTTTTTGATCCTTTTATAACTTTTAAATTCTATGAATAAAATTATCATTTTTATCCTGACTTTTTTCTTTTGGATCTTTCCTTCGTTTCCTGATTTTGATCTTCCCTTTCCAAAAAGAAATAATACGAAGAAGAATTCTCCGGAAACGGTTCTTTCCGAGTCTCGAGATGATGTCGCGGTCGGATCTCCGGAAATTATAGAAAAAAAAGAAAATAGAACTCGTGCCAAAACATACGAAAATTGCGGAAATGAATGCGATGCCGAAAAAACTCGAAACGTTTTGGGACAAACTCTTAGTAAGCCGGTTACGGGAATAAAGTCTAAAACGCTTATAAATCAGCCTAAGGATCAATCGTTCAAATCCGGGTCCGCTGTGGGTGCAAAAATGGAAGTCGTAGCAACTCAGGATAGAGACAATTCTTTAGAGAATTCCGAATTACAAACGATTTCTAATATAAAAGTTCCGGAATTTTCGCGGGGAATTTATATTTCGCAAAGAACTTTGAAGAAAGCGAAAGAATTTTATAATATCAGGAAAAAAGGGAAACAATACGGAGTCAATTTTCTTGTGATGGATATTCAACCCTTCGCTCCGCCAAAGGAAATTGTAGAAACTTTGGTGGCCGAAGGATTTTATCCCGTTGCCAGAGTTGTGAATTTTGACGGCGGACTTCCGACTGAAAAGCCGTCAAACCAAAGAATTACTTCCATATACAAATCGATTCAAGCTGCTTGTAAGTCCGGTTTTCCGGAAATTCAATTGGATTACATTCGTTACGCCGATAATCTTCAATTAAAACTAACTTACGAAACAAGGTATAAAAATATTTCCGAAATTATCAAGAATATAAGAAAAGAAACTCTCAAATGCGAAAATCTTCCGTATATAGGAGCTGATATTTTTGGTCGGATCCCCTTCAACCAAAATGATATGATCGGACAAAAAGTGGAAATATTCGCTCAGATTGTAGACGTTCTCTATCCGATGCTTTATCCATCGCACTTTTACGGCATGCCGGCTAAAATCAAAAATCCCTATCAAACCGTTTATGACGGAACTCTTCTCACTATCAAAAGATCGCTGAATACAACGAGAGTCATTCCTTACATTCAAGGTTTTAACATGTCCGTTAAAAAGTCGGAACTCACACTTTCAGATTATATCAAAGCACAGATAAAAGCTTCGTACGATAGCGGGGGGCATGGATTTGTAGTTTGGAATGCTTGGAACGATTACGAATCAACGTTCCAGGCGTTAAAGGATTACGACGAAGAGATAAAAAAGAATTAATTTAACGTAAGTTCGATATAAGAAAATTTGGGCGAATAAAAAACTCAGGTGCGTTCGCTCCCTGAGCGCCGACCCATAGGAAGGCGTTCACTGAGTTTCCCGAGCGACCGTAGGAGCGAGACGCTGAGTTGTTCGCTTGAACTAAAGTGTTGCTCCTGCGGTCGCAACATAATGTTCCAATTCCTTACGGAATTTCCACTACAATCGCTTTCGCATTGGTTAGGCCGAACTCACGTTACTTTATAGCCCTTTGAAGACAGGTTTTCTTTTCTGCTCGATGGCTTTGATTGTTTCTTTAAAATCCGCCGAAATAAAATTCCTTGCCTGAGATTCGGCTTCTTTCTTAAGCGCGGCTTCTAATTTTTCTTTGTCGTAAGTGTTCTTTTTTAACTCACTGAGCGCTAAAGGTGCGCTTTCGGACAATGCGATTGCGATTTCAGTCGCTCTTCCCAGGACTTCCTTTTGCGGAACTGAATCGTTACAAAGTCCGAGTCGGAACGCGTCTTCTCCATTTAAGGTTTCCGCTAAAAATAAAAGCCGGTTTGCAATTTGAGTTCCGAATAATTCTTTTACGATATAGCTTGAACCCATACCGGGGTGGATTCCAAGTTTAACAAAGTTAAACTGATATTTGGCTTCATTGGCAAAAACTCGGATATCGCATGCGAAAGTAAGCGAAAATCCGGCTCCGATTGCATGACCGTTTGCCGCGCAGATTACAGGAATGTTCAAACGTCTTACGGATAAAAAAAGATTATAGAATTCGAACATAGTTTTTTTGTTCGTTTCATAATCCTTGGTTGAGAAGGACTTTAATAATTCGAAATTACCGCCCGCGGAAAAGATATCATTCTTTCCGGTTAAAATCACAACTCTCGGTTTATGTTTTTCGGAAGTTTCTATCAACCCGTCGATGATTTTTTTGAATTCTAAACCCATTTCCCGGGTCATAGAATTTCTGGTTTCAGCGTTGTTAAAACTTAAGGTCAGGATTTTGTTTCCTGAACCTAAGTCGATTGTGTCTTGATCAATGAATCCCATTAAACTGCTTTTCTCTCCAGTTCGAAACTTTCATACCAGATTCGATCGGATACGGTCAACGGTTTTTCTCCGATTCCCATCTGCGTATAATATTCGAGAAGGGTTTCCAGATGAACCGCTTCCTCGTCTTCTAAAGTCCAGAAACTAGAGTCGATGGATTTTGAAATTAGCGCTTGGCCTCTGACGGAATCCTGAAAGTATTCCGGTTTTCCCGAAAAAATCAAATGTGCGGAGATGAGATCGAATCGAATCGTTTCCAGAATTTTTTTGAAGTCGACTTCCGACTTTTCAAAATATCTGGATGCAATTTCGGTTTGAAAATAATCTCCCCAGGTTAGGATATCCGGTTCCGTACCGGTTTTTTCTTTAATTTGTTCTATCTTATCTTGCTCAATAAAAGGGGCGGCTGCAAATCTATCAACAAGTTCCTTGAGAGCGATCAGATCCAGAATTTTTCCGGCTGACAACTTTCCTTGTTTCATCATATCAAATAATTCTGGATTGAGTTCCGACTTTCTAATATCCATACCATCTTTTTCGGGATATTCTCGCTCCTTCCCACGGATTTTTTCGGGATATATTCTAAAAACTCTTGGGAACTTACCTAAAAAGGGCTCATCTTTATTACGCAAAACTTGCGTTATGTATCATTTTTCTCGTGTTTATCCGTTAAATGTCGGATCTCCTCCTGTAACGAACCGTAACCCCTCTAACACCTTGATATCTTCCCGACTGAATTCCGACTTCCGAGAAACCGATATTCAAGATAGAATTCTTTCCAAACAGAAACAAAATCTATGGCAGTCGGAAGATCGGACAGTTTACAAGAACTCATCACAATCCTGGAAACGATGTTCGGCGAAACGATCATCGGAACCGACATCAATCTCGTAAAACATCTATTTTATTATCTCAAAGCGGACGACATAGAATTTCCATTCGACTACGACGGACATAGATTCTTTGCCGTCGTGGAAAACATAGAAGAAACGAGCGTAAGTCTAAGAATTCCGGGCGCGACCCAAGGATTGACTTTAAGGGCGAAAATCAGTTTTGAAATCATGAATATTCTCTATCAATTCGAGGTCATCATTCTCGAATTTTTGGACGAATCGATCGTTCAAATCCGAATTCCGTCGGAGCTACAGGCGGCGTCCTTTAGAAAGAACGTCCGAGTTTTCGTAGACGATCTATTCATGAATTACGTGATACTTTTCAGGTCGCTTTCCGGCGGAGGAAGGGAGATCGGTAGAAATATTCAAGTGGAACAGAGATTCAATAATCTCATGCGGGAAATCAAAAAGGATAATCCAAATTTACGATTAATTAATATTATAATATCGGAATATATTTCCAACGTTTCCAAGGAATACGAGTTTGTGTTTTTTGCAAAGGATCGCGAAGAAACGTTTTTAGAGTCCTTTATTCGCAGGAACGATCGACCCGTATTTATACCCGATACGTCCCTGATCGTAAATTATATCGGTGAAAACGAGGATTCGGAATCTGCCGCGGAAAACTACCGTGAAGAATACATACGAATGGTACTTGAAACCGGACAGGATTATGCGGATAATTTTTTTCGGGAGCTTCAAAAAAAGGAAATCCGCGAGTTTGTGATTTCTTATCTCGTTTTACCGATTCGATTATTCAACGACGTCGTGGGTTATGTGCGTGTTTATACTTCGGCTATGGATCGTTATGCGATTACACCCGTTCAGGTGGGTTATTTGATTGAACTGGCGGAAATTTTCAGCTATTCGATAACCAAAATCTTCATTCGAGAAGACAACTACGGACATTCTAAAGTCGGGACTCGGGTAGTGGATATCAGTATCAACGGGCTTTTATTCGAGATCGAAGAAAAGAGGATTTTTCAATATTTAAAAAAACATAATATTATAAAAATGTTTATTCCTGTTTCTGAGAAGACTCTGATCTTAAGAGGGGAGGTCGTTCGTTATATCGTCGTAGAAGACGGTAAATATCATCTCGGAGTGAACTTTTTCGATTCCAACCCGGACGACATGTTGGTTCTTCAGAGATATATTTTTACAAGAACAAGGCGTGTGCTTTCCGAGTAGGGAATCGTTTGTGACTAATTAACGTAAGTTCGGTATAACGAATGCGAAAACGATTATTATTTCGATCGGCAGAACTCACGTTAATCTACGGATCGCGTTTTAGAGCGCGAGATTGGGGTTTCAAGTGGCTAGGGATTAGATGTTAGGAGTTTTACCGAATATGCAGGTTAGGAGCTATGGATTAGGAGCTTTTCTGAATATGCAGATTTCATTGTGTTCCAACAAAATTTCCCAACTTCGTTGGGAGCCACTCGCAACGCTCTGCTGCTCGTTGGCAATCTCGCTCGCTATGGATCAATGCTGTCAATTTAAGAAAAAAGACTAAAGATTAAAGAATTTAGTACGACAAGAAGACATGGGCAAGAAAGAATAACAGTCATAGGCGAATTAGAAGCTTGGATATATTCCAGAAAGATTCTGGAAATCGCGCGAATGAAACCGAGTGCTTTTACTCGGAATCGTCAACTAACCCTACCGAGGTTGCTTATAGCCATGATAAACTTATTAAACAAAAGCTTAGCGGTCGAGTTATATAGATATTTTAAGAATTTAGGAAAGAAAGCTGTGACGAAACAAGCGTTTTCCTTAGCGCGGGAGAAATTAAATCCGCAAGTGTTTGAATCATTAAACGAAATATTAGTAAACATACTAGGTGT
>NZ_AOHC02000014.1 GCF_000332415.1 Leptospira weilii serovar Ranarum str. ICFT
TAGTTCCATCGATGGATAGCCCCTGTCGACACCTAGTACAGAATCAATTTCTTATTTTGAAGAGCCGAGATCGATCTAAGTTTCTCGATATGATGCAACGCCATTGACCTTTCACTCGTTCTATGCGGACCAACGGTAGAACTTAATATTATATCATTATAAATATCAAATATAATCGAACTATTGGCATTCGGCGATTCCGATTCCCCCAGTTGATTTTTTACACAGCCAAAATCTTTCACGAACTCCTTCGTTTTAGGTAGGCTTATTCCTGTCGCGTCGCAAGCTGCAACTATATAACCTTTATGCGTTTTGCAATTCGTTACATTTTTGTAGTAGCTGTTTACTAATATTTCGTTTAATGATTCAAACACTTGCGGATTTAATTTCTCCCGCGCTAAGGAAAACGCTTGTTTCGTCACAGCTTTCTTTCCTAAATTCTTAAAATATCTATATAACTCGACCGCTAAGCTTTTGTTTAATAAGTTTATCATGGCTATAAGCAACCTCGGTAGGGTTAGTTGACGATTCCGAGTAAAAGCACTCGGTTTCATTCGCGCGATTTCCAGAATCTTTCTGGAATATATCCAAGCTTCTAATTCGCCTATGACTGTTATTCTTTCTTGCCCATGTCTTCTTGTCGTACTAAATTCTTTAATCTTTAGTCTTTTTTCTTAAATTGACAGCATTGGCCGGAAGGGCGCGAAGCGGTTCCGAAATTCACATTAGAGGCCGTTTTGTTTGCCGGTTGTATAATCGTTTGGAATTGATTTTTCGGAACGGAGGCGATAGCCGAACCCCGAACGAGACGCGGCGCCGGAGCCTTTTACTTTTTTCTTCGTCTTTAGAATATTATATTATTTGAATTTATTTTTCTCCGGCGGGCGCCGAAATGTTTTGTCGACTTTTTTACATTCCATACTTTTTGCTTTTCTTTTTTATCCGCGCTTTCAGAATTAACTTCTTTTATAGGAGAATTTTCATGCCGAGTCCGAGCCAATCCGAAAAGTCGTCCATCCATCAAATTTGGAAGGAAGGAGCCGTTGTCATCAATCGAATTCGATTCGGTTTGGTTATTCTTTTTTCTCTTACGTTACTCAGCGTTTCCAAAACGAATCATCCCACTCAAGTGATCGCCCACGTCGCCGCCACCGCTTTGATGGCGTTTTATTGTTTCTTGGAATTCATTCTTCATCGTTCCGGCAAAGTAGGGGTTCGTTTTCAGAAAACGTTAGTTCTTTTTGACGTGAACATTCTTTCTCTCACTCTAATGGTGGACTGTTCCATCGAACCGAAAGTATCTTCCGCCATCCTCGCCAATATGTTAATCTTTTTCATCTATTTCTACATTATGTTTTACTCATCCTTTTTAGGTGAGAAAAAATTCATCCTTTTAGTTGGAGTTTTTGCCGCGTTAGGCATCATTGCCTCGATTTTTACGGCTTGGAAAGGCGGCATGGTTCTCACCGAAGATCCGGAGATCGGTAAAAATCCCGGTAGCCTGATCTTTTCCGTTCAGATCATTAAAGTTATGTTCGTTTTCACAGCCAGCGTGATTCTTTTTCATTTGATGAAACTTTTCGATAAACTTACTGCCGAAAGTTCCAAACTTTATGAGGATTCTCAACACCTTTTGAATAAACTCACACAAGATCGTAAGATTCTGGAAGATTCGGCCGAAAGTCTCGAAGCGTCGATTCGTAAGTTCGCCGACTTTATCAATCGTACCGGCGAAAAGATGGAATCCCAAGCCGCCGCGATCGAAGAAGTGAATGCGGTAATCGAGGAACTTTCCGTTTCTTCTTCCAACACGACCGATTCCATTGAAACTCAGAACCTGAGTCTGAGCGAACTTGTCGGAAGTTCGAAAAAGTTAGACGAAATTCTAAAGAGCAGCGCCTCCTTGAGCGAGGCTCTCGCCGTTTTCGCCAAAGAGAATAAGGAAGACATGGAGAACGTCACGATCGCAGCGGAAAAAACGAAATCCTATCTTATGGATATTACGAATTCGTTTAACAAAGTGGATGAAATCAATCGGATCATGAGTGAAATCGCGGACAAAACCAACCTTCTCGCTTTGAACGCTTCGATCGAAGCGGCGAGGGCGGGTGTGGCGGGTCGAGGTTTTGCGGTTGTCGCAAACGAGGTGAGTAAACTTGCGGAATTCACTTCCGGTAACGCTAAATCGATTTCGGAGATCGTCAGTCAATCGAGAAAATTTATTGAAGAAGCGAGAATCGCTTCTACGGAAACGGGCGATCTAACCGAAAATCAAAAACTGAAAATTTTAGATACCGCCAATCGAATCGATAAGATGAATCTGTTTTATCTAGAACAGAAATCGATCATTCAAAAGTTCGTCTCCGAAGTGAATCGAATCCAATCCACTTCCGAAAAAATTCTCAGATCCACACAAGAACAGATGCTGGGACAAAAAGAAATGGTCCAAACCATGGGAAATTTAGGCGCGGAAATCAACGAGATCAACGAAGACTCGGGGAAACTCCAAGAAGAAATCGTAAAAATCAAAACGCAGGCTTCCGAACTTAGGCTTTTGAGCATTCAATCCGCAAATTGATCTGAGAAGTTAAAACCGGCGGAGACGTTTTATAGAAACCTGAGTTTTGAAAATGATATCGGCAAGTAAAGAGTCATAATTCTTTCGTAACAAGTTTGGCTTTTGCGTATAACCTTATTCATTTTAGATGTCAGTGGATTGGGATCTTTACAAATGATTTTTTAGAAATTTGTTGCTAAATGAATCCTTTCGAAAATAATCTCTTGAAATTTTAATCCGGTAGTTTATCTGTTCTTTGTTCGTAAGGAAGTAATTTTCATGATTCAGAAATGGTTTCAGACGGCTTTATTTTTAAGTTCGATTTTAGCGGGAATTTTGATTCCCGGTAAAGTGTTTTCTCAAGCAAGCGACGCGGAGGCCGCGATCCAAGAAGCCTGCAATCGTTTGGTGAACGAGGGAATCTATAAGAGTTGTAAGGCGGCTCCCGGATTTTCCGCCCATCAAGGTTACTACAGTCAATCCGCTCAAGTTAAGTGCGAATGTATCAATAAAAAAGATAATCAGAAAACCATCGTTACGATTAGTCTCGGTCAATATTACTAAAAATCTTTTCTGATTAACGTTTGATTTTTTTAATTTTTCGGGAGCGCCGGATTGTATGTTTTCGCGGCCTCTGAACGATACGCAGATAATTACGAAATCATCTGCGTATCGAATAAACGACCTTAAGTGTTGCAATATAAGAATCCTATGCCAATTCATTGAATGTGAGTTACATATTTCAGTTTCATTTTGTAAAGCCTGTATTGAGTACGATGTGTAAAGGATGACTGGCACTACATACAAACCCCGGTCTCTTTGTGACGAGACATAATATACATTATCGGAAGTTGCCTGTTGCATCACACGAGAATCTACTCCAAACCTTAGAAGAATCAATCTAGTGCATTCTTTTCCTTAGATGGTTGCCGTGCGTTATAAAACTGAATCTACGGGAGAGACACATGGTAACAAAGATCTTCAAGGAGAAATACCGTTGGGCTTTCAAGAAAGAAAAAAGTCTGATCCTCGATGAATTTGTAGAAGTCACCGGATACAATCGAATCTACGTCAGAACAGTTCTACGAGAAACTAGAGAGAAAATCTACTTCAAAAAATGATTGGATCCGAACCAAACATTAAGAAATGAATCTTTCCGTTGAATTCATCGTAGAACTTCATTGGATTTTATGGATTCGAACTTGAGAATATTTTAATAAGATGTTGCGCGAGTCTAACCCCAGCATTCGCAAGCTGATGTTTCACCACTGGCGTCGCGTTTTGAATATAGACGTCTGAGATTTTTACCGTTGAACGGTCGTTGGGAATTCCGTCGTAAGCAACACTGCGAGCCAATTGAAAACCTTGGAGAGCCCACACCTCTGGAGTACTTTGCGCTTGGGATTGTGCAAAAGTAATGTCCGGTTTTAAAATAATGGATACCGTGATAGGATTGGTACTGATAAAATTCACTAAATTCGTATCCCAGATTCCGTGTAAACTAGACCTCCGCTTTCCGATTTGTACTCTGACTCTATTACCACCAAGATCATTGTTTCTTTCTGCAACGTGTAACGGCTGGTGTATATCTCCAATAAAGTGTACTACAAACGAAAGCGCTTGCAGTCTCTTTGCGTTGGTTTGGGTGGAATCCGCCAACACGCTACTCCATCTATCAATTTCAGTGATCACACAAGAAGATTTGCAAATCCTTACGATATCTTCATGCGTCGGATTAACCATAGAAACGGGAATATCTATAAAGTGCCATGAACCGGTATTTGTAGGCGGCTCCGGATCCGTAAATATTTGATTACAAATCGGACTCATCGGTCTTTTTTCGGATTGAAATACTCTAAGTTCATCGGGGCAAGTGGATATTTGTTCTAAGGTAAGTTTTCCTAAAATACTATTAATTTGTTCAAATCCTTTATAATTTTCTAATATTCTTTGCGCGACCATTCCGATCACCTGATGCCCCTCGTGTCCCCATCCATAAACATTTGAATTTACTAATAAAGTAATCAAAATTGAGAACTTTATTTGATTGATTTTTGTCATTAAAATTCCCTCCTCGCGAAATTGTTAAAGATATAAATTTTATTACAAGTAAAATTCCAAACAAATCGATTATATATTCGGACATTACTTAAGTGATCGTATTCTAAAAATTTAATATATAATTTTAAAGTAAATTCAAATAATATACAACTATTATAATTATTAAAATAATAGAATATATTAATTTTGTGTTTATTACTATAGACATACCAATAGTGAACGAGTGATTAAAGCTTTCGCTTTCGCTTTCGCTTGCGACTTAAGACTCAGTGAATGGCATAATCTTACCCACAAGTAATTGGATATTAAGATCAAGCCGATATCTCAACGTCTTCTCGCTTTTAGGGACGTTCGAAGGGTTTTGGAACGTGTTGTAAATACGCTAAAACCCTTAAACAACGATTTGAGCGGAAATTTTAATTGGTAGGAGCCTGCGTGAATGAATTTACAACTAAACCTCGTTCTGAAATTCTAAAAACCAGATGACAACCCCCGACATTTCGGTCATTCTTCCCACGTACAACGAAAGGGAAAACATACAGATTCTCATTCCTAAAATTACGAAGGTTCTTAAAGAGTATCCTCATGAAATCATTCTTATAGACGATAATAGTCCCGATAGAACTTGGGAGGCGGCGGAGAATTTAAAAACCGTTCATAAAAATCTAATCGTCATACGTAGAATGGAAGCCAGAGGTCTTTCTTCGGCGGTAATCTCGGGGATGTCCGTCGCAAAAGGAAAGGTTTTCGTCGTGATGGATGCGGATCTTCAACACGACGAAAAAATTCTTCCCGCTCTCGTATCTCCGATTCTAAAAAATAAATCGGACATTAGTGTCGGGACCAGATATATAAACGGCGGCTCGGTTTCAGACTGGTCATGGATTCGAAAAAATTTTAGTGTGTTTGCAACTCGTTTCACAAAACTACTCTTGCCGATTCCGGTTTCCGATCCGATGAGCGGTTATTTCGCGATTTCCCGTTCCTATTTTCAAAAAACGACGGATCGGATCAATCCAAGAGGATTTAAAATTCTATTAGAATTTTTGAATGGACCCGAACCAAGACCGAAAATTTCGGAAGTCGCCTATACGTTTCAGAGTAGACGGTTCGGCAAAACGAAGTTAGACGGATCCGTGATTCGAAACTATTTGATCGCGTTACTCGATCTTAGATTCGGAAAAAAAATCCCCCCTACTTTTTTTCTTTATTCTTTGGTCGGTTCATTCGGGGTGCTCGTAAATCTATCCGGGTTTTTGATCGCGGAAACGTTTCGTTTTCCGGAAATTTTCACTCCTTTTAGATTTTTGAATCCGCTTTACACATCCGTTCTTTTCGGGATCGAGATGTCCATTCTTTCCAATTTCGTTTTGAACAACTATTTTACCTTTTATGAAAAACGTTATATAGGAATTCGACTCATCCGGGGATTGGTTTTATTCCATCTCGTAAGCCTTTTGGGACTTTTGATTCAAATCAGCGTATTTCAATTTTTGTATCATAAAATTTTTGTCTATGAATTGCAATCTTCCGGACTTCTAATTAAAATAATCTCGGATTCGCTTGCAATTTTAGCGGCGATGATTACAAATTATTTCTTAAACTTGAACGTCACCTGGAAAGGTTCCAAGGATTGACCCGAGTTTAAAGGAGATTCTATGGTCAAGGTTTTGGTTCCTTTCGCCGACGGAATGGAGGAAATGGAAGCGGTGATCATCGTGGACGTGTTGAGGCGCGCAGGCATCCAGGTCACGAGCGCTTCCCTCAAAAAAGGACCGGTCACCGCCTCCAGAGGCGTCAAACTCTTGGCCGATGAGGTCATAGATAAAATCCGAATTCATGACTTCGATATGATCGTACTTCCCGGAGGAAACGGCGGCACCAAAGTTCTCGGAGCCGATCCGAAAATCGTAGAACTTCTCAAAGACGCCAAAAAACACGGTCAATGGATCGCGGCTATCTGTGCAGCTCCGAGTATTTTAGTACATCAAAATATTCTTACAAACGAGGATCGTTTTACCGCCTTTCCGGGTGTAGTATCCGATGCTCCCGGTTACACCGGGTCCAGACTGGAAATCTCCGGAAAAATCATAACGAGCGTGGGGCCGGGATCCGCATTTGAGTTTGCCTTGGAACTCGTTCGGATTTTGAGCGGTGAAGAGACGATGTTGAAAGTTAAATCCGCTCTTCAACTTCCTGAATGAAAGAACTCGTTTCCAAACACAAACATCGCTTTCAAAAAATCACGGCGATCACCGGAGCCGGAATTTCGGCGGAAAGCGGAATTCCCACGTTTCGAGGAGCCGACGGCCTCTGGAAAAATTTTCGTGCGGAAGACCTTGCGACTCCGCAAGCCTTTCAAAAAAATCCCGAACTCGTTTGGGAATGGTATCTCTGGAGAAGAGGTGTCATCGAAAGTAAAGATCCGAATTTAGGACACGTCGCGCTTGCAGAATTAGAAAAACGTCATACTGACTTTTTCCTGATTACTCAAAACGTGGACGGACTACACTCAAGAGCCGGTTCGAAGAAGCTCATTGAAATTCACGGAAACATATTTCTCAATTGTTGTAGTTTCTGCGAAAACAAAATCCTAATTAACGTACGTTCGGCTTCAAACGAACCGCTTCCTAAATGTAATCTTTGTGGATCGCTTTTTCGCCCGGGTGTCGTTTGGTTTGGAGAATCGTACGATGAATCGAAACTCAATCAATGTATCGAAAGAATGAAAAACACCGATTTACTTTTAATCATCGGCACCTCTGGCGCCGTGAGTATGCCGGTTTATCTGGCGGAAATCGCGCAGGAAAGCGGGGCGCTTCTTATAGAGATCAATCCGGAAAAAAGTTCTTTTTCTTCTTCCGTGGATCTTTTTTTAAAAGGAAAATCTGGGGAAATCCTTCCTGAATTGGTAAACGAAATAATTCAAATTCTATAATATTCTATCTTTCGTAAATACAAAGGACTTGAAGAAAGTCCTTTGTATTTAAACATTCTTACGTTAAATTTATTGCAATACAATACCGGGCATAGAAACGTAACCGGGCAATTTTTCAACTCGATCCAACCAATTTCGAATTTGGTTATAAGTTTCTAAATCCACCTTCCCTTCGTTCGCCAACGCAATGTAGGGATACATCGCCAAATCATCGATAGTCGGGCGTTCGTCGGCGAGCCATAGATTCTTAGCCAGATGATTTTCCAAAAGATTCAATAGTTGATTTGTAATAATCTCTGCTTCTTCTACCTGAATCGACTTTCCAAATCGATAATGAGTGCGTAACGCAGCCGGTCCTCGAGTCACTTCGTTCGCTTTGTGATTCTTATCTATTGCTTTGGCAGCCTCGTAAAGATAAAATCCGCGTAATCGTTAAAACAACTCGGCGACATGTGACCCGGATCGCTGAAATCATCACAGTGATATTCCGGATCCTCGTTCATGTTCCAGAACGAAGTTTCGGTAGATTCATGCAATTTCTTTAAAATAGGCAGCATAATATCATACGGAGTTTTTTCGTCTTTTTCGGTCGTAAGAACTTTTCTAGTTTTATAAAGTTCAAAGTATGGACGTGCGACTCTCACCCAAATCGTAGCAAACGGAATCTGCATTTCCTTTATGATGGAAATCGCATCCTCTTGATTCGCGAGCATCTTGGGATTGAACGTAAACGGACTTAAGTAAGATTTAAAATCCGTATTGGATCTTTTTTTAAGAAGTTCCGCAGGCAAAACGATTCGAGGACTTGCGTCGGAGGTTGCGCTTCCTCTTTGTTTTTTTAGATTCTCCCAGATTTTTGAACGAAGTTCGCCGTAACCCTTTGCAAGAATTCCGCCTTCTTTGGCCCTCGCTCGAATTACGTTCAACCTCGGACGATTTTTAGTCGTATGAAATAATTTTTTGGCTATATAACCGGTAAGATCCGAGGAAGAATATCGATCCGCGTGTCTGAAAACAAAGGAAGCGCTCAGTCCGTAAAAGAGAACTTCGTCCAAGGTCAATACGGAAGAAGAATTGAAGATCTCGATCGATTCGTCCATCAGGATAAAATCCGGTTTTACGGAATCGGACTGAAATCGTTCCAACCAATAGAGATAATAATCCGGAGAACCTCCGGGAACGGAAAAGTTAAATAACACCCAATCCGGATATTTTTTTTCTATATAATCGTTTCTGAATAGAAGCGCCCTCGAGTTTCCGAAATAGACCAGGACCTTCTTACGATCTTCTTTTCCCAGATAGTCTTTTAATTCTTCAAAAAGAAATTCCTTATGTCTGAAGTTTAAATCGGAAAGAGTAAGGGAATAATACGGCTCGAACGCGGTTGAGCTGATAAGTTTATCAATGCCGAATGAAACGATGAATATGACAAAAGGAACGAGAAGAAATCGATTCCGAAACATTCTATTCTCCTAAAATTTGTAATAGATAAACGCGCCCGAGTCTTCGGAGAACAAAGCGAGCAGAAAAACGGTAAGAACGCCCGCGCCTATGAGAAGCCAAGGGTCGTATTTTCTAAACCGTTTCCAAAAATCGGGAACGTATTGAGCCCAATTGAAAAGAACCAAGGCTAAGAATAGATAAAAGAATTTTTCCAAGTTTTCCATTTGATTGAGAAGAAAGAAAGAATTACCGTCCACCAAACGTCCCGCGTCTCCGATCCAAGCCGTCGTTGTGGAACTTGAAATTTCCGATTCAATCGAAGACGGAGAATTTTTGAATATTCCAATTACGTGTTGAACCATCGTCTTCGCGTTATCGGCTCGAAAAAGAACCGCGCTGAACGAGAAAAGTAAAAATACGAAAAAGGCTTTGAAAATTTTCAAAACGATATTTTTTTCGGGAGTCAGTTTCCATCCGAGAGAAGTTTCCAAATATCGTTCTCCCGCAAGCAGAACTCCCCAGTAAAAACCCCAAGCGATAAACGTATAATCCGCGCCGTGCCAAAAACCTCCGAGGGTCATGGTCAAGATCAGATTGAGATGAGTTCTCCATTGCGCGACCTTACTTCCGCCCAAGGAAAAGTAGATGTAATCCCGAAGCCAAAAAGACAACGTTATGTGCCATCTCTGCCAAAGTTCTCTTCCGCTTAAGGAAAAAAAAGGAGCCTTGAAATTTTCAGGAAGATAAAATCCGAGGAGCGCCCCCACTCCCCGCGCCATATCGGTCAGACCCGAAAAATCGCAGAACACCTGAATTGAATAACCGATTCCCGCAAGAATCAAAGAAGAAAAATCATACGTTTCCGGATTGGAAAAGATAGGAGAAATCAAGCCCGCTGCGGGATCTGCGATCAAAACTTTTTTGATCAAGCCGGAGATCATCAAATAACAGCCGTTATAGATTTTATTCCGATCCGGTTCGAGACGATTTAAGTTCGGAAAAAAATCTCCGGTTCTCATGATCGGTCCCGCGATCAAAACCGGAAAAAATAAAACGAATAAGAAATAACCTTTTAGAGAAATACTTTCTCCGCCTAGATTTCTTTTGGCGTCCACGGCGGCGGCGATCATCTGAAAGCTGTAAAAGCTGATCGCGAGAGGAAGAACGATCCGAATGATTCCCTGAATTTCTTGAAAGAACGGATAACCGGTCAAATCCGCGAGAACTTTGGAAAAGAAATAAAAGTATTTAAAAAATCCTAAATTGATACAGTTAAAAAGAACCGACACAATCATCCATCGTTTGGAATTTTCCTCGGATGTTTGAATCCGAAGGTAGAAAAAATAATTGAGTAGGATGACGAGTAGGAAGTGAAGGAAGAAAATCCAGGAGAACCAGACATAAAAGAAGGCGCTGGAAAGAATCAAAAAGTCGGGACGGTTTTTTTTCGGAACCGACCAGTAGATCACATAAACGATCGCAAAAAAAATCGCAAAAGTAACCGAGTTGAACAACACGTTATCTGCCTTTCCTAAATAAATTTTTCCAATATTCCACTTCTTCGGAATTCAATTTTTTATCTTTAAACTCATCGGAGTCGGCTTCCGGTTTGGGAGGAAAAATTTCCGCCGTAACGATTGCTGCAAATTCTTCGGAAGTAATCGAATGGGCTCCCCATTTTTTTGCGTGAAAAAAAATCTCTTTATCCGAACTGACCACTTGAATTTCGGAAGGACGAACGTGGGTTCGAACGAATTCCTTAATCAGATCGTCCGCTTTTCTGTCTCGACTGAAATACACATTCAATTTTCCAAAGGTTTCCTGAAAGACTTCGCTTCCGATCTCTTTCTTTCCGTCGAAGAAAATATGAAAGGTTTGTTTTTTCTTTTTTTTGGAATACGATTCGATCCGTTCCAAAAGTCCCTGTCTTGCTTTTGAGAGTCGATTCTGAACCATACATTCTTCCAAATCGAGGAATTTATAAATCAGATTGAAACCGTCAATCGCCACTTGAGATGACATGGAATTGTAGTGACCAGAATCCCATTCTCGTAAATACTGTAAACCAACCTTTCCGGGGAGATTATGAGTAAAATGGCTGATTCCGAACATTATCCGGTCCGGGTCAACAAATTTAACATCCGGCATTTCTATCTATGGTTCCGAGCATTGCCCGGTTCGGGAAAAGATTTATTTCTACTTTCTTTTGCAGCCTTAGACGTTCTCCTACTTTTGATTTACAATTCTTATAAGGAAATTCTTCCGAAAGAACTCTACGCCTATGTAATCGGTTTCGATTTTTTTGTTTTAGTGATTTGGGTGATGGAACTCGTCACTAAGTTTAGAAAATCCAAAACACCCGGAAACTACTTCTCGATGAATTGGTATGAAATCGTGGGAGTGATTCCGTTTTATTTTTTGCGTCCTTTTCTTTTGTTGAGAGGAATAAAAATCCTGATCGCATTCTACAAGTTAGGTCAATCCGGACAAAACTTAAGCGATATCGTTACGAGAGAAATCACATTCCGATTCCGTGATGTGATCGTGGATACGATTGCGGACGCGGTATTTTTACATTCTTTGGAAAGAGTGGAAGAAGTTATGATTCGTCTCGACTACAGTCGACTCGCTAAAAAAGCATTCGAACTTCACCAGGATGAGTTCAACGCCAAAGTAAACGAATCTCTTCAATCCAAATTTTTATTGGGAGAATTGTCCAGAATTCCTTTTATGGGAGAAGTTTCCAAACGACTGGGAGAGGATATCAGTTCTATGATTACGGAGGTTTTGGAAAACGAGGTCACCGGTGAAATCATGAAACAAGTCACCGAAGCCATTTTGAAAGAGATGGCGAATCACGTAAAAAAACTTCCCATCGAAAGGATCACAAGGCCCTTGGAAACGGAAAGGGCTCCAATCAAACCGCAGTCGGAAAACAAATTTGAAAAAGAAAATCCGACGATCCCTTCCGAAGAAAAACCTTTTTCGAATTTGTTTTAAACGTCTCAAAAATCATCTAAACTCGATAAGATTTTATACTTTCTTAACGTGAGTTCGGGCTAAAAAAGATAGGGCGATCAAAAGCAGAAATTTTTGTGGGAGATCCGGCAGATTTATCTTGAGATCCAAGTACATATGCGTAAGGTTATGGCCCACGTTTTTTACGTTTGCCGTTCGCGCTAACTGGAGTTTTGGATTTTATTCCGGGAGTTCTATAAAAAACACTTGCGATTCGATTTCGAACGTTTAAAATTTTAAAGGCAAGGAGTTGTTATGAAATCCGTAGAAACCTGGTTTAACGAATACGCAGAAAGCCACCGTAATCCGATCAATAAAAACATACATTGGATTTGTGTTCCGTTGATTTACTTTACGGTCATCGGACTGTTCTGGTCGATTCCCTTACCTTCTTTTTTTCAGTCCGTTCCTTATTTAAATTTTGCGACGATCGCACTCGTTCTAACGCTTGCATTTTACGTACGACTTTCGCCTGTGTTAGCCCTGGGAATGTTGATCGTAAGTTCTTTGATGATTTATCTGATCGTTCTTCTCCAAGGAACCGTTCTTCCAATCCTGATCGGAACGTACTCGTACGGTATTTTAGAACTTTCGATTACGATTTTCGTTTTAGCTTGGATCGGACAATTTATCGGGCATAAAATCGAAGGCAAAAAACCTTCTTTTTTCAAGGATCTTCAATTTTTAATGATCGGTCCGATTTGGCTGCTTGGATTCATCTATCAAAAATTGAAAATCGCCTACTGATCGTTTGGTGGTTCGGTTTCGGACCGCGACAAAGCCGATTTTCCCGCTCGACTGCAAATGCAGGTCGATCGTCGGTACATTATGCGAGTTCAATATAACCAATGCGAAAGCGATTGAAGCGAGATCAACAAATTGGGAACGACAAAAAAATTTCGTTTTTAGAGCGATCTATCAATTTGTTGATCCAAGCGGAAAGCGCGGTCCATCCCCTTTTTTTCCGTAAGAAAAAAAGGGGATGGATTCGCCCAAACGTTCTCCACGAATTTACGTTCGATATAAGTTATCAAGAAATAGAAAAATACCCGGGGAAATCCGATGCCTAAGATAGTAAATCATGAAAAGTACAAAACGGAGATCCTATCCAAGTGCGTGGATATTCTTGCAAGAAGGGGATATTCCGCGGTTTCGATGAGGGAGATCGCGACCGAACTGGACGTTTCCACGGGAACTTTGTATCACTACTTTGCTACAAAAGAAGATATATTTAAGGAATTGATAAAGTTCGTCTTACACAGGGATATCGAAGAATTACAACTTTACTCCAAAGGAAATCCGGGACAAACCCTTGAAACCAGAGTCGAGTCCCTGTTTCAAATGGTCCGAATTCGGGAAGCTTACTTTCAAAATCTCTTATATATTATTTGCGACGTTTCCCGATTGAAAAATCACGAGGAGGAAAAACTGCTGATCGCAGACGCGATGAAAGAATACGTCAACATCATTGCAAAACATCTCGGTGTTACAAATCCTTCTTTAAATCGAATCTTAATCAGCGTGATTTTAGGAACCGTGGTTCAAAGGATTGTGGACGGAGACTCGATCGACCTTTCGGATATTTCCGAAATCATCAAGGACTTTCTGTCGATCCTTCTTTCCAACTCCTTCACGTTTTGACTTCAATATATCTTGTAACGTTCTTGGATCGTTTTGATCTCTTGGGAGATCCGGGCCGAATTCCAACGTAGATGTTTTGCCAAAGAACGAACGAGTTTGTTCGTTTCTTTTTCCTCCGGCAAACCCGGAACACCCACACCCGATCTGCGAAAGAAAAAATCGGTCGCAAACCGAATATCTTCCCTATTTGTAATGAACCGTACTTCGCTTTCAAAGAACTTTTCCCCGTTTTGAAGTGTGTAAAATTCTTCCTTAGGTGTACTTTTCTCAAGAATCCGATACGCCTGCGAACCGTAACGAAACGCGAGTGTTTCGATCGATTCTCCGCTGAATTTGGGAAATTTTTTTCCAAGCGTTTTTATAAGGGAAAGAACATCCGAATAATTTCCGGTATCGGGCGGGATCAAGGCGGTTTCACATACTCGAAAATTTCCGGGAAGATAATCGGCGACCTTGTTCACAACTTCTTCCGCCACGCCTCGGCTTGTTGTGTACTTGCCTCCCATGGCGGTAAAAAAACCGGGAAACCCGGATTCCTTATGATCGAAAATTTCCGTTTTTCTGGAAGCGTTGTACGTGGACTTTGTCTCTCCCGGATCCTCGACGAGCGGCCTTAAACCGCCGTAATAAAAATCCACGTCGTCCAAAGTCAGGTCCGTATATCCGAAGGAATTGTTGACTTCGCTTAACAATTCTTCGATGTCTTTTTTGGTGACTCGAAACCTGTCCGGATTATCGGCGTATTCCGTGTCGGTCGTTCCGATGATCGTTTTGTTTCTCCACGGAATGATAAAAAGGTGAGTGCCGTCTTTTTTTTTCGTCACCAAGGTTTTATCTCCGCAGATTTTTCTGGTAACGACGTGAATTCCCTTGGACCTCACGAGATGTTTATCGATTTCGACCCCCGCAAGGGATTCTACGATGTCCGCCCAGGGTCCGGCCGCGTTTACGACGGACTTGGTTTGAAACGAGATTTCCTTTCCGGAGATCTTGTCCTTTGCGATTACCGTGTATAAGGAATCGCCGGAACGAACTATGGAAATCACTTCGGTATAATTTTTTGCCTCGGCACCTTTTTCCCTCGCTGAAAAGATAAATTCGCAGGTATGTCTTTCCGGATTTAAATTTAGATAATCGTAATATAAGTAAGCGCCCTTGAGTTTGTCGCGTTCTATGGTAGGAGATTCCATGACGGTTTGTTCTTTGGAAAGAAAACCGTATTTCGGAATCAATCGATCCTTGCAGATATTCGTGTTTCGATCGTAAGAAAGCGCGTTATACAATTCCATTCCCACTTTCAAAACGAACCGATCGACATTGGTATAAATCGGAACCAGAATACCCATGGTCTGAATCGCTTGGGGAGTGATCCTTGCCAAAGTAGCCCTTTCATGAAGCGACTCTCTCACAAGCCCCAACTCGAAATTTTTTAAATATCGCAAACCTCCGTGAATCATCTTCGATGTGGCCTGACTGGTCCCGGAGGCGTAATCGTTTTTTTCCAAAAGAACGGACTTCATACCTCTCAAAGTGGAGTCCCAGAGAACATGCGCTCCCGTAATTCCTCCCCCGACGACTAACAAGTCGTAGACTTCGGAGTTCCGAGATGATTTTGTTTTTGAAGAAGATAACTTTTTATTGGTTGGCATAACGATCTCGGTTTTTTAAAAAGAAAACTTTCTAAAAGAATTTAAAAGAATCGAATTCTTCCGATTCTAGAAAGTAGAACCGGAAAAATTCAATCATTGGATCGTAGGATATCGATTCTCGCGATTTGTTTCAAAATCTAACCTTTCTTTTGAAAAAAGTCGAAGGTTAGGAAACGCCGTTACCGTTTACATCTTATCATCGGAGATATTCAAAAATTATGTTTTATACGGAACTGAATTCCAAGATCGATTATTCGAGGGATAACCTGAGATGGAACGCTTGGGGTGCTTACGGCCAGGACTTTTTCAGAGTCGGACAAATGCAGGAAATTCTTGCGTTTCTTTCCGAGGAACTTCAAATCTCCGAAATTCGCAAAACGCCTCCGTTTGCTTTGGAAGAGATCACTCTTCCGAAATCATCCTTCACTCCGACTCAGATTCGAGATTTGAGTAAGATCGTCGGAGCCAAACATTTCTCCTTAGAAAGAAGAGAAAGAGTCCTTCATTCCGCGGGAAGAAGTTATTACGACGTTCTCAGACTTTCGTTCAACACTCTCAAAAGTTTTGTGGACGGAGTCGCCTATCCAAGCAAGGAATCCGAGGTTTCCAAAATCCTGGAATATTGTTCCAAGAACAACATCACAGTGATTCCGTTTGGCGGAGGTTCTTCGGTCGTAGGAGGTCTGGAGGTCATCAAAGGGAAGGGACAAAAGTATGTACTTTCTTTGGACACGACCCGAATGGATTCTCTTTTGTCTCTGGACAAGGAAAGCCATCTCGCTACGTTTCAAACCGGAATCTACGGACCCAAACTCGAAAAATTGTTAAACGACAAGGGATTTACTCTCGGTCATTTTCCTCAGTCCTTCGAATATTCCACGTTAGGCGGTTGGATCGCAGCCCGAAGCGCGGGACAACAATCCAATCGTTACGGAAAGATCGAAGAGATTCTCACTTGTTTAAAGATCGTCACTCCTTCGGGTGTCGTCGAAACTCTCAGAGAACCCGCCTCTTCCACCGGTCCGGATCTGAATCGAATTTTTGCGGGAAGCGAAGGTTTGCTCGGATTGATCACGGAAGCGACGATCAAGGTTCATAAACTTCCCGAAGCCAGAAAATATTTCGGAATCGTATTCCCAAACTTTGCGGCCGGAGTCGACTTCATACGAGAGGTCAATCATAGGGAAATTCCCACGTCCATGATCCGTCTCTCCGATAAAAACGAAACCCGTCTTTATCAAACGTTAGGCGCTCTTGGTAAGAAAAAAACTCCTGCTCGCTGGATTAAGAATCTAATCCAAACTCAAGTTTTAAAATTCAAATCCCTCGGCGAAGATAAATGTGTGATCCTTTTGGGACTCGACGGAAGTAAAGAAGACGTTTCCCGGAATTTTTCAAAGATCAAACCGATCATCTCCCTACATCGCGGACTTTATGTCGGAACCCATTTGGGAGAACAATGGATTCATTCCAGATACAACATGCCTTTCTTACGCAATCATTTGATGGAGAACGGAATCGGCGTGGATACGATGGAAACTTCCACGACCTATGATCGGGTTTTACAACTTCATCGGGAAGGAATCGCATCCTTGGAAAAGTCGATTCCGGGATCGATTGCGATGTGTCATATCTCGCATAGTTATCACGAAGGCGCTTGTCTCTACTACACGATCCTCTTTCCGATGGATGAAAAGAAACCGGCGGATCAGTGGTTCAAAATGAAACGAACGGTTTCGGAAACATTCTTTCAAAACGGGGCTCCGATCTCTCACCACCACGGTGTAGGTTTTGATCACAAGATTTGGTATGAAAAGGCGACTTCCAAACCGGCTTTGCTCGGACTGAGAGCGTTCAAAAAGGAAATCGATCCCAAGGAAATTTTAAATCCGGGTAAGGTGTTCCACTGAGTTTGTTGCGAACTTTCGAGGTTACTCTTTTAAAAAATGTTTCAAACGTAAACTCGCACACTTTTAAAACAAAATAAGTTTTTTTGAATGTCCCCGTTTAACCGTTCGAGGTCTTCAGGGCCGGTTGCAAATATTTTTTCAAGGACGACTACTTTGTCGGAACGATCAAAAACTCGTTGATTTCCGGATTGACTTGTATTGTAGGATCCGGACAAAGCCCGACTGAATTGGCAAAAAGAAACGGGGCATCTTCCGGATCTTTTCAAAAATAAGGTACTGAAATCCAAAGAAGAGATCCTAACGTTTTATTAAAACTCAATTTAAAAAAACGAAACTTCAAACCGATATCCACAAAAAAAAGCCGGGTTTAAAAAACCGGCCTCGCTCTATTCTTCTTTTCTAAATTAGAAATTACTGAAATACGGGTCTTCTTTTTTCGAGAATGGATTTCATTCCTTCCTGACCGTTTCCGGAAAACACCGCTTCGGAAAGAAGTTTGACGTCTCTCTCCGCGTTGTGTTGAACAAAAATCCGAACCGGATCTCTGAGAGAAACCTTAATTCCGGTTACGGAACCGATCGCCATATCTTTAAACTGATCGCAGTATTTGCGAGCGCGCACCATCAGGTCTTCCGCGGAAGACGCGACCTCGTCGATGAGTTTTATATCCAGAGCTTCTTCCGCTTTGAGGCCCTTACCCGAATACAAAAGATCGCGGGCCTTAGTGATTCCCACGGTCTCTTTGAGCATAAAACCCGCAACGGATGGAAAGTTGATTCCGATCTGAGATTCGGGAAATCCGAGTCTTCCTTTTTTTTCCACCATGATCCTATAATCGCAAAAAATGGCGTAAACAGCGCCCAAGCCCATCGCATGTCCGTTCATCGCGCAAACGATCGGCCTTTCCAAAAAAAGAAGTTTGGAAGCGGTGTCCAATGCGAGACGCAGAACGTCCTGAATTTGTTCCAAAGTTTTTCCGACAAAGATGTCCGGATTGAATCCGTTTGAGAAAAACTTTTCGTTCTTAGAAGTGAAAATTACCGCCTTGATCGTCGGATCTTTTGCAATCGCGTCCAACTTCGCGGAAATCGTTTTGAAAAAATCTCCGTTCAGAGAATTCACTTCGTTGGTTTCAATGTAGAGTTCCAGAATATGATTGTTTCTAATTTCGGAAAGCATCTTGGCTCCTATTACTTTCAATTGAATTAAAATTCGTTTCACGAATATCGAAAAAACGAAAATTCGGCGGTTTGTGTGTTTTGGATTCTTCCAAATTGAGGAATCAAACCAGGGTGTAAACCTCGATCTGGATCGTTTAGAGCTGAAATTTGGAAGCCGGAATGGTCTCGGACAACGCGATCTTTTTCATTTTGATTTCGATCCGATTCTGATCCTGATTCGTTTTGGGTTCCACAATTCTTGTGATCGTGATTTTCGGCGGAAAGGAAACCGTTCCCTGCACTTTCGTAATCGCTTTGAGATTGCTTTTTTTAGAAAGAAGTTCCACGGAACTGATTCCAAAATCCGTCATCCAAAACGTAATGTCCTCTCCCGGTTTTTTTACAAGAATCGCCCTTTCGGAAAGATTCACAAAAATCGGATCGGTCCCCGCGAGCCCCGAACTGTTATTGGATAAAAGGGAATATAAAACGGGAAACGGAATCGTGGATTGTTTTTTACCGCTCGGATCCTTAAAAAGAATATCCCCCATCGGAAGAACTTGAGGACCACCCGTTGCCGTTTTGATATGAATCGAATTTCCGTCCGTATACACTCTGGAAACTACCATTCCGAAAAAAGGATCGGAAAGTTCTATGTACATCTTTCCGGAAGGTTTATCGTAAAAGATCTTTCCGTCCGCCGAAAAACTTTCCTTTTTCGGAACGAAGTTTTCGATCCGCATCGAAAACTCCCCCGAGTAGGATGAGTTTTTCGTTTCCAAATCTCGAACCGATTTTAAAACGCGGGCGGCTTCCGGATTTTTAGAGGAAAGGAATTTCAGATTTCCTTTGTCCGAAAACGAAATCTCTTCGATTTGAGTCGTAGCACATCCGAAGAGGACGAGTGAGTATATTAGAATATTAAAATAAAGTTTAAATTTCATAACCGTTCGTTCTTTCTATTTTTTGTTTCGATTTCCGCCGGTTTCGGTGGAACCGTTTTGTAGTTTTTTTTGAATCCTGGAAATGTCTTCCTTCTTCTTAAAAAGTTTCAGACTTTTTTCCCAATAAGCGGTCGCGTTTATTGCTTGGCTTTTTTCTTTATAGACGTCCCCGATATGTTCTAAAATCACCGGGTCTTCCTCTCCCTTGTCTTTTAGAATCTGATACGCGAGTTGTAGGTGTAAAAGCGCCTCGTCGTGATTTCCCAGTTTGAAAAAAATCCAACCGAGGCTATCCTGATAGGCTTCGTTATCCGGCGCCAGTTCGACGGCTTTGCGGACTAACGCAAGGGATTCGTCCAAACGGATTCCTTTTTCGGAAAGATAATATCCCAAGTAATTGTATGCCATCGGATTTCCGGGATCGATTTCGATGGATTTTTTCAGATCCTTCTCCATAAAATCCTGATGTTCCAACTTCTCGTGAACGGAAGCCCTGTAAAAGTAGTAAACTCCGTTTCCGGATTCCGTTTCGATTGCCGCATTCAATTCTTCTAATGCTTCTTTATACTTTTCCCGGGAAGCCAAAACGATTCCGAGTAAGTATCTCGCATAGGCCACTTCCGGACGAGCCCGAAGGACGTTTCGGATAATGACCTCGGCCTCTTCCTTTTTTCCGGGAGGATCGGCCCTGAGTAAATACGCAAGATGCAACTGAAACTTGAGTTTCTCTTCCTCCTTCCGCGCGGTTTCCACCGATTTCCTGGACATCAAAATCGCACGATATACGTAACCGGATTGTTCGTGACAGGAAGCGAGAAAGTCGTAAATCTCCGCGTCGTTCCATTCGGAAGTTTTATCCGGAATCACAAGCGCTTTTTGTGCGGTTCTTTCGGCGAGTGAAAACTGTTGCATTCCGAATACGAGCTCCGCCACTTCCCTGAGTTCTTTTAGATACAAGGACGAATTTTTTTCTTTTTCATACACGTCGAGCATCGCCAGTCGAACCGCCAAACGAGTCGGAAACTTTTCCTTTACGGGGAGAAGCAGATCTTTCGCTTCCGCATATTTTCCGAGCAAAACGAGATAAAGACCTTTCAAAACTCCATCCTTCGGAATTTTGGAATTTTGATTGAGAACATTAAAATATTCGAATGCAGTTGCCCTACTCTCGATAAAGTACATTTCCGCGAGAAGATGTTCCACTGAGGAAAAGTTTTTTTTCGTCTTTAAAATCCGATTCAGTTCCTTTCGAGCCGAGGAAAATTTTCCGAGTTGATTCCAAATTTTTGCGAGAGTCAGTCTTGCGGAAATATCGCTCGGATTCTGATGCAGATACGAGCTTAAAAAATAAAGCGCCTTTTGAGTTTGGCCGTTCGCAAAATACATCTCACCCAAGGATTTATCCACAAAGGATCTGTATTTCGGGTTTCCTTCCCGATTTCGAATCGAATCGCTGAGCGACGTAAGATAAAGAATCGCTCTCGGATAATTTTTGAGTTCCTGGTTGAGAGAGCCCAAAAGATAGAGAAAATCGGAATCGTCCGGAAAACGACTTAAGTTCGTTTCGAGAAAATCACTCGCCTTTTGAAATTCTCCGAAACGAATGAGAATTCTCGCTTTCAATAGATAACCGTCTCTGAAACCGGGATCGGATAGAATGGCGGCGTCCGCTTCTTTTTCCGCTTTTTCGAACTGTCCCAGATAAAAATGTACGTTGGCTTTGGCCGCCCTGGACACGGGAGAAACTTGTCTGTTCAACGCAGCGGAACAAAGAAAGTACCGATCGTAATATTCCACCGATTCTTCGTAATCCTTTTTGGATTTTTCCTGAGACTGGATTCTCGCGGCGTTCGTTTGTTTTTCAAACGCAAGGGAAAGAAAAAATTCCGGCGCGACCGACGATCCGGAATATTCGCATTCGGGTTGGGCAAAAACCGAAATCGGAAATGAGCAGATCCAAAAAGTCAAAGAACCAAAAAAAAAGGAACGGAAACCTGTAAGTCGAATGCGAAGGATTTTAATATTTGCTTGATTCATTCCGGTAACGGGACAGATATGAATAGAATGTTCCATTTGTCGGGAACCATCTTGTCTATAGGTCCGGAATTTCATTCTGCAACCGATCCATCCAGGAGTCGAATCAATTTTCCAATGCCTACGAGTTCGAAACTTTGTTAACCTACATTCGAGAAAATCGAAAGTACGTATTCTTCCTACTTTTTGCCTGGGTGATCGCCGCCGCGTGGATTCTCCCGAACCGATATAAATTATTGAGTAAACTGGCGCTTGCGATTCGTCCGCCGGGTTACGATCTTAAAACCGCCCAAGAATTTATCGAAAAGGGAGACTCGATTTTACAACGAGAAATCTCTTATCAGGATTTGGGGGAAAGAATTCCGGATTTGGATGTGATGCGCGAAGCTTGTCTTTATTATTATTCTCTCAGTGAAAGAGATACCGTTTTATACAGACCCGCTTGGACGGATTCCATATCGATCTGGAGATTCAAAGACTCCGGAATGAACGATGAATCCGGCGGGAAAAAACTTTCTTCCAAATCCAGAAATCCGATCACGGGAAGTTTTAATCCGGGAGAATATTGGAAAACGGTTTCTCCCACCGTACTCGAAGCATTGGACTATTACAAAAGAGCTTTGAACTTTTCAGGTCCCGACTTGAACGTTCCTAAAAAAATCGAAAAAACCGCGTTAGCCGTTTGTCGCCCCGAAGAAGTTCTTCTTGCATACGCGGACTACGTTCGAAACACCGAAGAAGCGGTTCGGGTCGTGATGGAAGAAACGAAAAAACCGAAATCCTTTTTCTCCTGCAACCGAAGCGAAGAGCCGCCGAACGTATTGACCGAAAAACAAAATCAGATGAGGGTATGGTCTCAGATCAAATCCAATTCTTTCGTGATCGATCGGGAAAAAAATCTCAAGGTCAGTACGAACGATTTTAAAAAGGCTCTCAATCTACTCGCGTTCGGGATATACAAAACGGGGCTCAATTCGATTTCTCCTCTGGAAGCGGACGGAATTTTGGAAAAACTGCTTTTCTTTTCCGATCCGGGTACGATCGAATATGACGAATTGCTAATGAAAAGAGGAATGCTCAATTATCAACTCGGAAAACGGGACCCTTTCTTTTTAAACAAAGCGATCTTTTATTTTAGAGAAACTTCCAAATCGAACTTCTTGGAAAAAGGTTCCGTTTTCGAATCCGGACTGATGATCGTACGCGCGGAAATCCGCAAAGGACAACTCGACGACGCTTTGAAAGAATTACAACAACTCGAAACGGACCTTTATACGATCGACAAGGCTTATCGAGTTTCGGGTGGTGGAAGAAGCGATCTTGTGGAAGATCGAAAGAAACTTCTCAGGTACGTTCTCAGAAAAAAAGGAAGATACGAAGAAGCGGATGAACTCTATGTCGAAGAAGATTCGTTATTTTGATTACAACGCGACTCATCCTCCGTTTTCCGAAGTACTCGTAAAAATTCAGAACGATTACTTCGAAGATTTTTACAATCCGTCCGGTGCGACCCGTTTTTCCTTGGCAAGACAAGGAAAGATAGAAGAAGCCCGGAAAGTTCTGGAATTTTATACGGGCAAACCCGCGAAGGAATTTACTTTTTCTTCCACAGGAACCGAAGCCAATCATCTCCTAACGCACGCAATCCGAGGGAAGTTTGACGGTCGTGCGATCGTTTCCTCTTTGGAACATTCTTCGATGTATTCCGCTCTGAAATTTGCGGGATTCGATTTTCAAAAAATCCGTTCCTTATCCGAAGGTGAAATCGATTTAGTTCATCTCGAAGAACTTTTGAAAGAAAACCCTTCTCCGATTTTTATATTACACGTCGCTAATGAATCGGGTGTGATTCAACCTTTGGAAAAGGTTTATCAACTTTCCCAAACCTATTCCGTCCCGCTCTTTAGCGATCTGATACAATCCTTCGGTAAATTAGAAATTCCTTTTGAACTTTTGGACGGGTTTACCTTTTCCGGACACAAAATCGGGGCCGGAATGGGAGCCTCGGGAACTTGGATTCGGTCGAACTTGGTTGCAGAAAAGGAATTTTCGATCTTTCAGGGAGGGAACCAGGAGAACAATCACAGGGCCGGAACGGAGAACTCTCCGGCAATATTAGCACTTTCTGAAGTACTAATGCGTAGAATCCCCGAACAAAAATTAAAAAACGAAATTCTAAAAAGTTTTCAGACACAAATCGAAACCGTTTTGCAAGAGTGCGATTGTAAGATCGTCGGAAAAAACGCGATTCGAATTCCTTCCACTTCCTTTTGTATCCTTCCCACGGACGACGTGGACTTTTTTATGATGGGAATGGAAGAAGCGGGTTTTGTAGTTTCCACCGGATCTTCCTGTAAGTCCAGGTCGAGAGAACCCGCGCCGTCTCTTTTGTCCATGGGCTTTTCGGAAGAAGAAGCGTTACGCGCCATTCGAATTTCCACGGGTTGGTTTACGACTTCGGAAGAAGTGGACGAACTTTGTGAAAAAATTCGGGAAGTGTTGAAATCTCTCGGCGACTAGAATCGGATGCGAACGGTCATGCCATCCACGAATCGATTTTTTTCCGGAATGATCCTACAAATCCGATTCCGGAGGTATTTAGTTAGTGAACCGAATCCGATCTTTTTAAATCGATTTATAAATGGGAGCGATATAAAACAAAAT
Source organism: Leptospira weilii serovar Ranarum str. ICFT (assembly GCF_000332415.1). Taxonomy (GTDB): domain Bacteria; phylum Spirochaetota; class Leptospiria; order Leptospirales; family Leptospiraceae; genus Leptospira; species Leptospira weilii_A. The sequence goes on from NZ_AOHC02000014.1 coordinate 24,020, forward strand.
GATAAATATTCTTTTTAGTATGGACGCACGGACCCCGTTTCGATTTAGAATTTCGCATCAAAAAAAAATAAGGATTTTCCAAAAATGTATATTATAAAAACATTGTACTCCATTCGATTTTTCATTTTGCTTTTTCCTATTTGTATTCTCGCAAACTGTGGCATCGGGTTCTATCAAAAAAACGCCATTAATATGCCTATCAGATCGACCTCGTCGGATTATCGCGGAAGTTCGACAACGGAAATGGAATTTTTACGCATCAACATCATCGACGGACAAGTGGAAACTCTCTATGGAATGAATGTAGGAATAGCCAATACGGTAAAGGACGGTATGGTGGGATTACAAGCGGGACTTTACAACGAAGTTTCCGGAACCGCAGCCGGAATTCAAGTAGGAATCGTAAATAGTAATACGAACGGAATCTTCGGTATTCAGATAGGAGGCATCAATTCAGGCCGTTCTTTTACTCGAGGAAGTAAATCGGGAAATTTAGGAATCGGAATCTCAGCGGGTGCGGTTAACTTCGCTACTTTTGGAGTGAATGTGGCGTTATTCAATTTCGGAGTCGGCCTCAATGTCGGAGTCGCAAATTACGGTGCCGGGGCCAGTATCGGAATCGTAAATTACGGTAGCGGGTTTAAACTAGGAATCCTAAATGTAGATGAGGAACGCCGCGACGGATTCTTGAATATAGGGGTAATCAATCTGGGTAGACAAGGTTCGGGAATTCAAATCGGAATTATTAACTACTGCCCCAACGATACGATTCCGATCATGATCCTTGCGAATTACTGTTCAAAGTCTTCTCCTGAAAAAGTTAAATCAAAAACACCGCCGAATACGGATTCGGCGGCTGAATCCGAAAAATAAATACGACTCATTCATTATATTCAAAAATCATGATTTAATAAATGATACTTTGTATACGCCGATCAAAATTTGAAATAGTTTCATCAAATTCGAATAGGATCGAAGTTCGGATCGGAATTAGCGCCCAGATCGGCTGGATCAATTTCATCGACTCCGATCAATCTGTGACACAATTCGGTCTTCTCAACTTTTGTAAGAGAAACATTGTTCGTAATGATCGGATTCAATTTTTGCAAATGACTGTAATTCCCAAAATTATCTTAGACAATCGAATATTCGGAAAATAGTTTTTGACTCAAATTTTCCACTTCCGAAATCCTTGATTCGTATTAAAACGGAATTGACAGTTCGTTTTATTTTATCTAAAGTGCCACTCACCCATTCATTTATACCATGAAAATCAATCTCAAACAAAACACGAAAGCGTTTCTTGTCTTGTGCGGAATCTTGATGTTGAATTGCGGTTTTGCACTAACCCCACGAATTACAACACGTCTTCCTCCGAAAACGGAAACCGAAGTACTTCGATTCAATCTTCTTTACGGAACACTTCAAAATCTGATCGGTTTAAATTTAGGAATCGTTAATACGGTAGAAAATCGAATGATCGGGAGTCAAGTCGGGATTGTAAATCTCTCGAACCGAGATACTTACGGCGCTCAAGTTTCGATCTACAATTCAAGCAAAGATCTAATGATCGGCGGCCAAGTTGGAGTCGTAAACGCTTCCGAGGGAAATACGTACGGAACACAAGTCTCTATCTACAATTCAAGTCGAGATCGTATGGTTGGCGCTCAGGTAGGACTTGTAAACACTTCCGAAGGAAGTACATACGGAGCACAAATCGCTCTCATCAACAGCGCGAAAGATAAAGGAGCCGGAATTCAAGCGGGCCTTGTAAATTATTCCGTAGGGGATTCTAAAGGACTACAAGCGGGTCTCGTCAACATCGGGCAACAAAGATCGGGATTCGATCTTACGATCGGAGCGGGTAACTTTCAAACCAAAGGGTTAATGATCGGAGCCCTGAATTCAGGCTCGGAGGGTGTCAACGTAGGAATCATGAACGAAAAAGGAAGCGGTTTCAATCTCGGAGCCTTGAACATTCAAGGAAACGGAATCAACATAGGAGTCTTGAACGGAGGAACGGGAATTCATATCGGTTTGATCAACGCTTCGGGAGAAGAAGATACGGACGAGCCCACTTTGGAATTCGGGCTTCTCAATTTCTGCGGGAAAGGATTATTTCCCGTAATGATCGGATTCAACTATTGCAAATAACCATGAAACATAATCATTCTTTAATATTCAAAATCTCTTTTTCTCTTTTCGGAATCGTAGCATCTATTACGCCGCTTCTTAACTGCGGTGTAACCGGATTCAGCGGTTCCAAGTCGTTTGTACGAATCCCAGTAAGATCCGAAACCGAAGTCTTTCACGTCAATCTTTCGACCGGTGAGGTGAAAAACTTATACGGAGTCCACGTCGGCTTCATCAACCTTGTAAAGGAAGACCACGTCGGAATCCAAGTCGGAGCCGCAAATAGTTCCGAAGGAAACACCTACGCAACTACACAAGTCGCATTGTACAATATTTCCAAAAAAACGGGTTTTGCCCTGCAAACGGGTGGAATGAACGAGGTGGAGGGCGGCGCTGGAATCCAAGTCGGACTTTATAACAAAGAAAAAAAAGGAATTTTCGCCCTCCAAACGGGCGTAGTGAATACCGCCGAATCCGGCGCCGGAATTCAACTGGGGATTTATAACGAAGAAGCCGAAGGATTTTTTACCGTCCAGGCGGGCGGAGTAAATTCGGTGGGAGAAAGTAAAACCGGAATTCAATTAGGAATTTATAATGCAAAATCAAAACCGGGTATATATTTAACCTTAGGCGGAGTGAATAACGGCGGGGGTGGAATCACACTCGGAGTCATCAATTCCAGCGGAGGCAACGGACTGAACGCGGGGGTTTTGTACAATTCGGGCGGCATAGGAGTCAACATCGGAGCGATCAATCGAGGAAAGGGAGTTAATGTAGGACTTTTCAACCGAGGAACCGGGTTCAACGTTGGAGTCGTCAATAAAGGAACGGGGTTCAGTGTCGGAGCGGTAAATGTCGGAGGCGGTTTCAGCCTCGGAGCGATCAATATCGGAACGCTTGGAAACTTTCAAATCGGAGCCATCAATATCTGTCCGGACGGGGTTTTTCCGATATCGATTCTTATCAATTATTGTTACAAATGATTCTTTTTCAAAAAAAATCCGTTCTTTTATTACTGTGTATTTCCCTTACGTTTCTTTCGGCGGTCTTTTGCATGAGACAAACGAAATCCGAAGAGAAAATCGATTTTTCAAAACTCGTTCCTCACAAAACGATCGAGATGGATATCGACAAACAAGCTCAAGTCGAATTCAGTTCCGTTCCGGATAAAAAAAATCAAAGTAAAAGTACGGAAACGAAAGTTCCCCCGACTCTCGTCGGTATTTTATCCCCTTCGTTGGAATCCAATACTTTGGTCGTTCCGCCGAATACCAAATTCATCCTGTCCCTGAACGCTTATTGTTTAAAATCATCGGGAGCCGGTCCGCATAAGGAGGAGCCTTACCGAGTCATTCGAGTGGATGAACGTAATGAAATTCGAAAACTTATAAATAGTATGTGGGGCCAATGTAATTCCAGATCGGAGGTGCAATCACTTGCCTGGAATATTACAAATGGTGTTCCGCATAACGTGCTTCCTCCGTCTCAAAAACAAATGCTCGGTTTATCGGGACTTTTTAAAGTTGTGGAAGACATTCCGCTTGTGGGATTCGGAACAAAAATCATTAGCGCTCCTATCTCCCTTGCTCAAAATGTATTCGTCTATACCCTTGACAACTTCGCTTCCATAGAATCGGAGATCATGAACCGCAAGTCTACATACCAGATACCTGTAAAACCGGAGCCGAGTCAACACGGTCCGTTCTTAATCGAAGTATTGAAAACGAATAGTTTTTCCGGAGTTCTGATTTCGGTTTATAATTATACGACGGAACCGGCTAAATTTCAGGCTTACGAATTTCAATTGATGCCGGAACGAAAGGACGTCCAACCCTTAGCCATAGAACTTTCCAGAACGCTCGCCTGTAACTATAAAAAGACGACTCCGATCATTCAACGTTAGATCATTTATAATTTCAGGAAATCGAAAAGACGATGAAATTCATTTGTTTTACGCGACTTTTCATTTTTTGCATTCTGCTCTTCGTTTATCAATGCGGCCTCGCAATGACTCCTCGGTTCACTACCAAAATTCCTTCCAATACGGAAACGGAAATCTTCAGGCTGAATCTCCCCATGGAGAAGTTAAAAATCTTTACGGGCTCAACGCAGGAATTGTCAACGCGGTTAAAAACCGTATAATCGGAGCACAAGTCGGAATTCTAAACTTTGCTCGCAATCTAATTGGAATTCAAATTGGAGCCGTCAATCTTACACATCGCAAACACGCCGGTTTGAAAATCGGACTTTTCAATTTTGGAGTTCCTTTGCATGCTTTGGCTCCTGATTCTGTCGACATACCTACAACGAGAATTGGGGTCTCGATCGGCATAGCTAATTTTGAAACACAAAACGGAAACATCTCAATCGGTATCTATAATTACGAAGCAGGTATCAACATAGGAATTATCAATATATCAGACCCACACCACAAACAAATCCAAATTGAAATCATCAACTATTGTCCGAACAACACAATTCCCATCATGATCGTAGCAAACTATTGTTCAAACTCTTCGATTCAACCGAAGTCACAAGAAACAATCGATACGACCGTAGAACCCGCAAAATAACTAAAAAGACGCATCCCCGTACTACAATCAAAAAAAGAAAAAACATTCCAATTTCAGAATATTCAGGAATCTGCTTTAAGGCAACGACTGATAGATCTTCTCCGCGTAACGATCGGTCATACCGGCCACAAAATCGCTGATCACACGATACAACGATTCTTCCTCGATCCGTTCCTTGTAAGTATCCGGAATTTTTTCGGGATGTTTTAAAAAGTAATCGAACAAGGACTCGATCACTTTTTTCCCGTAATCGCTCATACGAACCAAATCCTCGTGGCGATAGAGTTTTTCGTACAGAAACGTTTTGAGTTCTCTGAACTTTGAATTCACCTCGTCCGAAAAGGAAGCGATCCGAATTTCCCGTTTCCAAAGACGAACCAAATCTTCCGTGGACTCAACTTGATTTTTTTCCAATTGATGCGAAATATTTTGAATCAGATCGGAAACCATAAAATTAGTAAGAGTTCGAATCGTCGTACGGACCAAAATTTTTTCTCCGGCGTCCTTGTACTGCAACTTGCAATTTTCGTAAACTTCCTTCCAAAAACGATTTTCGGATAAATCGCCGAGATGAAGATAACCCATCTCCCAACCGTCTTCGATATCGTGGCTCGTATAAGCGATCTCATCCGAAAGATCCGCGATCATTCCTTCGAGCGAAGGACCGCTCTCTTTTCTTTCCAAAAGCATCATGGAAGGATCGTAATCGGTTCCGTGTTTCATAAGCCCTTTGAGGGTTTCTCTGCATAAGTTGAGACCCGAAAAATTCGGGTATTTCTTTTCGATCGAAGTTACGATTCGCAGGGATTGTTTGTTGTGTTCAAAACCGCCGTGATCTTTCATAAGACCCGATAACACCTCTTGACCCGCGTGACCGAAAGGAGTGTGACCGAGATCGTGAGCCAGCGCAATCGTTTCGGAAAGATGAGAATTGAGTCCGAGTGCGTTTGCGATCGTTCTCGATAAACCCGCGACCTCGAGAGTGTGAGTCATTCGATTTCTATAATTCTCGCCGACGGAAAAGATGAACACCTGAGTCTTATACTGAAGGCGTTTGAAGGCGCTGGAATGAAGGACCCGATCCCTGTCTCTTTGAAACGGAAGTCGGTAGGAATGTTCCTCTTCTTCATGGATTCTTCCTCCGTTATGGGCGCTCGAAATCGCATAAGGCGCCAAACCATCTATTTCTTTTTGCAGTAAATCGTTTCTGGAAAAGTACACGTTTTACAAAAATCGGACACTTTTCCCAAAAGTCCCTCCTCTTTTTTTGTTTGTTTACTGCTATTTTAAAGGAGCCAGATTTTACTGTCAGAGAAATCCTAACCCAAGGCGTTTATAGTAGGAATGGAATTCTTAAATCTTCTCGTTTACATCTTTTCCGAATACGGATATATCGCCGTCTTTTTGGTTTTGATTCTCTGCGGTTTCGGACTCCCCGTTCCCGAAGACATTTCCTTAGTTTCTGGCGGAGTGATCGCCGGACTCGGAAAGGCGGACCCTCATTTTATGTTTTTGGTCGGGATGGCGGGGGTTCTCATCGGGGACAGTTCCGTTTTTTTGATCGGGAGAATCTACGGAGTTCGAGTTCTTCAGATTCCGATGATTTCCAGGATCGTCACACCCGAACGGTTTGCAAAGGTTCAGGATAAAATCTCTCGTTACGGAAATTGGGTCACCTTTATGGCTCGATTTATGCCGGGTCTCCGAATGCCGATTTATCTCACGACCGGAACCTCGGATCGAATTTCATTTTATCGTTTTGTAATCCTCGATTTCCTCGCAGCCATTATCTCGGTACCGATTTGGGTTTACTTGGGATATTTCGGAGCCTATAATTTCGATACACTGATGCGTTGGGTTCACAACGGTCAACTTGCGGTGCTCGGACTGATAGGAACGGTATTTTTGCTCTTCGGAATCGTGTATTGGATTCGTAAGAAACGATCTTCTCTCTGAGAATTTCTTTACATCTTCCGGCCCTCGGTTATTTTTTGACCAGCTATGGACATTCTTGCGCAGCCGGTGCTTGTGCTGAATGCCGGTTACGTCCCCATCGGGATCCGGTCGGTCAAAGACGCCCTCATCCTGATCATCCTTGAAAAAGCGCAACTCATCAAGGATGATCAAAACTATTTAATCCGTTCCGAAAAACTCAAATTTACCGCGCCTAGAATCATACTTCTACGGGATTACTACAGGGTTCCGCCGAGGAAAGATCGGGTTTCCCGAGAAAATATTTTTCAAAGGGATAACTATCACTGTGTTTATTGTGGAAAAAAATTTCCGAGTTCCAAACTCACACTGGATCACGTAATACCTCGGAGTCGGTGGGAACACGTACCCAAAAAGGAAAGACCGAAGGAATTCAATTCCTGGGAGAATCTGGTCGCGGCGTGTAAACATTGTAACACTCGAAAAGGAAACAAACTTCTCACCGAATTGAAGTGGAGCTTACCGGAAGAAAATCGGGTGACACCGAAACTACGCTTTCCACTCTTCTCAATATCGGATCAGCAGGCTGAAAAGTTCGGCTGGAGGGAGTATATTTCTTTTTGAAACGTCTTTATCTTTTATTTCTGCTACCGGTGTTTTCGTTTTTACTCGGATGTCCTCATTACTCCACAACCAGATTGATCTCCACTCCGCCCACGTTGATCAGCGTCATTCCGATCGCAAGCGGATACGAACTCAGGATGAGAGCCGGAAATCCGGAACTTCTTTTCAGCGGATATCGATTGTATGTCGGAAATACCGAAAACGAATCCAGATTTCCTTCGGGACTTGACTCCGGAATCGAATGTGTAAACGGAATCCTGAATATAATTCCGAACCAACCTCTGGAATATTCGATCGAGTTGAGTCCGAACGACGGGCCTTTGGCCGCAATCGGAACCGGAGAAAACGCAAATCGAATCTGCAAGATGAACGTTACTCTCTCTTCGGGTCAATATCTCACTCTTCGTTCTCAAGTGTTGGTCGTCAGCATCACGAACGGAAACGCATCCGGTTTCGTTTTTTCGATGCCTTCCAATTCTCTTAGGGTTCCTTAAACCAAATCTCGATCTTGGCGAGGATATCTTTCGCGTCAGCGACCCAGATACTCTGCGGATAAAAAGAGATCAATTCTTCGAATTCCGATTTGGAAATTTCCAGGGAAGACCTAAGTTTACGAAGAGCCGGATTCTCCTCTCCTTTTAAAAAAATCGGATTTCCTTCCGTGAGTTTGTAATACTCGTGGATCGCAAAATCGTAGATTTCCCTCGCTCGTTTGTAGACGTTATAATCGTTTTGGTCGGAATTTTTGGAGCCCTGAGAAATATTCGTTTTTTTGAATATTCTTTGTTCCAGATGGAAATATAAAACGTTTCTGTATTCGATCAGTTGTTTGAATAGGGAATCGTTTGAGAATTCTCCCGTATCGGGATGATATTTTTTGGAAAGGAAGTAGAAACGACTTTTTAAATTTTCTTCATCGAACCCCGGTTCTAAACCTAGAAACTCCAGGGCTCTCTCTAACAGGTCCCCGTTTTCCAATAGTCTTGTCTAAGATGCGCTTTTAATTGAATCTGAACCTGAACCAGGTTTAATTCTTTTTGATATTCTTTCAGAATTTCTCTCATCCTTTCTTCCACTTGAGAATGTAGAAATCTGGATTCTTCCATTTTTTGAAACAGAATTTCCGTAAGTTCGATCAATTCCGAAGTCTGAGGAACTCCTTCTTCCAATTTCTCGATCTTTCGATCGACGGAACAAAGTTGTTCAATGATTTTTACGTTGGAGTTTTCGATCCTGACCCCGCCTTCTCCGTCTCCGAAACCGAACACGTCCATTTGTCGTTTTTGATTGACGATCAATTGTTCCAACAGAAGGATTTTATCTCCGTAGAGGACAACCAGGCTGCGGTTCGAATCGACTGAATTGGAATCCGACAAGTTTTACCCCTGAATGGATAAACCGTTCCCGCGATTTTGAAACGGCGCCGAAACTACGTTGGATTTTTCTTTTTTCTCGATTTCTTCCCACGCCGATTTCAGATCTTCCATATATTTGACGATCTCTTGGATGATTTCGGAATCCTTCTTCATGTTCGCTTCTAGAAGACGTTTTTTAATATAAACGTAAATTCCTAGGAGGTTGTTCGCCACTTCCCCGCCTTGTTCCAAGTTGAGGGCAAGCATGAGTTCGGTAACGATCTCCCCGGCTTTGAGGATATGGTTATTCACCACATCGTATTTTCGGGGTGTATTATTCTCCAGAGCGATATTTAGAAAACGGATCGCTCCGTCATAGAGCATCACGATGAGTTTTCCCTGGCTTACAGTCGAGATTTCGTTGGATTTATATTGTTCAACGGTCGCTGTGGATTTTCTGGCAAGTGACATGTATCTCTCCTGAAATACTCTTCGACAAAAACTCGTACCTCCTTAATGCTGGGTCTGAACATTCTTGCGGTTTCTCTCAAAACTTTAGTGGGGATCGAGAGCCCGAAAACGAAAAAAAAATCGTAGAAATCGCTTGCAAGCCGATATTTCCACGAGCCTGGCACGGATTTTCATCTTTTAAGAAGAAACTCAGCGCTAACGTTCAGCCGATTTTCGCTTGAAGTTCCGAAGTTTTTGAATTCAAATCCGCTCCCGAATACGAGACGGTTTTTGATTCTACCCGGATTCAATTTTCTTGGCAAGCCTGTTTACAAAACCTAAAAAAAAGATCGTTTTCCTGGCCTCCGGGAGAGGCTCCAATCTCAAAGCGGTTCTCCAAAAGATTCAAGCCGGAAAGATCCGAGGAACCGGAATCGGATTCATCACTGACAATCCGGACGCCAAAGCTTTGGAAGTCGCTCTGGAATTTAAACTTCCCTCCCACGTTTTAAACTTTTCTTCGTTTTCGGACAAATCAGAATATCATAAAAAACTTCTGGACCTTCTCTTAGAACTCGGACCCGATCTCATCGTCACTGCGGGTTATATGAAAATTCTGAAATCGCAAGTGATCCAAGCGTTTCCCAATCGTATCGTCAACATTCACCCTTCTCTTTTGCCGGCATTTCCGGGACTCAACGCCCAGAGACAAGCCATCGAATACGGGGTGAAGATCGCGGGTTGTACCGCTCATTTTGTGGACGAAGGTGTGGACTCGGGTCCTATCATTCTTCAAGGAACGGTGAAAATCGAGGAAGGAATGTCGGAAAGAGATTTGACTCTGGAGATTCTCAAAGAGGAACATAAAATCCTGCCGCTCGCAGTCCAATATTTTTGCGAGGATAGGCTTAAGATCCAAAATAGAAAGGTAAACATTGGGTAAACGATGATACAAATCAAAAGAGCCCTGATATCCGTAAGCGATAAATCCGGCTTAGTGGAGTTCGCACAATTTTTAAATCAAAACGGCGTTGAGATCATCTCCACCGGCGGAACTTTAAAACTTCTGAAAGACAACGGCATCGCCGCGATCGCAATCGACGACTACACGGGTTTTCCGGAAATTTTGGACGGAAGAGTGAAAACTCTCCATCCTAAAGTACACGGGGGTCTTCTCGGCGTACTTTCCAATCCGGCGCATAAACAAAAAATGGAAGAATTAAAGATTCCTAAAATAGATTTGGTCGTCGTCAACTTATATCCGTTTTTAAAAACAGTTTCCAAACCCGGAGTTCAATTGGAAGAAGCGATTGAAAATATCGATATCGGCGGACCTTCCATGATTCGAAGCGCGGCGAAAAACTACAAACATACTCTCGTTCTCACCGACCCGAACGACTACAAAGAAGCGCAAACCCTCATTGCATCCGCAAGTGTTTCGGAAGAAGTAGCGGCGGGTTATATGAGAAAAGCGTTTTCTCATACGGCGATGTATGATACCGCGATTTCATCCTGGTTCTATAAACAAACAGGAGACGTTTTTCCGGACGTTCTCAATCTTTCTTTTATCAAAAAGCAAAAACTCAGATACGGGGAAAATCCTCACCAAGCCGCGGCCTTTTACGAACCTCTTTTTGCGAAGAGCGACTTTGCTCCTTTACAAGGAAAGGAATTGTCGTTTAACAATATGCTGGATTTCGACGCGGCGTTTCATATCTCCAGCCTTCTTCCCGAAAACACGGTCTGTATCATCAAACATCTCAATCCATGCGGGATCGCTTATGCGGACGATCCGTTGGAGGCGTTTCAACTCGCGAGAAGAACCGATCCGATTTCCGCGTTCGGAGGTGTGATCGGAATCAAGGGAATCGTAAACGGGGAATTGGCCGCCGTGATCACCGAAAACTTCGTGGAAGGTGTGATCGCTCAGAAGTTCACACCGGAAGCCCTGGACATCTTTTCTAAAAAACCGAATATTCGCCTGATTGCAATCGAGGACTTCAAGGAAGCTCTGGACGAATTGGACCTCCGACCGATCCATCACGGTTTGCTCATACAGGACAGGGACTACACAACAATCACCGAAAAAGATCTAAAAGTAGTCACCAAAAAACAACCGACACCCGATGATATTCGTGGTTTGATGTTTGCTTGGTCCTGTGTTCGTTTTATCAAGTCCAATGCGATCGTTTATACGGAAGAAAATGCGACCTTGGGAATCGGCGCCGGACAAATGTCCAGAGTCGACTCGGTGCAGTTAGGCGCCAACAAGGCCCTCAACGTCGGTCTTTCCGTTGTAGGTTCTTATGTTGCGAGCGACGCATTTTTTCCTTTCCGGGACGGGATCGACGCGCTTGCAAAAGCGGGGGCCAAGGCGATCATCCAACCGGGCGGTTCGGTTCGAGATCCGGAAGTCATTCAGGCTGCGGATGAACACGGACTCATTATGGTTTTTACGGGGATGAGGCACTTTAGACACTAATTATGGAATTTCTACTCTATCTAATCTTCTTCGGAATCGTTTCTGGCGTACTCGTTCTGGCGAGTTATTACTTTAAACTTCTCTTTCTTTCCGGAAGAGAATCTTTCGAAAGATTGGAACTCATCGATTGGATTCGAATCCTTCCGGATGAATGGCTCAAACTTTTAGAATCCAACGGAAGCCTTCAGTACGGAGCGATCGGATTTTTCGTTTCCGCATTCGTTTCCTATCTTTGGACTCTTCTAGGAGGAATGATCGGCGCCCCTCATTACGCGGATTCGTTTGGAAATTATTTCTTTCTTTCGTTTTTATTGCCGACCGTCCTTTTGACCACGTACGGAGTTCTTGTGGAATTCGTCCTCAAGGATCTTCCATCCACAAGCCCGAATCATTTTCTGGTCCGTTTTTTCGAACAGGAAGTGGCGATCTTAAGCGGATCGGCGATTTCCGTCATCGCATCCAATCTGGCCGTATACGGATGGTTCCACGAGATTCCGTTCTTATTCGTTTTTCCGAATATTTCCATCATCGCCGTTTTGCTCGTTCTTCGTTGGAACGGAAAGGTAAGGATCGGCGGAATTCAATTTTCGGGTTCTAAAAACCCTTCCGACGCAGAAGATTCTGAATAAATTTCTCTAAAAACTGCCGATAGAAAAGATATGAGAATTTCCGCATTTCTTCTTTCTTGGATTCTAATTCCTGTCGCGCTTTACGGCCAACTCCCGGACGAATCACCGGACCGTAGACAACCGACTAACACCTCACAACAGGCGGTCAATTTGTTGGAAGGGTTCGCGGAATCCTCTTGGGGTGAAAGTTATGCGAACCTACGGGAAAAGTTTTTATCTCTTTCCACCAATCCGCAGAACGACGAAAAGGTGGAAATCGTTTTCGAAGATAAGGAGAAATCCCTTCTCATACGCAGAAACGGAATTTTTTATTCCTATCGTTTTTATTCCACCCCGAAAATCGTAACCGAGTCCAGACCTAAAAATCAAACGGCGACTGTCGAAAATAAATCGGAGACGGAAGAAGAAAATCATTCGGCGCCGGGAGTTTTATTTTCCGTCGGAGTTTTATTCCGATATCTTCCGGGAAAAGAAGTGCAACAAAAGTTGGAACAGAAATACGGAAAACCTAAAAAAGAAGCTTTGGCGGAAAACAAAATCGGCGGCGCGGTGCTTTGGGAAAAAACGGATGAAAAACAATCTCCTCCCAAAGGCGGTTATGTGGTTCAGTGGAAAGAGGCTTATAAAAAGATGCCTTTCACAAGACGGGTGGACTACTTCAGTTCCTCGATTCAATTTCAGATCGGAAAAGAATACAAAGAATTTTTCAGCGCGGAAGAAATCAAAACTCTTCGAGATTTGATTCCATAAAAGAAAAGAATTCTTCTAAAATTCTTTCGGCTGCAATACGACCCATTAAATAAAATTCTATTGACCCGACCTTAGCCTTTCAACGATGCTCTAAGTATTCTATTTTATGGAGCCTAATCAATGGAATTATACCTGGACACTGCAAACGTAGACGAAATTAAAGAAATCGCATCCTACGGACTTGTGGACGGAGTGACAACAAATCCTTCCATCATCGCCAAGTCCGGAAGAAGTTTTAAAGAAGTCATCAAAGAAATCTGTTCCATCGTTCCGGGCCCCGTCAGCGCAGAGGTTCTTTCGACTCAGTTCGACGGAATGTTGAAAGAGGCCCTCGAACTCGTAGAGATCGCTGAGAACGTAGTCGTCAAGGTTCCTTTGATTCCGGAAGGACTCAAAACCGTGGTGGAACTTACGAAAAGAAATATTCCCACGAACGTAACTCTTTGTTTTTCGGCGCCTCAGGCTCTTCTTGCCGCTAAGGCAGGTGCAACTTTTATTTCGCCTTTTATCGGTAGAGTGGATGATACGAGTTGGGACGGAATGGAACTGATTACCGAAATCAGAGAGATCTACGACAACTACGGTTATGATACGAGAATTCTCGCCGCCTCCATCCGCGGACCGATGCACTTAAAAGAATCAGCGCTGAGAGGTGCGGACTGCGCGACCATGCCTCACTCCGCGTTTCTGCAACTTTTCAAACATCCGTTAACCGACATCGGCTTGGAAAAGTTTTTGGAAGATTCAAAAAAGTTAAAGTGGTGATTTTCTAAAACCGAATTCAAATCGACCGTTTGGAACAAAAAGCCCTCTTTGCAAGAGGGCTTTTTTATTTCACCTGCAGTTCTATTTGATCGTTTTTTTTCGAATTTCGGATAAAAACGATCGCGAAAAATTACGTAACCGGATCGTTTCCATTCTTGCAAAAGAAGGGATTCATTGTGTTTTTTGAAGAAATACAATCTTTTTTCTTTCGAGGATTCTAAGATAACGTGAGTTCGACGGTTGAAATCTTGGGCGAATAAGAAACTCGAGTGCGTTCGCTCCCTGAACGCCGACCCATAGGAAGGCGTTCACTGAGTTTCCTGGGTCGCTCCGCAGCTCGCGAATTTCATAGCTAAAATGGGCGCGCGACCTAACGTTGCGACAGCAGGCAGCAACGTTTTGATGAGTTTCCCGAGCGACCGTAGAAGCGAGACGCTGAGTTGTTCGTTTGAACTAAAGTGTTGCTCCTGCGGTCGCAACATAATGTTCCAATTCCTTCGGAATTAAACTCAATATTTCTCCCTATGGGTCGAAATATATAATCGCTTTCGCATTTGTTATACCGAACTCACATTAAGATAAAAATCTCAAAATCGATTTTTCTATTTTGAAATATAAAGATTGTATTTCAATAGAGCACTAAGAACCCGTCCCAAATCTCAAAACAATCGCAGAGATTCGCGGCCATTCCGATAAAATCGGACGGTTGGCGGACAAACACTAAGTCTTCATCAAGAAGTTTTGTAAAAAATTTCGGTTGTAGAAAGAACGAAAATTACAAGTTCGCAAAACAAAACGGATTCGAATCTTATTTCAAATTCAATCCTGAATTTTTTTCATTCCGTAATAGTCGTCGATCATCAGTTTCATGGATTCTAAAAAACACATGATCGATTGATGAGATGCGTCGTAAAACAAACTACAAGAAGTCTGAGTGTTTAAGTCCACCGGAACCGCGGAGTATTTTTTCGCTAAGTCTTGAACCCTAGGCCACCATGTTTTTTCCATTTCCAATTCATAATAACGTTTCCGATACGTTTCGTAAACCTTCGGCCAAATGAGATAAACCTTTACGTCGTTCTCTTTTGCCAACTTCAAAAACCGTTCCACAAAAAAGAACTGAGTCGATCCGAGGTTGAACGTGGAAAGATACAGATTTCGAATTCGAGCCGAATCCTTCTCCAATCGATCCGGATCGTTTATGAAAGTAGTGTAAGCGAATTGTTCCCCGTGATTCAAATTGAGGACCATATAATCGGTGTTTAACGCCGGGTTGTATTCGTCTAATTTTTTTTCCTGAAGTCTTTTGGAGAATAATTTTAAATCCGGATTGATTCGTCTAACCGCAAACAGACGATCTAAAAACAGTTTTTTACGATCTTCAAATGAAATTTGATCCATATATTTTAGTAGAAATTCGTCGTCCGCACCGTATTTTAAAAACGGATCGTAAAAAACTCCCTTGGTATCGTCGAAACCTTCCGGACTTACAACATAAAATACTAATTTAGGTTTTAGATCTTGTTTGATGATTTTTTCAAACCAATATAAACCGTAGGCCGGCACCGCCTGAGGACCGGAAAAATTATACAATATCCAATCCTTTTGTAATTTTTTGTCGATTCCCATCGCGGAATAAGGATAAGCTCTGGAATCTCCGAAAGCGAGCGCCAAAGAACGTTCCTTTAAACTCTGATCGTGAATCAGTTTTTCAAAGAGGGATTTCCTTTGCGTGTAATAGACGGTGTTTCCGGCTTGAATGAAATTCTTTTGAAAATATTCGAGGGTGAATATCTTATCCAAACAAAATACGAATACTAGAAATAAAATCGGATAATAGATATATATTTTTTTCATAGATGAAATCCCCGTTAAAACCGCGAGTAGAAAAAGTCCGCGTTACCCGCGTTCATTCCGACCATGATAAAAAGGATTACAAGTCCTAAGATCGGCAAAAGTCCGGCTCTCCACTTTTGGGGAACCGAATATTTTTCGGGCCATTCCTCGCCAACGTGGAACAAGAATACGAAAATCAACATATAAACTCCGGTTTCAAGTCCCGTCAAAGATTGTCCGCTTTGGAACGTCAAAATTCTTGCGATGGAAGAAATCGCCGAATTAAAGTTCGGCGTAAAAAAGAAAGTCCAGGAAATCGAATATACAAGCAGAACGAATAGATAACGTAAAACGGCTTTTACATAAGGAATTTCAGGAAGGATCCTCCAGTTCCGCACTTCGAACAATCTCTCCAAGGCCAGATAAATCCCCGTGAGTAAACCCCAAATGAGAAAATTCAAACTGGCCCCGTGCCAAAGTCCGCCTAACATAAAAGTTACGATCAAATTGATCGCGGTTCTGAGTTCCCCTTTTCTAGACCCGCCTAACGGAATGTAGATATAGTCCCGAATCCAATAGGAAAACGTTAAGTGCCACCGTCGCCAGAGATCCCCGAAGTTTTGGAAAAAAAACGGAGCTTTGAAATTTTCCGGCAGATCGAATCCCAACAACTTTCCGATTCCTCTGGCCATATCGGTAAGTCCCGAAAAGTCGAAGTAAAGATTGGCCGCAAAAAGAAAACAGGTCAAAAGTAGCGCGATCCCCGAGTAATCTTTCGGAGATAAAAACACGGGTGCGATCAGAGGTAGAATAGCCGCGGATAATAATCCTTTTTTGACGAGACCTCGGAGAAAAAGCCAGAGACCGTCGATCAACTTGGCCGGTGTCATCGTAGGGGCTTCAAATTGATCTCGAACCTGATCGAATCGTAGAATCGGACCCGCAATCATCACCGGAAAGAAAAAGATAAAAGAAAAAAATCCCGTAAGACCGACCTTCCCATTATGACCTTCTCGTTTCGAATCCACCGCAAATGAAATAAATTGAAACGTATAATAACTGATCGCGGCAGGAAGAACGACTTCAAATCCCGTTAAACCGAACAAGACGGAAAATTTTGCGTCGATCGCCGTTTTTTCCCGGAGAACGGAAATCGAAAATACGAAACCGATAAACTCCATAAGTAAATAAAAATATTTGAATAGACCCAAATTGAGAAGGTTAAAAACGACGGCCGACTTTACGTACCAGGATTTTTCGTTCCAATATCGATATAACAGCCAATTGGCGAAAACGACCAGGATGAGATGGAATAAAAAATTAAAACTGAATGCGGAATAAAAAAAAGCGGATCCTACGATCAAAAGATATTTTCTGCTCTTTTCCGGAACGTTCCAGTAGATCAGATATACGGTCAAAAAAAATAAAAGAAACTCAATACTGATAAAATTCATTTCCAAATTCCCGTCTCAGCCGGAAGATATCCGCCTTCTTCCAAGTTGAGCCTTTCTAATTGTATCGAACCGACTCGAATTCTTTGTAGATCAACCACACTCGCTCCGGATGAGTGAAACATCCTTCGGATCTGTCTTTTTTTTCCTTCCGCGAGAATAACACGATACACGCAATTTTTCCCGGGAACGAGTTTAACCATCTTTGCACGCAGAATTTCCCCTGCATCCAAAATCCCTTTCTGAAAAGCGGCTTGAATCCCCTTTTCTCCCGGATCATATTTTAAGGTCACGAGATATTCCTTTTCGGAACCGTGGGAAGGATGCGAAATCCTCTGTGCCAATTCTCCGTCATTTGTCAAAAGCACAAGCCCTCTCGAATCAAGATCGAGGCGACCTGCGATTTTGTAGTTTTGATAAGCGGGAGGAAGGAGTGAAAAGATTGTCTTTTCGTGAAAACGATCCCCGTGAGAACAGAGATATCCCGCCGGTTTATTTAAGATCAGAATTTTTTTAGGTTCTTCTATCGGGTTTACGACTTTTCCCAAATAGGCAACCACGTCCGTCCCCGGTTTGACCTTGGTTGCCAGCGCATCCACTCTTTTGCCGTTAATCGTAATTTGGCCCTTTAGGATTAGTTCTTCCGTTTTTCTTCTCGAACCTAAACCGCAGTCTGAAAGAAATCGATTCAGCCGAATCTCATCCGGAACGTTTAGATCATCCTTCGATTGCATGGATTCTTCCATTTCAGAAAGATTCAAAAAATCTTCTACCTAAAACTTTCGTTGACCGCACTTCCTAAAATTCGAGGATAGAGCTTGTTGCAAGTCGGATCTGCAATCGTATGAATCCTCTCAAAAAAAAACCTCGCACTCAATCTCTCCAGGAAGCCCCTGAAAAACCGGATTGGCTCAAAGTAAAACTTACCTTTCCCGATCCGAAAAATAATTCCGTTGCAGCGATCCGGAATTCTTTAGAGGAAAAAAAACTCAACACGGTTTGTGAAAGCGCTTCCTGTCCCAATCTGAATCACTGTTGGTCCAGAAAAACCGCAACCTATATGTTAGGCGGAGATATTTGTACGAGACGCTGCTCTTATTGCGACGTTGCTTCGGGAAAACCTTTTCCTCTGGATCGTGAAGAACCGAAACGTGTTGCGGAATCGGCGATTTCATTGGGCTTAAAACACGTCGTGATCACCGCGGTCAATCGAGACGATTTGGAAGACGGTGGCGCCGCTCATTTCGCGGAAACCGTGAAAGCGATTCGTAAAGGACTTCCGGATTGTAAGATAGAACTTTTGATTCCGGATCTCAAGGTAAAACAAGAATCCTTGGAAATCATTTTCAAATGTAAACCGGACGTATTCAATCACAACGTTGAAACCGTTAAAAGACTTTTTCCCGAAGTGGCTCCGCAAAAAAAATACCAACGTTCTTTGGACGTTTTGAGAATCGCTTCCGAAAGAGGATTTTTGACCAAAAGCGGTTTGATTTTGGGAATGGGCGAAACCGTGGGAGAAGTAAAAGAATGTATGCAAGATCTTGCAAGTGTTGGCGTTTCTTTTTTGACACTCGGACAATATCTACAACCCACTCCGACACATCTTCCCGTTAAAGAATACGTTCTCCCCGAAGTTTTTAAAGAGTTAAAGATATACGGAAAGTCCGTCGGATTTCAGGGAGTTTTTTCCGGACCCTTGGTAAGAAGTTCCTATCACGCAGACGAGCAAGTCTCATGGAATTCGTAGACGAATCCGATCTCGGTCCCCCTCCCGAAGAGATTAAGAAACTTATCTATCATTCCATAATTCAATTTCTTTCCCATAAGGAAGGGTCGGTCAGTAGATCCGAAGTAAAGGACCTTTTGGAAAAAACGATCAATCTGATCCCGGGTTTACAAGCGCGCTGGGCGGAAATCAATCGATTCGGTAAGAATAAGATGATTCTTCAATGGCAGGGACGGATTATGCTCATCGACATGGAAGAAATTTTGGAATCGATTCATATGCTCTGGAATCAAAGATTCGATTTTTGAAAAACAAGGTCGTCATTTCAGACCAACAGAAATGACACGAAGTCCACTGTGTTTTCCGACGATGTGGTGTCTCCAATTTGTCCAGTTTTACCGAACCCACGTAATATGAATGTGTTCGGAATTCTTCGCCTAAAAACGGAATTATGCTCAATCAAGGCGAGTCATAGGCGGACTTAGTAGTCGATGATTTCTGGGATCAGAGGAAAGACGGTACAAAGAAAAACCCGGGGTTTAAAACCCGGGTTCTTTCCACCTGATTTCAGACTCAGTCTCTGTTATCAGAATTTAGCTTTTGTTTGGAAGTCGTAAATCACTTCTTGAACATCGGCCTGGTTGATCTTCTTAATTCCTTTTTCGGTATGAACGATCATCGTCGATCCTTGTTGATCTACGATTGCACCAATCATAGAAGATCCGTCCGTCATGATGATTTTTTCGATTCTTTCGTAGTAGTTTACGATATCCTTACCGGACTTCAACTCTTTCGGAGCGGAGATCAGAATTTGTTTGAATTTCTTAGATTCTTCTTCTTGACGAACCGCTACTTCACTTTCCAGTTTTTTTCTCTCGGTTTCAAGAGACGCAGCTTTTTGCTCATCGACTTTTCCGGAAGACTCTTCGTTGATACGAACCATCTTATCCGTAGTTTCTTTGTCTACGGTTACGATCGTTCTAATTTCCTCTTCATCCTTTTTAGAAATTCCGGAATTGTCCAGTTTCTTAACGACGTTCGCGATATTCTTTTCACTGATCTTAGAAGAATCTTTTCCTTCCAGAGACTTATCGTCCGCCTTCATTACGGAAGCTTGATTCTTTTCAAGAACGATCTCCGAAGATGCAACACTCTGTTGAATCTTTTTCAGTTCTTCGTCCTTAGAAATTTCCTCGTCGCTTAAACCTTCAAGAACGGTAACACGAGGAGCCACTGCAACGGAACCTTCTAAAACTTTTACGACCGCTTTGTCGGATTTAGATCTGTCTACGATAAAGGAAGTTCCACGCACACCGGCGATTGCGGTCGGAGTGACCACGGAAAACTGATCCTCTTTAGAAGCCTTGTTGACTTTCGCAAAAACTTTTCCGGAAACAAGCGCCAGTCTTGTATCGGAGTTCCCTTTGGAATTGATGGAAAGACCGTCAAAGTCGATTACCGAATTTTCCGACATGCGAATCGCGGATCCGTCTGCAAATTGGATATCAACTTTGGATTTTTCTTTCGTTGTGACTTTGTCTCCAGTTTTTAAACTGGCGCCTAACGTGGCTTTTTCTTCGGTTAAATCCGCGTGAAGAATTTTAGCTTCTCCTACACTGAACACAACAACAGCCGAAGGGCTGTTTTCTTTACCGGTAGCGGCTGCCTTGGAACTTTCGGTAGGTTTCTTACAAGCGTTGAACACCAGAACCCCGGCGGTCAATACGATTGAGGAAACGATTAAGAGCTTCTTCATACCATTTTCCTTAAGATTGGATTGATAACAGAACTGCGGTGGTGGCAGCCTCTATCTATGTTTCTCAACAAACAATAGAATCGCTTTTGCCAAATCTTTCAATTTTTTTTTACTAAATGAAAGATATTTCCCGAACCAAAATCGGCAAAATAAATTTCTCCATGCGGATCTCGGCCAAAAGTGCTGATTTGAAACGGAACTCGCATGAGGAGCTCATTGGAGATCTTTTTACCGTCTTTTTGTCGTAAAGCCCAGATTTTACCGGTTACAAAATCTCCATACACATACGAACCCACCAATTTAGGCAGATCTTTTCCTCTATACACATATCCTCCAGTAATAGACTGTCCCTCGTCTCTGGAATATTCATGAATCGGATCGGTGAGCATCGCTTCTTCACACACGGGATTCTTTTTAAAACAATGAAATCCTTCCTTAATATTCCAACCGTAGTTGCGTCCCTTTTGAATCAGATCGATCTCTTCGAATTCATTTTGTCCTACGTCGGCTAAGTAGAGTTCGCCGGTAACGGTATCAAAGGAAAATCTCCAGGGATTTCGAAGACCATAACTCCAAATCTCCGGTAAAAAACCGGGGCGACCCAGAAATGGATTATCGTCGGGAACTTTGTAAGGAGCGCCTGTGGGCTGAGGGTTGGGAGAAATTCTCAAAAGTTTTCCTAAGAAAGTTCCGGGATTCTGTCCGTTTTTGTAGGGATCGTTTGCTCCTCCTCCGTCTCCGAAACCGATGTAGAGTTTTCGATCGGGACCGAACGCAAGCTGACCTCCGTTATGATTGGAGTAAGGTTGTTCCAACCTCAGAAGAATTTTTTTTGCGTGTTCGATCTTTTGAACTGCGTTATTCTTCCATTCAAATTCTAAAATCTTAGAATAGTCTTTGCCTCCTTCTTTTACAATGACGTTCACGAAAAATTTAGAATCCGTTGAAAATTCGGGAGAAAACGCAAGACCCAAAAGTCCTTCTTCGGAACGTGTTTCCACTTGGCCCGTAAAATCCGCTTTGAGAGTTTTGATTCCCGTGGTCAGATCCACTTCCACGAGTTTTCCTCGTTTTTCCAGAACGATCATCCTTTTTGAATTCCCCGGAAAAAATTGAATGTCCGTCGGCTCTTGAAATCCTTCCGCGACCCGAACATATCCTGGAACCGCGTCGATTTCCTTCTTCGTCCGATTCTTTTTAGGCGGAAAATTTTTCGTTTTAGCAATCAACGGAGAATGAAACGAAGAGATAGAAACGAATCCAAATAATAAGACAATCCAAACTGAAAACCCGAACCGAATCGATTGGATAAAACCAATCGGATGATTTTGAAAACCTAAAAAACTGCGTGTCATTTCCGTTCCTTTGGGGACATTGTCTAATCAAGATGGAAGCCACAGATTCAATCCGCCAAAGTTCCACCATTCCACTTCTGGAAGAAATGGAAAAGAAATATAAATCGATTCCGATGGAAGCCATCGTCAAACAAGACATCTTAAGACAAGGAATCCACTTTCTTAAAGAAGCCTTTGACGTAACGGGCGAATACAAAACGAAAGATTACTTTATATTCTCCTTCGATCATATTCCACTTTCCGAATTGGGAGAAGGCGCCGATCTAAAAGCTCCGGAAGAAATCAAAGTTTCCGGGGGACATTTTGGTCTGCTTCCGACCATTATCTCAACTCGGAACAATCCCAATTCTCCCTATAAAGTGAAAAAGTCTTCGGATGGAAAACCGTCTCTTTACCTCGGGGAAACCTTTTTAGGAAACGTCGAGTTCCCGCCTCTTCCCGCTTGGTACCGTCACAAAACGAAAAACGGAAAAATTCCGGGAGAAATCGCACCCGTCATCGAATGGGGTTATTTGATCTATCTTACGGTTTTTAGAAACTGCCAATACTTCGGGAAGGAAGAAGAATGCGCGTATTGCGATATCAATCATAATTATCGTCAACAGAAAAATGCGGGACGTCCCTACACCGGCGTAAAAGACATCGAAGACATCTTGGAGGTTTTATCCTGGATCGACGCGGAAGATAAGATCGCAAAGGTTTATACGATTACCGGCGGAAGTGTGATTACTTCCTTAAAGAAAAAGAATGAAATCGATTTCTATCTGGATTACGCGCAGGCTATCGAATCCAAATTTCCGGGAAGATGGATGGGCAAGATCGTTTCTCAGGCTTGGGAAATCGAGGACTGTAGGAAATTTAAGGATGCGGGAATTCAAGTTTATCATCCGAACTACGAAGTCTGGGATAAAAATTTATTTCAAAAAATTTGTCCCGGTAAGGAAGCCTATATCGGAAGAGACCATTGGATTCGAAGAGTCGTGGATTCTGCGGAAGTGTTCGGACCTTCTTATGTGATTCCGAATTTTGTTGGAGGAGTCGAACTTTCCCAACCTTATGGGTTTGCAACCGTTGCCGAAGCGATCGCCTCTACGGGAGAAGGTTTAGATTTCTTTATGTCTAAGGGAATCATGCCTAGATTTACGGCTTGGTGTCCGGAACCTTATACGACTCTCGGAACACAGGCCGGTCCGCCTCTGGAATATTTTTGCGAACTTTTGACCGTTTGGAAAACTACATTCGAAAAGTATAATTTACCGGTTCCTCCCGGTTATGGAGAACCGGGTCCGGGCAAAGCCGTGTTTTCGGTTTCCGCGTTTATGGACGTGATCGGTTACCCGGGAAGGAATTAAAACGATTCCTATTTTCGTTTATCACCCTGCGTTTATTTTACGCTTTTGTTAAATACTCACGGAGTGTTAAATACGAGCCGTTGGAATTTTTTAAAACCTTAGAGTTGTCCCAAAACGTCTCGAGTTTTTTCGGCATCGCATTCATTTCCGCAATTTTCGTAGGTTTTGGGACGAGTTCTTATTAAGATTTTTGAAATGGAATGAAAGTTTACTTTTTAGTTTTCGGGTTTTGAACAGGGCGATGCCCGCGTTTTTATGTCGGAAACCGGTCATGATAGTCTAACGTGTAAAAATAGAATCTCCGACTCCCACGGACTCCAATTATATGGCCGAATTACTCAAAGATCTATATTCAAAAAATGTATTAGAAAAAATTGCGGCTTCCTTCTCGAAGGAACTTCCCTCGGTTTCTCAGGACGAATGGATTCGCAAATTCAAACAAAAAGACTGGAAACGACTCGAACTGAAACAAAGGATTCGCAGAATCGGAGAAATTTTGGCCGAAACCTTGCCGAAACCGTTTCCAAAAACTATGGAACCCTTGCTTAAGATTACGGATTCGTTCGAACGATCTTTTGAAGGAAAGGAAGTTTTTCTTACGATCTTTTTGGGCGACGTCGTGGAAATTCTGGGAATGGATCACCCGAAAGAATCCATGCGAGCGATCGAAAGAATTACCAAATTGATTTCTTGTGAATTTTCGATTCGACCTTTTTTAATCCGACATCCGGAACTCGTCTGGAAACAAATGTTGGAATGGTCTTTACACGAGGATCCGGGCGTTCGTAGATTATCCTCCGAAGGAAGTAGGCCCAGGCTTCCTTGGGGAATGGGAATTCCGGGTTTAAAACAAGATCCTAGGAAAACACTTCCGATTCTGGAGAACCTGAAAGACGACGAGGATGAAGTCGTGCGCAGAAGCGTCGCCAATCATCTAAACGATATTTCCAAAGACCATCCGGATTTAATTTTAGAGATCGCGGAAAAATGGGCCGGGTTCTCAAAAGAAAGGGATTTACTTTTAAAACACGCGTTACGCGGTCTTTTAAAAGCGGGGAATCAAAGAGCCCTTAAAATTTTCGGCTTTGGTTCCGAAGTAAACGCAAAGATCCTAAATTTAAAATTGAAATCTAAGATTGTCAAAATCGGCGAAAACTTATCTTTCGACTTTACGGTACAATCCGAGGAATTGCGACAAACCCTTCTCAGAATCGAATACAAGATTCAATATGCGAAAGTTTCCGGAAAAACCTCCAGAAAAGTCTTTCAGGTTGCGGAAAAACTTTTCCTTCCGAAAGAATCGGTCCGTTACGAAAAGAAACAATCGTTTCAACAGATGACGACCCGGGTCCACGTTCCCGGAAAACATACGTTGGAAATCCATATCAACGGAATTTTGAAATCGAAGATCGATTTCCAAGTCGTTCCTTGATTTTAGAGTCAGGATGTCGGTGGATAGGACAACTAAAGCGTATCACTTCTATGTGCGTTCGACGGAGTCAATAAATTTGTGATTCGGTTTTTTTTGAAACCGGCAAGTTTGAAATTTATCGACCACTGTATTTCGACCCTTAGAGAGAAATACTGAGTTTCCTAAGAGCCTAATGGTCGGCAATTGTAAAAGTTTTCCTTTTATCGGAAAGACCATACCGTACACCAATTCTATTTTAGAAAACACGAATATAACGAACTTCTTATGAATCTTAGCAAAAGGAAACCCTTATCACGTTAAAGTTCCATCCGTTCGTTTCCGATTTCTATCCCACTGAAATCCGAATCCGGAAACTTGTCCAGTAACGTCTAAAACGAACTCAATTTGAGGACGAGGATTTTTCCACCCTTCTCCACTGGTTGGCCCAAGCGGCAAACGAGTTTTGGTTTCTGGATTGGATGTATAACTTTCCGGTTCCGGAAAACACGGCCACTAAACCTTCACCGCTTAAGAAAAGGGATTTGAGTCCCCCGACTTTTTGAATCGTATAATTCAAAGTTCCTTCAAAACCTACGATATGACCCGTATCCACGACATACTCTCCGCTAACGTCGATCGTATGAATCGCTCCAAAGCTCGAAAAGAAAAGATCTCCAATCCCGCTTACTTTCAAAAAAAACAAACCTTCTCCTGAAAAAAAACCTTTGAATCCTCCCCATTTGCTATCGATCGCGAGAGATTCGGAACCCGCGACATACGCTCCCCGGCTGAGAATGAGATCTTCTCCGTTCATCTTACGATATTCGATATCACCCTGAGTGGCGCTCGTCAAAAAAAGCGTTCCCTTATCACCTTCGGCTTTGAACGTATTTTGGAAAAAGGATTCACCGCTCAATAACGCGCGTTTGGCGGAAGCCCAGATCCCGCCTTCGGCCTTAGTCGCCATCTTTACGGCGGGACTCATCGCCACCATCGCACCGGATTCCGCTCGGATGGATTCCCCGTTTTCTAATTGAACCTGAACGATTGGAAAATCAGGTTTTAATAATATTTCGTGTTTCATGATTCATTATCCCTTATCTTTTGATCGGAGGCAGTTGGTTTCTAAACCAACTTCCCAAAGAAGGAACGTTTCTGGATTGAATCCAAACGCGCCCTTTCCCTTTAAAACGAGCCACAAGTCCTTCCCCGCCGAGGAAAAAAGATTTCCAACCTCCGAACTTAGTCATCTCGTAATTCAACCCCTCGTCGAATGCGACGATATGCCCCGTGTCCACAATCATTTCTCCGTCCACGTTCAACACGTCGATTCCACCGTAACTCGAAATCAAAAGAGGACCGTTTCCGGAAAGTTTGAGAAAGAATAAGGATTCTCCGCTGATAAATCCTTTGAGTCCTTGAAACTTTGTGTCCATTTCTATATTCGGCGAAGAAGCGAGAAAGGAACTGGATTGAACGTACACCGTTCCGGACAATTCGATTCTTTCCACGTCTCCGGGAAGAGTCGGCGCCAGTAGAACCTCTCCGTTTCCGGAAGAAGCGGTGAACGTGTTCATCCAGAAAGATTCTCCTCCGAGGAACGCCGCTTTTAAACTTTTTAAAAATCCGCCTTGTTGCGCTTTGTGAGTTTGGATCGTAATTCCGGAACTCATGGACATCATGGAGCCGGATTCCGCTTTGATCGATTCTCCTCCGTTCAGAAGAACCTTCGCAAAACTGTAGGATGGTTTGCTAAGAATTTCAATATTCATAATATTCCCTTTTTATTAACTAGGAAGAAGGCCCGTCAACCAGGACAAAAATCCGGAAGGAACTCTCGTTTGGATCAAAACCTTTCCGTGCCCCGTAAATTCCATCACCAAACCTTCCCCTCCGAAAAAAGTGGACTTCCAACTTCCTCCGGCCTTTGCGATTTTATACTGAAGACTTTTGTCGAAGGCAACGACGTGTCCCGTATCAATCGTATACGATCCTTGAACGTCGATCGGAAGGATTCCGCCGTACGCGTTTAGAAACAACTTCCCTTTCCCGATTATTTCCAAAAGAAAAACCCCTTCTCCTCCGAAAAAGGAACGCAGTCCCCCGAACTTAGGTTTCATTGTGATCGTTTCATCGGATGCAAGGTAAGCCCCCGCTTCCACGATCAGTCCCGTATCTGTAAGATCGAGTCCTACTACGTCGCCCGGAAGTTCGGGAGCAAGTCCGATCTCCGCTCCCGCGACGGGAGCTTTGAAGATATTGAAGAAAAAAGATTCTCCTCCGAAAAATCGTCTGGAGATTGCGGAAAGAAATCCGCTCCCCATTTTCGTTTCCACAATGACACCCGGGGTCATATAAACCATTGCGCCCGATTCGGCTTTGATCGTTTGGCCCGGAGAAAGTTTTACTTTCAGAAAAGAATACGAAGGTTTGTGAATGATCTCGTAATTCATAGATGGTGCAATGTAAATAAATTGACTTAGACGTCAATCGGAAAAGTGCTTTCAGAACCGCTCTTCATCCTTAGTTTGGAAGAAGAATGACTCAAAAAAACATTTTGATTACCGGCTCCAATCGGGGAATCGGCTTGGAACTTACCAAACAATTTCTCTCTCGAGGAGATCATGTTTTCGCGGTATGTAGAAAACCTTCTGTTGATTTGATTCGTTTAAAACCGACTCGCATCTTGGAAGGTGTGGACGTTTTGAATTCGAACTCGATCCGGGATCTATCGGCCAAACTGCTCGACACAAAGATCGATATTCTCATCAACAACGCTGGGATTTTGATTTCCGATAACCTGCAAAGTTTGGATGAGGAAAACGTTTACACACAATTCTTAGTGAACGCCTTAGGTCCTCTCAAAATGGTGAAAGCTTTGCTTTCCTCTTTGAATTCAAATGCAAAACTCGTTTTCCTAACGAGTAAAATGGGTTCGATCGCCGACAATGCTTCCGGTTCTTATTATGGCTATAGAGCGTCCAAGGCTGCGTTGAACGCGATCGCAGTAAGTTTGGCGCGGGATTTAAGTCCGAAAGGAATCTCCGTAGGGATCTTTCATCCTGGAATGGTGGCGACTCAGATGACCGGAGGCCAAGGAATTTCTACAACCGAAAGCGCACAAGGTCTTATAGAACGGATCGAATCCTTGAATTTAAGCAACTCCGGAAAGTTTTTTCATCAGAACGGTGAGGAACTCCCCTGGTAAAAATAATGCGACCATAACCGTGGCCCTCGGGATACACAGTTGTAAAAAAGAGACAGGAAAAGGGGAGTTAATTTCAAATTATGTCGGATTAAGCCCGAAAGCCGGGTTGGAAAGCCTAAAAAAATCGATTTTAATAGATCATTTGGCATAGAGTTTGCTTAATAGACGGTGAGACAAAATCTCGAATTTGAAAAAGAATTCCGATTTTTTCTCTGAACAAACTCAAAAGCGAACTTCGAATCCTTACAGACCGTCTTTTGATAGAGGGTCTTTCGGAAAATCGAAAATTCAAAACTATGAAAGAAACTCTATATAGAAAATCCATACAGGATACAGTTAGAATCAAAGGAATCGGGCTTCATTCCGGAAAGGAAGTGAACCTAATCGCCCATCCGGCACCGTCCGGCACGGGAATCGTTTTCGAATACCGAAAAGGTTTGGAAAAAGCCTCGATCTCCGCCGAACTCAGCAATGTGGTCGATACGAGTAACGCAACCACATTAGGAGACGGGCTCCATAGGATCCAAACTGTGGAACATCTTTTGGCCGCGGTTTATGCGATCGGTTTGACGGATCTGATTTTAGAAATCGACGCGGTGGAAGTTCCGATCATGGACGGTTCCTCGCTTCCCTTCTTACAAGCGCTTGAATCGGCGGGAATCGTAGAATACCCCGAAATCGTGGAACCGATTTACGTTCAAAGTCCTCTTTGGGTCGTGGACGGAGATAAATACCTGGTTTTACTCCCGAGCAACGAACTCAAGGTAACCTACACGATTGACTTCAATCACCCTCTACTCAAAGGGCAAAACATTACCATCTCCCTGGATAGGGAAAAGATTAAACAGGAAATTCTCCCAGCCAGAACATTCGGATTTCTCAAAGACGTGGAAGCGCTCCAAGCGAGAGGTCTTGCAATGGGCGGTTCCCTGGACAACGCGATCGTTTTGACCCAGGACGGGTATTTGAACCAACAACTCCGTTTTGAAAACGAATGCGTTCGTCATAAGATCTTGGACCTTTTTGGAGACATTTCCATCGCGGGTCGTCCGATCATCGGGCATTATCTCGCGTCCAAAGCGGGGCATGCCCTGGATATTTCCATGGCTAAACTCGTGATGAGTAATGTAACTGGGGATGAAATCAGCAAATACAAAAGCCGTAGAATTCCTCTGTTCAAAAGAAAAGTGGCAGTCGTCTAAACTTCTCGACTTTGTGATTCCGGTCGTATAAGACCGGAATTTTATACGTTCCGCTTCGAACCCGGAAAAGAATTGTCAGATTCTTCTTTTGGGGAATTCTGTAGTCGAGTTTAAACTTCGTTCTAGAATGATCCCCTCCAAGCGTATAGTTTTTTCAGGAATTACGGCCTTTCCGGGAAAACTATACGGTAAGGTCTTAAAAACCGGAAAAAAACGAAATACCATTCTCACAGGAATCTACGTCCACGAATCCGAAAAGGAAGAAGAAGTGGAAAAGTTTCACGTTGCTTTGGAAGAAAGTCTCCACAGTTTACGGATCTTGATTACATCCCTCGAAACGTCCGGACCGGATCAAAAAGAAGTTCAGGAAATTTTAGAAACGCAGGCGATGATTTGCTCCGACCCAAGCCTTGCAACCTCGGTTCGAAAAAGAATCTTGGAATTCGGAGAGAATGCGATTCTTGCCGTACAAAACGTCACTCATGAAATCTCCGAAAAATTCAAAGCCATGGAGAATGAATTCTTCCGGGAAAGAGTGGATCATTTCCAAGACGTCTCCAATCGATTGATCGAATTCCTCGCCGGCAAAAAAGAAGAAGACTCCTTTCTTTCCGGTTTGAAGGAGGATTTGATCTTAGTCGCGAGGGAACTCACTCCTTCACAGATGATCCTGATGGATAAAACCCGAATTCGAGGAATCGCGACCGACCTTGGCGGAAAAACCGGACATATGGCGATTCTAGCGAGAAACTACGGGATTCCCACAATCGTAGGACTGAAAGATTTTTCCACACACGTCAAAGACAACGAATTCATCTTTTTAGACGCCGAGTCCGGAAACGCGGTCCGTTTTCCGACTCTGGAAGAAGTGAAGTATTACGGATTCTCTTCTTCTTATCCCGTGGAAGAAAACGAAACCAAAAAGATAAGGGCCGTAAGTAAGGATGGAATCCGGGTCAGGATCAAATGCAATCTTGAAACCGAATTGGACTGCGAACAGGCGATCAAATTCGGAGCGGAAGGTGTGGGGCTTTTTAGAAGCGAATCTTTGTTTTTAAAATACCAAGACAGTAACGTTTCCGGTGAAGAACAGTTTCTTGCTTACAAAGCGATCGCGGAAGGAATGTTGGACAAACCCGTAATCATCCGCACATTCGATATCGGGGCCGATAAGTTTTCAACCGGTGAACTCGAAGAAAATCCGTTTTTAGGAAACCGAGGTATACGATACTCTCTTTCCAATCCCGAATGGTTTTCCGAACAACTAACGGCGATTTTGCGAGCCTCCGCTTTCGGAAACGTGAGCATTTTACTTCCGATGATTACGGGACCCGCGGAAATCATTCGGACCCGTGTAATCTTGGAAGAATGCAAACGCAAACTAAGCGCTAAAAAAGAAAAATACAATAAGAAGATCAAGATCGGTACGATGATTGAAACTCCCGCAGCGGTCGCGGCTTTGGATCTAATCGCGAGAGAGGCGGACTTTTTTTCCGTGGGGACGAACGATCTGCTTCAATACATCATGGCCGTGGATCGAAACAACATTCACGTTTCGTCTTTGTACAATCCGTATCATATCGCTTTTTTGAGAGCCTTGATCCGAATCGTGGAAGTATCTAGAGATTACGACAAACCTCTCAGCCTTTGCGGAGAACTCGCGTCCGATACGGACTTTACGATTTTCTTAATCGGAATCGGAATCCGGGAACTTTCGGTTTCGATTCCGTTCTTAAATCCGATCCGAAAAATTATCCGATCTATTTCCCTACATCAGGCGGGAACTCTGGTGAAAAAGATATTAGAACTTTCTGAAGAAGAAAACTACGAAAGTATAGAAGCCTTCCTCTTTAGCAAACATCTAAGTTAAGATCCTTCAATTTCCAAAATTAAAAATACGAAAGAGTCCCAAACGTTTTCCTTATCCTGAAAGAAAACAGGCCCTATACTTTCCTTGTCTTTTTTCAGACAAAGATAAGAATGTTTGTTCGTTCTTAAGTAAAATTTTCCGCAGGTTCCCGAAATACTTTGGATCAGATTTTTTAGAAGTTCTGGCAGATTTTTTTCATCTTCCGGAAGAGCGACTCCGGCGATCAGGATTTCCCGATTTTCAAAACGTCCTTCGATGGTAATCGCTTTCGGGTTCCATTCTGCAAACAAGGCTTTTTCATACGTCGCAAGAGCGGGGTTCAAAATTTCGTGGATTGCCGAATGCATTCTCATTGGGAGTTCTTTTCCGATTACTTTCGGGATGAATCCTTTTGTCTGAAATAGATTCCAGTTTTCAAATCCGTTGATTTTGGAAAGACCTCTAACAAATCCGGAAGTCATCCCTTGTACGATCATCTTACTTTCACAACGATCGGCGAGGATGGCCCTCATACAAAGAAAACCCAAATTGAATAAAGAAAATTCGGTTACCTTGGAAAAGTCCCAAACCTCGTTTTCCCTGAGAGGAGAAAGAAAAAGATTGTCGAGGGCGTATAGATCTCCGTGTCCCGAAGGTGAAAATACGGAGGATTTTTGGGTTTGCTGTGCGCCGGTCATATAGAAATTCTATCGGTAGGATGGGAGATTCTCCGAAGAAATAAAAAAGCCGACCTGAAAGGCCGGCTTTCGAATTAAAAATTAGAAAATCCTAATCTTGATTTGTAGAATAGATTTTCCTGATCTTGTCGCTGTATTTTTCCGTAATTACGTGACGTTTCATCTTCATCATATTGTTGAGTTCCTCGCCGACTTCGAACGGCTTTGAAATCAGGATAAAAGGAGTCACCTGTTCAAAGGACTTGAATCCGTTTTTGGTATTGTTCAAGGCCTTGATTTCCTTTCTGTAAAGGTCGTAAACCTTCGGATTTTCGATCAATTTTTCGTTGTTTGATTCGTTGATCCCGTTTTCTTGCGCCCATTCCTGGAGTTTTTCGAAATCCGGAACTACGATCGCGCCTAAATTCTTTTGATCCTGTCCGATCACCATACACTGGCTGATGTAAGCGGACTCCTGAAGTTTGTTTTCGATCGGAACCGGCTCTACGTTTTCCCCTCCGAGAAGAACCACCGTATCCTTTGCACGACCGGTAAGAGTCAGGGTTTTCTTGAAATTGATCATTCCCATATCTCCGGTATTCATCCAACCGTCCACGATCGCCTTGGAAGTAGCTTCTTCATTTTTGAAGTAACCTTTCATCACTTGAAGACCTTTGACGAAGACAACCCCTTTTAATCCGAGTTTTCCTTGGGTGATGTTTCCGTTTTCGTCGATTTCGGTTAACACTGCGTTGTTATCGTTACGGATCTGAAGTTTCGTTTTGGGAACGACCACACCCACGGAACCTATGATGAGTTTTTCAAAAGTTCTTACGGAAATTACCGGAGAAGTTTCGGTCATACCATAACCTTCCAAAACGTTGATTCCGATATTACCGAAAAATTCGTCTACGTGCCTTGGCAGCGCTCCCCCTCCGGAAATAGACGCTTTCAGTTGACCGCCCGTAGCCGCTCTGATCTTAGCCAAAACGATTTTGTCCAACGTAAAGCTGTTCAAAATAAGCGCCAAACCCGCAACCGTATAAAGCGGAGAAGTTAGAAAATACAACTCGGTTCCCGCGAAATAAGCGCCTAACGCGCCTGCGAGAAAGGTCAAAGTGAAAGGTCCTGTTAACAAAAGCTGGATGAACATTAGAATTCCGTAAAAGAAGGATCCGATCGGATTTCTTCCCGTATAATCCACCTCGATTCCTTTCAAAAAACGGAGCGCTTGATTTTTCTTTCTGGAAAAGAAATACGCGAGTTTAAAAAGACCTCGGCGAAACGCGGGAGTTTGAGCGGGATCGTTGATTCTAGTATAAATTCCGTTATAAATGTTTTCCCAAAGTCTGGGAGCGGAACCCATAAACGTAGGTTTTACGGTAGCCAAATCCTGACGAAGATCTCTTACGTTCGTGTAATACGTAGCCGCGCCGATTCCGAGACAAACGTATTCTACAACTCTTTCAAAAACGTGCCAAATCGGAAGAATGGAAAGAAGGCGAGCATCCGATTTGATGTCCAACATCGGACTTACATAGTTTACCTGGTGCATCATGTTGGAATGTTTCAACATAACACCTTTCGGAAGTCCGGTCGTTCCGGACGTATAAATCAATGTGAAAAGATCCTCTGAATTGATTGCCGCGACTCTTTCTTCCGTTTTTTTGGATCCGTCCGCCCGAAGTTTTTTTCCTTTTTCGATCAGATCCTGCATCTTCAACACCCCGGGAGCATTGCTCGTCGGGTCCATCATAATTAAGGTTTTCACGTTAGTGAGCTGTGACTTGTTTTTATTGAATTTCTCGAGCATCTTATCGTTTTCAATAAAAACCACTTCCACTTCGGAGTGATTGAGAATATAAACGATTTCCGAATCCGTAACATCCGTTCCACGGGGAACGTCAGCCGCACCAGTAAGAATCACGCCGTAATCCGCAATGATCCATTCGATCCGATTGTCAGCGAACAAACCTACTCTTTGTTTCTGTTGAACGCCTAATTCAATTAGAGCTTCGGCAAGTTGAATTCCTTGCTCATACAATTGACCGTAAGTCGTAGGGTAATAATTCTTTTTAGAATCCTTGGAAAAGAAAGCCGGTAGGT
Organism: Leptospira weilii serovar Ranarum str. ICFT; assembly: GCF_000332415.1. Classification (GTDB taxonomy): domain Bacteria; phylum Spirochaetota; class Leptospiria; order Leptospirales; family Leptospiraceae; genus Leptospira; species Leptospira weilii_A. The sequence continues at coordinate 57,645 of NZ_AOHC02000014.1, forward strand.
CCCGATATTTTTCCGCAGATTCGCGAAATAGCTGCGCTAGGTTTTCCGCCATCAAACTTCATTTAACTCCTGGTATCTTTCGTTATCACAACTTGGGGATTCCGACAAAGAAACTGTCGGCAAGGATTCAAAAGTAAATAGGGAACCTAAGAAATAAACCCTTTTTTTAGAAATGGTTTTAGGGAGGTTCTATTTTATTTGCTTTGTTATACAATATTTAGGGCGCATCCAACCAATTCGAAAAACTCGCCCTCAGTTTCGGATAATCTTTTTCTTGAATGCCGTACTGAATTTTCAATAGAGCTCCGGACTGGCTAAAAACGATCAAAGCCGGTTGCCCTTCCACCTTGTACTGATTGATAAACGTAAAATTTCGATCCACAAAAAACGGATAGGTTATCCCGAATTCGTGTGCGGCTTTTAAGTGTTCCTCTTTGGAAAGTTCCGGTTCGGTATTGATTCCTAAAAGAACGCCATTCTTCCCTTGCAAATCTTTAGAAAGTTTTTCCAAAACCGGAACCGCATCCTTACAGGGCTCGCACCAAGAAGCCCAAACATCCAAAAGCAAAACCCTTCCCTTATATTCCTTGAGAGAAACGGGACGTTCGTCCAAGTCGTATAAGGAAAGTTTATAGAGAATCGATTCTTCCTTGGAAAAATTACAAGAGACTACCAAAAAAACAACTAACGTTAAAATCGGACAAAAATTCCACATAACCCATCCTAGTAAAAGAAACGGTAGGAAAGTAAAAGGAAAAAATCTTTTCAGTAAAACGGTTCCCTTCAAATTAGGCTCACTCCAGTGAACCCGGTCTTCTACAATTATTTCTCAGGTCCTGAAGAATTTCTATCCTATCTTAAGAACGATCGATTTTCCGGTTCAGGTATGATTTCCACTCCCGCACAAAAGGAACCCTATTTTTCGGAGACAAATCGAAGGGCCAATTTGGAATGTAAGGAAAATCGACTTTTGATCCTCTTAGAAGGAAAGGAAAGTTCAAAATCATTTTTGATACCCTTAAATCCGACCGAGACAAATTCAAAGAAAAAACGGAAACTCGAGTTTCTTCCGGATTATCTCCACTTTCAAAATGAGGAAGAAAGATTTTCCGCGAAACTCCAACCTTTGGATCGGAAGAGAATTCATCTCCAGATCGATTCTAAGATCGGATTGGAATTTTCCGGAACACTGACTAGACTCGACGGTTGGAAGAAATGGTTTTAGTTTTGCGGTAAAATTGCGCGCTTAACCTTATCGTTTCACTGTTAGTCTAATTTCCTGGGAGTTCCCACATTTTACAGCGAGACTTGAATTTCGCGGGAGTTCCCACATTTTACAGCGAGACTTGAATTTCGCGGGAGTTCCCACATTTTACAGCGAGACTTGAATTTCGTGGGAGTTCCCACATTTTACAGCGAGACTTGAATTTCCTGGGAGTTCCCACATTTTACAGCGAGACTTGAATTTCGTGGGAGTTCCCACATTTTACAGTGAGACTTGAATTTCGTGGGAGTTCCCACATTTTACAGCGAGACTTGAATTTCGTGGGAGTTCCCACATTTTACAGTGAGACTTGAATTTCGCGGGAGTTCCCACATTTTACAGTGAGACTTGAATTTCGCGGGAGTTCCCACATTTTACAGCGAGACTTGAATTTCGCGGGAGTTCCCACATTTTACAGTGAGACTTGAATTTCGCGGGAGTTCCCACATTTCTCATTCAACCAGTTTAGACCGGGTTCTTCGACTTCAGAACTTCCCGGATTTGATCCGCGATCGTTTTTGCTGCAGCGCTTCGATAGAATTTTCGAATGTCCGCTTTTTTTCCCGAATACGGCTTTTTGGAAAAATCCAAAAGCGCGGAAGTCCAAAGATTTTCTTCGAGTTTCAAATACCGAATTTTATCCCCGCCGATTTCTCGAAACACCGAAAGATCCGTAACAACCGCCGGTTTTTGAAAACTCAATGCCTCTAAAAGCGGAATCCCAAATCCTTCATACAGAGAAGGAAATACGAATAAGGAACATTTACGATACATGTGAGCCAGTTCCACGTCACTCGGACTTTCAATCCAAAGGATTCCGGCCGCCTTGCTTTCCGAACTTCGAAGGGTTTCTATAAACGCCGGATCTTCCCAACCGGCCTTTCCGCCGATTACCCAGGAAAACTTTCGACTTGATTTTATAGATTTTGAATATTCAATATATGCGTTGTACAAAAATCGAAAATTTTTCCGAGGTTCGACGGTTGAAACCGTAAGAAAAAAATTTTTAGGGAGGGAATCCACTCTCTCGCCCGGTTTTTTTTTAAGCAAACCCTTAAATTCGGAAAGTTCGATTCCGGGATAAACCACTTGCATCTTTTCGAACGGGATATCAAAAAACTCCGCCACTTCGTTTCGAGTCGATTCCGAAATCGGGAGCAATTTATCCGCGCGTTGAATCGAACGGGAAAGATAAAACTTTTGTTGGATTCGAGCAAGAGTTCTCATCGTATCGGGAAAACGATACGCGACCAAATCGTTGTAGGTCAGAACGGTCGCGGTCTTTTTGGAAAGAAAAGGAGGAAACACCTGTTGGGTTCCCCAGAAAAGATCGAGTCGAATTTTTCTCAGTTGAAGCGGAAGAGCGATCGCAAAATAAAGCCCTCCTTTTTTGGAAAAAAATCCTTCTCCCTTAATAAAACGAATTCCGGGAAGGTTCAGGAGGTTTGTATAACTCGGATGAAGATCTCTATGAGAAAAAAGATAAAATTCGAAACTTGGATCCTTCCCCAAATCAAGCAAAGCGCTGTGAATCATTTTACCCACTCCGGAAACGGGAGTGGAAAAGGGCCTGGCGTCTACGCCGATCTTAATCGTATAAATTCCATTTTTTGAATATTCATTTCTTTTCATAAATCTGACGGAAAAATCAATTCCAGTCCCGCAAACCGGATTGAAAGGACGATTTCGAATTTTCCCAAACCTGCAAGAGAGACCGAGTATGTCCTGCGATAAGTCCTTCCCCTCTACCGTTTTTGGTCTGAAACTCATAGGGTTTACCGGATCGAATTTCCAGATCGGAACCTCCGGACGCCTTTACGAGCGCAATCCCCGCACATATATCCCAATCGTTTTTCGGTTTTAAGGAAACGGAAAGCGCCGCCTTTCCCGCCGCCACCAAACCGAGCTTATACGCGATCGAACCCATCGCGGCAAACTCCCAACCGGAAGGGATCATGGAGGAGGAAAACAATCCTTCTCTTTCTTCGGTTTTGGAAATGAGAACTTTTTTTGCAGGCTCAAAATCGTTTAACATTTTTGTAAAGTTCCGAGACTGGACGGAAAACGAATCGGGTATCGTTTCCGACTTCTGATAAACGACTCCCAAATTCTCAGCTCCGCAAATGAGTTCGCACGTAACCGGATTAAAAATCACTCCTAGGATCGCCTTTCCTCGGACGGACAAACCGAGGCTGATCGCAAACTCGGGATTTTTATGTACGAATTCGCGGGTTCCGTCGATCGGATCCAAGATCCAAGCCGCTTCTAATTTCGAAATGTCTTTTCTTTCCGAATCTTCTTCGGAGAGAATCGGAATATTCGAAAAACGTAATTTTTCAGAAATATGCGATCCGGCTTTTAGATCGGCTTCGGTAACGGGATCGTTTTTCCCCTTATCGGTAACCTTAAAATCGGAATGATAGATTTCTAATACGATTTTGCCCGCTTCCAAAACGGAATCTACCGCGGGCTGAAGATATTGAATCGAATCCAAAGAAGAAAATACTCGAAACGGAAATTACTTTCCGGTGGTCGTCGCATTTTCCTTATGTGGGTCGTCTAAATTCTCAGGACGTAGATAAAACACTTCGTTTTCAGGAGTTTGGAGATAAATTTCGGGATCCATTTTGAAACTGTAAAAGAAAAGATATTTTTTGAATTTTACGTAAACCGTATACGTACCTTTTTGCGGTTCATAAAGCATAGTGTCCGCGTTCAAATCCTTCGTGATTTCCTTATACTCAAGATATCTATGATGAAGCGTATATTTTACGGCGGAAAGAAGATTCTTTTCCAGGGTCGCTTTTTTCATTACGTCCGAAAGTTTCACGTTCTTGTTGAATTCTTCCACCTTGTTGAATTCTTCCACGAGACCTTGCGATTTTCCAGCCTGAAGGCCGACAAAGGCAAAGAGAAATATAAAAGAGATTGCGAGTATATTCTTCATCTGGGTTTCCTGTTTCCGTTATTAATATCGGATTTTAAAACGGACAAACTTACCTCTTCCTTATAATTTCTCAAGCGGAGTGTAGGCAACAAAAAAGTTCTTCTCCACGTTTCCGAACCGGATCGCAACCTTCGTATTTTTTTCCCTGCCCGAAACCGTCAAAATGGTTCCGATTCCGAATTGTTTGTGTTTGACTCGATCTCCCGGTTTTAGGAAGGCGTTGTCCGGGGACGGTGTTGTAGAAAAACCGGAATCAAATTCTTCTTCCACTTCTCGCACTTTGGACGCAAGAGGCGGTCCTTGCGGCTTTCTCGCCGTGTGTTCTCGGCTCGTGTAACCCCGGTTTCCGAAACATTCTTTCGGAACCTCGGATAAAAATCGGGATGGGATTCGATCTTCCACCTTTCCGAATTTTCTGGAAGTCCTGCAATAACTGAGGAACAATTCTTCCCGAGCCCGTGTAAGAGCGACGTAAAAAAGTCTTCTTTCCTCTTCGTCTCCGAAATGAGACTCATCCAAACTCATATCGTGCGGGAACCTGCCTTCCTCCAAACCGCAGAGAAAAACGATATCAAATTCCAATCCCTTAGCGTTATGCACCGTCATGAGATTTACGTAATCGCTCAGTTCCTTCGAATCCTCTTCACTTGTAGTTAAACTGATCTGATTCAAATATTCCTCCAAAGAGGGAGAGTCCGAATTTCTTTCGTATTCCGCGATCGAGTTGACTAGTTCCTGAAGGTTTTCCAAACGAGCAAAGGATTCTTCCGTTCCCTCCTCCTTTAGATGAGACATGAGACCGGAACGATTCAAAAGTTCTAATGCGATTTCGGAAGGAGACGAACCCTTTTCGGATTTTTCGATCAGATCGCCGAATAGATTATGGAGTTCTTTTCCCTTGGACTTGGCCTCTTTTTTAAGAGGAATGTCTTCCTGTCCCAAGGTTTCCAAAAGAGAAATTCCTTTTTCCAGGGAGAATTCACGAATTTTATCGATTCCGGAATCTCCGATTCCTCTCGGGGGATAGTTTACGATTCGAAGTAACGAGACGCTGTCGAGCGGATTGGAAACCACGTTCAGATACGCAATCATATCCTTGATTTCGGCTCTGTCGAAAAATCGAAAACCTCCGAAAATTTTATACAGAATTCCGGCGTTCTTCAGCGCCGTTTCAAAATTCCTAGACTGAGAATTAGTTCTGTAGAATATTGCAATATTCTTATATTCTGTTCCTCCGGAATACGCGGAACGAATTCTCTGAATCACTCCGTACGCTTCCTCGGATTCGTTTTCGAATTCGTTTAATACGACGGGAGAACCTTTCGGATTGTTCGTAAAGATTTCTTTTTGTTTTCTTTGTGTGTTGTTCGAAATCACTTTCGAAGCGGCGAATATGATATTCGAAGAAGAACGATAATTCTCCTCCAGTTTGATAACCGCGGTTTCCGGAAAATCTTTTTCGAAGTTCAGAATATTTCCGATATCGGCTCCCCTCCAGGAATAGATGGATTGATCGTCGTCTCCTACGACACAAAGATTTCTTTTTTCACCCGAAAGAAAAAGTATGAGTTCGTATTGTACCTTGTTCGTATCCTGGTACTCGTCCACCATCACGTATTCCCATTTGTGACGGTATTTGGCGATCGCGTCCGGAGACTTCTGAAAAAGTTGAACCGTTTTCCAGATGAGATCTCCGAAATCGAAAGCACGGCTTGCATCCTTTCTCTTTTCGTATTCCTTGTAAATCGCGGAAACGGTTTTTGAAAAATCGGTGCGACCTTCCTTTTCCAGATAAACCTCCGGCGACAACATCTTGTCTTTCAAACCGCTGATATAATTTCCGAGCATGGAAGGTTTGTAGAACTTCGGATCCAAGGAAAGATCCTTTACGACTTGTTTGAGAAGGGATTCTTGCAGAGTCGTATCGTAAACGGTAAAGGCGCCGTCGAATCCGAAAAAAGAGGCTTCTCTTCTCAAAATGTAAAGGCAAAGTGAATGAAACGTTTTGATCTGAAGGTTTGCGGGTAAGAACGGAACCAAGTGTTTTACCCGTTCTAACATCTCGGCCGCAGCCTTATTGGTAAAAGTTACGGCACAAATTCTATCGATTCCGTGATTGACGAGAAGATTTGCGATTCTATGCGTGATAACTCTAGTTTTACCCGAGCCCGCTCCCGCTAAAATCAATACCGGACCGGTTACTTGTAAGACGGCTTTTTTTTGTTCTTCGTTCAGACCGACAAGGAAGGAGGAATCCACGATCAAAACCTATAATCGCCGATGCCGAATACAAATTGAAACGCATTATCGGATTCAAATTTTGTAAAGGGATGGTCCGCAACTCCGGTGTATTTCAGTTTCTGCGCGAAGTAAATTCGAAGGGGAAGAACCGGAATCTGAATCCTGAGACCGATTCCCCAGGAAAATCGGAACTTATCCAAGGCGATATTGTTTCCGGAAAGTACGAGGTTCGCCGGATTATTGAGTTCTTCGAACGTATAATCGGCTTTTCGAAAAGCGCTCAGATTGTAGTGATTAGCAAGCGCATATCCGACCGGATCTTTCAATTGAGCTTCTCTGACCCTTTGGTCATAGGTCGTGAACAAATCCCTTCGAACGCCGGTGGCTCGGTTGACTTCTTCATATAAGGCGCCCGCGTCGAAAAAGGCGACTAACCAAAGTAAGGTGGGTTCGATCGGAAAACGAAGTTCCGAGCCGAAGATCATCCGAGTAGCGGCCCCGTCCCTCCATTCGGTAGGATATTTTGCGTCGTTATAAAACCAACCGCGAAGAGATTCGTAACCGCCTAAGAACTGTAAGTCCTGCAATTGAATGTACGGCTTTTGAATCGGATCCTGTTTTCCGTAATACGGAACTCTTTGATAGGTAAAAAGCGAGGAACTTCTGAATTCTTGAACGACTCTCCAACGTCTGAGGGCGTTGTTTCTAAAAAGTCCGAAAAGACTGTAATCGAACCAAGTGTGATAGTACTCCGCAAGAACCTTATATTGATCGAAGTGGGACTGACCGCCAAGCGCCTGACCCACGTTGTCCATCTGAAAAAGTAAATCGTAACCCTGCGTAGGATTAAAAACGTTATCCCGAATGTCATACACGATCCCGTTCGAAACCTGAGAACGAAACTGCCAACCCCTACGAACCTCCGCAAGAACCTGATCCGACACAAGGGAAGAAGGATTTGTCGAAGCGTAAATACTCGGAGAATATCTGTGAAAATGAGTCCAGTTGATAAAGATCCGGTGACCGATCCCGACCGTAAAACCGACCCCGTCCCTGGAATAAACTGCCTGTTCCTTGATCGATTGTTGATTGTTGTTCTCCGTAATGGAAACGGCGCCCACGTTGTAGATTCTAGAAGAATAAAAAATAGAAAGAGAAAGAGACCAAGGTTTATTGTAAAGCCAAGGTTCCGTCCAAGTGATCTGAAAGAGCCTTCGAAACGGACCGAATTCGAGACGTCCCGAAATTTTTTGACCCGTTCCGTTTAGGTTGTTTTCACCGACCTCGGTAAAAATGGAAAATCCTGTGATCGTCCCGTAACCGCCGCCCATGGAAACCGTTCCGGTGGGTTGTTCGAGAACTTCGATGATCAGATTCATTTTTGTCTGATCCGAACCCGGTCTCATGTTAAAGTTCACTTCTTTGAAATAACCCAGGTTGTAAATTCTTTCCCGGGAACGGTTGACCAGAATCGAGTTGAACAAATCTCCTTGTTTAAAAAGAAGTTCCCTTCGGATCACACGATCCTGAGTTTTTTTATTCCCTTTGATGACGACGTTTTCCACGTAAGCGAGATTGTTTTCTCGGATATTAAAATCCACGTGAACGAATTTTTTACCGTGTAACTCCGGTTTGGTGTTGTAGAGTTGCCTCAGACGTTTGATATGAAGTTGGGAATATTCAGTCTCGCAGATTTTTCTTTCTTCCTCGGATTTACGGCCGTAACAATTCTCGTAGTATTCCAAATTTTCGCGATCAAGAGAAATCACCTTTCTGCGAGGAATCACCTGAGCAAATAGATAACCTCTAGAGCTGTACAATTCGTTCATGGCTCCGCGATCCCGCATAAAACGGGTTTCGTCGAAGATTACACCTACGTCAACGTCGGTGTAATCCAAAGTTTTTTCGATTTCTTTAGGAGCAAAAAGCGGTTTCAATTCGTCCTTAGTTGTTTCCGGAGGATTTTTTTCTTTGTTGAGGAAGAGGGGTCTTCCTTCTCCGTCCAAAGACATATCGTGATTGAGCGTATAACCGTTAAAAAAATAAACCTGACCTTCGGAAATTTTAATGTTTACGATGATAACTCTTCGGTCTTTTTTTTCCGGATTTTCCCAGTGTATCTCCCAGTTGGTTCCTTCTCGAGCCAGCTCCGCATCCAGATAACCTTTACTTTTCAAATAAGCGACGATCGTATCCTTGTCCTTTTCAAAGGAAGATTCCTTGAAATTTCCGCCTTCGAAAACGCCTTCCTCTTTCATTTCCATAACGGAAAGAATTTCAGAAGTTTCGATGGATTCGTTGCCGTAAACGTTGATTTTGGAAACGGGAATCTCTTCTCCTTCGTCGATGATAAAACGAACCCGAACCAGATTCGTTTTTGGATCGGGTTTTCCGAGCTCCACTTTTACATAGGCTAGGAAAAATCCTTCGTCTCTGTATTTCTGAAGAATCAAATCTCTCGACTTCGTGATCTTTTGAGGTGTGATCACTTCGTTGTCTTTGAGAGGAAGTTTATCTCTTAAGTCCGCCGGAAAAACTTCGTCCGCGCCTACGAATTCTAGTTCTTTAACACGGGGTCTTTCTTTGAGATCGAAGATGATCCTCACACCGTCCTGCAAATCTTCCGCTTGAATATCGACGAAATAGAAAAAGCCGGAGTTAAAAAGATTCTTTAAATCCCGATCGAGTATTTTTTTGGTAAGGGTCTTACCTACTTTCATCTCGATCATCGATTCAAGATCTCCGTCCGGAGTATTTTTATTTCCCTTGAATTTAACTTCTTTGATGACCTTCCCGAGAAAGTCGTTCCGTTTGGAAAGGATTTGGGTCAGTTCGCCCGAATAGAATAAAAGTCCTAAAAGAATCGCGAATAAGGAACCTTTTAAAATTGGTGAGAATATTCGTTTCAAAGTAAAAACTAAAACCACCGGATATTTGCAATCAGAATCAAAACCGTTCAAACCGGAATTTATTTTTCTCCGGAACCAGTTTGTCTTACCATGGCTAGGTTAAACTTGCTTACTCCTGCCTCATTTACCTTATCGATAACTTTGATCACAGTTTGATAACTTGCGGTTCCGTCGCCGCGGATGATGACCCGATTTTTTCCAGGCTCTCTTTTGTCCGGAGGACCCAGGAAAACGTTGATTTTTTCGGTGAGTTTTTCCAATGGAACCGGATCGGTATCCTTATCCAAAAAAACCTTACCGTCCTTATTGACCGTAATCACAAGTTCGTCCTTTTTCTTTTCCTGTGCGGTCGAAGAGGAACGAGGAAGTTCGATCTTCATCACCGTCGATTTCTCCAAAGTCGCATTCATCAAAAAATAAATAACGATAAAAGAAATGACGTCGATGAGAGGCGCCAATTCGATTTGGCTCGTTCTGCTGGCGGAGGATCGAAACTTTCTGAATTTCATATTTATTTCAGATATTTGAGAGCTTGACCGGAGAGGTTTTCCATCTCGGCAATCGTATCTTCCTTTTTCTTTTGAAAGTAGTTGTAGGCAACGTAAGCCGGAATCGCGATTGCAAGTCCCATCGCTGTCGTAATCAAGGCCTCGCTGATCCCTACTTCAGCCCCTCTTGTACCGGAACCTTCTTCGAAAGAACGAATGATTCCGAGTACGGTCCCTAAAACTCCAAGAAGAGGAGAAATCGTAGCGATCGTCCCGAGTCCGGAAAGAAATCTTTCCATTTTTAGAATCTCTGTAAAACCCGCTGAAAGCATTTCTTCTTCCGCGCCTTCTAAATTTTTAAGCGAAGATTCGATACCGGCTTGAAGAACGAGAACGGAGGGTCCGTTGTTTATGCCTTTGAGATAATCAATAGCAGTGCTCCAATTTTTCTGCCGAAACAATTCTTTGAGAGAACGCCAGTCGTCTAGAGCGATCGGTTTCCACTTAGAAAAATAAATGAGCCTTTCAATGATGATTGTAAAACCGATGATGGAAACTAAAACGATAACAATCGGTACGGATTCCGGAGGAATTGCAGAAATTAGAGAATCGGATTTGGCTAAAAACATTTGAGTAAAATTCTCCCAGAAGTAGAGTTTAAAACTCTCTTGTAGCTGCCAAACAGTTTTCTAATCCGCGTACCTCCTTTTTATAGGGAATCCAAATCGGGGAATCGGCAACTATACAGCCTGTTTTTTCAGCAGTTCTTTCGCGTGTTCAAGAGCGCCTTTTGACACTCTCTGACCCGAAATCATTCTTGCAAGTTCCAAGGTTCTCTCCTCTAAACTCAAAAATTCCGCTTTCGAAAAAGTACGTCCGCCTTCCACCGATTTCGTAATTTTCAAATGATCGTTCGCCGCCGACGCAATCTGCTGCAAATGTGTGATTAAAATCAATTGATGATTGGCGGCCAGGTTTCTGAGTTTACGAGCCACATCCATCGCAATCTCCCCGCCTAAACCGGAATCGATTTCGTCAAAGATCAAAACCCTTAGATTGGATTGACCTCCCAAAATGGAACGAATCGCAAGCATCACTCTAGATACTTCTCCACCGGAAGCGATCTTACGAAGCGGTCTCGGCTTTTCACCCGGATTCGGGCTGAAATAAAATTCAAGCTGGTCCAACCCCGATTCGTTTACGATATAACTTTTACCGGAAGAGGATACTTCTCCTTCCGGGCTCGTCTCCCAACGCAGTACTACTTGAACCGCGGCTCCCGGCATTCCGAGCTGTTCCAATTCGGATTTGAGAGAGGATTCGAAACGAATGAGAGATTCCCTTCTCGCTTTGGAAAGTTGAATCGAAAGAGAAGCAAGTCTGGAAGTCACCTTTTCGATTTCCACTTCCATCGATTCCTTATTCTTGGAATTTTTTTCCATCGCTTCCAATTCCTGTTCCGCTTTGTTTTTGCATTCCAGAATTGAGGTTAGATCAAAACCGTATTTCTTTTTCATTTTGGATATCAAATCCAAACGGGACTGAACGAACTGAAGCCTATCCGGAGAAAAGAAAACCTCTTCTTTTTCGTCCAAAACGGACGAATTGATTTCTTTGAGTTGAATATAAATTTCCTGCAAAGAATCCAAGGTTTTCGAAAAATCGGGTTGAATGGATTTGATTTTCTCGGCTGCGCCAAGAAGTCTCGGAAACGAAGGAAGAATCGCAGACTCGCTATCCGCCAGATACGAAGATAGAATTTCATAATTCTCCGCAAGAAGTTCGCCGTGAGTCAAAAGATTTTCCTCTTGAATCAGTCCTTCCTCCTCTCCTTCCTTAAGATCGGCCTCTTTGATTTCCCGAATTTGAAAGTTCAGAAACTCGATCCGTTTGGATTTTTCTTCCTCGTTCTTACGCAATTCCTCCAGGCGTTTTTTCAAACTCCTGTAAGTAAGAAAACATTCCTTTACTTCGTTTCTCAAGGGAACGAGTCCCGCGTGAAGATCGATGATATCCAATTGTTCGCCTCGATCCAAAAGAAGAATCTGATCGTTTTGATTGTGAACCTCGGCGAGCAATTCCCCCAAACCCCGAAGAGTGGTCGAAGAAGCCAAGGATTGATTGATCAGAATTCGAGACTTTCCGTCCCGTCCGCATTCCCGATGGAGAGTGAGTTCTTTCGAATCGAAAGGAAAACCCTTCTCTTTCAACCATTCCAGTGCGACTGGATTTTTAGAAAGATCGAATACTCCTTCCAACACATAACGGGAGGCTCCGGTTCGAATTTCCATCGGACTACTTTTCCCGCCTAACAAGGACGATATCACATCCAAAATGAGAGACTTTCCGGCTCCCGTCTCTCCGGTAATCACTGTCATTCCTTTTTGAAAATCGATACAGGCTTCTTCAATCAGAGCAAAATCTCTTATATTCAGGGTTTTAAGCATACTTACCTCGAAATACTTAACAAATTATACCCTTCATATAATTACTATACAAATGATTGCAATCATTTTTTCTCGAAAACGGTTTTTTTGTATCTCTCAAGGTCGATTTACTTCCGAAATCACAAATTTTAGAAATTCTCCTTGCCGACACAGCAAAAACAAAATTGCGATTACACGTTCGCTTTAGGGAATGCGGGCTTTCAAAAACTAAAAGATTCCCTTCTTATAAGTTTGAATTCGACAAAATTTCAAATTCAAATATGAAGAATTTAGAATACGAACTTTTGTGAATCTCTGAGAAAAATCCTCCGACCATAGGTTATGAATCCCATGACCTTTAAGTTTTAGGAAAAGTGAGTTTGGGTTTTCCAGTTTTAGGAATCGAAGAAAGAATCGGAGCGATTTTAGAGGATTTACCGATTTTTAGAATATCGTAATTCTGGAATTTGATTGATTCCATCTCTTTGTTATCGAAACTGACAGGGAAATTTTGTAGCGTTCGGTTTTTTTATACGAGGGGATTTTAAGAAATATGGCAAAAAGTTTTCAAGACTTAGATCAAAAGCTGACGGAACTCATCCAAACGCGCTCCCAAATCACGCTACAATCTTCTCGGATGAACTCCAAACTGGAACATTACGTCCTCAAGATCATCACGGAGATTTTAACCAAGGTCGGTCAGACCCGTTACATCGAAATGTTATATACGATTACGAAAGAGATGTCCATCAACGGCGTTAAGGCGAATCAAAAGAGAGTCTTTTTCGAAGACGAAGGTTTGGATATTCGAAATCCTGAACATTACGAAAAAGGAATTACCGCCTTTAAAGCGAAGTTCTCGGAAAAAATGGTGGATGAATATGGCAAGCGATGTCTTGCGCGTGGAATTTCAGTAAAACTAAACATAACGTATACAAATGAAGGACTCGCGGTGGAAGTCACGAACAATACTCCGGTGATCCAAGAGGAAGAAGAAAGATTGCGGGAGAAGATGAAAAAGGCGATGGGATACAATGACATCGCCGAGTTTTACATGGACAATATGGACAATACCGAAGGAGCGGGACTTGGGATCGCACTCATTATGATTTTATTAAAAAGTGAGAATATAGATCCTCAACTTTTCAGAATCATGACTCGGGAACACGAAACCATTTCGAGGGTGGAAATTCCGTTTTCGAAAAATTATATCAGCTTAAGAAGCAAAGAACAAAAGGAAAACAATCTTGGACATAAAAGGTAAAACAGTACTCGTTACCGGTTCCGCAGGCGGACTTGGCAAAGCGATGGCGGAACATTTCGCCAAAAAAGGGGCAAAAATTGTTCTTTCGGACATATCTGAAGAAAAACTAAAAGAAGCCGAGAAAGACATCAAGACCTTAGGCGCGGACGTATTTTCATTCAAAGCGGACGTATCCAAAGAAGAAGATGCAGAAAAGCTTATGCAGTCTGCGGTGAAACATTTCGGAAGTTTAGACGTTGCCGTATTGAATGCGGGGATTTTAAGAGACGGATTGTTGGTAAAAACGGATAAGGAGACCGGTAAAGTCGTTTCCAAAATGTCTTTGGCAAATTGGCAATCCGTTATAGACGTTAATCTTACCGGGGTATTTCTAACCGGAAGAGAAGCTGCAATTCAAATGATAGAATGTAAAAGTAAAGGTGTGATCATTCCGATTGCATCCGTTGCGATGCACGGAAATCCGGGGCAGACAAATTATTCGGCGGCAAAAGCCGGAGTTGCCGCAATGACAAAACTATGGGCAAAAGAGTTAAGTAGGTACGGCATTCGTGTGGCAGGGATTGCTCCCGGATTTATAAAAACAGAGATGGTAATGAAGGACATGAATCCCGAAGCATTAAAAAAATGGGAAGCGCTTATACCGATCGGTAGATTAGGAGAACCTTATGAGATTGCCCTCTCCGCCGAGTTCATTGTTAACAACGATTTAGTGTCGGGAGTAGTATTAGAAATATCAGGTGGAGTAAAAATTTAATCGGAAATCGTTTTTTGCAAGAAAAGAACTTTACATTAAGATAAAATTGTAATAAAATAGACAGTAATTTACCGAATTGAGATTTACTAGTTTACTAAAATTGAATAAACTTGATTCGGTATTTTGGTCTAAAAAGAGAAAGCATCCTCTTTTAGAAATATAAATAAGAGTAAAACAATGTCTAAAGAAAAATCAGCATTAAAGAAAAACCAATTGGAATCGGCAATTCGCGGAATTAAGGGGATCGCTCACCCTGACCGTTTGCAGATTCTTTTCTTCCTCTCTCAAAAAGAACACAGCGTAGGCGAACTTGTGGATTTACTGGGAATCAGCCAATCGGCGGCCTCCCAACACCTTAGCAAAATGAAAATCAACGGAATTCTTTCCAGCAGAAAAGAATCCAATCAAGTTTTCTACTATTTGAAAGACGGAAAATATAAGGATCTGATCCGTACGATCGTTAAAATCTACGGTTAATTCTTAAAATCGGTTATGTGCCCTCTTCTTCATTGAGGAGGGTTACATACTCTCTCACCGCTTCCTGTAACCGAGTAAATCCCTCCGAATAACCTGTTTTTAAAAGTTTGGTCGTATCGGCGCAAGTGTAGTACTGGTATTTCGCCTTTAGAGTTTCAGGCATTTCAATATACTCGATAGTTTTAGGAAGTTTTAAAGTATCGAAAATTGCGGACACCAAATCGTTCCAGGTTTCGGCAATTCCTCTTCCGAGGTTGTAGATCCCGCCGTGACCGCCAAACGCCAGATAGGCGGTAATCTTGGCGGCGTCCTTGGCGTATAAAAAATCCCTTTTTTGCTCTCCGTCCTTGTAAGACGGTTTATAGGATTTAAAAAGACGAATTTTTCCTTCCTTTCGGATCTGTTCATATCCTTTGAGAACTACGCTCCTCATATCTCCCTTATGCCCTTCTCCGTATCCGAATACGTTGAAGTATTTGATTCCTGTGATTCTGTTTAAAAAACCGTGTTTTTGGGCGTAGAGGTCGAACATATGTTTCGAATATCCGTACATATTCAAGGGTTTGAGAGAATCGATGGAAGTCTTATCGTCGTATCCGTTTGCCCCGTCTCCGTAGGTCGCGGCCGAAGAAGCGTATACGAATCGAATTCCGTTTTTAAGGGATTCGTTCGCAAGAAGTTTCGTATACTCGAAGTTGTTTTCGATCAAATAAGAGGCGTCGGTTTCGGTCGTGGAGGAACAGGCGCCCAAGTGAAACAAAATATCATAATCTTTTAATAGAGAAGAAAGAATCGCACGGTCCAAAAAATTCCCTTTTTCAAGATAATCGGAATACTTTTTTCCGATCAAATTTTTCCATTTGGAGGAAGTTCCCAAATGATCCACTACGAGAATATCCTCTATCCCCTGGGCGTTGAGTTCTTGAATGAGATTGGACCCGATGAGACCCGCCCCGCCGGTAACGATACATCTTTTTTTCACCATAGAATTCAAATTTCCTAAAGAGAGTCTATCAGTCCACCAAATCTATCGTCCACTTTTCGAATCGTCTTTGTGTCGGCTTCCGTCAAAGGAGGATACCAGGTTTTCATCCTGCAATCGATCACAACCGGAGGAAAAAGCGCCGGATGATTTCGGATTAATTTCGTGTCCGCGTAGATATCTGCGGCCGGTTCAAAACGGGTAAAAATCGACCAAATAAAATCGTGATCGGAACGGGTCGCGTCTTCGGAATCGTCCACGATGAACACGAACAAAAAATCTCGGATCGATTTTTCTTTCAAGAGTTTGGAAGGAACTCCGTCTTTGGTTTTGTAAGGGCGTCCGGAAACGACCAAAACTCCGGGATAAGGAACCTTCGGGTTCTTAAAGGAAGAATCGGCGAATTTTCCTTGAAACCGGCTTTTCAAATCGTTCTTCTTTTTGCCCGAACCCAAGAACACCGCCTTACTTCCTTTGTTTACCTCCGGTCCTGTGTAATCGAGAGTGTCCTGGGAAATATTTGAAAAAATATGAAGATCTGTAATCGGATTCATTCTTTCTAATACTCTAATAAACGTTTCTCTAAAGTCTTTTAGATCCACGTTTTGATCCGTTACGAGTAATACTTTTGTGAGAGATAACTGTCCTTCTCCCAAAATTCGAAGCGCGCCCGTAAACGCCTCTCCTTCGTATCTTTCCTGGACGATCGCAGCCGCAAGAGAATGTACACCCGATTCTTCGTAAGCCCACACCCCGCGTACTGCGGGCATCACGACGGGAAACATAGGAGATAAAAGATCTTGTAGATATTCGGCGATCCAATGATCTTCCTGAGGGGGACGACCGACCACGGTCGCGGGCCAGATCGCATCCTTACGATGATAAATTCGGTTTACTTGAACGATCGGATAGTCGTGTTTTAACGCGTAGTAACCGTAGTGATCCCCGAACGGGCCTTCCGGTTTTCGAATTTTGGGAGGAATCACTCCTTGAATTAAAAAATCGGCGTCCGCTACGATCGGCAGAGGAGAAAGATTCGGGTCTTTTTTGATCCTCAGCTTTTCACCTAACAAAAGTGAGGCGAGAATGAGTTCGCTGATTTCCTCCGGAAGCGGCGCGACCGCCGCAATCGTCAAAGCCGGAGGACCACCCGCGTAGATATGCACCGGAAGGGAGCGACCTTCCTTTTCGGCTTCGTAGTAATGATTTCCTCCGCCTCTGTGGATTTGGATATGCATTCCCGTTTCCATAGGACCATGGATTTGAATCCGATACATTCCCAAATTTCCTTTTCCGGTTTGGGGACTTTCCGTATAAACCAAAGGTAAGGTCACAAACCTTCCGCCGTCCTTCGGCCAGGATCGGATCGTCGGAAGTTCATGCAAAGAATCTAATGTGTTTTCAAGAACGGAAGCCGTTTTTACTTTTTTGAGTCCGACCCGAAGGGCCTGAAACGCGATGTTTCGCAATTCCCAAATTTTAGAGGGAGTCGGAGGAAGAATATGTCGGATCGTATGGGCGATTTTTTTTACGAACTGGATCGGATCCTCTCCGAAAGCGATTTTCATCCTCTTTGACGAACCGTAGAGATTGGTGGCGACGCTAAAACGGGAACCTTTTACGTTTTTAAAAAGAATCGCCGGGCCTCTTTTAGAAACGACCCTTCTTTGAATTTCAGCCAATTCTAATATCGGGTCCACTTCTTCTTCTATGACGAGCAACTCTTTTTGTCTTTGTAATTCCCTTACGAATTCGCCTGTGGATCTAATTTTCATAATATTATAATATTCCCACCGGAAGGTCCGGTTGTTTTTTGTTTTTATTTCTGAGTTTGCCGAGTTTTCCGGATATGGAGGATGGAAATTCTTCCTTAAGCGACGATTCTTCCACCCATTTGAATTCTACGTCTTTTTTCTTTTGTAGGATTTTTTCGATTCGAGAAACGTTCCCTTCGTCGAGTTCGCTGAACTTCAATTGAATCCTATGTTTGGTGATCGAGTGTTTTGCCCGCAAGGAACTTTGTATAAGTCCGGGATCGTCGAATAATTCTTCCACCCATTCATCCTTTTCATAAGGATGTTTTCCCTCCAAGCGAAACGGCAACGAATAGATCGTCTTAAAAAATCTTCGAGTTGAATACTTAACCAAAAGAATTCGGGCATCCGACTTTAAAAAAAGAAAATTGAGATCCAGGTCGACCCAATTCTCCGTCGATTTAGACGCGGGAATTTCTTTTTCCTTTTCGGCGGTCCTTGCTTCACAACGTTTTTCTAATGGACACGCGAAGCAGTTCGGAATCGGAACACAAACGAGCGCGCCTAATTCCATCACTGCTTCGTTATGATCTCCGGGCGATTCGGGTGTTAAAAACTCTTGCGCTAAGTTTCCCAGGGTTTGATTGGTGGAATTTGAAATAGGATCGGATTCGATCAAAAACAATCTGGATAAAACGCGTTTCACGTTCCCGTCTAAAACGGCATGATGTTTTCCGTAGGCGATCGATAAAACGGCGGACGCGGTATAACTTCCCACTCCGGGAATCGAAAGAGCCTCTTCGTAATTTTCCGGAAAAAGACCTCCGTATTTTTCAACGAGAAGACTCGCGCCTTTCTTTAAATTCCGAGCCCTTGAATAATACCCGAGCCCTTTCCAGTATCTCATCACTTCTTCTTCCGACGCCTCTTGCAACGCTTTCGGGTCCGGAAATCTTTGTAAAAATGTTTCGTATATCGGAAGCATCGCAGTGACGCGTGTCTGCTGAAGCATGATTTCGCTCACCCAGATTCGATAGGCGTTTTTATTGATTCGAGACGGAAGGTCTCTTTTGTTTTTTTGAAACCAAGAAAGTAAATTTTTTCTGAGTTCCGAGAGAAGTTTGACGTCGATGGGGTTTGTTTTAGATTTCACAGTCGTAAAGAAAATCGAAGGAAAAACCGAATTTTAAAAACGAAAACTTTTTTAAACTAGAATAGAAGAATATTCTAAAATACGAATTCCGGATCGATCTCGTTTTTTAGGCGTTGATTCGGAAATAAACCACGTCTCCGTCCTGAACGATATATTCTTTTCCTTCGATTCTGAGTTTGCCCTCTTCTTTTACCTTCGCTTGGGTTCCGGCTCTGTCCAAGTCTTCGTAACTCATGACCTCGGCTCGGATAAATCCTTTCTCAAAATCGGAATGAATCACTGCTGCCGCCTTCGGTCCCGTGCTGTTTAGAGAAGTCGTCCAGGCTCTCACTTCCACTTCGCCGGCGGTAAAAAACGTGATCAAACCCAGAAGTTTATATGCGGTTTTGATCATACGATCCAGACCACTTTCGGTCTCTCCGATTTCTTTTAAAAAGTCGAGTTGTTCGTTTCGATCCAGGCCGGAAATTTCCTCTTCAAAACGACCGCAAAGAATCACGAGTTCCGCGTTTTCATCCTTTGCCATTTGTCTGATTTGTTGAAGCAAAGGACTGTCTTTTTGGGCCGCATCCTTATCCGCAATGTTTGCGACATACATCACCGGTTTGTAGGTAATCAATTGAAAGGACTTCGCAATTTTTTTTTCGTCGTCTTTTAAGTCCGCAAGTCTCGCCGGTTTACCCGCTTTTAAAAGATCCAAGATCTTTTCAAGTACACCCGCCGTTTCCAGCGCTTCCTTGTTTCCGTTCTTCGCGTTTTTAGCGGCTCTTTGATACTGTTTATCGGCGCTGTCCAAGTCCGCAAAAATCAATTCCATGTTGACTACGGCTGCGTCGTCGACGGGATTTACTTTACCGTGAACGTGGGTCACATTCTCGTCTTCGAAAGCGCGCACAACGTGACAAATCGCGTCCACTTCTCGGATATGGGAAAGAAATTTATTTCCAAGTCCTTCTCCCTGACTGGCTCCCTTGACGAGACCGGCAATGTCCACAAATTCAATGATTGCGGGAACGATCTTTTGAGGTTTTGCGATTTCAGCGAGTCGATCCAGTCGTAAATCCGGAACTTCCACGATTCCTTTGTTGGGTTCGATGGTGCAAAAAGGATAGTTTTCCATCTGCGCACCCGCTTTGGTCAGGGCGTTAAAAATAGTGGATTTACCTACGTTGGGAAGGCCGACGATGCCGCAATTCAAACTCATGGAGTCAGATTTTCCGGGGAAGGTCTACACGAAAAGTAAAATCGTCATTCCAGTTCCCAGGATTTCCCGGAACCGTCGCTGTTGAGAGAAAAACTTTCTTGTTTGAGTCGAATCAGACGATTCCCTCGAAAGAAAAAATTTAAGACGGAAACTCCGTTTGGAATCCGAGGAGATGCACAACCCGTATAATAAATCCCATCCTCGAATCTTAAATCTTGCGGAAAATCCAAGAGTCGAATGAAAGTCATACCTTCCGTTTTTTCGGAAAGACTCGAGCTCCATTCTTCTGCGGTTTTGTCTCCGGCTAAGAATAGAATTCTTTCTCCGACCCGGGGAAATTCGATCGGATTCGTGTTGTTAGAAAACCGGAACTTCAAGGAATCAAAGGTCAATTCAAAGGAATCGTTTTGAATTTTGTCGTTTGCCGTAGGCGATGTCGTTTGTGCCGAAGTAGTCTGCGGCGTTTCTTGCGGTTTCGAAGATTCGGCTTTTTTTACTTTGGAAGAATTTTCGGAATTACTTTCTTTCGATCCATTCAAAAAACGTTGTTTAGATTTTTTTAATTTTCCGGCCTTGGATTTTCGATTCTTATTTTTTTTAAAAAAAGATTTCGTATTCTTTTCGGGTTTTACGTTTTCCTTTTTTTCAGAGAAAAAACCGATCCAAGGGAGGACGCTGTTGATCGAAGTCGGCAAATTCTCCGATACGGTTTTTGAAAAGATATAAAAATCGTAACCTTTTTGCCCGGCCAGATTCAATTGTTCAACGGGAAGTTCGGAAGAAAAAGATCCGTATCCGACGAAAAACGCGGTTCCGTTTTCCTGGACGCGTTTGTTCTTGAGCCTTTTGAAAAATAAGGAAGTGGATCTGTAATAACGGGGTTTATCCGCTCCAAAAGAGGGTTTACAAACGAACACAAAGCTGACCGGACGGTCTTTTAAACCTCCCGTTTCCGAAAATACATTCCGAAAACAGAATATACAAAAAATCAGGAAAATTATAAAACCTTGTTTGAGGACGATTCGAAACATCTTCGGATCAGCCGAGTCCGACGGATTTCAAAAGGGATTGTTCGAACTTCAAATAATTTTTCTCTTCCTTTTCCTGAAAGAGCGCATAACGCGTTGTAAATTCCGAATCTTCCCGATCGAGTGCGCTCCGCATTTCCGCAAGATGAGATTCCTCTTCTTTAAGAATCGCTTTTAGACTGACTGGAATTCCGTTTTCTTCCAAAATCCGATCGTATTCTTGATAAAGAAAATCGGCCCTTTCCTCAATGAGATGCGTGACATAGAGATACGAAAGGAAGGATTGTTTTTTGCCTCGAAACCCGGAAGCGTTTAGGTTTTTCAAAACCATTCCGTCCAGTCTTTGAAAGTAGTTGAAGGCGGAAAAACCGCAGTGTAGATTTTCGGTTTGATAATCCGGGCAAGAACCGGGAGAAACTCGTTCGCTCATCCGTTTGAAAAAATGGGCGTGTCTTGCTTCTTCCGAAGCGTGCCTGAGAATCATCTCTCCCATCGCGAATCCGCTTTGGGTAGCGAGAATTTTTCGAGAACCGATATGTTCCAAAAAGGAAATCGTGTTCAACCACCGGGAATGTTGTCGGCCGTTTTGGATGATTTTTTTTAAAAAAGAGCGAATCGCTTCCGGCGACGTGGAAGTTTTTGTCAAAGCTACGATCATAAACATATCCTTTGGGAAGGGCGGAAAAAATCATCGCTTTTTAGGCTTTCAGTTTGATTTTATGTAGGAAAAGAATTCTGGAATTTTAAAAATCTCATTCAATTATGAATACTATTTTAACATCGCTCAAGCAGTACGGAAGTCTCATCAAGTTTTCTCATACGCTGTTCGCTCTTCCGTTTGCGGGAATCGCGTTCATTCTCGCGTTCTTAAAAACATACGGAAGGACCGCTCAAGATTGGACGATTCTTTCGATTCTTATTTTGATCTCCATGGTGCTCGCAAGATCCGCGGCGATGGGTTTCAATCGAATCGTAGATACGGACATCGACGCAAAAAACAAACGAACTCGGGAACGTGAAATTCCTGCGGGAAAAATTTCAAAACGTTCGGCGATTCTTTTTGTGGTTCTTTCCTCTCTCGGATTTTTTATCGTGAGTCGGTTTATCAATCCGTTGGCCTGGTTTCTTTCTTTTCCGACTTTGACGATTCTTTTGGGCTATTCTTTGTCGAAAAGATTTACATGGTTCTGTCATTTTATATTAGGTTTTTCGATCGGACTGGCGCCGCTTGCAACTTGGGTCGCGATTCGGGAAGAAATCGTTCTCGAACCTTTGCTTTGGACGATCGGACTCGCATTGAACTTGGCGGGATTCGATATTCTTTACGCGCTTCAGGATCTGGAGTTCGATCAAAAAGAAGGACTTCATTCGATTCCCGCGAGATTCGGAAAAAAAAATTCACTTAGGATTGCACTTTTCAGCCATGTCCTTTGTATCGGATTTTTGTTCGCGGCGGGAATCGTTTCGAATCTGGGTCCGATCTTTTTGATTTTTTTAGCCGTTACCGGAGTTCTTCTATTACAAGAACATAAAATTGTAATAAATTCGGGAGACGATTTTTTCCCTCCTAAATTTTATCGAATCCATTCATTCATTTCCTCAATCCTATTCGGCGGGCTTTTATTGGATCGGATTTTCTATCTTGTGATTCTCGGCGATTGAGTTTGAGTTTTTTACCGACTTCTAAATAATAAGTACCGTTAATTTTTATCGCAAAATACTGTTTCAATGCAAAATAATCAGAGCCTGTCTCAAAACTTAAAACAATCGCAGAGATTCGCGGCCATTCCGATAAAATCGGACGGTTGGCGGACAAACTCTAAGTACTTTATTATATAGTAATTAGTAATTCTGCTTCAATTAGCGAATTGAAGGATTTACGAGAAAGACCGATTCAAAAATCGAAACTTTACGATTCTCTTATATAAATTTTCCGGAGATGAAAAATGAAACTAGTTTTAGGAATGGCCGGAGCCAGCGGTTCCATTTACGCGGAAAGATTTATCAAAGCGCTTTTTACGATCGAAGGAACCACGTTTTTCATCTGTAGCCCGGCGTCTCTGCGAGTTTTCAGAGAGGAAATGGAATGTAAGGTTTCTTCTTCGAAGGAACTTTTGGACTTTATCGTTTCCAAATACGAGATTGTAGATACTCGACACAAATTTGAGATCCGAAATTTTGCGGATATAGGAGCGGACATTGCCTCGGGTTCCAATGTTTGGAAAACGATGGTGATTCTCCCTTGTTCCATGAAAACGATCGCTTCGATTAACGCCGGTTTGACGGAAAACCTGATTGAAAGAGCTGCCGACGTGACTTTGAAAGAAAGAAGGACGCTTGTGGTCGTTCCGAGAGAAGCCCCTTACAATCGGATTCATCTCAAGAATATGTTGGAACTTCACGACGCGGGCGCGACGATTCTTCCCGCTTCCCCCGGATTTTATCAGATGCCTAAAACACTGGAAGACTTGGGTGATTTTATAAGTGAAAGAGTTTTCAGACTTTTGGGTATGGAGTTGAATCTATACCCTAGATGGAATCCGAGGAATTTCGAAGAGTAAGAAATCGTTTTTGTTAAGCGAAGTATTCTATGTCGTGAATCTTTTTCTTGAGAGTGGACGCGTCTTCGTAGTTCTCTTTCGAAATCGCGTTGAATTTCTGAAGATAAAGTCCGATCAACTCTTCTCCGGTTTGTCCCGGTAAGGCAAGAGCCTTTTTAAAATTGTCCAAATCGAATTCAGGATGTTTGGTCGAAAAATTTTCCACAAGTTGATCCATTTTGATGAGGGAAGCTTCTCTTGCGATTCCCGTGGATCTTCTGATTTTCAGAGAAAGATTTGCAAGCGCATCCAGATATTCTCTGACACCGCTTTCTTCTTCCGGAAAATTGACCTGTCCCCCGCCCACTTCCCGATTTTTACAGATTTCAACGTATTTGATTACAACGCTGTTGAACTGATCCATTCTTTCCTGGATGTAATCATTGGAGGCTTCTTTAGAAACGGGCATCTCGAAGTCGCGGATTTTAATCACGTCGTATTTTTCTATATTTTCCGAGATTACCTTCTTCAATTCCTCATAACTTTCCAACGACACGGGCGGGAATGTTACGACCGGAAAATTTTCTCCGATTTTCAGAAAGCTCACCACCACGTTAGACGCGATGATCTTTCCACCTGGACTGAGAGGGTTTTCGCCAAAGACGTTGCAATATACGATCAAATTACCAGTTGGGTTTTTTTCGGATCCCTTTTCAAACTTCAAGGTTCACCTCCCTTCTCTCTATCTACAACAGACTCCAAAGCGGATATTATTCCCACTTTTTTATTTCTTCATTTAAGTTATCGAATATGGTTTTGTAAGCTTGATACACCGGACCCTCCTTATCCTTAAGCACGGAGGGTTTACCGTCTTCTCCTGCGTTCATAATGTCCATCGTAAGAGGAATGCCACCGAGAAAACGTGCGTCGGAGGATTCGGCCAACTTATGACCTCCGCCCTTACTGAATATGGCAGAAGCATGTCCGCACTTAGGACAAATGAACTCACTCATGTTTTCAACGATTCCGAGAATCGGAACCTTTACTTGAGAGAACATGGCGGACGCTCGGGTTGCGTCTAAAAGCGCGACCGATTGAGGCGTGGTTACGATCACGGCTCCGTTTAAATCGATCAGCTGCGCGAGTGAAAGTTGAACGTCTCCGGTGCCCGGCGGAAGATCGATGAAAAGATAGTCGAGTTCATCCCAGACGATGTCGTATAGAAATTGTTCGATCGCTTTTCCAAGCATCGGACCTCTCCAGACAACGGGTTGTTTTTCATCGATTAAAAAGGAAAATGAGATGAGTTTAAGTCCGTCTTTTTCCAAAGGATAAATTTTATCTTCTTCGGCTCTTAACGCCACTCTTCCGTTGATTCCGAACATCTTTCCGACGGAAGGGCCGTAAATGTCTGCGTCTAAGATCCCGGCCTTGTAACCGAGCGAGGCCGCAATAGCCGCGAGATTGACCGTAACGGTCGACTTACCGACTCCGCCTTTTCCGGAACCGATCGCGATCACATTCTTAACTCCCGGAATTTTATTGGAATCATCCAGAACGAGTTTGGGGTCCACTTCGAATTTAATCTTCACCTTTCCGACTCCATCCAGTTTGGTGAGAGCCTGACGGATCTGCGCTTCAAGGCCGATCTGAATCCTTCTATCTTGGTTCGGAGTTTTGAGAAGAATATTCGTTTCCCCTTCTTGGATATCCAAGGAACCCACCATACCGAGAGATACGATATCCTTTTTGAGTTCGGGATGTTTGATCTTAATCAATTCTCTTTGAATTTTAACCGCTTCGATTGTTGACATTCTATTCCTTTTCCGAATAGGAAACCAAGGGCGCTTCCGTAAACTTAGACTTTTCTATATTGTAAGTATATCTTTGAATTTTTACATTCTGTTTTTGAATTTCCAAAAGATGAAATCCGCTTTCGTGTCTCGCGTCCGAAAGGCGCGTACTGGAGGCGGAATTCACGACGTAATAAGGCAATTCGTTTCCGGGGAATTTTACCCAGTTGGTATGGACGTGACCGTGCAGATAAACGAGGGGGGGGTGTTCCTTCAATAAGGAAGCGATCTCTTCCCGATTTAGCAATTTATGATGTACGGTTTCCTGTCTATCGGCCGGGTTCCAAATCGGATGATGACATACAAGAACGTAGTTTCCGATTTTTTTTTCGGAAAGAAATTTTTTCGTTTGTAAAACAACTTCCGGTCGGATCCTGCCGTAAGCGTTCAGAATCGAAAGGGGATTATTGGAATCCCAACCTACGAAGTGTAAATCGCCGATTTTTTTAATGCGAATATAGTGTGCGTTATGCGAAATCGATTCGCCCGAAAGTTCGGAGAAATATTTTTCGTAAAAAGCGTTTTCTCCCGCGGATTGTTTCATGTAACGATCGTGGTTTCCCGGAATATAAAAAACTTTTTCTTGGGGAAGTTCGCTTAATATTTTTCCGGCCGTTTTGAATTCCTCTTCGTGAGATACGTTGGTAATATCTCCCGACACGACGATCGCATCCGGGTTCGTCTCAAGAATAAAATTTAAGATAGAGTCCCAAACTTTCTTAGGATATTTTTTTTTTCTTCTAAGATTATAATTCAAATATCCTAAGAACATCTTTCCCTTCAGTTGAAAGAATGGAACCGAAGTCGGAAAGTGTAAGTCTGAAAGGTGAAGGATTTTCATTCGGATTCGAAAAGTTCTAAGATTCCCAACACGTCCCCTTTGCGAACGATAGACCCTTTCTCTTTTATAATTCGCGTTAGCTTTCCTTTCACGGGTGACTCCATGGGAAAACAAGCCTTATCGGTAACGAGTTCTAAAACTTCCTGACCCGGTTCCACAAAATCGCCTAACTTCGAATTCCAATAAACGAGTTCGATCTTGTCGGTATCTCCGAGATCCGGTGTGATCAATTCAAAAATGTCGGATTTTGGTTTCATAGTTTAAAACAAACTTGCGTAAAAGACTTTGTGCGTCAATGATACCTAAAAAACTCGGTGGGGATATATGGCAAACCAGAAAACGGCGCTTAAAGGCAGCGAGATTTTGAAAAATATCGAAGCTCTTAAGAAAAAAAAATTCTTTCACCTTGAACTCAAAGGTCTGACGAAACCCACTCGGGACATTTTATCAGAACTAGTAAACGGGATTTTATCGGAGATCGGCGCCAATCCTTTAGCGGGTTTTCATCTTTTTAGCGGACTTATGGAAGCCCTTCTCAATGCGATCAAGGCAAACATTCGCCATATAATTTTCAGGGACGAGCTTCTTAAAAAATTAGAACAGGGAGAATCCAGTCCCCAAAACGCGGAAGAACTTTTGGAAATCATAATGGAAACCTCTCTTCTTAGAGACGCAATGCATCGATACATCGTTCCTGAAAAAGTAAAAAGACAAGTGCAAAGCGTCCTTTTACTGGAAGATAAGATTCGTACAAAAAAGAAAGTTCTTACGGAAAGTGAAAAAGCGTTTCTCACCGACGTTCGAGCAAAAATCAAAAAGTACAATATGAACATTTCTCTGAAGATTCGTATCACTTCCGAGGAACTGAGTTTTCGGATTCGTAACGATTCTCCCATTCATCATTTGGATTTCGAGAGAATTCAAGAATCCAGACTCAAACACAAAGAACTTTTTGATAGCGGGAATTCTGCGGATTTTTTTCGTCCCGAATTTTTAAACGAGAAAGAAAGCGCCGGTTTCGGAATTGCGATGATCGACGAAGGTTTTTATTCCATCGGTCTAAATCCTCTCGATTTGCTTACGATCACTTCCGGCGCAAGAACCACTACCGTTTACATGAAATATCCGATCTCCGGATTGAAGGTGGATTTTTGAGAGTTTTCTAAAATCTATTTAACGTGAATTCGTGGAGAAAAATTTCTTAAAAGTAAAGTTTGTTCCAAAACCTATTAACGGCACTTTCTAATTAAAATGGTAGCAAACGCCCATTGCTTGAGAAAAAAGGGAGAGCGAGTTCGTAAAAAATCAATGGAACGTCATACGTAGTTGGATCTGTTGCGAGTTAACCCCTCACTCATTCTTTTTTTGACTCTTTACACTTTACAAGCACTAACTTTTAAGACTATTTTATTCATTGAAAATACGCTTAAATTTCGTGAATTGAAAAATGAGAACACAATTTGAAGAAACGTGAGAATTCTTTTTAAAGTAAAAACTTCATTCGTAATGAACACTTACTGAATACCCGATCTGTTCTTGATTATTATAAACGTTATATCAGATCCTTTAGATCTTTTTCACTCAGACCGGTGATTCTAAGAACTACATCTAACTTAAAACCTTCTTTCAACATCCTACGGGCCGATTCAAACTTTTCTTTTTCAACCCCCTGAAGTTCACCGGCCTCGAAACGAGCCGCTAAGTCATACGCATAGTCACGATCGGATTTCAACTTTGCTTCCAACTCATCCCGTTTCTGAGGATCGTTCGAATATTGTTCTAAAATTGTAAACGCCTTATTTAAATCCGGAGTTTTATCCACTAAGATTCTCATTTCTTCTTCCTCCAACTCAGAAGTATGTTTTAACACATACAGCCAGATTTCTAAATTATTCTTTAAATCCCTTACGTCGTTTTTTACGAACTTACCCAGTTCTAAAAAATGAATCTCCACATCATCCGTTAAGATTATATCCGGATTTGACTCTTCTCGAAACTTAAACTTGCTATGAAAATTCTCCGAAGGAATTAGGTCAAAGTCAACTATATTTATCTGATACACCGGCTTCAAATCAGAATACATAGAACCTCGGTTTAACTGGTTCCGAATCAATCCGGAAAGATAATACATACTTCTTTTAATGAATGAACTCTGATGAGCTACTTGGATTTCTACGTGAAATATTTTTCCGTCTTCATCCTGCGCCCGTATATCTAAATACGAACGTTTGTCGTTTGGAGACGAACCTACAAGTTCCGGATTCAGAATTTTTATATTTCGAATCGTATGTTCCCTGTCCGGAAATAGAACACTATTTAAAATCGAAATCAGTAATTCCGGTTCTTTTACGAACAGAATCTTAAACATCAAATCATTGGTTAAGGGAAAGAAGTTTTTAGACATCGGCTTGGTTCTTTGTGTTTCGGAATTTCTCTTGGTCTTTTTTTACTCCTTAAAACGATCGATTCGATAAATCTTACCGCTACCGAAGTCGCTCAAGTAAATCTTTCCCGCCGCATCTTTTCCAAAAGAAGAAATTAGAACGGGCCATTTCCCGAGGTTATAAACTTTTTTCGCGGGTTGTCCAAGTGAATCGGGAAGTTCTAAGGCCCAGATTCTACCCGAAACAAAGTCGGCGAAAACGTATTTTCCGTTTAAATCCGATATTACTTTATTAGAATATACGTAACCGCCTGTAATCGATTGTCCTTCCTCTCGACCATATTCGTAAATCGGATCGGTCAAACCTTCCTCCTTACAATTCCGCTTCGGTTCAAAACAATGGGATGCTTCTTTAATATTCCATCCGTAATTTTTTCCGCGTTCTACGATGTTGATTTCTTCCCAGAGATCCTGTCCTACGTCGGCGACAATCAATCTTCCTTTGAGGTCAAAGCTGTATCTCCAAGGATTTCTAAAACCGAAAGCGAACGTTTCGGGTGCGCAACAAACATCGTCGATAAATGGATTGTCTGCGGGTATTTTATACGGCTTTCCGTTTTCCGAAGAATTTACGTCGATACGGAGCATACTTCCTAAAAGGGTTTTCGGATTTTGTCCGTTTTTCTTAGGATCGTCCTTCCAGCCTCCGTCTCCCCAACCTATGTATAAAAATCCGTCGTGTCCGAACGCAAGCTGGCCCGCATTGTGATTCGGATACGGCTGAACCACTTCCATGATAATCCTTTCGGAGGTTATTTTAGAATTCGCTAAATCTTTTGGAGAAGAAGCGATCCATTCGCTCACTCGACTCGTATCCTTTCCGTTTACCTTTAGAACGTAGTTGAGATAGAGTTTTCCGTTTTTTGCAAAATCGGGATGGAACGCAAGACCGAGCAAACCTTGTTCCGCTTCCGAAAGAACATTCAAAGTCAATAATATTCCGGTTTCGTTTTTGCGAACTTTTCCCCAACGGAGTTTTCCTTTTTGTTCTGTGATTAAAAAGGTTTCCGTTTCACCGGGAGGGAATTGAATGTCCGTGGGTTGTTTGAATCCGGCGGCGACTTCCTTGAGTGAAATCAAAATTTTGTTTTCGTCTTTCCCGGAATAGATCGGTTGGATAAGATCCGAATTTCCTTCCGCCTTGTACTTATCCGGCGCGCCCAAAACTTCCACGAGAGTTTTTTGAATCCATTCGCAACCGTTTGTAAAAACGAGAAGGATGGATAAAAGGAAGTAAATGAAAATTTTTTTACAGAGAAAAGAATCTAATTTCTCTCTTTGATTTTTTGAAAGACGAACGGTCCTTGGATCGTTTTCCATAGGAGAATGTTTCCAATTTTTACGGACCGGTTTGGAGTATAAGAACATGCGGGATTCTTTGGACGTTTTTTGAATCCAAACGCAAACGTTCTTAAGGTTCGAAAAACAAAGGAAGATCGAATGTAAAAACGTAGTTTCGTTTTTTTGAATGAAGAATCGAAGACGGGCAACGGTTGTAAAAAACATAACGCCCAAGAATTTTGATTTTTGAAACCGAGTCAAATCAAATCTTTGAACCAAGGAAACGTTGAATCTTTTGAAAAAATTCGAATTCCTAATTTAAAGAAATGGAAACTATTTTTTTAACGCGGGTTGGTATAACAAATGCGAAAGCGATTATTATTTGCGAGCTGCGGAGCGACCCAGGAAACTCAGTGAACGCCTTCCTATGGGTCGGCGTTCAGGGAGCGAACGCACTCGAGTTTTTTATTCGCCCAAGATTTCAACGACCGAACTCACGTTAATTACATATTTTTTGTGAACTCTGTACAAACGACCTTAAAATCCGAATTTAAGATCGTTGGTTTTAAAGAATATATTGGCTCAGATCCTTGTCTTGAATCACATCTTGTAGTCGGCCCAAAACGTATTTTCCGTCGATTTTTACTTTTCTTTGACTTTCAGCAAGATCAGGGCCTTCAAAACTCACTTCTTCGAGCAAACGTTCTAGGATCGTGTTGAGTCTTCTGGCTCCGATATTCTCGTGTTTTTCGTTCATATCGTATGCGATTCTTGCAATTTCTTGAATGCCGTCTGTCGTGAATTCCAACTGAATTCCATCCGTGGAAAGTAAAGCTTCGTACTGTCTTGTAAGGGAGGAACGGGGCGCGGTCAGAATTTTTTCAAAGTCCTGCCTGGAAAGTTTTTCAAGTTCCACACGAATCGGAAATCTTCCCTGCAATTCCGGAATGAGATCGGAAGGTTTTGTCATATGAAACGCACCCGCCGCGATAAAAAGAATGTGATCCGTTTTTACGGGACCGATCTTTGTATTGACCGTCGCCCCTTCCACGATCGGAAGAAGATCTCTTTGAACTCCTTCTCTGGAAACGTCCGCCCCGCTCTTTCCTTCTCTTCCGGCGATTTTATCGATTTCGTCTAAGAAGATAATTCCCATTTCCTCCACTCTTCGAAGCGCTTCCTTTTGCACCTTATCCGGATCCAGAAGTTTTTCGGCTTCGGATTCTTCCAAAGCCTTGAGGGCTTCCGGAATTTTCAGTTTGCGTTTTTTATTTTTTTTGGGCATCATATCTCCCAAAACATTTTGAAGCTGACTATCAAGGTCGTCTAAGTTCCCCGCTCCGAAAACTTGAAGCATCGGAATCTGAGACATACTCGGGTTGGGAAGATCCAGTTCCACTTCTTGCTCGTCCAACTTTCCGGTTTTTAATTTCTTTCTCATAAACTCTCTAGTTTCGAGAAAATGAGTTTTTCTTTCTTCCTCGTCAGGAAGCGGAGAAGTTGCAAATCCGGTAATCTGTCCGGAGTTATGTTTGTTTTCACTCGGAAACGGAAGTAGAATGTCGAGTAACGAGTCTTCCGCTTTTTGTTTTGCGGTTTCTTCCACCCTCGTTCTGAATTCCTGTTTTACAAGATTCATGGATATGACCGCAAGATCTCGGATCATGGATTCTACGTCCCTTCCGACATAACCGACTTCGGTGTACTTGGTGGCCTCTACTTTTAAAAAGGGTGCGCCGCAGAGTTTGGAAAGTCTTCTTGCAATTTCCGTTTTTCCGACTCCGGTCGGTCCGATCATGATGATGTTTTTCGGATAAATTTCCTCTCTCATTTCCGGATCCAGTTTTTTACGTCTGGTCCTGTTCCTAAGAGCGACCGCGACCGCTTTCTTCGCGTTTTTCTGGCCGATGATATGTTCGTCCAACTTTGTGACGATCTGCCGGGGAGTCAGTTCTTCTTCGATCGGCAGCATAAGGTCCTGGTCTTTGGTGTGCTCTGTCATAGTTTTATCTTTAAAGAATTTCTTCTACGGTGATATGATCGTTCGTATAGATACAAATGTTTGCGGCGATCTTCATGGACGATTCTACGATTTCTCTCGCGGACAAATCCGTATGATCGTAAAGAGCCTTAGCGGCGGCTAACGCGTAATTTCCACCGGAGCCGATCGCGATCACTCCTTCGTCCGGAGAAATCACGTCCCCGGTTCCGGAAATCAAAAAAGATTCATCTTGATCGGCTACGATCAAAAGGGCTTCGAGCCTTCGGAGCATTCGGTCCGTTCTCCAATCTCTTGCGAGTTCTACGGCGCTTCTGGAAAGACTTCCACCGAATTCCTGAACTTTCTTTTCAAAAAGTTCGAAAAGAGTGAACGCGTCCGCGGCCGAACCCGCAAATCCGGAAAGAATTTTTCCGTCGTAGAGTCTTCTGATTTTTTTCGCGGTATTTTTCATGACGGTGTTTCCCATAGAAACCTGACCGTCTCCTCCGATGGCTACTTTTCCGTTTTTTCGTACACAAAGAACGGTTGTGGAACGAATCTTATTTTCTGGCATGGGGGTGGGCCTTTCTATAAACCTCTTTGATTTTTTCCTTACTCACGCTCAAATAGATCTGAGTTGTGGAAAGAGAAGAATGTCCGAGCAATTCCTGCACCGCTCTGATTTCGGCTCCCGCATCGAGGAGGTCGGTCGCAAAGGTATGTCTGAATTTATGAGGTGTGATCGTTTTCTCCCAACCCATTTTTTTTCTTCTCTCATTCAAAATATAACGAACGCCCCGAGTCGTCAGTTTCTTTCCTTTTTGATTCAGAAAAATTTCCTCCACATCGGGAAAAAAACCGTTTCTATATTCCAAATATTTTTGCAAAGAATCCACGGCTTCCTTTCCCAAATAAACGAATCTTTCTTTTTGTCCTTTTCCAAGAACTTTAAGAATCGTTAAATCCTTGGAAAGAGCCCCAAGTTTTGCGTTTACGAGCTCGAAGACACGAAGACCCGAAGAATATAAAACTTCGATCATGGCCCGGTCTCGGATCTCGGAAACTTCCGAACTTTTTTCCGCTTCAAATTCCAGGATGTCTTCGGTTTCGAGGATTCTGAAATTTTTAGGAACGTCCCTTCTGACTTTCGGGAAACTGATCTGGGCCGCGGGATTGGATACAACCTGATCGTCTCGGAGAAGAACCTTGTAAAAGGTTCTGAGCGAGGATAACTTTCTACTTTGAGACCTGCGATCCAGCTCGTGTTTTTTTGCGAGATAGGCAAAATAAGATCGAATGTCCACGGATTCGATCTGAAAAATATCCAGTTGTTCCTTTTCGCAGAACTCGAAGAAAAATTTCAAATCGATGCTGTAAGCGTTGATCGTATTCAGCGAATAATTCTTTTCGATTCTTAAGTAGGTTATGAATTTCTTGGCCGCTTCGTTTAACGACTCGGAAGAAAATTTTGGAAATTGGAAAGGATATTCGCCCAATGAAAGTCTCCGTATATGATTTCTAAAAAGAATCGAAACGATTCCGTCTTTACTGATTATCGGAGAGTTTTCGAAATCCGTTTTTTCTTTCTCGGATCCAATCGGAGATTTTTTGCAAAGATACTTTGACTAACTCCGGAATTTTTTCTTTTTCTTCCGGGCGAAAATTAGAAAGTACATAGTCGGGAACTTCCGAAGTTGTGGAAGGTTTTCCGACACCGAATCGCAAACGGAAGAATGTGTTCGTTCCGAGTTTTTCTACGATATCTCGGAGTCCGTTGTGTCCCGCGTGACCGCCTCCGCCTTTGAGTTTTAATTTTCCGAATTCGAAATCGATTTCGTCGTGGATCACCAAAATATTCTCGGGCGGAATTCCGTTTTTTTTTGCGATTTCGGCGACGGCCTTTCCGGAAAGATTCATGAATTCGAGGGGTTTTAGATAAAAGATCGTAACCGCGTCCTCGTCGGTTCTCGCAAGAGAATACTTGGAGTTCGTTTGATAACTTCCTCCTTCCAAAAAAGCGTCGAGGATCACAAAACCGATGTTATGCCGGTTGTGCGCATACTTTTGGCCGGGATTTCCGATTCCTACTAGCAGAAGTTTTAAGTTTGCCATGGTTGGAGAATCTGATTGAGCATTTTTTCGGTCGCGTGTACCGCCGCAATCGTTTGATCCGGATGAACTCCCATCGTTTTGAAAGTCAGATCTTCGTCTAAGTCCGGAGATTTATTCCAGGTAATCATCGTTTCCACAAGAGCGTCGGTTTTTCCACCGGGAGGAATTCGAACTTCGTAATCTATGAGTTTGGGAATGCCGATTCCGAGTCGATTGGTGATTTTTGTAAGGGCGTTCATAAACGCGTCGTAACCGCCGTCTCCCTCGGAAATTTCTTTGTGAATTTTTCCTTGGTATTCGAGTTCGATCTGCGCGTGCGGACGGATTCCGATTCCGGAATGAATATTACAAGATTTGATAGTGATTACTTTTTCACCGGTTCTTCCCGATACGTCCGCGATGATAAACGGAAGGTCTTCCGGAGTTACGAGTTTGTTTTGGTCTCCGAGTTCGATGACCCTTTCGAGAACTTTTTGAAGAACCGTGTCACTTAAGACCATCCCGAGTTGTTTTACATTTTCGGAGATGCTCGCTTTGCCGGCGAGTTTGCCGAGCGCATAACTTCTTTTTCTACCGAAACGTTCCGGCAAAATCGGGTTGGCGTATAGATTTCCTTTTTTGTCTCCGTCCGCGTGAACTCCCGCGGTTTGAGTGAATACGTCTTCGCCTACGATCGGTCTGTTTGCGGAGATTCTTTTTCCGCTGAACACTTCCACGAGACGACTCGCTTCCGTAACCGAAAGTTCGTTTACGTTCGTCTTCGCTTCCGACTTATCGTGGATCGCCGTGATGAGAGCTTCCAAAGGAGTGTTTCCGGCTCTTTCTCCGAGCCCGTTCATGGAAGCGTGTAAACCTTTTACTCCCGCACGAATCGCCTGTAAACTGTTTGCAACGGAAAGATCGTAGTCGTTGTGTCCGTGAAACTCGAAATGAAGATTCGGATATTTTTGAACGAGACTGTCCACTCCTTGGAAGGTCTCTTCGGGGGAAAGAACGCCTAACGTGTCCGGAAGAAAAATTCTTTCTATATGTTCCTTGCTCAGATGATCCACGAGGGCTAGGACGTAATCGGGGCTGTTTCTAAAACCGTTGGACCAATCTTCGAGATATACGTTGACCTTAAGTCCGTTTTTGATCGCGTACTCGATGACAAAGGAAACGTCCGTAAAAAATTCTTTCGGAGTTTTGTTTAATTGTTTTTCAAGATGATGTAGGGAACCTTTGGTGAGAAGGTTCAAAACCTTGGCGCCGCTGTCTCGGATCCAATCCACGGTTTTATTTCCGTCCACAAATCCGAGGAGTTCGATTCGATCCGTGAGTTCTTCGGTCTCGGCCCATTCTATGATTTTTTGAACCGTTTCAAATTCTCCTTTGGAAACTCTTGCGGATGCGATCTCGACCCGATCCACATTGAGTTTTTGTAATAAGAATTTTGCAATATTCAGTTTTTCGGAAGTGGAAAAACTGACCCCTCTCGTTTGTTCTCCGTCTCTCAAGGTTACGTCTAAAATCTCCAGAGTGTTTTTTGTTTTTGTCATTTGAGATACCTTTTGAGACTTTCCTTATCAGGGCCCGATACTTCAACGAGGGTGGAACCCGGATTGGAAATTCCATATCGGGAATAGTCGACTTCTTTTAAAAAATCGTGGGATCGGATCGTATCTATCGTTAATTTTTTGAGAATTCCTTCTCCGATTCCATGTACGATTTCGACCAGAGTTTCTCCGGCCAAAAACGCTTCCTGAATTTCCCTTTCGAGTTTCTGTTGAGCTTCTTCGAACCTGAGTTTTCGGATATAAATCGTTTTCGCACCCGAATATCCAGATTTGACAGAATTTTTTTTCATACGATCCGGGCTCTTTCTTCGTACCAGTGTTTTTTTGTTCGGAAGTACAGAAAACAAAGAATTTCATTTTTTATGCTTTCACTCTCCGAACGATTCGGTACAATTTTCAATCCATCCATTCTATCAAAAATAGGCAGGTTCTAAAACCTTGAGCGAACAACCAGAATCCAAAACGGAAGCGGCAAAGTTAGTGGATAAAAAAAGAATCGCCATCTGCGGCGGAACTCTCGGACGTGAAAATCGTTATTACGTTCGGGGTCAGGTTGTGGACGTTGCAATCACCGAGGAAATGAGGGACGATACCCGTTGGGATTTGGCGAACGGTCTTTTTGAAGGTCAGGAAAACGAAATCACTCCGTTTTTGGATTACGGATTGGAACCGGTTCGAAAGCCGATCTTAGTCGCGGAAATCTGGGACGAATCCGACAACCTGGTACATCAATCCCCCGAAATCAAAGGAGACGACGGAGGATTTTTCTTTCACGAGTTCACCAAACCTCTTCATCCCGGCAAGTATACGTTTCAAATTCAATTTCGAAAACTGGATTCGTACAGACAGTTTACAAAAGACATCGCGTACTTAAATCAAAAAGGAAAGAGCGAAATTTCCGGTCATACTCTGATCGGAAAAGGAAAACTCAGAATTCTTTCCGAAAACTTCGACGGTTATGTGACAACTTCGGATATAGACCAGACGTACCTCGCGACGGACATCCATTCCAACAAAGGAAAACTTTCCACGTTATTCGAAACACCGCAGCAAAAACTTCCTCTTCCGGGAATGCCCGCGCTTTATCGCGAAATTCGGACGGCGACGAACGATTCTCCGCTTTGTTTTATCTCCGCTAGCCCTCATTTTTTTAGAAGAACGTTACTCGCCACCATTCGAAGTCATTCCATCGTAACCGAATCCTTACATCTCAAATATCTGGAAGGAACGATCAAAGGAATCGTGGAAAAATTTTGGAATTCCGTGACTCATCCCGCAAAGTTCATCACGGACGGAATCTTAGGTTCCGTCGAAAGGATTCGAAAATTTGCCGGAGCGTCCTTTCAGAGTTTGTTCGATCAGATGAGTTACAAACTTACGATCTTACTCCGAGACAGATTGTATCTTCCCACAAACGCAAAAGAAATTTTGATCGGGGACAACACCGAAAGCGATTATCTGATTTTCATTCTTTATCAATACATTCTCTGCGGTAAGATGCACGGACAAGATTTGGAAGAGTATCTGTATCACCTAAACTTTTTAGGAAGGGACGCGATCACAAGAGACGCCGCGAAAACGATTCGAGAACTCGGAGAGGAAAACCGTAAAATTCACGGAGACGTAAATTCGGTTTCATTAGTTCTCATTAACAAAACGGCCCACGGACCCGACGAAGAGGAAATGCACTGGAACATACAAAGCGCACTTCCCGCGGGAATCGATCCTTTTAAACAAAAGGAAATTCATCCGTACATTCTCACCGAAGGTGCGCCGGGATTTGCGGTAGTACTTCAGGATAATGGAATATTAGATACTTCTGCTGTATTTCGGATCGTGGCAGAAATGGCGGGAGAATGGATGGAAGGTCATGTGATCGATCCGCAGGCTTTGATGGATTGGATTCGAAACCTGACTCTTCCCGGTGACTATCAAGATGAAAAGGATCTGATTTTGGAAGGACTCAAAAAAGCTCTGGAAAAGGAGGAAATTTCTTAAAAGTCTATCCTACTATTCTCTAAAATCGATTACCGTTAATTTTTATCTCAAAATACGGCTTTAATGCAAAATATTATGTCTTTATCATATAGTTATGAGCAATTCAGAATATTAGATACTTATTATATAATCTGAATAAAATTCAAAACGATCACTGCGACTCGCGGAGATTCCGATGGAATCGGATGGGTTCGGGAAAAATTTTGAGATCCGTAAAAAAGAACGCATAACGACTATTTGTTGAGAAAGGATTCTTCCCGGTTAACTTAGGGTTTTACGGGAAAAGTCGTAAGGATTTTTTTGATCGTTTGGCAAAGGACGTTACGAGTTTTGTTTTGAGACCTTTTGTCTTCGATGCCAAAAAAACAAAATCGTAACGAGAACCAATAGAGTAATGATGATTCTATTATAAATTTCTAAAAAAACCAAAACGTCTTCCCAATGAGAACCCAGATAAAAGCCGGAAACGATCAAAACTCCGCACCAAAGAACGACGGCCGCGCTAAAACATCCGAAAAAAAGAATCGGATTCATCTTTACCATTCCCGCGACGATCGAGACAAAAAATCGAATCCCCGCGGAAAACCGGCTGAACAAAACGACCAAGATGGAATTCTTTCGAAACCAAGAGAGGGTCTTTTCGATGGATTCCGGATCGTAAATGGAATCCTTAAACGGAAATTCTTTTTCTTTGACCCAATGCAGAAAAATTTGTCCGAAACGATACATGACCCAGGCGCCGAATACGTTTCCCGCCAAAGTGCTCGTGATCAGTTCGGTCCAACCGAATGAATTTAGATTTCTAGCGACCAGGAAACCGCCGAATACGGTGATCGTATCTCCGGGCCAAGGAGGAAAAACGTTTTCCGCAAAATTGGAAAATGCGAAAAAGAGCCAGAGGAAGATCGGGTCCGTTTCGGAAAGGCGGCTGAGAATTTGGATCAGAGTTTCCTGAAAAGTCATGAAGTTAGAATAAAAGAATTGTCAGTGATCCAGCGTAGCGTTCAAGTAAAAAAAGTGAACCCTAATCTCTTTTCATCTTTGAACCGTTCGACCGGAAAATTTCTTTTCACGAAAAAAAAGAAATTTTTCCATCCGACTTTCCTAAACATTCGGAGAACCTGCCTCATCCTAGCTTTTTGGTTTTCCGTTTTTAACTCGCCCGCGTTTGCACAAGCCGAAAGTTCTAAAAAAACGGAACTCTATCGTTACAATAAACTTACGTTACAGAACCATCCGGTTCGAAATCCAAGATCGCTTCCGATCGAATTCGTTCCGGAGGGTTCCGATCTGATCTATTCCACGGAACTCAAATCCGAACGAGGTTATTTCGAGACGAGGGAATCCTTTCTTCTGTTTACGCACGCTTTTAAAAAAAAGCAGATGGAAGTATATTACGATTCTATTTTTAAATCCCTCTACTGGAAGGTTTTGCAGGAAGAGATCACGGATACGAAAACGGTGATCATGGTCGAAAGCCAAAATAAGAAGGTAGTGACGATTCAAATCGAAGCCGTGGACAACGGAAGTAAGATCAAACTTTTTTATAAAAATTCGGGAAGTTGAAAGTTATGATCGAACCGATTCACATAAACCCGGAACCGGGAAAATATACGTTTCTCGTTTTTTTTTCGATCCTATTCGTACTTGCAATCGGAGTTTTCTTTTTGGTATTTCGACCCTATCTCTACTCTTCCTTGATGGCATTGATCCTGTATCTGGCCACACGAAGACCGCATAAGTTGTTAAAAGGATATTTTGGGGAGAGTTTTCAGTGGCTCGTTCCGTGGATTATGATTTCGCTCGTGTCTACGATCGTCCTCGTTCCGTCCTATTTCGTAATCCGTACATTGATCGGAGAGGCGCTTTCCATTCTTTTTAAATTGAGAATTTCTTTAAGCGAAGACAAGATTATCGAAACTCTGATGAACTTCGCGATGCTCACCGATTTTATCACGGACAACGAATTCTTCTGGGTAAAAATCCCCGAAATTTACGGAGAGTTTGCGGAAAACTACGTGGATATTCTGAACTTGGATAGTATCTACGGAATTTTGAGCAACGCGTCCTCTTTTATCCTGGGAAACATAGAATTGCCGACCGGAATTCTGATGAACCTTTTTTTCGCATTATTAGTTTTGTTCTTTCTCTACCAAGACGGAAAAAAAGTGGAACGATTCATTTTGGACAACCTTCCCTTTTCCAAACAATTGGAAGAACAAGTCGGAAGAAAATTAACCTCCGCGGTTCAAACCGTAATCCGAGGAAATCTAATCATATCGATTCTGCAAGGAGCGGCGATTTATATTCTTCTTTTGATCGCTGGAATTTCGAGCCCGTTCTTATACGCGAGTTTGGCCGCGTTCTTTTCCATCATTCCGGTTGTCGGAACTTCCGTGGTTTGGCTTCCGATCGGGCTCTACATTCTCTTTTTGGAAAACAATCCGATGATGGCCGTCTTTTTTATGGGAAGCGGACTTTTCTTTTATCTCGTTTTGGAAAATTTCGTAAAACCGAGAATGTTGGATAAAAAACTGCAAGTACATCCTCTTTTGATCTTTTTGTCTCTGATCGGAGGAATCAAAGAATTCGGAATTATGGGACTGGTCGTGGGTCCGGTCACGGTCACGTTAGTCGTCATTCTGTGGGATTTTTGGAAACTCTATCGCCGAGAATTGATTTTAAATAAGGGACATCGGTAAACATTGGAAGATTCCAAACCTCTTTCCGTTTCGGAAGTCACGAGGATTCTCAAGAACCTGATCGCCGGGTCCAAGGATTTAAAGAATATCTGGGTTAGAGGGGAAATTTCCAATTACAGCAAGGCCAGTTCGGGTCATATTTACTTTTCTCTCAAAGATTCCAATTCGCTCATTCGATGCACTTTTTTCAACTACGCAAATAAGAATTATTCCGGAAAACCGCTCTCCGACGGAAAAGAAATCCAGGTCTACGGAACGATCACACTCTACGAGGCGGGAGGTTCTTACAATCTCAACGTGACCCGAGTGGAAGAATTGGGACAAGGGGATATTCTCCTCCAAATCGAAAGACTCAAACAAAAACTCGCCGCCGAGGGAATTTTTGATCCGGAAAAAAAAAGAAGAATTCCTTCCTTTCCGAAAACGCTCGGAATCGCGACCTCTCCTTCCGGAGCGGCGATCGAAGACATCATCAAAATCGCCCGTTCTCGTTTTCCGGGGATCAATATTCTCATCGCACCCTGTGCCGTTCAAGGAGAGGAAGCTCCGAATTCCATCGTTGCTGCGATCGAAGAACTGAATCGTCCCGGTTGGGAAGTAGACGTGATCATCGCGGGACGAGGAGGCGGAAGTTTCGAGGATCTGATGGCGTTTAACGATGAGAAGGTGATTCGAGCCTACGCAAATTCCAGGGTTCCCATCATTTCGGCCGTGGGTCACCAAACCGACGTTTTGTTAAGCGACTTTGCGGCGGATTATTTTTCGCCGACTCCCACCGCGGCGGCCGAATATGCGGTTCCCAAAGAAGAAGATGTGCTTCAATTCTTATCCCAATTGGAAGGAAGGCTTAAGACATCCCTACTTGCGAGAGTTTCTTCCAGCAAAGACAAACTCAGGCTTTTGTCCGGAAAGTTTATCTTTAAGGAACCGATGCAACTTCTCAATCAGAGAAATCAGAGAGTGGATGAAATCGGAATCCGATTACAAAAGGCGTTGTCCAATAAACTGAATTTGGCGCGCGTTCGATTGGAACGATACGACAATCTTACATCTAGAATTCATAATATTCTTTTCCATAAAAAACAAAAAGCGGAATTTTGGACCACCAAGGTGGAAGATCTGTCTCCGGCGGCTACGATGAAACGGGGATATTCGATCCTTAGAAACGAAAAGGGAAAAATCATACGGTCTCCGGACGAAACAAAACCGGAAGAAGAATTGCAAGTTTTACTTTCGGGTGGAAAGATGCAAGTGATCAGAAAAGGATAATAAGAATGGCGGAAGCAAAATCAAAAATTTCATTCGAAGACGCTCTGATGGAACTCGAACAGATCGCCGAAAAACTAGAACGTCAGGATTTCAGTTTGGAAGAATCTCTCAAGGCTTATGAAAGAGGAATGGAACTCAAAAAAATCTGTCAGGGAATTTTAGATACAGCGGAAGGAAAGATAGAAGCCCTTACTAAGGACGAATCCAAAAAGACAAACAAAACCGGTTTTCGAGGAGAACCCAAAGTTCCTGAAACAAAAACCAACGGAACTTCTACTTCCGGAGAAGAGGATCTATTTTAGATTCTTATCTTCCTCTTTGGAAGAAGATCCGTTTTATTTTCTTTTCCCAAAACCTTAAATCAGTTCCGGGATCCAAGCCTTGAAAAGAACCGGCAATTTTTGGGATAAGCTTCTTCAGTTCCTAGGAAACAATTAGGATGAATGAGACAAAACGCCGACGGACCAAACCTAGTTCGGTAACCTTCCTCATTCAATTAACGTTTCTTTATTTTCCAGCCTGTGAAACGGCGTGAGACTATTCAATAGGCAATTCTGATCTTTTTTATGGAGATTCTTTTTACTTTCGTTCCTCTTCCTATGGCCCCCAACCCACTCGCCATTTTGAAACGTGAGGATTTTTCTTAAAAATACTAAACAGAAATTGAGTTTTTTATCGTTTTTTCCGGTTAGGGGTGTCTAACAAGAACCAAAAAAGGAAAAGAATTCAAAATTGTAGGAAGGGATGAAGAAGTTGGCTCCCCCTGCTGGGCTCGAACCAGCGACCCAGTGATTAACAGTCACTTGCTCTACCGACTGAGCTAAAGGGGAGTATCCTCGGTAGTCAGGCCCATGTTTCCAAAAAGGGGTACGGACGCAATCTCAATTTGTCTCATTGCGACGCCTTTTTCCAACTTTTTAAAGGAAAAATTTTGAACCTTAGAAAGAGGAAGAGCGAAAAAAGCTTTGGATCATTTTTCCTCTCGTTTAGAGTGACATAATCCCTTCTTACCAGTGTTACGGAGTCAAAGAAAAATTTATGAAGATAAATCGACATTTTACCGTTCCTCAAAACGGAAAATCGTCCACAATTCGGTGGGCCAAACGAAATTCCAGGATTACCAATCCTGATGGATCCAAAGTTTTCGAGGCAAATGATATCCTCGTTCCGGAAGATTGGTCTCAGGTTGCCGTCGATATTTTGGCGCAGAAATATTTCCGAAGAAAAGGTATTCCCAAGTATCTCAAAAAAGTGCAAGAAGACGAAATTCCGGAGTGGCTGCAAAAATCGGTTCCCGATACGGAAAAATTGGAATCTCTAAAACCGGAGGATCGTTTCGCGGGAGAAAACAGCGCACTTCAAGTTTTTCATAGACTCGCCGGTTGTTGGACGTATTGGGGATACAAATATAAATACTTCTCCGATGAGGAAAGCGCAAAGGTTTTCTATGATGAAATCGTATCTATGCTCGCGACTCAAATGGCGGCTCCCAATTCTCCGCAATGGTTTAACACCGGTTTAAACTGGGCGTATGGAATCGACGGAAAATCTCAAGGTCATTATTACGTGGACCCCGCAACCGGTAAACTTGTCAAATCCGCTTCCGCCTACGAACACCCTCAACCCCACGCTTGTTTTATTCAAAGTGTGGACGACGATCTCGTCAACGAGGGCGGGATCATGGATCTTTGGGTAAGGGAAGCCCGTCTTTTTAAATACGGTTCCGGAACCGGAACCAACTTCTCCAATTTAAGAGGAGAAAACGAACCCCTTTCCGGTGGTGGAAAAAGTTCCGGTCTGATGAGTTTTTTAAAAATCGGCGACCGCGCCGCCGGTGCGATCAAGTCCGGTGGAACCACTCGCCGCGCCGCTAAGATGGTTTGTCTCGATGTGGATCATCCGGATATCGAAAGTTTTATCGATTGGAAAGTGACCGAAGAAAAGAAAGTCGCTTCTCTCGTAACCGGTTCCATGCTCAACAACCGTCATCTCAACGCGATCATATCCGCTTGTTACGAGATGGAAACCGAAGATCGTTTTGATCCTAAGAAAAATTCTTCCCTGAAAAAAACCATTCTGGAAGCGAAGAAAGTTCTGATTCCGGATAACTACATCAAACGTGTGATCGACCTTGCCAAACAAGGATACAAGGAAATTCTTTTTGAAGAATTGACCACGGATTGGCAGTCGGACGCATACAACACAGTTTCCGGCCAAAACAGTAATAACTCCGTCCGTCTTACGAACGAGTTCATGACCGCGGTGGAACAAGACCAACCTTGGAATCTATATTTCAGAACCGAAAAGGAAAAAGCAAAATCGGAAGGACGTAAGGCGAAACCTTCTCAAACGCTCCGGGCCAGAGAACTCTGGGAAAAAATTTCCTACGCGGCTTGGGCGAGCGCTGACCCGGGAACACAATATCATACCACAATCAACGAATGGCACACTTGCCCGGAAGACGGCCCGATCAACGCTTCCAACCCCTGCTCCGAATATATGTTTTTAGATAACACGGCTTGCAATCTCGCATCCGCGAACTTACAAAAATTCGTGGACCTGGAAACGTTGAACTTCGACGTGGAGGGTTTTCGTTATCTCTGCAAACTCTGGACCATCATTCTAGAAATCTCAGTGACGATGGCTCAGTTCCCTTCCAAAGAAATCGCCGAACTTTCCTACAAGTTTCGCACGTTAGGTCTCGGTTATGCGAACCTCGGTTCCATCCTGATGATTCTCGGAATTCCTTACGATTCCCAGGAAGCCATGGCGATTACAGGGGCAATCTCTTCTATCATGCATATGACCGCCTACGCTACATCCGCAGAAATGGCGAAAGAACAAGGTTCGTTTGCGGGTTACGAAAAGAATAAAAGCCATATGCTTCGTGTGGTTCGCAATCATCGAAGAGCCGCCTACAACGCGCCTTCCGGAGACTACGAAGGTTTGACCATCACTCCCGTCGGCATCAACCCCGCGTTCTGCCCTTCTTATATGCTCAAGGCCGCGCAAGAAGATTCGGATTTGGCGCTTTCTCTCGGTGAAAAGTACGGATTTAGAAACGCACAAGTTACGGTGATCGCGCCGACGGGGACGATCGGACTTGTGATGGATTGTGATACCACGGGCATCGAACCTGACTTCGCCCTTGTGAAGTTTAAAAAACTGGCGGGCGGCGGTTATTTCAAAATCATCAATCAATCCG
Organism: Leptospira weilii serovar Ranarum str. ICFT; assembly: GCF_000332415.1. Classification (GTDB taxonomy): domain Bacteria; phylum Spirochaetota; class Leptospiria; order Leptospirales; family Leptospiraceae; genus Leptospira; species Leptospira weilii_A. The sequence continues at coordinate 102,317 of NZ_AOHC02000014.1, forward strand.
TTCCTTTCGGTCTAAAAAAACTAGGTTATTCTCCTTCCGAAATCGAAGCGATCGTAAACTATTGTAAAGGTTACGCGACTTTGAACGGGGCGCCCGTAATCAATACACAAACCCTAAAAGAAAAAGGTTTTACAAACGAAATTCTTGAAAAAGTGGAAGCCTCTCTTCCTCTTGCATTCGATATCAACTTCGCATTCAATAAGTTTAATTTGGGAGAAAACTTCTTAACCAAAAACTTAGGAATCGCCAAGGAAGTTTATGACACTCCCGGTTTTTCTCTTCTGGAACATCTCGGTTTTACCAAAGAAGATATCAACAAAGCGAACGACTACGTTTGTGGGACGATGACGATTGAAAACGCTCCTTTCTTGAAGGAAAAGGATTATCCGGTTTTTGACTGCGCGAACAAATGCGGAAAATACGGAAAGAGATTCCTTTCTTACGAATCTCATATCCGCACGATGGCAGCGGCTCAACCTTTTATCAGCGGTGCGATCTCCAAAACCATCAACCTGCCCGAAGACGCGGTTGTGGAAGATATCAAAAACGCATACTTCTTATCTTGGAAGATGATGATCAAAGCAAACGCTCTTTATAGGGACGGATCCAAACTTTCTCAACCGCTTAATTCCGTATTAGAACTTTTGAATGGAATCGAAGTGGACGATCAGGAAGAAATCAGAGAAGCGATGATCTCCAGAGATCCGGTTCAGATCTCGGAAAAGGTAATCACAAAATATATTTCTCATCGTAGAAAACTTCCGAGCCGAAGAGCGGGATATACACAGAAAGCGATCGTGGGCGGGCACAAGGTTTATTTAAGAACCGGCGAATACGAAGACGGTCAAATCGGAGAAATTTTTATCGATATGCACAAGGAAGGAGCCGCGTTTAGAAGTTTGATGAACGCGTTTGCCATCTCCGTTTCTCTGGGATTACAACACGGTGTTCCCTTGGAAGAATACGTGGATGCGTTTACTTTCTTCAAATTCGAACCTAATGGAATCGTTTCCGGAAACAAACATATCAAGATGAGTACTTCCGTAATCGATTATATCTTTAGAGAATTGGCGATTACTTATCTTGGAAGATACGATCTTGGGCAAGTATCTCCGGAAGACTTAAGAGGTGACGAAATCGGTTCCAAACGCGCGACAGCGGAATCAAACGGCCGGGAAACGGAAACTCTCAGCCCAACGGCGGCGATTGTGGAACCCGCTCCGAAAAAGGAAGTGGAAACCATTTCCTATTCCCAAATGATTTCCAAAGAAAGACCCACGTCCCCTCCTACAAAAACCGCCCTCTTGGAAGAAGTCAAACTCGCGAGGATAAAGGGTTATACGGGTGATTCTTGTTCCGAGTGTGGATCTTTTGAGATGGTGCGTAACGGATCCTGTCTGAAATGTATGTCCTGCGGATCCACCACGGGATGTTCTTGATCGGAAATAGATAGTACAAAACGAGGAACCGAGATTTATGATTAATCATCTCGGAAGAGATAGATAAAAGCCTGAATGGGATTCTCCATTCAGGCTTTTTTACTTTTTAACGTAAGTTTAATATAAGGTTCTATCCCGCAAGGAACTCGGCTAACGTGAGTTCGGCGGCGTAACAAAGTTAGGTCTGCCCATCCCACGCCCCGTGTAGAAGTGCAAACCCTTCGCATACATATCCAACATCGGCAGTGCAATATCTGCAAAGTGTCCGCCGATACTGGAACAATAACCTTCAGGTTCCGTGGAACGAATTGCACATAAAAGGCCCTCCGCTGAAGCGCTCGCATCAACGGTGATGGGATATTTACCGGGACGTCTGCCAATCCGTTGTTTAGGTGCGCTCTCAATGGGATTCGCCCCTATCTTCTCGGCGATTTCCAATCGTATTTTGTTTGTATCAACATAGTCAACGGATCCCGCTCCAGCGGCCCTCGTATAGGAAGCCGCAAACAGTCCGATGGAACCGGCGCCGCCCATAATCAATACGTCGGCTCCGCCATTACGAGAAAGATGAGGCACAGTTAACTCGTAGCCGAAAGGGATATTATCGCTTAGACTTGCAACGTGCGAAGGATTGATCCCCGGTGGTAACCCGAATAGTGTCGCATTTGCATTTGGCACACGAATGTAGTCCGAAAAAAACCACCCCATTTGCCGCCGACGGACATACCGAACATCGCACCTTGAGGATAGGAAGCACAGGTATTCATCAATCCTCGTCTACATCTGTGGCATTGACCGCAAGAAAGATGCCAGCTAACAACGACTAACTGCCCGGGATAAAACTGCCTTACTCCTTCTCCGATCTCTACTATTTCACCGATACATTCGTGACCGATATCAAAAGGACCTTTAAAAGGAGTTTTGCCTTGGATAATCATTACATCCAAATCACAAGTCGACGACGCCACCGGACGAACGATTGCGTCTTCCGGATGTAGTAATTTAGGTTTTGGCATTTCACGCCAATCTAACTCTCCCGGTGAAAGTATGTGAGAACTCGGTTCATCGTGTTGGTTCCTCTTCTATTTTTAAGTCTATTCTGCCTTTTCGATCGATTTTTTCATCGCGTCCAGAGTGACTACCTTTCCGGACATTCCCCAACCGCCATCCGGAACCTCATTGATATGAACCCAAGTATATCTGCGGACGACGGGTTTTCCTTCCGCTTCGACAACCGCATCGGTAACTTTCTGAATCATATCATTTTTCATCTCCGCTGACAAAGATCCGGCCGGTACAAAAATTTGAACAAGTGGCATAACAATCTCCTGAAATGTATCAATCAGGATGTATGATGATCATCATAATTTTCAAGAAAATTTTATCCAATTGTAGATAAATCTAGGAGAATATGCCAAAAATCGGCCTTTTTTTACGGATTGCCGAACAACGTATAAATAAAAGTATGATGATTTGTATAATAATCTACCGTCGATGATGAAATGCAAAAAATAGCTCGTACGAAACAAGAGATGATCACCGCTGCTCGTAAGCTGATCCAAGCAAAAGGTGTGGCCGCAACAGGGCTTATGGAAGTGGTTACAGTAGCGGAAACGTCGAGAGGTTCGATCTACCATCATTTTCCGGGCGGGAAAGACGAATTGATTTGTTTGGCAATTGATGAGGCCACTGTTCTTGCAGAAGCCAGCATCCTTCGTATTAGCAGAAAGGGGCGAAGTGTTTCCGAAGTGATCCGGAGGATTGCATCCGTTTTTCGAATGATACCGGAAAATTCCAAATGGCAGGTGGGTTGCCCTGTCGCAGCAACCGCTATCGAGGGACATTCCCAGTCGGAAGTAGTACGCGACGCAGTAGCCAATGCCTTCTCGCGTTGGAGCCAAGCAATCGAATTCACTTTATTGAATGCAGGTCTCGAACCTAATGAGGCGAAATTGGCGGGTGTGGGTATCCTAGCGGCGCTGGAAGGCGGTTTGATCATATCCCGCGGACTATCTTCTTCAGAACCTTATGACGCTCTTGTTGATTTGATTGTCTCCGGAGTAACGGCAAAAGATCGGTCGAAAAATAAACAATCCTGAAGACACCTCATTGTTATTAAACGATCATTCTTGAATATAATAAATTTATAATTATCCTTATATCAAATCCAACTTCCATTTTGTCGATAAGATAAAAAAGCATATGAATGACTCTCTAAACAACAGAGTGTCGCTAATTTTATATCCGAAAGGCCAATTCTCGTCGAGATCAAATACACTTTAGAGTTTGTCCCAAAACGTCTCGAGTTTTTTCGGCATCGCATTCATTTCCGCAATTTTCGTATGCTTTGGGACGAGCTCTTAATAAAAACTCGTAGTTTGATTTTAATTTTCCAAAAGTAGCCTTTATTCTTTTTTAAATTTTATTGGGATAAGACTTTAGTTCTTTATTATGAGTTTGTCCTAAAACCGTCCGATTTTATCGGAATGGCCGCAAATCTCTGCGATTGTTTTGAGTTTTGGGACAGGCTCTATATTTCACCATTTTCTTTTTCATAACGAATCAAAGCATTATGCCATCTTTTCATAGAATCGTCGAAAAACTCTATGGACTTATCTTGAATGTACGATTTATACCAGTCGATTAGACCATTCCAATTTTCGAGATTTCCTTTTTCCTTAACTGCAAACCCAATCTCATTCAATAGAAAATTAGATTTCAATAAATTATTCTTCATAGAAGTAGTCACTAAATTTTCATCAGAATCGGAGCCACCTTGCGCTATCGGAACGATATGATCGCAGGTAGGTATAAATTCCCAATAGGCAATATGGCATTCGGACATTTTCCAATTTGTATGATACGGAAAGGATGTAGTCAAATTGAATGAAATTAATCTGAGAACATTCGGAAATACAAGCTGATCGCCTGTATAACGATCTATAAATCCATCCCGGATAAATAAACTCAGTTTTTCAAAGGTGGATAACTTTCTTTTATCATATGAAATAAATCTGTGCGGATAATGAATATCAATAATTTCTTTCGCGCCGAAAACGTCGTTTTTCATTAAAGAATCCGCAACGTCTATAATTGATTTTAAACCTTTATTCATTAAAATACATGTTTCCTGTTATGAAGCCAACTACATATCAATTTAAAAATGTTAAAGTTGATTTTAATGAAAATAAAATTCAAGAAAATTTTATCATTTAGAGGCTACTTTAAAATTTTAGAAGATATCTCTAAAGTTCTCAAACAAAACAAAACGCCTTCTTAGCAAGAAACTCACACAAAACTTAGAAATTACAGTTTTTAAGAGTTCATTATAAATATGGGAACTACCGCAAAAATTCACTATTGAAAAAACGATTCAAAACTATAAAACAAACCGACGAGATTAATTCCCAGGAACTCATTCGTCAAAAGTCTGTGAGAAAATTTTCAACTGTAGAGCTATTACATCTTCTTTTTGAGAGTTTGTGAGAAATTTCTAATAAACATTTTTCTAAAGTCTCTATTTATTCCTTGAACCTGAATTTCAAATCGGTTAACGGAGATTTTTTTAAATCCGTGACCGCATAATTCTCATTCATTTCTTTTTTGTAATCGAAGGTTTCGATCACTTTACCGGAATATAAACTATGGATTCGAAAAACACCGTCATCAGGAGCGTAAACGTGACGGAATCTTTTTTCAACGAACGGAAATCTTACATTAAAAGCGCTTAAAACTTACGGACTGGCAGGCGTTCCGGTCAGTCCGGGAATTTTGACTTCCGGTTTATTAATCGTTCCCAAAACAGGAATACATTTGGCTCCGCTTTGTTTTTCCAAAAGAGTGAGCATATCGGCGATGTCCTGTCTTTCCAACGCGAAGTTGCGATCCAGTTCCAAGCAAATTCTAAGATTCAATTGAGAAAAGGACATGTTCTCAGATAGACGAATGTTCCCCGTAATATCAAAACGAGCGATCGATGTGTCTAACGTAAAATCGTTGAAAATCAGATTCCCACCTTGAAGATTAATCTTTGTAAGAAACTTTTTAATCGTGATGTTTTTCAGCTCGCCTAAAAGAGGGATTTCAGGAAGTTCTTGAATCATACCCGAAGACGATCCGGCCGGGATTTCCAAATCCAAGTTGCCGTTCATTCTCGTTAGGCCCTGGTCTAAGTTATCGAATTTTCCCTGGCCTTCAAAGTTACGGATTTTTGCCAAAGGTCCGTTTTCCGTATCGATCTTTAAGGAAACCAGTTTAAACTTACCGTCGAACTTTTTCTTAATCAAACCGAACAGGGAAGTTTTTAGAACCGCCTCTTCCGTTTTGATTTTAAGATTGGAAGACGTAGTGATTTCGAGAGTATCCAAAGTAACGTTTCCTAAAAGCGAAATACTCATATCCCGGAAATTGACGATCGTTCCCGTTTTAGCGGAAGAAGAATTTAAAGAACTTCGAATGATTTCATCCAAAGGAAACAACCAAATCGTAAAAAGGAGAAAAGAAAATACTCCGGTTCCGATGAGGATTAATTTTTGTTTCAGGGTAAACCTAGGCGCAGCCTCTTCCTCTTCTTCTTGCAATTCAAGAGTTAAAAATTCTTCCTCTTCGCGAGTCAGCGCCGTCTCTTCCTGAAACTCTTTTTCTTTCATCGTTTTACACCCGGCACGCGGCTATAGGTGGAGAGTTTCAGATTTACATCATAAACTTCTTTTCCTTGAAACGGCTTTTTAAAATTCAAATATTCCACTCTGGCGTTAATCATTTTGTTCTTTTCTATATCATAGATCAGTCGAAAGACATTGTCCAAGGTCGCCGATCGAAAATTGATATCGATTGTAATCCGATTGTATTTTTTCTCTTCGACCGAATTGAAATCCTTCATCGTCGAAATTTTTTCCTTCAACCCGTGTCGAACAATAATCTCGTCTAACTTCGCGTAGACGCCGCTTACATCGGTTTCGCCTCCGGAAGAATCCAAGGATCTGAAATCGTTGAATTCTTGGATAATCTTATCCAGTTTTACGGGCGCGGTTCTCGAATCCTGAACACTTTCCGTCAGACTTTGGCGAAGAGTTACCACTTTGCGGATCGTCATAAATACGATCAGCAAAAGAATCGCCCCGATTCCTCCGAGTACGATGAGTCTTTCTCTGGGCTCTAATTTATCAAGCATGGCGGTCTTAAAACGATTCCTCCGCAGAAGCCGATTTATTCGTAACTTTCATCTTAATGACAAAAGATACTTTATAGTTTTTTATACCTTGCATCAATTTTTTATCCGCAATCTCTATATCCTTAAACATCGGAGATTTTTCCAAGGATCTTTGAACAACGCCGATTTCACTGAACTCGTTCACCCTTCCGCCGATTTTGACCAGATCCTGATCGTAGTCGAACTGATCCAACTGAAAAGGTTGCATATCGGAAGAAGGAAAATTCATGGAAAGTTCGAATAAAATGTCGAGAATACTCGGCTTACTTAAATACAACCTGTAAATCTCGGTCTTTTTCTTTTCTTCGTTTTTAAGTTTAGTAGCATATTCTAATATATCCGCGTCTTCGGGAACGGTTCTGCCGAAACCTCTCTGGAACTTTTCCGCGAGCATTTTATCGCTAGCGCTGAGTTTGCGTTTATCGATTACAATTCCAACGAAAAAAACCGTGATCAAAATGAACAAGGAAATCCCCGAAAAAATCAAATGCGGCCTAAACTGTTCGAAATTTAGAATATTCTTATTGATTCGTTTAACATGCGGAGTATCGATAAAATCGATCTTATCCTTTTTTGCAAATCCGAAATGATAACCCATTCCCAAACAGGTCGAGAATGTATCCCCGTTCAAAGAAAGGAAATCGTATCTACGAACGATAAGTCCCAACGAATCTCCGAAAAAGGATTCGATTCCACGAATCTTACTTCCTCCCCCCGAAAGGTATAAAACCTCCGGTCTTTCGGTTTCGTTCATCGACACGATACTTCTGTGAATTTCGGACGAAAGTTTTTCCGCGAACTTTGCCGCGGTTTGAAACGCCTTTTTGATATCAATCGTTTTGAGTTTAAATTCTTTCGCGAACAGATTGAGACCGTCTTCCTCCGTCGCAAAAGGTTCGAATTGAAGGGAAAGTTTGATGGCTTCCGCTTTTTCAAAAGGAATCTTAAGATCGGAAGCGATCTGCTCCGTAAGAGTATCCCCTCCTACGGAAATGTATCTCGTATGAGCGACTTTCCCTTCGCACAATAGATTTAAGATCGTAACTCGTCCGCCTAGGTCGGCTTGGGCACAATTTTTAAAAGTGATTTCTTTGTTGGAATGTTCGGAGACGACGGAAGAAAGACTGACCGAATCCACGAACAAACCTCTAAATACGATATTACTTTCGAAAAAAGGCGCGGTGATAAAATCCAATTCGCTGTGGTGCGCCGAGTACGCGATCACGTCCGATTTTTCCTGATCGATTCTCCATATATTTCCCGTGACTTCCACCGTTTCCATCGGAAACGGAATTCTATTTTCCACTTCGAACGGGATCACTTCCCGAATGGCTTTTATCGTCGTGAGAGGAATATGAAGTTCCCTTACAAAAAGACGGTCCAGGGGAAGATTCAAAACGATACTCGTCTCGCCGGGAAAGTAGGAATTGATGAAACGTAGAATATTGTGTCTGTACTCATCCTCTTCTCCATGAGAAATACTCATGATCTCGGAACGTAGAATACTTAACTTTCCCAGAACTTTTTGAAAGAGAACGCCCTTGATCGTACTCGTTCCGTAATCAATTGCAAGAAATTGATCGTAAATAAACATCTGTCTTTAATCTTCCATATAATAAAGCATTTGGTTGTTGGTCAGATCGAAAATACCTGTGATTCTGCGAATTGTATTCCCCACTTGACCTACGGCTACAATTCTAAAAATTTCTCCTTTGGTTTTCACTCTTCCGCCGGAAACGTCCGTTCCTTCCCCCGCAAGTTCCTTATAAAGAGTCAATCCGCCCGCGGTCGGAATTTGAAATTCCTGAAATTTTTCCAGTTCCTTGATTTCTTTGATAAAGCCGCCTCGTTCCAATTTGAATTTAAGAATTCTCATGGCTGCCTGTTTAGTCATAAAATCGGATAAAGACATCAAAACAAAGTATGGCGCGCCGTTCAAGTTGATTCTATCGTCCGAGTTTTGCCCGGAGGGAACGTACGCGGTTATGTTATTCGCTAAGACAAAGTCGCTGTCTCCGATCAAAGCCCTTTCCTCCTCAGACTGAAACGCTTTGGAATATTTCTGATCGAAATCCGCCGGTTTTAGAGAACCGTAAACCGTCGCTCTGTCAAATCCCTTCACGGAAACGAGTTCGGAAAGAGAGTACATAAAGGAATTCTTATTCTTGCGGGGGGGTTTTAGGGAGGAATAGTATCCGTCTTCCGCGCCTCCTCCGGTTTCTTGCAGATCGGTGTCCAACCAATCGAAGATCGGAAATATTTTTTCCCGCTTGATACCGAATTGATCGAAAAGTCTAGAAAGCATTTCCACAGAACGTAGATTCTGCTGATTGTCGTCTTGGTTCAAGAGAGAATTCAAATTGATCTTTCCGTCTTCGGAACTGATCTTATAGTAAATGGTTCCACCTCCCAACGGCAAAGGAGGAGGATTGAGTGCGATTCCACTTTTGTAGAGATACTCCTCCGGAATTTTTTTGAGCGCCCCCAAGGCGCCCTGAAAACCCGCCTTTGCCAAAAGAAGCGCCCTAAATCCGTCCGCCGCCGCCTGAGCCACTCTCCTTTCGCCTAAGGAACGTTCTCCGAATTCTGTGGCCGTATAAAACGAAGCGGTTCCGATCGCCATCACGAGAATCACGACCATAAAACCTTCTCTGGATTTTCTAACTTTCAGTTCGGACAAAGTTGTTTTTGTGTTTTTGTTTTCGATTTTGAATAAAACGTTTCGACTGGTTTTTAAAAAAGATAAGACGTTGGAACGGTTCATCCGCATTTTTATAAAAGTTACAAACGTCTTTGATAAAGAATTTAATAAAATTTGAATATTACTTAAAAAGAATACCTGGAAACGCAAGAGTTTCATAACGGACCTCCTTTTTTCCGGAGTTTACGATCAGCTCGACTCGGATCAGTCTCGGAATCGCCTTTGTGAGTTTCGAATCCCACTCTTCTTCCCATTTCGTCCCGGTTCTGGAATACTTGAGTTGAAAACTTTTTACGTGGGTCAACAACGTATATTCCGTTCCGCCCGATTTCGGATAACGGTCCACCATTTCGTCCTCTCTTCGGATAAGAACGTTGTAATTGGAATCCTCGGGCATCGGTTTTAAGTAGAAAGAAACTTCACGAACCTCCGGCATGGAAGTCTCTTCCGAATTCGGATGTGTGGCGGCAAAATCCAAACGATCCTTACGATCCACTCCTCTTCCTTCGTTTTTACCGATAAAAATCAGTCTTCTCTGCGTTTGATGAAAGTACGTCATCGCGATCGTACTCCGGATATTCTCCATCGCAAGAAGAATGTCCCTTTTGGCCGCGCCTCCGGGAGAAGAGGATTCCCTGGAAATTTTAAGAGCGGTATAATATGTCGAAAAAATTCCGGTAAAGATCACGCCCAAAATCATCACCACGATCGAAATTTCGATCAAAGTGAACCCGCTTCGTTTGGAATGTATGTTTCTCATCTTCATTCTAAACTCTTAATATTGTGCGGACTTGAACGTTTCCGCCGTATAAGATTCGGTTCCGCTCCCCGTCGGATATTTGATCGTAACCTTGATTCTAAAAACACGGATGATCCCCGCCGTGGCCGCTCCTTGGTTCGCTTGTCCCGACCTTCTCATAATCAATTTATTCATTTCCGAATCTCGACCGCCCAGTAAATCTTCGGGTTTTTTACTGTCTTTTCCGGAGAGTTTCAGAAGATCCATGTCTTCTTCATTGATTATCGTTTCAAAACCGTAACCCGGATAACCCGGAATGTTCCCCGAGGTCTTATCGGATTGAAGCACGGATACCGAATCGATCTGAGCCATTTTGATTTTAGCGAGATGAACCGCGTTTGAAATTACCGCCGCCATCCTTTGTTGTTTGATCCCGTTGGCAATGACCATATACGTGTACGTCATCGCAATTCCGGCTAACGCGAGTGCGATCGAAACCTCGATCAAATTGAAACCCTTTCGGATCGATCGGTTTTTCAAAATAAGGAATGAAAATTTACGGTTGTTGCTGTTCATTTTCATCCTGTTCTTTCCAATTCTTATCCGTCGCCAAATTCGAAGAAGTATGAAACTGCTCGCCTTCCAAAACGGAAACCTTGCCGCCGTATCGATAAAGAATTAAGGTTCTGTAAATGGAAGGATCGTTTCCTAAATGAACGCTATAATCCGCCGAGATTCCGAGATACGTATACGGAACTTTGACGATTCCTTTCGTATATCTAAAACCTCTAATATCGGTGATGTCTATAATTTCGGAAGTATAAGGAAGTTTTTGCGGTTTAAAAACCAGAATCTCTTTGAGTCCGCTTTCATCTCGAACCAATTTTTTGACCGTATATGTGTCGTTGTCTATATCCAACTCCAACACCATCGTGGTATTCGTTAAGATCGATTTTCTATAACAGAATTCGGCGGCTTGTTTGAGCGTCTGGGCCGCGTCGTCTCCGGAAGGAATGATGAAGTTTGCGGCTGTACTTGCAAGAATGCTAATTAACCCTGCGAGGATCGCAATCACTACGATCAACTCGATCAAAGTAAATCCTTTCCGGGTATTTCTAATTTTCATAACCGGAAAGGAAAGAAAGAGTTATTTTCTGCGGAAGTCGCTAGGGTATTCGTCTTCGTTGAGGATGTTAAAGTCGGCATTCTTACCTTCTCCACCTTCTTTTTTATCCTTACCCGTGGTCACGAGTTGAACGTCTCCGTTTGTGTCCCTTTTGAGTTTATACGCGGTTCCCCAAGGGTCGTTGATCGCCGCTTTTTTACTCAAGATGGGTTTCCAATCTTCGGGAACCTCTCCCGTTGTCGGCTTTTCCACCAAAGCTTCAAGGCCTTGTTCGTCGGAAGGATAAGTTCCGTAACGTTGTGCGTATCTTTCCAGATGCGATTGAAGTTCGTAGGCGTCTTTCTTCAATTTGAGCGCGGCGGTATCGTCGCTGATTTCACCGGGACTGAAGTTGGAATAAACGAGTGCGATCAGAGCGCCTAAGATGATCACAACAACGGCGAGTTCGATCAGCGTCAGACCCTTTCTGGGTTTTCTTTTTAATTTGGACAGATTCAATTGAATTCTCCTTATTCTAAACTATATATTCTGAAGTTGCTGCGTCAAGTTGTACATTGGGACCATGATCGAGGCCATAATCGTTCCGATCAAAAGACCCATGACCACAATCATCAACGGTTCCATGGATTGTGTCATCGTTTTAATCGCGGTATCCACTTCCGTATCGTAGATATCCGCGAGTTTATTCATCATCTCCGGAACCCGGTCCGAAACCTCTCCCGCTGCGATCATACCGATCACCATCTGAGGAAGAATCGCCGAACCGCTGAAAGAAGCGGAAAGTTTTTCTCCTTCTTTGATTCGTTCCACCGCGTTTTTGATTTCTTCGCCGAAGATGGTATGATCCACTATCTTTTCCACGATCACAAGAGTGGAGATCAACGGAACTCGGTTGCTTAAAAGGATTCCAATGTTTCGCGCAAAACTACTCACAAGAACCTTACGCGCGAGGGAACCCAAAATCGGAATTTTTAATACGAACTCGTCCCAGTTTCGTTTTCCTTTAGGAGTGTTTTTGTAATAGATAAAACCTACAATCGCTCCGAAACCGACCGTAAGAAGTAACCACCAAAATCCTATGAGAATATCCGAAACTCCGATTACGATACGAGTGATGAGAGGAAGTTTGGCGTCGAACTGCAAAAACAATTCCTGAATCTGAGGAATGACCACGGTTAACAAAAAGATCGTAACGAAAATGGATAAGGAACCCATGATGAAAGGATAAACCATCGCGACTTGAACCTTTGCTTTGAGTTCGCTCGATTTCTCCTCGAGTTCGGCAAGTCGGGTCAGAGTGGCTTCGTAATCCCCGGTTTTTTCACCGACTGCGACGAGAGAAGGAAACTGGCTCGGAAAAACGTCCGGATGTTTTTTCATCGCTTCGGACAAGGAAGAACCTTCCGTGATGTTCGCCTGCATTCCCGTTAGAACTTTACGGAAATTCTGATTGTCCGTTTGTTCCACGATACTCGCAAGAGATTTATCCAAAGGAATTCCAGCGCCTAGAAGAGTCGCGAGTTGTCTTGAAAAAAGTCCCACTTCTTTGCGGGGAATTCTATAAAAGTATTTGGCTAAGAATGGGAATAACTCTCTGTCTTTTCTTTCGGAGTCTTCGGAGATATTTCGTACATACAAACCCTTGTTTTTCAACTTGGATCTTGCGGCTTGAAGAGAGGCCGCGTCTATGATTCCTTTCTCTTCCTTTCCTTTTTTGTTGAATGCGACGTAAGAATAAATTGCCATGACGTTTAAGTTACTCGAAGGACTTCGTCGATGGTCGTAACTCCGTCGATTACCTTTCTGATTCCGTAATCTTTCAGAGTGTGAAAGTTATGTTCGAGTGCGATCTCGTTCAACTGACCCGCGTCCTTACCTTGTAGGATCGCGTGTTTAATTGGAGAATTCACCAACAAAAGTTCGTAAATTCCCGTTCTTCCTTTAAAACCGGTTCCCATACAATGAGAACAACCCCTACCTTTATGAAGGCTTCCGTTCTTCAATGCCTTTTTCGCAATCCCGATGGATTCCAATTCGGAAGCGGTCGGCTTATAACTTTCCTTACACTGAGTACAAATCACACGCACAAGTCTCTGAGCCATAAAACCCAAAACGGTGGAAGTGATGAGATAAGGTTCGATTCCCATGTCCACCAAACGAGTCGCGGCGCTGGCCGCGTCGTTCGTATGCAATGTGGAAAACACAAGGTGGCCCGTAAGAGAAGCCTGGATCGCGATCCTCGCGGTTTCCTCGTCCCGAATTTCCCCCACCATGATCACGTCCGGGTCTTGTCGTAAAATCGCACGAAGGCCCGTAGCAAACGTAAGACCGATCTTCTCTTGCATTTGCATCTGAGAGATCCCTTCGAACTGGTATTCCACAGGATCTTCGCAGGTGATGATGTTTCTTTCTTCGGTGTTCAGTTCACTGAGAGCCGAATACAAGGTGGTTGATTTTCCGGATCCTGTCGGACCGGTTACAAGAATGATTCCGTGAGGTTCGTAAATGAGAGATCGAATCGTTTGAATCAATTCCGGATAGAACCCCATCGTTTCCAAAGAATACTTTTGATCCGTTTTATTCAAAAGCCTCATCACGATCCTTTCTCCGAACTGGCAGGGAATTGTGGAAACCCGGATATCGATGTCTTTCCCCGCAAGTCTGAGTTTGATCCTTCCGTCCTGGGGAAGTCGGTTCTCCGCGATGTTCAGGTTCGACATGATCTTGATACGGGAGGAAATCCCCGCGTGATACGATTTGGGAGGACTGAGAACGTTATGCAAAATACCGTCCACACGATAACGGACGATCAAAGATTTTTCGTACGGTTCGATGTGAATATCCGAAGCTCTTTCGTTAACCGCTTGCGAAAGAATCACGTTGACCATCTTGATGATGGGCGCGTCGTCGCTTAGGTCGAGTGAATCGTTTTCGAACGCCTCCGCGAGTTCGGAAAAACTTCCTTCCATCTCGCTCAGCATTTCTTTCGCCGAGGAGGAAGTCGTATCGAACTGAGAATGGATGATTCTCATGATCTCCGGTTCCGGAGCGAGAATGAATTCCACGTCGTATCCTTTTAAAAAGTTACGCGCGTCGTCCATAGGATGTAGATCGGACGGATCGGAGATTGCGATCCGAATCGTATTTTTGGAAAGTTGAAACGGAACGATTCGGCTTCTTTGAATCAGTTTCAGGGGAATCTGTAAGAATACGTCCTCCATTCCCGTAAACTCGAGTTTTTCTCTGAATTCAAATTGATAGAGTTTGGATAACGCCCGGAGAATATCGGCCTCTCCGGCGATTCCTTTTTTCTGAATGATATGACTGAGGGGAAGGTTGTTTTTTTTCTGAACCTTAAGGGAATCTTCCAGATCTTTTTCGGATATGATCCCCTCTTCGATTAGGATATCTCCGAGAGTTTTCAAGGTCAGTCCCCTCTTTCTTTGATTTCTTTTTCTTTGTTGAGGATTCTTTCTCTTTCGAGTTCGTAACGTTCCTGTTGCATCTTTTTCTTTACGGTCATCTTATCCGCATTTTCTCTACTGTCTAGTATATGCGGAGTGATAAAAACCATCAAGTTCGTCTTTTTGATTTTTTCCGTCGTTCTTTTGAAAAGATGTCCTAAATACGGAATGTCTCCGAGAAAAGGAATTTTAATGATTCTTTTTTGTTTGTCGTTCGAGATCAAACCCCCGATCACGATGGATTGAGTGTTTTCGATGGAAACGGAAGTTTTGATCTCGCGTCGATTGAAGGTCGGGTTCCCGCCGGAAAGAGCGATCTCTGCGATATTTTTGATCTCTTGGAAGAGTTCTAAAGTGATCCGATTGTTTTTGTTTACGTGCGGAGTGAACTTGAGTTTGATCCCGGTCGGACGGTATTCGTAGTTATCCACCGTCACCGCGTTCGTACCACCGGTTCCCGCGTTTCTACTCTGAGTCCTGACCGGAACATCTTGACCGACGCTGATCTCGGCTTCTTGGTTATCCACCGTGAGCACCTGGGGTGCGGATAAAACATTGAAGTTTTCGTTCCCTTGGTTGGCGCTTAAAATACCGATGATTTGTTCCGAACCGGCTTTCAAAAATCCCAAAGAGAAACCGCTGAGAGTGTTGATATTCGGATTCACCTGACCGTTTGAGTTGATGATATTCGCTTCCTTGGAAAGTCCCGAATTGAACTGACCGAAAGCCTCTCCCTTATATCTCCAATCGATCCCGAAATCGTTCAAATCGCTGGAAGTAAGCTCCACGATCAAAACTTCCAAAAGCACCTGCTTTCTAGCGGAATCCAAAACCTTAATGATCTTTCGAATTTCGGCCCATTCGGCGTTTGTAGCGGTTACGATCACGGAGTTGGATTCCTTATGACCGACGGCTTTGATCTTATCGACTTTAGCGGGCATCTGTCCCTGAGCTTTTTTTTCGGGACTGAGTTCTTCGGCTTGAACCACCGGATTGTCCAGTTTTACCAGAGTGGCCGCAATCTTTTCGGCTTCGCTGTGTTCCAGTGTATAAATGTGAACGTCGCCCGCGGACGCGATCGAACCCGGACTCGCCTCTTCCAATTTCAAGTCGAGTTCGTTGATTAAAACCAACAATTTATTGATATCGGCCGCAGAACCGGAAAGTACGATTGTATTCGTGTTTCTATAAACGATCACGTCCGTGTTGGGAGAAGTAAGACGTTTGAGGATCGGTTCCAATTCTTCCGGTTTTACGTTTTCAATCGGAATGATCTGAGTGATCGTTCTGAAATCTCCGACTTCGTTTTCCGGAATCAAATCCTTACCGACTCGAACCACGGGAGATCTCGCAAGCGCGTCCTTAATCTTGACGATAGAAATCAGATCCGGTTCTTCCACCACTCCGAAACCGAGCGATTCTAAAACGGATTTCATAAAGATGAATCCGTTTTTGATCGGAATTTCCTTTTGAGAGATGATCGTGATTTTTTTACCCTTTAAACTTTCATCCAAAAGAATATTTTTCTTTAAAATGGCGCTCATTCCTTTGAGAAAGTCGTTCAGTTCGGTATCTCTCCAGTTTGCGTAGAATGTTTTTTCCGCCGGTTCTTCCGACGCGGCCGATTTCGTCTTAACGGGAGTTTTTTTCTTACTCTGAGGAAATACGGGTTTGTCCCATACTAAAAACAAAAGTATGAGAATGGAGAATATTCTGAAAATTGAAAGTTGACTGATTGTTGTTCCGGGCATTTTTTTAGTTTCTGATAATAAATTCGTAGGTGAGAATCTGGCTACCTCTTTCCACATCTACCGTAATCTTATCGGCAGTTTTTACGGCTCCCCAGATTTCCAACATTTTTTCCGTTTCGGTCAACGGCATACCGTTCACTCGTTTGATGATATCTCCGTTTCTGGCACCTAAGGCATAAAAGATATGATCCGGCGTTACACTATAAATTTTATAACCGGTAATTTTTCCATTGATGAGCGCGGGACCGAACCTAGCATTCTTAAAGATCGCGGCTTGGTCTTTCAACTTACGGTTTACGTCCTGCCTCGAAAGAACCTTTCGGATCGTATCGCCCGCAGGAGGCCCTCCTTCCGCTTTTGCACCGGCGTCCAGGTTGAGCTTGGCCCTGGCTTCTCCCGGAGTTTGACCGATCTCAACCTTGAGAGAGATTCCGCCTTTTTCCAAAACGATGTAGTTAAGAGCAATCGAACGGATCTTATATCCACCAACGGTTTCACCCGTTGCAAATTCTTGAGCTTCCGGTTTTCCTTTTTCCACAATCGTAACCCGAGCAAAGGACCAGTGTCCGCTCAAGGTTCCGGTCACCTTCATTTCCTCCCCCTCGCCCGCATCCGGAGGAGCCGCTGACATTTCACCTTCCGTAGGAATATCTCCTTCCCTGGGAACGATTCCCCGAATTAGATTTCCTTGAACCATTTCTTCATAAGAAGAAAGAGATCGGTTTGTCGTTTCCGAACCCATTTTTCGAACCGGATTTACGTTGGAATTTGCCGCTTGAACGTTCGGATTTAAAAAAGCGAGAATGACCGCTCTCAAAAGATAAGAAAGTGAATAAGAGAAAAATAAAATTACGGGAATGAGAGTATAGAATGTATTCTTCCGTAGTTCTAAAAAAATCGCGTTCATAGGAATCCGATCAGTAAATTTCTTTCAAAGAAATCGAAATGTTTCCGATTTCCATCCGATTACAATCTTACAATCTGGCAAATTTACCCGGTTCTAAAGGTGTGACAATCTTCAGAGTCTTTTTCAAAGCAGCGTCCGGATTGATCCTATTTCCGTTTAAAAAAACTTCAAAATGAAGATGTGGTCCCGTAGCCGATCCGGTTCTACCAATGGCTCCTAGGACCGTTCCAGTGCTGATCCTCGTTCCCTGTTCGATCATAATTTTCGAACAGTGTGCATACATCGTTTTATAACCGTTTTCGTGATCGATAATAACCGTATTCCCATAACCACCGTTCACTCCGGCAAAAGATACGACTCCATCTGCCGAAGCAAGAATCGGAGCACCTTGAGAACCTGCAAAATCCAAACCGGTATGATAACCGCCCGAACCCGTATGGAACGGATCCTTTCTTCTACCGTAACGAGAGGTTATTTTTGCGTTTAGGACGGGATGGACAAACAATTTGAAAAATTCCACTTTTTCGCGACTTGCGTTACGGACTTGAACCGGGATGGAAATATTTTGACCGACTTGAAGCGTTGCATTCTTTTTCAAACCGTTTGCCGAGAGAATCTTTTGAACCGAAGTTTTCATTTCCCTCGCGATTTTGGAAAGGGAATCTTTCGGCTTTACAACATAACTCTTATGGATGATTCCGCTATGACTCACGATTTTGGAGGAAATGATCTTATTGACGTTGATAAAACTGGGAAGTTCTAAATTGGATTTGTCCTTATGATAATTGAGGGAATATTTTTCTTCCTGCCAATTTTCGGGAGATTGGGAGAATAGTTGTTTAATCTTACGCTCTTCCTTATCGGAGAAAAAAGACGAGTCCTTATTGGTATATTCGGAAATTTCGGCGTCATAGTTTTTCAAAGGATCCGCCAAAAGAGAACTTAGGACCAAGGTGGAAATCAGGGGAATAAAAAAAAGTTTTCCATTCACTTTCTGAGTATCGGACGCGACTCTAGCCGATCTTGATCCCGCGCTGCCGGAGGACTTATTTTTTCTTTTTGTATTCCACGAGTTCATTGGCTATCAGTTTATCCAGGTCATCCACCGTAATTTTTTTAGCGCCGTAGTCATCATTCAGTTGATAGAGAATCATTCTTCCGATGGCGTATTCTCTTTTATGATCCGCAGGGTAACATTTAATTTTCACCATGGAAGGGGTGGATTCCACATAAATCCGAACGAGCATTCCCTTCTTAAAGGTTTCCGTATTGGAAACCTTTTTGTCTTTCGTTAGGTAATAAATTTTTTCCGAATAATGTTCGTTGATAGGAGCGATTGCGTCTTTGCGAATGAGCCGGCTACCACAACCCGCGAGGAAAAGAAAAATCGCCGGAAGTAGGAAAACGGGGATACGAAACATTTCAGAGCAAAATTACAGGGGCTAAACGTATTTGAAACTAGTTTTTTTGAAAAAGGCCGGATAACTCGTTCAATTTTTAAACCAAAATCCGATTTTCTAACACAAAATTGCGATCTTCCGTAGTCCGCCGGTAAAAGAGCCGGAACCGTACTCTTACGGAGGGAAGTATGAAAAATTCTTGGATCTGTCTGACTGGGGCCAATTTGGAAGGGTTAGATTCCTTTGCCGTCGATGTGGAAATCAATCTCAAACGGGGCCTGCCTCGTTTTATGATAACGGGACTGGCCGCTCAATCCATTCGGGAATCGGCGGAACGAGTTAAAATCGCTCTGGAAAACAGCGGTTACTCCTGCCCACTCCAAAACATTCTGGTCAATCTCGCGCCTGCAGGTAGAAAAAAGGAAGGTACTCTTTTGGATCTTTCGATCGCGTGTGGAATTCTAGCGTTAACCGAACAGATTTTTCCTTCCGGAAAATTACAAAGAACACTTTTCCTGGGAGAATTGGGTTTGGACGGAAGTTTGAAACCGCTCAAAGGTGTGTTACCCATCCTATCCGGAATTTCTTCCGAAAAATACGACACCGTGATCGTTCCTTTTGAAAATAGGGAGGAAGCGGCGCTTTTACGAAAATTCGAAGTTTTTGGGATTTCTCATTTGAGGGAATTGGAAGAAGTTCTTGGAAATCGAAGAATACCGGAGCCAAAATCAAAAATCCAAATCAGAGGAGTTACAACCGCTAAAAATATAGAACTGTATCAGGATCAGATGATTGCGTTTAGGGCCGTTCAAATCGCGGCGGCGGGATGGCATCATATTCTTTTATCCGGCCCGCCCGGAATCGGCAAAAGTCTTTTAGCAAGGACGGCGGTTCTTTTACTACCTACCCCCGAAGAAAACGAAGCGCTCGATATATTGAAAATTCAATCCGTAATTTCTCCTTTGAAAGAATTGATCGTCGAAAGACCTTATCGGGCTCCTCATCATACGACTTCGGACATTACCTTGGTGGGAGGTTCCAGGGATTTGAGAATGGGAGAAGTTACTTTGGCAAATCGAGGGATTTTATTTTTGGATGAACTCGCGGAATATAAATCGGGAATTTTGCAATCTCTTCGGGAACCGATGGAGGAAGGGAACATTACGGTTTCTAGAATCAGCGGAACCGTCGTTTATCCAGCGAATTTTTTATTGGTAGCGGCGACCAACCCTTGTCCCTGCGGATTCTACGGAGTCAAAAGAGGAGGTTGTTCCTGTAACCCTCAAAAAATCAAAAAATACCAATCTCCCTACTCAGGACCGTTTCGGGATCGGATCGATTTGGAAGTGGATATGTTTCCCGGAAAAGAAAAAAAACGAAAAAGGATTTTCATTTCGTTGGAAGAATCTAGAAAACAAATTCAAAGGGCCTCCGAGATTCAAAGAGAAAGATATCGTGGAAGCGGATTTTATTTCAACGGACAACTTCGAGGGGAACTTGTGAATTCTTATCTGGAGTTCGATTCGGCCTGCGAAAATATTTTAGAAAACGAAATGAAAAAGAAACGGTCGAGCTTGAGCGTTCGGAAGGTCAATCAGATTCGGAAAGTAGCGCGGACGATCGCCGATCTGGAGGAGAATTCTTTCGTAAAAGAGGAACATCTTCTAGAGGCCCTGAATTTCCAAATGCCGGAAAAATACGGAGAAAACAGGGCCATCGCTTAATTCCCGTTAAGCGAGAAGTTCATTTTGAAAGAAAGTGAGAGATTTCCATCGCAATTTTATCGATCGCAAAATCGATATAACTCGGGTCCTCCAATTTCTTTTTATAATCCTCAAATTTTCGCTTTTTTACCGGCATTCCCCGTTTCCGGAGAATGACCGGATCCGGACCAAAATCGTCAGATTCGGCCAGATTCCCTAAAATCGTGATGCTCTTCATAGTTACTTCCTTGTAACGATTTAAGGCTCTCTTCCTTGAGAACCCGCAGACAATTTAAGAATTCGGTGCTTGTTGGAAGTACCTGAACCACTATTTCAGAAAAGATCGGGATAATATTCACATCCCTTTTTTTGATTTACGGAGACAAGACAGAATGAGACAAAATGGTTTTGAAAGGAAAGATTCTCCGAAAGAAAACCGTTCGCCGCCTTTCGCATTCGAGTCTGTTTTGCGAGATTGAACGTAAAACGGGGATCAAACTCCTCGAAGTCCTTCCAAAACTTTACTTCCGAGAAGAATAGAACTTCGTCTTTGGTTGAGATTATGTCGATCTCACACCGAAGAAAACGGTAATTTCGTTTCAGAATCACGTGACCGAGAGAAATCAAAAAATCCGTAGCGATGGATTCTCCTTCGTCACCTTTAATCTTTTTGAATATACTCAACGAAAAAACTACACCGTGCCAAAATTTAATTTTACTTTATCAAAAAAAATTATGCAGTGATTTCCTGTAGATCCACCGGACGAGAGATAAAAAGATTCGTTTCCTTTAAAAGATCCACGAGAATCAGATTTCGAACCATTTTACCATATTCATCTTTTATAATACGAATATAAGGCCGGATCGGTTTGTCGAGATTCGGTCCTAAAACGACTCCGATTCTTTTGTCCGATAATTCTATACAAGAGCCTACGGGATACAGGGAAAGATGATTGAGGAGCGTTCGAACCAGTTTCAGATCGAACTTTCCCACGTCCATGCTGATCATCGACTTGATCGCTTCGTGCGGAAGAATTTTTTTTCTATGAGGACGATTGGTCACAAGCGCGGAAAAGTTATCCGCAATCGCGTAAATTCTGGCTTGTTCTTCGATGGCCGTGCCCGCTAACTTTTGCGGATATCCGTTTCCGTCGTAACGTTCGTGATGCTGCAGAGCGACGATCGCAAGGTTGTTTTTCAACTTCATCCTTTGGGAAAGGATCTGATATCCTAGGATCGTGTGTTTCATGATCGCTTTAAATTCTTCTTCGGTGAGTTGTTCATTTTTCTCCGAAATCGCCGCAGGAACCTTGGACATTCCTATATCCGCAAGTAGGCAGGAAATGCCGAGATCGATCATCTTCGGTCTGGAATACTCCAGAAGTTTTCCAAGAATCAAAGAATAGAAAGTCGCGTTTGCGATCTGATTGTACAAATAGTACCCGTACGGATTGTTCGCTAGAATCAAATACGATATGTTCTGGTTGGACCGTACGAAATCGGTCAACCTTTCGGCAATCTCCCGAGCCGAAGTGACTTCCAGAGGTTTTTCATCCAATGTTTTTTTGAATATGTCTTGAATGACTTGCGTGGATTCTCTGAATAAATTTCCGAAAGTGATTTTGATCCGATTGAGGTTGTCGTAAACCGCTTTGAGAGGTTGCAGCTCGTCTTCTACGATTGTGTTGACGATCATATCGTCGATACTCGTTTCCAAAATGTTCGGATCGGTTTGAACGTCCAGTTGGAGCACCTCGCCCGCCGTCATCACTTCCTCAATTCCGAATTTATTCAGTCGATCCAAATCACTGTCGGTGACAGGCGTATTGGAAGTAATAAATAAATTTTCCTTATCTAAGTAAACGGGTTTTGAAAATCTCATTCCCGGCCTCAGTTCGGATACGGCAAACTTCTTCATCTTAACGTTTCCCTTTTTACGGAATTTAAATCCATGATCATAACAAAGATCGCACCGACCGCCTTATAAAGACCTTCCGGAATTTCCGAACCCAGAGGAAGTTCGGAAAGGGACTCCGCTAGGATCGGGTTTTCTACGGTTGGAACCGAATTTTTTTCCGCGATATTACGGATAACGTCGCCTAAAAGACCGGACGCGGCCGCAGTGATTACGGGTGCGTTATCATTTTGAGGGATGAATTTAAGCGCCACACTGATCATTTAAGCGTTCCATTCCTTTCGAGTCAGGGACGGCTTGTAAGCTAAATTATATCCCTGAAAACTTACCGACGATTCTATTAAACTTCTCTTAAATTTTTCTTTGTTTTGGCAAGCATGCAAGTACATTTTCAAATTATCAAAAGAAGCGTTGATTTGCATATCCTCTCCCGAAGTTTTCTTCCATAAAAACAGAACGACTGTTCTTCCGGTATTTTCGGTTTGAATCCGAAATAAGAATTTTTTAGATTCTTTCTGCGGGTCGTACACTCCTTCCGCATTACCTCCGTCAAACTCCCAACGAAAATACGGCAATTCCGAAGCCCATTCTAAAAAAGGATAATATGATTTTAAAACCTTGAATAAGGACGTTTCCGATGGAACGTCTTTAGTATCGGATCCCATCACTTTTTCGTAAAGTTCCCGAACGCTCATTCCAACGTTCTCCAATTTATGAGGAAAATCCGCTTTTCCAATCAATTCCCTTTCCACAATACGCAGTTCGATTCCTTTTTTGTCCGGTTTTGCGACTAACGTAAGTTTCTCCCCCACAAACAGAAGATCCGATTTGGAAGAAACTCTCAGTCGTTTACCTCCGATGGAAATCCATCCGCCTCCCGGAAAGACATTGAGTACATCCCCCTTAAGGTTTGTTCCGGCGGAAAGGTCTAAACTTTGAAATTGAAATTCTTTCCCTAAAAGAAGACGTAAATTTCTCACGGAAAAATCCGCAGAAAGTTTCATAAGTACCCGCTTTCAAAAAGTATCATCCTAGACATCGTATCGACATCTCCGTCCCCCACTCAGTGATTAGACTTAAGGGAGAAGCGGTGGAAATTTTCCGGTAAAACTTCTTCTATGAATATCGGAAAGACCATGGCGAAGAATCAGTTCCTCGTGAAGTTTTGTTCCGTATCCTTTGTGTCGGTCGAATTTATAAACGGGATATTTTTTGGAGACGGAGATCATGTAACGGTCTCTGCTGACTTTCGCGAGAATCGAAGCCGCCGCTATACTCACGATTCTGAGATCTCCTTTCGTATAAAAAGAGGTTCTATTTTTGAGAAAATTCCATTCCGGATAACGGTTGAAGTTGTAGTTCCCGTCTATCAAAAGTTGAAGTGGAAGAGTCGCTTGTGTGGAACGGATCGCGAGTTTGGCGCATTTTCGGATTCCTTCCAAAACGGCTCGGTTGATTCCTAGTTTGTCTATATAATTGGGACTTAGGAAAGTCCGGTAGGAAATCTGCGCGGTTTTGAGAATTTCGGGATATAACTTTTCCCTTTTTTTCTCGGAAAGTTTTTTGGAATCGGTCAATCCTTTTAGAATTTTTCCTTCTAAGATGGAATTCAGCGTATTTTGAGAAAAAGAGACGAGCGCAACAGAAAGAGGCCCCGCGTAAGGACCTCTTCCGGCTTCGTCGATTCCACAAGGAATCGATTCTGAGTAGAACCGAAGTTCTTCCGGTTCAAAAGGAGATTGGGATTCCGGCAAACCGGCTTATTCTGCTGGAGCCGCCGGTTTTGCAGCAGCGGCGGACTGTTGTCTTTTTCTATCTTCGCTCACGAGAGTTTTACCGCCCTTGAGTTCTTTGATACGAGCCGCTTTTCCTGCGAGATTTCTTAAGTAATAAAGTTTTGCTCTTCTTACTTTTCCTTTACGGATCAGTTCGATTTTAGCGATCCTGGGGGAAAAAAGAGGGAAAATTCTTTCTACTCCGATATCGTAGGAAACCCTACGAACCGTAAAGGTTCTTCCGTTCGCTTCATTGGAGATGGAAATTACGACTCCTTCGTAAACCTGAACTCTTTCCTTTCCGGACTCTACAATTTTATAATGTACTTTAACGGTATCTCCTACTGCGAAATTTTGTTTTCTTTCGGCGTCCGGAGTTAATACTTCTCTTAAAAGTTGATTCATAATTTCCTCTCTTGATCGGGGTCGATCCTCTTTCTATTTTGTTCCCTCCACGCTTCTATATGTGCGTGGTTGCCGCTAAGCAGGACGTCAGGAACTTTCCATCCATTGTATTCCGAGGGTTTTGTAAACTGCGGATATTCCAAAACATCAGGACGGTTGTGAGACTCATCCAGCAGGCTTTCCCCTGCTCCTAAAAAACCCGGCAGAAGTCTGGACACGGCATCCGCTATACAAATGCTTGCCAAATCCCCGGCAGATAATACATAATTTCCAAGGGACATTTCCATGTCAACCAGATGTTCCGCAACGCGATGATCCACACCTTCGTAATAACCCGAAATGAAAGTCAGAGGTCTCCCGCTCTCTTTCAGTTTAGTCGCGACCCCTTGATGGAAAGGAATTCCGGACGGAGAAGTTAAAATTACGATTCCCTTATCTTCTCCCAAAGACAAAAGGGCCTTGTGAATCGGCTCCACTCTGAGAAGCATTCCCGGCCCTCCTCCGTAAATCGTGTCGTCCACTCGATTGTGTTTATTCCCTGAAAAATTTCTTAACTGGATTGTGTTTACGGAAAATACTCCGGACTCGATCGCTTTTTGTTGGAGTCCTTCCGAAAAATAGGATTGGATTTTTTCGGGAAAGAGTGTGATGAAATTAAACTTCATTCCAAATCTCCGGCCGAATCAAAACGATCGTCTTTTTTACAACGTCGACGGCGCCAACAAAAACGTGAATGAACGGAATCAAAACTGATTCTCCGTCCGGTTTTACAAAAGTGAGAATGGAATGCGCCGGATTATCTTGCACTTCGATCAGTTTCCAATCCAGATTTTTTCCCGACTCGTCGATCGCTTGTAAGCCGATCATATCGGTGATATAAAACTCATCCTTGGTTTTGATTTTGGGAAGAAGGTTTTGCGGTAAATGAAGAATTCCTCCGATCCACTTCTCCGCTTCTTCGGGAGTGGAAACTCCTTCGAAACGAACGACGAATTTTCCGCTATGAGGACGGATTTCTAAAAGAGTGATTTCTTTTGCCGGAAAAGTAGGATCCGGCTTTTTGAGTTTTAAGGAAATAGGAAGTTTAAACTCGGTAAGAACGGATTCTCGAACATTAAAACGAAGCCACCCTTTGATCCCAAAGGGTTTGCCCAGTTGTCCGAGCGAGATCCATGCTTCAGTCAATGATTTCTAAGGAGAAGTTTTTTCCTGCTTTTACGGAAGCCGCAGTAAGAATGGCTCGTAGGGATTTTGCAATACGACCGTTCTTACCGATGACCTTTCCCACGTCTTTCGGGGAAACCCTGAGTTCGATGATATTTTGTTCTTCTCCTTCGATTTCCCGAATTACGATTTCTTCCGGAAATTCAACGAGAGAAGCAACCATGTACTTCAGTAATTCTTCCATTACTTCTTAAGAGCGGTTTTGTATTCTGCCCAGATTCCTGCGTTTTTAAACAGGTTCAGAACGGTTCCGGTCGGTTGAGCCCCGTTTTTTAACCAGGTAATAACTTTTTCTTTATTGAATGTAGTCTGTTCTTTGATTTGCGCCGGATGGTAATGGCCCACGATGTCCACAAACTTCCCGTCTCTAGGAGCTCTGCTGTCAGCGGCAACAATTCTATAATGAGGATCGTGTTTGGTTCCGGTTCTTTGTAATCTAAGCTTTACCAAGGGATATTTTTCCTTTTAACCCATTCTCATCTTTCGGATTTTATAACGTCCGAAAAAAGAATGCATGATTTTTACCAATATCGTGCAATATGTCCCTCTGTCAAGAAAACATCCCACCGGAATCGTATTACAAAAATCGCAATTCAAAATGTGGGAACTCCCACAAAACAAATTACTCGCCTGAGGACTGGTGGGACGGATTCATTTAAATCCGTGCTAAGGACTTGAGATTTTTTGCGTTGTCTACGGGGTTCCCCGTTTTATACAATCCGGCGCCCACTACGACGATATCCACTCCGTTTTTCTTTAAGTCTTGGATGTTGGTATCGTTGACACCTCCGTCGACTTCGAGTTCGATCGGCCTGGAACCGATCAGCTCCTTTGTTTTGCGGATTTTTTCCATTCCGTTTGCGATGAACTTTTGTCCGTAAAATCCGGGTTCAACGGTCATGAGAAGAATGAGATCCACGTAAGGCAGTACGTTTTCCAAAGAAGAAACGGGAGTTCCGGGATTGATGGAAACCCCCACTTTGATTCCGTGGCTTTTGATCTCTTGGGCGAGCCGCACGGGAAAGTCGGTCGTTTCGATATGGAACGTGATACAGTAAGGATGAAGTTCGTAGTATTTGGAAACGTGATTTTCCGGTTTGGAAACCATCAAATGAACGTCTAACGGAATTTCGGTGAGAGCCTTTACTTCCTTGCTCAAAGCCTCTCCGAAACTGATCTGAGGCACAAAGTTTCCGTCCATCACGTCCATATGCATCAAATCGATCGCCTTAGGATCGTACTGAGGAACTGTATTTCCCAGTTCGGTCAATTTCGTCGCGAGGATGGATGCGGAAATTTTCAAAGCTCGCTCTCGTAGGATTTGGATTTTACTTTGGAATCGGACGCGTCCAAAAGAGTTAGCTTTGTATTTCCTTTCCGATAAAATACGGTTTGAAATTTCTCACCGTCTTTGAGAGAGATCGGTAGCGTCAAAATATCCGCCTCTTCCCGATCGGGAGATTTTAAAATCGCTTTATAACTTCCGTCGTTTCCGACTTCGTAAGAAAACATTTCGTATCCGCTTTCTACCGCAAGCTCGGGTTCGAAGTAATAAACCTTAAAACGAACCTCGTCGCCTTCCAGTCTCGCGGAGGAGACGATTCCGTTCTCCGATCGAACTCGCGTGTTGACAATTTCTTCCACTCTGTTTTTGATTCCGGAACGAGTTAAACTTTTTTGAACGAGAGGAAAGGAAGCCCCTTGAAAAGAGGTCGGTGAAAATTCTTCCTTATTTTTGCTCGGCGCCTTGGTCACGAGTAAGAATACTTTTTCTCTTGCGGAAGTATTTTTTCCGGGTTCCGGAATCTGATCGATCACCGTATTCGGAAGTTGATCCGATTGTGGTTCGATATATGTGATCCCGCCGATTTGCATTTCTACGTAGGTTTCTCCGGAAAGAACTTTCTGAAGATTTGCTTTTGCGGAATCGATGGATTGTCCGCGCACATCGGGAACCGTCAGACGATCGATTCCGGTGTTGACGGTCAGAACGATTTTACTTCCCGCTTCGATTTCTCTTCCGGGACGAATGGATTGATACAAAATGATTCCGTCCGTTTTGTCCGGATACCGTTTGTTTTCCAGACGCACTTTCAATTGTAGACGACCTAATTCGTTGTGAACCTCGGGATAGGATTTTCCAATCAGGTCCGGGACGACGACCTTCGCCGTACTTTTCGTTCTTACGAATACGATTGAGAACGCCGCGCTAAAAAATAAAAGAAGACCGGCCGCTAAGAATAAAACGTAACCTCCGATCGGAAGATACTTTTCTTTGATTTGTTCCTGATTCACCCGAATGTTTCCCCTTCTTGGATCCTGAAACCGTTGAGAAAATCGGATGCAGACATCCTGTTTTTATTTTCCGGTTGTAATTCCAGAATCTCCAGAAATCTACCATCACCACACTGTGTAAGAAGGCCTTTTTTGTCCAACCGTTTCAATTTGCCCGGCTCCGGATTCGATTCGGCAGGTAAGGAAGTATGTTTCGCTTTCAAAATGCCGATCCGTTTTTCCCGAAACTTAGTCGTCGCGACCGCGTCCGGATAAAGTGCGCGAATCCGATTGTGAAGTTCATCCGCGTTTCGGCTCCAATCCAAAATTCTATCCTCCGATTTGATTTTACCGCAGTATGTGGCTTTGGTTGAGTCCTGAGGTTTTGCGGGAAACGGTTTTCCATCATACTCTTTTAGCAACCGTAGGATGGATGTAATTCCCGCTTCGGTAATTTTATTCATCAGAGTTCCGGTATCATCATCCTCCGTGATTTCCACTTCTTGGGAAAGGAGGATATCTCCTTCGTCCATCTTCTCGCCGATGTATTGAATCGTGATCCCCGATGTCGCATAACCTTTCCAAAGAGCGGTTTGAACGGGAGAAGCTCCGCGTAAATCCGGCAACAAAGATCCGTGTAAGTTGATCGAGGTCAAAGACGCATGCGCGTAAACTTCTTTGGGAAGAATGGAACCGTATGCGAAGATTATGTAGAGATCCGCAGGAAAGGAACCGAAGTCGGAAAGCGCCTTTTCTTTTTCCTTTTTGATCGATTCGTATTGAAAGACGGGTAGGTTGTACTCGAGCGCCATTTTTTTTACGGGTCCGGGTTCGGGTGTTTTACTCCGGCCCTTAGGACGATCGGGATTGGTGACTACGAACAATACTTCCGCAAGTCCGGAGTTTATCAGCGCTTTTAAAAGTTTTGCGGAATGTTCCGGGGTTCCGAAGTATCCAAGTTTCATGTTACACCAAATCCAAAGGATCGAAGTCGATTTCCAAATACACTTTTTTGGAAAGTTTCAGGGGACGAACTTCTTTTTTAAAAATTTCTCTCCAAGTACCCGGAGAAGACGTTTTGAGAATGATATGATTTCTAAAATTGGAATCGATCCTATAAAAAGGGCAAGGAGCGGGACCGAGCAAAACCGTATCTTTGGAGGGAAAGAATTTTTTGAGAACTCCGAACACGAGTTCCATCGTTTCGAGCGAAACCTGTTCGTCCTTGGATCGGGAAACGATTCTCACGAGCCTGGAATACGGAGGATAAAAAAGTTCCTTTCGAACCGGAATTTCAGATTCATAAAATTGAATGTAGTTTTGACTCATCGCCATCCGGATAACCGGGTGATCGGGTGTGTTGGTTTCTATCAAAACCTCTCCTTTGAGTTTGGATCGCCCCGCCCTTCCGGCAACTTGAGTCAATAAGGAGAACACCCTTTCGTTGGCTCTGAAATCGGGAAGTCCGAGACCGATTCCCGCGTTTAAAACGCCGACTAACGTCACTCGAGACGCGTCGAGTCCCTTGGCGATCATCTGCGTTCCGGTGAGAATGTCTATTTCACCGCCGAGAAGACGGGATATGACTTCGTTTAACAAACTTCGGTCCTGGATCGAATCCTGATCCAGACGTTCCACTCTTGTTTTCGGAAAGGCTTCCAAAAGATTCTCTTCCAACTTTTGGGTTCCCGTACCTTTGAGGGTCAGAGTTTCCCCCATTCTTTTTTCAAGGGAATCTAACGTTTCCGTATGTCCGCAGAGGTGGCAGATCGCCGTTCCTTTTTTATGATAACAAAGATTGGTCGTACAGTTCGGACAAGGAACGTAAGAAGAAGTAGAAGGAGAATAAATCAGAGGACTGTACCCTCTTCGGTTTAATAAAAGGATCACCTGTTCCTTTTTGTCCAGTCTTTGTTTGATCGCAAAGGAAAGTTCCGAGCTGAGAACGTTAGACTCCTTTTGATTCTCCACGATTTTAACCGTGGGAGGAAGAACTCCTTCGGGTCTTTTGGTGAGTGTGTGTAAATGGATTTTGCCTTCTTTCGCTAAATGATAGATTTCCAAGGAAGGTGTCGCGGTTCCCATAACAAGAACCGCGTGATTCGTCTTGCATCTCTGCAAAGCGACCTGCCTTGCGTGATATCTCGGACTTGAATGTTCCTTAAAGGAAGAATCGTGATCCTCGTCAATGATGACGAGACCCAGATTGGAAACGGGAGCGAACACCGCGCTTCTCGTTCCGACCGCGATCCTTTTTTTACCGCTTAAAAGTTCGTTGTATGCCTTGAACTTTTCGGAAACCTTCAGAGCCGAATGGAGCACTGCGAGTTGCCCCGGAAAGATCAGTTCCAACTTTCGAATCATATGAAACGTTAAACTGATTTCCGGTACGAGTAAAATCACGGAACGATTCGGAATTTCGAGAGCCTTTTGTATAAGATGGATGTAAACTTCCGTTTTTCCGGAGCCGGTGATCCCGAATAAAAGATGAACCGCAGCGCTCCCGAACGTGGAAAGAATATTTTGAAACGCGACTTCCTGCTCCTCGTTTAATTTTACCGGTTTACCTTCGGCGTCCGAGGGAAAGGTTTCGAGTTTTACATGTCGTCTTCCGGCGGGAATCATCTTATAGATACATTCCCCCAGAGAAGCGATGTATTGATCCTTCATCCAATACGCGAGATCGATTTGTTCCTTGAGAACGATCGGAGTTTTATCGATGATTTTGTCCACGGGTAAAACCTTATAATTCGGTTCGTTTTGGTGAACGGAAACGATCATTCCTTCTTCTTCCCGATTTCTGAGTTTGACTAAAACTCGAACTCCTATCTGCGTTCCTTCCACAACCTCGTATGTAAACGTGTCCTCTTCGATCGGAAGATCGAACGCAACTTCCGCGTAATAGATCAAAGTACGTCCTTGAGTTTATCTTGAAAAAGTGCGAGCTGTGAAAGAATACTTTCTTTGATCGCAATCTCTTCCTTTTTGATCGTTTCAAATTCGAAAGAATCTTTGGAGCCGGTGAAATTTTTGCGTTTGGTTTCGATGGCGGAGATCGCTTCGGGAGATCTTAGAACGATCATGGGAATTCCCGGAAGGAAGTCTAACGTTCTTCCCATCATCTCCAGCGCTTTTTCCTTTCCGTAAACGGCGATCGCACTCGTTCCCAAAAGAATGATTCCTTTGATCCTTTCGGAATCGATCGTCTCCTTAACCTGAGTCTCGCATTTTTCCGTTCTCAATTTCCAGTCTTGAGCGTTGGACTTGGAATGGGCAAAAATACAAGCGGGATATTCTTGATAGTAAAATTCCCTGTGACCGAATCCGAATTGTTTTTGGATCATTCTTCCGAAAAGTTCTTCCGCTTCCTTGGTTCTAAAAATCTGATCCGGAGAGGTTTTCGAAAACGACGGTCTTCCCGGTGCGATTTCTCCGGTATAATGAAGTACTAATATAGGTTTTCTTCCTTTGACGAGGAAATTACGGATCGCGCTGATTCGATCGACACAAAGTTTACAGACGAAATTCCTTTCCGCAACACGAGCCGATCTTCGAACCTGAATTCCTTCCGCTTCCAATTCAAGATCGTCGGATTGGGAAGCGGAAGTCCAAACTTCCTCCTTCCAAACGAGTTCCGTTGTCTCCGGCGGTTTTTCTCCCGCAAGTTGCAGAATGGGAATTTGTTTTTTTTGAATCAAAAAACGGAGATCTCCCAGAATTCTTCCGAGGCTCGTGAGAAATTGTTTATCCATCCGTATATTGATCCGAAGAAATGTTAAGCGACTTCATTTTTCTATACAAATGAGAACGTTCGATTCCGAGAACGCGGGAAGTTCTGGTTACGTTGCCCTCGTTTGTTTGTAACGTTTTTATAATATACTGTCTTTCGAATTCTTCCTTTGCCTTTCGAAAGTCCCCGAGTTCCACCATCTCGTTGGCGGTTTTAAACCCTTTGAGTGCGTCTTTTGCGTCGTTGGCGGTGATCGTAGAACCGACCGTCATGATACAAAGTCTTTCCATCACGTTTTTCAATTCCCGAATGTTTCCCGGCCAAAAATGATTTTGAAGAATGGAAACCGCTTCCGATTCGATTTTTTTGGATGGAAGATTATTTTCTTCCAAGGTTTTGGAAATATAATAATCTAAGAGCAACGGAATATCCGAGGCCCTTTCTCTAAGAGGCGGGATCGTGATCGGAATCACATTCAATCGATAGTATAAATCCTCTCTAAACTTTCCGTCTCGGATCGCTTCTTCCACCGGAATATTGGTCGCGGCGATGATTCGAACGTCCACCGTAATCGTTTCTGTGCTTCCCAGTTTTTCGAATCTCTGTTCTTGCAAGATTCGTAATACTTTTGCCTGTGTGGATAAGGACATATCGCAGATTTCGTCTAAAAATAAGGTCCCGCCGCTCGCGGCCTCGAACTTTCCGATTCTGGAATCGGTAGCGCCCGTAAAGGCGCCTTTGGTAAATCCGAACAATTCCGATTCTATGAGTTCTTCCGGAATCGCCGCGCAGTTCATTTCCACAAAGGGCAAATCCTTTCGTTTAGAATTTTTGAATATAGTTTTCGCCACGAGCTCCTTTCCCGTTCCGTTTTCTCCGTAGATAAAAACGCGGGCGTTCGTGGAGGCGGCTTGTGCGATCGCGAACTTCACTTTCTGAATCGCCGGAGAGTTTCCAAGTATTTCATCATATTCTAATTTGATATCGGAAGCGGCCGTTTTTTGGTGCGGTTTTAAAACGTGTTCGATCGCTTGTAAAACCTTTTCGATGGAAAGCGGTTTTTCTAAAAAATCAACCGCCCCTTTTTTTGTGGCGGTCACCGCGATTTCGATCGTCCCGTGTCCGGAGATCATGAGTACGGGAAGGGTCGGATAGATTTTTTTACATTCGTCCAAAACGACAATTCCGTCCTCTTTTCCCAACCAGACGTCCAAAAGGATCAAAGAAGGTCTTTCGTTTTTGAGTTGTTTGAGTAAACTTTTGCCGGTGGAAAAAGTTTCCACTTCGAAATTTTCGTCTTCTAAAATTTCCTTCAGGGATTTTCTGATTTCGGGTTCGTCGTCTGCGATAAAAATTTTCATAATCGGTTACGATACGGGAAGTTCGATTTGAAAACGACAACCGCCCATACTGGAAGAATCTACGGATATATGCCCGTTGTGGTCAATCACACTTTTCTGAACGATCGCCAAACCGATCCCGGACGTGTTGTTGTTTTTAGTGGAGTAATACGGTTCAAAAACTTTTTGTTTTAATTCCGGTGAAATTCCGATTCCGTTGTCTTCGACTGAAATCAAGGCGACTCTTCTCATGATCTTTCTCGTGATCGAAGCGGAAATCAAAATAGAACCCGTATAATCCGGAATGTCCTCTTTTTCCCGTTTCCGTTCGATCGCCTCGATCGAATTTTTGACGAGGTTTGTAAGAACTCTCAAAATGATTTTTTGATCTAAAAATAATTGAGGAAACCCTTTGGAAATGCTCGTTGTGATTTTGGTTTGAGGAGTGTGTTCGAAAAGTTTTACGGCTTCGAGGAGGATGGGTTCCAGATTTTGATTGATGAGTTTCGGCGTCGGCATACGGGCAAAATCGGAGAACTCGTTAACGAGATGTTCCAATACGCGAACTTGTTTGATGATCGTATCCGTTCCTGTGGAAACGATCTCCCGAAACTGTTCTATGTTTTCCGATTTCATCTTTCTACGAATTCTTTCCGCCGAAAGTTGAATCGGAGTCAGAGGATTTTTGATTTCGTGCGCCATTCTCTGCGCGACTTCCTTCCACGCCGCAATCCTTTGACTCTGCATGAGTTCCGCGTTTTTGGATTTTAGATCCTGAACCATCTGATTGAAAGAGTCGATCAGCGCTCCGATCTCACCCGCTTCTCTGATTTCAAGATTGATATCCGTATCGCCCATGGAAATTTTTTGAGTCGCATTAGCCAACTCTATGATCGGCCTGGAAATTTTTCTCGCAAAAAGAAGGGAAAAATAAATCGCAAGAAGAAAAATGGAAACGGTAATGATACTGAACGTTAGACGAATTCGATACGGAAGTTTTTCCTTGGTTAAATCGGCTCGGTCGTAATTTCTTCTCGTTGAAATCACCGAATATACGTTCCTTTCCTTTTCCTTATGAATCCTAATTCCGGTTTGAAGATTGTAATTTCCAGCGGGAAACGGAACTCGAATGAAATACATACAATAATCGGGACGATAACTTGAGAATTCCTTCCAGTTCGAAGTTTTTGAGAAAGCCTTAAAATTTTTTTCGGAGGGTTTGTATTTTAACGCCCTGTTTTCCAAAATGGGTTTTTCATTTTCGTAGATCCCGACGTAGAACTCGTCGTTTTGAATCAGATTGAGTTTGGACGCGCCCGCGACCAAAGATTCCAAGTTGAGAGGTTGTATTCTTAGAAAACTTTCCAGAAGTCTGGTTTTTTCCACGAGCAACTTTTTTTTAGGTTTTTCATCGTTAACGATCAGAGTTTCGCCGGAGGAAAGGGCCTCTTCTATATCGATTCCGTAGAATCTCTCGTAGAGTTTTCCGGTGACGTTGGAGGAAAGAAAAAGAATGGGAAGCGAAGGAAGAAAAGCGACGAAGATAAAGGATAACGTTAGACGATATCGAATCGAACTTTTGAGTCTTCCCGTTTCCAGATTCCGTTTGTTCCGATAAAAGTAAGAGATGAGAAGGGAAAGGGAAAAAAGAGGAATAAAAAAGAAGATATAAACGACGATTCGATCCAAAAATCCTATATCGTCCGATAAACTCTGCCCCGAAAATTGAATCACCTCCGCGAGGAGCACGGAAAGTAAAATGATCAAACCTAAGATGAGCAAGTCCCTTAGGTAATATCTGGTTTCATCGTTCATCGGGTTCGAGTTTGTTAAACGAAATCGTTGTTTACGATATTGCTTAGCGCCTCCAATGCCTCTTCTTCCTTTTCACCCTCTACTTGAATTTTAAATTCGTTTCCGGGCGCGAGTGCGAGCATCATAAGTCCCATGATACTTTTTCCATTTACGACAACGTCGTCTTTGACGACCGTGATTTCGCAGGGAAATTTGGACGCGCAGTTCACAAAAACGGAAGCGGGCCTTGCGTGCATTCCGGTCCCGTTTTCATTGATTTTGAGGAGGATTTCTTTCAACTTTACCCTGCTGTAAGTGCTGACTTAGTTTTTGATTGAATTCTTGCGCGGCATTTTTACCGAGTTTACGCAGACGTTGATTCATCGCCGCGGTTTCCACGATGATCGGGATATTCCGTCCCGGTTTGACCGGAACTCGAATGAGTGGAATCTGAACGCCCAAAAGTTCCTCGGTGGGATTTTCAAGGCCGGTTCTGTCGAAATCCTTGTCCTCGTTCCACTCTTCCAGATGAATGATGAGTTCTATGAGTTTATGATCCCTTACCGAACCGATTCCGAATATATCCTTAATATTCAAAATTCCTAATCCACGAATTTCCATATGATGTCTTAACAAATCCGAACAGGTCCCGATGAGATAACTTTCGGAAAGTCTTCGGATCTCAACCATATCGTCCGCGACGAGACGGTGACCTCTTTCTATGAGTTCAAGAGCCGTTTCGCTTTTACCTACCCCGCTTTTTCCGGAGAGAAGGATTCCGATCCCGAAAACTTCGATCAAAACTCCGTGTCTCATGGTTCTCGGGGCCAAACTTCGGTCCAAAATTCCGGAGATAAGCGTGATGAATTTATGAGTGGAAACGTCGGAGATCATAAGAGGGATTCCTAGTTTTTCGCAATTTTCCATGAAGATCGGAGGAGGCATGTTACCGTGTGTGAAGATGATACAATTGAGATGAAAGCTGAAAAAATCGGCGGCGATCTGTTTCAAATCTTCCGGAGCTCGGGAAGTGATATAAGCCCATTCTCCTTTGCCGAAAATTTGAATCCTGTCGTGTGCAAAACTTTCGTAAAAACCGGTGAGGGAAAGTCCGGGACGATTGATCTCGGACATATTGATTCGATTGGTAAGTCCTTTTTCACCCGCAAGCAAACGCAAACCTAACTCTTCGTGTTCGTTGAGAATATTGGAAACGTTGATTCCAGGCATGGACATAAATTATCTGGACTCCAAAGACTTGACTTTTTTTCTCTGACTGGAAGGAAGAATTTTCAAGATATTTCTGTATTTGGCGACCGTTCTTCTTGCGATTTCGATTCCTTGTTTGCCGATCGCCTCCACGATTTCCTGATCGGAAAGAGGATTGTCGGATCGTTCTTCTCTGACGAGATTTCGAATGAGATCGTGGATTTTTTTGGAAGATTCCATCCCACCTTCCGCGGAACGAACCCCCGAAGAAAAAAACCATTTTAATTCCAAAATCCCCCGGGACGTTTGAACGTATTTGTTGGAAGTGATTCTGGAAACCGTCGACTCGTGCATTTCCAATTTTTCGGCGATGTCCCTGAGAGTAAGAGGTTTGATATGTTGGATTCCTTTTTGAAAAAACGCAGTTTGCATTTCTATGATGGCGGAAGTCACCTTGAACAAAGTTTGTCTCCTTTGGTTTACGGAACGGATCAACCATTCCGCGGAGCTAAGTTTGGTTGTGATATATTCCTTATCGTTTTCCTTTGCGTTTTTTAGAATATTCTTATATTCTTTATTGATTTTGAGCCGGGGAATCCATTCGTCGTTGATATAGACATCGAACTCCCCCTCTACTTCCCTGACGATCACGTCCGGAATCACATAGTCCGGTTTGTTCGGAGTGTAAAGAGTGGCGGGATACGGCTCCAACTTTTTGATTTCGGAAGCGAGAGATTCCACCGTTTCCAAAGATATTTCCATCTTTTTGGAAATCGTTTTGTAATCCAGTTTTTCCAGATCCTTGATATGATCTTTGATGAGAACGTGCAGTTTTTCATCTTCCGGCTTTAGGATTTTCGCTTGGATAAGAAGGGTTTCGGGAACGTCCTTGGCTCCGATTCCGATCGGATCCAGTCTATGAATCTGATCCAATACCTTACGCACTTTTTTTTCGTTCAGCTTCATCTCTCTACAGAAATCCGAAATCGGAATCGGGATGAATCCGTGATCGTCCAACATGGAAATCAGAATTTCTCCGATGGAAATTTCCTCCGGCTTTAAATTGGAAAGCCTGAGTTGCCAGAGAAGGTGTTCCGACAAAGAACTTTTTACGGGAGAGGATTCGATGTATTTTTGATTTCGATCCGACGCATCCGAGCCCGCGCTGCCCGCCTTATCCAAGGAAAAATTATCCTGCCAAGTAACGTCCGAATTTTTGATAAAATCGTTTTTCTCTTTTCTTTTTAAATCGTCTCGGCTGTAGAGTTCGGGAGTTCGATTTCTTTCGGAAGTGTATTCTTCTTCGAGCATCGGATTTTCCACAAGTTCGGAATTGATACGATCGGAAAGTTCCAAAGTGGACAAGGGCAAAAGTTCTATGGACTGTCTTAGGTCCTGGGTCATCACCAGTTTTTGGGTTTGTTTTTGAACCAGTGATTGACTGAGATTCACAGCGTAAAGTCCTCGCCCAAATAAATTCTTCTCGTTTCGGGATCGTTGACGAGATCGTGGGTG
Source organism: Leptospira weilii serovar Ranarum str. ICFT (assembly GCF_000332415.1). GTDB lineage: Bacteria > Spirochaetota > Leptospiria > Leptospirales > Leptospiraceae > Leptospira > Leptospira weilii_A. The sequence goes on from NZ_AOHC02000014.1 coordinate 139,940, forward strand.
GAACCGGAAATCAAAATTCTTCCGCTGTACATGATATATGCACGATCCGTAATCTTCAAAGTTTCGCGTACGTTGTGATCCGTGATCAGGATTCCAAGTCCCCTTTCTTTCAGAGACTGAATCACCATTTGGATATCCTTTACGGCGATCGGGTCCACGCCGGCAAACGGTTCGTCTAACAAGATAAAGTCGGGATTGGTGACAAGGGCCCTTGCGATCTCACAACGTCTTCTTTCCCCGCCCGAAAGAGTATAACCTTTTTGATTGGCGACTCTCATAATCTGAAGTTCGATCAGAAGTTCGTCTCTTCGTTTTATAATTTCGGGTCTGGAAAGATTCATCGTTTCGAGGATCGCTTCCAAATTTTCCGCAACGGTCAACTTGCGAAAGATGGAAGCTTCCTGTGCGAGATAACCGACTCCGAGTCTGGCACGGATATGCATCGGGGATTCGGTCACGTCTTGTCCGTCTATGTAGACGTTACCGGAATCCGGTCTTACGAAACCCACGGACATATAAAAAGAAGTCGTCTTACCGGCTCCGTTCGGACCTAAAAGTCCGACCACTTCTCCCTTTTTGATATTGAAGCTGGCTCCGTCTACGACCTTTCTTTTGTTGTAGACCTTGACCAGGTTATCCATTCGAAAGGTTTTGCTCATATACTTAGATTACTTTCCGGGATCGATTCCGTCGGTCAAAAGCGCGCGACCTTCTCTCGGAAAGAATATTATCCTTCCTGCATGAATGTCTCTGCCGTTTTTTCTCAGAGTCGGATTTCCCTCAAGATACAATTTTTCCTCTTTTTCATAATAAGTTGCGTATTCTCCCGTTGCGGAAGAATCCTTTCCTTCTATAAGAACGTTTCCTCGAATTACGGTTTCATTCTTATCCATAAACCGTTCGAACTCGACCGCCGTCATCGTACTAGTAACCGCTTCCGTTTTTTTATCTAAAAAATCGATCTTTCCGGAATCGGTCAAATGAATGTATTGATCGTTTTTAAAGTAGTCAAGGACATTCCCGGAAAGGATCAACGCGTTTTCTCTGTCGTGAACCGTAATTTGATTTCTGGCTTCGATCTTAGAAGAATTTTTTCCGTAACTCGTCAACTTTTCCGCGTTCATTTTCAGATTACGGCGATAGATAACGGCGTTTCCGTACAAACCGATTCTTGTTTCTCCGTTTTCATCCTTGTCGCTCACGAGTCGATCCCCTTTAAAAATGGAAACTCTCGTAACTTCTTTTTTGATCTTTTCATCCGCCGAATTTTTTTTGTCCTTATTTTCTATCGTTTCCAGTTCCGTATAATTTTGAAAAAGAATACTCTCTCCGTTTAACTCCACTTTGTTGATGTTCGTATAAAACGTGAGTTGTTTTCCGGTAAGGTAACGATCCTTTGCGATGAGAATCGGATCCGGATCGGTGGTGATCTTATCCGCATCCTCCTCAAAAACCGCTTCCTTACAAAGAATGGTAATTTGCGGATGAGCGATGATCACGTTTTCCTTTAAGAGAGTCGTTTTGTTCGCAAGATTTCTTTCTATAAACGTAGCGGAGATGACCGTTTTGACCCCGCTTTTGTCCGTGTGAAAAAGCCTGGGACGAACTTTAATCGTTACCTTTTCCTCGAACTTATCGTATTCTCCGACCCCGGCGCGAAGAGTCACTCCGTTGTCTCCGTCTTGAATGAAAACCCCGCCCCGCAAAAATCCCTTGAACGCGTCCTTACCGTAGATCTCGATCTGGTTTGCGGAAAGTTTTACCTTCTTGTGTTGAATCCAAGCGCCTCCATCCAAGAGAAAGGCGGTCACTTTCAGACCGGAAACCGTCTTATCCTCCTGGGTTAAGGAAGATCCTCCCCAGAGGGTCGGAAAGTTCGGAGTTGTGTTTTTCTTTTCCGGATTTTCCGGAAGGACGTTCACAAACTTCCTGTCCGCGGTTTCGTTTCCCACGGGAATAGGAGGTTTTACATTTCCATAATATGGAAAAAATGGAATACACCCTAAAACAAAAATCGGAATTTTACGAATCATGGAGGTCCGACCGATTTCAGGGGATTGGTTCCGCCTTGTGTGATCGCGGTCGGCCTCAAGATGGTGAATTTATTTAAGTCCTTATCCGCCCTAAGTCCGATCCCTCGGATCGTGGTTCCGTCCGAGTTCACAGTCACTTCCGAATCCGAGAACAACTTCTTCGTATCCATGTTGTATTCCATCGTCTTTGCGGTGAGAATTTTGTTGTCGTCGGTTCGTAAAAAAATATTACCTTCGAGAAGCATCAATCTTGTCTTATGATTGATTTCGCCTTTTTCGGCTAAAAGTTTGGATTTAAATTTTCCGCCTTCATACTGATCGAAATCGATTTTGTAGAAAGTGGTTTTATTCTCGTTTACGTAGACGTAGGATTCTTCCGCTCTGAGTTCCCATTGGAGTTGGCCTTGCGCGTCGTAGGCTTCTCTTTTGAAGTTTCGAATGGAAATCGAAGAGCCGCTTTCTTTTTCCTTCTCCACTCTTTCGTAATTTACTTTTTTACAATTTTCGAATGTGTTTAGGAAAAATCCGCAAACAACCGAAATAAAAAGGATCCGAATCCGATTGTTTTTCGTATTCTTCATAACAAAGCCGATTACGACAGACTTCTGGAAACGAGAATCTCTTTTTTAACGTAACGATCCAAGCCGATCATTTCTTTCAAAAGACTTTTGATCTCGGAAAGAGGATATTGAGTCGTCGCGTCCGAAAGAGCTTTTTGGGGATCCGGATGTACTTCCATAAAAACCCCTTCGATCCCAAGCGAAACCGCGGAACGAAGAATACTCGGAATCAATTCCCTTTGTCCTCCTGTGCTGTTTCCCGCCGCTCCGGGAAGTTGTGCGGAATGAGTCGCGTCGAACACGAGAGGAATGTCGAATCCGTGGATGATGGGAACGGCCCTACCGTCGAAGATCAGATTTCCGTAACCGAACGAGGTGCCCCTTTCCGTAACGAGTATCTTATCGTTTCCGGATTCTTTCATCTTTACCGCGATATGACGCGTATCTGCCGGCGCGAGGAACTGACCTTTTTTTACGTTCACCCATCTTCCTGTTTTTGCGGACTCTGCGATGAGATCGGTTTGTCTGCATAAAAAAGCGGGGATTTGATAGATATCGATCACGTCTTTTAAAGGAGCGATTTGGTGTGTTTCGTGGATGTCCGTGAGAACCGGAACGTTGTACTTATTTTTAATATATTCCAAATTTCGAATGCCTTCCGCGAGACCCGGACCCCGATAAGAATTTACGGAGGAACGATTGGCCTTATCGAAACTGCTTTTAAAAATATAAGGAATTTTTAATTCCGCGCAGATTTCGATCATCTCCGCGCAGACCCGATCCAATAGATCCCGATTTTCCATCACACAGGGACCGGAGATCAGGAAAAAAGGTTCGTCCCCTCCGATCTTACTTCCGTTTAAAAAATCCCTCTTTGTACAGGTGTTGTCTCTCATGTTTATCCTTTCTTTAAGTATTTCACGGCGGCTCGGATAAATCCAGCGAATAAAGGATGAGGAGCCGTCGGTTTGGATTGAAACTCGGGATGAAACTGAACTCCGACGAACCAGTTGTGTTTGCGTATTTCCACGATTTCCACGAGATTGTCGTCCGGCGAAGTACCCGCGATGAACATTCCGTTTTCCTCATATTGTTTTCTGTAACGATTGGTGAATTCGAATCTATGTCTGTGACGTTCGTGAACGAGTTCCGATTTATATTCCGCAAAGACAAGAGTATCTTTTTTGATCTTACACGGATAGGAACCAAGCCTCATCGTTCCGCCCATCTGTTCGATATCGTTTTGTTCTTCCAAAAGGGAAATCACCGGATGTTCTGTGTCGGGTCTGATTTCGGTGGAGTTTGCGTCCTTAAGACCTAAAACGTTTCTTCCGTACTCGACTACGGCGCATTGCATTCCGAGACAAATTCCGAAAAACGGAATTCCCTTGGTTCTTGCATATTCGATCGCGAGAATTTTTCCTTCGATCCCCCGATCTCCAAAACCCCCCGGAACTAAAATTCCGTGTACGTTTTTTAACAAATCGGCAAAGTTATCCTTGTTTAAATTTTCGGGATCGATTTTGACGAATTCCACTTTGGTATCGTTTGCGACTCCGCCGTGCGAAAGACTTTCGTAAATGGAACGATAGGCGTCTTGTAGAGAAATGTATTTTCCGACAACGGCCACTTGGACGGTTTGTTTTGTGGTGAGTAAACTTTTCACCATCATATCCCATTCCGAGAAGTTCGATTCTCGAAGTTCCATTCCCATCGTTTTGAGAACGACCTCGTCGAGTTTTTCTTCCTTATACATTTTAGGAATTTCATATATAGAAGTCGAGATATCGTTTGCGGAAATTACGTTTTCTTCTTTTACGTTGCAAAAGAGAGAGAGTTTGTTCTTCATCTCCTTGGTCATCGGTTGAGAAACCCTACATACGAGAATGTCCGGTTGGATCCCGAGCCCGAGTAATTCTTTGACGGAATGTTGTGTCGGTTTTGTCTTTGCTTCTCCGGCGGCGGTGATGGTCGGAACTAACGTCAAGTGTACGAACAACACGTTGGAACTTCCGTGTTCGTAACGCATCTGACGAATCGCCTCCAAAAACGGAATCGATTCGATATCACCCACGGTTCCTCCGATCTCAACGATGATAAAATCCGGATTTTCTTCCCTCGCTACGATGTACATCCGGTTTCGGATTTCGTTCGTGATATGAGGAACGACTTGAACCGTACGACCCAAGTAATCTCCCTTTCTTTCTCTTTGAATGACCGTGTTGTAAATCTGTCCGGTGGAGACGGAATTTTTTCGGGTCAATTTGGAATGCGTAAAACGTTCGTAATAACCGAGATCCAAATCGGTTTCGGCGCCGTCGGCGGTTACGTAAACTTCCCCGTGTTGGTACGGGCTCATCGTTCCCGGATCGATATTGATGTAAGGGTCCATTTTTTGGAGAGAAACCGTGTAGCCTCTGCTTTCCAGCAAACAACCCAGGGCCGCAACCGTGACTCCCTTACCCAGTGAGGAACTCACCCCCCCGGTAACAAAGATAAACTTAGTTCTCGACAAATTGTATTCCCGCCTTTTAAGAACAGAGTTTTGAGTCTTTCTTAGAAATTCAAACCGGAATTTCCGAGAATTCTGTCTCTAAAAGAGGTTATACGTTTCAAACGACAAGTGGTTTGATTTTAAGAGTTAGGGGACATTACACGACTAAACCCTGAAACCGACTCGATAAAATCCGTCGAACGGTGATCGGCTTCGTTTTAGAGTTTCAGGATTTTCTCGATGAGAAGAGAGGTGGATTTTCCGGGAACAAAAGGCAGGATCTTAACTTCTCCGCCGAATTCGCGAATCACCGGAGTTTCGGGGAGATCTTCCGCTTTGTAATCCCCTCCTTTAACATGAATCGCAGGTTTGACCAAACGAATCAGATCGAGAGGCGTATCCTGAGAAAATATCGTGACGGCGTCCACAAATCTCAGATTGGAAAGAAGAATCGCTCTGTCCTCTTCGCTAACCACGGGTCTTTGTTCTCCTTTCAGACGTTTTACGGAAGAATCCGAATTCAATCCCACCCAAAGAAAATCGCCGAGTTCCCGAGCTTGAGAAAGATACGTTATGTGTCCTTTGTGAACTAAATCGAAACAACCGTTCGTAAAAACGATTTTTTGATCCTTTCGAATCCGGTCCGCAATCGTCGTTACGTTTTCCCAGGAAATGATACGGCTCTTTAAATCCATTTTTACTTTTGAAAACTCCCCATCGATTGTAAAGAAACGTCCAGCTCTTCGGGGGTTACGGTTTCCGCCCCTAACTTACCGACCACAACTCCCGCGGCGGCGTTGGCAACCACACTCGCATCCAATTCGCTCAAACCAGCCGCGTGATAAGCGGTGTAAGCGCTGATAACCGTGTCCCCCGCACCCGTAACGTCAAAGACCTCTCTTGCGACCGTCGGAATATGATAAATTTCTTTTTGAGAAGAAAGATACAAACTCATTCCCTTTTCTCCCCTCGTGATCATAAGAGAAGGACAGGAAAGTTTTTCCGAAATTTCTTCGGCGGCTTTTAGGATGTCGGAATCGTTATCCAATTTTTTTCCGATCGCTTTACCCGCTTCGTGATGATTGGGCGTAAGAATACTCACACCTTGGTAAAGAAAAAAATGACTCACCTGAGGATCCACGGTTACGATCTTTTTTTTACTCGCACAGATCTTGGAAACTTCCCGAATGATTCTCGGAGTTAAGGTTCCCTTGTCGTAATCGGAAAGAATCACCGCGTCTGCGGAATCGATTCTTTCCGAAAAAGCTTTGAGAAGTTCGTCTTCTTCTTTTTGTGTGATGGGTTTTAATTCTTCCTTATCGATTCGACAGACTTGTTGATGTCCCGCGATCACTCTTGTTTTTAAAATCGTCGGTACGTCCTCGGATTCGATTAGGAAATTTTGATTCTTATCCGTGTTTTCATTTAGAAGAAGTTCGGAAAGACTTTTCGCCTTTTCATCCTTTCCCGCTCTTCCCAAAACGACGGACTTCACTCCTAAACTTGATAAGTTCTTCACTACGTTTCCGGCTCCTCCTAAGGTGATCTTTTCTTTACGAACCCAGACAACGGGAACGGGGGCTTCCGGTGAAATTCGATTCACTTCTCCGATGAGATATTCATCCAAAATGAAATCTCCGATAACGATAATTTTTAAATTTTTAAGATGTGTCGTTGCGGTTTGAAAGATGTTTCTGTTTAGATAATACAAATTCTACCGATCCTTGGGATTTTGATTTACGGTTTCTCTCTAAGCAGTTATAGTATCCTTCCCGTGTCAATCACTACTGTCCCCATCTTTCCACTACCGGAAATCATTCTATTTCCGGGGACATACTTACCACTTCATATCTTCGAACCAAGATATAGATTGATGCTCGACTATTGTATGGAATCGAACGAAGAATTGGCTATAGCGCCCATTCTTTCCGCAAAGTCAAGAGCGCCTTCCAAACATCCCGAAATCGAAACCGTATTCGGTTGGGGAAAAATCATCCGAAGAGATCCTCTACCCGACGGAAGATCCAATATTCTTTTGGAAGGAAAAGGAATCGCGAAGCTGATCGACTACGAGACGGTGGAACCTTTTCGAGTCGCGAAAATCGAAAAGATAGAACCGAACTTCGAGTATCTGAAGGACGAAAATTTTAGGAAAACTTTCGAAAGGCTTTTGTTTCTCACAAAAAGAATTCTTCTTTCGGAGGGAGCGGGAGAAGACTTGATTTTGCGAATGAACGAACTCATGACTCATCCCTTCCCGATCGATTTTATCGCCTCCATTCTCAATTTCGAATTTTCCAAAAAACAGGAAATTCTAGTCGACCCGGACCCTATGGAAAAAATGAAAATTCTAATGGAAATCGTGGAAGAACTCAACTTGAGAGAATGAAGTTTTTTGAATATACGAAATAACGTAAGTTCTACCTATGAAAATCTAGGCGAATCGGAAACTCAATGGCTTTCGCTCCCTGAACGCCGCCCCATAGGAAGGCGTTCACTGAGTTTCCTATCATAACCGACCCACAAGTTACTTGGATCTTAATATAAATCTGTCGGAATTACGACAAATCTTCTGTGAAACTTACGCCCCACCCTGATTTTATTCACCGACTTCTAGAACATTCGCGTTTTTGATCCTTTTATATTCCAAAAACCTTTCAACTTGTGGGTTGGTTATACTAACCGACCCCCTTGAAACGTTTGCAACGAAATACAACGGATCTTCATTGCACTTTTTGAAACAACCTTCTCGATGTCACATAACGGTCGATCCACCACTTCATGGAAATCTTATCGATCACAACACCTCTTGTGGAGGAAGCGTGAGCGAATTCTTTTTCGCTGACGACGAGCCCGACGTGAGTGATCTTACTCTGATTGGGAGAGGCCGAAAAGAAAATCAAATCCCCCGCTCTTAAATGATCGTGTGAAACCTTTTTTCCCGAATTGGCTTGTTCTCTTCCGAGACGAGGAACTACTTTTGCGGGAACTCCCACCCTTTTGTCCGTCAAAGAACTGAACGTAAAACCGGAACAATCCACACCTTTTTTAGAAGTCCCACCCCAATAATAAGGAGTTCCCAACCACTCCTTGACGACGGAAAGTAAATGAGAAGAATTTAATATTTCCCATTCCGATTTTCCCGGCTGAACCGGAACGTCCGGTTCCACATCCGGAACCAACGGGGGTTCCGGAATATTTTCCTCGAAACCGAATTTCGGTCTGTCTCCGATTACGATTTCACCCGTAGAATCCAAACTTCTATCCAAGGTTCTCGCGGATGCAATCGCTCCCGTCCACGAATCCAAGGATTTACTTTTGGTTCCGTCGTGCAAAAACTTGAGCTGAGATAAAAGATCGGATGCGAGAGTATAACGGTCGTTTGTCGGATTAAAAAAAATCGCCTGTCTAAAGGCAGTGTCCGTTTTTTCAAACGGAGAAGTGGCTCCCTGTTTCGGAAAAAAGCTCAACACCCTGGACGCGAGTTTGTTTTCCGGGATTCCGACATATTTACCCGCGATGAGAGCCCGACCTCCCGCCAAAATCGAAAATCCGTCCCAACGAGATTTTAAAGCCGTCGATAAAAACACGTTACGCACCTCTTCCCGAATTCCCGCCTGATCCGTTTCCTTAACGAACAAGGACGCCAAAACAAAATCCTTATCGGAAAGTTTTTGTTTGGAGAGAATCGGAATCGCATCCTCCGCGTCGGTAAAACGTATACCGGACAAGGAAACGTAGTATTGATTTACGATCAGATCCGCGATCGTGTCGGGAGCCAAACCCTCCATAATCGCCCAGGGAACGGTGTTTTTGACGATTTCGATGACTTTCGGATCCTTGGATTTACCGCCTAACTTCTGAAAGACGGAATTTCGGATGAGAAGCGTCTGACCGGTTTCAAAATCCGCTTTGAGAAGATCGGAAAACGGGTCCGCAGAAACGGAAACCGGAATCCAAACAAAGACCCAAAGGATCGCGAGAATTCTAAACATCAAAGTCTCCTAATATACAAATTTTAGAATCAACAAAAATTCAGCTTCTTCCCGTAAAAGTCACTTGGATCCAAAAATAAACTTGTAAAAACACTCCGACGGAAATCTTTGTTTTGAAGTTCTCATTCCGATTTCCTCTCAACTTACGGAATTGATTTTCCTTTTTTTACAAATCTCCGCCGTGCATCCAAACCTGAAATTTTTTTCGTCCGAGATAAAGAATGATTCCTCCGGTAAACGCAAGTCCCGCAAACATTCCGAAAAACTTAGGAAAACTGTCCGTTCTCATAAGACCCGCCAATTCTCCCGCGAGAATGTTACCGAAAAAACTGGAAAGAAACCAGACTCCCATCATAAAACCGCCGAGGTGATTGGGAGCCAATTTCGTAACCAAGGCCAGCCCGCCGGGAGAAGTGAATAATTCTCCGACCGTGATACAAACGACCATCAAAAGAAGCCATACCGCGGAAATCTTATGCCCAAGCCGAAAATCAATGGTGACTAACGTTAAAATCAAAAAACCAAAAGCCAAAATAAAAAAGCCGGCCGCAAACCGGGTGGAAGTATCCGGCTTCCAGTTTCTTTTGGAAAGCGCGGTCCAAAAGGAAGCGACGAGAGGGGCCAGAATCAAAATCAAAAGAGGATTTAAGGATTGAAAAAAAGGAGTCGGAATGTCGTAACCGAACCAGTTACGATCCACGTGACGATCGATAAAAAGATTCATGGAAGAACCGATTTGCTCGAAAACGGCCCAGAAGACGATCGCAAACGCGGTGAAGATGAGAATGACTGCGATTCTCTGTTTTTCTTCCCTCTTGAGAGGCGCGTGTCTACGTCCTTCTTCGATATGATTTCTTTTGCCGGATTCAAATACACGATCCGAAAACCTTTTTTGTCCGAAAAAAAAGATTAAAATCCCGAATAACACGCCGAAGGCGGCTACTCCAAAACCGTAACCCCAACCGAAAGATTCGCTGAAATAACCGCAGAAGAGAGGCCCGAAAAATCCGCCTAAATTGATTCCCATATAAAAAATTGTGAATCCGGAATCCTTCATGTGATTCTTATTTTCTTCTTCGTAAATTCTCCCCACAACCGTGGAGATGTTCGGTTTAAAAAAACCGACTCCGATGATGAGTAAGGCCAAACCCGAAAAGAAAAATTCCCTGGTTTCAAAGGCGAGGCACAGATGTCCGAACATCATAAGCGTAGTTCCCAAAAAGATGGATCGTTTAAAACCGAGATAACGATCCGCGAGATAACCTCCGATAAGCGGAGTTAAATAAACGAGCCCCGTGTAAATTCCGTAGGTTCGATTTGCATTCGAATCGGAAAAATGAAAAACTTTGGTAAGGAATAACACGAGTAAGGCGCGCATTCCGTAAAAACTGAATCTTTCCCAGGTTTCGGTTAAGAACAAAACCCAGAGCCCCTTCGGATGAGAACTCACGTCTTGGCTCTGGAGGTCCATAAGGGTTCCTGAATATTCTCTTCTAAGTTTGAAAAACGCGCGGCTACGAAAAAGTAGTCGGACAACCGATTGATAAAAATCAAAGGAGGAGAAAGAATTTCAAGACCTTCCTCCTTGAACTTTACCATGTCGCGTTCCAATCTTCTCGCCACCGTTCTAGAAATATGTAAAAAGGAAGAAGCCCTGGTTCCGCCGGGAAGGATGAACTTTTTCAGCGGCTCCAATTTCTCCTGCATTTGATCGATTTGACTTTCTAAAAACGTAATGTCCGTTTCTAAGATACAGGATCCTTCCTTGGGTCTAAAACCGGCCAGCTCCGATCCCAATTCAAAAAGAAGATTCTGGATCGTTTCCAAGGGAGGACGCAGATTCGAATGTTGCGGTAAAAAAGATTGAACGACACCGATCGTGGAATTGAGTTCGTCCGCCGTTCCGTACAATTCCACTCTTCGATCGGACTTTGGAACCTTTACGCCGGTTGCCAGGGAGGTCTGTCCGAAATCCCCTTTTTTTGTATAAATTTTCATAATTCTCTAACTTGTAAATCGTTCCGCTTTCTTAAAAAAGGGACAAAATAAAATCAATGGAAACGGAAAGAAAAGGACTTTTTTTATAAATTGAAGTAAAAGAGTTGCTTTCAGAAACAGTTTTGGTTACTATTTTGACAAAAGTTTCCTAAACTAAGATTCGGCTCCCTCCGCAGAATACTTTAGGAAAAAATATAAAAACTTTCACCCCCGTTCCAAAAACAGAGTGAAGGTTCGCAGTGGAAAAAACAAGAGCAGAGGAATCTCTGCCCAAACTTCGACCCGGACGGATCCGGGTAACATAGAAACAGGGAGGTTGTGACAATGATCATCAATCACAACATAAGCGCACTCCGTACAAATAATGTACTCAAGAGTGTAAATAAAGAATTGGATAAAACCATGGAGAAACTCTCCACCGGTCAGCGGATCAACCGCGCCGGGGACGATGCCCTCGGTTTTTCCATGTCGGAAAAGATGCGGACTCAGATCCGCGGTCTCGCGCAAGCAGAGCGTAACGTGATGGACGGGGTTTCCTTTATCCAAGTGACGGAAGGAACTTTGGAACAGGTAAACAACATTCTGCAGAGACTCAGAGAACTTTCCATTCAGACATCGAACGGAATTTATTCCAATGACGATCGTAAACTGGTGCAACTGGAAGTGGATCAATTGATCGAAGAAGTGGATCGGATCGGGAAGTCTGCGGAATTCAACCGGATCAAACCTCTTTCGGGGGATCATTCCAAACAATCCAACAAACCGATTCAACTCCAAGTGGGACCGAATCAAAATGAGAAGCTGGATGTTTTTATCGATTCCATGAACGCAACCGGTTTGCAGTTGATGACAAACGGAAAAAAACAAGCCCTTTCCTCTCCCGCCAGCGCGAACGCGATGATCGGAATTTTGGATAACGCGATCACAAAGGTAAACCAACAAAGAGCCGACCTCGGAGCTTACTACAATCGTTTGGAAATCACTTCTCAGGGTTTGCAGTCGAGTTACGTAAACATGGTCGCCGCGGAAAGCCGTGTGAGGGACGCGGATATGGCGGAACAAATCGTGGATTATACGAGAAATCAGATTCTCACCAAAAGCGGTTCGGCGATGCTCGCCCAAGCGAACATGAGACCCGACCAAGTGGTGAAATTGTTAAGCGACCGATTCGGTTGATCTAAAAAAAACCGTAATTTCATTCGTAACAAGCCGCCTTTTTTAAGGGCGGCTTTTTGTTTTCAAAACTTCTTAAAAAACCTTCTGCTTTCGCAGTTCGCTTTCTACTTCTTTCCTTTCGATTCTTTCATCTTAGAATGATCGTGTCCCTTTCCGGAATGTTTTTCTTTTCCTTTCCCGGATTCCTTGTGTTTGGAATGATCCCCGTCTTTTCCGTGTTCATGGTGTTTGTCCATGGAATCTTTGTGGTCCTTGTGATCGCCTTCGTGTTCGTGCGCAGACAATGCGGCCGCAGACAAGAATCCGATTAGGATAAGAATTTGAATTGTCTTTTGAATCATGGTTTTTCCTTCTTTGTATGTTTTTTCTTTCGATTTTTATTTTCGCTTACAAGATTTTCAGTTTTCGAATCCGAGGTTTCTTCCTCATTCTGGATAAACTTTTCCGTTTCCGGGAAGTATGATTCCATTCGGAGTCCGCTTTGTTCCTTCGGATTTCCGAATTTAAGAAGAGAGGAAAGTGTTCCTTGTTTCCAGAGCAGATAGATCGGAGGATAGACCAGCAATTCTAAGATAAAACTCGTCACAAGACCGCCGACCATCGGAGCCGCGATTCGTTTCATCACATCCGAACCAGTACTCTGGGACCAAAGGATCGGCATCAAACCCATCATGGCGGCGAGCACCGTCATAATCTTAGGACGCACCCGATGAACAGCTCCGTGTAATACGGCGTCTATCCATTCTTCTTGGTTGCGCAGTTTTCCCTTTTTCTTTGCGTCTTCATAAGAAAGATCCAAATAAAGAAGCATAAAAACTCCCGTCTCCGCATCCAATCCCATGAGTGCGATCATTCCCACCCAGACCGCTACCGAGATATGATAGTCAAGGATATACAAAAGACCGATCGCCCCGATCAAAGAAAACGGAACCGCAAGAAGAATGATTAATGTTTTTGCATACGACTTTGTATTTGCATACAATAATAAGAATATAATAAAAATTGTAAGTGGGAGGACGTATTTCATTCTCTCTCGAACACGAATCATATTCTCATATTGACCGCTCCATTCTATGGAATAACCGCTCGGAAGAAGAATCTTATCGGAGACGATTTTTTTGGCCCGATCCACGTAACCGCCGATATCAGTAGTCGACGGATCTACGTAGATGTATCCAGCCAAAAACCCGTTTTCGTCCCGGATCATGGAGGGACCTGTTTTGACCCGAATGTCCGCGATTTCGCTTAACGGAATGTGTCCAAAGGTCGCGGTCGGAACCAAAATCATTTTCATCTTTTCTACGGAATCTCTTAACTCTCTCGGATAACGTAGATTGACAGAAAATCTTTCTCTTCCTTCTATCGTTTGTGTGATCGATTCTCCGCCTATCGCGGAGACCACGATCTGTTGTGCCGCGTCTACGGATATATTATATCTTGCTAAACTAGTTCGTTTTAATTCGACATCGAGATAATAACCTCCCGCGGTTCTTTCAGCGAAGACACTTCTCGTTTCCGGAACGGTTTTTAGAAGAGATTCGATGGAAACTCCGATCCTTTCGATTTCTTCTAAAGAGGCTCCTAAAACCTTGATTCCGATCGGAGTCCGCATTCCAGTGCTCAACATATCGATTCTTGCTTTGATCGGCATCGTCCAGGCGTTGGTCGCTCCGGGGAATTGCATCTCTTGATTGAGGATTGCGACCAATTCTTCTTTGGTAACTCTTTCCGATGTGAACGGAAGAAAAGGCCATTGTAGAATTCGAGGCCAAGAAGAATAGAATCGATCCGCCTTTCTCCATTCTTCTTTTGGATGTAGAATAACTACGGTTTCCATCATGGAAAACGGGGCCGAGTCCGTTGCCGTGTCCGAGCGTCCCGATTTTCCAAAAACCCTTTTGACTTCGGGAACGGATTTTAATTTTTTATCCATCGCGGTCATTAATTTTTCAGCTTCTGCCACTCCGATTCCGGGTAACGTGGTCGGCATATAAAGAAGGGATTCTTCGTCCAGTGGAGGCATGAACTCGGATCCTAAACTCAAGTAAACCGGTATCGTTAGGATCACCAAGATGAGTCCGGTGGAGATCGTCTTCTTAGGATTGTGCAAAGCCCAGCGGCAGGCCGGTCCATAGAAGCGAAATAGAATTTTACTGACAGGATGTTTTTCTTCCGGATAGTATTTTCCCACAAAAAGACTCGTTGCCATCTTAGAAATCAATGCGTTCTTAAAAACAAAAGGATCCATCCTTGTAAAAAGCATTCGAAAGGCGGGATCCAAAGTGATGGCAAGTAAGGCCGCGACCGCCATTGCAATGTTTTTTGAATATGCCAAAGGTTTAAATAACCTTCCCTCTTGATCCACGAGCGCGAATACGGGAAAGAACGCTACCGCGATGACGAGCAAAGAAAAGAAAACGGAGGGGCCGACTTCCAAAAGGGCTTCCAATCGGACTTGGTGATAGTCTCCGATTCTTCCGGAGGTTTCCCATTTTTCTAATTTCTTATACGCATTTTCAACTTCTACGATGGCCCCGTCGACGAGGACTCCTATGGAAATCGCCATTCCGGAAAGAGACATGAGGTTTGCGTTGATATCCAAAAGATACATCGGAATAAACGTAATGAGAACGCTGATTGGAATCGTAAGGATCGGAATGATCGCCGAAGGAAAATGCCAGAGAAACAAAAGGATTACCGCGGATACGATCAACATCTCTTCGATCAATTTCCATCGAAGTGTGGAGATCGCGTGTTCGATCAGTTCCGATCGATCGTAGGTCGTTACGAGCTCTGTTCCGTTTGGCAGATTTTTTCGAATCGATTCTATTTTGATTTTGAGACGATCTATGACGTTTAACGCGTTTTCTCCGTGTCGCATAACAATCGTCCCGCCGACCACGTCTCCTTCTCCGTTTAAGTCCGCGATTCCTCGTCTCAGATCCGGACCCAACGAAACCGTTGCTACGTTTTTTACAAGAATAGGAGTTCCGTTGAGATCCGTTCCTAAGGATATATTTTCGATGTCCTCGATGGAAGAAAGATATCCCCTTCCCCGGACCATAAACTCGGCTCCGGAAAGTTCTACGAGTCTGCCGCCTGTTTCCTGGTTACTTTCTCGTATTTTTCGGATCAAAGTTTCGAAATCTACATTATAGGAACGTAAAGCGTTTGGTTGAAGCGTAATCTGGTATTGTTTTTTAAATCCACCAATGGATGCTACTTCGGAGACTCCCGGCACAGCGTTGAGTAAGAATTTGAGTTTGAAATCCTGATAGGTTCTAAGATCGGAAAGAGAAGAATTTCCGGTCGTATCGGTCAGCGCATACTGATAGACCCAACCCACCGAACTCGCGTCCGGACCCAATTCTATCTTCACTCCGGCCGGAAGATTCGATTGAATCCGCGTTAAATATTCGAGCACACGGGATCTGGCCCAGTAGATATCAGTTCCATCTTGAAAGATCACATAAACATAGGAAAATCCAAAATCTGAAAATCCACGAACCGCCTTGATCTTAGGAGCTCCCAGAAGAGATGTGATGATCGGATACGTTACCTGGTCTTCTAAGATATCGGGGCTTCGATCCCAACGGGAATATACGATTACCTGCGTATCCGAAAGATCGGGAATCGCGTCCAATGGAATGTTCTTTAGAGAGATGACGGATCCTAAAAGAAGTCCGATCGTTACCAAAAGAATTAGAAATTTATGATTTACTGAAAAACGAATGACGTTCTGAATCATGACGACCTCAATGATTGTGTAACGCGGAGCCAAAGCGGATTCTTGCTTCGGAATCGATTAGGAACGTGGATTCGGAGACAACCCTTTCCCCTTCCTTCAACCCTTCTTTGATTTCCGTCCAAGCTCCGATACTCAATCCGGTCTTGACCTGAGTCGCCAAAAAACGATCCGGTCCCGTTTGAACATAAACGACTTTATGAGTTCCCGTATCTAAAATCGCAGAAGTCGGCACACTCAACGTTTGTTTTAGAGGAATCTGAATTTCCAGATCTCCGAACATTTGTGGTTTGAGTTTTTGTCGCCCGTCTTCCACTTCGCTTCGCAGACGAAGGGTTCTACTGTTCTTATCCAGGATCGTATCGATACTTCGAATCGTTCCCGGAAAGATCACGTCTGGATAAACGTTTGTTTTGAACAAAATTTTTAAACCGACATGAACCGAAGAGAAATCCGATTCGTAAATCTGGGAATAGATATGAGCTCTTCCGGATTTTCCGCCTAATATGAGTTCCGATGGATCTCTTTTACCGGAAGTCCAAAGTCGAATCTGATCCGTGGAAAGACCTAACTGTCGCAAACGGATTTGAAGATTTTGACCTCCTAGTGCGGAGCCCGCATCCGAGAAAAATTCTCGAGAACGAAGCATCTCCTTATACTCCGTCAAAGCCGTGTATAACTCGGGATCATAAGCAACCGTAGAATAGGCTGAGATCTTTTTTGTCAGATCCCTTTTTAGAACCAGATCTGTTTTGATACCGATGGATTGTTGTTTTTCTAAGGAAAGCGAAAGTTCCAATGCGGGAGCTACATTTCCGCTACTTTTTGGATCGTGAGAATTGTGATCTTCTTTTGTCGAAGATTCTATATTAGAATTCGATGAACTTGTATTGTGATCCTCGTGATCTCCCTTTGTCCTTTTGACCAGATCCATATTGCAGATGGGACAGGTCCCGGGACGATCGGAAGTATACGTCGGGTGCATCGGGCAATAATAAATTTCCTTTTCTTTAGCGCAGTTCCAGGCAAAAACGAGGATCAGGATAACCGCGACCGCAAAGCGAAACGAGAATTTCATAGACGAGCTCCTTCTTCTCCATGACCGGATTGGGTTCCATCGTTTGGTTCGGAATAAATTTGACTCAGGATTCGAAGTACGTTTAAGATCGATTCGTTTTTCCTTTCTATCAAATCTTCCTTACGAATTTGCGCGTTGATCACTTCCACTTGAGTCATCAGGATGTCTTGTGGACTGGCCTTTCCGGGAACATACAAAGAAGCGTTGGCTCGAACGACCCTTTCCAATTCGGGAATCAATCTTTTCTCGAGAATTTCAATCTGCTTCTCGTAACCACGGATCAGTTCTACGTTACGATTTAATTCCGAGATCACCTGCATCTTCACTTTCTCCGCGGATTCTTTTCCCGCGTCCGCTTCCCTTTCATATTGGCCCGTAATACTTTCCCATTTGAGCGCTGACCAAACTGGAATTCTTAAATTCACCCCGAAGCTAAAAAGGTCGCCTCTGTATTCCGTCGTGTCCATCAATTGATAGTTCAACGGTCCACGATCGATCGCGAAATTTTGATTTCTACGATTCATGTACGACACAAAAACTTCAGTTTGAGGAAGAAGAGAAAGTTTACTGAGTTTGGCCGATTCTTTGAGTCTTTTTGCACCGGTGAGAAAGGATTTGTATTCCGGATTTGAACTCGCGGCCTTTTCTAAAGAATCCTTTAAGCCTAGAATTTTAGATTCATTTTCTTTAAAGTAGTCTTCGAGATTCAAAGAAGAAAGATCGTGAAAGGAGAGCCTCTCTTGGATTTGAAAATAGCTCAATTGAGAAGAAAGGTCTTTTAGATTTGTATTATATTCCGTTTCTTTTTCAAAGGATTCCGTTTTTGCTACCGTGGCCTTGAGGCTTCCCGCGAGGGAAATGTTTCCGGAAGAATAATAACTTTCCGAGATATTCTTCTGCGCCGAAAGAATTTGCACAATCTTTCCGTTCAGGTTCTTTTTACTCTGAAGTCTTTGATATCGATTGAGCTTGGAGAGAAGATCTCCCAAAAGTCGATTGATTCCGGAAAGATAACTAAAACCCGCTTCTTTCTCCATATATTTGGAAATTTTTTGTTCGGCGCCTAACTTTCCCGGAAACGGAAATTCTTGAGAAAGAGAAAACTCCACTCCGGTCATTGTAGGCGTATCGAGAGGTCTGTCGTTGAGTGTGTAACCGTTTCTTGTGGGAAAGTTACGATAGGCGACACCGATTTTCGGATCGGGAAGAATTCCGGTCGCTTCCGTATGCGATTGGTGCGCGTGTGTTAGGTGACCGAGGGACTTTGCTTCGGGATGTTCTTTTGCAATCAGTTCTAAAACCGTATGCACGTCTTTTCCTTCTCCCAAAATGGGAAGGGAATGAGAAAATAGAAAAATCGTAAAATAAATGCGTAGAGAACTCATAGGTTCCTCCTAATTTTTTAAAAAGAGAAGAACGAGTCGGATTAAATTAGAAAAACTTGAAGTAAGGAGATTGGATTTTTGCGATCGGAAAGAGAGACACTTTGACGACGGGCCGAATCGATATTTTGGCCCCTAAGATTTAGAATCGAATCCGGAGGTAGTAAAAACAAAACAAGAATCGTATGAGTTGAAAAGAAGTTCTGAGTTTCGAATCGAAACTCAATGGAAGAATCCGCTTTTACAACATCGGAGGAACAACAAGGTGCGGAAGAATCGGAAGAAGTCGAGTTCGAAGATTCTTTATGACAAGGAGGAATAGAATCCGCAGATACAGCGCCGATCAAATTCGGCATACCGATCGGACAGATTCCGGAAAGATTCATCCAAGAAGCACAGAGAAGATTGAATGCAATTCCAAAAAGGAAAAGTCCCCCACTCCATTTACGAATCGTTTCCATCTTGTCCATTGGACTCGGGGAACTTAAGAAAGGAAAGAAAAAAAGCCCGAAGATTCTTTCGAGAATAATCGGGCTTCAGAGTCGTACGGCGATTTATAACGGGAATTATAAATCCATTGTAGATATCGTTCCTTTCCGGCGTTTGCTTAACTCTTCCGGCCGAAATTAAAGTTCTTTCAGCCGGAAGAAACGGTTACTTCAGTAACTGAAGAACCGTTTGCGGTTTCATATTGGCCTGAGCCAACATCGCGGTAGCAGCCTGAGTCAGGATCTGATAACGCGTAAAGCTGGTCATTTGTTCGGCCATATCGGTGTCACGGATTCTGGATTCCGCAGCTTGGATGTTCTCATAAGCGTTCATGAGACCTTTTGCAGCGTGTTCCAGACGGTTGTAATACGCCCCCAAGTCCGCTCTCTGTTTAGAGATGGAACGGAGCGCATCGTCAGCCAATCCGATTACCGAGTTCGCCTTGCCTGCGGTAGAAAGAGAGATAAACGTCAAAACGGTCGGGTTTCTGAGACCCAATGCCGCCGTATTCATCGTTTCAATGTAAACTCTTTCTCTTTGGTGCATGTTGGCGCCCATATGAAACCACATACTCGCAGTAGGATTCAATCTGGCGAAAGCTCCGGTAAGGAGTTTCATTTTGTTGAATTCCGCCTGAGAAGCGATTCGGTCGATCTCGTCCACCAACTGAGAAACTTCCACTTGGATCTGTTGTCTGTCTTCCTCGGTATAAATACCGTTGGCAGCTTGGACGGCCAGAACCCGGATTCTCTGAACGATTTCATGAGTTTCCTGGAGATATCCCTCGGTTGTTTGGATCAGAGACATACCATCTTCAGTGTTCATTTCCGCTCTTCTGAGACCTAAAATCTGAGTTCTCATCTTTTCGGACACTGCAAGACCGGAAGCGTCGTCACCTGCACGGTTGATTCTCATTCCGGAGGACAATTTTTCAATGTCCTTACTCATGTTTTCGCTATTGAACTTCAACGTTCTGTGCGCGAAAATGGCACTGATGTTATGGTTGATAATCATTCGGTTCCTCCTTGAATCCGATTTCCCTTAAAAAGGGGGTTATGATTTTTCAAAGGTCTTCCTTGACCTTTTCAGTGAATCCATCGACGGTCCCGTAAAATCCGATAATGAACTTTTTTCCGGATTGTAAGATAAAAGTATTCTTCCCCGTTTCTAAGCCTATGTCACTGAAACGCGATCCATAGAGAGCGTTTCAGCTGAAGATAGCGGAGAAATGTTTCGGCTCTTCATTTTCCGTCGTGGAAAACGGATCTCAGAAAAGATTTTTTTGATTCTTTGCCCGCCGCCGGTTTCGAAGAATGGTAACCGAGAGACGGAGCGATCATGTTAGAAAAGATTTATTTAGCCAATCCCAGAGGATTTTGCGCCGGGGTAAAATACGCGATTTCTTACGTGGAACAGGTCCAGGCTAATTCCGAAGAAAGGATATACGTTCGTAAAGAAATCGTACACAACCGCCGCGTTGTGGAAGATATGAAAAAAAGAGGAATCCGTTTTATCAACGATCTGGACGAGGCGCCCGACGGAGCCACCGTCGTTTTTTCCGCACACGGGGTCGCTCCTTCCGTTGTAGAAGCCGCCAAACGCAGAGGAATGAAAATCGGAGACGCCACCTGCCCTCTCGTTACGAGAGTTCATCGCAAAGCGAGAAAGATCAAAAACACACACCAAATCATCTACATCGGACATGAAGGCCACGACGAAGCGATCGGAACCATGGGAGAAGCCGAGATGTTTCTTGTGGAATCGCCGAACGACGTGATGGCGCTCAAGGAAAAAATCGATCCGAACAAACCACTTACTTATCTGATGCAGACTACTCTTTCCGTTGCGGATACGAGAAACGTTGTGGATCAAATCGCAAAGACCTTTCCGTTCGTGGAACATCCCGCTAAGGATGATATTTGTTATGCGACAACGGAAAGACAGGAAGCGGTTTCTTTGATGATGAACGGTATAGACGCGATGCTCGTAATCGGAGCCGACAACAGTTCCAATTCGTTGCGTCTTTTGCAACTCGCTCAAAAATCCAAACCACATTCGTTTAAAGTGACCGGAGCCGACGATCTTTCCAAAGAGTATATTCAAAATAACGATATTAGAATTTTAGGATTAACCGCGGGGGCCTCCACTCCTCAGGTTCTCGTAGACGAAATCATTTCCAAGTTAAAGACCTTTTATCCGGACGCGGAAGTGGGATTGTTTCCCGGTTCCAGAGAGGATTCCATGAACTTCAAACTCCCCGGAATTTTACTCAGCTAAAAAATCGAATGTGTGAGTGGATTCATTTTAGAAATCGGTGGACAGTTTTAAAATCCCGAACCCTGATTTCTAAAACTCGCCCGTACTCATTCCTGATCAAATCCCCCTTGAAATCTAGGAACTCCTAGTTTCGAACAGCGATTAGAAACTAGGAGTTCCTATATTTTCGGAACGTTTTTAGGAGACAAAATCCAGATTCATTTTCAGCTTTTTCCTTCCAATTCCGCCAAAATCCAATCCCGTCTACCAAATCCAAAATTTACTTTAGAATTTTTTACTTTTTTAATATCCTTTTAGCCCTCTGAAATAATAAAATTATTGATCTTTTTATAGAATTACGGATTTTACACCGTCGTGGAACGGGACCTGGAAAACTTCGAACATTCACAAGAACTTTATGAAATTCTGGTAAATCAGATTTCGGATTCCATATTGGTGACGGATGCACAACTGGAACCCCCAGGACCGAAAATCATTTTTGTTAACCCCGCTTTTTGTAAAATGACAGGCTATCCAAAAGCCGATTTAATCGGTCGGACCCCGCGTATACTCCAAGGCCCCTTAACAAACCGAAAAACGATGAGAGATTTAAAACGGGCATTGACCCAAGGAAGGGATTTTTCGGGAGAAACGATCAATTATAAAAAAGACGGAAGTCCCTACAATGTAGAATGGCATATTTCCGCGATTCGGAATCCTTCGGGGAAAATCCTATACTTCATCTCGATACAAAGGGACATCACTGAAAAAGTCAAAAAGGGAGAATCGGTTACAAGGCACCTTCGTTTGGAAATGGGGATCACCTCGGCCACACAAATCCTTCTTTCTACATCAGTAGAACTTAAAATTCTAAAATACGCAATGGAACAATTTCTCGTATTCGTGGATTCCGAACGGCTCTACCTTTTCAAGAATTCGGAAAACGCGGATTCTGCGGAACTTTTTCTGGAAGTAAACGATCCGGACGCGTCCAAAATCCCTACGACCGAATTTATCGTTTATAATGAAGGTTATTCCCGCTGGAAAAAAATTTTTTCATCGAGCGGTTATCTTCAGGGAAACGTATGCGAATTTCCGGAAGACGAAAAAAATTTTTTCAATCAAAGGGAAATTCGTTCCGTCACATTAATCCCCCTTTTTGTTTCCAACGAATGGTTCGGATTCGCCGGATTCGAGAATTTTAAAACGACCGACGTGATCAAAGAGGAGATTTTTACGATTCGAACTTTTGTGGATTTGATCAGCGTATTTCTAGAACGAAAAAACGTATTAGAAGAATTGAAAGTCCACAGGGAAAAGCTCGAAGTCCTCGTAAATCAAAGAACCGAACAACTGAATCTTCAGAAAGAAAAGGCGGAAAAAGCGAACAATACAAAATCCGAATTTTTGGCGAACATGAGTCACGAACTTAGAACGCCTCTCAATTCCATCATCGGATTTTCCAGATTGATGCAACTTCCGGAGGAAATGGAAAAGGAAAACAAATACAAGGATCTGATCTTTCATTCCGGGGTTCATCTGCTGAACATCATCAATGATATACTCGACCTTTCCCGAATCGAGGCCGGTAAACTCGTGTTAAACGAATCCGATTTCGATCTCAAGGAACTGATTTCCACGTCGATCGAAATGATTCTGGGTGAGGCGATCACAAAAAAGATCGGAATGACTTTCGAATTTTTCCCGCAGGACGCCGATTTTGAAATCAAAGCAGACCCAAAACGAATCCGACAAGTGATTCTCAATCTTCTCGGAAACTCGATCAAGTTTACGGATTCTTCCGGTGAAATTCTGATTACGTTAAAAAAACTCGAAAATAGTTTCGAACTTTCGGTTCAGGATTCCGGAATCGGAATTCCCCAAGATGAAATTCATAGAATTTTTGAAACTTTCCATCAGGTTAAAAGAGAGGATCGAGCCGCATACGAAGGAAGCGGACTGGGTTTGCCGATCGTAAAAAAAATCGTAGAGGCCCACCGAGGTTCCATCGAAGTGGAAAGTGAACTCGGCAGCGGAAGCAAGTTTAACGTTTTTCTTCCGTTTTCTCCCGGCTTAAAAAACTCGAATCCCTTCGATTCAAACTTTCAAACCGGAGCCTATCATCCGAACACGGCTTTTCAGCAATCCGTTTATCCGAGCGAACTTAAATCCTTACCCGTTCTTCTCACGATTCAGGATAGAATCTATGAACGAGCCATCGAAAAGTATTTCCTATACAACTCTCAAGAGTTCATAACGCTTCATACCGTAAAAGATTTTTCCAAAATACCTCAAGATCATCCCCATAAGGTATTGTTATATGACACACGACTTCTTTTGGAAGAAACGGAAGTTGTTAAATCCTTACGAACGATTTTAAACGAGGATTCCAAATTTAGACATTTGGTTCTTTTGGAAACTGCGGATATTCCGCTTCCCTTTCAGGAGGATTTGCTTCCGTTCTTCCCGGATTATACGATCCAAAATCCGTTTTCATTAGATAAGCTGAAATCGATTTTAATTGAGATTGAAAAGGAGATATATCTTGAAGATCGAGCTGAAAAAGAAGAATACTTTTCATAAAATTCCGAACGATCCTATTTTGATCGTCGAAGACAAACAGGAAAACAGCATTCTTCTGGAAAGTTTATGCGACGAACTCGGCGTAAAACACGAGGTTGCGTCTAACGGAGCGGAGGCGTTGAAAAAAATCGAAGATCGGAAATATTCGCTTTTTATTTTGGATCTGATGATGCCCGTAATGGACGGAGGCGCCTTTCTCCTTAAACTTAAAGAGATTTATCCTAACGCGGTGGTTCTCGTTCAAACCGCAATCGACAGCAACGAGAAAATCATCGAGATCATGAAACTAGGAGTTTTCGATTATATTTTAAAACCGATCTATCCCGAAATTTTCCTCAAAGTCCTTCAAAAGGCTCTGAACTATTGTTATCTGAAGAATATGGAAGAGAATCTGGCCGAAATTGAAGGTCAGAAATTGAGAAACCAACTCGAATGGCTTACTTATAAGGAAACGATCCGCAAGTCCGACAGCGAGTCTTTCGAAAAGAATTCGATTCATAGTTTAAAAACATCCCTTTCTCAAGGAAGCGGGATCGGCGCTATGACCAGCCTTTTGGATATGATCGATTCGGTTAAAATTCAGGAAGGAAATTTTTACAAGGTAGATAAGGAAATTTTGGATCTGCTGCTTACGAACAATCGAATCACGAAAAACATGCTCCTCGGCCTTGAAAAGCTGTTGAATCTGATCGATCAAAACTTAGAATCTTGTGTCGTTTCCACCAAAGAAATTTTGGAAAAAATAAAGGAACTTCCCGAGGGTTTAAATTCTTTTCTACAATCGAAAAAAGTTTCCGTCAAACTCCCCGTTTTTAAAAAAGAATATAAGGTAAACGTAAACATTTCTCTTTTATATCTTGCTATGGAAGAATTGCTTCTCAATGCGTTTAAGTACTGCTCCTTCAACTCTCAGATCGATATTTTTACGAATATCAACCAGAGTTATTTCTGTATCACGTTTAAAAATCGAGTGGATAAAAAACCGTACGGAGGGATTCCGGAAAAGTTCGAACAACTCGTGATCCAACCTTTTTTCAGAATTTATCCTCCGGTCGAAAACGTAAGTCATTTGGAAAAGTTCGGACTCGGGCTGGGATTGACGGCGGTGGATCATATCGTTCGCAAACATCACGGTTTGTTTTTTATCCACAACGCAAACGACCACACATCCGAAGACGTAAGTCTTTGTGTACTCGCGGAAATTTTCATCCCACTCATTTAATCAGGAGAATAGAAAAAATGAAACGAATTCTCATCGTGGACGATTCGGCGGTTTTTAGAAAAATACTCAATTTACATCTAAGTAATTCGGATTTCTCCATTTTAGAGGCCGTCGACGGACAAGACGGCTTGGATAAATTACAAAACGATAAAGTGGATCTCATCGTAAGCGATATGAACATGCCGAACATGGACGGAATCACGTTCGTAAAAGAAATCAAAAAAGATCCGAAAAATAAATTCACTCCTATCATCATGCTTACCACTGAATCCCAGGCCGAGGTAAAAAGCGAAGGTCTTGCCGCAGGAGCGCGCGCTTGGCTTACAAAACCCTTCTCTCCGGAAGAACTCGTTCAAACGATTCATAAATTATTACCCTGAATTATATATGCCGTTTTTATTATATAAAGATTTTCAGAATGTTCGATCGAAGTCGGAAGATTCGGACGTTTCCGGTTTGAAAGTTGCGATCGAAGGCGAACTTACGATTTATGAGGCCGCCGAATTTAAGGAGAATCTCGATTCCGTCCTTGAGGATTCTCCCGCTTTTATAGAAATCGATCTTTTTAAAATCCAAAAGATGGACACTTCTTGTTTACAGATTCTTCTCGCACTCAAAAAGGAAGCGCAACGTAAAAATAAAAACGTCCGTTTGATCAATCACAGTCGTAGCGTTTTAAGGCTGATCGATCTCTATGGGCTCGCTTCTTTTTTAAACGATAAGATCAAACTTTCTAAAGAAACTATGAAAGAATTTTCATTTCGATACGGTGTGAGCAAGGACTAAAAATGGATCTTTCAGAAGTAAGGGCTACGTTTATCTCGGAATCGGAAGAATTACTTTCTTCCATGGAATCCAATCTTTTGATCCTGGAAAAGGATTCCAAAAATGTAGAAGGGATCCATTCCGTCTTTCGCACCATTCACACGATCAAAGGAACTTCGGGAATGTTCGGTTACGAACCGATCGAAAAATTCACACACGAAGTCGAAACCCTTTTAGATCGGATTCGTTCGGGTAAACAAAATCTCACCAAAGAAGGAATCGAATTCTTATTCTTGGCCTGCGATCATATCCGTAATCTTGTTGCCTCCGACGGAGCGGTTGTCGATTCCAAAACTTCCCGCAAACAAACCGATCTCATGTTACTCGCTAAAACCTTGCTTTCCGATAATCTTTCCGACGATTCCCAAAAGAACACAGACTCGAAAGATTCACAAACTTCTTCCGGCGATTTAAACTTTCCTTCCGGCTCGTCGCATTGGCAGATCACCTTGATTCCCGACCTTCATCTTTTTGAATCCGGCATGGACCCTTATACGTTTATTCAATACTTATCCCAATCCGGAAAGATCCAACATCTTTTCGTTTATCCCGAGTCCGTTCCCAATTGGTCGGACTTCAATCCCGAACATTCCTATCTGGGTTTTGAAATTTCATACGATTCTCCAACGGACGGAAAGGAGATTCATTCTACATTAGAATTTTTGAAAGAAGGAAGTTATCTGAAAATCCTTCCGCCAAAATGCGGTTTAAACCTCTTTGCGGAGAATTGTGAAAACTTTCCTCTCGGAAAAGAAGTTTATCTAAACGCTCTCGAAATTCAAAAAGTACTCGCGCCGAAGGAACTTGAAAAACTTTCATACCCATCCCTTCTTTCGCCGGAAACGTTATCTTCCTCGAAAGAAATTCATTCTCCGTTTAAACTTCCCCCTTCCTTATCCGAAGAAAAAGCGGAAACTCTCAAGATACAAACAAAAACTCTGAGAGTAGATTCCTCCAAAATAGATACGTTAATCGCTCTTGTAGGAGAATTGATCACTCAAGAAGCGAACCTCAGCCGAAAGATCGTAGATACGGAAAATACGCAGTTGATCGAAAGTTCCGAATCTCTTTATAGACTCGTCGGCGAAATTAGAGAATTCGCATTGAGCCTTAGGATGGTTCCGATCTCGGATTTATTCGAGAAGTACAAACGTGTCGTACGCGACCTTTCCAAAGAATTGGATAAACAAGTGGAACTCGAAATTTTCGGAGGTGAGACGGAACTGGATCGTTCGGTAATCGAAAAAATCGCCGATCCGATCGTACACATTCTACGGAACGCTCTCGATCACGGAATCGAAACTTCCCATGAAAGAATCCAAAAAGGAAAACCGGCAACCGGAAAATTACGGATTCAAGCAAGTCACGGCACGGGAAGTATTCTTATTGAAATCAGCGACGATGGAAAAGGTTTGGACAGCGAAAAAATCCTGGAAAAAGCGATCTCAAAGGGATTGATTCCACGCGATCAAATCCTTTCGGAATCGGAAGTCGCTTCCCTGATCTTTCAACCCGGTTTTTCCACGGCGGAACGAGTTACGAATCTTTCCGGAAGAGGAGTCGGAATGGACGTCGTCCTGAAAAACATTGAATCGCTCCGAGGCACAGTTCAGATTCAAACCGCCAAGGATCAAGGAAGTTCGTTCCATATTCGCCTGCCTCTCACTCTCGCTATCATCGACGGTTTTTTAGTCAAGGCCTCCGGTTTATTCTTTATCGTTCCGATGCAGATGGTTCGGGAAACCGTGGAATCGAAAGTCGTTTTTAACGGTTCTTCCTCGAATACCGTCAATCTGCGCGGAGAACTCCTGCCGGTGCTTCATCTTTCCGGGTTCCTTTCCCTGGAAACGAATACATTCGTAAAAGAGAATATATTAGTTTTAGAATATGAGGACAAGTCTTTCGGCGTCGTGGTCAACGATCTGCACGGAGAAATTCAATCCGTAATCCGTCCTATGGCGGAAGTTTTCAAAAACATAAAATGTTTCAGCGGCACTTCCATTTTGGGAAGCGGGGAAATAGCGTTTATACTCGACGTTCCCGGTTTATACAATTCGATCCGCGACCAAGAACATTCAAAAAACAGGGAACTGGCCGTTAAAACGGGTTCGTAGTTTCAGAGGAATCAATTTTATAAATTTTGAATATGGAGAAATCGAATGTTTCGAAAAAATTTAAGCGTTTGGATCGGCCTGGCTATCACGATAAACGGATTTGTGTTTCTGTCGGTTCAAAATTTTCGCAGCGCACCCGCTAAGATCGGAGAATTTCCCGAAGGACGTTCTAGATTTTTTCAGAACACAAACGAAGCTCTTTTAAAAGCGGAAGTTTCCGTTTCGGAATTTTCCTTCCATTTGGCGCTCGGAAAAGAAAAGGAAACCCTTGTTTTAAATTTGGAAGAGATAGGAAAAAATCTTAAAAACTTAAGATCCGTTTTGAACGAGTCGAACCTGAAAGACGATCCTACGATTCGAAAGTTCGATAAAAAAATCTCCGCGCTTACTTCGGCTACGGAGGATTTGAAGGAAAAAATTTCCTCCTCCAAGGATCTCAAAAAAGACTCTTCGCTCTTTTTAAAATCCGATTTTTTTACGGGCCTCTCCACTTTCAGACAATCCCGATCCGAGATTTTAGAAGAACTCGTAAAAAAAGCCGAAAAACCTTCCGCCGCCGCTACGACGGAAACGGACAATCATTTCTGGATTACGATTATGGAATATTCCGGAATCTCTATTCTTCTCATTTCCTTTTTATGGTGGTTCAATCGTTTCAGTCACAAAACGATTTTTAACTTAGAAATGGAATTTTTAAGAATGAGAACCGCCGTGGATAACGTTACTACGAATATCATGATGGCGGATCGGAATTTCGACGTAGTTTATATGAACAAGGCCATTCGAGAAATGTTCGGCAAGGCGGAGACCGATATCAAAAAACAACTTTCGAATTTCAATCTAAACGCCTTGATGGGAACGAATATAGATTCCTTTCATAAAAACCCGGCCCACCAAAGGGGATTGTTGAACCAACTTACGGGAACCTTTAAATCTTCCATTTCCATCGGAGGTAGGGATTTTGATTTGATCGCCAATCCGATCACAGACGTTAAAGGTAATAAACTCGGAACCGTAGTGGAATGGAACGACGTAACCGAACAGAATAAAATCCAAGAGCAGAGAAAAATCGAAAACGAGGAACTGATCCGCGTTAAGGTCGCGTTGGATAATACTTCCACCAACATCATGATCGCCGATAACGAATTCAATATTCGTTATATGAATAAAGCGGTGATTCAGATGTTTGAAATCGGAGAATCGGACATCAAAAAACAATTCGCCCATTTCAATCTTAAAAATCTAGTCGGATCGAACATCGATCAGTTTCATAAGAACCCGGCGCATCAAAGAGGGGTTCTCGGTAATTTTACGGGGATTCACAAAGCTACGATCAAAATCGGAGGAAGGACTTTCGATCTGATCGCCAATCCGATTTTGGACGCGAGCGGCAAAAGGCTCGGCTCCGTCGTGGAATGGTCGGACGTTACAAACCAACTGGCGGTTCAGGAAGAAGTGGAAGGAATCGTAAACGCCGCCGTGAAAGGAAATTTTACGACTCGGATTTCTCTGGATTCTCAAACCGGTTTTTTTCTCAAACTCAGTCAATCTCTCAATCAACTTTTGGAGGTCAGCAACCGCGGACTCAGCGAGGTTGTGGAAGCCTTGGAAAGAATTTCCGCGGGAAATCTTACCCAAAAGATCACGAACGAATATCACGGTACTTTCGGAAAGTTGAAAGAATATTCCAATACTACGATGGACAAATTGGGAGAAATCATCGGAGATATCATCGTTCGCTCTTCGAGTCTTGTCACTTCCGCAAGCGAGGTTTCGTCTACCGCAAACTCTTTGAGTCAAAGCGCTTCGGAACAAGCTGCGAGCGTGGAAGAAACGACTTCTTCCTTGGAAGAGATGACCGCGTCCATCGATCAGAACGCTCAGAATTCCCGTCAGACGGAACAGATTTCTTCCAAATCATCCAAAGACGCGGAAGAAGGGGGAGCGTCCGTCATTGAAACCGTAAAAGCGATGAAACAAATCGCGGAAAAGATCGGCATCATCGAGGACATCGCCTATCAGACCAACTTACTCGCGTTAAACGCCGCGATCGAAGCGGCCAGGGCCGGAGATCACGGAAAAGGATTTGCGGTTGTCGCTTCGGAGGTTCGTAAACTCGCGGAGAGAAGTCAAAAGTCCGCCAACGAAATCGGCAGTTTAGCGATCAATAGCGTCGCCATCGCCGAAAAAGCGGGTGAACTGATTTCTCAGATCGTTCCTTCGATTCGAAAAACCGCCGACCTCGTTCAGGAAATCACGGCAGCCAGCGACGAACAAGCAGCGGGAGTTTCCGAAATCAACAAGGCCATGGGACAATTGGATCAAGTTTCTCAACAGAACGCTTCCGCCTCGGAAGAATTGGCCGCGATTTCCGAGGAGATGAACGCGCAAGCGGAACAACTCAGGGAATCCGTTCTGTTTTTTAAAATCCAAGAAGGCGACGGAAAACGGACGACCAACGGAGGGGGCCTTTTACGCAAAGAATCTTCCGGAATGATGAAAACGACCCCTACGATTCGAAAAGAAGCATCCGTGGGAATGTCCGTTACCGAAAAGTTTGAAAAATATTAAGAGGGATTACGATGAACGTTTTGGAAGAAAATCAATTTCTAACGTTTTATCTGGGAGAGGAATGTTACGGAATTGGAATATTACATATCAAAGAGATAATTGAATATTCCGGTTTGACGAACGTCCCTCTAATGCCTGAATTCATTCCGGGTGTTATCAACCTTCGTGGAAACGTGGTTCCGGTTCTGGATCTGAAACATAAGTTTTTTAAAAGTAAGATCGAACCGGATCGTAAAACTTGTGTAATCATAGTGGAATTACATTCTCAGAAAAACGAGGACCAAAAAGAAAAAACGGACCTAGGAATTCTTGTCGAATCCGTCAACGAAGTAGTTTCGATTCCGGGAAACGATATCGAACCGGCTCCCACTTTCGGTTCTAAAATCAAGGTGGATTTTATCCTAGGAATGGCGAGGCGGGAAAACGGATTTATCATTATTTTA
Organism: Leptospira weilii serovar Ranarum str. ICFT; assembly: GCF_000332415.1. GTDB lineage: Bacteria > Spirochaetota > Leptospiria > Leptospirales > Leptospiraceae > Leptospira > Leptospira weilii_A. The sequence continues at coordinate 170,904 of NZ_AOHC02000014.1, forward strand.
AACACGGAAAAAATTCTGAATCTGGAAGAACTGACGTCCCTCGAGGACGATCCACCGCAACCCGCCGAGGTTCTTATGGAAAATCCATGATAGAACCGGATACGGTCCGGGATTTGTTTTTACAACCCGGAGGTTTTTGTTGGGGAAGAAAGGATCTTAGAATCAGAACCTTACTCGGTTCCTGCGTATCGATTTGTTTCTGGCATCCTTCTCTTCTCTACGGAGGTATGGCACACGTTATGCTCCCTTCTCGCCCTTCGAACGATTCCGCTCCCGTCCTAAACGCGAAGTACGCGGACGACGCACTCGATTTATTTTTTGAAAAGATCGGACAAACAGGCGGAAGAAACGGTCAATATCAAATCAAATTATTCGGAGGGGCTTCCATGTTTTCCACGGAAGAAGAAAAACTTCTGGAATTCAAATCCATTCGGGATATAGGAATGAAAAATATCCTTTCGATCAAGGAACACCTAAACAAAAACAGACTCCCGATCACTTCCGAAGACTTGGGGGGGTTTTCCCATCGAAGAGTTTTCTTTTCGTTATGGGACGGAGAAATTTACGTGGAAAGACCGGAGCTTTCATGATCCGAGTGTTTATCATCGACGATTCGGCGGTCGTTCGTCAAGTTCTCACACAAATCCTAAACAAGGATCCGGAGATCGAAATTTTAGGTTTTGCTTCCGATCCTATCTTTGCTTCGGAAAAACTCTCTTCCGTTTGGCCGGACGTTTTTATACTCGACGTCGAAATGCCTCGTATGGATGGAATTTCCTTTTTAAAAAAAATCATGTCGGAAAGACCGACTCCGGTCATCATCTGTTCCTCGTTAGCCGAAAAAGAATCAAAGACTGCGGTTCTTGCTATGAAACTCGGCGCGATCGACATTATCGAAAAACCCAAAGTCGGTTTAAAAAATTTCTTAGAAGAATCGGAGATTCTTTTCACGGACTCGGTGAAAGCCGCGTCTGCCGCAAAAATCCGTCTTCATTCTTCTCACAATGGAGACGCGAAATTTTTTGAAAATCTCAAAGAAACCAAGGCGGACTTTTCCAAAATCGGCACGACCGATAAGTTGATTGCGATCGGCACTTCCACCGGCGGAACGCAGGCCTTGGAATACGTCCTCACTCGTTTGGACGTTCGTTGTCCCGGAATCGTAATCGTTCAACATATGCCCGAAAAATTTACCGAGGCTTTCGCCAATCGCCTCAATCAAATCTGCAAAATTCAAGTCAAAGAAGCAATGGACGGAGATCGTGTACAATTGGGTTCCGCTTACATCGCCCCCGGAAACAAACACATGGAAATTTATCTGAGTGGAACGCAGTTCCATATTCAAGTATCGGACGGTCCCTTGGTCAACAGACACAGACCTTCCGTTGATATTCTTTTCAACTCGGTCTCTAAAGCGGCGGGTAAAAATGCAAAAGGAATCATCCTAACCGGAATGGGAAACGACGGAGCGGACGGACTTTTAAAAATGAAACGGGCGGGGGCTTCCACGATCGCTCAAGACGAAGCCACTTGTGTGGTTTTCGGAATGCCCAAGGAAGCGATTTTGAAAGGAGCCGTGGATACGATCCTCCCTCTTTCGAAGATTGTGAGAGAGGTACAGAGTTTTTAGGGACTTTCTATACGAAGAGTTTTTATGGACTTCCTATACGAAACCGTATTCGTATAGGAAGAAAAAAACTTACTACGTGCACAGGAACGTATTTTTGTTTTATCAAAATGAAGTCCCGTACTGAACTTTATACCAAACTGAGAGTGATTTTCTTTTTTCTGTCCGCGATCTCCGCTTCGGTTTCGATATGAATCACCTCGTCCGGAACGATTTTAAAAATCGTCTGACCTTTAGAGATGATCTTTCCGTCGCTGTCGTTTAACAAAATCTCCTTTACGGTTCCGCTGAAAGGTGCGGAAATTTTGTTGAACATCTTCATCACTTCAACGATAAACAGAGGTTGCCCCGCTTTGAAGTGATCTCCTACGTTCACCATCGGTGGAAGATCCGGAGCTTCTTTGGAATAGAACATTCCGCCCATCGGAGCTACGATTTCATCCGAACTTGCTTTTGGAGGCGGAGCCAAGAACTTAATGAAAGAATCTCGCGTATCGGATTTTTTGAATTCTTCGGGAATGATCGCGTCGAGTTTTTCATCCACTTCCAATTTGTAAAATCCGGAGTTTAGTCCGGCGGAAGGAAGAAGTTTCAACAACTCGAGTCCCGCCTGAAAGCCGTTATGCGACTGCACGATGGAAGCCAAAATTCCGGAGTCGATTCCGGAAATGGATTTACCCAAGTTCAAAGTCGTTACGAGTTCGATCGAGTCCGCTGCGATTCCGGTTCTTTTGGAAAGTTCTTGATAAAACGCGAGAGCCTTTTGAAGAATTTCATCGTCGTGATCCCAGATTTGTTCGGACGGCGGTTGGTGCGGATCGGCTTCCATATTCAAATAGTGATAGAGATCCGCTAAAATAAAAATCGGGTTTCGGAGCCATTCGATTTTAGAACCCACAATCTTCCAGGAATGATTCAGATGAAATCCTATAAATCCCGCAACCAAGTGCGAGTCTTTCAGCAATTCTCCGATCGGTCTCGTAATCAGGGTCAACTTTCTGCTCAAAACTTTTTTTGCGTCGGGGGAAGCGGCCTCCGAAAGCGTTTTTTTCCAAGCGATTTCCAGATCCACGTCCTTTACGATCTTCTCCAAAGCCCCCACGCCCGCGAGATACGAAATCATAAACGCAGTGGAAGGTTTGAACATCGCGTCTTTGCCGAGAATCCAGTTGATCAAACCGTAATGAACCAAAAGATTCGTTTGTAGATCGTAACCTCTGAGTTCGGTTTTTCTCAAAATATCACCGAGGCGGATTAAATTGTCCGTGCGGTTTTCACCGTGAGAAATCAGAAGCGCGATGTTGGAATCGTAAGCTCCTGCTACTTTATAATGTACGAATAGACCCATGTCCGGGTTTCGAATGCTGATCCCTTGATCGTCTCGGATTTCATCCGGGAGAGGTTTGGACCAGTTCATGATCACTCCGCCCGCGTGCGGTTGGATCGCTTTGTTGGTCGCATTGATACGAACTTCCGCGCCGGAAGGAAACCTAAGAATTCTTTCGGGCTTCTGGAGTCTTTTTCCGTGAAGAGAAAGAAGAGCCATCGCTTCGATCAAACTGTCTACGATAAAAAATTCATTCTGATTTTCCGAATTCTTAAACTTCAGAGAATACACCATTTCGGTAACTCTGTGTTCCACTTGAATCCGAGTGTTCACTTCCATAAAGAAGTGATTGGTTCCTTCTACGATGGATTCGAACGTGGAAACGCTGTTGAGTTTTACGGCCTCGCCGAAACGTTCGGATTGTTCTTCCATCTCGCGAAGAACTTTCAGGTCTCCTTTGAGAACTTCCGCTTTTTTAGGATGAGTAGCCGCGCAGGTCGCGATTTCTTTTTCGAGCAACTCTTGAGTGAGGGAAAGTTCGAGAAGTTTCTGTTCGTGCATCTGAACTGAACAATCTCTTCCACCGAGGGCAATACACCATTCTCCGTTTCCGATGAGCTGGATCTCGTTGTGTCTTGTATTTTCTATGTTTAACTCGATGAGGAAGTTTTTGTTCGTTCCCGGAGCGGTAACTTTCGACTCGGAAAGAATTTCTTGAACGGCGCCTTTTACCTCTTCGATTTTGGAAACGACCCTTTGTCCCTTTCCTCCTCCGCCGCCGATATATTTAAAACGAATTCGATTTTTGGAATACTTTTCCCAAATTTTCTTACATTCCTTTTCGGCTTCGGTTTGAAGATCCGCGATGGAAACCAATTCAATAATTTTAGAATATCCTAATTCTAACAAATTCTCCGCGTTTACTTCCAAAGAAACGGAAGAATCAAAAGTAAAATCGATTCCTTTTTCTTTTGCGAATTTCTCCATGGCCTTTGCGTCCGGAGCTTTCGCAATCAAAGCGAGAGAAGAAACGTTATCTACACCGGGAGTTACCGAAACTTCGAGTTTTCTCGCGATTTTTTTGGCCGCATCCTTAGAACCCGCCTGATCGGCGACGTACGACGCAGGTCCCATAAAAACGACTCCGCTTTTTTCGATCGCGGAAATGAATTCGGAATCCTCCGCCATAAATCCGTAACCGGCAAAGATATGAGTGTATTTATTTTCCTTTGCGATGGAAATGATCTGTTGGATCCGTTCCATTTTCTCTTCCTTTCCCGCTCCCATATAATCCGGAACCCGGTGTATATTATGAGGAAAACGAAAACCTCTCAGTTCGGGAGCCAAAGCCATCGGATAAACAACGGAGTCTTTTTCCGAAAGTAGAATTCCGTATTCTCGGATTCCGATCGAATCGAAAATTTCCATCGCCTCTTTTCGAACCGGTCCCCGGCAAACGATCAGACATTTGATCGATTCCAAGGAGAAAGAACGAATCCAAGGAGAATTGGATTGATGAAATTGAATACGATTGTTTTGAAAGTCGATCATATCGATTACTCAAACTCCCTTTGAGGTCCGGACAACGGAGCCGGTTTATAATGTCGGATTAAATAATCCAGATTTTGGTAGAGAATACTTCTGGTCGTTCCCGGCAGAACGATTCTGGAAACGGAACCCAAAGAAAGGGCTTCTTTCGGATTCATCAGTTCCTTTTCGTACTGAGTGGAAAGTGTCTGGAGCTTTTTGTCTCGGACGACAACCGCCTCCTTTTCGGACATTCCTTTCTTTACGTTTTCGTGATATTCTTTTTGGATCGCGGAAACCTCGTCTTTGTAGACGTAGTCTTTTCCCGCGGGTCCCATCACTGCGATTCTGGCGGTAGGAAGCGCAAACACCATGTCGGCTCCCGTATGATAGGAGTTAAAACAAGCGTAGGCTCCTCCGAAGGCGTTTCGAATAATCAAAGTTAAACGAGGTGTACGGATGTCGATGATGGAATCCAGAAGTTTTCTTCCTTCGAGAACGATTCCGTTTTGTTCCTGTTCTTTTCCGGGTAAAAATCCGGTGGTATCTTCCAAAAAAACGATCGGGATATTGTAAAGGTTACAGAAACGGATGAATCTGGTTCCCTTTCTCGCCGCGCCGATATCGATCTGACCGGAAGCCACGGCGGAATTGTTTGCGACGAATGCGACCACGTGTCCCCCGATTCGTCCGAACGCGGTAACTAGGTTTCTGGATCTTTGCGGTTGGATTTCGAAATACTGACCGTGATCGCAGATGTTCTGCAAATACAAAGTGATGTCGAAAGGAGTGTTCATTCCCGTAGGAGAATTGAACGTTTTCTTAAAAAGAATTTCTTCTTCGTAGATGAATCGATCCGTCGGATCCGAAGTCGGATGAAACGGCGCCAAGGAACGGTTGTTATCCGGAAGATAAGAAAGAAGACGAAGTGCGGTTCTCAGAGATCCCAACTCGTCGCCTGTAACGATATCGACTACGCCGCTTTGTCCGTGAACCTTGGGCCCGCCTAAATCGTCCGCAGAGATGTCCTCGCCTAAGACCGATTTGACGACACCGGGACCCGTTAAACCGAAGAAGGTGTTCTCACACTGGATCATAAACGAACCCTGACGAGGAAGATACGCCCCTCCGCCCGCATTGAATCCGAACATGAGCATCAAACTCGGAACTACGCCGCTGATTTTTCTGAGCGCCGTAAACGCCTCGCTGTAACCGTCCAGTCCGCCCACTCCCGCGGGAACGTAAGCTCCGGCCGAATCGTTCATCCCGATCAAAGGAATCCCGTGTTCTCCGGCCATGTAGATCAGTCTTGCGAGTTTACTTCCGTTGGTCGCATCCATCGAACCCGCGCGAAGAGTAAAGTCGTGACCGTAAACGGCAACGTCTCTGCCGTTGATGTTTAAAATTCCGGTAACCAGAGAAGCGCCGTCGAGACTCTTTCCCCAGTTTTGATAAAGAATATTCGGTTCTTTTTCCGTAAGAACCTTGATTCTTTCCCAGACGGTCATCCTATCCTTCGAATGTTGGACAAGAATTCTGTCGACCCCACCTCCCGCAAGAGGTTTGTCCAAGAGTTCTTTTCCTAATTCGTTTGCATCTTCGTAAAGACCTCTGGTTTTATGAAAGTTAGGTTCGGAAGTGGATTGGAACGGATTTTCCAGCGAGTATTTTGCTTCGGACATGAGAGAACCTTTCAATGGAATAAAATAAATCCAGTTTTTAGAGAAAGGATTCTCGGGAAAGTTAAATTCGGTTCTTGCTTTGCAAGAGAAACTATTTTATAGCCGATTCGAGGGTATCAAAAATGCTGAACATAGAATTCATATCGATGATTTCGAAAACTCTTTTCACCGCGGGTTTGATTCCCGCCAGTCTGAACTCCACGTCTTTTTCTTTGCAGATTCTGAGCGCGGCGACGATGATCCTAAGTCCCGCAGAAGAAATGAATTCGACGGAAGAAAGATCCAAAACCAAGATGCGGGAATTTCCCGTTTTGATCTGATCCATAAACGCGGATTCGATTTTATGCGTGTTATGAACGTCTAAGTTTCCGATCAAATGAATGATTTTGGAATGGTTCTTAATTTCAGACGTTATTTCCATGGGAAGCCTTATTTTGAAAATTCTTTTTGAGAACTAAAACGTTCTTTCCGCCTTCGCTGGAATAATCGACCGAATCCATTAGTTTTTCGATTAGGTAAACTCCGAATCCGCCTTTTCTTTTGCCGCTCAAATTGTCCTCAATCGAAGGTTCTTGAACGTTCTTTCTCTGAAAGACTTTTCCGGAATCAATTAATACGATGGTAATCCAATCGCCTGTAAAGCGTATTTTACATTCGAATTTAGGATTTTTCAAATCCGTATTTTCATAACCGTGCATCACGATATTCGTACCCGCTTCGTCGCAGGCTAAAAGAATATCGTCCCTCTGAGATTCTTCCAAATTTCTAACCTTGATCGTTTCGTAGACAAATTCTCGGAACAAAGGAACCGAAGAAATCCTCGCGTCAAAAACCCGTGAGAACTGATAGTTATCGTTGAACTTCAAGATCATCACCGTAAAATCGTCGAAGAGTTCGGGCGCTCCCGAAAATTCCCGCACAAGTCCGAAAAGTTCCTCGATGATCCGTTCGGAGGGAAGATGTTTTCTCGCAATGACTTCTCGGATCATTCTTTCCAAACCGAACTCTTCATCTTTCGCGTTTTTTTCTTCGATGGCGCCGTCGGTATAAAGAATGACCATATCCTCCGGTTCCACGATCAAACTTCCTCCCTTATAACTCGCGGTCGGAACCACTCCTAAGGGGGGACCGGAACCTTTGATAAGCTCCCAGGAACCGTCCTTTCGAATCAAAACCTGATCGTTGTGACCGGCGGAAGCGTAATCCAAAGTGAAAATCGCCGGATTGTAATGGATGAAAAATGTGGTCACGAACATTCCATTGTGCGAATCTTCGTAGATGAGTGCATTTCCTTGTTCGAGAATATCTTCCGGATCTAGGTCGTGGTTTCTGGCAAGAGTACGGATGATGGAAGAACTCATCGCCATAAAAATCGCGGCAGGAAGACTTTTTCCGGATACGTCCGATATGAGAAAAGAATACTGTCCGTCCTGATACTGGTAGTAATCGTAAAAGTCCCCCGAAACTTCCTTGGCGGGAACGGACTTAACTCCCAGATCGAAGTTGGAATGAAACGTCTTCGATTCGGGAAGGATATTTTTTTGAATTTCCCTCGTGATTTCGATTTCCCTTTCCAAGGAACGTTGCATCGCCTTTCTGGAAATCATCTCGTTTTGAAGTTTTAAGGTTTCGTGCCCCCTCGCGATCAAGGAAGCAAACGTCTGCAAAAGTCTCAAGTGAGAATGATTGTACGAAAGTTTATCCACACGATCCGAAACGGTAATCGCTCCGAAAGGTTTTTTTCCCTGATGGGTTAAGGGAAGAACGATGTAAGACCCTTTGAGATATTCCAGATCGAGTTCGTGAGTAAATGCAAAATTTTGAATATCTTCCTTAACGGTCGTTTTTTCTTCTTCGATCAAACGATGAATAAAACTTCCCCGATAATCCGTACTTCTAAGAATTTCCACCGTATTTTCCAACGTGTAAGAAATCGAAGTGAGAATTCCAATCCTTCGATTGATGAGAAAAATTCCGGTTTTACCCGCGTCCATCTCCCGGTGAATCACGGGAACGGATTGTTTCATCAGGTCCGCTTGGCTTTTAGCGGAGGAAACCACTTGCGAAAGTTCGAATAAACTTTCGAGTTCGGATACTTTTTTTCGGAGATCCTTGTTCGCGTCCTCTAGGTTTTGTAAAAGTCCGGTCTTTTGAATCGCAAGCGCGGATGTTCCCGAAAAACTTAAGAAAAGTTCCAGATCCTCCTCGGTAAAAAAAGTTCGATCGATCGTATTGATCGCCTCGATCACCCCGATCACCTGACCTTCCACCAAAAGAGGGGCCGCCATGATGTTTCTCGTCACAAAATGGGACGCCTTGTCCACTTCCCGATACACTCGAGGATCGTTTCTCGCGTCGTTGATGATCATCGGTTTTTTGTCCTGGACGACCATTCCAGCGACACCTTTTCCTACGGGAACCCGAACCTTCGTGACCTCGTCCCTTTTTTCTCCCAGAACCGTATGGAAGTACAGATATTCCTTCGTATCGTCCAAAAGAAGAACGCTACAAGCCTCGGTTCGAAATACGGATTTGGAAGAAAGCATGATCGCTTCCAAAAGTTGGGAAAGATCCAGAGATTTGTTGATGAGTCCAGATACTCGAATGATTTCGGTTAACAAAAAGTCGAAACGATCGGTTTGTTTTCGGATCTGCACCGATTCGAGCGCGACCCTGGATATGGTCATCAAAGAAAGAACGACTAAAGAGGATTCTCCCGAAATGAACGATTCTTCCAAAAGATCGGAGATGATTCGAGCGGTCGCTTTTAAATGTACAAAGTCGGATTCCCTAAATTCTCCGCCCCCCCCCTCCGATCTCCCTAGAAAGATGGTTCCGAATATTTTCTTTTGATCCTCGGAGGCGGAATCCCCGAGTTCCCCGACGTGCAACACACAACAAACCGAATTTTGTTCCAAAGCGGGGATGAGTTTGTTCGGACTCTCGCCTCTTTTGAGATTGAAGTCTTGACCGGTTTTAAAACAAAACTCGGAGACGAGTTTTGCCTCTTCGACGGCGTTCGAAGGAGGATTTCCATAGATGGATTTGAGAGTTCCGTCTTCTAAACGAAAACTGAATATTCCAAATTGTGCGGATGTTAGATGAATGATTTCCGTGAGAAGGGATTCGAAAACGACGGCCAAACCCGGATTGTCTTCCAGATAAAGGTCTCCGTCAGAACCCTGTCTGAGGAGGGAATCCTGTTTTTTGTTCGAGGTCAAAGCGGAAAATCAGCCGGTTTGAAATTTTAGGGATTCTTCTCGAAGTTTCTTATTTACACTTTCCAACTCTTTGATACGAGACAAAGCGCCCATCAATTCTTCGCGGGAAAGATTGGTGACCACGTTCGTGGCGTCGAAAGCTTCCTTCACATCCTTGAGTTCCCTTCCGGAATACTGAATGATTCCTTCATACATGCGGATAATTTCGTCCGCATTCGCCAATTCCTGCTCGTTGAGTCTTAAAACTTTTTCATAACCTTTGATTATATCGTTTTGGATCTTTATTTTTTTTCGTAAATCTTCGATCGACTCACTCATCCTTAACCGCTCCTATATTTATTATTGACTTCAAAGAAATTGATAAAAACTTGATTCTCAAGCGGGGACGTAGCTCAGTTGGGAGAGCGTTTGAATGGCATTCAAAAGGTGGGGGGTTCGATTCCCCTCGTCTCCACATTCGAAATTTGAGTTTTTAGACTTTAAACTCTCTGTCAAATCCTTTTAGGCCTTCCATCCTATGGAAAGATATTCGGTGAAGAAATGGAAATCCGTATTTCACATCCATCATGTCCGACCTAATCCGAATCGTTCGGTTTGAGACCGAAAATACAAATCCGCTCATCCTCATCCCGGACCTTCCGTTCTCCGAAAGAAAGTTATACGCAGATTCGTTTTTATCCTCCTATTCCGTGCGAGTTTTCGAACTTCCCGCAAACTGGATGGGGTTTGGTTTTCCAAAATTCGAAGATTGCATCGATCTGTTATCTCGGGAAATTTTAAATTCGAAACGAAAGGTCAAATTGATAGGAGAGGGTTTGTTTTCCGGAATGGTTTTCGAACTTCTAAAAAAAATTCCACAGGCGATAGAAGCGGCTTGTGTTCTCGATCCTCCGCTTTTTCGAACCGACGCGAATTGGATGCCTAAAAATGCGGAATGGATTTTAGAAAGGTTTCCGCCTTGGCTTTTACTTTCGAGAGAACTGCATTCTTTCTACGAATCTTTGGAACAAAGTCTTCGGTCCGGTTTCACCGATTCCAAGTATTTGCCCGCGATCGTTTTTACGAAACATTCGGGAAAGATCACGAAACAAATACAAATCTTCGGAGAGACGATCCAAAGATTTCCGGTTTTTAGAATCGAAACCTCCCGTCCCGAATCAGTACAAAATCTTCTGAAGAATTTGATTTTGAAAATTCTTGCGGAAGTTCCGATTTCTTCTGTCCAAAAAAAGTCAAAATTTAAGATAGAACCTGGTTTTTAAGTATGTCAGTCAGAAAAATTTTAAGAATGGGTGATCCGATTCTCCGCCAAATCTCGGAGCCTGTCACGGAAAACGAAATTCAAACCAAAGAATTCAAAAAACTGATCCGCGATATGTTCGATACGATGCGTCACGCGGAAGGGGTCGGGCTCGCGGCTCCTCAGATCGGAATTTTGAAACAAATCGTTGTAGTAGGCTCCGAAGACAACGAACGTTATCCGGGAACTCCGGACGTTCCCGAACGTGTCCTTATAAATCCGATCATCACCCCTCTCACAAAAGATATTTCCGGTTTTTGGGAAGGTTGTCTTTCCGTTCCCGGAATGCGCGGTTACGTGGAAAGACCCAATCGAATCAGAATGCAGTGGATGGACGAAAAAGGAAATCGATTCGACGAGACGATAGACGGTTATAAGGCTATCGTCTATCAGCACGAATGCGATCATCTTATGGGAGTTCTCTACGTGGACAGACTGAAAGATACAAAACTATTCGGCTTTAACGAAACTTTAGATTCGTCCAACAATATCTTAGATTAAAAAAACATAAATTAATAATACATGAAATCACTCGTCGAGTATTTTCTCTCTAAAAGTATATTCGTAAATCTGCTTACTTTTTTGATCATCCTAATCGGCGGATTTACCGCCGTGAAAATGAATCGGGAAGCCTTCCCCAACATCAACTTCGATATCGTAAGCGTCGTAACGGTTTTCCCGGGGGCCTCTCCCGCAGAGATCGAAAAATTGGTCACAAAACCTCTGGAAGAAGCGATCAAAGAAGTGGATGGGATCAAAGAATTCAGATCCGCTTCGATCGAAAATCGCTCCGGCATCGTGATTACTTTGGACCCGGATTCCAAAAACACGCAGAAGGTCGTGGACGATATAAAGTCCGCGATCGATCGAGTGGAAGATCTTCCGGAAGAAGCCGAAGACCCGCTCGTCACGGAAATCACGACCTCCAGACAACCGGTGATCGAAATCGATATCAGCCTGAAATCGTACGATTCGAGTATCGAAGCCGAAAAACGTCTCAAGGCTCGGGCGAAAATCGTGGAACAGGCTTTGGAAGACATTCCGGGTGTCGCGAGAATTTCCAAACGAGGTTGGAGAGATACGGAGATGCAGGTGGACGTCGATCCTGCGGCCATGTTTTCCAAATATCTCACGAGTCAGGACATCATCTTTGCATTAAAAAACCGTAATATTAACTTCCCGGGCGGAAATATCGCGGGAAATCAGAAGGAAGTGATCCTAAGGACCATCGGAGAATTCGATTCTCCGAAAGAAATCGAGGAGGTTCATGTCCGATCCAATGAGATAGGAAATTCGATCCGAATCGACAATGTGGCAAGGGTAACCGAAGGGCTGAAAGAGGCGGAATACCTGGATAAGGTCAACGGAAAAAAAACGATCGCTCTGACCGTTATCAAACGGGAAAAAGCAGACGCGATCCTCGTCGTGGACGAGGCAAAAAAAATCATCGAAGAATTCAAAAAAAATTCCAAGGACGAGTTCGAATACGCGTTCGTTAACGACCTTTCCAAATACATTCGAAGAAGGTTAAGTGTTCTTCTTTCCAACGCTTTCGGCGGACTTGTCTTGGTAACGGCCTCTCTGTTCTTATTTTTAGGATGGAGAGTCGCTCTTATGACCGCACTCGGGATTCCGGTTTCTTTCGGGGCCACCTTCGTCGTCATGAATTACATGGGCCTTACCCTAAATCTGATTTCCATGTTCGGTCTGATTATCGTTGTGGGGATCCTCGTAGACGACGCGATCATCATCTGTGAAAACGTGTATCGTTATATGGAAGAAGGGATGCCCGTTTACGAAGCCGCGTTAAAAGGAACGAGTGAAGTGATCGATCCCGTCACCGCTACCGTAACGACGACCGTGGCGGCCTTCGCTCCGATGCTTTTTATGACGGGGATTTTCGGAAAGTTTATCTACAGCATTCCGTTAGTCGTCATCATTGCGTTACTCGCCTCTCTTTCGGAGGCGTTTTTTATTCTTCCCTCTCACTTATACGATATCAATAAACATAAGTTTCATTCCGGCCAAATCAAGGAAGAAAGCGGATGGTTCTATAAACTCAAAATCAATTATTACCTTCCACTTCTCAAGTTTGCGCTCAAACATAGACTTCAGATTTTTATCTATCTGTTCGCGATGCTCGTGGGAAGTTTCGCACTTTTTGCCGTTTTTGGAAAGTTCAAACTCTTTCCCGGTTCCGTGGACGTGTTTCAGATCAAACTTACGGGTCAAACCGGAATGTCCCTTCCAGAAACGGAACGATTCACTCACGTTTTAGAAAGAGAACTCGCAAAAATTTCCAAAGAGGAAATCGAGAATTACGTAACCAGAGTCGGAATCATTCAAAAAGATCCGAACGATCCTTTCACCAAACGCGGAAAACACTTCGCTCAAATTCTCGTTTATCTGACTCCCGAAGAAAATAGAAAAAGAACGACCGACACGATTATCTCGGAAGTGAGGGAAAAAACGATCTGGCTTTTGAATGAAAAGTCCGTAAAAATTCTCGAGGAAACTCGTAAAAGAGAAGCGGAAAAAAAGAAGGAAGAATTCAAACCCTTCCGTTTAAACGAATTCCCGTCCGAATTCTCCCGTTTTAAAGGACAACTTCTCGCTTTGGATTTTGAGAAAATCTCAGGCGGTCCTCCCGTTGGAAAACCGGTGGCCATCGAAATCAAAGGAGACGACTACGATCGTCTGATTGCAATCGGCGAAGAATACAAAGCCGTGATGGCTAAGGTTCCGGGTGTTACGGATATAGGCGACGATTTTAACGAAGGCAAGGACGAGATTAGAATCAAGGTAAACGAATCGCTTGCTTCGACTGCGGGAGTTTCCGTATTCAAAGTATCGCAGGCGATCAATACGGCCTTTCAAGGAACCGTAGCTACAAAAATCAAACGAGCCGACGAAGAAGTGGAAGTGAAGGTTCGTTTTCCGGAAGAAGTGAGAAAATCCATCGGATCTTTAAACAACGTCTTTGTGAGCAATCAACTCGGAAAACTAATTCCCGTATCGAGGCTGATCACCTACGTTCGTGAGCCGGGTTTTGCAAACATCAATCACTTGGACGGGAAACGCATTCTTACGGTTACGGCTAACTTGGACGAAAGTAAAACCGATACAAGGAGAGCTAACGCGGAAATCTCAAAACTTTCGAAAGGAATCATCGACAAATATCCCGGTTATCGAATGCGTTTCGGCGGAGAGAACAAGGACACGGAAGAATCTCTCGCGAGTTTGGGAAGGGCCTTTCTCATTGCGTTTATCATCATCTTTATGATTCTTGCGTCGCTCTTTCGTTCTTTGATTCAACCGGTAATCGTAGTAAGCTCGATTCCGTTTTCCTTAATCGGAGTGATTTTCGCGTTTGTTCTTCACGGAGAATACTTCGGGTTCCTCGCCTTTTTGGGAATCGTCGGACTTGCGGGTGTCGTAGTAAACGATTCGATCGTTCTCGTAGATTTTGCAAATCAGTTAAAGCTGGAAAAACCGGGGGAAGATATAGATTCGATTCTTGTCGAAACCGGACTCTTACGACTCAGACCCGTAGTTTTAACGACAGTGACTACCGTTCTCGGTTTGCTTCCGACAGCTTATGGAATCGGAGGGCGAGACCCTTTCCTCGTTCCGATGGCTCTTGCTTTCGGATGGGGGCTTGCCTTTTCCTCCTTTTTGACCTTAGTTGCGGTTCCGGTTTTATACAAGACGGTTCACAATACTCAATTAAGAATGAATCGATTGCTTTCAAGATTAAAAGTATAAAACCTATTTTAAAAATGATTCCTTTTTTTTGTTGCCTCTCTGATGCCTATCCACTCGTCCAATGCTTCTCGAGTAGGCATCAGAGAGAAAGGTCACTGCTTCATAGTCGTCCCCAAAAAAGACTAAAATGACGACTAACGTGAAGTTCGGTATAACAAAGGCGAAAGTGATTATTATTTCGCGACCGAAATTCAACGCTTCACTTCACTCTCTAAGGATCGCTCGCCGAGTTTGGGAAGAGCCGTGTAAGTAAAAAATCGGCTTCCATTGTGATTTTATGATAGGATTGATAGGGTATTACAAAGATAAGTTGGCGCTTTTCTTTCGTTTTTTCGAATTCCGTTTTGAAATCAAAATCCCTATTCCGGAAAGTGAAAGGACTCCGGGAGCCAGTCCTAAAATGACCCAAAGGATTTTTGTGACGATTCCCCCGAACGTTCCGAAGTGAATAGGACGAAAAGAATCTAAAATTCCATAAATTAGATTTTCATTTGAAAGACTGAAAACTTTCAATAGCTTTCCCGACTCCGAATCAAAAACAAAATACGAACCAAACCTACTTCGAAACGAGCTTCGCTCATTTTCGGCGCCATAAAATTGAATCGGATCTTTCTCGTGATGGTGTGGGAAGGAAATAAAACCGAGGCGAAACCCGCGGATTTGTGACTGAGCTTCGCTTAACAAAAGATTCATCGAAACGGATTCGTTAAAAAACTTTCCGATTTGTTTTTCCTCTGCAACTTCGTTTACCCAAATTCCTAAGACAAATTGTGCGTTCCACCAGGCGCCCGTAAATCCGAGAGCCATATTAAAAACCAAAGTAAACACTCCGACCAACTTATGAAGATCCGAAAAATACGTTCTAAACGATTGGTACGTTCGAAGCCGGAATAAATTTTGCCAAATACTTCGATAGAGAATCATTCCGCTAATTCCTTGAAAAACAAATACGATTCCTAAAATCCCCGCAAAAAAATATCCAAAATTCCCCATAAGCAAACTATAATGTAGTTTTAACATCCAGCCGTAAAAAGAATCGGATCGGTCTTCCGCCAGTGTTCCTAAAATTTCCCCCGTATAAGGATTTAATAAAATTACGGATTCTTTTCTCTGACTCGAATCTAAAAAATGAAGCCAAACTTGATCCGGTCGATTTTGTTCTTCGGCAAGTAACCAACCTGCCAAGGCATGAGCGGGAAGAGTTTGATTTAATTTTTCCCGAAGCGTATCGATGCTTAGCCGCTCTTTTCCGCCAACGACACTCCACTGCTTCGGATTCAATAGCCGATCGATTTCAAATCCAAAAACCAAAAAAGAACCGCTTAAACCAATCACGACTAAAAATAGACCGCTACAAATTCCCAATATAGAATGCAGTTTATAGAATTGTTTCCGATTCATAATGCAGCTTTGAAAGTTTACAAACAGCTTCACGTCAATTTTTGATTTCAGGTCTCAATATCAACTTAAATTTTCAAATTCCAAAATCGCCTTTAAAATCTTGGGAAAGCTTAGGAAAAGCCTGCTTAACCTTCTCCGGGAAGACCAATCCGTTTGATGAAACTCTATTTGCCTTGCTACTATGAGAATTTGTTGTGTCTTTACTTTCACAATGAACCAAACTATTTGCGAAAATACCGGAAACGCGACATATAAATGACTTCGCGAAAGCGAACGCTCTTGCGTCACGATCTACAAGGAGAGCGCTATTAAGTTTCAACGTGTAACGCAACCACGTAGTCGCGAAAAAATTCGGTTCTTTCACTTACAAATCAAAAGTATATCCCCCTATAATTTCTTACATTAATCGCTAAAAATTATTCACTAACCACTAGAACCTTCGCGTTTTTTGATCCTTCTTATTCCACAAAAACCTTCTCAACATGTGTGGGGTTGGTATATGACGGAACTCCTAAAACGTGGGAACTCCCTGCATTTTTCTTTTCCGACTTTGCGAATAACTCTTAACAAAAACCGAGGTGCGGTGTCGTTTTTCTTCGTGATTTTTCCAAAAACAAAAAAGGCCCGGAGAAACCAGAGCTTTAAGAAGGGATAGTATTGAACACAGAAAAAGTAGCGTGACCAATTTCGCGATCCATAGCGCAATGCTGTCAATTTAAGAAAAAAGACTAAAGATTAAAGAATTTAGTACGACAAGAAGACATGGGCAAGAAAGAATAACAGTCATAGGCGAATTAGAAGCTTGGATATATTCCAGAAAGATTCTGGAAATCGCGCGAATGAAACCGAGTGCTTTTACTCGGAATCGTCAACTAACCCTACCGAGGTTGCTTATAGCCATGATAAACTTATTAAACAAAAGCTTAGCGGTCGAGTTATATAGATATTTTAAGAATTTAGGAAAGAAAGCTGTGACGAAACAAGCGTTTTCCTTAGCGCGGGAGAAATTAAATCCGCAAGTGTTTGAATCATTAAACGAAATATTAGTAAACAGCTACTACAAAAATGTAACGAATTGCAAAACGCATAAAGGTTATATAGTTGCAGCTTGCGACGCGACAGGAATAAGCCTACCTAAAACGAAGGAGTTCGTGAAAGATTTTGGCTGTGTAAAAAATCAACTGGGGGAATCGGAATCGCCGAATGCCAATAGTTCGATTATATTTGATATTTATAATGATATAATATTAAGTTCTACCGTTGGTCCGCATAGAACGAGTGAAAGGTCAA
>NZ_AOHC02000013.1 GCF_000332415.1 Leptospira weilii serovar Ranarum str. ICFT
CTACGCTTTTGTAAGAGTATGTATGATACAAGCCGCCGAGAACAGGAGTGGAAATGAGTTTTCCACTACCAACCGACGGACGTATCAAAATAGGAGAAGGAACGGGACTGTCTTTGTTCAGAGCCAGATGAGTACGATGATGATTGTAAAAATGAATGAACTCTTCCAATTTCTTTTCCAAGTGATATTGGTTGATCGGAATGAAAAAGTCCAGAAACTCATTTCTGCACGTCTTAACCCTGCCGAACGATCCGTAGAGAGTGAGGCATTGAGTTTTCCGTTCGGCGTAACAGTTCTGCCAAGGAGAATGAAACGAAGTCTTTTTGTGTTTGATGCCAATCCGAACCAAATACTTCGTAAAACGTTTCCCAAAAAGGGAATCATTGTCCGAAAGAAAATAACGTGTTTTCTTACCCGCTTGAACTTGTTTGCGAATCGCAAACTTCAAAACATTTTAGTTCGTTAGGAAATAGTGGATAGGAGTTAGGAAATTTTTCTGCAAATCGGGGATTTTCCACAATAACGACAGAGCGTTCTCAAACATAGGAGTTGGTTAGGAATTAGAACTTTATAACAATGTAAAGTCATATTCACTAGAACGTATCGGAGACAATCATCGCATCCGCATGTAAAGAGTAGAACTCTTTCCAAGAAAGACGTTTTTTAGGATTGGAAGGTCGCTTGGGAAGATATTTCGAAACGGTTCTTTCGCAAATAGTATGACCCAATTTCAAAAGCAAACCGTGAAGTTTAGTCGCTCCCCAAACGTTGTTTTCCTTCGCTACTCTTCGAATCAGTTTGATGATATCCCAGGGAGCGGAAGGTCTTCCCGGTTTTTTTCGTTTCGAAAGCAGAGCCCAAAAGATCTTGAGTTTGTTGTTTCTCCATTCGAGAAGAGTTTCGGGAGAAACCAAAATCAAATGTTCTCTCCAATCCTGATCCAGATACGAAAGGAAAACAAGCTTCAATCTCTCAAACGGTTTTGTTTGGAATTTCTTTCTCTTTCGTTTGTAGGCGACAAGCTGACTTTTGAGAAACAAAATCCGAGCCGTGCTTTGGGATTTTTTTCGAATATTACAAAGAAAATGGAAAAGAAAGATGAAATTGAAAAAGAGAGAAATCTCGTAAAACAAACGTTAGGTCCTTCTTGGATATACAATGATTCTATCGACAGCTCTAAGTATTATTCCTTGGTAGAAACGGGTTTACGAAGTAAAAAAATTGAACGAGTAATTCCCGCGGCTTAGTTAGCGGTTTCTTGGAAACTGAAAGAATTTGCACCGGCTCAAAAACCTTGAGCGTTGCAATTAAGAGACTCTCAAAGAAAAGTCCTAAGACTATCTAATCCTTTTGTTCTTGAAATCAGAGCCGGTAGTTCTGGATTGAATGGAACTTCAAACCAAGAAAATAGTTTTGACATCCTGTTGGTGTAAGCCGTACGCTTTGTCATGCATTTTTTCCCATTAACGTCAGACTGGATGTTTAAGGCATTGTTTGTTCAAGAGCCCGTGTTGCTGATTTCGATCTTAAACAGCGTAATCTTTCCGAATCATGAACATAAGATTGCAGCGATCAGGATCTTAAACCCTGAGTTGACTAGGACGTCTCCGGACGAAAAACGTTCGTATCTGGACGTACGTGCAACGGATGAGCGAGGTCGAATTTTTCACGTAGAAATACAAGTAGCGCATGAGAGTTCGTTTGTGAAGAGGGGTTTGTATTATCTTTCTGGATTGATCCGGGATCAGTTACAACCCGGAGACGGATATAGCGATTTGAAGCCTGTCTATCAGATAAACATAGTTGACTTTAATCTGATTCCCATCGAGAATTATCACAGTAAGTTTAAATTTCGAGAAGAGAGTAATCCGGAGATCACGTTAACGGACGACTTGGAAGTTCATTTTTTAGAACTGGGTAAGTTTGTTACTGAAGATGTAAAAGATTTACGAAATGATTTAGAGAGTTGGTTGTATGTGTTGAAACATACGTCGGAATTGCAGGAGGAAGAGATGGCCATATTGGTAGACAAGACGCCTGATTTGAGTAAGGCTTTTACGATTTTAGAACAGTATTCGAATGATCCTCAGAAACGCAAAGAGATAGAAGAGAAACTCAAAACGGATCGTGACTATGTATATGATTTAGCGGCTCGCTTCGAAGCCGGTGAACGACAAGGCCTTGAGAAGGGTATTGAGAAGGGTATTGAGAAGGGTATTGAGAAGGGTATTGAGAAGGGTATTGAGAAGGGTATTGAGAAGGGCATTGAGAAGGGTAAACTGGAAGCAGCCCGCAAGATGCTTGGTAAAGGGATCGATTTGGAAACGGTCTTGGAAGTGATCGGTCTGAGTGAGGACGATCTAAGAGATCATGGTATCGTTTTTCCTCGTGAGAAGTAACGTTATTTGAATGCTTTGTTTCTTGACACTACCCAAAAACTAAAATGTCGAAATCAAAGTCTGTTTGTTTAGAAAGGTAACTATTTTAAAAATATAGAATGCAACTTAAGTGATTCAAATTAGGAAAGTAACAAAAAGTAAAAAGCCAACCTCAATCTTTCCTAACTTGAAAATCGTAGCGGTGCACCTGGGTGCACCACGATTCGTTTACCTTTTCTGTGCACAAAACTTAACTTTAGCTTTCCAAAGCCCAATGCCCGACTACATACAGCGTCGATCTGAACTTCAACAAAACCGGGTCCGGGCTTTCTTACAAAAAAATCCCCCGGCGAAGGGGTAGCGGAATCCGGAGCTTGAAAACACCATTAGACATTGCTAAATTAGAGAAACAGCAAGCTCGGGATGAAGCGAGGGGAAGACTTTCCCCTTCTTCCCTAACGCCTAACGCCTACTCCCTAACGCCTCGAAGCGCCTATAACGAATACTTGGATGCAGTGAAGAGCGGTGAAAGCGTATCTTGTCTGAACAAGTCCGCAGAACAATGTGCGAAGTCAGCGATGAACTCAGGGTTTCTTGTCGGAGAAGTTCCCGAAGGCACGTTTGGGGAACAACAGTTTGTGCAATCGTATTCGATTCTCAAGACCAAGAAGGAGATGGACAAGAGAAAGGGGAAGATGGATGCGGCCCGCAAGAGAAAGAGCGGAGGCATGGGACGATTTTACAATCAACTGGGAGTGGTGGCTGAGGGTGCGGTAGAGGCAGGGAAGGGCGTTGGGAATATGATACTCAGTCAAGCCCAAGCGATTCTGAAAGCATCGATGGGTAATTTTAGCGGCGCTAAAAAAGATATGAAGGAAGCGGGCCGCCAAGGCGAAAGAGCGGTGCAAGGTGCGTTGTATGCAGTCACGGGAATGGTTGACTTTGTAATGTTTGCAGTGGAGACGGTGGCGGAACCGTTTGTAGCCTTGGCTACCTTGGGCCTGGGGAACCAGGCGATGAACGGTGTTTTTGCGGAAGGGAACTACGAGTTAGCGAAGTTCAGAGAATCCAACAAAGCCCAACGACATATCAATGAACTGGGTATGCGAACGGGAGCGGAGATGTATGCGAACGACGCGGCCCTGGACAAAGTAGTGACGACTACGCTCGCGGCTGCGGGTATTATTGGCGGAGTTCTTTCGTTTACACCGTTCGCTCCAATCGGAGTGGCTCTGATGTCGATATCGGCATTGGGAACGATGGGTTGGAAAACGTTTCGAGGTGCGTATGAAGGTGGTGCCGCCGGTATGGCAGCCGGATTTGTAAGTGGAGCGATCAACTCCTACTTGGAGGAGAATACGGGTGGAATGCTCAGTGTGAACTTGAGTTACAGTTACGCCAACGGTTTTGGAGCGGGTGTGAGCGTAGGGACGCCTAACAAGATGAAGGTGGGTGGTAGTATCGGTTTAAACTACAACTCGAAGAGTGGAGCTTGGGGAGCGAGTGTCGGTTTAAAAGTAGGTTTTGGTGCGCAGTCGAATAAAGGTTTTACAAACAGTGCGGAGCTGAGTTACAACCGGAACAACATCGGGAGAGACAATCAATCTTCCGGTGTGAGTGCGAATGTGAGAGGCAAATACAACGAAAAGGGAGATTTGTACGGTAGCATAGGCTTGAGTTACGATACGAAAGCGGGTTACGGCGCAACGGTTGGTGTTTCGTCTAAGTTTGGTCCTATGAGCGTTACTCCTTCTTGGACGGTTTCTGAATACGGTGGCCTAAGTAGCGACGTTCAATACGGTTTTGATCGTAACCTTTTTGACAAGACGAACAACCCGGAACACGCGGCTGCCAATCGGAACTTGTTTGACGATATCTTGAACGGTGTTGGGGCTGCTGTGGGGGGTTTTAGCAGAGAGAACCTCTCGAATGGCTGGAATGCGATCAAGAACGGTTTGTTTGGCGGGGGTGAGGGTGCGACTGCGAACAATGGTGGTAACAGGACTACAGCGAGAGGATTGGATGCAATTTCTCTTTATAATGCTGCGATGGATGAAGTAGCATGTTTTGTAAAAGGAACAAAAATTTTAACGCAGGATAATACGAAAACGATCGAGAATATTGAGGTTGGAGATATTGTCTTTGCATTCAATGAGGTAACTCTTGAGTTGGGTTATAAAAAAGTCTTAGAAGTGTTTAGAAACAAAACGGACATACTTATTAAAATAAGTTTGGAAGATAATACAATTATTGAAACAACTGAAGGACACCCTTTCTATATTAAAGAAAAAGGTTTTGTTTTAGCAAAGGATCTAACTAAGAAAGATAGAGTTGTTAATTCCAATTTAAAAGAGATAACAATTAAAGAAATCAATCGCGTTGAAGTTGATGGCATTGATACTTATAACTTTCATGTAGAAGATTTCCATACATACTTTGTATCGAATTCTAATATTCTTGTGCATAATACGAGTGTTCCAGAGAATCCTATAGAAATTATGAAACAGAAATTGAATAATTACTATGATAAGTTAAGTCGTGGAGTAAAATTAACGAAGCAAGAATCGGACCAGTTAGATCGCTTAGAAGGAGCAATGGGAGCCGGTGTTTATGCACGACATCAAAATGAAAAGGGAGAATGGGTATGGACTCAGATCGGAGAAATGAAAACTCGTTCGACTTCTGATGAAATTACTAATGGGGGTGTAGATGGCAGACCTAATGTTAGAGTATTAAAGGATGGCGATAAGATTCAAACCCAATATGGTGAACTGACCGTTCGGGTCTTGGATTCAAAAAACGCACCTATTACTTGGACAGATCCGAAGACTGGAAACGCTATAATAGATGGATTAGGTCATAGGCAGTTTATTTATGGTCCGAATGGCGAAGAGTATTCTTATAAAGAAGCCATGAATGGCACGGAAGCCGTTAGGGCATCTGCTGAATATGCGGCTACTAAGCCAAATCTTTGGAATCGGTTATTTAATTTTGGTAAATCTGAAAATAATACAGGTAGTTTGCCTTCTTCTACTGGGACAAGAGCATGGTGAAATACATTCTATTATGTATTAGCATAATATCATGCAATTATTATATTGATCCTAAATTGGAAGAGATATCGAATCAAAAGGAGAAGATTATTTTGGTCGATATTGATGCAGAAAGCGATGAATATATGGGGGAGCGTAAGAAGTTTAGAGATAGTCTGATAAAAATGGTCGATAAAATTAAAAAATTACGACCATCCGTTATTTATTTAAATAATAGTTTTATCAACTCTTCTGGTGGCGAAAAGGAGTTTGCTGCGGAATTAAATCGAAATATGGCAACAATTTCCGCATTCGAATTGAATGATAGTGGGGAAGAGATTAATTTTACAGAGGATATCAAGAATCAAATAGGAAAGACAATAAAAGGGAGATTTTACGGTCGTGCAGATAATTATGGATTTACCGGGATAAATTTTCCATCAATTGAAATAATAAAAAAAAGTAAAGCTATCTGTTCTTCTAAATATTATATCAATGATTCGAATGAAGTTGAATTTGTATATTCATTGAATCGATATAAAAATTATGAATTTGAAAATTGCCCATTTACAGTAGTTAATGAATATCTAATTTCGTACGGACTTAAAATTGCATTAGATAAAATAGAGGGCAAGGTGGCGTTATATTCAATTAATAATGGGAAAATTAAAAAAATAAAAAATCTGAATCAAATATTTGAAAAGAAATATAACGCTATTCCAATTAAATTTAAGACATTTCGTAAATTTACTGGAAAGGAAATTCTTGAAAAAAAAGAAATTAAAATTGATCCGGGTTATATATATATAATTAATACATTAGATATTCCAGTTAAAGTAAAGTATAGTAAGATGATATCCAATTCAGAAGTATTTGGTAGTATGGTATACACTTTATTAGATTCAATTACAAGATGAGTTTAGCATATTTCAAGTGAAAACTGGACAAGTTGGTTACCGGCATAGAATTTCCCTCCTGTGCAGAACCCTGACCCTCCCGAACGCCAACCTCAAAATCGGGAGAGTTTCGAGAAACAAAGCCCAAAACAAAAAAAGAAATTACTTAAAAAAATAGGAATATAAAGAATTTTAGAAGTAAATAATGATTCAATGGTAGCCGAAGATATAGAAAACATTATTGATTGATAATGCTTAAAGGAATATGAAAATGGAACCTTTGCCTCCAAAATCCTTGAATCCAAAATCTTTGTTCAAAAGAATATTGCAAAAAATGGGGAACTTTAACGAAACCGAACTAAGTGAAGTAGAGGCGGTTGTAGATTCCATTCTCAATGCAAAATTTGAATCTTTTATGGATGAGTTTGCTCTTGCAGTTGGGTTGGATCGACCACCTTTATCATTAGTTAAAAGCAGTCGCCGTAAAAAATCCAAGAAGAATTGATTGTTTTCGATACTAAATAGAACCAAAAGAAAACCTGCACTTTGTTAGGCGGTTACAAATAAAATAGATTTAGAAATTCGAATGAGGCGTTTACAATGAATCCGGATTGTCTAAATTTCCGAGAATAAAAGACAAATAGACTAAGGCCGCTCCACTTCCATAAAGAAAAACTCCGTAATAAAAACCGTAAAGTATTCATATCAAACATGGGAAGAAGCTCGGCGTTGTTTTATCTTATTTGATTTTCTTCATAACTTTCTAAATCGTTTAGAAAGAAATTATTGATAGACTTAACTTTTAATTTTCTTCTGATCGTTAAAACCTTACGAAAGCCCGTGGATTTCAAAATTGCTTCCTTATCCTCATTGCATAACTTTTTCCCAAGGTATTTTTCATATTCGTCTAACTCTAATTCGGTGATGTCCAAGGGCGGTGTTTGAAAGTAATTGATTAACATGATTTATACCTATTTTGAATTGAAGAAACGCAAACTATACTTTGGGAATAGATGAATATTTTTGATGTTCAACATTTAGTTATCCGAAATTTCATACAGTAAATCGCACAAAACAAAATCGATGGAGCTGTTACTACAAGGATATTCGTAATATATTTAGCTTGCAATTGTGCGGATTGCATAGATTCTTTTCAACGCAGAAGGTTACATTGAAAAGATAAAATGCGAAATGCAGGTTATAAGTAGAGCAATTTGCACATATGTCAATTAAAAAAAAGCAAACCGCACATAAAAATATGGAAAAGTTCGAAAGACTGCAAATGGCATGTGACGAGTTGGAAATCAATCGGAAAGGTTTGGCTGAACTTTTGAGAATTCATCCGTCAAACGCTTCCAGATTACTAACCGGAGAAACTGAATTCACATGGACTTATGCCGAATTGTTTCAGTTGAAAACGAACATTTCGGCAATTTGGGTAATGGAAGGCCAAGGAGAGTTTTGGTTAGAAGAATCGGATGGTAAGAAATATACAGATTACGAAATTTTAAATCTTCGAATCATTTTAAAAGTTCCCGGTTTGATGAAAGAGTTGGAAAAACTTGTGAAGTTACCCCAAGAAGATCAGAAATTTGTAATCGGTTTAATCGATCGATTTTATAAATTATCCGAGACCTTAAAAAACAATCCGGGATAAATCTAAATCACTTTAAATATCGATCATACTTGATTGCGACTTTTCGAGCGGTTGCCCTGAATGGTATGTTGGCTCTAAAGATCCATTCGAAAGCCGTGTTAATAACCTCTCTTGCTAGGATCGAATTAGAATCTAATCTACGCATCTCAAATTCCTCAGGGTCTAAAATGGAATATAATTTCAAAATGGGATTGAGTGTGATTCTATTTAGTAATGGAACATGTTTTCCAGAAAAGATTTCTTCTCTTGTTTGAAAAGCGTCGTAGTGAAGGATTGCTACACCCCAGAAAATTATACAAATCATAGTACCGATAGAAGCATAAGATCCTTGATATATTCCAAAGAATGGTAAAATCCAAACTAAAGGAATTATGATTAAGAATGCAGAAGAAATTCCAAAAAGCATCAATGAAAGTCTAACGCGAACCATTCCATCGGAAACAATTAAACATTTTGTAAGTTTGAATATACTTTCACACATCCAAAGAATAGAATAAATTATTAATATATGATAGGCTAATAAGGGTTCGTGTGTAAGTGTTTGAATATCTGTTATTTTTATCAAATTAAAACTAAGCCCTGAAATGCCTAGATAGGCAATAAGGCTTGTTTCGATGAGTTTTCTCAATCTGGACGCATTGTAGTTTTCATCCACAAGTTTGTTCACGATTCTACTTAACAAAAAGGGAACGAATATTACAGAAATTAGAATCAGGTTCGGAGCGTAGAGACGAATACTGTAAGGTATATATTGCCTACAACTTGAAAATAAAGTCCATAACCCAACAGAAAGTGTCAGATAGAAAAAAGTTATCCTAACAGATATAAGCTGGTCACGATTTTTTTTGATATAAAATCCTAATAGAAAAATCGAGGTAGCGGTAAAAAGGTTAAATAAAACTGACATAGGTGACACGAACCAACCCGGATCACCATAATTTTGTCCTAATTTTTTGTAAAGCCTCTTTGTTAATTTCAATCGGAGTGAGGTAAACTAATTCTCCCTGGTAATAACATTCCGGAAAATAAACTTCTTTTTGATACTTTTCAGATGGCATGGCTCCAATTGTGCTGTAGAGTTTTACGATTGAATTTACTTTTTTGTGATAAAATCCATAGACTATATCGAATTTTTTTTTCAGACAAAAATTGGCAGCCGCATGGAACGTAGAGACAGCGGCGCGCGCGCCTTTTTTAGAATGCTCAAAACTTACTGAATTCCAGTCTGCAATGTTTTCACCAACGACTGCGTATCTTTGGATCGGATCGCTTTCTTTAATAATTCCGAGTTCCAAAGGAATCAAGTTCATCGGTTTTTTTTCTACAATACGCATGGCGGCTAAGATTTCCGTTCCTTCTCTCACATAAAACCAAGTAGACCAAGGATCCATATCGACTGTCGTATATAATGATTTAGTGTAACCAAATTGTTCAAAAACTTTACTAGCAAATTTTTTAACATTTTGAAGTTCTTGTGGATTTTCTAAGCCGGATAACCGAATCACATGTAAATTCTTGACGAGATTTGACTTTTGGAGTGTGATAGACATAATGTTAATTATGTCTCTTTGGTACCAAATTTCAATGCTTAAATCACCTATCTATTCTTTTAATTATAAATTCGGATATTTTAGAATTCGCTAATGTTGCCTAATCCAAAATCTAACAACGGTTAGGTTATCTTTAGGGGGATTTGAGAAAATACAAAATAAAATAGACAGTATCTCACTTTAAAATAGCCCAAATTGCCATTTCAAGGCATTTCGTGAAAATGAATTTAAAGAAAAGTAATTAGATTTTGTTAACCGCCGATTCAAAAAACACATTAAAAATATAGAATATACAAAAGAGAGTAAAAGAAATGATACGATCCAAAGGACAGGATGAAATACCGGAAGCGATCAGGGAACAACTTGACGTTTTGTTGGAATCGGGTGGCGAAGGACTTGATATAGGATATCTGAAATATATCCAAGACAAACCGGAACCTAAGTATTTTCCCTTGGTAGAAACGGGTTTACGAAGTAAAAAAATTGAACGAGTAATTCCCGCGGCTTACTTAGCGGTTTCTTGGAAACTGAAAGAATTTGCACCGGCTCAAAAACCTTGAGCGTTGCAATTAAGAGACTCTCAAAGAAAAGTCCTGCGATAGAACGGGCGGATTGAAACCTTTTCCCGCTTTTAATATTCGTCAAAAATAAAACATTCCATGAATTTAGAATATTAAAGTTAGAGTTTGTCCCAAAACGTCTCGAGTTTTTTCGGCATCGCATTCATTTCCGCAATTTTCGTATGTTTTGGGACGAGTTCTTATTGAAAATTAACTCGCTATCCGTTTCTATTTCAGTTTTTCCTTTACGATTTGAATCAATCTTTCCGCAAAAACGATCGCCTCTTTAGCTTGAGATTCCTCGAAGTATTCGAAAGGTGCGCCGTCCGCAAACGCATCCGGATCACGAGTTGGTATATAATATAAATCTAATTTTTGTCCGATGGATTCGATTTCTCCGTTTTCATTCAAATCCTTTGCGATGGTTTTAACGGAATGGGATTTTACTAAATCGGCTCCGCGAAAATAAGCGAGCGCTTTGAGAGATGTTTTTCCCACTTGTTGGCAAACGAAACAAGTCTGAGCGAAAAAACCCGATCGTAAAGAAAAGCGCCCGCCCATTCAAAATCTCTTTCAGCCTGAGCGAGCCAATCTTTCCATCTCGGATTTTGCATCGATTATCTTTCCGAAAGGGGAACGTATTTTCTGCCCATTTCACCCGCATAGATTTGTTTAGGACGAGCCTTACTGTAGTTACCGGAAACTCTTTGTTCTCTCCAGTGGGCCAGCCAACCCGGAAGTTTACCGATCACCTGCATCGCCGTGAACAGTTCTTTCGGAATCCCGAGAGAATGAAAAATCACCGCGCTGTAGAACTCGAGGTTCGGATACAACTTTTGATTGATATAATATTCATCATTTTGCATATACTCTTCGATTTTGAGAGCCACTTCCGCGATCGGACCCACCGGATTTTTTTTGTAAAAATCGTGGAACAGTTCGCTCGCGATGATCGCTCTTCTGCTTTTCGAGTCGTAGGCTTTGTGGCCGAAACCGTTGGAGAACAATCTTTCCGAATCCCCTTTGAATTTCTCGAAGTATTCCGCGACCGTTTTTCTGGATTGAATGATGTCGTCGATAAGGCCCACCGCCGCAACCTGACGACCGCCTTCTCTCGAACCCCAAAGCGCGTTGATCGCGGAAGAGATGGAAGCGAACAAGTTGGCTTGAGTGGAACCGATCACCTGAACCGTGGTGTTGGAAACGTTTTGTTCGTGATCCGCGTAAAGAATCCAGAGTTGATTTAAAATCCGATCGATATCTTCCGACGGAACGAAATCCTTGGAAGGAATCGAAAACAACATGTAAAGAAAGTTCGTACAATAAGGATGTTTATCCAGGGGATACACGAAAGGTTGACCGACGATTTTTTTGTAAGAGAAGGCCGCGATCGTTCTGATTTTAGCGAGAAGACGTGCGGAATGATCGATTCCTTTGTCCAAAGATTCTTCGTATTCTTCCGGATAATAACTGGAAAGGGAGGTTACCATCACCGAAAGAACCGCGAGAGGATGTCCTTTACCGGGAAAACCGTCGAATAGATTGATCATGTCTTCGTGGATCAGGGAATGTTTGGAAAGTTTTAGAGAGAAGTCTTTGAGTTGTTGTTCCGTGGGAAGTTTCCCGTAGATCAAAAGGTAACTGGTTTCGACAAAGGTGGAATGCTGAACGAGGTCCGCGACGTCGTAACCCCGATAATGAAGTTCACCCGAATCCGGATCTCTTCTGGAAATTCGGCTAACGGCGTACGCGGTGTTAAAAAAGCCGGGATCGTAAGAAATAAGCCCGGTTTTTTGATGAAGCTCGCGAATATCGATTCCTTTTTTACCGTCGGTTCCGGAAATCAACGGCAATTGATAGGACTTTTCCCCAACTTTGATTTCAATGAATTCACTCATACCGATAGGGAACCTTAGAGAATGTTATGCGTCAATTCTTCTAATTTCGAGGGAGCCGATTTTGTTCGTTTCTTCCTGTCTCGAACCCAACTTAAACAAAAGAAAATCGCAATATTCTAGTGGATAAAATTCAGAAATCAGATTTCAAAGATTTTACAGAATTGGAAAATCAGCCTTTGCTAAAGTCTGATCTCTCTATTACAAAAATCACCCTAACCCCTAAAACCTAACCCCTAAAACCTTGAAACCTATCTCACCAAGGTTTTATCGTTTGAGAACATTCTATTTTTATCCCGAACGATCGCGAGAATATCGTCGATTGCGAATAGATCTCTGGAACCTCTTTTCATCGTAAAAGGAGCTACGTAGAGAAGACCTAAAAATTCGACGGGAATTTGTTTGGAGAAAACGATATCGTCTTGTCTGATTTTGCGGACCACGTTGAGTCTGATTTTTTTCCAACCTTCGAAACTGAGATGGACAATTAGAATTTTCTTAACTTCTAAAGTGGAATCTCGGAGCAAAACGAAGAGCGAGGCCCCCGATCCTGAAGAATAGATGTGAAACTGAAATTCTTGCACGAACCCTTTCGTTTTCCAAGGTTGTTCCCAGAGAATTTCGAAGGATTGATTTTTATCGGCGGGAACTTCCAAGAGAAGACTTCCGGAAGAATTTCTTTCCGGGCTCAGTAAAAGGGAAGAGGTTCTAATATCCGGAAAATATTCCTTGGGTAAACGTGTTTTGAGATTTTTAGAACTCCATTCTTTCGTTTCGAAGTCTTCTACGATGATTTGTTTCCAAATTTCCGCCGAAGGTTTTTCCTGCGCACTCAACGAGAAAGACAATAGGAATAAAAATAGTATTACAAGGGAAAGGCGATCGAGTTTCCCGGTAAAAGGAACGATTGAGAAGGACTTTTTTTTCATAGAATCGGTTGACAGGCTTCTTCCAAATGTTTCCACTATCCGAATATCGTCAAAAAACTAAATCTCTAATATACAGGAGTGCAAAATGAAGGGTTCTACTCTCGTAAGACTCACAATCGCTTTTTTAATGTCCGTTAACGTAACGCTCGTTGCCCAGGAAGATCTGGATGAAGGCTCTACGCCTCAGGCAAATACTCAAGAACAATCCGGAAGTCCTACGCCTGAAAAAACCGCCCCGAACAACGTTACGCCGGGGGAAGAAGTCAAAAAGGCCGATCTTTATGTGAATTCCAAAAGTTCTTTTGAAATTTCCGCACAGGATGATTCCAGTACGGTCGACTACATCGAATATAAAATCGGCGAAATGGATTACGCAAAATATACGTCTCCGATCGCGATTCTCAAAGAAGGTGTAAATCGCCTTACTTACAGAGCTGTGGATAAAGCCGGAAACAAGGAACCTGCTAAAGCGCTCGTAGTCGTGGTGGACAACACCGCTCCGACCGTAAAAATCGCACCGAGTGAAATTCTTTACAACCTGGACGGATACAACTACGGATCCAAGAACGTAACGTATACCATCTCCTCGACCGACGCTCTTTCGGGAGTCAAAGAAGTAAAGTATTCCATCAACGGCGGGGACATGAGACCTTACGACAACCAGCCGATCAAATTGGAGAAGGCGGGAGTGAATCTGATTAAGTATTCCGCTGTTGACAATTCCGGAAACTCTTCTTCCGAAGCGATCCTTGTAGTGACCTTGGACGATGTAAAACCGGAAATTGAAATCCAAGGAAACACTCCTCTGGTAATCATCGACGGAAAAACGTATTCCAGAAAAGGAAACTCTTTTGCGATCAAAGCGCTGGACGGACAATCCGGAATCAAAAGAATTCTGATCAAAACGGATAACGCTCCCGATTTCGTTCCTTATGCGGAGCCGATAACGATCGACGCTCAGGGCGAACATACGATCGAAGCGAAAGCGATCGATAACGTAGGAAACGAAAGTGAAACCAAAAAAGTCAGCTTCTCTGTGGATGTGAACCCTCCTACAACACAAATTCGTAAAATAGAAGCCGGTTCTAACGGAAACAAACCTACAACGTCCGAGTCGCCTGCACCGGCCCCTGCTCCTACAAATACAAAGCCGACTCAACCTACAACTCCGCCTAAAAAGTAAGAGTTAAAAAAAATCGTCAGGATTGAAAAAACCCGGAATTTTCCGGGTTTTTTTATGCCGTTGAAACGTTTCGGAGAACCGTAAAGGGTAATGAAATTCCGAAAATTATTGGATTATTTTCTACCGGTCGGTTGCGAGTTTTGCGGAAGATACGATTATTTTTCCTCCAAAATCGGCGTTTGTAAACTCTGTCATTCGGAAAATTACATTTCTCCGAATCGTACGCAAAGTATATGCAAAATTTGTAAAGAAGTGCGAACGACGGAGGAATGTTACTATTGTAATTCGAGAAACGTATTTTTCGAAGAACTGAAATTTTTACGAAACAGAACCCCCTTTTTAGCGAAGGTGATCAACTGCGTCAAGATGCGTTCCGTATATCCGCTTTCGATTTATCTTTGTTTGGGTATCAAGAGAGAATTACGATCCTGGAAGAACTTGAGTTTTTCCGGAGTGATTCTCATGCCTTCCACAAAAACAAAATGGAATTCCAAAAATCAAAGGAGGCCGTTTGAGTCCTGCGATTTCGCACTAAAACGATTGCGGAGTATTTTACCTTTTCCGTTGATACGCCCGATCGAAAAGGTAAGCGACGAAAAACAGGCCGGTAAAAGTTTAACGGATCGTTTTATCCATGCAAGGTTTGCATTTCGAATCAAAAAGGAATATAAGGGAAAGTTAAGAGGAAATTATCTCGTAGTCGACGACGTGTTTACCACCGGCGCTTCGGCAAACGAATTGGCGAGAATTCTCATTCAAAACGGGGCCGAATCGGTTCGAATTTTGACTTTGATTCGAACGGAAGGGAAGGGGTTGGCAATGGAAAAAGACGTTACGGATGTTTAGCGGTTTGTAACCTGACTGAAATCGAATATGGAACCGCGCAAAATCATTCATGTGGATATGGATGCGTTTTATGCGTCCGTCGAACAAAGGGATTTCCCGGAATACAAAGGGAAACCCTTGGTTGTGGGCGGTCCGCCCAATAGCAGATCCGTCGTTTCGGCCGCCTCGTACGAAGCTCGTAAATTCGGGGTTCGTTCCGCGATGCCCTGTTCCAGGGCGGCGCAACTCGCACCTCAGGCGATTTTCGTACTTCCCCGTTTTGAGGCGTATAAGGAAGTTTCCAAACAGATTCGTGAAATCTTTTTGGAATATACGGATCGAGTCGAGATGTTGTCCTTAGACGAAGGGTATCTGGATGTTACATTCAATAAAAAGAATATTCCATTTGCCGTAACGATTGCCAAAGAAATCCGCGCCGAAATTTTGAAACGTACCGGCCTGACCGCCTCGGCGGGAGTCGGTAATTCCAAATTCATCGCCAAACTCGCCTCCGAAAAAAACAAACCGAACGGGCTTACCGTTGTTCTGCCCGACGACGTGATTTCTTTTATCGACCCTTTGCCGGTGAGCAGTTTTCACGGAGTGGGTAAGGTTACGGCTCGGAGGATGGAGGAACTTGGAATCCGCACCGGAAAAGATCTGAGAACGAAAAACATAGACGAACTCGTTTCACATTTTGGAAAGATGGGAATTTACTATTACAAAATTTCCAGAGGGGAAGACGAACGAGAGGTCGAACCTTTCCGAAAGCGAAAGTCGCTCGGCGCGGAAAATACGTTCGATCAGGACAAAACGGATCGGGAAGATTTACTTCGGCAACTGAGGAACGTTGCGGTCGAAGTGGAAAGAAGGTTGAAAAAAAGGGACTTTGCCGGAAAAACTCTCACTCTTAAAATCAAATTTTACAATTTCAGTCTCAAAACAAGATCGACAACCTTGTCGGAACCGATTTTCGGTTCGGAGGAACTTTATTCCGTCGCAGCCGAACTTTTTGAGGAATTTTTCGAGACCAACGACGGTAAACGAACGGCGATCAAGGCGATTCGGCTTTTGGGAATCAGCCTTTCGCATCCGAATTCGACGGATGAGGAACCGAGTTTGTTTCCGGATTTATAATATTCAAAAAGTGGAATTTTCTTAAGGATTTATTTCAAAAACTATCGAACGATCCGTAGAAGTTGAGACGCCGACTTTCACAAAAATGTGGGAACTCCCGCAAATTTCCTTCGGGTTTTTCGACAAACCCTCTTTTTATTACAACTTAAACCCGCCGCCGATCATAAAAATCGGCTCGTTAAAATGATAGGAATATACGGAACCTTTTAAATCGGTTTTTCGATATTGTAGAGCGACATTGAAAAAGTAGGATTCCGATTCCCATTGAATGCCCGTTCCCACAAAAAAAACCGTTTGGGTGAGCGGTTTGGAATAAATTCCGTTTTCATAACTTTTTCCGAACCCGAATCCGCCCTGAACAAACCAAAGAATCGAGTCCGAAAGAGGAACGTAATATTTGACACTCGGCAAAAGCGAAAGAGTTCCTAACGTGAATTTGCCGTTGCCTTGTTTATCATTTTTAAAATTTCCGCTAAGCTGATTGAACAGGAACGAATTGACGGAAGCGGCGCTTAACGTCTGATATTCGGGCGTCGAGTTCAGATTGACATTTGTGAGAAGTCCGACCCAGGGGGAAATATTCCGGTTCGGAAAAAAATAAGAGTTTTGTTCGAGTCCGAGTGAAAAACCGAAATTTGCACTGCGACGATATTCGCCGTTAAAGGAGACGGTTCTAACGTTTACGGAATATTTTTTTTCGAGATAGGGATCGATGTTGACTACCATCGTAAAAATATCCGTCAAATTGTATCCGCGATTGAAACTCGGCTTTTCCGTAACTCCGGAACTCCACACGGATCCATTCAAAGAAAAGTAGAATTTTTTAATATTCGTATCTACTTTTTTTTCCTCTTTCACTTCCGACTTTTTAATTTCCGAAACGAGAATTTTTTCAATCAGAGTTAGGTCGATTTTTTCGGTTTTGCCCGTTTCGTCCACGACCAAAACGTGATCGGCACGTAGAGAAGTTTTGACGTTTTCGATCGTTTTACCGTCTCTTAAGAGGATCGTGTCCGCAAAAATTTTTCCCGAATTCGACAAAAGATAAAAGTAAAAAATTCCCTGAAGAAACCTTCTCGTTCCGTTGCAAAACATAATTTGCCGAAAACGATTCAAAATGAAATCGACTCTACGTCCCCGGATGGAATGACTCTTTTTTTACCTTCGACTTCGATGATATATTTGTCTTCGTACTGAATCAGATTTCCCTTTAATTCGGAGCCGTCTTTCAGTTTGATCGTTTTGTTTCCCAAACGTACGGGTTCCTCCTTTTTCGGTTCGGTTTTCGGAACGATTTTTTTATCTACTTTAGGATTTGGTGATATACTTTCGATGTGTTCGGTTTCTTCTTTAGGAGGTTCGAGGGATTCAATGCGGTTCGCAAAGTTCTCCAGTTCTTCTAGGTTTTGTTTTTCCAAAGGAACGGCTTTTTTTTGCGAAACGGTATCCACGATCGTTTTTTGTATTTCTTCCAAAAGAAGGAAAGTTTCCTTCGGATTCGTTTGTTTTTCGTTCAAAACGAGAAGCGGATTCTGTGATCCGTCTTTTTGAACGAATTTTTGAAAGAATAAGGATTTTGTTTCCAAGGAGGAATTGGAAAGTTTTTCCGAAGAAATATCGTTCCAGATTCTTTCATACTTCGCTTTTTGTTCGGGATCATTTGCGGTTTGTACGTCCAGAGAATGTTTTACGAATTCTTCCCTTTGTTTGTCCAATAAGAACGGAAGCAAATAACGAACTCCCGATCGAACTTCCGCAGAGCCGTCCCAAACGTTTACCTTGTAACGATCCTCCGAATTTTCGATCCATACCTTGGTTCCGGTCAATCGAATCTCGGTTCCGCTCAGATAGATTTTGGTTTTTCCCTCCGTATTCGTCGGAGTTTCGTTTAACAAAAGGTTTCCTTTTTGTAGAAAGATGGAAAGTTGATAACCCTGCGATTCGGCGTCTTGAACCGATTGCGCCAAATTCAAAACTCGGATTTCCGAATTCGGAAAAACTCTAAAATGCAATTTGCCGTTTATCTTAACGTCGCAAAAAGAATTTTGATCCAACCGAATCCAATCCGAACGTAAACTTTCCGGATTACAATGTCCCGTAACTTCCATCGGGATCGGTTCGGCTTTGCGGAACGTTTCCGATTTGAAGATCACGGATAAGGAAACGATTAAGGAAATGACTGCGGCCATAGCCAGAAATTGATTCCTAAAGTTTCCTTGGAAAAAACTTATTTTAGGAACGGGTTTTGACGCTTCGATAAGAATTTGTTCAAGTCCTATCCTGTGTTGTTTCAGACCCGCCTGCGTCTTCACGTAGTTTTCGTATCTTTTTTTAAGTTCCGGATGGAGTGTTATGATTTCGTTCAATCGTTTGTTTTCTTCCGATCCGGTTTCCCCGAAAAGGAACAAAGACATCAATTCTTCGAATTCTTCGTGCAGATCTTTTTTTTCCATGATTATAAAACCACTTTTCTTCTTTCTAATTCTTCTCTAAGCAGATCCAACGCCTTTAACAATTTTCTACTGACGGTTCTTGAGGATATGTTTAACGTTTGTGACGTTTTTTCCAAAGTATAATGGTTCATTTCTTTTAACAAAATGATGCTCTTTTCCGGTTCCGGCAAAGAAGAAATAATCTCCCTCAACTCTTGCTCCACGATCCGCGTTTCAATGGTCTGAATAAAATCGTCTTCCACTCGGAGCGATTCTATAAAAGTACCGCCTTCTTCTACCAACAAATCCTTCTTTCGCTTTTTTCGATACGAATAGTATGTATTCTTTGCAATCGCCGCGGCCCAAGTGTAGAAACTCCCTTTTTCCGCCGAAAAATTCGAAAAGGATTTGTAGAGATTCAAAAAAACTTCCTGGGCTATATCTTCCACTTCTTCCGGATCGGTGGAAAGATATCGAATTACCTTATAAATCGAATCCTTGTAGTTCCGATAAAATAGAGAAAAATCGTGATCTTGGCTTAACTTCATAATCTATACTCTATATATAAGAATTCAAACATACTCGGGAAATTTCTCTCTTTAAAAAATTCGGTTCGATTTTGTCTATTGAAACCGGAAACGATTCTCCGAATAGAAAATTTTCAAGACATAAGAAATCAAACTATAACTCCGTAAGAATCCTTTTTTTGAATTTGATAAAACATGAAATAGCGTCTTAAGTTCTCCTTTCAATATTAGATTTGTTTGAGAAAGAATCCAAACGGATTCTTTCTCGATCGCCTATGTGACGGCCGATCCTACATCGTTTTAACGAGCCAATGATGGTCGGTAAGTGAAAGACTAGGTTTTTCCTGGCCGTGTTTGTCAAATTGTCCGTTCCGTTCGTGGCGTTCGGTTTATCTACAGCGATCGGTTTTTATATTGTTTCATCGTATTGAATCTCCCGTGAAATCTCGGGAGAAATATACGGAAAAAAAGGAAAGAGTGAGACAGGTTTTTGAAAAAAAGAGGGGAGTTTTTGCGATCAACGGATTGTTGATTCGATCTCAAAATTTTTTAGTTTTTTGAAAGTTCTTTCGGATTGCCTTTGTGAGAAAATACAACCATCATAAGGAGCCGACAAGCTCCTTATGATGGTTCAGTTTGAATGGAAAGAATTAACTTCCTTCAAATTCTATGGAATCACCTCGTATTTATCGAAATCTACAAAGTCCTTCATTTTGTCTCGCTAAGGATCGTAGGTAAATGAAAGATCAGGTTTCTTCTGGCGGTTGTGGTCATATTGTCGTCTCCGCTCGTAGCGTTCGGTCTATCGGCCGCGTTGAGTTGAGGAGAAAATACGTTATCGGCCGCAGTCGAATCCCAAAAAAGCGCGTTGTCTATGGAAACGTTAAACAACAGATCTCCGTTTTTTTTGGAAGAATTAAAATCCACGATCAATATGTAAGGATCTTTCACATCCAAATTGTTGATGGCGGCCGGAGCCTTAAATTTAAGTTTTTGCGCGGCGGAATTGTAGGCAACTCCCGCAATCGAAGGTGGGTTGAGGGTACGTTCCGGATTTGTGAAAGGATTATAGTCATCCGAAACCGCAACCTTAAGTATACCGCCTGAACTTGAGTCTATCGCCAATTCACCCATATTGCAAGCGCCGGCCGTTGCACCGCCCATTTCCTCAGGTTTTAACAAGTTGGAAAAGATAAAACTTGGAGAGTTGACAAAGGAAGCGGGACAATCCTTACTAAAAAGTTTCGGACTTACGTCGCCTCTACCAACGCCATTATTGATTATGCTGCTAGAATTGGAAGTCGGGTTGTTTAACACCAAATCCACGTAACGATATGAGTTTTCAGGAACGTCTTTCGGATCAAAGTAATACGTAAAATCCCTGGCGATGATTCCCACTCGATCGTAGTCCTGTTTCTCTTCGTCCGGTATGGCAGTGATCGGTAGAAAAGCCGAACTTGAAGAAGCGTCTCCGGTTTGTAATCCGATCGGCATAAAACCGGTTTCGCATACTTTAGAACCGGGAACGGGAGTTCCGGGCGCTTTGAACATTACAAAATTTGCATTTTCTAATGTTTCGTTTCCCTTTGCCGGTCCGCCCTTTGCGACCGATTTGTAGGCGAGAACTTGACAGATGCCGATGGAAACCGCAGCCGGTGTGATGAAATGATCGTTGAATCCGTCCGCGGCTCCGTCCCCGTAGTTTTGAGGATCGTCTCCGCCGAGATCGATTAAAAATCCGGAAGAATCGGAACCTACTTTGAATCGGGACGAGCCTGCTTGCGTACGGGCCGCTGCAAGTGCGCTCGTATTGGAAATACGAAATTCGGCGTTTTGACCGGAGCTGAGTAAAAGCGCCGCCAACAACAGATTGTTCTTGTCGTCTTTATCTTTCTTGCAACTGACGAATAAAGATACAGTCAACGAGACGAGCGCGATGACTTTATCTTTTATTTTATACGGAAGGTGGTGATTTTTTTTCATCGTTTTGAACCTCTCATAAGGCTAACGAAAGAAACTGTGGAATGTGCCAGGCTACCGAGCAAAAAATTAAAGATTTTGTCTAAACTCCGCAGAGCGCCCTATCGAACGACCCGTAGGGAGTGAGATAGCAAAAAGATAGCGGAGCGTCATCTTTTGCTCCCAACGAAGTTGGGAAAATCAGGACCCAGGTAACTCAAGTGGCACTGCTCCCTAAGGGTCGCAGCACCAGAGAGTGAGATTGAGTTTAGGAAAGCTCTGCGTTTAGTTTCCCAAAAACGCGGGAACTCCCGCTTCGAGTGGCTAAGTTATAGTTCGTTAGGTGTTAGAGGGATTGTAAAATCTAAGTTTAAGCGGAAGAGACTCGGGAATTATTTCCATTTTTCTAATATTCTTAAGATATCATTCCCGAACTTTTCGACCTTTGCGGAGCCCATCCCTTTGATCAAAGAAAGTTCTTCCGGAGTTTCCGGCATTACATTTGCGATTTGAACGATGACCGGATTTTGAAGCACCATAAACTTCTTCCACTTTCTTCTTCTGGCTTCCCTGTCTCGAAAGTTTTTCAATTCTTGGATCACGTTCTTGGCGGGAATCACTTTCTTTTCGCCTTGTGTATCGGGATCTTTTTTCTTTCTCGGGGTTTTAACGATAACGGTCGATGCGAGGATGAGTTTCGGATATTTGTCTCCGACGATTTTCACTTTTTTGTTCGCGATCCAATCGTCCAAAGTTTTTAAAATCGCTTCTTCCGGAATCGAACGTAAGGAACCGTAGCCGACCAAACGATCCAATTTTTTTCTCAAAATTTCATTCGATCTGGAACCTCGCAAAACACCCGCGATCATTCTTTTACCGAATTTACCCGGAATCTGTTCTAAAACTCGATCGATCGT
The DNA here is from genome assembly GCF_000332415.1 of Leptospira weilii serovar Ranarum str. ICFT. Lineage (GTDB taxonomy): Bacteria > Spirochaetota > Leptospiria > Leptospirales > Leptospiraceae > Leptospira > Leptospira weilii_A. The sequence continues at coordinate 21,878 of NZ_AOHC02000013.1, forward strand.
TCCCAATTCCTCTTCGGAAAAATCGTATTTTTCTTTTTCTTCTCTCTTTTGTTTTTTATCCTCTTCCCTTTTGAGGAATTGATCCCTTCCGTCCCCCGCAACGGAAGAATGCGGAGATTCTTTTTCCAAACAGATGTCGCAGGTTTTGCAAGACGTAACCTCTTCGCCGAAATAAGAACAAAGCATTTGTTGTCTGCATCGGTTGGAGACCGAGTATTCCTTGACAAAGGAGAGTAACGTTTCTCCTCCTTTCCGATTGTTTTCTTTACCGATGATAAAACTCTGAGTCACAAGATCGGAAGGATGAAAAAAAAGAACACAGTCCGAAGGTTTTCCGTCCCTACCGGCTCTTCCCGCTTCCTGATAATAACTTTCCAAGGACGCGGGCATTTGATAGTGAACGACCAAACGAACGTCCGGGTTATCCAAACCCATACCGAACGCGTTAGTCGCCACAAGCACGTTCGTTTTACCGGTGTTATATCCGTCTTGGGTTTTTTCCCGACTTGAATCCGTTCTGCCTGCGTGATATTTGCCGACTTTAAAACCGTTCTTCTTTAGAAAATCGTAAACCGATTCCACTTTTTGCCGGGTCGCACAATAAATAATCGCTCTTCCGTTTGCGGTTTTTTGAAAGTTTCCTCGGATCAAAAGTTTTAAGAGTTCGTTTTCCCTCGAAGTTTCGTTTTGAGGAAAACGTACGGAAAAGTTGAGATTTTTCCTGTAAAAACTTCCTTGGATCAACGCCGGATTTTTGAGTCCGAGAGCATCCGAAATGTCCTTTATAACTCTGGACGTTGCTGTGGCGGTTAACGCGATGATCGGTATCGGACTCGGATATCGGTCCCTAAGTTCGTGGAGTTTTCGATATTCCGGTCTGAAGTCGTGTCCCCATTGGGATACGCAGTGCGCTTCGTCGACGGAAATTCTTGCTAAGGGAAGTTTCGGTAGAATTTCGAACACCTGTCTGCTCAACGCTTTTTCCGGCGATAGGTATAAAATTCGGATCTTGCCCGTAACGGCTCTGCTGAGAATTCTGAGTTGTTCCAGATCGTCTTGTGTGGAATTGCAGTATTCCGCGGCGATTCCTTTCGCCTTAAGAGAATCCACTTGGTCTTTCATCAAGGCGATCAAGGGAGAAATGACAAGAGTCAAAGAAGATTCGTCCAAAACCGCGGGAAGTTGATAAATGAGGGATTTTCCTCCTCCGGTGGGAAGGATGACTAACGTGTCTTTTCCGTTCAGGACGGATTCGATCGCCTCTTTTTGGCCGGTTCGAAATCGGGACATTCCCCAAATTTCCTTAAGAGAAAATTCTAAATTTTGAATGTGATCGTTTTGTTTCGAGTTCATTTGATTTTAATAAATTATACTTTTTGCAAGTAAAAAGTCTCCCTTTTGCGGGGCTTTCCCGCGCCAGAGATCGAAGCGACGCGGAACGCGGCCGCAAAGCGGCCGGAGCGGAAGCGTAGTCGCGAAAGAGCTCGGTCCTTTCGATCGTAGATCGAAAGGAGGCGCCCATCAAACGATTCTAATAACCCTTAACACGCTTTCCCTTTTTGTACGTCGACTTGTGTTACTTCCGAATCTTTCGATAGAGGAATCTTGCCGGATGCAAAAATTCCAAGACGGAGGATTCGACGGGAGCGGGTTCGCCCAGTATCAAAGACGCAAGAATCTCCGCACCTAAAAAAGAACTCAAAATTCCCCTCGAACCCAAACCTCCGAAAACGTAAAGGCCCGGGATCGTTTTGAGGTTTGGAAACGATCGGTTTCGATTTCGAGGCAAATCGATTTCTTTGTAGCTTTCTCGAAATTTTTTCGGATCGAAGACCGGACCGATGATCGGAAACCGATCCGGAGTTTGCGCTCTAAATCCCACCGTTTCGAAAAGAACGGAACGGAGGTCGAAGTTTAAAGTAGGGTATTTGGTTTGAGCGTATTGTAAAAGTCGGTCCGTATCTTTTTTTTGAGGAGTTGGATCCGGATCGAACTCGTCGAACGTGGAACCTAAAACGTGTTCTCCTCGAATGGAAGGGGTCAGATAGTGTTCCGCGCAAAGAATGTTCGTAATACGGGAGGAATTTTCGGTTTCCTTTAAGGATAAAAGTTGTCCCCGAACTTTTTTGATCGGAAACGGTTCTTCTCCCAATAGGGAAAATAGAAGTTCTCCCATCGCATGAGAATTACAGAATATAATAGAATTTGCAAGTACTTTGCGATCGGATTCCTTGAGACCGACTTTCCAATCGGTCCGGTTTTCCGGAAAGGACGTTTCGATTCTTTCGACCGAGTTTACCGTTCCTTGGATAAATTCGATTCCGGGTCGATCGGCGCATCGTTTGGCGATCGATCCGGGTCGGGTCCAAAAACCTTTCGGGAAAAAAACTCCCGGTTCGTTTCCGCAAAAGTTTTTTTTCCGAAAATCGGAGTCGATCGACTTCCAAGATACGATCTCTTCGGAGAGTTTATGGTTTTCCATACTCTTTTGCAGTCGTTCCGAACTCATCTCTTCCGTTACACTGTGAAACAATCCGGTTTTTCCGAATTGATTTTCGTCCGCAAACGAGGAAAGAAAGGAAACCGCGTATCGAAAGGCGCGTAATGTGAACAAGCTGATCGGTCCCGGAACTTTCGCGAGGTGAGGATGGGATATCGCGATCGGAATTCCCGAGGTTTGATTTGCGATTCCGGAAGGATCGATCAGTAAAACTTGAACTCCTCGTTTTGACAAGGAATACGCAAGGGTCGAACCCGCGATCCCCGCGCCGACGATCGTCGCGGTTTTGATATTTGATTCCGGATAAGAACGTTTGCACCAAGGTTTTTCTTTCGGAATCGATTCTTTCGTTTCCAAAACGGGACCGCAATAACTACCAGCCAACATTTCTCTTTTTCTTCCGAAACCCGGACGTTTTTCCAACGTAAAACCCGCGGAAGATAAGGAATCTCTGACCGTCCTTGCGACCGTAAAAGTGGAAAACGTAGTTCCGACTTTCGAAACGTTTTTTAGATTTTTGAGAATCGATTCTTCCCACATCTCCGGATTTTTAGAAGGAGCAAAACCGTCCAAAAAAATCGCGTCCGCTTTTCCTGAAATTTCGCATAACGCGTCTCCGACGTCTCCCAAAAAAAGAGCGAGATGAATCCTTCCTTCTAAAAATCGAAAATAGTTCATTCCGGGAATCAGGTCTTGATAGGAGGATAAGAATTCCTTTTTGATTTCTTCCAGTTCCGAAAATACGGAAAGCGCTTTTGAAATTTCCTCCCGATTTAGCGGAAATTTTTCAACGGAGATAAAATGGAGTCGAAACCGATCCTTGTGTTCCGCGTATTTTCTCCAGGTAGTAAGGAAGTTGAGTCCCGTGCCGAAACCCAATTCCAGGATACAAAATGAATTTTGAATATTCGAATTTTTCCATCTATTGAGAAGATCGTTTCCTTCTAAAAAAACGTGTTCGGTTTCTTTGAGACCGTTTTCGGGAGAAAAGTATATGTCGTCGAATCGATCGGATACGGGAGTGGAATTGTTTTTCCAGGAAAGCATTAGATTTTCGGCGGTACGGGTTCCGTCGGTTTCGGAGGAGCGGATTCGATTCCGGGACCGCTGTCTTTACGGAGTAAATCTTCCGATGTCGGTCTGGACAATTGAATTTCTTTTCGAACTCCGATTCGGAACGTGTTCATCGTCAGATAAAGATCGTGATAACCTTCTCCGTTGGCGGTCGGCGCCGTTTGGGTGATCGGAGTTTTGCCGAAATTACCGATACTGAGTACGTCTCCCCGTTGATTGCTTTCGTTATTTCCGATACTTGATAATTCCACGTATAAATACAGGTTATAGAAAATCGTATCCTCAAAAAATCTACCTATATTATATTCATATAATGCTTTAAATCCGGCGATTGCCCTTGTCTGGTTCCGTGTGGTGGAAACCCTGAGGCCACTTTCCAAAATGTCAAAGTCGTAGATACTGTAGCCGAGGTTGATTCCGACTCCTAAGTTCCAATTTTGAAGTTCCCAAAAACCCAAGTAGAGAGTCGCGTAGGCTTGATAGTCGATGTACAAATATTCCGCTTTTCTGGCAAAAGGTTCGGGAAGAGGATATACTCCGTATAAGGTTTGTTCTATCAGATTGGAATAGTTTCTTCCGTCGTCCGGGAAGTTGAGAAGATTTCCTCGAAAGGTTCTAGGGGAGGTGATCGTAAAACCGTAAGCGACGTAGTTTAGAAATTTCAAATAACCCGTAAAAGGAAAACCGGGCAATCTTCTCGGAATGGAACCGATCGTATAAAAGGCAACCGATTTTGCCGGATCGTCGTTGACCGGACGATCATTTCTTTCCGGAACTTTTAACCCGCCGTTCGTACGGACGAAGTCTTCCATCGCATTGTATCTAGTAAAAAAATTCAAGCGTGTGGAATCGACTCCTCCCGTAAGGATCACCGTTTCAAAAAAGGATTCGAGAGTTCTACAGGAAGTCATACAACAAATCCATAACGATAGAACGGCGATTCTTTTCAATGCGGACGTTCTGGGTTTTTGATTTTCGGAACTGCGCATTTTCTACTGACATTCTTTTACGATTCACTGCGGATTCCAAGTCCTAATTCTAAAAGAGGATCCTTGACCGAAGGACTTTGTAACAAAATTCTGGTAATCGAATCCGATTATGTCAGAGAAAGGCGCCAAAATTCCAAAACGATATCCGGTTTCGCTCGCTCCGATGATGGATTGGACCGATCGACATTTTCGATATTTTTTAAGACTCATTTCCAAACATACTTTTTTATATACGGAGATGATTCATACCGGGGCCGTCCTTCACGGGGATCGTCGTCGATTTTTATCTTACAGTCCCGAGGAATTACCTCTTGCGATTCAGCTGGGAGGAGACGATCCGAAAGCTCTTGCAGAATCTTCAAAAATCGCGGAAGACTACGGATACACAGAGATCAATCTGAACGTGGGTTGTCCGAGCGATCGAGTGAGAGAAGGAAACTTCGGAGCGTGTTTGATGGAAACTCCGGAGAAGGTCGCCGAACTGGTTTTTGCAATGGACGTTTCGGTTTCGATTCCCGTAACCGTAAAATGTAGAATCGGAATTCCCGGTAAGGAAACATTCGAAGACCTGTGTAGGTTTGTCGAATGTGTTCGCCAAGCGGGTGTTAGGCGGCTTATCGTTCACGCAAGGATCGCGATCTTAGGCGGGCTTTCTCCGGCACAGAACCGTCAAATTCCTCCCTTACGTTATGCGGACGTCGAAACCTTAAAGGAAAAATTTCCAGATCTTTTGATCGAGATCAACGGAGGAATTAAAACTCTTACGTCGATACGGGAAAAACTTAAAAAAAACGACGGAGTGATGATCGGAAGGGCCGCGTATGAAACTCCTTATCTTTTTTCGGAAGTGGATTCCTTGTTTTTTAAGGACGATTCTCCTGCTTTAAGCAGAAGAGAAGTTCTGTTTAGGATGCGGGATTATATCGAAGAAACGGTTTTGAAAGAGAAAAACGTAAAACCGCATCACGCGCTTAGGCACATGTTGGGTTTATTTCATGGAGAGAAAGGCGCTCGTAGTTTTAGAAGAATTCTCACGGAAAGAATGTATTCCGATTATTCGAGCGATCTTTTGTTGCAAGCCGTTCGGGAAATTTCGAACGACACGTTGGATTTGATTTCGGTCGATTACTGATCCCTTCCCGTAATCGAATCATACATCTCTTTCATTATAAAATTAAGCACCGTTAATTTTTATCGCAAAACACTGTTTCAACGCAAAATATCGGGTACTTTATTATATAGCTATGAGTAACATTTTGAGACGTCGGGTCGGGTTTATAAGATATTCATAAAGTTCTATCAATCTCCTCCGCCTTCAAAATCAATCCCACATTCGGAAGTAACTTTCGGATTCGTTCTTTTTCCTGGGAGGAAATCGGATTCGAATCCAATTCCAATCTTTGTAAATTTTTAAGCTGTCCGATTTCTTTGGGGAGAGTCGTAAGTTTTTGAAAACTTAAATCCAATTCATCAACGCTCCGAGGATGTTGGAGTCCCTTCTTTAAATTTTTAAACGGTTTTTGTTTGTTTTCCGCTTCCGCTTGGGAAAGAAAACAAATTAGAACGAAAAGGAATATTACGATTTTTTGAACATATACAAACGTTATCTTAGATTTCATGAAAGATTACCGGACTTGATTTCCTTACTGGAAAGGATGAAAATCCGTTTTTCGGAAACAACTTCTTTTTAAATTCTACGGACTTAAAAGTCGGTCTATTAGAGTTGTTGAAAATTAATTCTCCATTTGTTTCTGTTTCATGGAAATGGACGATTGAAGCGGTTTTGTTAATCATGACTATTGAATTTTTCAACAACTCTATTGAAAACATTACGATTTTCCGACGACCGTCGGATGATTTGGTAAGATTGAATCAAATTTCCACGAGGCTTCGATAGTTTTTCCCCAGCCGGCGGGTCACGTTAACTACTTGAAACGAAGGAGTTCCCACAGAGATCGTTGTTTTATATTATTTTTGCGGTTTTGAACCGTTTTTTCATAGAAAATCTCCGTAAGAGTTCCCACATCCTCGCGTTTTTGAGACGGTCCTCAAGGATTGCCGAAGTTATCCTCTGAAGAAGACAGAATTTGTTCCACTTTCTTGAATTCTTCCTCATACCAATCTGGTTTTTCATTGAATGAAGGATCGTTTTCTAAAAAAGGATGCATAAACGGTTTTCCAGACTCGTCGAGAAAAGATAAACAATATGCGTTTAATTCGTCACTCCGAGTAGGATTTTCATGTTTATTCAGAAGTTGATTCAATGGCTCCTCTTTGGATTTTTCGTTTTTAATCCATATAATAGGGTAAGGTTTATTACCCAAAACTCCCTTGAGCGGTCGCGGTTCTTCTAGATAGAACTTAAAATGAGTATTAGTTGTTCTAGCTAATAGAATCAATACTTCAACGGAAATGACGAATTTTAATTCGGTCGCAAATTTACTGATTCTGAAACCGATATCGATTTGAGGGCCTATATAATCTTTAGTTTCATTTCCATTACTATCGGAAGTGATGATCGCATTGATAACGGGGAAGCCCGCGATCCAGGCACAACCTTTTAACGATAAATTCTTATCCTTTATATGATAAGAATAATTGAAAACCGCTTGGGAAAATGTTTTTACGAGATATTGAACCTCTTTGTGCTGTTTGATTTCACACTCAAAGATCAATTCGTCTCCGAGGGATTTCCATAACTTCGGTATGGGTGGTAAGTTTAGATTTTGAAACAAAGAGGAATTTGTTTCCATTTGATTTAAGAATGTAATAGGAAATTCTTTGTAAAAGGTGGTAAAAAAACGCAACCAATGATTTTGTGATTGGGCTTTATTTTTGTATTCGGTAGAACCAACGATATCCACCGATAAAAACAAGATAACTTTACGACTTGAAAATGGAATCGTAACGGACATCGGCCGCCTTCCGTGAGACTAAAAAATGTGCAGCTACGTAATCCATCTTATGATGCGAAAACTTTTCCACTACATCCCTAAATTCTTGTTCCGGCATCAAGAAGGCGGCAGCGAACCAGTTTGCTTCCCATTCGCAAAGATTGGAACCGCTTCTGGCGGCAACGATTTGCTTTTGGCCTTCCGAAGAATGCAGAAAATAGTGACCTAACTCATGCGTTAAAGAGAAACGATTTCGTAACGGGCCTGTGAAGTTCGAAATATAAATTTCGAAATTATTTTTATCGTACACACGAATGGAAGCATCCTGAGTATCATACCATTCTTCTAAAGATACGTAATAGATCTTACCTCCTAAATCTTGAATTACAGGTTCTAAATCCGTGCCCGCGTGGTATTTTAATTTTTGTGCAATCGATTCAGCCTTTGCAAAAATGGCCTGCTTCGAAAGATGACAAGCTTCGGCTTGAGGAATATTGTTTGAACTTATCATACGATTAGTATTTTTTTGGTTTTAAAAAAATCAAGAAAAAACTGACCTTCTTTCAAAGAAGATCAGTTTTAGATGTCAGGGGATAAGAATTGGGGGAGTTAGGACTTTACGCTTTTGAGTGACTAGTACATGGAGCCGGATATCCACGGAAAGTGTACCGTTTATACGCTAACACCGGTTATATTTAAAACGACGTTTGAGTTTCGGATCGCTCATCGTAGCTACGTTGAGAAACGACGCTTTCGTAAAACTCATACTTCACTTCCTGCCGAATGATTCGAGGAGAATGAAGCGCCTATTTCAATCTAGAAGTAAGGGAAACGCTCTCTAAGTCTCCTTAGGATCGTTCGGCGTGTACAAAAAAAGGGGACGGTGTAACTTTCGTCCCCCCGTCCGTTTCAAAATGAAAATTCGCAGTGGAAGAACACAACCAGGGAGGTTGTTGTCCATCCATTGAAAAGTATCGGCTGTGGGACCTCCCACATTAGGCTTCGGATTAAAAAATAAACGGCCGATTTTAAAAACTAAAAATTTTATGCAGTGCAAAACCTTTGACTTTTAAACCGTAAAATTTTTTCTTGCTATCATTATGTTGACCATCGTAACCGTACTGTTTCTGGCCATCTATGGGATCGACATCGTCGCTCTCTTTTTCTTTGGGATTCATACCTACATCATGGTATATCTCTACAAAAAGAACCATGCCTATTGCGAATCCGAACCGGACAAGATCCTCGATGTCAACGATCCGAACCTGCCCGTTGTTACTGTGCAGCTCCCGATCTTCAACGAATTCTATGTTGTGGATCGATTGATCGAAACCACGGTCGCGCTCAAATATCCGAAAGATAAGCTCGAAATTCAACTTTTGGACGATTCCACGGACGAGACGGTCGAAAAGTCCAGAAATCTCATCAATCATTATAAAGCTCTTGGATTTGATATCCACCACCTTCACAGAGCCGGGGCGGCGCGCACGGGACACAAGGCCGGAGCCCTCGAAGCGGGAATGAAAGTGGCTCGTGGAGAATACATTGCCATCTTCGACGCGGATTTTATGCCCGACCCGGACTTTTTAATCAAAACCGTATCTTATTTTGAAGATCCACAGATCGGAATGGTGCAGGTTCGTTGGGGACATATCAACGCGGACTATAACGTTCTCACCAAGGCGCAGTCCTTCGGAATCGACGGTCACTTTATGATCGAGCAAGTGGCGAGAAACGGTTCTCACCTTTGGATGAACTTCAACGGAACGGCGGGAATCTGGAAAAAGGAATGCATTCTGGATTCCGGCGGATGGGAGCACGACACTCTCACGGAAGACTTCGATCTTTCTTACCGCGCCGAAATGAGAGGTTGGAAATTCCGTTATTTTAAAGATATCGTATGTAAGGCTGAAATTCCAGCCATGATTTCGGCGTATAAATCTCAGCAGTTTCGTTGGTGTAAGGGATCGATCCAAACCGCGGTTAAATTGCTTCCAAGAATTCTTCGTGCGGATCTGCCCTGGAGAATCAAATCCGAGGCGATCGTTCACTTGATCAACTATTCCGTACATCCGTTGATGGTGATCAATATTCTCTTCAGCGCGCCTTTACTTTTGATGGATTATTGGTCCGGATTCAGTTTTTACGACCTTCCGATCGAGATTCTGATGGGTACCGCCGCGATTCTTTCCGTAGGATCCGTGGGTCCGATGATTTTTTACGCGTATTCACAGAAAACTCTCCACAAAGATTGGAAAAGAAGAATGGTTTATCTTCCCGTTCTCATCATGATCGGGACCGGAATTGCGATCGTAAACACGAGAGCCTGGCTCGAAGCGATCCTTGGAATTCAATCCTCTTTCAAACGTACGCCGAAACTCAAAATCGAAAAGAATACGGATGTGTTAAAGGACAGACTGAAATATACGGTTCCCTTGGATTTCCACGTGGTGCTCGAGTTCCTGATGGGATTTTACTGTCTCGGAACCGTGTTTCTTTCTTTCGCACTTGGAAAACCTCAGATCGTAGGATTTTTAGCAATCTACGCGCTCGGATTCTTTTACGTAGGATACTTGTCTTTGAAGGAAGCCGCCTGGAAATTCGGGGCTTCCAAACAAGGATCGACGGACGAGCTTCCCGCGCAGGCATAAACTCGGTCTAACTATAGCAGGGATAAAATCCCTGCCGGGAAGTTCGGGCGCTTGTGCTTGACTTCGCGCTTTTTTCTGAGAAATTGACAAAAAACCGTTACAAGTAATAGGAACCCGAATGAGTGAGAAAGTTTACTGCGCTAATTGCCTGCACTGCGTGACCGTAAGGCAGTATGAATCCGAAGCGGACAAATATATTCTCCGCGTAAAATGTACCAAGAAAAAATGGTCCAAAAGATCCGGAGAAGAAAAGCTCTATAAATATTTTACCGTTGCTCGCCGTATGCAGGTAAACTGTGAATTTTATGAGCCGATGGGTGAAATTCTTCCTTATATCAAAAATCTTAAGAAAGAACTTCCGATCAAAGACGAAATCTACATGGTGAAAACTCTCACCTAAAGAGTTTTGAAGCCCTCCGCTTTTACTCTCAAACCAGGATTGGTCCACGGAAAATTTTCCCGTAAGACCGTCCTGGAAGAACCCTTCACATTATTTCCCGAACCGGGAGCCGTTTATTTAAAAGAATTTCCCACCCGCGTGTATGCAGGCGAGGCGCTTGTAAGGCAATCTGTCGGAACCCTTTTATCTCCGGTGGACGGAATCGCCAGTCTCATTCAAGGGGAACATTCCACAAAAATTAGAATCGTACAAGACGGAAGTTTTCAATTGTCCGGCGAGATTCAAGTCGATCCTTCTTTGAAACTGGAACAAGCCTTGGAAAAAATGGACGAATCGGGACTTGTTTCCCTCGATTTTCCCGATACAACGTTATCCTCTCTTTTTAAGGTATTTCGATCCTCTTTGATCGTTTTTGCTCCGTATACAAAAACTCAACCCTTCGATTTTCGGGGAATTATTTTGGAAGAATGCAAAGAATTGCATATTCAGTTTTTAGAATATATAAAAGCTTGGTTCCCGGAGTCCGTAATTAAGGATTATATCATATCCTCCGTTCCGTTTCGGAAATACGAATATCCCGCCGGTTTTCCGCAATATTTCGTAAAAAAAGCCCTCTCCGAAAAGACATTCCAAAAAGAGAATATTCTTTATCTAGGACCGGAAACCCTCTATCATCTTTACAGGGCCTTATTCAAAAAAATTCCTTACATAGAAAGACATATCAGCATCTATTACGTGGAAAAAAACGGCGGGCTCAAAAAAGAGGAATCTCCGATCAAGTTCAGGGACGGACAGAGTCTCAGTTTTCTACTCCTCGAAAAAAAGAAGGAATATCCGAACTTCACTTTCAATTCCTTTTTCGACGGAGGAGAATTTCATTCTTCCTCCGAGGAATATTTTTTGGATATCTACAAACATCATTCCATCATATTCGTTGCCGGTAAAATCAGGGAATGGAAAGAACTTCCGTGTACCGAATGCGGGGAATGCACTTACAACTGTCCTCTCGAATGTAATCCGATTTCTTTAGTCACGGGACAAGGACGATTTTTTGCAAACGCTTGTATCGAATGCGGGATTTGTACTTTCCTTTGTCCTTCCGGAATTCCTATCAGAGATAAAATTCGAGACGTAAAAAACGGAGCGAGGGAGAATCTTGATGTCTGATTATCTCCTCGTCACAAAGGCCGGTTTTTTGCGTAAGGCCGATCCGTTTTTTCCGGATATTTTGCTCGGACTTTTTTCGTTCGGAGGAATCGTTTTGTTCGGAACCGTTCCATTATGGATTTGTTATGGAATGGTTCTTGCAACTTGTTTTGTATATCAATTTACGATCGTAAAACGTTCGGTTTATCCTTTGAAGTGGATCGTTCATACCGGGATCTATGTTCTTCTTTTGCCGATTCATCCCGGAACGGTCGTCTGGGCGATCCTCGCCGGAATCGTCGGAGTTTTTTTATATTCTCCTTTGGAAAATCGCCTGAGAGTCCAGGTTCCTCTTTCCCTGATTCAACTTCTGATCTTTTTGTTCTTTTATCTTTTACTGCCCACGGTCGATATCTTTTCGGGGACTGCGGGTAGTTTGTCTTTTCGAAACGAATTCATCTCGGATTTATACAGCGTTCTCTCTTTTTCACAGGACGGTTATTCCCCTTGGCGATTTTCCGCTTTGGAAAAGATGGGAGCGTATTCGATTCTTTTTCTGATTCCGGTTTTTTTAAAAAGACCGAATTCGTTTCAAATCCCTTTGATCTTCGCAGCGGGATTGGTTTTAGGAATCGGAAATCTTTTTTTGGAATATTTTCCCGTTATTTTGTCCGCTTGGGTCTCGTTTGCGATTCTTTTTGCCGCGCCGGGAAGAAATTTATATACCGCGTCGATTTACTCTTGGATCGGCGTATTGGGGACCGTAGTCCTATTCTATGTCATCCAGGTTTTAGTCGTTTTTTCCTTACCGCTTTTCACATTTTCCGTTTTCTATTTTTTCATTGAAGCCAGTTTGATCCGTATATTTCTGGGAAGCAGAGTCGATAATTTCGGACAATCGGACCGACTCGAATTGTAGTTAGAATGATGATCGCGTATTGTAACAAACGAAAACCGGAAAATCAAAACCGCAAAGAGTCAGAGGCGCTCCTATGAACCAACTATTGACTCTTCTTCATCCCGAAACCGTCATTTTTAATTTAGAATCCGGAACCAAAGAAGAAGTTATTTCCAAACTTTTGCAGAAGGCAGTCGATACACATCAGATCGAGTCCGAAAATAAGGAAGAAATTTTGGAATCGCTTCTCGCCCGCGAAAAGTCTATGTCCACGGGAATCGGAAGTGGAGTCGCGATTCCTCACTGTTCGGTCAATCTAGTCGACGAACTCAAATGTGTGATGGGACTCAATCCGACCGGAATCGATTTCGATTCGATCGATCATCAACCGGTTCATATTTTCATTCTTCTTATCGTTCCAAAAACCAAATTTCAAGAACACATCAAAACTCTTGCTCAGATCGCAAAAGCCTTAAATGTAAAAGAAGATAGGGAAAAACTCATTCGTTCCGGATCCTTCGAGGAAATCCAAAAAGCCTTTTCTCGGAACGTATAACCGTGAGGGAGGAAATCTCCAGGTTCTTTTTATTTCTGGTCGCGTTGATTTTTTTCTCCGTTCTTTTCGGGCATCTCCGTTCGTTTAACAAGGAATATCTCTACGCCGATTCTTCTTTTTCCAAGGAAGAATCCTTTTTGGAACGGAAATCTTTTGCGTCCCGGTTATTCTCCTTTGTAAAAGGTGTCATAACGTTTCGATCCGGTAAAACCGCTTCGGGAGAATCCGTTTGGAAACATATCTCTTCTAGGGTTCTTCCGACCTTGCACCTCGCGGTTTTTTCCGTAGGCTGGGGAAGTTGTTTAGCGATCGCTTTCGCTCTGATCGGTTCCAAAAAAGAAGAAAGTATTTTTAAGAAGGTTTTCCTTTTTTTGAGCCATTGGATCCTTTCCACTCCCGTTTTTGTGGTCGGAGTTGTTTTACTTCTGGTTTTTTTCGTAGAACTGGAATGGTTTCCTCCGGGGGGTTACGAGTCTTGGAACACTACGTATGTGATTCTTCCGGGAGTCGCTTTGGGTTCCAGGGTTTGGGCGAGGATTTATCAGTTCGCTTTGAGTTTCGCCGAAATCGAATTGAAATCCCCTTATACGAAGATTCTGAGGGCGAGGGGATATTCTAAGAATAGAATATTATGGAATCATATTTTATTAAAAATCCTTCCTCTACTCGCGGTTTTGATCCTGCTCGATTTCAGTTCTCTGCTTTCCGGAGCGATGATCGTGGAGGAGATATTTTTCTTTCCCGGAATCGGTAAGTCCATGTATTACGCGATTCAGACGATGGACTCCGAACTTTTGAGCGCTCTTCTGTTTTATAGCGGCCTTACGTTTTATGTGTTCGGCAGAATTTCACTTCGTTTTCAGGAAAACCTCACGGGTAAGGAGAGTTTTTCTTGATGTCGTTTAACAATTTTCTGAGAGTTTTGTTTATCGCCCTCGCAATGGGTGGAATTCTTTGGAAAAGTCCGCCCACGGACGTTTTTCTGGAGGACAGTTTTTGTTCCGTGACCGTGGATCATCCTTTCGGCTGCGATCGTTTGGGAAGGGATGTTTATAGTCTTTTTTCGTACGGAACCGTTTCGACCCTTCTGTTTTCGCTTCCTGCTCGGATTTTCACTTTGGCTTTCAGTTCTTTGATTTGTCTGTTTCAATACTCCGTCCCGTTTACGGGAAAATGGTTTTTTAATCCGATCTCATCCGTGTTCGTTTCCGTTCCTTCTTTGTTGATCGCACTTCTTACGATTCATGCTTTGGGACAAGGGCCTTCCGTTTTGGTCGTCGCGATTTTATTAGGCGACTGGGCTTTTTCGTACGAAACTCTCCAGAGTAAAATCAGGGAAACGGACGGAAGCGGGTTTGTACTTGCTTCCTCTTTTTTCGGAGCTTCGAGATCGAACGTGTTTCGAAATCATATATTCCCCGCGGCTCTTCCCGTATTGAAAGTTCTATTTACCACAGGATTACCCGGGGTTGTAATGACGCTGGCGCTTTTTAGTTACCTCGGAGTGAGCGCGGGCTCCGATTGGTTCGGTCCGGGCCTTGGAGAACAAATTTCCTTTGCCAGAGACTACGTTTATTCCGCTCCTTTGGCTTTGGCGATGCCTATCTTGGGGATCGTAGGTTTGGTCGCCGCTTTGAACGTGGAAAAACGATGATTAGAGTATCTGCATTTATTTTAATATTAGCGATTTTGAGTATAGGGATTTCGGCGCAGGGAATCGAGGATTATTATCGTTTTCCCGAATCGGGGATGAGGGAAAGAATCACGTTTGAAAAAGAAAGAAAACTCTGCGTATTTCCCCTCAAAAATCAAAACGCGGACCCGAACCTGGATTATTTGAGCAAGGGTTACGGAGGTGTTTTATTTTCGGGTTTAAAAGGACTTTTTCAAATTTTTGATCCGGACGTGATTCCGAAAAGTGTGGAACACGCTTTTGGAAAACCGACGGAAAGAGAAAGATTAAAAAAGGGAGAATGGGACGGAGACATTCTGGAACAAGTGAAGAACTTGAAAGAAACCTCTCCGGAAAAAGATCCGCGTTTTCTGACCTTAAAAACGGAATATATTTCGGAGGAAACTCCGCCCGAAGACAACACTTTGTTTTTATCCGGGATAAAGGCGGGATGTTTTTATCATCTCGCCGGGACATACGAGAAAAAAAACGAATCTCAGATGGAACTCAAACTCGTTTTGAGATCCTCCAAAGACGCTTCTCGAAAAGAATTCCGCGCGAGAACTAGCGTTAGACGCTCTTATCAGGAGTTGGACGGATTGATCGGTGAAATCAAAAGGGAACTGATCGGAAAGAACACGGTTTCGTTTTCCTTTAAATCCGGAAACATGGACGGGGTTCTCGTGTTTTTGGACGGACGTTTTCTCGGTAAAACCCCTTTGCAAAGATCGGATCTTCTTCCCGGAAAACACAAGATCAAATACTATATGGACGGATTTCAGAGCGAAGAAAAAAGGGTTTCGATTCAGGACGGCGGTAGTTTTGAAACGACTCTTTCCAAAACTCCCAAAGACGGATCCATCTCCGTCGTTTCCAATCCGGAAGGCGCCAACGTTTATCTCGGTTCCGAATTTTTAGGCAAAACTCCTTTGACCGACGTTCGAGTCAAAACGGGATACAATCGTCTTCGACTTTCGATGGAAGGCCACGTGGATCTTTTGAAAGGTGTGGAGATCAAAAAGGACGAGGAAACGAAATTGAATCTCGTTTTAAAACCGGGAGACACTATCGACTATTATAAAAATAAACAGAACGTTTTTCTGGATCATTCGTATAACGATTTTTCGATTTATTCCTTATACGGGACTCTTTTATTTTACGTCGGTTATTATTATTTCAATTTAAAGGCGAACGATTTGTACGATCGCGCTCGTAGTCGGGTCAATCTTACGAATCTTTTTTATGCGGCCAACGTGATTCCACAAAACGAGTTTATCGGTTGGTACCTCTATGAGGAAAGAATCATCCGCGAAACGAACTCGGACGCGGGTAAATATCAAAAGCTCTCGGGAAACTTCGGAAGACACGAAGGTTTGACCGGCGGTGTGATGGTTTACGGAATGGCGGCGATGTTGATCTTGGCCGCGACTTTTTATTGGCTCGGTTTGGACGAGGAAACTTTAGACGTGGGAGTCGCACCGAAACGAGTCAATCATCCTTTTCCGATCCCGGGCCAACTCGTCGAGATCGATTCTTACGCGAAGTTCAATTTTAAGTTTTGAGAAGTTCGTTCTAGATATCGGTGAATTGGTTCATGGGGATATCTAAAACGAATTCCTGTCTTTCGGAAAAGTACGGCGCAAAGGATCGATGCGGGGTCAATAAATTTGTGATTCGGTTCCTTTTTGTATCGAAAGAGGATTTGAAATTTATTGACCGGAGCGGAGAGCCTGGTGGTCGGGTTGTTTGAAAAAGATTTTCTTTCGGTTCGAAAAAAGCAACCCGACCATGCGCACGTTTCAAGTGGTTAGTGGCGAGTAGTTAGTGGTTAGGATTTTACAAGGATCGGTTGTTAAGCGCCGATCGAAAAGTCCGCTAAACTTCAATCGAACCGGAGACGATCGGATACAGACGAAAACTTCCGAGAACCAAAATCGGGTCCTGCGAATCGTCTAATCTCCGTAAGACGGTCCTGAATCCGGCGCCGTCGATCGTTTCCGTCGCGCCGCAGTTTTTAGGAAGAGCGAACCCTTCCTCCTTTAAAAATCGAAATTCGAGAATATCGGTTTTGTTAAGCGACTTCCGCAAAAATTCTAAAATGGAGTCTCCGTCCTTATCCTTCAGCAAACCCGCGTAAACCCGAAACTTGCGCGAAGGATACAATACGGATAAACTTTTCAGCGTTTCCCTAAAGGCGTCCGGATTGTGCGCCGGATCGAAAACAAGTAGGGGAGAATTTTGTAGGACCGTTAATCTTCCCGGAGGAAGGGTAATGTGCTTTTCAAAAGTTTGGAAACTAAACACATTCGAAGTCAAAGAAACGTTTTCGGATTTAGAAAGTCCCGGATCGATTCTTTGATCGATCGGATCGAAGGTTGGGCGCCTTGATTTTGGAAACCATTCAAAATTTAAAATATTATGAAATACTTGATAAGAAAAATGTTGATTCCTGACGAGATAAGTCGCGTCGCGCGGTGTTTGCGGCAGAATCACACAAGGAATCTTATTTTGAGAACACCAGGATTCTATTTTTTCGTTTAAGTTCGACTCTTCCTGTTCGATCGCAAAAAGGGCTTTCGTATCGGCGGTGCAGATTCCGAGTTTTTCCTCCAGGATCTGTTCTTTCGTATTTCCTAATATTTCCTTATGATCCAATCCTATAACTCCTACGACAACTACGTCCGGATTGTTAAGTTTGGTCGCGTCCAATCTTCCGCCGAGGCCCGCCTCGTAAATTTGAATTTCGATCGATTGGTTTTCAAAAAAAGAGAATGCCGCGCAGGTAAATAGTTCGAAAAAGGAAAAGGACTTTAATTCCTCTTCCGCTCCGAGAAATTTCCATTCGTTTAACAATCGGTCCAATTCTTCCGTTTGAATTTCTCGAAAGTTTTGCGTCTTGTTTCCGACTCGAATCCTTTCCAAAGGGGAAATCAAATGCGGCGAAGTATAAAGTCCCGTTTTAAATCCGGAAAGCCGAAAGTATTCCCCTAAAAAATGTGTGACGGAACCCTTTGCGTTTGTTCCGACCACGGAAATTCTGCAAAGAGCGGATTCTTTTTTTCGATTCAATCCGAATCGATTTAGAACTTTTGTAAAAGGTTCCAAGGAATATCCGGTAAAAACGTTGAAGTTTCTGGTTTTCTCCAAGTTGGAAAGTCGGTTGATAAATTCGAAAAAGTCCGAATGTGTATTCATCGATTTGTTAATGTTTGATAAAGACGTTCCCTGGTTTTATGAATATCTTCCGCGTTAGGCGAAATACCAGTGAATAGTTCGAACTGTTTCATCGCTTGGTACAAAAGCATCTCCGATCCGGGGATGATTTTCGCTCCGGCTTTTTGAGCGACCTTTACCAGCGGTGTTTCCAAAGGATTGTAAACGATATCAAAAAGGGTCATACTCGGATTGAAAAAATCCTCCGAAAGAAAAGGTCCCGGAGCCTGGCCTTTCATTCCGAGTGGAGTCGTATGTATCACTAAGGAAATTTCTTTCTTTCGAGTATCAACGGATTCCTGTGAGACGGGTGCCGCTTTCACGTTCGAATTTTCGGAAACCAAAGTACAGATTTCTTTTGCGGTCGTTTCGTTTCTCGAACAAAGAAGTAGATTTTGAATTTTGCCGGAGACAGAAAGGTTGTATGCGATTCCTCTCGCGCTTCCTCCGCTTCCAAGGATGAGAGTTGTTCCGGCGCTCAAGGATTCGGGAGATTTTTCCAATATGGAAAGATAGGCTCCTTCTCCATCCGTATTGTAAGCATGAATCGAATCGGGACCGATCAATAAGGTATTGGACGCTTTCATAATTCGGGATGTTTCGTCGGTTTTGTCGGCGAGAGAGAAGGCCGTTTCCTTGTGAGGAATCGTCACCGAAAGACCGAGCACTCCCGAGTTTCGGAGTTCCTGAATTTTTTCAGAGTTCAATTCCGGACTTTCAAAAACGAGGTAAGAGGCGTCGATTTTTCTATCTTTATAAATAGAATTGTGAATGAGCGGGGAAAGAGTGTGTGAAAGCGGAAATCCGACTATACCGAAAGTTTTAGCGGTTCGATTTGTTTCGTTTTTCAAATTTGATTTTCTCTTTTTTCTTGGTTCGGTTTTACAAACAAGATTTCGGGAGTTTCGATTTCTTCGATTCGTTTCTTGTTAAATGAAAGGAATCGATTTAAGACTTTTGACTTTTTTGCTCCAAAAGAAGCAAGTTTTAGAGCGAGTAGTAAAATGAGTCGACTAAAAAAACAATTCCCGAGAATGCTGTATTGGAATGAGCCTACTGAATTTACCTGATTCTTTTTTACACGGACTGGGTGGACAACTCTTTTTGACGCCTATTGCTTCTTTTTCAGGCTCGCCATGGTGGACGACCATTCTTGATGTTTTATTCGTAGTCGGAATTTCCGGCGGTCTTTCCTGGTATTATTACTATTATAAACGCAAGGATCTTCTCGGAGGATTTTGGGGAGCCCTGATCGTTGCTCTTCTCGGATCTCTCATTATCCTTTCCTTACTTCAGGATTTTATTCGTTCGGTGGTTCTTTGGTTGGTTTCACCTAAGTTCGGAATCTATCAAATCTCGAATGTAAACTTACTCGCGGTTTTGTTGGGCGGGCTTCTCGCTCTTTATATCATGAACCGTATCAACCACAACAAAGAAAGAAGGGACTAAACTCCGTGACACTGCTTTCCGCCGAATGATCCGTAGAGAATGAGGCGCCTATTTCAATCAATCGTTCCCGGAAGTAAGTGAAACGCTTTCTACGGATTTCGTTTCAGGGACGAGTTGAATTGAGTTTCCCGCGTTCTAAAGGATAAAAAAGCGTTCGAGTTTACTATTCGATGGAATAAAATCATTGAGATTTGATTCTATAAGAAAAGTTTGTTATTCTAATGAATCCTTCTTTTGGTTTTTTTTAGATCGACTACGAATCCCTATATAATGGAATACTCTGAATTTTGATACGAGTCCCGGTTTGAGGCGGAATCATCTTAGGCGCTTTGTTATGTAGAGTTCCGAGTAAAAGAAGAAATCTGATTTTATTGAGTGGTTTTATGGCAGGTGAGAAAAAAGGCAACGCTCGGGTTAGACAGGACGGTCAAATAAAAACCGATTACGGAAGGTTTTATGAAAGGGAATATTAAAAACAATACTACCGAGCCAAAACCGAATACACCTCCTCCTCCGCAGCAAAATAATAAAAAATAAATTTTGCAAATGAAGAACATCAGGACGAAGTTTTTAAGGCGCGTCTATTTCACGATTTTCTTTCGTTTGCACGATGAGTGCGGGAGTTCCCACAGGTCGTACGGTTCTATTCTCCACGTCGACCTGCTCGAAAACCGGGGGACTCTCAAACTACGCTGCAAACCCGCATCCTATTTTTACGCATTGGATTTTATAGATTGAATTTCCCGCACAGCGAGTTTGAAAGGAGCGATTGATAGTTCATGTCCGCTGTTTTTGCGACTCGGAACGGAAACTTCTATTTTCCTTTTTTATCCTTCAGATTCAACTCGTACAACTTGATATACTTTAGAAAATTATAATAAAATCCGAAAAGCGCCAGAACAAAACCCTGTTTGCCGTCTAAAAATCCGAATCGGATAAAATACATCCAAAACGCTTTGTAAAATCCTTCCAGGAACGCGAGGAAAAGTCCGCTCGTTTTCCCCGCTCTGAATTTTTCTTGAGCGCCTAATTCGGAATAGGCGTTGATATAACGGATATGATCTCCGATATTTTTATACGAAAAATGAAACACCGGAAAATTCAGTTTTTTGCATATACCTTGGAGCTGAATCGTTTCGTGCACCAAACCGCCTCCGAACTTGCCTTTGGAACGATGAAAAAGACGGATGCGTCGATTGGGATACCAACCCCCGTGACGGATCCATTTTCCCAAATACCAAGTCAGTCTCGGAGTGGAATATCCGTCCGCGGTAGGAAGTCCGTTTTGAAAAAGGGTCAAAATCTCGTCTTTTAACCCCGGAGAAACTTCCTCATCCGCGTCTAAAGTCAAAACCCATTCGTTTTTCACTAGGGAAAGAGCGAAGTTCTTCTGACTAACGTAGTCGTCGAATTTTCTTTTATGAACCTTCGCCTTGTACTTTTTTGCGATCTCGACGGTTTGGTCCTTGGAACCGGAATCGACGACGATGATTTCAGCAACGAAGTCCAGAGGTTTCAGACAACGTTCTAGATTGTCTTGTTCGTTGAGTGTGATGATACAAACGGAGAGTGGGAGTCGCATTTAATTTTTACGATGGGATTTTCGAAGGCTCTGAAAGTCGGGAGTGAGAGGGATTTCCAATCTTGCGATCGTAATGTCTTTTCGAATGATGATTCTAAAATAGGAAGGATCGATTCCTTCTCCTTTGAGCATGATTAAGATGAGAGCTAAACCGATTCCGGCACCTTCCGTGTTGTCCGCATTGTCCAAATAAAATTGCGCGATGTCGTTGTAACGCATTCCCTTTTCCAATTTTTCGCGGATGGATTTTTCTTCCTGCTCCGTTATGGGAGCGTTATTGATTACTTCGATTCGAATTCCATTCAACGAATAGTCAAAGTTGATCAGACAATAGTATCCTTCTTTTTTTGCCTTTTCTCCGTAACGTTCGGACATCGTTTCACTAAAGATGCGCTTATATTCTCGAACTCCTTTTTCGTAATCGGAAGGATCGTGAAGATCCAAACCTTTTTCTTCGAAAAAAATCCTTTTTTGGTTTGCTTTGCAGGCGTTGATTGCCAACTCTTTTATTATAGTATAAATCGTAGGAACCAGAGTAGGATGAGTTATCTTATCCAGAATCAGTCCGACTGCCTCTTGGATATGTTCCTCGACAGAATGAGTCATTCTGTGGGTCTTCAAAGAAAGGATTTTTCCGTTCTCGATCGTTAGCCGGATATTGTCGGATATATCTCGGATTTCCTGCCCCATCATCCATGAGCATTCCGGAGTCTGTTTTGTTTGTCAAGAGAGTCATTCTAAGAAAGGGAAAAAAGAGGCATCTTTCAGGATTCCGGCGAATCGCTGTTCTTTGTAAGGCTTCCCTCTTTTTCATTTTATTCTTATCGATAACCGTGTCGGCGAAGTCGATCACCTTAAACGCGGTTCGATATCTTCTTCCCGAAAAAAAAGAATACTCCGAACCTTCCGAGATCCGAATTGAAAACGGTAAAGTCGTTTCGATCAAAAAAATAAATTCTTTCTCGGGAAAAGTTTCTTACGCGCTTCCGGGTTTTTGCGATGCGAATGCGGTTCTTTCCACGGACTCGCTCGGAGGACAAAAGGATAGAGCGGGAGTTTATCTTTCGTTACAATCTTTTTTGGCTCACGGTTTTACGGGAATTCTTTCCGTGGGAGATCCCGCTTGGGTCGAAACGCTTTTGAAAGACGCACAACGTTTGGAAAAAAATTCTCCCTGGGTAAAAAAGTCGCAGGCCCCGTGGATCGCCGAAAGTTCCGAGACGAAGAGTTTAGGAAAACTTCCGGGATACGATTTAATCCGTTCCTCGCAGGAAGCGGTGTCTAAGATCAAAAAAAGACCTTCTTCTTTTGTACATTTGTTTTATCGTTATCAAGAGGGCGAGTCGTTCGCTTTCGACGGTCCGTTTTTATATCAATTGAAAAAAGCCGCGGACGCGGAAGGAATCAAACTAGCGTTATCCGCCTTTGGAGACGAGTTTAGCATTCTCGAAGGAATCGGCGCGGGTATTCCCGTTCTGTATCATCCGGTTCCGAACGAAATTGCGGCGAGAATTTCTCCCGGTGTGTTTCGTAATATGAGTTGGGGTCCTATGTTTTCCGTTTACTACTATCAGAAGATTGCGGGAACTCCCGAATGGGAAACCGACTTAATTGCGATGAAAGAATGGAGTTCTTACTTTGCAAAGAACATCGCCCCCGAGCCGGATTTTGCGGGAAAACTTTCCGGTCTTTCCGAAGAAGATCGGTCGAATGCGGAGAAGGAATATAAATCCTATCTTGCATTTTTAAAGGGGCAAAAAAATCTAAGTCTGCTCCTCGCGTCCGGAACGGGTTATCTTCACGTTCATCCCGGAATCGGAGGTTGGAAAGAAATGGAAATTCTTGCGAGCGCGCTTGGAAACGAAGAGACGATTCGAATCGCCACGGAATCCACCTGCGGTTTTATAGAAGCGCCTCACGAAGGAAAAATCCGGGAAGGCAAACCCGCATTCATAAATATTTTTACGGAAGATCCGCTCGTCGATTTAAAGAATTTGAAATCTCTTCGCAAAACGATCGCAGGAGAAATTTTTTATCCGCCGGAAAAAAGAGAACCGGTTTCCAGTCAAAAAAAGAGAGGAAAAAATAAATGAAAGAATCCGAAAAAGAACTCTTCGAGAAAATGTTGGACGCGTCCTTTAAAAAGAAAAAAGCGATGGAAGCGGGGACCAGGGTCACTGCGATCGTGAACTCCGCAAAAAAAGATTTCGTTTTTGTAACCGCAAAAGAAGGAAAACTTCCGGGAATCATTTCTTCGGAAGAGTTTATGGAATCCGGACTTCCGAATCCGGGAGAAGAGATCGAGACCTACTTCTTAAAGGAAGATCACGGAGACATTCATTTTACGACTTGTTTGAGCGGCGATTCGTTGAACAAGGATATATTAGAAATCGCTAAAAGAGCCGAGATCCCCGTACTCGGACAATTTATCGGCGAAGGTGAAGGCGGCGCCGAAGTTAAGATCGGAGAATTTACCGCGTTTTGTCCGTTTTCCCAAATCGATCCGGAGTTAAAAAAATCGGGTCTTATCGGAAAACGTCAGAAGTTTTTAATCCAAGACTTAGGAGCCAGAGGTAAACTCGTCGTTTCTCAAAAGAAAATTTCCGATCGAGCCAAAGAAGTTAAATTAGGAGTTTTGAAACAAGAACTGAAAGAGGGAATGTTCGTCACCTGCAAAGTCAAAACGATTCAGAATTTCGGTTTGATCGTGGAGATGGACGGCCTTACGGCGCTCATTCCGATCAGCGAAGCTACTTATAAAAAAAATCCGGAACTCGATAAGGAATTTCAAGTCGGTCAGACTCTGAGAGCCAGAGTTCTACGAATCGATTGGGAAAATCGGAAGTTCGCATTAACGGTTAAGGATTTTCTAAAGGACCCTTGGGCGCAAACCGTTCCGTTTAAGGAAGGGGACATCGTAAAGGGAACGATCGATTCTCTCAAACCCTTCGGTTTGTTCGTTAAGTTGGACGATCATTTTAACGGTCTCGTTCCGGGAAGAGAAACCGGAATTTCAAATCGGGTTCCTTTAAGTCAAAGTTTTAAATCCGGGGACGTAGTTGACGTTTTTGTAATGGAAGTAAATCCGGAAAGAAAACAGATTTCTCTTTCGATTCAAAAGGCGAAAGAGATTCAGGAAAGAATGGACTACAGCGGTTATTTGAGTTCGGACACGGTCGCTTCCACGAGTTCTTTCGGAGCGATTCTTCAAAACTCCTTGAACAAAAATAAAAAATGATCCTATGTCTTTGCATATAGGTCTTTATAGACCCGAAATTCCTCCCAACACCGGAAACATAGCGAGACTTTGTGTGGCTTTGGGAGCGGAGCTTCACATCATCGGACAAGCGTCGTTCGATCTTTCCGAAAAGGCGGCGCGCAGAGCCGGACTGGATTACTGGGATAAAGTGAAAATTTCCCTCCATTCTTCTTTAGAAGAATATAAAGCGGCGCTTCCTTCCGGAATCGATCCGTATTTGATTTCGGTTTACGGTACACATTCTTACACCGCCGTACGATATAAAGACGGAGACGCTTTTTTGTTCGGAAACGAAACTTCGGGAGTTCCCGCAGAGATTAAAAATTCCTGGAGTGAGGAACGGATCTTAAAAATTCCGATGGAAGATTCTTCCCGTTGTTTGAACTTAAGCAATTCAGTCGCCGTCATTTCATACGAAGCGATGCGTCAAATTAAGTCCTGGTAAAAACGGATTTACACTTTCATAATTCCGCATCTCAATGGATAAAGTATGAGTTTCCATCTCTCTAGAGAAGAAATCGAAAAACAGATTCGGTCGATGCTTTCTCAAGGGCTGACCGGCACCGTGAACGATTTTTTCGCTTGGATTCGGATGGATACTCTCCGCAAATTCAAAGACGAACCCGACATTGAAAATTTCATCGTAGGAAAAATTTTGGAAGGTTTCGTAGAATCGGGTTATGCGAAACGCAACAAATTCAACTCGAAAGAATTTCACATTCATCCCGATTCGATCCAAGGAAAAAAAAATCCGCCTAAGGACCGTTATGTTCTACTCGGCAAAATCGCGTATCAACCGATGCAATACGTTCGAAGTCGTTTCGAGTTTTTTCTCAAAAACCAGGGAACTCCGGACGACATCGTGATCGATCTTTGTATCGGAGTTTTGGAAGCCGTGGAAAACGCGGTGAAATACGGAGACGGCACGGAAGTCGAAGTTGAATATTCCATCGATCGTTCTCAGACTCTTTTTATCCAAATCATCAACAATGTTAAAGAACTGAATTTGGAACAGGATATCGCAAGAGGAAAATTTTCCTCCACCGCGACGTTGATGCGCGGTATGATGGTCATGCAGAAACTTTTTGACGAACTGGATCTTGAAATTCTAGAGGATAAAAAACAAGCTCAGTTCAACGCAAAGAAAAAACTGCCTTAGTTCTTATGGCATCCGTTTTTAAAATTCATTCCTCATACGAGCCCGCCGGGGATCAGATCAAGGCGATCGAAAACATCGCGGATTCTTTTCAAAAGGGGGGAAAGAAAGTCACGTTGGTCGGTGTGACCGGTTCGGGTAAAACCTTCACGATGGCGCAAGTCATCCGGGATCTAGGGCTTCCTACTTTGGTCTTGTCGCATAACAAGACTTTGGCGGCGCAGCTTTTTCGGGAGTTTAAGGAATTTTTTCCAGAGAATGCGGTGGAATATTTCGTTTCTTATTACGACTACTATCAACCCGAAGCGTACGTTCCCACTTCCGATACGTTTATCGAAAAGGACAGTTCCATCAACGAAGAGATCGATAAACTTCGACTCAGAGCTACGTCGTCGCTTTTGGAAAGGTCGGACGTCGTCATCGTCAGTTCCGTTTCCTGCATCTACGGTTTGGGTTCTCCGGAAGAATATACGAACTCGGTCGTCTCTCTCAAAGTAGGGGACACGATCGAAAGGGACGCCGTGATCCGCAAACTTCTGCACATTCAATACAATCGAAACGACATAGACTTTTCCAGGGGAAATTTCAGGGTGCGGGGGGATTCGATCGAAATTTATCCGGCGTATCATACCGACGCGATTCGGATCGAATTTTTCGGGGACGAGATCGATTCGATCGGCAGGATCAATCCGATCACCGCACAAACGATTGTTAAATTAGAAAAAGCTTATATTTATCCGGCAAAACACTTCATCACTTCCGGTCCCAAGGTAAAAGAAGCGGTGGAGAACATCAAAGCGGAACTGGACGCTCAGGCGGATTTTTTCAGAAAGAACGGTAAACTTTTGGAAGCGGAAAGAATCGTATCCCGTACGAATTACGATCTGGAAATGCTCCAGGAAATGGGATATTGCAACGGCATCGAAAACTATTCCAGACATCTCACCGGAAGAAAGGCGGGAGAACGTCCCGCTTGTTTGATCGATTATTTTCAGGGAGAATTTCTTTTGATCGTGGACGAGTCTCACGTAACGATTCCTCAGATCGGAGGAATGTTTGCGGGAGACAAGGCCCGCAAACAAACGTTAGTCGACTTCGGTTTCCGACTTCCGAGCGCTCTCGATAACAGACCTCTCAATTTCGAAGAGTTCGAGATTTTGACTCCGAGAACTCTTTACGTTTCCGCGACTCCGGCGGATTACGAAATGAAAAAAAGTCCCGTGATCGTGGAACAGATCATCCGACCGACCGGACTTTTGGATCCGATCGTGGAAGTTCGTTCCACTAAAAATCAGATCGAAGACCTCCTTGTGGAAATCCGCAAACGGACCGACGCGGGAGAACGGGTTCTTGTCACGACTCTCACTAAAAAAATGTCGGAAGACCTTACCGATTATTACGAAGAGATCGGTTTGAAGGTTGCGTATCTTCATTCCGAAGTGGAAACCTTGGATCGGGTTGCGATCATCCGCGATCTGAGAAAGGGAATTTACGACGTTCTGATCGGAATCAATTTGTTGCGGGAAGGTCTGGATATTCCCGAGGTTTCTTTAGTCGCGATTTTGGACGCGGACAAGGAAGGTTTTTTAAGAAATTATAAATCTCTAATACAGACGATCGGTCGCGCCGCGAGGAACGTGAACGGAACCGCCATTCTTTACGCGGACAAGATCACCGACTCGATGGCGAAGGCGATCGACGAAACGAAACGCCGTAGAAAGATCCAGGAAGATCACAATCTTAAATTCGGAATCACTCCTCTTACGATCAAAAAGGAAGTCGGAGATATCATCGAAAGGGAAGAAAAGGAACGGTCTTCCGAAGATCTGATTCTGGAAGACGTGGAGAAAAAATTCAATTCCAAGAAATTTCCGAACAAGGAGGAATTGAAGGAGAAATTTCGAGAAGAAATGATGAAAGCCGCAAAAGAACTCGATTTTGAAAGAGCCGCCATCTTAAGGGATAAGATGTTATCGATCCAAACAAACGATCCGTCGGCTGAAAACTAACAAAAAGGAAATCCATTTTGATCACAATATTGATTTGTCTCGTCACCTTCGGCATGAGCGCGTGGTGTTTCGCGTCCGAGCAACAACTCGGCAAGTTCATTCTGAATCCGTTTCGTTTGGAAAGGGATAAAAATTATTACACTCTTCTCACTTCCGGTTTTATCCACGCGGATTGGATGCACTTGATCTTCAACATGGTTTCGTTTTATTCTTTCGGAAAGAATTTGGAAATCACGGTAGGTCCGATCCAATTCGTCCTCTTTTATCTCGGGACGATCCTGATCACGAGCGTCATCTCTTGGAGAAAAAATCTGAAAAATCCCCTTTACGCGACGTTAGGCGCTTCGGGTGGAGTTTGCGGAGTGTTGTTCGCTACGATTCTTTTTTATCCGAACCTTTCGCTTTATATGATGTTCATACCGATCCCGATTCCGGGGGCGATTTACGCGGTTCTGTATTTGGTTTATACGTATTTTTCCTCGAAAAGCGGAGCGGCGGACGGAATCAATCACGACGCCCATCTCTGGGGTGCGTTATGCGGAATCGCGTTCGCTCTTTTACTCGAACCCGAAATTTTAGGCAGGGTTTTTCGAAATATTTTCGGAGGTTGAACGAGTCGTCGGATCCGATCGATTTTCGATTGAATGAATTTACGATAATTTTCAGAGCCGAAACTTAGATCCATTTTAATCACTTCCCGCGCAGGGCCGTTTCACGATGTATTCTTCATTAGAAAAATCTCATTGAGGTTGCGGCCCCGGACTTGTAGGAGTCGTACTCGTTTCTCCGGAAAGGATTCGACTCGGTAGTTTACAGAATTGATTGCATCGATCCATACATTGCCGTTGCCTCGCGCTTCTATAACCTATAATCGGCAGGAAGATGGAAGTGAAAGGATACCATTCTTCCATACAATTGGACTGGCACTTGGCAAGAAGCTGAATACATACGTTTTCGTAGGAGAATTTGGATTCTGGACCGTGAACGAGTTCGAAACCGTTCGGAGCACGTCCGATCCGTTTTCCTTCCTTGGCGAGTCGGGCTCGTTCCACTTGTGTTAGGTTGGCTTCTTCCGCTGTGGGAAAGGCGTCGGGGGACGGAGCCTTTTTCGTTTTTTTCGGATTGGGAGAATCCCAATCGACTCGAACCAAACAATCCAAGGTCATAACGGAAACGCAAAAAAAACCTATTAGAAAAGAATGTAGAATGAATTTTGAATTCATAGATGACTCTTTCGATAAATTCTAGCAAAGGTTTGGAAAAAAACCACTGAAATCTCGGGCTGAAAAATCGATTTGAAAACCGTTTCGTACGAAAAAACGGTAGGAAATAAATTTCAAAAATCGCGAATTGAAGTGAAAAAGATTCGATTTGAATCTTTTACGTAAAAGAGTGAGTGTTACCATGAGAATTTTGCTTTTTCCAATCTGGATCGGATTGATTCTTTCCTGCGCCTCCGCCGGACAAGAGGGAGAAGTAACGTTAAGAAGTACCTCTCGTTCTTTCGCTCCAAAACAACTCAATAGAACTCCTTTCGAAGGTTTTTCGATCGCCTTACCGGAAGACGCGGGACTGGACTCGACCCCTTTACTTCGTTTATCAAAATCCATTCGCGAAGAGGGACTCGAGGTTCGTTCTCTTTTGATTTTAAAAGACGGAAAGTTGGTTATGGAACGTTATGCGGGAGGTGTTACCCGCAACCACAATCAGAGTGTTTATTCGGTTACAAAAACGGTTACGTCCACTTTGCTTGGCATTTTAAATTTCGAAGGAGTTCTAAAAACCGTGGACGAGCCGGTGATGAATTCCCTTCGTTCTCTCGGAAACTTGCCTTTCCCTTTGCTCGAAGGAAAGGAATCGCTTCGACTCAGGGACGTTCTTCATATGGCTTCCGGAATGCGCTGGTCTTCGTTTCCGGAAAGGGAGGATATTAGAACCGCGGAAGATCCTCTCGTAATCGCTTTATTACCCGAAGTCAAAGACAAACCGGGAACGAAGTTCGATTACAGCAACGGAGATTCTCAACTTGCCGCCGCGGTTTTGGAAAACAAAGCGGGTATGACGTTGCTTCAATTTGCGGAAAAGACGTTATTCTCCTGGCTTGATTTTAAAGGTTACGAATGGTACACGTCTCCTTCGGGAAGACAAACCGCGGGTTTCGGTTTGAGGCTGAAGCCGATCGATATGATGAAACTCGGAATTTTGTATTTGGACAACGGGAGTTATAGAGGTAAAAAAATTCTCAAATCCGATTGGATCAAACAAGCTGTCAAACCGGGGGCCTCGCAAAATTACGGATATCAACTTTGGACGCATCAGTTCGAAGGTAAAAAGACGTTTATGGCGAACGGAAAGGGAAGTCAGTTCGTGTATGTGATTCCTCACAGAAGAATGGTGATCGTAGTCACTTCCGCGATTTGGGATAAACCCATCTATTTTCTTTTGGATAAAATTCTTGCAAGTGTAAAGGAATCTTTGGACTCGAAGGAAAAGAGAAAAGTTCCGCAAAAAGAAGCGGAGTTCTTAAACGAAATTCACGAAGCGTCGGTCACGATCGGCGACTCGACTCTTTGGAAGGAACTGGACGAACCTCATTTTATTCATAAATGAAACTGAATATTCTAAGAATAAAATATTCAGGAATCGAGATGATTTTCGGCTTTTCGCGCGCCGGGTCGTCGCTCAAAACTCGAACGTCATCTGCTTTTGGAAGTTAAAACCCGGATGGCCGCGGCCTTTCTGCGATTTTGAGTGATTTCCCGACTTAGTTTCACTTTCTCCACCAAATGAGAGGTCGCGGTGGTCGGATGGCCCGAAGTAAACGGTGGAGACGGATTGTATTCGATCATGAGTTGGATTTCTTCGGCGAGTTCGGCGCCGAAAAATTCGGCGGTTAAAAAAAGGGCAAAGTCGATTCCCGCGGTGACCCCGCCTCCGGTGATTCGGTTACGATCTCTGACAAAACGTTCCCCCGAAATCCGAACCGGAAATAATTTTAAGACATCTAAAGAAAGCCAGTGAGTCGTCGCCTTATAACCGTCGAGAAGACCGGCCGCAGCGAGGACCAAAGAACCGGTGCAAACCGAAGTGATGAATTTAGAATTTTCCGCTTTTGTTTTGAGAAAATTCAAGACTTCGAATTCTTCCATAAGAGGGGTTGTTCCGGAACCTCCCGGCACGAGCAGAATATCAAGATCGGGACAATCCGAAAAATCATAGTCGGGAATCAATTTCATTCCCGACTCGGCAGTGATCGGACTTTTCGTTTGAGCAAAGAGGAATACTTTGACGTTCGGAATTCTTGAAAAAACTTCATACGGTCCCGTAAAATCGAGTTGTGTGACTCCCGGAAAGATAAAAATTCCGATGGAAAAATTGGAAACAGACATAAACCCAGAAAGTAAAATTTTAATGCGACTTACAAGCCATTTTTGATATCGCAATTCATTCGGAGATGCAAAAAGGCCGGGGTGAATAAAAGTAAGTCCGTGCGTTATGATAAATACCTATTCCTGGATGTGGGAGACACGATCCTTCATCTGAAAAAATCCGCGGGCGAAACTTATCTTGAAATCCTCCAGGATGCGGGATTGAAAAAGGAAACAAACGCGGGAGAGTTTTACAGAAAAACATTTTTGGAATCTTGGCATAAGATGCACGAGAACGCGCCGCCCGAACATAGGGATAAATATCAATTCCATCCGGGAGGAACCCCCGGTTGGTGGAAGGAATTGCTCGAAGATTTTTTGGAAAGGATTCCGGATCGTGTCCCGATTGAAAAAGCGTTTCCGATCATCTATCCTAGATTTGCGGACCCGGAACTTTGGAACGTGGACCCGGGTTTTTGGGAACTCAAAGATTATTGCGAGAATAAAAATTGGGGACTCGGGGCGATTTCGAATTGGGATCACAGGCTCAGGGATCTTTTGGAAGCGAAAGGAATATTAGAATATTTGAATCCTTTGATCGTAAGCGCGGAATTCGGATACGAAAAACCTTCTCCGAAAATTTTCGAAGAGGCGATGCGTTTGGTCGGACTTCCGGGGGAAAGTTTGGTTTATTGCGGAGATAAATACGAATTGGATATCGTGGTTCCGAAATCCTTAGGTTGGAGATCCTACTTAAAAAAAGAAAAAGGCGATTTACGGTCCCTCTCGGAATTGATTCAATTTTTATAATAAACCTCGAAGCGCGCGCTTCGATAACCAACCCCTAGAACGTTCCGAGATATAGAAAGGAGAAAAATTCCGTTTCGAAGAAAGAATTTTACTTGAGAAAGAGCGACGATCCTTTACGAAGAGTTCGATTTAAGGAAAATTATGAGCGCGATCCTATCCAATTTCAATCACCCAAAATTTAAAACGAACGATAAGACAGGGCACTATGAAAGTTGGTTTGTACGAGCCAATAACCCTAACGCGTGTCAGGCGGTATGGATTCGTTATACGATCTTTTCGCCGAAAAATCATCCCGAAAGGGCGATCGGAGAACTCTGGGCGATCTATTTCGACGGAGAAAAAAATACCCGTTTCGTTTCCAAGTCCGAGTTTCCGATCGAAAAATGTAAATTTCAATCCACGCCCTTATCGATAAAAATCGGAAATTCGGAACTCACCGATTCACATCTCAAAGGAAAGGCCGGAAATAAAAAAGGTCCCGAAAATTTTTCCTGGGATCTGAAAATTTCCGGCGGTAGTCCTCCGCTTTTTCTTTTTCCCGAGAATTTGTATGAAGGAAATTTCCCAAAAGCGAAAGTGTTGGTCGGAAATCCGGGAGTGAAAATTTCCGGAAGTCTCAAACTCGATTCGAAAAAAATTCAAGTTCGAGATTGGATCGGAAGCCACAATCATAACTGGGGGTCCAAACATACCGATCAATATGCTTGGGGGCAAGTCGTCGGCTTCGAAGAAGAAGCGGATTCTTTTTTGGAACTTGCCACTGCAAAGTTAAAGATCGGACCGATTTGGACGCCTGCGATCACTCCGATCGTATTTCGGTTTCGAGGAAAGGATTATAAACTCAATCATCCTCTTTCGAGTTTTGCGAGAGCGAAGTATCGTTACTTCGATTGGAATTTTTCGGCGAGTTCCGGCGAGATTCAACTGAAAGGAAGAATTTATGCGGAACCTCGGGACTTCGCCTGCCTTCAATACTGGAATCCGCCCGGCGGTTGGAAACATTGTCTGAACAGTAAGATCGCAAGTACGGAACTCTTCGTGAAGAGAAAACAGGACCTCACATTTTTGAAACTGACTTCGAACCGCAAAACGGCTTTTGAAATTCTTACCGACGATTTTTCTCACGGAATGAAACCGGAAGTTTAATATCGGAAACGAGCCATTGCTCAAAAAGAAAGGTTTTAATCAATCATATTATCATTCGAATCAAATTGAAGAGTATGGATCTGTATAATAAGATATATGATGAAAAACTTTTTTCTCTCCGTCATGATCTTTTCGGTTGTCGCTACGTGTTCGCGTAAAGACGACAAAGTGGACAACTCCGTTCTGTCCTTGCTTTTGTTGCAATCCGCACAACCCGCTGATCCGGACCGTGTCGAAAATTACGATCGGGACGTGCAGATCATTACACATACGATGCCTCCCGCTTCTCCTTGGTATACGTTCGATTTGAGTTATTCGGAAGAGGACCTCGACGTTTATGTTACGCTTCTACGCGCACAAATTGCAAAATATCCGAGAGGATATTGGATCAAGGCGAAGGCGGAAAAAATTTATTTAGTCAAGTATATAAACGGCGTTAATGGCGGCGGCGCCAGAGGTCTTTCTCTCGGTTCTGAAAACGGAATTTATCTTTCAGTCGGGGTAGGGATCGCTTCCTGCAACGGCTGCGAAGAGGATTATTCTTCAACGATCCATCATGAGTTGATGCATAATGTGGATTATTCGCAATTCGGTCCTTCCTATTACCTAACGACGGACGATTGGAACGGTTTGAATCCGGTCGGATTTCAATACGGAAGTGTTTCCAATTCAGGCGCCGCCGCGAATGTTTGGACTCATATCATCCATCCGCTTTCGGGTTTTTTAAGCTATTATGGAACGACGAATAAGTTGGAAGATCGCGCTATTTTTGCGGCGGCCATTCTTGGCGGTTTACAACAGTTTCAATCCGACACCGTAATCAACTTTTGCCAAGCCGATCCGATTGTCGCGGCAAAGACTATAAAACTTATATCCAATATGAATCGATTTTGGCCTTTTCCGGGAGCGGATGGAACGTTTTGGAAAACGAGAATCACCGAAATTGAGAATGGTTGTAAATAATATTATCTTGAATTTAGAATTGTAATACAGTGAAACGAACGGGTTTATACGAAACATTTCGAAAATATTCCATTTATTGAATGAATCTTAGAATTCAACTTTCGGTTCTGCGGTATCACATTCTGAGGGTTATGTTTGTTTAAGAATGATAAGAATCAAATCGGCTTTTGGTCTCACGAACCAAGGTTTCCGCGAGTTTTGATAAACTCGGACGAATCGTTTTCTTGTGACAAAGGTAGAATTTTCTTTCTACGAACAATTCCGGAATCGGAATCACTTTGAGTTTGGAAGTTAGGCTGTATTCCGATAAAAATCCGATTCCCAGATCGGCTTCGATGCTTTTGATCACGGACTCCACACTTCTCAGTTCCATTGCGATTTTCGGACGAAACGTTTTTCTGAGCGAGCGGATTTTCTTTTCAACGGCCTTTCGAATCGCAGAAGCAGAATGAAAGAATACGAACGGTTCTTCTTGGATAACTTTGAGGGTCGGCTTTTTTTTCTGAAAAATTTTATGCGCCTTTGACGCAACCGGAACGATTTTGTCCGAAAGAAATTCTCTGGAAATGAGCCCCGGTTCGTTGACCGGTCCGGTTAGAATTCCCAAGTCGACTTCGTTTAACAAAATCGCTTCCTTTGTCTCCAAGGAATCTCCTTCTCTTACGGAGAGGACGAGATCCGAGTGATCCTTTCGAATTTTCTTTAAAATTTCCGGAAGAATCCAAGCGGATACGGTTCCTCCCGCCGAGATGGAAAATTCTCCCGAAAGTTCATTGCCCGGTTCTTTCATTCCGGATTTTAATTCTTCCCAGAGTTCCCGCATTCTGATCGCGTAACTTGAGAATATTTCCCCTTCGTATGTGAGCCGTATTTGTCTAGGACCTCTTTCAAAAAGAGTGGCTCCCAATTCTTTTTCCAAAAGAAAAATCTGACGCGAAAGAGCGGGTTGTGTGAGTCCCAATTTTCCCGCAGCCTTCTGAAACGTTCCCGCGTCCCTGATTTCGAGGAAGTATCGGATCTGTCTGAATTCCATCGTGTCCTTAATCTATAACTTTTAGTTATAGTGTCAATCAATCCTATTTATTTGCATTATATGGTTTTTTCTGCTACCTTCTTTTTATAGGGAGGGGATATGGCCGGTAAAACGTTATACGATAAAATTTGGGAATCCAGAGTAGTCGCGGCGGACGGAGAAGAGGATATTTTATACGTGGATAGACATCTTCTTCACGAAGTGACTTCTCCTCAGGCTTTTACCGCTTTGAAAGAGAGGGGAAGATCCGTTCGCAGAAAAGATAAAACTCTTGCGATCATGGATCATAACGTTTCCACGAGAAACAGGGATTGGGGCGGAACGGGAGAAGTTTCCAAAAAACAAATGGAACAACTTTCTCTGAATTGTGCGGAGTTCGGAATTGATCTTTTGGATATCAACCATCCGGATCAGGGAGTCGTTCATGTAGTCGGTCCGGAGTTGGGACTCACGTTACCCGGAACCGTAATCGTTTGCGGCGATTCACATACCTCCACACACGGAGCATTCGGCGCTTTTGCTTTGGGGATCGGGACGAGTGAGATAGAACACGTCTTGGCAACGCAGACGATTCGTCTTAAAAAATCGAAAAATCTTTTGGTAAAAATTACGGGAAAACTTTCTTCGGATGTAACGGCCAAGGACCTCGCCTTATATCTGATCGGAAAAATCGGAACCGACGGAGGGCAGGGAGCCGTTATTGAATATTCGGGAGAGGTGATCGAAAGATTCTCGATGGAAGAAAGAATGACTCTTTGCAATCTATGTGTCGAGGCGGGAGCGAGAGCCGGTTTGATCGCTCCCGATCGAACTACCTTTGACTATCTTGCTGGAAGAGATTACAGCCCAAAGGCGGAGGAATTTATCAAAAAAGTGGAATATTGGAAAACCTTAAAGTCCGATGAAGACGCTTTATTCGATAAGGTAATCGTTTTGGACGCTGCGGAAGTTTCACCGATGGTTACCTGGGGAACCAATCCGGGTCAAGTGGTTCCCGTTGTTTCTCAGGTTCCCGATCCGGATTCTTTTTTAGATCTCGAAACAAGGGCAGCGGCAAGAAGATCCTTGGAATACATGGGATTAAACCCGGGTGAAAACATGAACTCCGTAAAAATCGATAAAGTATTCATCGGTTCGTGTACGAACGCCCGTATCGAAGATATTCGAAAAGTCGCCCGTATCGCGGAAGGAAGAAAGGTGTCGCCTAACGTGACAGCGATTGTCGTTCCCGGTTCCGGAAGAGTAAAACGCCAAGCCGAACAGGAGGGTTTGGATAAAGTTCTTATCCAGGCCGGCTTTGAATGGAGACTGCCCGGATGTTCCATGTGTCTCGGAATGAACGACGACTATTTGCTTCCCGGAGAAAGATGCGCTTCCACTTCCAATCGTAACTTCGAGGGAAGACAAGGAAGAGGCGGGAGGACACATTTGGTGAGTCCGGAAACGGCGGCAATTGCTGCGGTCTTGGGGAGATTCGGAACCTTTCAAGAATTACAGGAGGAAAGAGTATGAATCAAGCGTGGACAAAACACAAAGGGATCGCGGTTCCTCTGTATAGAAAAGATATCGATACGGATCAAATTCTTCCGAAACAATTTATGAAGAAGACGGAACGTACCGGTTTTGGAGTTCATCTATTTCATAACTGGAGATACTCGGATGACGAGGGTAGAATACAGAATCCGAATTTCGTTTTAAATCAACTTCGTTACAAGTTCGGGTCCGTTTTGATTGCGGGCGAAAATTTTGGATGTGGTTCGAGTAGAGAACATGCTCCTTGGGCGTTGGCGGATTACGGTTTTAAGGTCGTGATCGCTCCTTCCTTTGCGGATATTTTTTTCGGGAATTGTGCTAAGAACGGAATTGTTTTGGTAAAACTTTCTTTTGAAGAAGTGAAAGAAATCTTGGAGTTCGTGATCGCCAACGAAGGTGCGGAAGCGACTGTGGATTTGGACGCGTTCGTTCTTTTTGTCGGTAATCAGGAATATCGTTTTATGCTGTCCGAATCTTTTGTAAATCGGATTCGAAACGGTTGGGATGATATCGATCTAACGATGAAATACTTAACAAAGATCGTGGATTTTGAAATGTCACTTTCGTAAGAATTTTAGAGCCGATTCGAAAATCAAAATTGTTTTAAAAAAATAAATGCCGTTTTTTGAATCGGTTCTTTGGATGCGGGAAATTGTCTCGAAACATCATTTTACTTTATCAAAAATGTTAGGTCGGTAGGACAAGCGCCTCAATCGATCCCGTTCGATTTTACAAACCAGTGGAATAGTTTGAAGATAAATCCGAACTGTCCAAACCACTTGAAACGTGGGAGTTCCCGCATTTTACGAAATGGATCGTGCCTTTCAACAAATCGTTGTCAGTCTCTCCTGCAATTTCTTTTTCAGAATAACAAACACCGTCCGTTTTAGAAAGATCATAAGGCTCCAGATTATAAATATTTTTTTGATCATTTGCGCATTTTTAATTGTTTTATAATTAGAAGTTCATTTATTACAAATCAATAAATTCAAAAAAATGAGTTGAGTCCTTTTTTTGTATGATAAAAATGTGATCTTATGAAAGCCAAAGATTTAGCGAAAATACTCGGTGTAGCGCTTAAGGGTAACGGAGAAATGGATGTCAACGGAATCGGAGACATTGAAAATCATTCCAATGTTCTACCGGATCGAATTTACTATTTCGAAGCGAAAAAATATCTTACCTCCAATCCGAAAGTAAAACAGGTTCGATTGGCGCTTACCATTCCGTCTTTGGCCGGTGAGTTTTCCTCGGCATTGATCGTTCCGGAACCTCAGGCAAGAATCAAATTTATAGAATTACTTTCTCTTTTTGAAAAGAAACCGAAATCCATTACTTCTTCTATTTCCGATAGGGCGAGTATTCATGAAAATGCTAAATTAGGAAAGAATGTTACGATTATGGACTTTGTGGTGATCCAGGAGAACGTGGAGATCGGAGACAATTGTCAAATTTATCCGAATGTCGTCGTGGAAAGCGGAGCGAAAATCGGGGAAGATACCGTATTAAAATCGGGAGTTGTGATCGGTTACGATTGTATTTTAGGAAAACGGAATCTCATCCATGCAAATACGGTCATCGGCGCGGACGGTTTCGGTTTTTATGATAAGGGCGGGGTTCGTCACAAAATTCCTCAGATCGGAAACGTCGTTATCGGAGATTATGTGGAAATGGGAGCTTGTTGTACGGTGGATCGCGCGACGATCGAAACCACAACCGTCGGAAATCATACGAAATTCGACGATCACGTTCACATCGCTCACAATTGTAGGGTCGGTAACTACGTTTTCATCGCCGGTGGAACGGTCCTGGCCGGTTCCGTTACTTTAGAAGACGGTGTTATCATGGGCGGCCAAGCGGCGGTCGCGGAAGGAATCACGATGAAGAAGGGATCGATCCTTTTGGGAATGTCGGGTCTTACCGAAAACAGCACGGAAAAAGTCGCTTACTTCGGCATTCCCGCAAAACCCGCGTTGGAAATGCACCGAATTCATTCTTCCTTGTCTAAACTTCCGGAGCTCGTGAGAGAACATAGAAATCGATCCCAGGGTTAGTTAGCGCCTTGGTTTTAGAACTTAAAGTCCGGAGTTATATTCAAAACTACTCATGAAATCACAACGCGCGTGTGCGGGGTATCTTACGATCACTTGGCAAGTTTTATGACCTTACGCCATCGATTGGAAAGAAGGATTGAATCTACCTTTCCATTGTCGAGATTGGCAAAAGAGGTTCATTGTTTTTATGCCATCGAACGCAAGCGCGAAATTTTACGTCTTTCTTGTGGTCGCCATGATTTCCTGGGGTTTTGCCTGGCCTTCTGCAAAACTAATCGTAGGAACTCAACATCCGAACGTGATCATCTTCTGGAGATTTTTGGCGACTGCGATTTCGCTTTTTCCGATCGTTCTCTGGAGAAAGGAATCTCTTCGTCTACCGAACTATAAAACTTGGTTTCAGGTCGCGATCGGCGGGGTTCTTTACACGATTTACAATCAGTTCTTTCTTTTGGGTTTAAAGAACGGGCTTGCGGGAGCGGGTGGAGTTCTTGTGACGACGATGAATCCGATTTTTACGTACGTGTTTGTACACTCTTTCCAAAAGAAGTGGCCGTCCGCTCGGGAAGGAATCGGACTTTTATTCGGGTTGGTCGGAGGTTGTATTCTTCTCGGGCTTTGGGAACTCGATCTGAATTCCTTATTCCTATCCGGAAATATTTTCTTTCTTCTTTGTGCGTTTAGCTGGGCCTTTTTAAGTATAAATAGTCATAGTACGGGTCAGACGATTTCTCCGCTTGTGTACAGTTTTTATGTTTTTACGATCGGAACGATTCTCGATTTTTTTCTCGCGTTTCCGTTCGGAGTGGAAAACGCACTGAGTTCCGGACCGCAGTTTTGGTTTCACATTTTATATCTTTCCGTGGTTTCCACTACTTTCGGAACCACGGTTTATTTTTTTGCCTCCAGTAAATTGGGTTCGAGAGTTGCGAGTTCGTTTATTTTTTTGGTTCCCGTTACGGCTCTTTTGGGAAGTTGGATTTTTTTGGATGAAGTTCCGAGTTTTGCGACGACGATCGGCGGAACCTTTGCCGTGTTTGCGGTTTTTCTTTTGAATCGAAATCGGAACGGAAACATTCAAAAAGACTAATTTTATAAATTTGTTGTGGGAAAGTTTTAGGACTAATTCTTATCGACGATATTCTCGCCCGCTTTTAACCCCAATGGCTTTTGTAGTAATGAGTTCCGGATGGGGCGATTTCAAAACCTTCCGGATGTTCGACCACGAACCTGGATTCTTTTAAATCCTCCAGATGCGGTCTGAGTCGATGCGCCGATTGAGCCGTGCTGATTTCTAAATTTTCCATGGTTGTCATTTTTCCCGATTGAGAAGCGTGATAAATATCCTGAAAAATTTGAGTGGAGAGAGAATTCATAGGACTCTCCTTATCTTTCAATTCTCAGTCGTTTTGTGTCAAAGAGATTTTACGGATCTCCATAAAACCAAACATTTTTTCGTAGAATTTGTGATTTATAACAACCCGCGAAACACAAAAAGAAACATTCCTTCCTTTTCATGTTTCATGAAATTACTTTTGTTTGAAAAAGAGACGTTATGACGTTCTTCGATTCGATTTTCGTTTCCTTTCCAAGAAAAAGAATGGAAAATGATTCAGCCTAGAGGATAATCGTTGCCCATGGGCCAAAAGAATCGAATGCCTGAAACAAAAAATCCTATCGAATTGATGGAGTTTCTTTCGAAAGAAATGGATCATCCCTCTTTTGACGAATGGCTTTCCGAACTCGCGGACAAAGCGATTCAAAACGACAAGTTCGTTTGGAGTTTTTTATACCAAGTGATGCGTGACGCGGATTCGGGTAGGCTTTCTTGGGGTTATCATAAAAGACTTCTTTCGGGAGTGGTTCAAATTTTTTCCAGAGTCGGCGACAGTCGCGCCTATCGCGCTATCATCAATTACGTTAAATCTCTGGATCGTCAGATTCCGATCGGAGCTCTGGAGTTAATTACGGATTTATTACCTTCTTTTTCGGAAGTGGATTTGGACGAGATTTTAAAAATAGCGGCCCATCAGGATTCTCTCAAATCCGCCTTTGGGGTTTTGGCCCTCTTTCAACTGATCGTTCAAGGGAAAATTTCTCCCGAAAAAGTGGAAGAGACGAAAGAGTTTCTTAAGAACTATAAAAACTATGTTTATTATTTGGATTCGGCGGTCGAACAGTCTTTGGATTATCTCGAAGCACGGGAAGAACCGAATCTGCTTACCTTCTTCAACGAAATCGCAGTATAAACGCGATCCTTAGAGGGTTAGTTGAGGAAAACGACATTATTCACGGTAATAGAGCGATTAGACTTTAACAAAGCATGATTTTTCTCTTCTGTAGATTATTCTGAAATCGGATCCCTGAAATCTATTTAACGTGAGTTCGGCCTAAAAAAGTTTGGGCGAATCCGGCCTGGGTAGGCCGGACCTATCTCGCGAAGCGAGATTGAGTTTTTTACTTTCTGCTCTGATCAACAAATTGACGGATCGATCGAAAAACGGTTTTCTTTCGTCATTTCAATTTGTTGATCTCGCTTCAATCGCTTTCGCATTGGTTACGCCGAACTCAAGTTATTTACTAGGATTCAGTGAATAGAATTCAGTTATATTTTCCTAATAGATGGATTGGACTTTGTGTCGACACTTTCGAAAAACGATTGAATCCGATACGAATTCGGATTTAAATTCATGGAAGAGGTCGATCCATGCAGTCAAAAATTTTCATTTTGTTTTTTATTTTGGGAATTCTTTTTCCGTTAACCGGAGTTTTTGCAAAGGAAGGTTTTTACGATTTTAAAGTAAAGGACATTAAAGGTAAGGACGTATCTCTTTCCAAATATAAGGGAAAAGTAATAATGGTGGTTAACGTAGCTTCTAAATGCGGTTATACTTATCAATACGAAAATCTCGAAAAAGTTTATAAGAAGTATAAGGATCGGGGATTTGTAGTAGTCGGTTTTCCGGCCAACAATTTCGGGAGCCAAGAGCCCGGAACCGATCAGGAAATCGAAACCTTTTGCAGAATTC
The DNA here is from genome assembly GCF_000332415.1 of Leptospira weilii serovar Ranarum str. ICFT. GTDB lineage: Bacteria > Spirochaetota > Leptospiria > Leptospirales > Leptospiraceae > Leptospira > Leptospira weilii_A. Next base: position 63,262 of record NZ_AOHC02000013.1, read on the forward strand.
AAAAAGGTGCGAGCTTTGATATGATGTCAAAAATTTCCGTCAAAGGAAAAGACAAACATCCTTTGTATTCTTATCTGACCGAAAATTCTCCGAATCCCGGAGAAGTGGAATGGAACTTTGAAAAGATTCTGATTTCAAAAGAGGGAAAGATCGAAGCGAGATATCGTTCCGCCGTGGAACCGGACAGTTCCTCGGTGACGCAGAAAATCGAATCTCTTTTGAAGTAGGCGGTTTTGAATTTGATGTATCTTCTTTCGAAGACCTATTGCGTGAAGTATTCCCTATCGATTTTTCCTTTTAAAATACGATTTAAAATACGAATCCTTGCGTTTCTACTGATCTTTTTCTGGAACGGTATTTCCATCTTTCCCGAAACTAAACTCGAAAACGAGGAAAGTCCTCGGCCGACTTCCATCTTAAAGGGTACGACCGAAGCCGGGATCGACCCCGAATCGATTTTTAAAACATTTGAAAATCATGATATTTTAATATTTGGAGAAGAACACGACGATATCGTCGGCCACAAAATTCGCCTGGATTGGTTCAAGAAAATCGCTTTGAAAACTCCGGTGATCCTTTCCCTGGAAATGTTGGAAAGGGATCAACAAAAAACCTTGGATGAATATTTAAACGGTCGGATCGGGGAGAAGGCTTTTTTCAACGCTCTAAAGTTGTGGCCCAATTATTTACGGGATTATCATCCTTTTGTGCAATTCGCAAAAGAACGCGGGATTCCGGTGCTTGCGTCCAACGTTCCTAAAAAATATGCGAATCTGGTTTCTTCTTCGGGACTGGAAGCGTTATTTAAAATCCGTTCCGTTTTTTTGCCGCCTAAATATCTGGTCCGTAAATTCTCCCAAGAAAATTACGAAACTAAAATTAAGAATATTCTTAAGGCACATCCGGGTATGGATTTCGACGCGAACACCGAAAGAAAATTTGTGGACGCTCAGTATCTTTGGGACGCGGGGATGGCCGACTCGATCGCCGATACATTTTTGACAAAAGGACGAAAGGTGATTCATATCAGCGGCCGTTTTCACAGCGACGAAGGTTTCGGCGTCGTTCACAGACTTCGCGAACTTGGATTCAAAATCCTCTCGATTTCCATGTTTCCCCTGAAAGAGGGTGACGTAGTTCCGACCGAGATACTCCAAGGTTGTGACTTTACCGTGATTACGGAAAGGAGGCAAAAAGAGAATTAAAGTGCTTGTCTGGAACTCGAAGATCTTCCGACAATTAAGAGAATGATGGAGACCGGGATTCAGACTCTTAAAAGCGCTCGATTTTTGTGTCCCGATTGCGGAACCACTTCTCGGCTGCCGGAGGGAGTTCCCACAGGTTCCGTTTTTAGGCTTACTTGCTACCAGTGTGGTCACAAGGTTTTGGTAAGAATGGACGTTCCCAAACCTTCCTCTGTTCCGATTTCGTCTCGTCCGATTGTTTCTCCCTCTAACGAAATTTATCGCAGTCCGGAACCGCCGAAAAATGTGGGAACTCCCCGCGTAGAGGTGTCTCCTCGGCCGAACCCCGAACCGCCGCTCACGGCGGCCGGGCCCGGAATTTTAGAAAGAATTTCGGATTTTACCGCGCAGGTTCGAACCCGCCTGAGCGAGAAAGTGTGGGAACTCACACAAAAATTCCGAAACATACGGAAAAATCCCGAGCCGGATTCGTCTTCGGAAGACAGGCCGCTCCTCCGAAGGGAAAAGATTTCGTTCGAAAAAAAACCGCTTTTTGCCGTTCGTCGTGAGATTGAGGAAAACGGGCAACCTGGAATCAAAACTCTCGCGGAGAGATTGAGGGAACAAATCGCCGGTCGTCGCCTTCAACTTCCGAACGTAGTCTTACTGGCCGCAGGTGCGGTCGTTTCTCTACTGCTTGTCGGGTTGATTCTTTTTTGGGTGGGAGTGATCACTCGAGAATCGGAACTCAAAGAGATGATTTCCCTTTTTTACAACCACCAACCTTCCGTGATTTACGATCGAGACGGAAAGAAGGTCTCCGAGATTTTCGCAAAAAAAACGAGCAACCTGGAATGGGACGCTTACCCGGAGAATTTAAAAAAGGTCGTTCTTTTGGTGGAGGACAGAAAATTTTTTTCTCATAGCGGAATCAACTACATGTCCGTGCTCCGCGCGATTTTCGTGAACATCACGAGTTTTCGTTTTAAACAGGGAGCTTCCACGATCACACAACAGCTCGCGAGAATATTATTGGACGATCGCGAAAAAAGTCTCGTTCGGAAAATCAAAGAGGCGCAACTCGCTTTTGCTCTGGAATATTCGTATGAGAAAAAGCAAATATTATTATATTATTTAAATAACGTATACTTGGGTCACGGCGCTTTCGGTTTTGCGAGTGCGGCCGAATTCTATTTCAGAAAAACCCCCTCCGAACTCAATACGGAAGAGATGATCGTTCTCGCTTCCTTGGCTTCCGCACCGAATCGATTTTCGCCCTTAAAAAATCCGGATCTTTCCAGACAAAGAGTGAATGCGATCATACATTCTTTCCGAGAAGACGAGATCCTAAAAGAAAATCCGAAATCGAAACTGGACGAGATCTATCTTTCCTTTCACATGAGATCTCCCGGCGAAACCGTATTCGGAAATCGAAGGGACCATTCTCCCTACGTAACGGAACACGTTCGCAAATTTTTGAACTCCTTATATCCGGATTCCAACATCTATGAAACCGGAGGTTTTTCGATTTACACTACGATCGCGGAACCGGTTCAAGCGGAACTTCCTAAAATCGTAAAAACTTACGTGGACAACGTTCAAAAAAACGGACTGGTTCGTAAGACAAAACTCACGGACAATAAAAATTCCGGCGAAACGGCGGTTTTTAGAAGATACGTTCAGGATCTTTCACCGGCGCTTGAACTTTTTATCGATACGGATTCTTTCAGCGGTGAGAACGAGTCGGGGTTGCAAGTCGCGTTAGTCGCCGTTGATCCCGCAACGGGAGAAATTCTTTTGATGCACGGCGGGTCCGAGTTCAAGGCGGACAATCAGTTGGACAGAACGACCGCAATGAAACGTCAGACCGGCTCTTCCATCAAACCGATTTTATATTCCGCAGCGATCGAAACCGAACTCATCAACGCTTCTTCCCGGATTTTGGACGCTCCCTTGATCTACAGAAATCAAACCGGAAACTGGATGCCGGAGAATATCGGAAACCAATACGACGGAGACATCAGCGTTAGACAGGCTTTGGCGAAGTCCAAGAATACGGCGGCGGTTCAGATCGCCGAGAAGTTGGGAATTTCAAGGATTCAGGATTTCTTTCAAAAGTATTTCTTTCCCGATTCCAAAGTGCTCGCCTCCAGATTCAGAGGGGATCTTTCTCTGGCTCTCGGCTCCTTGGAAATTTCCCCTTTGGAAATGGCGCTCGCTTATTCCGCGTTTGCAAACGACGGAACGATCAAACGTCCGTATCTGATTCAAAAGATCACGGATCGATCCGGTAAGGTCGTTTACGAAAGAAAATCCACGGACGAGTTCGGATTAAAAGTTCCGGAAGAAAGAAAGGTCTTATCTTCCCAGGTTGCGGAAATTATGATCGATCTACTTCACGGAAGCGCGAATTCGGCGGGAGTGAGAAACACAGGATACAAAGGGGAAGTGGCCGGTAAAACGGGAACCACCAACGATAACCGAGACAACTGGTTCGTCGGGGTAAGACCGGGATTGTCGATGGCGATCTGGCTCGGATACGACGATCCGAGTTACGGACTTGGATCGTCCGCGTTAGGCGGAACCGTAGCGGCTCCGCTTTGGGGATCGGTCGCTAAAATTTTCGAGACTGCCGAAGACTCGGACGAAAAAAGAAAGTATCCCGTCGGCGAACATGCGGTAGTCGCGACCGTTTGCGAAGAATCCGGTAAACTTCCGGGTCCTTCCTGTAAACATCCCCGAAAGGATCTTTTTAAGAGCGGCGCGGTCCCGTCCGAAGTTTGCCCCCTAAACCACGGAACGGACGCAAAACGGGAAGTCCTTCGAAATGTATTTTAAAGTTTTTTATTTTATTATAATATTTTTAACTGTTGTCTTAAACATATATCCCGTCTCCTACGAGGAAGCGTATACGATGGAAAAAGAGGATCCGTTGTTTTCGATTCCTTTATACGAGGAACTCCTTCGAACCTCGCAAAAATCGGATATCCGTAAAACCGCGTCTTCGAGGCTTTTTTTTCTATATGAGAAATATCGCAAATACATTCCGGCGATTTTGATCATGAGTCGTTCCGGAAAAATCACGGATAAAAAAGGGCGGTATCCTTCGATCGTTAGCGAGTTGGCAAGCGGTTTAAACGTAAGTCCTTCCGCCCTCATTTCCGTCGTTTCCGGTTGTAACAAACCGATTCCGAAACCGGACATATACTTTCCAGAAACAAAACCTCCCCAAACCAAAGAGGAAGATGTTTCCGTCGAGGAAACCTCTTCGACACAAACGTCGGAACCCGAAGTAGTTCAAGAAATGCCTTTGTTGTTCAAAATTCTTTCCAAAAAAGAAAACGCTCCTCTCTATAAGGCTTGTTATGCGGTAAAAATCAAAACGGGCGATTACGACGGCTGGGAAAAAATCCACGCTTTCGGAGAGATGAAAGGAATTCTCACTCCCGAAACTTCTTTGGCGTTGCGTATCAGTTTTACGCTTCATTCGGGAAGAGGAAGCGCTTATAAAAGAATTTATTCCGGAGGTAAGTTGAAATCGTTAAGCGAAGAAGGAAAATCGGATTTTCTATATCTCTACGGAAAGTTTTTGAGAAACTTGGGAAGGTACGATTCATCCGCGAGATATTTTTGGATGAGCGGTTCTTACGCGAGTCGAGAACGAAGCGGAATCGAAACCGCAAAAACACTTTTGATCTCCGGAAGGAAACAGGAGGCCTGTTCCCGTCTTACGAAAAGTTTTTCTCCGGGAGACGAATCGGAGGAACTTTTATCCAGGGTTTGTTTTAAAAATTTTGAAAATTCCGCTCCGAGTTTTATAAAAGCCGTAAGTATCTTAAACAAAGATGCTCCCGATCCGGTATTCGAACACTTTTTGGGAAAAGGCGTTTCTCATAAAACCGAAGAAACGGATCCGGACGGTTCTAACGAATCCGATTCCAACTACGGGAAACTTTTGGATGAAAAATTATTTTCCGGTGAAAAAAATCCGACTCCTTTTTGGGATTATCGAAAAATGCGGACGGAGTTAACGATTTCCAATTCGCCTTCCTATGTTTGTAAATACGGGAAAGGCCAATTATTTAATAAAAATCTAATACAGCCTCAGAATTGCGTTCCTTATTCGGAATTTTCCGCGGATACGATTTTAGCCAGTCCCTTATTTGTGTCCGATCAGGAAGAATGGAGTTTGGTGTTTTCAAACTCCGCTTACAATCCGATTCCCGCTCAAATCGTCTTTGCGGATTCGGACGGCATCGAGAGTTCATTTCAAATATCTAATTTAATATATCGTAAATCTCTTAATCGTTTTTTTGTAGACGGATTTTCGAGCGACAAGAAATACAAGTTTTACTCGATCGATCTGAAAAAGATTTCGGTGAACATATCGGATTCGGATTGATTTTAAATTGAAGTTAGGTTGATCTCGATTCGTCACAAAAGGAAATCGAAAAATTCTTCCCTATGGGTCGCGATCGCATTGCTCTATTCGAATCCTTCCAGATTCGTTTTTAATTATTAAGATTTGATTGAAAAGAGGAAGAAAAAATTTTTTGGGCAGGGAAGGATTCGCCGTTCCGCAGTCTCGCCTCGTGCTCGACTTAGCTCCACGGCGTCTTTCTCGTGCGCTCATCCATCCATGGATTCGCGTCGCGTTTTTTCGCTTCTTACGGAAGCTCAAAACGCTCTCACTCGCAAGCTTCGAATCCTTCCAGATTCGTTTTTGATTGTAGGATTTTGTTGGATGGAAGTGAGGAAAAATTTTTGGGCAGGGAAGGATTCGAACCTTCGAAGACATAGTCAGCAGATTTACAGTCTGCCCTCGTTGGCCACTTGAGTACCTACCCGAAGAAAAATAGCTGCCTATAGGAATCGAACCCACAACCGTCTGATTACAAATCAGATGCTCTACCAATTGAGCTAAGGCAGCAATTCGCTATCGGAGCCAGTATTGCAGGTTGTTTCCCTCGGTCAAATAAAAAATCCGAATCAGTTCCTCGCTTGTTTTTCCGGATTATTTATTTTCCCTGAGGAAAAAAAGTTTCGAATGCGGCTCGTTTGCCGAAAATGGAAAAGATGATTCTAACTTGGATTCACACCGGAATGACACTTTCAATCCTTTGTTTTTACACCGGTTATTATTTTCGTTTTAAAAAAAATCTCCTCCATCGTATTTTCAATCTTTTCGGCGCCGGTTTTAACTTAACGACCGCATTCTCTCTTCTTTACGTGAAGTATTTAGGCGGCGGTTTGGAAAACGTCGGAATCGTTCCCGCAGTGGAACGTTGGATCATCGATACACATCGCGTGTTTGCCGTATTGACTTTGATCTTGATGCTTCTGATGGTCTGGTCCGGAATGGCTCGAAAAAAAGAATTCCACAGAAAGCTGCACTATATTTTCCTTCCTCTATACACCGTGATTTTCCTTTCCGGTTTGGTTCTGTTTCGTTCAGCGAACTGACGGCGCCTCGTTCGAAATTGGAAATCGACATCTCATTCGCTTAGGAAGAATATGAACGAAATCAAAGAACTCAAGAGTTTTGCAAACGAACTCAGAAAGAGCGTGATCCGGATGGTAACAGCCGCAAACTCCGGCCACCCGGGCGGCCCCTTAGGTCTTGCGGATATTTACGCGGTTCTATATAAGAAAATTCTAAATCATCAGCCGTCCAATCCGGATTGGGAAGAAAGGGATCGTCTCATCCTTTCCAACGGTCACGTATGTGCGATCCGTTACGCGGCTATGGCTCATTCCGGTTATTTTCCGGTGGAGGATCTTTTAACTTTCCGCAAATTGGGAAGTAAACTGCAAGGCCATCCTTCCACTCGTTATATGAGCGGAATTGAAAGTTCTTCCGGCTCCTTAGGTCAGGGACTTTCCGTTTCCGTAGGACTTGCGTTGGGCGCGAGATTCAAAAAACAAAATCATAGGATTTATACGTGTATCTCCGACGGAGAATGCGGGGAAGGAATGACTTGGGAAGCCGCTCAATCCGCCGTCCATTATAAATTGGACAACTTGATCGTTTTTATGGATAAGAACGGAATTCAGATCGACGGATTTACGAAAGACGTTATGAATCTCGAACCTCTCAATAAGAAATTTCTTTCCTTCGGTTGGAACGTTTTGGAAGCGGACGGTCACGATATCGAGGCGATCATCTCCGCATTCGAAAAAGCGAAACTTCACAAAGGTTCTCCGACGATCATTTTGTTTAATACGGTGTTGGGTAAGGGAGTTTCTTTTATGGAGAATAATCCCGGATGGCACGGAACTCCTCCAAAACCGGAAGAAGAAAAAAAAGCTCTCGAAGAGTTATCGGCGCTTTCCGTTTAATCGAACGTTTCCCCGCAGCGCGCAGCCCTTGCGGGGGAGTGTTTTCTTTTTTAAATTTTTTTTCCACATTCTTATCTTTCTACGTTTAGTTTTTCTTTTTTCGTTCGTAAGACATAGTAAGTTATATAACTCATTTCATTTTTTCCGATAATGGGTTTTATTCCGAATTGACTCATTTCGTTTTTCATAAAATTATATTGTTTATGCCTTTGTACGATTCTTATTACGAGTCTTTTCATTTTCCACCGGATAAACTTGAGGAAAAGTTTTACCAACTTGAGTTTGCCGGCGCGGAAGAAAAAATTCGGGTGATTCGCGAGATTGCCGACATGGTTCCTTGGCAATTTGAAATCGGCGAATTTGTGGAAGAGTTTAAGGATCCGACTCTGAGGGTTTTTGCGCGTTCCATTTCTTCCATCGTTCGTCTGGAACGTATCAATACGCGTTATTCGCTCCTTGCAGGCAAAGGTCATGTCAACGACTACGGTGATTTGGAAGAAGCGGTATTTTTACTTTCCAGCGTCGGAGATCCGGACGCGTCTTATCACGAATTCAAAATCTATTTGGATCGACTTGCTTTGAGAGTGGAAGAGTTATGCGATCTCAATCCCGAATACGTTTCGGAAGAATTGAAGGTTCATTTCCTAACGAGAGTGCTTTCTTCGGAGGAGAATTTTCAAGGGAACAACGATCAATACGATAATCCGGAGAATTCTTTCGTGACCCGGATCGTTCATACGAGAAAAGGAATTCCGATTTCTCTTTCCGTGATTTATCTTCTCGTCGCAAGAAGACTTTCTCTTCCCTTGTTCGGTGTGAATATGCCGCTTCACTTTCTACTTCATTTCGATTCTCCGGATTACGAAACATTCATCGATCCGTTTCACGGGGGCGTTCTTCTGGATAAATCCACCTGCATACGATTTTTGGAAGCGAACGATTTTACTCCGAGCGAAAGATATTTTACCAGAGCCAGCACTCTTTCTATCATTAAAAGAATGTATCGCAATTTGATTCACATATATCGGAAGGAACAATTCCGAGATATGGAAGATATCCTCGCTCGACAACTCCTGATTTTGGAAAACAAACTCAAAGCTTAAACCTTTCGAGAGTTCTTGCTTGAGCCTGTACGGTTATTTTGAATACTGTCCCACGGGAAGGGGTAGTGAAAGCGTCCGTACTGAAAGATTCTCTGATTCGGAAATTCGATAAAAAACTGGAAACGATCATTCGGGAAGATCTCAAGATTCTCGCCGAAATCAAAACCTATACGATTCGATCCGGTGGAAAACGGATTCGTCCGATCCTTCACTATTGTCTCTGTCAGCTTTTAGGTTATTCCGGTAAACACTGGTTGGACGTGGGTGCGATCGCAGAATTGATTCATTCCGCCAGTTTGCTTCACGACGACGTGGTCGACGAGGCGGAAACCAGGAGAGGACTTCAGAGTGTGGGCTCTAAGTTCGGCAACAAGACCGCGATTCTTTCGGGAGATTATCTTCTTGCGTGTGGGATCGATCATCTAAACGGCCTGGGTTATCCGGAACTGATGGATGTTTTTACCCGGGTTATCAAGGATCTTTCCGTTTCCGAACTCATTCAAATGGAATGGGAAAAAAATCCGAAAATTACTTTAGATATTTATAATAGAGTTGTTTACGGTAAAACCGCCTCCTTATTCGGCGCGGTCAGTTTTTCCGCGGGAGTTCTTTCGGATAAAAACGAAAAGGAAAAAAAGAAGCTGGGACAATTCGGGATCGATCTCGGTTCTTTCTTTCAAAAAAAAGACGACGCGATCGATTATTTCACTCCGGCAAACAAAAGCGGGAAAGTCCCTCTCAAAGATTTTTACAACGGTCTTTATACCTATCCGATTTTGTTATTGCTAAATCGAGCCGATAAAAACGACAAAAAATTGATTCATTCTCTTTTTGCCAAACCGGAAAGGTCGCAGGGAGACGGGGTTGTGATTTTGAGTCTTCTTTCCCGTTATCAAATCCGGGAACGGATGGATACGGAGTTTCAAACAATCGTGAACAATTTAATGAAATTCTTAAATAGTTTTTCCGAATCTTCGATTCGGAATCTTTTGAAAGAACAAATTCTGAAACTTTTAGAAGAATAGATTCGCATTTCAATCGATAAGAAATTTTTGATTGCGGAACGAATCGTTTTATGATAAGAGTTTACTCGCTCCAAAGTGAAAATTCAATTTCGTAGCCATTGTGGTAAAAACTCAAGCGATGGTCTATCGACGATTGTTTTGGAAAAATTCAAGGAGAAAGAAAATGACATCCCAAACTTATCCGCAACCGAATCCCAAACTGGATTTGGTTCTTGAACGAATCATAGACGTTCCCCGTGAACTGGTTTGGAAGGTTTGGACCACTCCGGAACATCTCAAACCCTGGTTTTGCCCGAAACCCTGGAAGACGATCGATTGTGAGATCGACCTTCGGCCGGGTGGAATCTTTCGCACCATCATGCAATCTCCGGAAGGACAGGATTTTCCGAATCTCGGTTGTTATCTCGAAGTGATTCCGAACGAAAAACTTTCCTGGACGGACGCTCTTCAGCCCGGCTTTCGTCCTTCTCCCGATCCCACTCATCCGTTCGGATTTTTTACCGCGATCATTACTTTGGAAACTCACGGAACCGGCACCAAATACAGAGCCACAGCGATTCATGGAAACGAAACCGATCGCAAAAAACACGAGGATATGGGTTTTCACGAAGGTTGGGGAATCGCTCTCGATCAACTCGTCGTTTATATCAAAAACATTCAACGCTGATATACGACAAAAGTGGAATATTTCAAATATCGGATAAAGGAAGAACCGGACGTTCTATAGGAAATGAATATTAGGATATAGTAAATTTCTGTCTAAAGAATATATGCAGCGGTCGGGTGTTTGTCGCCCGTCGTCGGACGGTGAAAATCATATTTCACAATCGAAATACCTTTAAAAAATCGTAATATCGATTCCGACTCACTGAGTTGTGGAGCCGCCGCTCGGAATCACGTTAGGCGCGTTGCAAGTGATGTTTCCGGTAATCGTAACCGCAGCGCCCGCGGCCGACGCCGTGGAAACGCAGGATTTGTTGTCCTGAGTAAAACACTGTTGTGTCGTCGTGACCGAAGTGCAGTTTACGTTGTCCGAAGTATAACACTGATTGAGAATTCCGGTGGTCGTGGAACTATCGAGTAATTTTCCGGAGAGAGATATATCGATGTCCAAGTATTGTAAGGTCTGTTGTTGAGAGCCGCCGCTGCTCGTCGGATAGACAGGAACTCCGGAAGATCCCCATTCCACCTTACCTACGTTACCCGTTACCGTCCTTCCAAAAGCCCCGCCCGAATAGCTGAATCCTTGTTGCGGATCCACCGATCCTTGATACTGGGCGGAATCGAATTGGAATCTGAGGACCATCGCTTCGGCGGTGGTTTTCATGATCAACTGGCTTGTAACCGTATAACGAGTATTGGAAGAACCGGAAGATCCCGAGGGAGTCGTGGCTCCGGTATTTCCTCCCGTAGTACCCGTCGTACTGCTGGCGGTGGTTCCGGGAACGGCAACTCCGCAGGAGGAAATTTTATCGGGGTCCACTTCTCCGTTGATGGTGATTATGTTTCCGGTCGCGGCAACGAGGACTTGGAGATCGATCTTGTTTTGATCCTTGTGTTCGCAATCGAGTAAAATCGCCGAAAAGAAAACCGATATAAAAAATCCGATATAAGAACGTTTCATAGAATACCTTTAGAATAACACTGATCGAAAAGCGAATCTTGGTCAAGAATGAAATGAACCGATCGCTCTCCAACTTTGACCTCGTGTCTTAAAGATCGTTCCGCCGAGCCCGAATTCTAAAACAAAATTTAGAAGAAAGGTCGATCTAACTAAAAATAAAACGGATTCAGGCGCTTCGATCGGCGTTTAGGTTTTAGGACTTTACACCGTTCGATGTCCGGAATTTGATTTACAGCTTGTGGAATCGTCCTTTAGGATTTTTTTTTCGGTTCTCGGATTGTTTCGGTGTTTATAACCATTATGATTTTTTTTGGGCGAGGTAGGGATGCACGTCATCATTCAACGGCTTGAAACTCTTTTTGAATCGATTCCTCTGCCGATTCTTGAAATTTGGGGACTTCTGGGATTTATCGTAGGATTCTCTTTTATGATTTCCGCGTTCACCGGTTTTCGTTTGAAAATCGCAGGCGGTCTCGGTTTTAAAAGAGAAAGACAGTTTTGGGACACACAGGCCCTTTTGAGTATTCCTTTTACGTTCGTATTCATTTTTATCACGGGTTATTTGGGTTCTTTTATCGTTTTAGTTCCGGGAGCTCAAACCTTCGAGTCTCTCAAAGATCTTTCCGTTTTTCTTTGTATCCTTTTGTTCGGTTACCCCGCGTTGATTGCGGTTCCGTTTGCGTATGCGCTTTCGGATTTGATCGAAGGAGTTCCTCCCGATTTTTTACTCGATTGGCTCGTGGGTTACTTCATCAATCCTTCTTGTTTTTGGATCGCGTATCGATTGATCGGAAAGGATCCGAATTTTACGAAGATCAAGGTTTGGTTTAAGTATTTTCTTTTTGTGATCGTCTTTATGACGATCGAACCGCAACTCTGGGGTTATCTTTGTTCCAAACAATTCTCGCCCTCGATCTCTTATAGAAGTATCACACCCGCTTTATTTTTTACGACTTCGATCACTTGGGTGATCGCACCGTTTGCGATGTTTGCAGCGCTTCCTCTCGCTCGTAAATACGGAATGTTTTGGGCGGAGATTCCGGGACACGTTCGAGAATCCTATTTTGATCTTAAGAAATTTCACTGGGAAAAAAAGAACGGCGGGGAGGACGAAAATTCGATCCAAGGTTTGCCGATCCGTATGTTTTTGGTGGCCCCGTTTATTCTTCTTGTTTTGGTTATGGTCGGAGCGACCGCGTATTTAAATCTGAAAAGCTCCGAGATGGCGGCGGATAAACTCGCGGGAAGATTACATCAGGAAATATCGGAAAGTATCAATCTTCATTTGGATCAGTATCTCGAAAAAAAACAAAAGGAGAACGAGTCGGTACGTTTGAGCGGAATCCGTCGTCTTCTAAAATCCACGAACCTCGCGGCACACGGCCGTGCGATCATCATCGATCGTTTGGGACGGGTGGTCGCGTCTTCCAAGGCGGAGAAAAAAAACGAGACGGATCCGAACGAGGATCCGGTGACCGCAAACGCCATCCGTACGCTTCAAAGTAAATTAGGAAATTTGAATGTACTTTACGAGCCGATTCAGTTTCGATTCGACGTGGTTACCGCAAAACCGTTGTCTCTGGAAACCTGGCTTACTCAAGCGACTCCGTATCAGGACAATAGCGGGAATACCAATTGGATCCTGATCACTTCGATTCCTTCCGCGTATTATCTGGAAGGGGTGAGGGTAGGAAGCAGTCAATCGGCGATGGTGTTCGCGGTCGCTTTGACTTCCTCGCTTTTGATCGCCGCGTTTCTTGCGGGAATTGTAACGTCGCCCATAAGGAGAATCTCGAACGCGAGCGTGGAAATGGCTAAGGGAGATTTCGACCAAAGAGTTCCCCCGAGTCGATTGGAAGAATTGGGATCTCTTTCTCTTACGTTCAATCACATGGCCGAACAACTTCAGGAATCGTTTGGAAGGACGAAATCCAGCGAAGAACAATTCAGGGATCTTGTGGATACAACTCCCGGAATCGTTTGGGAAGCGGACGCTTCCACGTCTCAGTTCACGTTCGTGAGCCAGCAAGTGGTGGATACGCTCGGTTATTCGGTGGAAGATTGGAACAAACCCGGATTTTGGGCGGATCATCTGCATCCGGAAGATAAGATATGGGCCGTGGATTTCCGAATCAATCGTACTAAAAAAATGGAAGCCTACGACTTCGAATATCGATTTATGAGGAACGACGGAACCGTCGTCTGGCTCAGGGACATCGTAAAGGTGATCGTAAAAGATAACAAACCGAAGTGGTTGCGCGGCGTTACGGTGGACATCACGGAAAGGAAACAAATCGAAGAGAAACTTTTGGAAAGAAATAGGTTCATCGAATCGATTTTGGACATCACTCCCGATATATTATATATTTATGATATTGAAGAGAAAAAATACGTCTACATCAACGACGGGATCGAAATCGTTCTAGGATATTCCGCAATGGATATCAAAAGTATGGGAGAACGGATGATTTCAAATCTGATGCATCCGGAGGATTTTCAAAAATACGACGCCGAAATAGTGCCCCAATACGGGAAGGCAAACGATAAGGATATTATAGAAAACTCATATAGAATGAAACACCAGGACGGCGGGGCATGGAGATGGCTCATTTCCAGGGAAAGAGTTTATAAAAGAAACGCGGCCGGTGTTCCGAAACGGATTTTCGGAATCATCTACGATATCACCAAAAGTAAGGAAGCGGAAGAAACGATTCTGGATCTGAACGCCAATCTGGAAAGAAAAATCGACGTTAGAACCGAAGAACTCCGTAAATCCAACTCGGATTTGAGAGATGCGGTGAATCATCTCGAAAAGATCATGAAGGAATTGAAAGACGCACAAGATCAACTGCTTCTTTCCGAAAAATTGGCCGCTCTGGGACAACTCGCAGCGGGGATGACCCACGAGTTGAATACTCCGTTAGGCGCGATCGCGTCTTCCAACAGGGCCGTTTTGGAGATTCTTCAGAAAGAATTAAAAGGAATTCCCGAAATTCTTTCGAGTTTTAACGAAAAAGAATCGGAACAGTTCAACGTTCTTTTAGAGGAAAGTTTAAAGGACGCGTTTCAATCCGAAATTATTCCGGATCGAAGTTTGAAAAAAGATCTGCTTCAGATGTTTAAAGAAGCGGGAATGGACGACTACGGCGACGTGACCAATACGGTTTTGGATATCGGAGTCTATCGACTTGGTGAAAGGCTCGTCGAACTTTTGGGATCGGAAAAAAGAACGATTCTTTTAAATACCGTCGCTTCCCTTTCCACGATCGTTCGACTAAGCAACGTTATTTCCATAGCAAGCGGTAAGGCTTCTCACGTTGTGGAGGCTTTGAAAAATTATTTGAATCCGGGAGGAAGCGAACAGGACGAGGATATCGTTCCGGTGGATATAAAGTCCGAGATTGAAACGATACTCACCTTGTATCATACTAAAATTAAATACGGAGTTGAGATCGTAAAAGATTATAAAACGGCGGGGCTTTGTCTCGGAAACGGGAATAAGCTCAATCAAGTTTGGATCAATCTTTTAAATAATGGTTTGCAATCCATGAATTACCAAGGGAAGATTGAAATCGGCCTGGAAGAAAAAGATTCTTGGATCGTCACTTCCTTTGTCGATTCCGGCGGAGGTATTCCGGATTCGGTAAAAGATAAGATTTTCGAACCTTTTTTCACCACGAAAAAACAAGGTGAGGGGATCGGTTTAGGGCTGGATATCTGCAAAAAGATCATAGAGAAGATGGGCGGTAAAATAGAGTTTGAGAGTGTTCCCGGAAGAACGAAGTTCAGCGTGTGGTTGAAGTCCGCACGTTCTGTATAAACGGAGAAGATCTTTTGAAAGATATGATAAAAAACAATGCGATTCTGTGTGTGGACGACGAGCCTATCATTTTGATCGCGTTAAAACAGGAACTAAAAAAACAATTCGGAAACGAGTTTCAATATGAAACCGCGATCAATGCAAACGAGGCGTTGGAAGTTGTGGATGATTTGTCGGAGAACGGAATCAACGTGATTTTGATTTTGTCCGATTGGCGTATGCCCGGGATCAAGGGAGACGAGTTTTTAATTCACGTTCATCAAAAATATCCGGATATTCGTTCCATATTGATTACGGGGCATGTGGACGATGCGGCGGTGGAAAGAGTGAAAAAAGAAGCGGGTACTTACGCCGTTTTACCGAAACCCTGGGACCCGAAACAATTGGCCGAAGCGGTAAAGGTTTGTTGCGATCGAAATTAATGCGACATCGAATCTTTGAATCCGAAGAAGTCCGTATTTGAAATTTCATTTGCAGGCTTCCACACGTCCAAGGACCTCGTATTCAAAGAAGATCTCTTGGGGAGAATTGAATGAAAATTCACCGATATGATTCTGTTCCGGAAGTAAAGGATATCGGCGACGGAATCTTTAAGACTGAAATTCCTCAACCTTTTTATTCGCCTAACAATATTTACATTCTTCCCGACGGGGAGCCTACCATTATCGACTCGGGTTATATCGAAAACCTCGGTCTTTTACAAAGGGCTTTAAAAACCGTCGGGCTTTCCTTAAACAAGATCAAACATATCATCTATACCCACAATCATCTCGATCACATGAGCGCCGCCTTGACTCTGCGTTATTATACGGACGCAAAGTTGTATGCGATGACGGGAATGGCGGCGGAGATCGGAAATTATGTGGAGTTCGTTCAGGTTTTTCAAAGGGCCATGAGAAGGCTCGTGTATAAGGGTCATCACGATAATGCGACAAGGGCCGCGGAACTCAAAAGAGTGGATACGGGTATATTCGAATTTCATGATGCGTTGGACAATTCGGAAAAAGTCGATCCGTATTTGGACTTCGACGTTGAACTCGTGGAAGGGGATGTGATCCGGGCGGGAGGCAGGGAAATCGGAATTTTACATACTCCCGGCCACAATCGCTGGCATTTGACTCCTTATATTTTAGGGGAAAAGATTTATTTTACGGGCGATTTGGTTCTTCAAAATATCTCTTCCATTTACGCGGAGATCGACGGAAATTTATACGACTATCACAAATCCTTGGATCGTCTTTCCAAATTGCCGATCCGAAGGCTTCTTCCCGCGCACGGACCCGAGCCGGACGATCCTCAAAGGGCGATCAAATTACTTTCAAAAACCTTAAACCTTTTGGAAAGAGGAGTTGTGCGTCGATTGAAGGAAAACGATCAGGATCTTTCCACTTTGGTTCTCGAAGCGATGGGAGAGAAGGTCGCGAACAGCGGTTATTACAATACGGCGCTCGCGATTTTGCATTCTTTGATTCGAAAGCTGATCGATCAAGGGCAGGTGCAGATTTTGGAAATCGATCCTCCTTACGAGAAATACAGATGGGTGTACTAGGGGTTAGGAATTAGCGGTTAGGGATTAGGGATTTGTGTAGCGTTCTAGAAAAAATTGTCAGTGAGGTAGGAAAAATGACAACGATCAAGCGTTACGGTGAAGCGTTCAAGAGAAAAGTAATCCAGGAAATAGAGTCTGGAAAGTATAGCCAGAATCAAGCGATGAAATACTACGGAATCAGCGGTTCCGTGACAATCCGAGGTTGGCTAAAAAGTATGGAAAGAATCATCTGATGAGTAAGGTAGTCGAATTCGGTTTATTCTATTCTTTTAATGATTTTAAAGAAACTCAAACGGCTCTCAATCAAAGCCGTCTTTCTTTACAACTATGTTCGACTTTATCACATCTTGGTTTTTTAACTCCTCAAATTGTTCACATCGCTTCATAATTTCTGTCGACCTTTTTTAGGACTTTACAAATTTTCCGATTTTTATCTATAAAAACACGGAAGAGATCCGAACTGGCCGTTGTTTAAAAACATAGGAGTTCCCACATTTTTGTGAAACTCGGTGTCTCGCTTTTAACCGGCGTTCGAGATTTTGGGACAAACTCTTATTGTTATAGGAACGAGTCAGTAATACCACTCAAATGGCCCGTTTTATTCCGCGTCCCTTATACTCCGATATTCTCCGGAATATAAACTGAATTTTTTAATTTCGAATTTAAAGACTAAAAGATGAAATTTGCCTGTATAATAAAGAAGTATGCGTTTTCATTTTTTGAGCAAAAACAATTTTCAAAACGATATGAATTCTTTGCGCGTAATCAAATCTCAAAGATATGTTTTTGAGATTCGGCATGGACTTCCCATACAACGTTCAAACTTTTCTAAATATACGAATGTAATTTTTGGAATCTTAGTTGTATGTCTTTTGAATTGCGTTCATCGGCCGGAAAAACCGGACCTCCCGTACGCCATATTTCAACAACTACTCAAACCTAACTCAGGCTCCTCCGACTCCTCCGACAATCTGCCTGAATGTCCGGGACCTAATTTGAATTTCACCCCGGCGGCTGTAACGGATACAGGACAAAACCAATGCTGGGATACAACGGGAACCCTCGTCGCTTGTGCGGGCACTGGTCAGGATGGAGAATTCAACGACACACCGAATACACGCTCCTTTAGCACACCTGCACAACACTGTAGGTATCCCAACGACTACACAACTCTGGATCTAGTACATGGTTTAACTTGGAAAACCTGCGCTCAGGGACTTAGCGGAGCGGATTGTTCGGTGGGAGTGATCACTCCCATCACTTGGAACAATGCAGACGCGGGAGCTGCGGGAAGTTGTGCGGAACTCAATACTCTCAATAATGGTCGCGGCTACGCGGGAAAAACCGACTGGAGAATCCCCTCCATCCGGGAGCTTAGTTCTCTCATAAATAGTTCTGCCGCCGTCCCTCACATAGATGCGGCGGCGTTCCCGAATACCAATGCCTTAGTCCCATACATATCGAATACGACTCGAGTCCCTTTACCGGGTCAAGTGTTTGAGAGCGATTTTGCAGTGGGAAGCCATGCATTCAGCGTAGGCAAAAGCGTGGTTCGGTATTTGCGTTGTGTTTCGGGAAATCCGATTCCCGCGCCTTCGTTTGTGGACAATTCTTTTTTACCTCCTCCAGCGGTTGCAACGGAGACGATTTTCGATCAGAATACCGGACTTCTTTGGCAAAAGTGCACAGCCGGACTTACAGGAGCAGGCTGTGCTGTAGGTGCAGCTAATGCAATCACTTGGGCGGGCGCGCTCACCTATTGTGATATTCTCAATTTTGCTGGTCGCACCGACTGGAGATTGCCAAATGCAAGCGAAATGATCAGCATCGTTGATTATTCCGCGCCTGCGGCTCCGTTTATCTTTGGACCTTTTTCTAACACTCCTGTGACCGCAGTTCCCTTTTGGACTTCCACAACCGGATCAGGGCCGGGGCTCGCCCGTGCATTCGGCTTTTACCCCGCCGGTAGTGGGCAATCGCTCAATGCTCTCAAAGGATTGGGGACGACTGGATACGTCCGCTGCGTAACGGATGGGCCTTAAGATATTTCTAAGCCGGAAACGAACGATCGATAAACACCTATGACGAAGGTTAGAGCTTAGAGCCTGTCCCAAAACGTAAAACAATCGCGGAGATTCGCGGCCATTCCGATAAAATCGGACGGTTGGCGGACAAACTCTTAGTTCACAACAAACGAGCCTAACGCTTAGAATGCAGAGGATCCTCGCTTTTATAGACGT
This sequence comes from Leptospira weilii serovar Ranarum str. ICFT, assembly GCF_000332415.1. Taxonomy (GTDB): domain Bacteria; phylum Spirochaetota; class Leptospiria; order Leptospirales; family Leptospiraceae; genus Leptospira; species Leptospira weilii_A. The sequence continues at coordinate 82,146 of NZ_AOHC02000013.1, forward strand.
TTGCTCTGTGAGTGCGAGGAAACTTTTACAATTTTAAACGTATAAAAAGATTATGTAAAAGTTATGGACCATCCAAGGAAGGTGGACCGAAAAGGCTTGGGCTTTATTACGATTTTTTATCTCGAGAATCGGTTGAGAATTTTATAGAATAACGTGAGTTCGACGGTTGAAATCTTGGGCGAATAAGAAACTCAGGTGCGTTCGCTCCCTGAACGCCAACCCATAGGAAGGCGTTCACTGAGTTTCCTGGGTCGCTCCGCAGCTCGCGAATTTCATAGCTAAAATGGGCTCGCGACCTAACGTTGCGACAGCAGGCAGCAACGTTTTGAGTTTCCCGAGCGACCGTAGAAGCGAGACGCTGAGTTGTTCGCTTGAACTAAAGTGTTGCTCCTGCGGTCGCAACATAATGTTCCAATTCCTTCG
>NZ_AOHC02000012.1:0-130000 GCF_000332415.1 Leptospira weilii serovar Ranarum str. ICFT
GTAGAATTGTTTCCCGCGGTTGTCATTCGATCCGAAGAGTGATTGTTCAAGCAGCTTGGAGCCTGGTCCGTTGTCAGCATGGCGGTAAGATTAAAGAGTTCTACGGAAGGTTATATGCTAAAAAAGGAGCAAAGAAATCGATCATTGCTACTTCACGTAAAATGATCGAAGTTCTTTTTTCTATGATTCGAACAGGGCAACTCTTCGACTCTATGCCCGAAAATGTTCTGAATCGGAAATTAGCTCAATATGGTCTTATGTAAAAAAAATAGCGGAGGGGCTTGACACAAGGAACATAGGAGGGAGCGAAATAGAGTTTCTTCCCTGAATTGCGCCCCTGAAACGCGATCCGTAGAAAGCGTTTCACTTACTTCTGAGAACGATTTATTGAAATAGGTGCCTCATTTTCTAAGGATCATTCGGCAGGAAGCAATTCATTGAGTTTTCCACCCAAAATCAGGGTGGGGCATAAGTTTCACGGAGGATTGTCGTAATTCCGACAGATTTATCTTGAGATCCAATTACTTGTGGGGTTGGTTATGAGAAAAAGGAAGGCCCGCATTTTGTGAAACGAAAGGGTCTCGTTTTTATCGGCGCTCGACGGGTTTTGGGACAAGTTCATAATCATAAATGCGAAATCGATTTATGATTTTGTTTCGAACATGTTCGCGGCGCAAAGCCAAACGCCCGCAAGAATGAGAAGGATCCCCACCCACTGAGGCCAGGTCAATCTTTCCTTAAACGCGATGGAAGATACAATGAGCACGATGATAAATCCCGCGCTCGTAAATACGGGATATGCAAGAGAGAGTTTTAAACCTTTCCCTAATACGAAACGATACCCTAAGAGCGCCAAACCGAAAGAAGCCAATCCTCCGATAAAAATCGGATTGAAAATCACTTGCAGAATTCCTTGTAGTCCTTCCGGTTTTTCGGAAGCGTCGCCTAAAGAGCTGGCCTTTATGAGAATGTTGGCAAGCGCGTTAAACGCAAGAGCGATGATAAAAACGATAAGAATTTGAATCTGCATGATAGGCTCCGGTTTTGGCTTTACGAAAACCAGTCCATCGAAGGAGTTGGAAAGATCAAGGTCAAATCTCTCCGTTATGCTCAGAAAAACATTCTCCTTTCAGGGACTCAATCTTTCTTATATCGATACGAACTCCAATTCCAATTCAAAACCGACGATCCTTCTCTGTCACGCAAACGGATATAGCGCGCTTACGTATAAGTTTTACATCGAGTCTTTACAAAAAACGCACAGGGTGATCGCGCTCGATTTTGCGGGCCATGGAGAATCCGAACCCACTTTAAATTTTCGAGATTGGTATTTTTTCAGAGACCAAGTTCTTTCTCTCATAAATGCGGAGCGCTTGGAGAACATCACCGGGATCGGACATTCCTTAGGGGGAGCGAGTCTTCTTTTAGCGTCGTATCATTCCCCCGAAAAGTTCAAAAAAGTGATCGCACACGATCCGGTTATATTAAATTTTCTGCAAGTAACTTTTTCTCGGATCTTTCACAACCCGCTTGCAAAGGTGGCGATCAAACGCAGAAGGGAATTCAAAGACTTGAATACCGTCCGCAAGATTTATAAAAGAACTCCTTCCTTTTCCCGTTGGGACGATCAAATTTACGAAGACTACATTCAAAGTTGTTTTCGAATCGGCGATAACGGAGAAGCCTTTTTACGTTGTCTGCCCGAAGTAGAAGCGAAAATTTTCGATTCGGTGAGTTATCGGAGTTTGTTCCAGTTCGGAAAAATCAAAACGGAAACTCATATCACGATTCCAAATCCGCACGAAGTTTGTTCTCCCAAAGGTGCAAGACGCATTCATTCGGGAAACGATAAATCGACCTTGGAGATTTGGCCGGGAACCTCTCATTTTTTTCCGTTTGAAGAAAAACAAAAAACTTTGGAAAGAATTTTAAACGTTCTCTGATTGAAAAAATTACGAAACGCGTCCTTATCTTACAACTAAGACTTATGCGTCGATATTCTCAAAAACTCCGGATAAAAAATTCCGGATTTATGATTTTACATTCTGTCCGCGCTTATTAATATCGGTTTATCATTAGTGACGATTCTACAAGATGATTGTAAAATGCCTCAAATCCGGATTTCTCGCTCTTTTGCTCGTTCTTTTTGCGAGTTCGGGATTTCATACCCACTCTGAAAAAGAATTTCAGTCCTTTTCCGGGCCATCCTATTCCGTTCATCAGGACGTAAAACAAACTCCTACTTGTCCGATCTGCCAGTTTCAAATCGAAACCCGGTCCGTCTGGAATCCGAATTTTTTAACGGAAAATTCCGTTCCTCTCCTTCAAATAGAGAATCCAATCTCTTTCGAAATTTTTATCCGTCCTTTCGATTGTTTCCAAATCCGACTCGGTCGCGCTCCTCCGCTTTCACTCCCCCTTTCTTAAATCAATCTTCTCTCGTTTGTTTTGATTTTTTAGGACTTTCGTCCGGGAGTTTCGCTTGAAAAAGCAATTGCATTCGTATTTTAAAATATTCTTATTTTCGATTTTTATTTCACCCGTTTCCGTTTTCGCTTTGGATGTCGTATTAACGGGAACCGTCAAGGGCAGAAACGGAAATCCGATTTCCAACGCGAGGGTTTTCATCCAGGAATCCAGAAAAAGCGCGGTTACGGACGACAAGGGTGAATTCGTTTTGGATCACGTTCCTCCGGGAAAATACACTCTCAGCGCGATCGCAAGAGGTCATCAATCCGAAACCCTTTCGGTTACGATCGGTGAAAAAGATCAAAGGATCCGGTTCACTCTCCTCGAAAGTTCCTTGGACGAATCCGCAATCAACGTCACCGCAAAGTCCACGATTTCGGACTTTCTAACCGCTCCCCAGCCGATTACGGTTTTGTCCGGCAGACAACTGGATCGTCAACGAGGCGAATCGGCGATGTCGGCAATCAACAACACTCCGGGGGTTTCCAACTTAACCACGGGTGCGGGGACTTCCAAACCGATCATCCGGGGTTTAACGGGTCAGAGAGTTCTCGTTATGACGGACGGTATCCGTCAGGAGGAACAACAGTTCGGAGACGACCACACGGTTGAATTAGACGCTTTTAATATTCAAAAAATTGAAATTATTAGAGGTCCGGGCAGTTTGCTTTACGGTTCGGACGCTCTCGGCGGCGTTGTCAACGTGATTCGGGACAAGGCTCCTCTTTCCGGCGAAGGTGTTCCCAAAACGGCGGGACTTTTCAATTCCAACAGTTATTCCAACAACAAACAGGACGCGGGCAACTTTGCGGTTTTCGGTAACATCGACGGTTTCGGTTATCGCGCCAGTTCCAACGTCAGAAAGGCGGGCAGAATCACAACTCCGAACGGCACGTTGCGTAATACGGGAATGATCGAAAAAAACCAAAACGCTTCCGTCGGTTTGGACGGGAAATGGGGAAATTTTTATCTGGATTCTTTTCGAAGAGAACAAACTCAAGATCTTTTGGACAATCCGAACGAAAATCCGGGAGCGACCGTTTCTCAAAAACTTCTGCATGAAAAATCTCACTTTCATTCCTTTTTTATTTTTTCAGCGGGTAATCTGGAACTTGATTTTTCGTATCAAAGGAACAACCGTAGAGAGATCGAATCCAAAAACAAACTTCTTCCGATCAAAGACGTTCTTTGGGACGAGAACGCGGATATCCTTGATAAATCGTTTCAATTTTATCAAACGACTTCCAGAGCAAAATATCAGGGTTTAAATCTTTTTTTGGATACGGCGACCGCGGACGCAAAATTTCATCACAAACCTATATTCAATTTTTTGAAAGGAACTTTCGGGTTATCCGGCTTGGAACAAAAAAACAGAACGATCGGAACGGAAGCCTTGACTCCTTCTTACGGTATCGTCAACGTTGCGGGTTATTTTTTGGAAGAACTCAAACTCGGTTCCTTAACTTTCAGCGCCGGGGCTCGAGGCGATAAACGATCGGCGGATATCCGGAATAACGAGACGTTAGGCGTCGCGGAACAAAACAAAAATTATTATGCGACGACGGGTTCCACCGGACTTGTCTGGAGAATCGATAAGTATTTTTCCGCGGTTTTTAATTTCGGCCGAGGTTTTAGAGCGCCTACCCCGTTCGAACTTTTTTCCCACGGAGTTCACGAAGGTACGGGTAAATTCGAGATCGGTAAGAACGATCTAAAACCTGAATATTCCAATAATATGGATTTCTCTCTGAGATACGGCTCTTCCAAAATTCAATCCGAAATCAGCGTGTTTCAAAATAACATTCAAAATTTCATATATTCTGCAAGTATTGCGGAGATCGACGTAGTTTCGGGTTTGCCGAAATACGCCTACAAACAGGGCGACGCGATTTTGCGCGGCGGAGAGTTTTCGATCCAAGCCGAACTGTCCCGCAAACTCGTCCTCTCCGGCGGAATCGATATCGTTCATGCTAGAAATCAGAACGATACAAATCCGCTTCCGCGTACGACCCCGAACCGCGCGCGCGCCGGTCTTCGGTGGACGGAAGATTCCGTTCTCGGCTTGAAGGATTTTTATTTTTCGATCAACGGTAGATTCTATGATTCCCAATTTCGCGTGGATCCGAAGGAGACACCGACAAAGGGTTATAACCTTACGGACATCGGACTCGGTTTCGAACTTCCTTATTTTGGAGACGGCATTTCCAAACCCACGGTGGATCTAAACGTTCAAAACGTATTCAATGTTTCTTATGTGGATCACCTGAGCAGATACAAGGACTACGCTTTAAATCCGGGCATAAACGCGATTCTTAAAATTTCTTTTCCGTTCACGGCGGTTCCGTAAAAGGTCATATGAAACAGTATATTCTAATATTCTTAATCGTTCCGATTCTTTTCTGTCAAAAGGACAAGGAGGAATACGACAAGGATCAACTCGTTCGTTTACTTGCAAGCGCGTTTTTCGAATCCCGTTCCGACTGCGTCTATTGTACGGATACTCAGGCTTTTCAAGGTAACTGTTCCTGTTTTTCGAACATTCCGGTTTGGAGTTGCCAAGGTTATTCTGCGGGACGTCAAAAATCGAATTCTGTGAAAGTTTCCTGCGAGGATTTGACTTCGAAAGGGATTTGGTCCGAAGATCCGGAGAACGCGGGAGCAAAGTCTTGTTCTTATTTAACTTGTCCGCCGGAAGCGTATCGGGCTGCGTTTTCTCCGGACGGAGTTTGACGTGGTCCGTCGTGAATTATCTTGACCGGATTGTAGTGTTAGTGCGTCGCTTCCATCGCCGACTCCGTGTTAGGTTCTAGAACTCGGATGCCGGTAAGGCCATTCTAATCGTCTAACGTCGTCTCGACCGCGTGAGGTTGCCCAATGCTGTCAAATTAGGATACGAACGTAGTCAAGATCGATTTGTCCTCGCCACTCGAAGTGTGGGAACTCCCGCTTGTTTCTTGATTTAGAATTCTTTACTCATTTTCCTAAAACAATGGGATGGATCCAAGTTCAGACTTTGAGTAAAAACACTTTTGTTTTTACGATGGAAACCAATCTCGATAATCCAATGTGTAAAAATAGGATCTCGGTTGACAGCGAAGTCTACGGATTACTTCATTTTCGACCAAGTTGACGTGGAGGACATAGGTGTAAGATCGATGAAATGCAGGAACTCCACCGTTTACCGTATAAAGGATCTCATCCCCGAACTCGACCTCATCTAACCGCAAGAGATAATTGAAAAGATAACAGCGAGAAACGCCGTGCGCCTGGGCGAGTGTCCCAAAAAGAGTCCAACTCCCGCTGCTCACACGGACGTTCACGCGTTTCATCTTTTGTTTTCCCGGACTGGGTTGGTATAAGGTTCGGCCGGCCTTCTTACCGAGACGTTGTGTTGAGGACAAATACTTTCCATACGTTCTCAAAAGTTCAGGAATTTTCCTAGGAAGCTCCTTCAAATCTTTCTCGGAGAAACACAACCAAGTATCTTCCGGGATCAAAAGAGTAACCGTCTCGGAACGTCCCTCATTAAGAGTGGAATTGATTTCAAAATCGGAGTTAAGTAACAAAGTTCCCATACCTAACACGGGTCTCGAAAAACGCAGAGTGGATTGAATTTGCCTGAAAAAAGGATGCCCCTTCCTAAAAAAACATAAGCTTAATTTGCAGGAGTTCCCACGTTTCAAGTGACTAGGGGATTAGTGGCGAGGAGTTAGGAGGGATTGTGACTTGAAAGAAAAGTCTTATCCTGTTCTAGGATGATACAAACGACTTTACAGGAAAGCCTAGCCCACAATTTTTCAACGTGTAATTTCTCTTAAAAAAATTGGACTTTTAAGACAAACCGTCATTTTTAAATTAAAAACTTGTCCGAAACTTAAAAGGAAATTTGCAGGAGTTCCCACGTTTCAAGTGACTAGGGATTAGTGACTAGGGGATTAGTGGCGAGGAGTTAGGAGGGATTGTGACTTGAAAGAAAAGTCTTATCCTGTTCTAGGATGATACAAACGACTTTTACAAGAAAGCCTAGGAACTCCCGCATTTTTCTTTTCAAACACCGACCCTATCTTAAAACCATTAGGAGAAACGGGACATTCAAGTCCCGACCAAACAAAACATGTCCACGATTTTATTCTCGATTTCAAAACTTGCGACCCTCGTTCTTTTCCCTTTGTCCCTGGTCCTTCTGATCCTCTTATTTGTGGGAGCAAAACTCAAGACCTGGAAAGAAAAATTTTCCGTCTGGATTCCCGTTCTGTTCCTTTGGATTTTATCCACGAGTACGGTTTCACAAAAGTTAATTCAATCCTTGGAAATTTATTATCCGCCGGTTTCTCTCGAGCAGCTCCCCAAAGCGGACGTAATACTCGTGTTAGGCGGAATGGTTTCCACCTTAAGCATCCACGACGAACCGGTCGATCTCTCGAACAGCGCGGAAAGACTAACGGAAACGGTAAGACTTTATAGGGCCAAAAAGGCGCCTAAAATTCTATTCTCCGGAGGTTCCGGAAATCTTATGTATCAGACGGTTCCCGAGTCCGAACCCGCAGGAAGGTTCCTAAAACAAATGGGTATACCCGATTCTTCTCTGATCTTGGAATCGAAAAGTAGAAACACCGCAGAGAACAAAAGATTTGCATTGGAGCTACTCAAAGAACAAGGTTGGACTTCCGTAATCCTGGTAACTTCTTCCTTTCATATGAAAAGATCGGTCGAAATTTTTCAGGAGAAGGGAATTACGATCCTTCCCTTTCCGACCGATTTCCGCACTCAGAAGGAAGTTTTGACCTTGGATAATTTTTTTCCTTCCACAGGCTGTCTCGAAAACTCCACGATCTCGATCAAGGAATGGATCGGAATTCTCGTCCATAAGATCCGAAATTACGGAAGCGCGGTTTGAACGGTGTTTGAAACACGGTTTGAACTGGGATATTTCCACTTTTCTCCGTCCATCCGTTCCGATTTTATGGTCTAAAACAAAAGACAATCGGAACTCTTACGATGAACATCAAATTTACGGTCCTCGCAGGGATCATTCTTCTTTCCCTCGGCTCCATCGCTTACTTCTCCTCCAAGGAAACATCTTATACACTTCTGGACGTTTCGGAACTGACCGCCGCTCCGGCAAAATACCAAGACGATCTTTTACGAGTGAGGGGTTTTGTGAAATTAGGATCGGTGGTTCGCGAGGGCAAAACCGCAAAGTTTGTCTTGGAATTTAACGAAAAACAAATCCCGGTTTTTTTTACGGGTAAAACCCTTCTGCCCGACGCTTTTAAAGAAGGAACCCGCGCGCGAGTCGACGGCTATATGAAAGACGGAGTGTTGGTCGCCGATCACGTCGAAGCGAAATGCGCTTCCAAGTACGAAGCCGACTACTCGGAAGAAAATAAGTAAATTCAACTTTTCTAAATCGCTGTTAAGCGAAAGGATCTGGACTCTCCGATATGAATGATTTTGGCGCCCTCTGTATTATAACCTCTTTCGCGATCCTTCTTTTTTCGATCGTTCAGACTTCTTACGGAATTTGGAAGCGAGACAAACAAGCGATCGAACTCGGAAGATACACCTTGATGACAAACACGGCCGTCATCCTACTGGCCTTTATCGTCCTACTCGTTCAACTTTTCAGAACGGATCTTTCCAACTACTACGTAGTGATGCACTCCAACGAACACCTACCGTTGTTTTACAGACTTACCGGAATTTGGTCCGGATCTTCCGGTTCTCTTCTTTTTTGGAATCTTTTACTTTCCCTCTTTACGTTCGTCGTTCTCTGGCAGACGAGACAACTCGTAGAGGATAGAATCCCGATCCTAAATCTTACGTTAGCCGTCACCTCTGCGTTCTTTTCTTATCTCGCGGTGTTTTATCCGGACGCTCAACCCTTTCGAGAATTTCAACCCGCCGCGGTCGCGGGCCGGGGCCTCAATCCTCTTTTACAACACTGGGCGATGGTCATTCATCCTCCGATTCTCTACATCGGTTACGTAAGTTTTGCGATCCCTTTTGCGATCGCGGCCTCCGCTCTGATCACGGGACATCTTTCCGAAAACTGGTTTCGTTTTGTAAGAAGATGGACCATCTTCTCTTGGTTCTTTTTGGGAACGGGAATTCTTCTCGGTTCCAAATGGGCTTACGAAGAATTGGGTTGGGGCGGTTATTGGGCCTGGGACCCCGTGGAAAACGCCTCTCTCATGCCCTGGCTTTTATCGACCGCGTTTCTTCATTCCATGATCATTCAGGAAAGAAGAGGTATGTTAAAGTTTTGGAATCTATTTTTGATCATCCTCGCCTTCCATTTCTGTTTATTAGGAACTTGGATAACACGAAGCGGAGTTCTCGAAGGTCCCCATAGTTTTTCAAAATCCACGATCGGAACTCCGTTTATCGTCTACATCGGACTCAGTTTCGTATTCTTTATCGGGTTTTTGATTTATAGAAGGGATTCCCTCAAACCCGAACGCAATCTCGAAGCGATGACTTCCAAAGAGGGAAGTTTTCTTTTTAACAACTTTCTTCTCGTGATCGCAACTCTCGCGATTTTACTCGGGGTTTTTTCCCCTCTTCTCTACGGAAGAGAATTCAAAGCACCTTGGTTCAACTCTTGGGGAGTTCCCGCGGGAATTCTTTTGATTTTTCTGATGGGTTCGGCGCCTCTTCTGGCCTGGAGAAAGGGCGCGGATAAAATTTTCTTTTCCACCCTCGTCAAACCGTTGTTAGTCGGTCTTGCCGGAGCGGGAGTTTACATACTTTTTTATACGCAGAACTTTACGATCTCCGATTACAGCCTCGGGGACGTTTTGGGCGAAGTGTATTCGGTGATCGCCGTCGGTCTCGGAATTTTTACGATCGCGGGTATCGCTCAGGAGTATCACAGAGGAATCGTCGCGAGAAAGGTTTCGTATCCTTCTGAAAATTATTTCTTTGCGGGTCTTAGAATGCTCTTAAAAAACAAAAGAAGATACGGAGGTTATCTCGTTCATTTGGCGATGGTGATTCTTTTTATCGGCTTTGCGGGGAACGCGTTCAAACAAAACACATCCATTAAGTTTTTCTACTTTTTAAACGTTCCCGAAAAAAACGAGATCGTCTATTCCAGTCAGGACACGGGAGTGCTCGGAAACTATCAGATTTCGGCGAACACACTCAAAATCAAACCTCTCGTAAACGGGGACGCAAAAAACGGACTCAACATTCAGAACGTGATCGTTTCTCACGAAGCGACCTTTCAGGTAAAACGTCATCTCAAGGAATTTTCCACGATGGTGACCGAAAGAAGATTTTATCCTCAGATCTCCCATTTGAGCGGCGACTTTGAAACTCATATTCCTACGAGCGAACCCGCGATCACTTCCACTCCGAAAGAGGATTTATACATTCAGTTGGGAGCGATCGAACACTCCGATCTTTCGGATGAAAATCCGGATCTTCCTCTTCTGTTTATGAACTATCTTTTTACGAACGAAAATCAACCGGTTCGTAAATTGGAAAACTTCAACCGGTTTCCGAGGCAGATCGTCGCCAATCTCGAAGTCTGGGTCAATCCTCTGGTAAAATTCATCTGGGTGGGTTCTCTTCTTTTTTTCTTTTCGGGTCTTTTGATCCTTCTTCCCATCGGAGAATCCAGACCATGAAAACAGTATTTCATAATATTCTAATTTTCATTATATTTCCGGGAGTTTGCGCCGTCGGTTCGTCTTTGTCCGCAGACTCCACGTTTACGAACCTGACGGAACCGGATCAGATCCGTACCTTTCACGAGGTCACTTCCAAAATCCGATGTATCTGCATCCCTTCGATCACGATCAAAAGTTGTTCGTTTAACAATTGTACCGTTTCCGCAAAACTGAAACTGTTTATCGAAAATCGGATTCAAAAAGGCGAAAACGCGGACGTAATCGTGGATAAAATGGTTCACGGTTTCGGAGAGGAAGCTCTGAGCGATCCGATCATCCAAAAGTTCGTGGAAGCGGGTAACACGGGTATGGCGAACTCGGTCGTTTTCGGATTCGGGGAGAATATTCTGGCCTCTCCCGATTCCACATGGATCGACCTGAGCCTTGCACTTGCGGGTTTGTTCGGAATTTTATCGATCTATCTTTACATCAAACGCAAAAACCCGAACGTTCCTAAACCGACCTCCGACAAACCCATTCAACATGGCGAAGATTCTTTCCGTAGATATCTTTCCGAAATACAGGAAAAACAAAAATAATGGATCTTCTACTCATTCCGTTTTACATCGTTCTTCTCGGGATCGTAGTCTCCCCTTTTTTATACGTTCGATTTGCAATCAACGCGAAAGCTTCCGAAACGGATTCTGAAAAATCGGAACTGATCCACCGAAGAGAAGTGATCTTGGAGAATCTAAGAGACATCAAAATCGAATTCGATACGGGCAAACTCACCGAACCCGAATTTCAATCCATCTCTTCCGGAATCGTAAAGGACCTGGAAGACTTCGACGAAAAAATTCGAACGATCGCGCAGAACATTCCCAAAGACGCGGTCTTACAAACTCCGGGTTCGTCTTCCTTTGTTTCCAAATACTGCCACGAATGCGGTTTTAAAATCGAAATCTATGGAGCCAAGTTTTGTCCTTCCTGCGGAACCAAATTGATCGTCTGACGGACTCGCCGCCGAAACCGTCCTCGAAAATCCTTTCGAAAGTATTTTCGATTTTTATTATATTCGTATATTCTATAATTCAAATTTCCTGTTCCGGCAAAAATCTGAAACTCCAAGGGGAACCGAACCGACTTGCCGAACTTCCTTTTTACGGCGGCGGCTTTTTCGTTTCCGCTTCCAAAATCGAAAAGGAGGATCTTGAGGAAATCCGAAAGGATCTTAAAAACGAATTGGCTTCCAGGATTCCCAAAAACGGCGTCGAAAAGTGGAAGGAATTGAACGCTCTCAACGGCTCGGAAGGGATTTATATCCTATTTCAGATCGTTCCGGAAACGAGGGTTCTTCCCGAATTTTTGGACTTTCAATTTTCCTTAAACGAGAAACCGCCGGAAAAAACTTGGAGTTATTACGTTCAAACCTTTACCGCGAGGGTTCGCAATTCCCGCTTTTCCGCTCTTCCCGTTTACGGAACGTTCGGTTATCCGTTTTATACGGTCCCTCCCGGAGTTTATCCTTCCGGAACGGTCCTTTACGATTCGGACGTAACCGCGGAGACCGAACATATCTATCGTTTTTTGGTTCGTTTTCCCAAGGACGTTTCGGCTCGTAACCCCCAGAGTAAGATTTTTTTTCAGGTCGTTACACCGGCCAAATCCATTCTTCTTTTTGAATATTAGAATTTGATCCAAACTTAAGGTTGAATGATAAACCGAATCGGATTTCCTTTTCTTTCGTCCAAGGCTTTAAGACATTCATTCAATTCCTCTAATGGATGATGGGAAGTGATCGAATGAGAAAGATCGATTTTTCCCTTCAGGTAGAGATCGATCAGTTCGGGAATCGCCCGGCGATCGGAACCGTAGGAACCTACAACCGAAATCATCTTTTCGATCAACAGAAAAGGAACCTGAAACTTCAAAGGTTGTTTTCCGATTCCCACGAGGACGATTCTTCCTCCGGGATTCATCGCACGAACCGACTCTTCCACGTTGGACATATGCGCCGAAAAGTCCGCGAGTAGATCCACTCCGTTCGTAACTTCTTTGAGAGCCTTTCCCGGATTTCGAACTTCTTTCAAATTGATCGTTTCATCGGCGCCGTACTTCGCCGCATTTTCCAAGGCGCCTTTGTCCACGTCCAAAGCGATCACCTTTCCGCCGGTCAAAGCCCTTGCAACCGCAACCGCGTGAATCCCAAGACCTCCACAACCGAAAACCGCGACCGTATCTCCGTCTTGTATGTTTCCCCTGTATCGAATCGCGTGATACGGTGTGGAAACCGCGTCCGCAAGAATCGCTCCTTGATCGAACGGAATCGTATCGGGAAGAGAATACAAATAACGTTCTTCCGCGATATTGTATTCCGCAAAACTTCCGTCCCGATCGAATCCGAAAACTCCTAGATCCTTACATAAATTCTCGCGGCCCGCTTTACAATAAGAACAAACTCCGCAGGAAGTTCCGGCTGCGATTACAACTCGATCGCCTTTTCGAAAGCGACTAACGTTCTCCCCTACTTCCTCGATTACACCCGAGGATTCGTGACCGGGAACCCTCGGAAAATGTTTACACTTGAGAGTTCCGTGGATCACGAGATGTACGTCCGAGCCGCAGATCCCGCAGGCTTTGATTTTTACTTTTACTTGTCCGGGTCCGAGTTGTGGAACGGGAACTTCTCTGATGTCTAAAACTTTTTTACCGGATTCTAATACCGCAGCTTTCATTTTCCATTCTCCCTAATAAGGCGCGAAGCCGACTAACGTGAGTTCGATGTAACCGATGCGAAAGCGATTGCAGCGGAATCAACAAATTGGAATGCCGAAAGATTTACGTTTTCGGGCAAACCGTCAATTTGTTGATTGGAGCGAAATTAAGAAACTCAATCTCGCTACGCGAGATAGGTCCAGCCCGGCCCTTGGAATCCAAGGGCCGGGCTGGATTCGCCCAAACTTTCTTAAGCCAAATCCGCGTTAGATTAAGATCATTGATAAGTCAGTCAAGATCATTTGGCGGAGAACTTACGTTATACATTCGGATTTTTAAAAATTCAAATCGCACAAAACGTCTTTGTACTTCGAAATTTTTCCGGGTTTCGCACTTGAATCCGGAAGAAGCGATTTTTTCATGGAAGTAGATTCGTTATCGGTGTAGAATCGACGATTCGATCGACGGATCCAACCGGAGGAACAACATGGAATCGGAAACAATTTTCCGGGAAATCAAAGCCAGCCAAAACGGTCAGGACTGGCATCATAAAAACTGCTTCGGTTGTGGTCCCGATAACGTAAAAGGGATTCACGCGAGTTTTCCATTTCACGAAGAAAGTGGAGAAGTTCGATTTCCGTTTAAAATTGAAAAGTCTTTCGAAGGCGCGCCCGGTTACGCTCACGGCGGAGTTCTTGCGACTCTTCTCGACGAGGCGCAAGGTGTTCTTTGTTTTCATCTCGGACATTTCGTGATGACCGATCAACTTTATATGCGTTATCACAAAGCGGTCCCTCTCAACGAAGAAGTAGAAGTTCGTTGTTGGGTTACGATGGTTAGAAGAAGAAGACTTTATACGAAAGCTACGATTCATCTTTCCAAAACCGGAGAACTTTTGGTTTCTTCCAAAGCGCGTTGGTATGATATGTCGGAAAGAACGATGAAAAGAATGTTCCAAGATTCCGTTTTCCCGATCGATACTCTTCTTCAAGTTTTAGAAGTGAATCAAAGACGCGGTAAGGAAATTCGTAAACGCCTCAAACTTCAAAAGATAGATCCCTGATTTCAATCGAAGCGTTATCTGGATGTTTCTAAAAACGGTCAGGAACTTCTTTTTATCGCCTTTGAAAAAAGGCCGGATCTAAAAGCGCTCGAATTCGGAATCAAAGCCGAACAAACAAATCTCGCCTTACAAAAGTCCTTGGCGATTCCCGATCTTAAACTCGGAGGAAATTGGGATCGCGCCGTTTTAAGATTGCGTTTTGTGATTCCTCTCACTTTATTTGCAATTTTTGTAATACTCTATACCATGTTTAAAAGTCCTCGATTGGTTTTACTCGCCATGTCCGGAATTCCGATCTCCATCAGCGGGGGCTTACTCGCGTTACTTTTCAGGGGAATGAATTTTTCCGTTTCGGCGGGTGTGGGTTTTATTTCCCTTTTTTTGATGTAACGCATGACGTGTGTACTTTTTATATCAATATTATTGAATATGATTGAGAAAAACAAAAAACGAAATCTCAAAACCTCGGTGATCTAGGCCACGGTCATTCAATTGAGGCCGAGAATTATGACGATTTTTTTGGATGTATTGGGTTTAATTCCCGCGACGATCGCGAGCGGAATCGGCTCCGACGTTCAAAGACCTCTGGCTACGGTCATCGTCGGCGGGCTTAGAGCCGGTCTCAAAACTATCTATTAAAGAAATTGAAAACAATAATAGAGCTCGCGAGGTAAAGAGAAGCCATATAATTTACCGATTTCCTTTCCCAACGGATGAGAATAGCTCTGAATCGATTGTGCCAACTGTTCGTACTTTCAACGACCCATCTTCGAGGCTTTCCTTTGTATTTACCGATCAATGGTTTCTCGCCTCTTCTTCGAATGTGAGGCCGGATATTCCTTCTTCTAATTAATTTTTCCGTATCTTTAAAGTCATATCCTTTATCAAGACAGAGATGTTTTGGTTTCTTTTTTCTTCTACCGGAAAAAATCAGGATTGAATTTAAAGTCTCTTTTACGTAATGCTTGTCATGAACATTGGCTCCACTCAATGTTATAGCCAATGGAATTCCATTTCCATCTGTAAGAATATGCCGTTTAACCCCCAATTTGGCGCGGTCCGTAGGGTTTTTCCCGGTTAAGCTCCCCCTTTTGGCACCTTAACCATTACGCTATCCATCGAAGCCCAGTCCCAAGCTATCTTATTCTTTACATCATAATATTTTAAAATAGATTTATAAATCTTTTTGAATACTCCGGCTCGTTCCCATTCTTGAAATCTCCTATGACAAGTTTGACCGGATCCAAACTCTTTCGGAATTGCACGCCACTGACAGCCTGTTTTCATTCGATAGATGATACCTGTCATTACTACTCTTGCAGGTACACGATTTCGCCCTCCTTCTGGCTTTCGCTTTTCTTTCGGGATCAATGGGGCTATTTTTTCCCAAAGTGCATCTGGAATCTCTGAATAATTTTTGTCCATTTCACAAGTAAATATTTACGATTCAAAAGTACAACCAGTTTTGAGACCGGCTCTTAGTTTGGAATGGTTGGTAACCTTGGTTTGTATCCCGTCTCTATTTTATCTTACGAAAAAAAGAGAAGATTGATTCTTTCGGAAAAACACAATGACAGAGACGCATAACGTGTAGGAACACGATCCTACAACGACCGCACTTGGCCTTGCAATTTTTGCCGATGTTTTTTAGGGTACACGGAAAATAAGAGTCTGTCGAATCATTGTCATTTTTTATAATATGATTGGAATCGAACTCTTCCGCATTTCAAGCTGCGCCCCTATAAAGATAGGCATTCATACCTTTGAACGCTTTCATCAAAATCCACTTTGAAAAAAGATCCCGAATACCGATTCGCGAGAAAAGAAATCGACTTTTCATAAACTGAGCCGTCACAACAGATCCTTAAAGACTTATATTCCGAAATAGATTTTCAAAAGCTCCTTGAGTTACATTGAAGAAACTTTTCCCAAACTTCCATTTATAATAAGCGGAAATGAAATTTTGTAAAATACACTCAAATTATAACCCGAAAGAAAAAAAGAATCCTTATAGCAATACATGAGAGGATTATTCAAAAATTAAAATAAACAAACGTGAAATTTGGCCGACGAAGAAATTACAAGAATTTAAAAAATTGAATGAATTCTATAACGTTCTATAAAATAATGTGCAAAATTTAACTCAATTTATATTTTTCAATAGTAGAACATTATAATTTTAGAAATTAAAACTATGCAATATCTTGAACTCAAATTTCCCATACAAGGCAAGTCCATACCGGCTGATCATGGATATAAACTCTACTCTGCGCTTTGCAAGCAGGAAAAAATCATTCACGAAACGGAAGAACTATCTATTTGCGGAATCTCCGGAGTCCCTGACAAAAATAGAACCTTACATTTAAACGCGGCGAGCAAATTGAGAATCCGAGCCACACAACCTCTACTATCTTCTTTATTGAAATTAGCGGGTAAAAGTTTTGAATTATCGCAGGATAAAATTCGGTTAGGGATTCCTACGATCACACTTTTGAAACCTCACAAAATTCTGTATAGCCGTTTAGTTACCATCAAAGGACATACGGAAGAAGCTGACTTTTTGGATTCCGTCCAAGATAAATTAAGAAAACTTGATATAACCTGCGAAACTCTTCTATTCAGAGGAAACATCTCGGAAAACAACCAACGAAGCATACGCAAAACGATTCGAATTCATGATAAGGAAGTCGTAGGTTTCCCTGTCTTACTTTTAAACCTCTCACCGCAGGATTCTATCAAAATACAACAAATAGGAGTGGGTGGCCGACGAAAGATGGGTTGCGGTCACTTCGTTGGAGTGCGTGTGTAATGGAAGGAAAGTTGTTGGCGAAAACTAAAACCAATGACGGCAGAGAAATTTCCCTTCAAGAACATTCATTGGATACGGAAACGGCCGGTAGCGCCATCTTCAAAAAAGGCTCGCGCTTTTTAAATAATTGGCTTCGATTTTTTAAAGTAAAAAAAGAAGACGAAGAGAAATTTCTTTTAAATCTTAGTGTGGCTTGCCTTTTTCATGATATAGGAAAAGCGAATGAAGATTTTCAAAAAGCGATTAATGAGACAACTTTTTTTCATCAGGGAATCAGACACGAACATTTAAGCGCGTTTGTGTTGCACTTACCAGAGATCAGAAAATGGCTTTCTCAAAATAAAAATTTAGATCTTCCTATCATTACTTCGGCGGTACTGTGCCATCATTTAAAAGCTACAGATAAAAATGAGCATCCGTATAAATGGTTAAAAAAACCACTTCGTGATTTAGTAATATTAAATCTTTCCCATGGGGAAGTAAAAAGAATTTTAGAAAAAGTAAATCAGCTTTTGAATGGAAGCTTATCCATTCCTCAACTAAATTATAAATCTTTTAGAATAGAAGATGAAAACTGGAATAAAGCGATTCAATCAGGAGCAAAAGAATCGGGAATACTTGTCTTTAAGTTAGATGAAGATAGAAAACAACTCTACCTTGCATTGAAAGCGGCATTGATCGTCTCAGATAGCGCCTCATCCGGTCTTGTGAGAGAAAATCATTTAATTGAAAAGTGGATACCAAATGTTATTCATTCCGATGAAATTAAAGAAAATGAAATCTTAAAAGAAATCATCGAAAAAAGAATGAATGATAAAAAAATCTCTACGCTTCATCAGTTTCAAAAGCAAGTAGTAACAAAAGGCAATCGAGTTTTACTGATGGCCGGCTGCGGCATGGGCAAGACATTGGCCGCTTGGAACTGGGCGAATGAAGTTTCTAAAAAGCAAAAAATTAGCAAAGTCATTTTTCTTTATCCTACTCGCGGAACTGCAGCAGAAGGGTTCAAGGATTACGCATCTTGGGCACCGGAGTCAGATGTCACGTTAATGCATGGAACCTCTGAATACGAATTGGATTCTATGTTTAAAAATCCCGAGGATGAAAAATCAAAAAAAGATTTCGGCATTTCAGAAGAGAATGAACGGTTATTTGCCCTTGCCTTCTGGTCTAAAAAATTCTTTAGTGCAACAGCGGATCAATTCTTAAGTTTCTTACAAAATAATTATAAAGGAATCTGTTTATTACCTGTTCTATCAGAATGCGCTTTGGTAGTGGACGAAGTGCATAGTTTCGATAAAGTAATGTTTGCCTCTCTACTAAGCTTTTTAAAACACTTTGATTTGCCTATTCTCTGTATGACTGCGACTCTTACTCCCAAGAATAAGCAGAGTCTATTAGAATTAGGTTTAGAACAATTTCCTAAAAATGAAGATAAAAAAGAGTTAGAAGATTTAATAAAATTAGAAAATCATCCAAGGTATAATAAAACAATTTTAGAAAATTCTAAACATGCTAAAGAAATCGCAATTAAAAGTTTTAGAGAAGGTAAACGAGTCCTTTGGGTTTTAAACACTGTTACTAGATGCCAGGAGATGTATAAAGAACTGACAGAAGAATTGCAAACAGAGGTTTATTGTTATCATAGTCGTTTTAAATTATCGGATAGAAAAGACATTCATGAAAAAACCGTAAATGCATTTCAAGGCTATAGTCAGAATTGCATTGCGGTAACAACTCAAGTTTGCGAGATGAGTTTGGATTTAGACGCAGATGTGTTAATTTCCGAGTATGCGCCAGTATCTTCGATGGTACAAAGATTTGGCAGAGCAAACCGACATTTAAAAAAAGGGGAAGATTTTAGGGCAGAACTCTATTTATACGAAGTAGTTGGATGTTTAAAGCCATATTTACCAAGTGACATTGCATCCGCAGAAAAATTCTTAAAGAATCTTCCTGATAAAGACATTAGCCAAAATTTACTTGCAACCAAATTAGAAGAATATTCAAACCAAGAATATAAAACCCTCCCGTCTGCTTCCTTTATTGATGGAGGATATTTTGCATTATCCAACGACTATCGAGATATTGAAGAGTTCACAGTTCAAGCAATTTTGGATGAGGATTTCGAAGAAGCAAATAAACTTTTACGATCTAAGAAACCGATTGATCCCTTTATCTTACCAGTTCCTTTCAAAAAAAATTTCAACTTACGCTCCGAAGAACATTCGATTTTGCCAAAATACTTATGGGTTGTTAGCGGACAAAACTACACGAACGAAAGAGGATTTGCTATATGAAAAAGCAGATAGCTTCGGATAAGGAAAAATTGCCTCTGACTCAAAATTCCAAAAGTAAAAAAGAGTCATTGGAAAAAATAGAAGAAATCACTCTAGAATATAAACTTCATGAACTTCCCTCTTCTCAACACAAAGCCGGGCTTGCTGGACTTTATCTAATCATTGATTGGTTAGATAAACAGGATATCAATAAAGATCTAATCAAAAAAACAGAAATTTCCGAAACCGGACTAAAGGTAACTCTTACTAAAAAAGATGTGAAGGATTTGTTTGATGAGATTTACAAGTTAGAAGATGTCGAGATAATGAACGGAACAAAACCTAAAAAGGGAGAGTTTCAATCTTTTGAAAAAATAGAAAAAACAACATTCTACTTTTATGAAGTTGAAACTAAATCAAAAAGGAAAGATAAAAAGACAAATGATATCTTGGAGCCTAACAACGAAATAGTTAAAAAAGAAAAGAATAAAAAAACAGGAAAACTTAAGGACGTTAAATATTATATCTATATAGATAAATTTCCAGAGAAAAAACTAGATAAGGATGAGGAAGAAATTGAACCAATTCATGAAGAAGAGATTGAAGATACAATAACATATTATAAATATAATATAACTTATCCGATGGGTTCCTTTATAAAAAGCTACGATCAATCATCGGAATCCTCTTGGACAAAGCTCTGGCGAGAAGCGCAATGGCTACTAAAAGGAGATAGGCAACGACTAATTTACGAGAACCCAAACAGCGAAATAGAAATCATTTGGGAGAAATTTACAAAAGATAAAAAAGAGAATAACTTATCCAAAGTACTATTTTTATCAGCACAAAATAGCAATGCGGAAAAAGTTGATTTTAAAGAAACAAATAAAAGTAAATTTTTACTCCATTTTTGGGTATTTATTTCTCAACCGTACGCTTATTGGACACAACGAAAAGAAAAAGATAAATATAAAACGGATGAACACGGATTCGTTATTACAATCCCTGATATTGCAAAATTAGAATCTTTTATTTTTATTTTCAACGATCTAATCCAGAATCAGGATAAAGAAATTAAAAAGTACCCTATTAAAAGACCAGATCAAGCAGTTGTTTATCTTCCAGGATTAGCAGGTTTACTACTACTTAAAAATATTCACGATACTTTAAAAAAGAAAATTCATTCCAATTTTTCCGACGTCGTGTTCGGTATAGATTTATTTCATTATGACTATGAATGGAAAAACGGGAAGGCCAAGAAAAATCGTGCATCTATTTTCAAAGGATACACTCGCATAAAGCCAGACATTGAGTTCGAAAATAAAGCAGCGAATATAAAGAAATTATATAATAACTTCTTTTTTCAAGAGCAGTTATTGCAAAATCTTTTTGATATAAGAGAACAACTTGAAGGATTCTACAATTTATTCTGTACGCGTGAATATGAATATTTTTTCCAGTATGGGAAAGGATTTTTTAAAACAGATGCTATCACATATTTCAAAGAAATAAAAATTAAAGGAGAACAAGATATGTCAGAAGAAGAAAAAATTCCAAAAGATATAAATGAATTAATTTATCAAATCATTTATACATATGTGCGAACTAAGCTAAAAACTAAATTTAATCAAGAATGGGGTGACACTTTTAAAGAAGGAACAGCACAAAAAAATCGAAATAAAATTGCTGCTGAAGCTTTTCTTTCAATTAGAAGTATAAAGGCTAAAGACGATTTTATTACATATTTTACTTCCACTATTTGCTCTGTCTCACAACGCTTAGGCGAAGATGGCTACACTACGTTGGCACAAGCTCTATATGATGAAAAATCTGAATCAGTACCCGGTTGGGAAAAAATACGAGTGTTAGCAATGCTCGCATTATCTGCAAATAGTTAAATTAAAAGGAGAAAAAATTATGACCACACAAAATAACAAAAACTTATTCTGCACAGTTCTTACTTATGCAGCACCATCTTCTAATTACAGAGGAGAGAGCGAAGAAAATAGAACAGTATTACAAAAGATAAATAAAAATGGAAAAGATTACGCAATTTTTAGCTCTGAATCTATTCGAAATGCAATTCGAGAAATAGTATCTAAAAAACTAAGTTCTAAAGAAATCAATCGAACAAGGCTTCATAATGAGGGTCAACCTACTGTGAAATTTAATGCACTCCCTGACGCAGAAAAATACGCTGATGATTTTATTTTTGGGTATTTGGTCACTGGAACGGTTTCAAAAAAGTTTGATAGTGTTTTAAGAACAAACTATGCAGTAGCTTTAAGTCCATATAAATACGAGGCTTCTTTTCACCAATCACCTGATATTAAAGATAGCCCATTTAAAAATCAAAAAAGCTCAGTCCTTCTTCATAAAGAAATTTCTCATACTGCAGTACAATATCCGTTTGCCTTAGCTGGACAAGATTGTCGTAAACATCCAGACTGGATTAAAGCTCTATTAGATTCCATTGGAGAGTTAAACAACGTTGCCGGAGGTCATACGAGAAACTTATATGATTTTACCCCTAAAAGCATAGTTGTTAGACTAACTCCGAAACTAGTGGCAGGATATGATGCTTATGGATTTAAAGAAGATGGTTCTTGGAGTGAATTAAGCAGAATTAAGGAAAACGATTTACCTCGTGATGAATTTTATTTTGCCGGGGAGATGGTTCGTAATATGAAAGATGAAGATAAGGCTAGACTCAATCCAAACCATCTATTTGAAAATCCGGATCATTTAATAGAAAAAGTCAAAACTGATTTTCTTGGCTAAAAAAATGGAAGAATTTTATATTCATGTAAAAGCTCCGTTTGCGGCCTATCGTTATTTTCAAGCAGGAAGTTATCGAGCCACTATGCCTACAATGCCCCATTCGGCGGCGTACGGTCTGCTCCTCAACTTAGCTGGTATTGAAATGAGAACGGCAGAAAATGAAGGAACTACTCTCATTAAGAATGTAACTACCGATTATTCTTTGGATAGAAAAGATTCGATTCCTTCTTTAGAAATTGCAATTGGAGATTTTGAAACCACTAAAAAAAGCACAGTGTATCAACAATTGCATGATTATCCACAGCAGATAGATCCAAAAAAACGGGGAATAATTTTAAAAAGATCCAAAGGTACCAAATCAAGGATTCTACCAGCTCGACGGGAATTTTTGATTGGTTTAAATACAATTATAGGAGTTAGATCCAACATATCTGGATTTATGAAAAAGATTCTGGATGGAATAAATGGAGATACTGAGAATCGGTATGGGCTTCCGTTTGCGGGTGATAATAACTATCTCTTTGATTTTTTAGAGATTTATGAAAAAGTAATTTATCCAACAACGTGGTATTATCCTGTCACGGATGATGAAATTCCTGAAACGGAAACAGCGAGACTTACCGTTGGGATTGATAGATTAGATAATAGTAATACTGTTTCTCCCCTCTTCGCTATCACAAAGGAAAAATCGCTCCAACCTCCCCCGAACGCGTGGGTTTGGACGCCGAAAGAACCCTAAACAATGTTTAAAATATATTTAGGCCTTTGGTTTCAACAGACCGTTTGACAATCAGGAACAGATCAGAATTCGCCTTGAATCCGAAGCAAAACTCGCAAGGGTAATTAATTCGAAGGGTATAAAAGAAAACGACGCCATACATATTACTTGCGCTATAGAAACCGATTGTAATTATTTTATAACAACAGATGATGGAATTCTAAAAAAAAAGAACTCTATATCGGATATTCTTATTTTAGATCCAATCGAATTTATAAAACTTATGGAGGCTACCCAGTGAAAAGCGATATGGAATTAAGGCACGAAGGATTTAAAGTATTATTTTCCGGAATGGATGACGTCGACGCGGAAAGATTTATAGCGCTCATCAATCGGGATCGATTCGATTATACCACCTGGCGTAAGGATCTGTTTCAAAATAAGAGTGTTGATGAAATTTTTACGGAAGCACGGAAGTTTGCCGTTGATTTTCGTAAAATCAAAGGATCTATATAAAAAATCTATTATTAAGTGTTAACGTATTCTTAAGCTCATCTCACACTGAATCCTACCTTTGATGCCGCGTTAGGCGTTGAAGATTCAAAAAATCCGTCCTTCAAAGAACTTCTTACTTTATCATTTAACAACAAACTAATCCCAGAAAGTTCAAAACTCAAACTATCTTTTATTATTTTCACACTAAAATTCTAAAAAACAAATATTTTAACTCATTTTTAGAATATTCCAAATCGATACTATTTAAAACTTATAATTCTTTCTTTAATCACTAAAAAACGTCATGGACTCTTACGGAAATATACGAGTTATGGGAATTCATTCCCTACTTTATTGTGAAAGACTTTTCTATTTGGAAGAAGTAGAGGGAGTTCTTGTTGCGAACGATCGCGTTTACGCAGGACGAACCTTACATGAAGAGTTAGAACCTAACAATGATTTGTCGGGAAGAATCGAATCCTTCCAGTACACAAGCGAAATATTAGGAATTTCAGGTAAAGTAGATCGTATTCAAAAAAGGGACGGAGAATGGATTCCTTATGAACATAAAAGAGGAAGGGCGAGAACCGGTGCAAACGGTCCTGAAGCCTGGGAATCGGATCAATGCCAAGTTGGCGTTTACGCACTTCTTTTAGAAGAAGCAACCGGTAGAAAAATCACGGAGGGTAAGATTCGTTATCATGGGAGTAAAGATTTAGTCAAAATCGAAATCGATGATGAATTGCGTTCGAAATCATTAAAAGCGATCGATCGTGCAAAAGAATTATCTGCGAGTACGGATAGACCGCCGGTTGCAGTGAATGAAAATTTATGCAAAAATTGTTCTTTAGCTCCCGCTTGTTTACCGGAAGAAACAAGAGTTGTTACGGAAGATGAATACGAACCCGTCAGACTCTTTCCTGAAAAACGGGAAAAAGCAACGATCCATGTTTTCGGTCATAATTCGAGAATCAAAAAATCGGCAAACGTCCTTTTAGTAGAAAAGGTTGCTGAAACGGGAGAAAAGTCAAAATCGGAAAAGATTCCTATTCAAGAAATCGAATCCGTAAATATTCACGGGAGTTGTCAAATTTCAAGCCAGATGATTCAATTTTTAGTTTCTGAAGAAATTCCTGTGCATTGGTTTTCTGGAGGTGGAAATTATATCGGCGGCATTAACATCAACCCATCCGGCGTTCAAAGAAGAATCAGACAATTCAAAGCTCTTACGGATGAAACAAACCGATTGAACTTGGCCAAAAAATTAGTGTCCGCAAAATGTGAATCTCAACTTCGTTATTTACTCAGGGCGACTCGTGGAAAGGACGAAACCAGAAACGAAACGGAAGGATTTTTAGGAACGATTCGAACGGGACTTAAAAATATCGAACTAGCGGATTCCGCCAGTCAACTTTTAGGGATCGAAGGTTCATCCGCACGAGCGTATTTTTCCGGCCTCCCTTCCTTAATTAAAAATTCCGATCCGTCTCTGATCCCCAACGGAAGAAGTAAAAGACCTCCTAAAGATCCTTTTAATGCGGCATTGAGTTTTTTATACTCTCTTCTTTACAAGTCGGTTCGTCAGGCGATCATATCGGTCGGCCTTGATCCGAGTTTCGGTTTTTATCATACTCCAAGATCTTCCGCGGAACCTCTTGTATTGGACTTAATGGAACTTTTCCGAGTCAGTGTTTGTGATATCCTCCTAGTAGGAAGTATCAATCGTAAATCTTGGATCGATGAAGATTTTGAAATTACAAAAAATAAAGTTTGGCTTTCGGAATCGGGCCGTAAAAAAGCCACACAACTTTATGAAACGAGGTTAGACGACACATGGAAACATCCGGTTGTAAACTATTCCCTTTCCTACTATCGTATGATTGAATTGGAAACAAGGCTCTTAGAAAAAGAATGGAGCGGCGAGGCCGGAATATTCGCACAAGCGAGGTTGAGATAACGTGAGTTCGGTATTTTACAAATGCGAAAGCGATTATTATGTTGTGACCTATCGAACGACCCATAGGGACTGAGATTGAGTTTAGGAAGCAACACTTTAGTTCAAGCGCGGTCCAGCCCAAAAACCCGAGCGGCGCCGCTCTCTATGGATCGCAGCCCCGGCTGGATTCGCCCAAACTTTCTCCACAAATTCACGTTAAGGAACATTAAGATAATGAAACATTGGAGATTAGTATCTTATGATATTCGAGAACCGAAACGACTTCGTAAGGTTGCAAAAATCATGGAAGGTTTCGGAGAAAGAATTCAATATAGTGTTTTTCGAATTTACTCTACGGATCGAGAATTAGAAAAACTCCGATGGAAATTGGCAAAAGTCACTGAAAAAGAAGACGATGTGTTCTATCTTACCCTTTGCGCCAAATGCGCGTCAGGCGCCCATACCCAAGAGAAAAAATCCGCTTGGCCGGAGGCTCCCAAAACTCTGAAAATTCTATAATTCAAGTATCTCTTCAGGGCATAGACATAATTCTCTTTTAAAACAAAGCTTAAGATCTAAGTTTACTTGCTGTATTCGTCAAGTTTCAAAGGGATTCGGAAATCCTACCGATTCAATTGGATCTCCGATGCTTTTTTTCTTCCTTGCGATAATTCGGGTTCCATTTAGGATTGATAATGAATTGAAACGTGCTTGAATCTCAAAATCTTAACGGTAAAGCCCCAGAGAAGCAAAATCCGATCCGTATCAAAATGCAGAAGATGAAAAAGAGAATGATCCAACGATATGCTTGTTTTCCCTTTACAGATTCCCCTACATCTGCAATCTCTCCTTATAAAAGCCGCAAATACAAAATGCTCTGAATTTAACTTTGATGCCGTTAGGCGTTGAGCACAAGAATCACATTCAACATCCATCCTTTGATCGGATTCTGAATTTAACTTTGATGCCGTTAGGCGTTGAGCACTGGAGTTTTAGCGGGAAGGGGAACGTATGTTTCGCCTGAATTTAACTTTGATGCCGTTAGGCGTTGAGCACAAAACAAGGTCAATTCAAAAACATTACGAAGATTTTGTCTGAATTTAACTTTGATGCCGTTAGGCGTTGAGCACAAAAAATTACGAATTCAGGGCGCGACTTCCAATCCTTCTGAATTTAACTTTGATGCCGTTAGGCGTTGAGCACCAGTATGAATCTTTTATTGAATCTTGCGGTTCAACTGAATTTAACTTTGATGCCGTTAGGCGTTGAGCACAATTAAGGGGTCTGAGTTATTTAGCTCATAGAGATACTGAATTTAACTTTGATGCCGTTAGGCGTTGAGCACCAACTCCTCCCCAATTAAAAAATGGGCAACTACAGAACTGAATTTAACTTTGATGCCGTTAGGCGTTGAGCACACGTATCTGCATCGGAAACAATCTTAATTAATCTTCTCTGAATTTAACTTTGATGCCGTTAGGCGTTGAGCACACAGATTGGGCGGAACTTTTTTAGTTTTAACTTGCCTGAATTTAACTTTGATGCCGTTAGGCGTTGAGCACATAAAAGACAGCACTTATGGATTCAGCAGTTTTAAACTGAATTTAACTTTGATGCCGTTAGGCGTTGAGCACAGAAAAAACTACAATAAAACAGGCGTTCAGACACAATCTGAATTTAACTTTGATGCCGTTAGGCGTTGAGCACAGATAAACCCCTGCGAATATGAAGTCCATTGATAGCCTGAATTTAACTTTGATGCCGTTAGGCGTTGAGCACAGATAAACCCCTGCGAATATGAAGTCCATTGATAGCCTGAATTTAACTTTGATGCCGTTAGGCGTTGAGCACAAGAAAAGGATTATTTAGAAAGACTGGTTTCTATTACTGAATTTAACTTTGATGCCGTTAGGCGTTGAGCACGTTAAAGTAGTTAGGGACGAGGCGTTAGGGGTTAGGACTTTACATCATGAATTTAAAACTTGTACCAAAATCCAAAAAGAAAAAACGTGGGAGTTCCCACATCGAACGGTTTTGAGCAAGTTCTTAACTTTGATGCCGTTAGGCGTTGAGCACGTTAAAGTAGTTAGGGACGAGCAGTTAGGGGTTAGGACTTTACGTCATGAATTTAAAACTTGTACCGAAATCCAAAAAGAAAAAACGTGGGAGTTCCCACATCGAACGGTTTTGAGCAAGTTCTTAACTTGGATGCCGTTAGGCGTTAAGCACGTTAAAGTAGTTAGGGACGAGGCGTTAGGGGTTAGGACCGATGAATTCTAACAACGACCAAGGACTTCTCTTACATCCTTCGATTGCGTTTACTGTGGACGGGGTTCCATTAGGCATATTAGACTTTCGCATCTGGACTCGCTCGAAGTTAGGCTCTAAACATTTGCCAAGAGATTTAAGAAAAAGAACTCCGATAGAGAACAAAGAAAGTATGAAGTGGATTCAAGGATATAGAACAACGTGTGAATTTTCCAAAGAGTCTGACGCAAAATACATATTTATCTGCGATAGAGAAGGAGATCTTTTCGAGCTATTCCAAGAACATAAGAATGCCGGAGAAAATGCTCCCGATCTGCTCGTTCGAGCCGTTCATGATAGAAGGATAGAAGAAGGCGAATATTCTTGGTCCTTTCTTAAAACCTTACAACCGGTTGATACATATACGATTTCAGTTCCTAGGAAAAAAGGAAAGCGAGCCAGAGAAGCCGAGATCGAACTTCGATTTGAAAAGCTATCCATGAAACCTCCTCGGTATAAGAAATTAGAAAATATAGAAATGTATGCGGTTTCGGCAACGGAGGTCGATGGATCTTCCGATGAAACAATTCATTGGAAATTTTTTACAACGATTCCGATTCATACTCCGGAAGAGGCCAAAAGAATCATCGCCTATTACAAAAGTCGCTGGGGAATTGAAGTTTTTTTCAAGATCTTAAAATCAGGATGTGCAATCGAATCTACTCAATTCAAATTTGGCAATCGATTCAAAGCGTGTATCGCCGTGAGTGCAATCGTTGCATGGCGGGTTATGATGTTAACATTCTTAGGAAGAAGTCTTACCGGTTTAAAAGCTTCCATTATGTTCGAACCTTTTGAATGGAAAGGCATTTATTGCAGAATCCACGAAACTCCAAAACCACCCAAGAAAGAACCCGAACTAGGTGCCGTTTTAGAATGGGTTGCAAAATTAGGAGGTTATCTAGGTCGGAAATCTGATTCTCCTCCCGGGCCTCTTACAATCTTCAAAGGAATCATGAGAGCGCTTGATATCGGATTTATGCTCAAATTACTTACACAAAGTCGTACTTATGGGTAACGTTATGCTGATTTTGGGTGGGTAAAACTCAATGAATTGCTTCCTGTCGAATGATCCTTAGAAAATGAGGCACCTATTTCAATAAATCGTTCTCAGAAGTAAGTGAAACGCTTTCTACGGATCGCGTTTCAGGGGCGCAATTCAGGGAAGAAACTCAATTTCGCTCTCTATGAGTCGCGAAATAGGAGGCGGGAAGACTAGGAGGTTTTTCTCTATCATAAAATCATACTTTTCGCAAGTAAAAAGTCCCATTCTTGTCGGAACACTTGAAAAATCCGCGAATTCGATCCTTTTTATTTCAAAGGCCGCTCCGATTAAACGCTTCAATTACAATGACAGAGACGCATAACGTGTAGGAACACGGTTCTACAACGACCGCACTTGGCCTTGCAATTTTTGCCGATGTTTTTTTCCACTTCAAAAGAAATTCGTTTGGCGACGATTTTTTTTGATGTAACGCATGAAAACTTTTTTTTGCGAAGGGAAAAAGTCTAATCTCCGCAACGAAAAAACTCAAAATTTTTAGGAGAAAAACTTTGATCGAGTTATATTCTGCGGCCACACCCAACGGAAGAAAAGTATCCATCATGCTGGAAGAATTAGGAATTCCTTATACGGTTCATCCGATTGATTTGGACAAACTGGAGCAAAAACAAGAATGGTTTTTGAAAATTAATCCCAACGGAAGAATCCCCGCCATCATCGACAAGGACAACGGAAGTTTTGCCGTATTCGAATCGGGCGCCATTCTGATTTATCTCGCCGAAAAAACGGGAAAACTATTACCGAAAGAACCGAAGGAAAGAAGTATCGCACTTCAATGGCTCATGTTTCAGATGGGCGGAGTCGGACCGATGCAAGGACAGGCCGGAGTATTCTTAAAATACGCGCCCGAAAAAATTCCTTTTGCGATTTCCAGATATCAAAACGAAACCAAACGGCTTTATTCCGTTTTGGACAGAAGACTCGGTGAAAGTAAATTTTTAGCCGGAAAAGAATTATCGATCGCCGACATCGCCACTTGGCCTTGGGTCAATATTCACGACTGGGCGGAAATATCTCTGGACGAATTTCCGAATTTAAAACGTTGGAACGAGGAACTCGCAAAACGCCCGGCCTTTATCAAAGGAAAGGATATTCCGGACAAAACGGACCACTAAAACAAAACGGAAGAAGTCGGCAAACAAACGCAAAATACATTAGAAAAGTATAATTTTCTAACTTTTGACGAGTTGTTTTTCGGAAATTTTATGAGGCGGTTCCGCAACGGGAAGAACCACAAAAAAAGTGGTCCCCTGTTTGGAAGTTTCAAAGAAGATTTTTCCGTTATGATCTTCGATGATTCTTCTGCATATGTCCAAACCTAAACCCGTCCCGGCGCCGGAAGGTTTAGTGGTAAAAAAAGGTTCGAAGATGCGGTCTCGTACCGCTTCTTCGATCCCGGTTCCGCTGTCTTTGATCGCGACTTCCCAACCCGTTAGGATTCTATTGCAGGAGATCACGATTTTTCCTTTATAACCCATCGCATAAAGCGCGTTCCCAATGAGATTCGTCCAAACTTGCGTGAGCGATTCCGCGTTTCCACGGACGTACGAAGTTTCGGGCATGTCGCGAACGATCTCCACTTGAGTTTTGTATTTCGAATAATAAAGAGTGAGAACGGTTTCCAATTGTTTACGTAGATCCACGGCTCCCATCGCCGTATCGGTCCGATCCCTGTACGCGTATTCCTTCAGAGCTTGGATTACGAGGGACGCTTTTTCAGCCGCCTTTTCGATCGTAAAACTCGCCCTAGCAAGACCGGAAAGAGAAAGAGCGTTCTGTGCGATCATTAGAAGTTTTTTCTTTTGAGGCAGATCCTTAAAATTCTCCGCGACGTAATCCGGATTAATTCCTAAATCGGTAAGGATGTCCGCAAGACGTATAAACTCGGAAAATCCGAAGTCGCTTAACAAACCTGCGATTTTTTTTCTTTTGATCCTTTCCTCTCTGGTATCGTAAAATTCTCTCAGGGAAATCGCTCTGGAAAAAAGTTTTTCCCAAATCGATTTTTCATCCTCCGTAAAATCGGAATAATCCCTTAAAAGGTCCTCCCAAGAATCGGATAATACGGATCGAATCGCTTCGTTTGAGGAAACGATAGCGCCTAACGGAGTGTTGAGTTCGTGCGCGATACCGGCGACCAACTGTCCGAGTACGGCCATCTTCTCGGAACGAATCAATTGTTTCTGCGTGTTTTTTACATTTTCGATCGCACGAATCACTTGTTCGTTTTTGGAAATAAGATATTGATTTACGGTCCTAAGTTCTTCCGTTCTTTTGGCGACGATCTCTTCGAGTCCCTCGTTGATCAAACGGATTTCCTGTTCCGCGTCCGTCATTTCTTTAACAAGGAAAGTTTGTCTCGCACTCGCGATCACAACCACGATCGTGGTTCCGGTCCAAGCGACGATTCGAACCCCCTCGGGCAACCCGCCGAGAGTTCCCGCAAGTACGATCGTAATCGAACTCGCAACCACTTCAAACAAAGGTAATAGACGAAGCGCAGCTTCGAACCTTCTCCCCCATACGGGATGATCGTTGAATCTGGGTTCCCAGGTCAAAACTCCGTATCCCAAAATCAAAGCGGCGACGGAAAAGCCCGCGTTCAACACGGTTCCGTCCGGAGGAATCTCCACGATAAACAACGCGTTCCATAACAACCAACAAAGCCCCGTTCCTCCCATACCGAGTATGAACGAAAACCAGGACTTATCGGGTTGTAATCTTAAAAGAGGGATGAGTAAAACTCCGAGAGCCGCAGCGGTTAAAAAGGAAACCGGATGATTGATCAAAGGAAGAAGTTGTGGAATTCCGACCCCTTCCCTTTGAGGAAGATACAACGCGAGCGAGAAAGTGAGAATCGCAGTGATGAGCCCGAGCGCGTCCAACACGGCCGCGCGGATTTTATTTCGATCACATTCAATAATTATAATAGAGTACCCGATGATAAAACAGGGGGCGACCCAAGGAAAAAGATAATCGCTCGGCGTCGGGGTGACGTAATAGTCCAGATAAACTTGAATCGCCCAGGAAAATTGTCCGAGTGCGTTGGCCGTGAGACCGAGAGCGAACCAAAGTCTAAAACGATGGATTTTACCCTCGCCGGAAAGATAACCGAACCAGGCAAGAACGGCCGCGCATACGTAAGAAACCGTCCAGTGAATATTGTCTATCAGTCTGTCTAAGTGTTTCTCTTCGTAATAATAATTACCGAAAAAAGATACCGCCACCAAAATCGTACTGATTCCGAAGATCCATAGCCCCACGTTGGGTATCGAAAATCGTAAATGACTTTTCAAATTTGTCATCAATCGCTCGCAGACGACGGACAGTCTAAGCGTTAATCGCCCGTTCCGTCGATCTTTTTCTCATACTTAAGATTCTCGGGAACCGATGATTCCCGAGTTACCATCCAAAACAGGGGCCTCATTTCGACAAGATTTTATACTTGTCTCAAAATTCCGCAGTTCCGATTAACAAAACCGCTTCAATCGACAAATTGATAGATCACCCTAAAAGCGAAATTCTTTCCTCATTCCAATTTGTTGATTCCGCTTCAATCGCTTTCGCATCGGTCCCGCGTTAAAAAAAAGTTCGATATAATTTATCGGGAAGATGCGGAACCCCGTTGATCGAAACCGGAAGATATCTTCCTTTCACCCATCGGAACGTACTCAAGGAAGTGTTCCAAATCCAAGGCATCCACGCAAAACAATCTTCGTCCTGACGCAGAAGACGATTTAATACCAGAGAAATCGGAGTTCCCGAAGTGAAAATGAAATTTCGTTCAGTCTCTCCGGGAGAAAACCAAACATTACAAGAATGGAATATTCTAGTCTCAAAATTTTTGAATGTTTCGATTCCTTCCGGAGTTTCCGTTCCTTCCCTCCAAAATCTTAAAATTTCCTCCGTCAATTTAAAAAATAAGGCGGCGGATCGGATTCCACCTTTGACTCGAACCTTACCGAATTGGGAAAGTGTTTTTGCGAACTCGGGTTTTACGGAAGAAAGAAGTTTGGAATAAGAACTCCAAAGTTCCGGAGCGAATTCGTTCCAACCCCCGTCTCGGCGAATGAAGGAATCCGTTCTGAATTTCTCGGAATCGCCGACGATCGAAATCACACCTTGTATAAAAGATTCCGCGGTTTCCATATGCCTTCGCATCGTGCCGGTCACGATCCGATCGGGTAGTTCTCCGTTTTGAGCCGTAAACCTTCCGAGCGCAAAGGCCTGATCTTTACCGCGCGGAGTCAGTAGATCGTAGTTTTCACCTTGAGAATTTGCCTGGCCGTGACGGATCAAATAAACAACCGACATGAGCGACTAACGTTCCGTGGTAAATCTCGGATTCGTAACCTCGACTTTTTCTCTTACGGTTTCCTTTACGTGATTCCACCACTGCGAATCTTCCAAGGAAAGTTTATCGTTTCGAATTTTATCCCTCAGTTCCAGGTTCCAAGTATGAGCCAGGTTTTTCTTTTCGTTCAGAGTGGAAGGTAAGGAAGAATTTTTATTTAGAAGTTTGACGAGACGGTTCAGTTCCTTATCGAGCAACTCTTCCCCCGAACGGAGCTCCCGGGAGACAACTCCCAACATATTCCAACTTACTAATGTTTTATAGGATAAAAGATCCTTATCCTTAAACTGAGGAAGGACTTCCTTCATTAGAAAATCCTGAATCGCTTCGAGTAAGTCCGTGGACGTCGGTTTATCCTGCATTTTCTATGATCCTCATCGCTTCGTATTCCATCTCGCAGGCCCTTCTTCCGATCGCAGCGAGTTCGATCCCCTTGTCCTTTCCGGAAAGATGTCTTTCCGCTTGGCCGATACATCCGATCGCCCATCTGAGATTTCCCATCACTTCCCAGTAAGTGATCATCGAAGGATCGAGTTTTACGCCGGATGATTTTTCATAGGCTTCGTAAAATTCGCTGCGATCCGCAAATCCTCCGGCTTCTTTGTTGAGTTTTCCGAATCTCCAATCTCTCATACAAAGCCAGGTAAGATCCTCGTGACGATCCCCCCAGTGAGCGAATTCCCAGTCCACGATTCCTTGCAATCCGTCCGGAGTTACCATAAAATTTCCGGTTCTGAAATCCCCGTGTATGAATACGATATCGTCGGAGGGTTTCGCTTTTTTTTCCAACCAGTTGAGAATCATCTCCATTGCGGGATACGCTTCCGTCATTCTTTCCAATTGCAATCGAAGAGAACGGATCGATCCGTTTGCCACGATCTTGTCGTTGGGATCCTGATCCATCCACAGAGTTTTACGAAGTTTTTCGTCCTTACAATCCGACGGTTTTACCGAATGAAGTTGGGCGAGATTTTCCGCGAGATCCACGGCGAGTTGTTTTCTCATTTTGTTAAGCGAAGGATCTTTGACGACGTATCTTCCGGTCGCCTTTCCGGAAATCTTCTGCATAAAGTAAAAAGGACTTCCGGTGATCGTCCGGTCGGTTTCCAACCAAAAAGGTCTGGGAGTATTAACTCCGGCTTTGTAAGCCAGATCACAAACGCCGAACTCGTCCTCGCGACTTAAGGAAGCAAGAAGCGCCGCGCCTTTATCGGTTCGAAATACCGTATCGTAAGAACCTTTTTCCGGTCCGTCCCATACTTGAAGCTGCGCGGAAAAATTTTCCTGACAGGCCCCGCCGCTGAGGGATATCATGGAATGGATCTCGGTTTTTCCCTTCAACCTTTCGGAAAGATAACCCTCTAAAACGTTTTTCAGTTCTGTATCGTTCATAATATTCGTATATTTTAATATTAGAAATCGTTTTTGCCGCTGACCAGATTTCTTCCGATCACCATCTTATGAACCTCGCTCGGTCCGTCCGCGATCCTGGCGGCTCTGGCGTCCCTATAAAACAGTTCGAGTTTCATATCTCTTCCGTATCCGTGTGATCCGCAGATTTGAATCGCTCGATCCACCACCTTACCGAGCGTTTCGGAAACCTGCCACTTAGCCATCGATATAATCTGTCTCGCGTCCTCTCCGGCTCTCAAAGTATGGGCGGCTTTTAAGGTCAGCATATATCCCGATTCGATTTCGAGCGCGGACTCGGCAAACATCCACTGAATTCCTTGATGATCCGCGATCCTTTGACCGAACACTTCCCGTTTGATCGCGTATTCTCTTGCGATTTCCATGGATCTTCTCGCAAGTCCGATCCATCGCATACAGTGTGTTAGTCGAGCCGGACCCAGACGTTCCTGAGACCATTTAAATCCTTCTCCCACTCTTCCTAAGATCGCGGACTCGGGAACTCGGACGTTGTCGAATTTTAATTCGCAGTGACCGCCCGGCCCGTGAGAACCCATGACACCGATTTCTCTCACCATCGTATAACCGGGAGCGTCCGTCGGCACGAGAAACATCGTAGTTCTTCGAAAAGAATCGGCGACCTTGGACATCACGATCAAAAAACCCGCGCCGTTGGCGCCGGTGCAATACCATTTGTGTCCGTTGATTATATAATCGGTTCCGTCTTTGACCGCGTTGGTCGTAAGCGTCTGCGGATCGGCGCCGGCTCCCGGAGGAGGTTCGGTCATCGCAAACGCGGAACGGATCTTTCCTTGTATAAGAGGATAATAATATTTTTCTTTTTGTTCTTTGTTGGCCGCTATATGCAGAAGATGCATATTACCCTCGTCGGGCGCGTCGCAGTTGCAGAGATAAGGAGCAACCGGAGAACGTCCGAGTTCGGAAAAGATGATCGCAGTTCCGACCATGTCGAGCCCGAGACCGCCTTCGGATTTCGGAAGATGAGGCGTCCAAAGGCCGAGTTCTTTTACTTTTTTTCTGAGTTCTTCCGTGACCTTTTCGGGCATTCTTCCGTGATCGTAATCGTAGTGATCCTCGGCCGGTATCGCATAGTTCTCGACAAAGTCTCGGATTTTCTTTTTGGTTTCTTCGACTTCTTTAGGTATCGTAAAATCCATATTCTCTTCCTTAAACGCCGATCCATAGAGAGGCGTTTATTGTAGTTCACGCCGATCCATAGAGAGGCGTTTATTGTAGTTTCCTGGCGCGCAATTCAGGGCGGAAAGAAGCTCTATTTCAACTCCCTGGTGCTGCGACCCATCGGGAGCAGTGCCACTTTAGTTACCTGGGTCGTTCGTAACTCAATCTCACTCCCTATGGGTCGTTCGGAACTCAATCTCACTCCCTATGGGTCGTTCGGAACTCAATCTCACTCCCTATGGGTCGTTCGGAACTCAATCTCACTCCCTATGGGTCGTTCGGAACTCAATCTCACTCCCTATGGGTCGTTCGGAACTCAATCTCACTCCCTATGGGTCGTTCGATAGGTTGTGGGAAAACTCCGGAAATCTTCTCTATCAGAAAATTATACTTTTTGCAAGTACAAACCTACGAACTCGCACGTAGTCGAGATGTTAGGCGGTTAGGTTCGAAAATCCGAACCCTAACCGCTGGTATCTAAAATGTGGGAACTCCCGCATTTTTTATTCGGAACTGCAAAAAAAGTATCTAAAACCCGGTCACCAAATCCCTCGCCACTTGGAACTCTTATGTGTTAGGAATCATAACTTCACCCACTGATCCTTAATTCTTATCCACTGAGTTCTAACATGTGGAAGAAAAATGAAAGGACAAATCCCAGAAAATTATTTTAGAAGGGCTCCAAGTCAACAGCAATTTCGGTTTCCAATCCTAACAACTAACATCTCGCCGACTCACCCCTCGAAATGTGGGAACTCCGGCGTTTCCAGTGACGAGTGATTAGAATTTAGGGGTTAGCGTACTAGGAATCAGCGGGTAAAATTCGGAGTTCAGCTATATTTTCCTAATAGAGCGATTGAACTTTAGCAAAGGCTGATTCCCCTCTTCTGTAAAATCCACTGAAATCTGATTCCGGACCATTCATATCTCGCCTTCTATAAATCGCTTATAAAATTCGATCTTCGGATTTTAGTTGATTTCGACTCACAATCATCCAAGCTGGTGCAGACTTTCTAGATCCTAAAAACCGTCGGAGTTGTTGCGAGATTATAATTAAGGTCCATTAAGAATTATGAAAATAACCGAATCCATGGTCCAGAAATTGGGCGTCGAGTTCAAAGAATCCGATATTATTTTTGAGGAGAATCAGGAAGCCGAAGAGATGTACCTGATCGTCAAAGGAAAAGTAGGAATTCACAAAAAAGTGAAAGAGGCTTATAAACTCCTCGTAGAATTAAAAGAGGGAGATATGTTCGGCGAAATGGCATTGATCGATAGGACGCCTCGAAGTGCGAAGGCCGTTGCAAGGACGGACGTTTCGCTCATCGCAATCAACGAAGGCGCGTTTTTCAATCTGATACGGACGAATCCCGGATTCTCCATGAAGATCGTAAAAATTCTCACATCCAGATTGAGGGAAACCAACAAGACGATCGCCATACTATTAAAAGCGGATAAAAAGAATTTAGTGACCTCCGCTTTGATTACTTTTTCGCAAACGAACGGACAACAGGAAGGAAGTAATTATCGAATTCATCTGAATCATTTTATCAGATGGGCGATCCTTAGAGTGGGATTGGAACACCAGGACTTGGTGAGTGCGATCAATCTATTAGTAAAAGATAAAATGGTGGAACAAAAAAAAGAGGACCCTTCGACCTTGATCCTTCGAGATTCCCTTTTTAAATATACGGTGGATGTTTGAGCCTTAAGCCGATCTTATCAAAAACTCGAAAGAGACTTTTTTATTTAGACAATCTTCGTTCTTTTGCTCTTTTAATCGGTCTCGTATTTCACGTAGCGATCGTTTACGCCGCTGAAATCAAATATCCACTACGAAACGAACAAAGATCGGAGGTCTTCGACGTATTCGGGGAATGGGTGCACGTTTTTAGAATGCCCCTTTTTTTCTTCCTTTCCGGCTACTTTACGGAAGCGATCTTTCGCGCCAAAACCCTCAAAGAGTTTTTAAGGATGAGAATTTTCAGGATTTTCATTCCGACGGTGGTCGGGATTTTCCTTTTCGCGCCCATGCAATCCTACATTTCCCTATTACAAGCGGGAGGGGAAATTTCCTATCTGGATTTCTATTTTAAAATATTCTTAAATTTTAATATTCGACCTTCCCATATCTGGTTCCTTTACTTTCTGATTCTATTTACGATCCTGCATCTTTTTGTCCGAAAGATAACGCTTCCGTTGACGACACTTTTAAAAGAAGAACCCGATCAAAAAGGATTCGTGCAGGAATGGAAAACGATCGTCGTATTCACCTTCGTCAGTTTTGCCGGAACGTGTATGATCAATTTATACTTTATGAAAGACGAATCCTGGTTTGCGATCGAACCCGTCAACTTCGTCTACAACTACACGTTTTTTCTTTGCGGAAGTCTTTTGATCTCGAAGGAAAATCTACTTTTGGAACCTCAATCGGATCGATTTTGGATCTGGGCCCCGCTTGCTTTTTTTGCGTTCTGGGGATATTACGAAATCAGCAGGATCGATCCGTTCTGGTCTTACTTCGGTTATACGGGAGATTGGAGAAGGATTCTACACATACTTTCCAAATGCGCCGCCGGTTGGCTGATGATCCGTCTTTTGATCGGACTCTTTCAGAAATTTTTCGATTTTAGAAACGATAAAACCGAATACATGAGAACCGCGAGTCTTCCGATTTATCTCGTACACCATCCGGTTTCGCTTTTAACCGGATATTTTACGGTTCATACTTCCTTAGGACTTACGGAGAAATTTCTTTTACATCTCTTATCGGTTTTCGGAATCACATTCGCAATTTATCATTTTCTAATACGCCCTTTCCGTTGGATCAACCTGATCCTCGGAAATCAAACACAAACGAAAAAAAAATCATAATCCAAGGTTAAGGGGAACGTCCAGTGAACTCGAATCTCAAAAAAATCCTTCTGAAACTCGTCCAACCCGATGCGGCGCTTTTAATCCCGATCTTCCTGATTTTAGTCTGCTGCAAAAGCGGAAACTCCTCCCTGATTTCCTCTCCGGCCTTTAGGGAAAAAAGCGGAACTACGATCGTTAAATTCAGCGTTCATCCTTACAAGGGAACCGTGATCCGATCGGAAGAAGAGGTCCTGCCTTTTAAGGTTTTGGAAACGGATAAGAACGTCGGCCTCGTGGAAATGGAAACTCCCGTTTACAAGGACGGCAAGGGAATCGAATTGAAACTTACCTCTCCGGGTTTTCAAAATTCCTCCTATCGAATCAAAACCGCGGAGGAACTGAACGAAAAGTTGATCGCTCTCGACAAAGAGGGCATAACGCATCGTTTTACCGCAAAGTTCAAAACGGGTATACAACCCAAAAGTGTACGTTTTATCGACAACACAAGACTTGCAATTCCCCTATTGGAAGACGAAGGGATGGACGTTTTGGATATAAGAACGGGCGAAACGGTCAGACTTGCGCCTCCCGAAAAATACAGAAAGAAATTGGGTTTTGTGGAAACGATCGCGATCCCCGAACACAACGAACTCTGGGTAAGTCAGATGCAGGCGAATGCGGTTCACGTATTCGATTTAAAAACTCTCGCGTATAAAGCGACAGTGGACCTTACCGGAAAGTGGTCCAAGATTCTACTTTACGATCCGATCCGAGATCTTGTCTACTGTTCGAACTGGATCAGCGAAGACATTTCCGTCATCGACAGAAAAACGAAAACGGAAACTCGCAAGACCGAAAAAATCGGATTACCTCGAGGGCTTCTACTTTCCAAAGACGGAAAAGAATTGTACATCGCTCAATTTTCCGCGAGCAACCAGGAGTCCGGAGGCGGTCGACTCGGAATTTATTCCATGGAAAAGGAAAAGCTGATCGATACGATCGGACCTCCGGGTAACAAACGACATATCGTTTCGGGTAACGTGGAAAATAAAATCTACGTCTCGGACATGTGTTGCGGCAAAATCGAAGTTTACGATTTAAAGGAAAAAAAAGTTCAAAAGACAATTCCCGTATTCGATAAACCGAATACGATCGCGCTTTCACCGGACGGCAAATATCTTTACGTTTCTTGCAGAGGTCCGAACCATCCGACCGAAGGTTATCTCAAAAAAGGAATGGTACTCGGAAAAGTTTACGTGATCGACACAACAACCGACACGGTAAAGGAATTTTGGGAAGCGGGAAATCAACCCACGGGGCTTGACGTCTCGCCTGATAATCGTTACTTAGTGATCTCGGATTTTTTGGATCATCAAATTCGAGTTTATCGCAGAGACGGATTTTAACCCGGAACCCAAAAGCGTTTTTTGACAAAAAACTGTTTGCATTTGAAGGCGCGGTCAAAAACATATCCCTTACCGGGCCTGTAGCTCAGCTGGTTAGAGCACACGCTTGATAAGCGTGGGGTCATGTGTTCAAATCACATCAGGCCCATCCGGTATTCGACAAGGGGCTTTAGCTCAGCTGGGAGAGCATCTGATTTGCATTCAGAAGGTCGTCGGTTCGATCCCGACAAGCTCCATACCGAATCTTCCCACTTGGATTCGGTAAAAATTCCTTCCTCTTCTATCTCGCTTTTAACATAACCGATCCGAAAAGAAAATTGTCTTGAGATTAAGTTTTGGGCGCTCCTGCGCCAATCGATTGAAAAACAAAATCGACGCGTTTTAGGCGCAGGCCAGGCTGGCTCCGCGCTTCGGCGTTCGCCTTCGGTTGTCTCTGACGAGACAACTGCTACGCACGCTCCGCATCCTTAGCGCGGTAAAACCGTAAAACAAGGTTTTGATTCAATTCAAATAATATTATAATTTTCTAAACTGAGTCTGTTCCAAAAAAGGATTTGTAACTTTTCGATCGGAAAGACGAATTGAAATCACGGCGGGTTTATCGTATAATCGAAGAACGGCCAATGGCACTGCTCCCGATGGGTCGCAGCACCAGGGAGTGAGATTGAGTTTAGGCAGCAACACTTTAGTTCAAGCGCGTTCCCAATGAGATTCGCCCAGATTTTCTTAAACTGAACTCACGTTAATTAGAATAGGCAAATATGAACGTAAAAATCCCGCTGATCTCGCGTTATTTCTCTTGGCTTCACAACAACACACCCGAGGGCAAAGTGGAAATATATCCCGAGGTTTCGGAATCCTATGAAAGTTCGATTCCCGGAATTCGAGTGATCGGAGACTTGACCGGCCTTCCTCTATTAAAGTTCGCGGTCAAAAGCGGAGCCGAGGTCGTCCGAACAATCGGAGAAAAAACTCGAAAAGAAAACCGAACCGCCTTTGTAAAAGAAACCGCCGTTTA
Source organism: Leptospira weilii serovar Ranarum str. ICFT (assembly GCF_000332415.1). Lineage (GTDB taxonomy): Bacteria > Spirochaetota > Leptospiria > Leptospirales > Leptospiraceae > Leptospira > Leptospira weilii_A. Next base: position 40,496 of record NZ_AOHC02000012.1, read on the forward strand.
CGATATTTTGATCGTAGGCGCGGGACCGGCCGGAATATCCGCCGGAATCGAATGTAAAAAATTAAATTATAAATTTATTATATTAGAATCCAATGAACCGTTTCATACGGTAAGAAGTTATCCGAAAGCAAAACCGATTTTTGCGGAACCGAAAGATCTGAAAACGAACTCCGAATTACCGATCGTGGACGGAACCAAAGAAAGCCTATTACGAGACCTACAAAACACCCTCGATCGATGGGAACTTCCGATTCAAACGAACGTAAAAGTTACCGAAATTCAAACCGAAGATTTCGGATTTAGCGTTTTTTGCGAAAACGGAGAAAAATTCAAAACAAAGGAATTGGTTATCGCGGTCGGCAAAAGCGGGAACGCGAGAAATCTGCAAGTATCCGGGGAAAAATTGTCGAAAGTTTTTTATAGACTGATCGACCCGAAAGATTTTGAAAAAGAGGACGTACTCGTTGTCGGGGGCGGAGACTCGGCGTTAGAAGCGGCGATCGCAGTGAGCGAATATGCGAACTCGACTCGACTTTCCTATCGAGGAAAAGAATTGGTTCGTCCGAAGTCGACTAACAAACAAAAATTCGAATCCCTCGTTACGTCGGGAAAAATAGAATTCTTAAAAGAAACGGTCGTTGAAGAAATTTTAGACAAAGAAGTTCGATTGAAACGAATCGGTTCTTCCGATTCTCCTACTTCTTCCGATTCTTCCCGCCGAAGTTCGGAAAAAATTCCGAATACGAGCATACTCGTCCAAATCGGTTCCGGCGCGCCGATCGAGTTTTTAAAACAAATCGGGCTTCGGATTCAAAGTCAAAAACGTTTTTGGGATTGGATCGGTTTTTTAGAGATGATCCTTTTTGCAAACGTAATCTATTGGGGAAAGGCCTCCTTTGACGGAAATTCTTTTTATACTCGGATCGCTTTCGTTTCGTTGTTAGGTTTCATCGTTCTGGGAATTCCGTTCTCGATTTATCTGTTTCAAAAAAGAAAAGAGCTTTTTAAAAACGGTTGGAATACATTCAAAAATTCTTATTTATTTTTAGCGGCGTCTTATTTCTGCCTTGTTTACGTAGGGAACAAATATTTCGGTTTTTTATTATCGGGAAAACAACCCGCCTTTCACTACACACTTTTGTATTCGCTCACCATCCTCGTTTTCGGTTTGCGGAGAATCAAAATAAAACCCACTCAATATATTCGAAAACAAACCTGGACTTTGATCCTGATTCAGATCTTTCCGTTGTTTTTGTTACCCGAGATCATACTCCCCTTTTTAGGACAAAACGGTCTATTAGGAAATTCGAATGGATTTTTATTAACTCAAGTGTTTCCCAACGGCGCCTATTGGAACGCTTACGGTTTCATTCTCGCTTGGCCTTTGAACCTGGGAATTTTTTACAACGCCGGAATCACTTCTTTCTGGCTGATCTACGGAACGGTTCAGACATTCGGGGTGATTCCGTTACTCGTGTATCGTTTCGGCAAGGGAGCGTATTGCGGTTGGATCTGCTCTTGCGGAGGACTTGCGGAAACTCTCGGAGACGAAACAAGAACCGAAATGCCTCACGGAAAATTCGCCAATCAATTGGAAAATTCGGGTCAATGGATCCTTTTGTTCGCCTCGATCATTACGATCTTGAAACTCAGTGAAATCTTTTTATCTCCTTGGTTTCCCTTTACCCACGTTTTAGGAAACGTCGGAGACAACGGGAAAAAAATCTACGACGTCGCCGTCGATTTGTTGTTAGCCGGCGTTCTGGGACTCGGAGCGTATTTCTTTTTGAGCGGAAGGGTCTGGTGCCGTTTTTTTTGCCCGCTCGCCGCTCTTATGCACATCTACGGAAGATTCAGCAAGTTTAGGATCCTCTCGGAAAAGAAAAAATGTATCTCCTGCAATATCTGCACCAAAGTCTGTCACCAAGGAATCGACGTGATGGGTTACGCAAACAAGGGAATCCCCATGGACAACGTTCAATGTGTTCGTTGTTCGGAATGTGTAATCAAATGCCCCACCAACGTTTTGTCCTTCGGAGAATGGAAACGCTAAGTTGTACGATCCTTGAGAAGGATTTCGGAAAAACAAGAGTTAAGATTACACAACCGTATAAGAAAACTCCAAACAAAATTGAATTTATAATAAATCGACTTCGTTTAACGATTGTCGTTTTAAATTTTTAATAACAAGAGTTCAATTCAAAAATAAAACCCACCGCTCCCTGTGGAACGCACTCAAACATTAGTCGAATTATAAAACGTCAACAAGTTCATTATAAGTTTCACGAAGATCACATTGAGATAAAATTATTAATATCCTATCTCAAAATCGTCCATGATCCCATAAAACGACGTTTTGCACTACTATAAGCGACCTTGGGAATCCACCGATCCCACAGGAGACTTGAATATTCAAAAAATACGATTTGATTTTCGTTTTTTGATTCAAAGAAATTCAAAAAAGTTTTTGAAAAACACGTTGTTTGAAATTTCACTCCCGTTTTCAGTATTTTATTGACTCAATATACGAATGCCCCCAGTAGTGTTCAGGACAACTATTTTTAGGAGATTGTATGCGTTTTTTAAAGTTTGGAGCCTGGATGCTTCCATTATTATTCGCTGTAAATTGTGCCTGGTATCATGTCGGCTCTGGGGCATTCGCAGGAGATCGTCTTTACCTTCTTGTTGATAAAGATACCAGAAACCCTTACGATCCGAACCGATTTTCAAGTCAATTGGTACTTTGTAACATCGAGGCTAACGATTCCCTTGATTGCAAACCGGCCGTGATAAGAGGTCTAAAATAACATGAAAAAGAATCTGATTCCATTTTTCTTTTTAGCCAGTGTAATATCCGCTTTAGTGGAATGTAAACTTTACGTTGCAAAAGTAAACGTTTTTGATAAGGACAAAATCGTTCTTCATAGAAATTTCTGCGCTGCAAGCACCTTACAAGGTTGTACCGGCTATGTTGAAGATAATATTTGTGTCGTTGAAAAAAACGGGGACCTAACTTGTAACGACGCAAATGAAAAATATAAAAATCCAAGTACCAAGGAAGCATATTAAAATGAAAATATTCACTAGCACACTCTTTGTTATGTTTGCTCTTCTGATGACGGATTGTAAATCCGTGTGGTCAATCGATACAGTCAAAACTTCGAAAGGGTTTTACAGATTCTATAAAACGACCGACGATATTCATAATTCCAAAGCCGAGTTTTGCGCGGTAGACGCAAAAACAAGTGCAATCACTTGTAAGGACGTAACAATCAATTTCGGATTCTAATATCCGAGTTTTTGCCATAGGAAATTGAATTTTTCGATTTCCTATGGACTTCCATTCCCACTTTTTAATCCGATCATGAACAAAACCTTTTTTACAATATTTCTTGGAACCTGCCTCTTATTTACCGACTGCCGTAAAGAAGAAAATGACAAACCCCAATCCTCTCCTCTCCGCAAAATCAATCTTCAAACGTTTCTCAATTCCTCCGAATCTAAGAAGTTTTCCATCGAACTCGCTCAAGGTAAAATCGGCGTAAACGTATTGAACGTGCCGAAACTACCGAGAAAAATAAATCTTGTACTCAAAAACGACGATTGTACTTACTACGTGATCCGTGGAAATCTACAAGTCACTCTCCCGCCGAATGCGAAACCGATCGAAGTTCAACCGGAAGAAGTTCTTTATATCCCGACCGGAGTCGTTCATTCCGTTTCCTCGACTCAAACGAATTCAAAAGTTCTAATGGTCAAGAGTTCAAACTCCTCCGAAATAGAATATCTGCAAAAATCGGAAATCGCCCCGTTAAATGAGGAACTTGTCCGATAACTTCTTTTCCAATTTGATAAAACGATTACTTGATGATTTCGGTTCTCTAAGAGTTTGTCCGCCAACCGTCCGATTTTATCGGAATGGCCGCAAATCTCTGCGATTGTTTTAAGTTTTGGGACAGGCTCTAAGTCTTAAAACCGACTTCGCGGAAATTCACTATCGATCCATTATAAAATCTTAATAAATCGACTTCGTTTAACGATTGTCGTTTTAAATTTTTAATAACAAGAGTTCCAACTCTTCCGAAATAGAATACCCGTAAGAAGAAGTTATTGCCGAATCGTTTCCGCATATTCTAGAACCCTCTGAAAAAACTTCGGATCCTTCAATACGGAAGCGAACTCATCGAATTCGTTTTTCAAATTTTCGTATAAGTTTCCCGTAAAATAGTTATTCGAAATTCCCTTTAAAACGGATAACATATTCAAATCCCATTGTGAAAGTTTGGAAGCGACTCGAACCGCGTGTTGCAAAACGTCTTCTCCCTCGTAAATCTCGTCTATAATTCCCAAACTCAAAGCTTGGGAAGATCGAATCGGATCCCCTTTTAAGGTCAAACTCAACGCTCGGGAAGGACCGACCTTTCTGGCGAGAGTTGTAATCAACGGCGGACCTCCAAAACGAATCTCGGGTCGGAAAAGAATCGCCTTTTTTTCGGATATTATGTAATCTCCGCAAAGAGCCAGATCAAAACCTCCGGCGGACGCAAAACCTTTTAAAATCGTGATCACCGGTTTCGGAAAACTATAAAGAGAATAATGATATTCTAATATTCTATGACGAAACGATTCGAGTTTCGTTTGAACGACTTCCTCCAAATCGTAACCGCTCGAAAAATGTTTACTCGAAGAATTCAAAACGATCGCCTTAACGGAATCGTTTTTTGCGTTCTCATTGAACACGTTTTCAAGTTCGTCCCTGATTTGTACGTTCAATGCGTTGGATTTTTCGGGTCGGTTGAGAGTGACGACAAGAACCTTGTCCCTCGGTTCGATAAGTAAACACTGATACTTCATGATTCGATCCTTTTGAATATGTTTTTAGTTTCTCTACTTCGATTTCGATCCGAAGACATTTTCCCCGATATTTTTTGATTTCGAAAAATTGGATCTACTCTTCTTTTCTTACGATATCCATTATGGATTGATCGTCCGATAAGGCAATCGATCCATTTTCATAAAATTTAAAGTAAGCGTAAATCTTTTTTTGAGGAACGCACCCATAGACGAAAAATACTAAAAAATGAAAGACAAATATACGCCGATTTACTTTCCTAAAAGTTTAAAGAGTATATTCTAATATACTTTCATACCCGGGCCTTTCTATCGAACGTCCTTACAAACCGCGAAACTTTACCAAGAATGTACTTTCAAAGAACGTTATCGTTCGATCGAAAGCCGACTCAATTGATCCAAAAAGTTGACCGCAAAACTTCCGGGGCCGTTCGATTCTTTCGCGGCGCGGGAACCCGCGATCGCAAAAACCGCCGACGCCGACGCGGTTGCGCGTAACGGATCTTTTTGAACTCCTAAAAAAGAAGCGATGAGAGAGCCCAAGGAACAACCGACACCGGTAACTTTGGTCATCATCGGATCTCCGCCCGGAACCGCGATCACGTCGATTCCGTTCGTAACGTAATCCACTTCGCCGCTTACGGCGACAACCGCGCCGGAGTTTTCGGAAAGTATTTTCGCAAAAGGTAAAACATCCGAGGAACGGGCGGTCGAATCGACACCTTTTCCTCCGCTACCTGTTCCGCCTAACGCAAGTATTTCGGAAGCGTTTCCTCTAATTACGGAAGGTTTTAAATCGAGCAACTCCTTTACCACATCCGTCCTAAAACCGAGGACGCCTACGGCGACGGGGTCCATTACCCAGGGAATATTTTTTTGACGAGCCGCGGCCGCCGCGATCTTCATCGCCCTTGCGTCGTTCCCAGTAACCGTGCCGACGTTGATCGATAAGGCGCTTGCAATCTTTGCGAACTCTCCCGCTTCCTCTTCTGCGATCACCATCGCCGGAGAAGCGCCGACCGCAAGTAAAACGTTTGCGGTCCAATTTGTGACCACGACGTTCGTTATAACATGTGTTAGGGGGGAATGTTTTTTCAGTTCGAAAAGGTCTTCTACGATTTCCTTTGCGGGCCAGACTCTTTCTAAGATTATATCTTTTGACATGGTATTGGGTTAAATCTAAAAAAGAGAATGAAATCTTGTAAAGAGTTTTCGTTCTTCGGTTTAAAAAGAAAGGACCGATCCGATATCGAACCCGGCCCGCAAAACTTTCAGAAAATGTTTAGGGCATTCCCCGCCTGTGAACTTACCGTTTCAAAAAATCAAAACCGAAAAAGCGCAGGCGGGTCGGGCTACTCCAGGTTCGTCGCAAAGCGACTCATCTCGAACCTTCGGTTCGAGACGCGGACGCGCCTTCCGTATCCCTAATGCGTTGTCATACGCGAAAATCATTGACTTACCACGGAATCGTTAAAAAATCATCGGAGCTTACGATCTAAAACATTTTGGAAATCAAATGCGACTCAAAACCGTACTACTGATCTTTTACGTATTACAGATTTTATTCACAGTTACGATGAAGTTTCTTTCGTATCAAGGGGACAACTCTCTCCAACTACATGAGCAAATTCTAAAGTATTTTACGCAGGAAGACGTTCAAAAAGGAATCGAATACGCAAGAAGGGGATTTTTCGCCTCGGTCCTTTCCGATCTAATCGATTTCGTCGTTGCCGGGTTTTTTGTTTTTTCTCCCCTTTCCGCTCGTTTGGAAGAACGGATCGAAAAAAAAACCGGAGGTCGTTTTTATCTTACGGTTTTGTTTTTCTTTTTCGTCTTCTGCGCGATTCAATTTTTAATTTCCGTTCCCTTTCAGTATTATTTCGGATTCGTATTGGAACACCGATTCGGTTTTTCAAAAATGACTTTTTTGGATTGGGTCGTATACACCACAAAAGGACTTGGGATCGGAATCGTGAGCGGAAGTGTCGCCGTATTGGGAATCTCATTCGTCTTAAAAAAATTCGAAAGAGTTTGGAAAATTTTAATACCCGCAACCTCTTTGGTACTCGGACTTTTAATCTCCGTTCTTTTTCCGATCGTGATCACACCCTTGTTTTATGAATACAAACCGATCGAAGAAGGAAGTCTCAAATCAAAAATCTTCACACTCTGCAATCAGGCAAACATCCAAGTGGAAAACGTATATGTGATCAACGAGAGTAAATACTCGGGGCATACGAACGCATACTTCACCGGCTGGGGTGAAAATCGAAAAATCTTTTTATACGACACGCTGATTCAAAATCATACGGAAGAGGAAATCATAAGCGTACTCGGACACGAAATCGGACACTGGACTTACGATCATCAGATCAAGGACATTCTGATCAGTACGTTCGAGACGTTCGTTCTTTGTATCCTACTGGGGTTCCTATTTCAAAAATTCAAAACGGAAAAGTCGATCCCATTGCGGGAATTGTATTCTCCCTCCACTCTTCCCTTTTTGTTTTTACTCCTTTCGCTCTTTGGAACTTTAACAAGACCCGTTTGGAGCGCATTGAGCCGAAGTCAGGAAACGGAAGCGGATCTGGAAGCGCTCGTTCTTACCAAAGATAAAAAATCTTTTATCGGCGCCGAAATCAAAATGGCAAAGGACAATCGGGGAAGGCTCGATCCGCATCCGAGCGAAGTGTTGTATTATCATTCGCATCCGACCACTCTTCAACGAATTCAATTCGCCGAAAAGTGGAAGGAATGAATTTCGTTTAACGATAGATGAGATCCGCCCTCCAATCTATTTCGGGAGTGGAATTGAATCGGAGATAAAAGGTTTCTCTCGGACTAACGGATCTCGCCCAAAGAAAGAGATATTCGTTCCAGTTTCCCGTGTTCCAAACGGTAAGATAGTAATATTTTGCCAAAGACGTATTATAATCTTTGAATGCGATGAGACTGCCGTCTCGTAGACATTCTCCGAGGACGTTTACGATTTCGATTCGATTGGAACCGTTATTGAAACTGGGATAATAGGCGTAGTTCGCGTTTCCGCCGCCAAACCACCAATTCCAAAAATGATTCAAATAAAAAGAGGATTCGATTCGTACAAATCCGCCCGTAATACAGGAGGGGTTCGAGTCCGGATCACTTTCCTGCAATAAATTAAATTTCGTTAAATTCGTTTCCGTCGCCGAATCCGCTTTCAACCAACCGTTCGATTTTTTAGAATCCGCTTGAATTCTTTTTCCGGTAGCCGCCGATACGAAGGAAACTTGATCGTATTTTCTTCTATGTCCCGATTTCGTCGGAGTGAATGCGTCCGCATAAACAAAACCGTAGACGGGATAACGTTCCGAAAATTCGTAACTCGTATATCCGCCCGGTCTTTTCCAGGTTTTCGGCGAAATGGGATCGTAAGCCAAATTTTGCCAGACGGGCGGTTGGGCGTGAGATTTTGAAACGAGTATATAAGCCGAATATGCGGGCGCCTCGTTCGGTTGTCTAAAAGCGGCCATTCCGTTGGTTTTTGTGTTCCATGTAAAAGGGACTCCCGCGTATCTGGACGGGTTTACATTCAAGCTATTAAGCATATCATAATATTCATCACTACCTTTATGTACGTTCAAATCTCCCGCGATCAACACGGTTTCGTTGTTCGGGATTTTTTTTACGTTGATAAAGTTTTTAATATCGTCGAATTGTTCCGCTCTTACGGGTTTTCCCGAATCGGCACACGCCGCGTCCTTTGTTTGGACTTGGGTTCCTACGATGTGAAACTTTTTTCCGCCTTTAACGATTCTCACGTAAGCGAATCCTTTATGATAAGAAGCATCCGCGCCGCATCCGGGATTATTAAAAATGTATTGTATCCTTTCTTCGATGGGCCATTTACTTACGATGACAACCCCTCCGTTGGTGGAAGTGGATCTTCTGTAGGTTCCGAAAGTCGCGTTCCAACCCTCTTGGGTTCTTCCGATCACATCGGTTTGATGCGGATACTCCGCACGAATTCCGTCCAAGAGAATTTTTCTCCCGTTATCATCGGAAAGACCTTCAAACACGATCACGTCTTGATCCTTTATATAGTTCGCACTCGCGATTCGTTCGGCTCTTTCGTTTTGTCCCCAATTTCCCCAACCTGCAAGTCTGGTCGACATAATGGAAACGTTGTGACTTAGCACTTTAATTTCTACATTTGTAGAACCCGAACTTGTAGAACCCGAACTTGTAGAACCCGAACCTGTAGAACCTGAACTTGTAGAACCTGAACTTGTAGAACCTGAACTTGTGGAACCTGAACTTGTAGAACCTGAACTTGTAGAACCTGAACTTGTAGAACCTGAACTTGCAGAACCCGAACTTGTAGAACCTGAACTTGCAGAACCTGAACTTGTAGAACCTGAACTTGCAGAACCTGAACTTGTAGAACCTGAACTTGTAGAACCTGAACTTGTAGAACCTGAACTTGTAGAACCTGAATCCGTGGAACCTGAATCCGTGGAACCGGAACTTGTAGAACCTGAACTTGTGGAACCTGAACCTGTGGAACCGGAACTTGTAGAACCTGAACTTGTGGAACCGGAATCCGTGGAACCTGAACTTGTGGAACCGGAATCCGTGGAACCTGAACTTGTAGAACCTGAACTTGTAGAACCTGAACTTGTAGAACCGGAACCTGTGGAACCTGAACTTGTAGAACCCGAACTTGTAGAACCGGAACCTGTGGAACCGGAACTTGTAGAACCTGAATCCGTGGAACCGGAACCTGTGGAACCGGAACTTGCTACGCCTGAATCACTTTGATCAACTCTTGGTAAATCGGCACCTGAATCAACTGGATTCGGGTTCCCAGCAGCACGGGGCGTTGCAGAATCCGGATTTTCAGTACCGGAATTTTCCGGGCCAAGATTTTCACTATTTGTATTTTCGTTTCCTAAAGCGACAAACAACATCAAAAGTAAATCGAAGTAAGAGGTTTGTTTATCGGCCGTACAACTTAAGCAAAGAAATAAAACGACGCAACAACTTACAAGGCGTCTCGGTTTTTTGAGTCTCTCCATTCTCATATATAATCTCCATTCTTTATCTTTGTGTCTTATTAATATACACGGCTAAAAAAATAAGAATAGCGTTTTATTAAGAAAAGCTTAATGAGAATCGATCTTATACGACTTAAGTAAGGTTAAGAATATCATTCTTTAGTAATACGCTTTACGTTTATTACGATATCTTTTGAAATAAGGAAAAGTAAAACTCCGCAAGTTCCAAGTCTTCCTTGCGCGTTATCTTGAGATTAAACGGATGCGATTCTACGATGGAGGATTTTATTCCCGCGCTCAAGGCCCAGGAACAAAGATCGGTGGGAATCGAATCCGTCGGAAAAGTCAACAGCTCTTTCAAAACGTCGCCTCTAATTCCCTGAGGAGTTTTTATAAACCGAATACGTTCCCGATCCAAAAAAGACGCTGTTTTTCCATTCCATTCTTCTAATACGGTTTCGGAAGTGCGGGAGGCCAGAGTGGCGATCCCGTCGGAACGAACACTTTCGCAAAGTCGATCCAATTCTTCCGCAAGCACAAAAGGCCGAGCCGCGTCGTGAACCAATACTATGTCGTCGTTTTGAAGATCCAAAACGGACAAACCGCAAAACATGGAAGCGTGTCTCGTATCACCTCCCTCCACGATCCGGTCCTCGTCCCGCAAAAAGGGAGCACAGATCGTTTCGGTCCGTTCGATCGAATGAGAAACCAAAACGATCCGTTTTTGTTTTCCCCAGTTTTGAAACCGTTTTAAAGAATGAAGTAAAACGGGTTCGCCGTTCAATTCCAAAAACTGTTTCGGAATCTGCGAACCCATTCTCGAACCGGTTCCACCGGCGAGTATCAAAACGTAAATTTTTTCAGAGAGAAACAGGGACTTCATTCTGAAAGATCTGTTCCAAGTTCTGACGTTTCCGAATGAGTCGAAAACTTCCGTCCAAATCCGCCAGAACCTCCGCCGTTTCGGGAAACGAGTTGTAATTTTTCGTGGACATGGAAGAACAATACGCGCCCGCTCCTTCCATAACAACATAATCTCCTAATTTAGCTTTTCCTGTTATTCGTGTGACCGGACCTCCGCCTTCCGCCTGGGTGAACAAATCGCCGCTTTCGCAGCAGTGTCCCACGTAAACGTATTCCGAAGTTTTTCCGGAATGGGAACCTTCCTTGGCAACGACGACTAACGGATGTCTCGCGGCGTAAAGGGAAGGTCTCGTATTTACGTCCATTCCCGCGTCCAGTTTTACGAACGTATAACCGCCGTTACCCGTAGAAACGACGTCGTCCACGGTCGCCACAATCGCTCCGTTATTCACCATTAGAAAAGAACCGGGTTCGATCTCCAGATGCAATTCGGTTCCGTTCTTCTTTGCAAACTCTTGAAAGAGTTCGACCACGGGTTTGCCGATCGTTTGGAAATCGGTGGTTCTTTCGTCTTCCATTCTTCCGACCTTAAAACCTCCGCCTAGATTCAAGATCCTGCACTCCGGAAATTGTGCGGCAATATCCAAAGAAACCTGAGCGACCGTTCTCCATACTTCCGGATCGCTACCCGATCCGATATGCGTATGAATCTTAAAAATTTTGAGATCGTATCGGGAGGCGATCTCCTTCACCTTGTCGAGTTCTTCGTGCCAAACTCCGAAAGAAGAAGTTTTACCGCCCACATCGGTTTTTTTAGTCTGCCCCGAACCGAGTCCCGGATTAAAACGAACGCTGACTTCCTTTCCCGGAAATAAATTTCCAAAAGCTTCAAGCTGGCGCAAAGAACAAGCGTTGAAGATCACTCCCTTGTTCACCAAATCCTTCAGGCCCTTGGCGAGCTCCTGAGAAGTCAACATGATGTCTTCCGGTTTGAAACCGTAGTGAATCGCTCTCAACACTTCGAATTCCGAACTCGCGTCGATCCGAATTCCCTTTCGTTTCATAATTTCCAAAATGGTTCGATTGGGATTGGCTTTCATCGCGTAACGTACGGTAAGTCCGTAACCGTTCGGAAACGCAAGCGCGGTATCGCAGCTTTTTTCGATTCTTTCCCGCGAATATACGAAAACGGGAGTTCCAAATTGTTGCGCGATCGAACGCACCTGAGACTCTGTCAAAAATTTTAATTTTTCTATTGATTGCATAGTGAAACGTACAATTCTAAATGGTTTTAGAACAAGCTCCGAAAGAGTTCCGTTTTTTTAAAGGCATTTTCCGTCATGGCTGGCAAAATCACTCATCTTGAAGTTCTTTCCCAGGTTTGCAAACATCTGGATCACGGAACCGCGGATCAAAGAAAAATTGCAATCCTCATGCGCGCGGAGTCCAACCGCAAGTTCGCAAACATAGGAGCCGTCGCTCCGGATATATTTTATTTTTATCATGTTCTTTCTCCTCGGAAAACGAAAAAAGCCACAACCTGGGGAGACATGAGTCACCATAACTCCGTCGCGGAACTCGTTTTGAGTTTTTTGGATCTCATTTTACAAACCGAAGAGGGAATTCACAGGGATCGTTACATCGCGTTTACTCTCGGTTACATCTGTCACTGCGTCGTGGACATCGTCACACATCCGTATATCTTTTACATCTCCGGAGACTTTTACAACAAGGACAAAAAGATCAGCAGCCTCGCGCAATACAATCATATGAGAGTGGAGAACGCCCTCGATTCCTGGTTGCTCGATTACAGATGGGGAATGACTCCGAAAGAGTACGACTTCGTACACCACGTAGACGCCATCTTCAAATCCGAAAAAAAAATCTGGAAGATGGACCCTATGCTCTGGCACTTTTGGCTCCGCGGACTCAAATCCACCTTCTCGGAAGAATTCAAAAAACATTATATAGGTTCGGAAGACAAAATCATCCCGGGCGATTTGTTAAACGAATCCTTTCTGGGTTATTTAGAATTCCATAAAATAATGGATTCGAGAAGTAGATGGGTGCGGGGTACTTTGAAGTTCCTGGATCGGATCACGTTCCACAAAGTTCGCTCCTCGGTTCTGATGCTTCCGCTCAAGGAACATATAGACAAACGGATCATGAACGAGGAAAAAAAGAAATGGAACTACCCGGCCGATCCTTCGATCGTACGGGAGGATTCCTTTGTGGAACTAATCAACCGTTCGGCGCAAAACGGCAAGGACGCGCTGACCCACGCGTGGAATTATCTCGAAAACAAAATGAGCCGCGCAGCATTTTTAAAGGAATACCAAGGATACAACTTGGACACGGGACTCCGCTTTCAAGGAGTGGACAGTATGAAGGAATTTTCGCCGTTGGAAGAAGTTTAATCGAACATGAAACAAGAACCAGTCAGTTATCTTTTCCGTTTTTTCGTCATTCATTTCCGAGATCAGGTTCTTCGGAGAATTGTAAACTCCGAAAATCCGCTGAAACAACTCGTCAAACTCTGCGCGGCTCTGTTGTTTCTAAACGGATTTTTATTCGTGTTTTCCATTAAGGATTTATGGAGAGTTCCCGAATCCAACCAGTACGAAAAACCTTCCGTACTTTACGGACTGAACGACAAAAACGAGTACGAACCGATCGCGGAGTTCTACCGTTTTTCCCGCGTCGTATTGAACATCAAAGAACTTCCTCCCGAAGCGGACGGAAAACAAAACAAACTCATCCGCAGTTTTGTTTCCACCGAGGACAATCAATTTTATTCTCATTGGGGACTGGATCTACGCGGAATATTCCGGGCCTTTATGGTCAACCTTCTCGCGGGAAGAATCAAGGAAGGGGCCTCGACGATCACACAACAGGTCGCCCGTTTAAAGTTTTTAAACACGGAACGATCGTTTTTAAGAAAGGCGAGAGAAGCCTGGCTCGCACTTTTATTGGAAGCGGTCTTCGACAAAGACACTTTGATGGAAATTTATCTGAACGAAATCCCCCTCGGACACGGAACGATCGGAGTCGGAGCCGCGGCGAGATTTTATTTTAGAAAGGACGTAAAGGATTTAACCTGGGGAGAATCGGCCTTACTCGCAAGCCTCACCACGAGGCCCACGGAATTTTCGCCCTTGGTCAATCCCAATTCTTCCAGCGCGAAGGTGCGGGTCGTATTCAAGAAGTTCGTGGAAAACGGAATCCTGGACGTCGAAACCGCGGAAAAAGAATACGAAAGTTTTTCTGAATATTATATAACTCTAAACCGTTCGCCGAACGATTCCGCGTTCGGAGACAGGCTCAACCGTTTTCCTTACTTTACGGAATACGTGCGTAAAAACCTGACGCGTTACATTCCCAAAACGACACTTTACAGCGGCGGTCTCAAGATCTATTCCACTTTGAACATACAACACCAGACTCAGGCGGAAAAGGCTTTGTATGCCGGATTAAAAAATCAAACGGCCCAATCCAACCAAAGAACGTTTACAAAGATAGACGCCTTCGACGACGCCTACGGAGATATCTACGATCTATTGTCGATGTTAAACGAAATCCCGGATTTTAAGTTCAAAATTTCCAGATCCGCACGAACGTTCAACCGCGCTTGGCAGGAGGATCTACGGGACGAACTTAGCGCGCTCAATCTTTTGAGCGGAACGGAAACACTGGGAGAAGCGATCGATTGGAGTTATAGAAGTCAACAAACCGAGGACTTTCTTCTACCCGTGGAAGGAGCCTTGATTTCGATACGTCCGGATACGGGATATATCACGGCCATGGTGGGAGGTTCGGGTTTTCGATCGGACAACCAGCAGATCCGAGCCTTCCAAGCGTATCGCCAACCGGGCTCCGCGTTCAAACCTCTCGTGTATGCGGCCGCGATGGAATACTACAATCAACATCCCGATCCAAAGAAAAACGTCACAGCCGCTACGCTCTTCTCCGATTCTCCTCTTCAATACGTATTAGAAGACGGTGATGAATGGAATCCTTCCAATTACACGGGAGAATATTCAGGATTTATAAAGCTTCGGGAAGCGCTCGAACTTTCCAGAAACAGCGTAGCGGTCCGCGTCCTCGAACATACGGGGATCAGCAATCTCATGCCGAACCTCGAAAAAATTCTACAGATCGAAAACAGATCCATTCCCAGAAACTATTCCATCTCTTTGGGAACCTTCGAAGTTTCTCCGTACGAATTGGCCCGCGCTTACGCGGTGATCGCGTCCGGAGGAAAACAAGTGTTTCCGTTAAGCGTACTTTACGTCGAAGACGGTTCCGGAAATACGATCCGGGATTTTCGGGACGAAGCGAGTAAACAGGAGAGGAAACAAATTCTTTCCCCGGAGATTTGTTTTATTCTCACGTCGATGATGGAGGACGTGATCAAAAAAGGAACCGGAACCGGCGCGACCTCTTACGGACTCAGCCGTCCCGCCGCGGGAAAAACCGGAACGACAAATAACTTTCGAGACGCGTGGTTTGCCGGTTATTCCTCCGAACTTGTGAGTGTGGTTTGGCTCGGATATGATACCGGAACTCTTTCTATGGGTAAGGGAATGTCCGGAGGTGTGGTTGCAGCTCCGATCTGGGGAAGGTTTATGTCCAATGCGCTTTCTCGGGAAAAATCGAAACCCTTTCACTTCGGAGAAACGGGGGTCATTCGAAAACAAATCTGTTCCATCTCCGGGAAACTTCCGGGTTCACACTGCAATCAAACCGAAGAAGAATATTTTACCAAGGAAACCGTTCCCAAAGAAATTTGCGACGATCATCGCGGCGCGGGTTTTATACAGGAACCCGATCCGCAACCCACCCACACAACTCAAGTGAAAAAGAAGCAGAAAACCAATATTTTCCAGGGTGACGATGATTTGATTCGGTAATTCCGAACAAAAATACTTGTCGTTTTGGGATTGAGTACACAAATAGATTTACCGCCTATCCCGATCCAGGGATAGGTTTTGATTGTTAGCAGGAGTTTTAGATGGCCATCGGCAGGGAAAATAATAATAGCGTAATCGGTCCAGGGTCCATTTTCGAAGGGAAATTTTATATCGCGGGTTCTCTTCGCATCGACGGCAAATTCGAAGGAGAGATCAAAACGGATGATACTCTTTATATCGGAGAAACCGGAAAGGTAAGAACCAATATCTCGGCCAAAGAAGTGACCGTTTCCGGAACGATGATCGGAAATATCAAAGCCGAAAACGAAGTTCGTCTGGAAGAAACCGGAAGACTTCTCGGAGATATCATCGCCCCTACTCTTCATCTTGCCAAAGGAGTGGTTGCAAAAGGGAACATAACGATCACCGGCGGACAGAAAAAAGACGCGAAAAAAATCGTGGAAGAATCTTTCGGCGGAACCCGGACTTTGGACAACGGAAAGGACGAATAAGTCCTTTTCTTTCTATAGGAAAGGCCGCTTGGCGGCCGATATTTTCCCTGTATGATCTTTAAAAAGCCCAGACAACTGACCGCGGGAAAAGAACTCCTTCGGACGGAAAATTTTACGCTGATCTACCTGGGCGCATTCCATTTTCATTATTCGTTTTATTTTAGAGGAAATCTTTATCACGGAAATCTGGACTTCCGAAGAAGAAAGTTCCGGCTCATTCCCGTATTCGCATCCGTCGCGCTTTTTCTCGCGTTTTTGGGATTCGGAATGAATCCGAGCAACGCAATGATGGATTCTTCCGGGCACGAAGTCATCGAAAACGATTCCGAGGACTTAAAGGCAAAGTCGGGAGACGAAAAATTTTTGGAGGAATCCGAAAAGGCTAAACTCACGATTTTGATGGCGAAGGAACTCAAGAACCCTTCCGAAAAGAAAAAACAACTCAAGGTTACCTCGTATCGAGTAAAACGGAACGAAACGTTAGCCGAAATCGCAACTCGTTTTAAGGTTTCTACGGAATCCATCGCGGGTTCGTCCAACATCAAAATCGACGATACTCTTTATCCCGGTCAAATATTAAGTATTCCTAATAAACAAGGTCTACTTTACAAGATGAAAACGGGGGACACGGTCGCCAAGGTCGCCAATCTTTATAAGGTCAATCTGGACGAGATCCTATCGGAAAACAAACTGGAAGATCTGGATATTCTTAGGCCCGGCCAAAAAGTATTTTTACCCGGCGCGGTAATTCCGGACCCCGCTCCCAAATGGGTGATCCCGGTCGGTTCGAGAGTTGTAACTTCCAATTTCGGTTTTAGAACCTTCCCCAGAAAAAAGTTTCACGAGGGTCTCGACTTAAAAGCGTTTTACGAACCCATCGCCGCCGCAAGAAACGGTAAGGTGATTTACGCCGGATGGATGGGCGGTTACGGAAACGTGGTCGTCATCGAACACACGGACGATTTCAAAACTCTCTACGCTCACAATTCCAAACTGTTCGTTCAACGAGGCGATTATGTTTTGGCCGGAAAAAAAATCGCGAGATCCGGTTCTACCGGTTATTCGTTCGGCCCGCATTTGCATTTCGAAGTCATCAAAAACGGACAGCCGGTCAATCCTTCCAAATATTTAAAGGGACTTACATTTCGGAGGGGCGGACCTACACACTGAGTTAAAGTAGAAATTGATTTCAATCTTGGAACGATCGCAGAATATCTTCTAAAATGAAAACCGTATCCGTATCTCTTACGCTCTTGCTCTTCGCATTCTATTGCAAAACATCCTCCATCGAAGAACTTCTCGATCAGAGATTGATCAAAACCTACGATCAAACCGAAACACTCAATTTATACTACGCGACGATCAGAGCCCAAAACCCAAACGCGGAAAACGGATGTAACGATTCCTATTTTTTAACGACAGCCGGTCGAGAACTGAAAACCGGATATTGTATCGTAAACGTTCCCGCAAATCGCGAGGTGGGGGCGCTTCCGTCGGGGCTGGGAAGCCGGGAAAATTTCTTTCAGTTTTTAGGACACAAACCTTTTGAAACCCGCGAGAACATGATCGAAGATCTCAAAAAGGATCCGTTCGACGAAGTACTCGTGTTCGTACACGGATTCAACGTAAAATTCGAAGAAGCGATTCTGAGAGCGGGTCAAATCCGGTACGACCTCAAATTTCCGGGCAAAGTGGTGGTTTTTACTTGGCCCGCGGGAAGCGAGGCCGGACTGATCGATCGGATATTACTCAGGGGAACGTATGAAAAAAATCTTTCCTCGGCCAGATCATCCCGAAAAGAATTTAAGAATTTTCTAATGTTTTTGCAAAATGCCGGAAAAAAGGTCCATCTGATCGTTCATTCGATGGGACATCAGGTGGCCGTACGCGCGTTAGACGAAATTGGAAAAGAAACGGACAAACCCTTGATTAGTGAGTTGATTCTCACCGCTCCGGACTTTGATTCCGGCGAATTCAGACTTTTCTCGGATTCTCTTTCCAAGGTCGCCAAAAGAACGACCCTCTATTGTTCTCCCGGAGACAGCGCTCTCCAGGCTTCCTCGTCCGTAAACCAAGGAGAACGACTCGGGACCTGTACTCGGATTCCGGGTTTCGACGTGATCAACGTGAACCCGGTCGATTCTTCCCTGATTTCCTTGGGACACGGATATTATTCTTCCAGACCTCTTTTAACGGATATCTATCAAATCCTCCTCGGGGTTAAAGCGGAAAAAAGACTTTTTATCCGGAAATCTTTCGGAAGCGAAAATTATGTTCTGAGAAATTAAAAGGGGTGATACGTTGAGTTACTCCGAAAATCTATATTCAACTTCCCTTAACTATCCGAAAATATTCATACGTATACTCCTTGATGTATAAAATCTTCCGCCGCGAAAAGAATGATAAAAATAAAATAAATTCTTAGAAATCCGGATTGGATTCTCCTCTAAAAAGTGTCTAATTTAAGAGTTATAACAAGATTTAAAAGTTTCCGCCGATTTTTTGTATTTCATTCAAAACTTGGAAACAATTCGGAAGGGCCGATGAAATCTCCGAAAAGATCGAACATAATATTGCCGTGACTTTTTATACATTTTGACAAATATCTTGTTGAATTCGAAGTTATTTTTAGTAACTAATGGATATGCTTCATAAACCTAAAATATTGGTGGTCGAGGATGAGATCATTGTCGCCGTCAATCTAGGCCAAAAGCTGAAAAAATTAGGTTATGAACTCGTAGGAATCACATCCTCCGGAGAAGAGGCGATCCAAAAAGCGGAAGAGAATCATCCCGACCTCGTCCTCATGGACATAAACATAGAAGGGAATCTGGATGGAATCGAAACCGCCGAAGTCCTTCGAAACCGTTTTCACACGCCGGTGATTTATCTCACGGCCTACGCGGATGAAAGTACTTTAGACAGAGCTAAAAAAACCGAGCCCCTCGGATATATCGTAAAACCGTTCGAGTCGGATCAACTCCGCTCTTCGATCGAAGTAGCTCTTTATAAAAACGAAATCGAACAAAGATCCAAACAAACGGAAGAAAAATTGAAAGGCGCCTTGGATCAACTCGGCGCGGGAATTGTAACCACGGATGAAAACGGGCTTCTACTTTTTATGAACTCGGCTGCTGAAAAACTAATCGGTTGCAAGTATGAGGATCAGATGGGAAAACCGATTCGGGAAATTCTATTTTTCAAACACGGAGCCGGGGATGAGGTCGGAAACATAGTCGAAGAAGTCCTCAAATCCGGAGTTCCCAAGGAAAATGGAAATTTACTCTTAGTTTCGAAAAACGGAAGCGGTCAAGAAATTCAACTCCAGAGTTCTCCGATTTTAGGAGCGGACGAAAAGCTGACCGGGACTTTCAATATTCTCAGAACCAAAGAACAACATTCTTCCGCGGCTGAAAAAGATACCTACCTCAAAGAAATTCATCATAAAATCAAAAACAATCTCACGATCATTTCCTCCATCTTCAGTCTTAGATCCGGTCAATCCAATGGAGAATCGAACGACCTCCTTCGGGAAAGCCAGAATCGTCTGCGCGCGGTCGCGCTCCTTCACGAAATTCTTTATGAAAGCAAGGATCTTTCCTCGATCAGCTTTGAACTCTATGTGAAAAAACTTACGGATGCCCTTTTCCAAATTTATCAAGTGGATCGGGAAAAGATTCGGTTGGAGTTGAATATCCAAGAGGCGAAAGTGAAAGCCGAAATCGGAATGAATCTGGCTCTGATCATCAACGAACTCATTACGAATTCTTTAAAACACGGGTTGGCCGATTCGGAATCCGGTTTGATTCGAGTTCATTTTACGAGAGAAAACGATATGCTAACCCTTGAGGTTTCGGATAGCGGAAGGGGGCTTCCCGAAGAATCGATTCGAAAGAGGAATCCCAGCTCCCTCGGTCTATCCCTCGTGGAATCTCTTGCCAGACAAATCGGTGGGAAAGTCCATTTACTCAATCAAGAAGGCGCCTGCGTTCAACTGCGTTTTCCGGTTTCCTCTCTCTAGGAACTCCTAGATTCCTGCGAATCGATTTTGCAAATCTTTACTTTTTAAAGTGGAGCTGGCGTGGAACTATCCACTCATTCCAGTCACTTGAAACGTGGGAACTCCCGCGTTTTTTCCCACTCAATCACAAACCCTTTCCCTTTCAAAACCCGAATTCCTGAACAACGATCTCCTAAAAACGGGAAAAAAGGAGTTCTATTGCGAACTTTTCTCAATTTGGTTTGTGCAAAACCAAAGATGTGATTCCAACTTCCCAGTGCATTCGGTATTTTTCCGGAAAAGTGTGGGAACTCCCTCGTTTTCCCGGTACTACAGAGGAATCCACCTCCCCTAAAAGCCTCTTCCATTCTTCCTTTGTATGCTGATGGCGAATTTTTTCCCAACTGATGATCATGACAAACTCCCCATAAAGATTATGAGAATCATTCTCATAATTAAAAACTTGTCTACCATTCCTTTGGATCAGGAATGACTTGTAAGAATTTTTTTCCTTCCCAGACTGACCGGGATGAAATCCCATTTTGAATTTTTTGAAATCGTCGCAAGACCCGAAGACAAAACCGCCATTTTGTATCTCAACCGACCTGAAAAAAGAAACGCAATGAACTGGCCTTTCTGGAGAGATCTCCCGGATGCAATCGAGGAAATCAATTCGAACCCGGAAATTCACGCATTTGTGATCGCTGCGAGAGGAAAATCCTTTTCCACGGGTCTGGATCTGGATTCTTTTATCCAACAATTCGGAACTTTGATCCAGGCTCCGTTAGGCGGCGACCGGAGAAAATTCTTCGATCTCATTTTGAAAATGCAAAAGGGAATCAACGCCGTATATAATTCTTCAAAACCTTCCATCGCCGCGGTTCAAAAACATTGTATCGGCGGCGGTTTGGATCTGATCTCGGCTTGCGACATCCGTTACGCTACGGTGGACGCATCGATTTCTCTCCGAGAAGCGAAGGTGGCGATCGTCGCCGACATGGGTTCCATCAACAGACTTCCTTCCATCATCGGACAAGGTCATACGAGAGAATTGGCTTTAACGGGAAAAGATATCGACGGAATCGAAGCCGAAAGAATCGGACTCGTAACAAAAGTGTTTCAGACCGAAGAAGAGATGATGAACACCGCGATCGCAACCGCAAAAGAAATCGCCGAAAATCCCAAGATCGTCGTGTCGGGCGTAAAAGATGTGATGAGATACTGCGAAGGCAAACCGTTGGAAGCAGGTCTGAATTACGTTGCTCTTTGGAATTCGAGTTTTCTCGATTCCTCGGATTTTAGAGGAGCGATCCAATCTTTTCGGGAACGCAAACGCCCCGTCTACAATCAAAACTGATCCGGCATTACGCGTAAAGGTCCAGGATTTTTCTTTGTCCTTCTTCCTTTAAATTCCGGACGCCCGCTTCCACGGCGAGGTTCAACATTTTTCGATTCAGATCGTTTTGCGCCTGAAAGATTTCTTTAGGTAGATTGGCTACCCTTTCCAAAAGTAAACTCTGGTTCGTATTTCCGTTGATATTCATAAATTCCCTCATCCGAGAATTTTGGGTTTTTCTTTCTTTTTCTCCCGATTCTATTCTCGGATGATAAATAGAAAACTTGATTATTTTTTGAAAATTTTTATCCTGTCTAAACCGTGAATTTCCCCGCACTGATCAGATCGGCGATTCAGAGGGAGAATCAAAGAGAATTCACCAAAGCTTTTAATCTCTACAAAGAAGCCCTCTCGTTTACCGGTAATCCTAAAACGATTCTTAAAATACTGAACCGCCAAGCCTGGTGTCAGTATCATATTGGAAACACTCGGGAAACCCTAAATCTTTTTCAAGAAATCATCACCAAGTACCCGAACGAACCTGAAAGTTATCTCTATTACTCCAACTATCTCATCAAGATCAGCAATTTCAAACAGGCTAAAAAATTTCTCACGAAGGGAATCGATCTCTATCCGGATCAATTGGAACTTTATCTCACTTTGGCCTCTCTTCTGAAAGATACGGATCGTTCCAACGAGGCGATCGCCGTTTTAAAACAGGCTTTGGCACAGGAAAAACTTTCGAGAGGTAGAGGAATTCTCCGCAAGGACATATGGGCGGAACTAGGACATCTTTATTATCAAAGAGGAAGTTACAACTCCGCATTGGTTTCCCTAAAAACGTCGATGCGTATGGACAGCGACGAGAATTTTCTGCACTACGATATGATCGCTCAGTGTTACCTGAAGGTTACCGATCATAAAAACGCGCTTAAGTTCATCGATTTATACATCCGATATTTCGGAGAATCCGATTCGGACATTCTCATCATCAAAGCGAGAGCGCACGCTCAACTCGGAGAAAGTCATCTGGCCTGCGCCTCCTTATTACAGGCGTATTCCATGGAAAACGGCCTTAAACTGAACGCGGAAGACATGATCGACTTCGCTCCCCTTCTCCAAACCGGCTTCTTTGATACATTAGAAAACGTTGAAATAGAAGAACCCTGATTTTCCCTTAAGGAACACGGAATTCGCGTTAAGAAACGTTATCCGAAATTGATAGACGTCAAGAGTCTATGTCTCCGATTAAATTACTTAAGCGCCATCGTGGATTGAATTTCAATGGATAGTTTTTTCAGAAAGTACTGTTACCTTTTTAAACTATGTAATAGTATAAACTCCGATATAAAGAATGGAGATAGTGTATGGGAACCCCGAAAAAAACAAAGGCGACACTTCTTGTAAGTAGTTGTTTCCTACCATTTTTTCTTTTAAATTGTATACCCGGTAAACGATCGTCGTACAATGATTTACTGACGTTACTGCTCCTAATTTCAAATGCCATACATATCGATTCCGCAAATCCCGATTCTACGAATGGGGCTTCTGCAAACGCAGATTCTAAAAATGTCGGTCCTACAATTATCGATTCTACAAACGTCGGTTCTACAAATCCTGATTCTGCAAACGCAGGCCCTGCGATTATCGATTCCACAAACGCAGATTCTAAAAATGTCGGTCCTGCAATTATCGATTCCACAAACGCAGATTCTAAAAATGTCGGTCCTGCAAATATCGATTCTACAAACATCGGTTCTGCAAATATCACTCCTGCAAGTGCAACAACTTCCGTAAATGTCGGTCCTGCAAATGTAGAAATTAAAATTCTAAGTCACAACGTCTTCCTGCTACCGAAAGGACTTCCGGGTTGGGGGGATTGGGCGCAAAACGAAAGAGCGGAGCAAATCGCAAGTTCGGATCATATAAAGAACCAAGACTTAATCGTGTTTGAAGAGGTTTTTGATACGAACGCCGGAAAAATTCTCTTGGACAAAATTCGTTCCCTGTATCCGTACCAAACCGACGTAATCGGAAGGACCCGAAGCGATTGGGACGCGACCCTCGGCGACTATAGATCCCTTTCGCTCATAAACGGAGGAGTTGCCATCGTTAGCAAATGGCCCATCGAAGAAAAAATACAATACATCTTCCAAGATCCCGGATGTGGCGCGGATTATTTTTCCAATAAAGGATTCGTTTATGTGAAAATCGACAAAAACGGAAACAAAATCCATCTTATAGGGACACACGTCCAAGCGGAGGACTCGGAATGTTCCGATTCTGGCGTATCCGTAAGAGCGAATCAATTCGACGAGATTAGGAATTTTATCGATTCAAAAAAAATCCCGAACGACGAAATCGTCCTGATCGCCGGAGATTTGAACGCGATCAAAGGTAGCATAGAATATTATAATATGCTTATTAGATTGAACGCAAACGAACCTACATACGCGGGAATTCCGTTTACGTGGGACACAGAAACGAACGAAATCGCCGCTTTTTATTTCGAGAAAGAAAAGCCCGTATATTTGGATTATATACTCGTCTCAAAATCGCATTTTCAACCCCCGGTTTGGCAAAATTTAGCGTACGATCCGATCTCGGCAAAAACCTGGACCGTAGCCGGATATACAAGCGACGAATTTTCCGATCACTATCCCGTTTACGGTTTTATCTATGCGGACTCTTCCACTCCGAAAAAATCCGGGCATAAAAGAAAATACGATCGAGTTTCCTTCGTATCCGCGGCCACCGGAAAAAAAATTCAAGCCGATTCTAAAAAACCGAACGCATGGTTAAAAGCGGATGCGGACGAGGACACGAATCTGACAAAATTCAATTTAGCGCAGAAAGACGATCCCGATTCAAATCCGTCCTGCATGAAAAGCGGACTCGTCCGAATCGAACCTTCTCATTCCTTAAATTACTTTTGGAATTGGTGGATCGGGGGCGGAGGCGGTAACTACGCCTACTACCCCAAGTTCAAGGACGGATCGAATCGGATCGAAATTATAAACCTGGACGAAAGATGTTTACGGAATGGGAACAGAATCGCATTCAAAGATTATGATACGTTTTCGGGACAATATCGTTACCTCGGCGTTTGGGAAAACGGAAACTGGAACGGATATCTTTATCTTTGGAAGAAATCGGTCGGTTTAAATGAAATCTTTTATCTTCAATTGGATTCGACTCCTGAAAGAGATTGGAGTGCGGATTTAATTTATCGTTGAATTTTTGAGCGACGTGTTTTGAGCGTATGCGACTATCGTTTTGCCTCTTAAAAGGCCCAATACGTCTTCAGAGAACGGTCCCAAAATCGATCTTGCCACTTGGATCACTCTACAAATTTTTAATCCTTGTCAAAAAACGATTTCAAAGAAAGTAAAGTGGTAAAACCCCATGCGCCTAAAAACGCGTAGAACTTCCAACTGAAAACATAATCGTCTTCTTTAAGAAAACTCACAAAAAAGGATTCTGGAAAAAAAATTCCCGCGAGCGCCCCCAAACCCAAAAGGAACTGCCCGCTCAAAAGAAGCGAACCCAGCCAATGAGAACGCCAGAAAGATCCGAAAAAGAAAACTCCCGCCGAAAGAAAAATAAAATAGAAGTTAGACGAAACCCGAAGACCTTCGGTCTCTTCTCCGCCTAAATGGATCGTGTATTCGATCCAAGTGGAAAGACTGAATAAAAGCTGGAAAGTAACGGAGATAAAAAGGATTTTTTCGGAAACCGATTTTTCCTTCCAGAACTCCGTAAACCTACCCGTAAAAGAAAGATAAAACGTAAGCCATTCTTTCAGAACGAGAGGAATCGAACGAAAACTCCATTGAACGTCTCTCCAAAGATTACGGAGCATCTGCAACCTGAAAAGTGACTTCCACTTCCACGGGCGCTCCCAAAGGAAGAGAAGGAGTACCTACGGCAAAGCGCGCATGACGTCCCTCGTCTCCGAACACGGAAAGAAAAAAGTTACTTCCGTGATTGGCGACCAAATGATGTTCCGTAAAGTTCGGACCACAGGCTACAAAAACTCCGATCTTAACGATCTTCAAGATTTTGTCCGGACCTCCACAAACTGCGGAAGCCGCCGCGATCGCATTCAAACTCGCTTGGATCGTGGCTTCCTTAACGTCGTCTACGGAAAGGCCCTCGCCCAATTTGCCGACGAGCATCAATTGACCGTCTTTGAGCGGGAGTTGTCCGGAAGTGAAAACGAGATTTCCGGATCGGTTTGCGGGAATGTAAGCCGCGATCGCTGCCGGTGCGGGAGGAAGTTTGTAACCTAGGGATTCGATTTTACTTTGGACGCTCATGTATTTTCTTAAGAAGAATGAAAGATCCTTCCAAAAAGATAGCCTTCCTCGATTTTTCAAGCAGTTTCGAAAAAAGGAATTTTCTTTCTTTTCCCCTCCGGTTTCTCTAGATCCATAGAATGTATCCGAAACTCGAACTCATTCCTCATCCGCAATATCCCGAACAGTATCGGATCTGTAAAAGAACCGGGGTTTGTTTTTACAAACCGGCCAAAACTCGAGAATACAAGGATTCTTATTTCTTAGAAGAATATAAAAATCAGTACCAAAAGACCTACTACGAGGACGAAACTTCTCTTCGCGCTCTGGCAAAAAAAAGACTCGGGATTTTAGGTAAACTTCACGCTCTCCCCAACTCGTCGCTTTTTGAACTGGGTTCGGCGGCCGGGTTCTTTTTGGACGAGGCCCGTAAAATCGGGTATCAAACGACCGGTTTGGAGATTTCTCCCGCAGAGGTGGAGTTTTCCAGAAAAACTTTGGGGCTCGACGTCCACTGTGATTCTTTTTTAGAGGAGAATGTTCTAAAGGATCGTTCCTTCGATGTGGTCGCGGCTTTTTTCGTGATCGAACATTTTCCCGACGCGGACTTCGTATTTGAAAAGTTAACCGATCTTGTCAAACCCGGAGGATTTCTATTCCTAGGTTTGCCTTCACTTTACGGCCCGACGTTTCAAACCGATCCGAGAGAATGGTTTCTTACACATCCGTCGGATCATTTTTGGGATTACAGCCCGGGCTCCCTGAAAAAAATGTTGAAAGGATACGGTTTTACGACTGTGTATAAGAAACCGATGTCCTACCACCCGTCCCGAGATCGGGGTTGGAGAGGAAAAATCCTGAGTCACCGCCTTTTTGCACGTCTCTCAGACCTCACCTGTTACGGTGATACATTCCACTTAATCGCACAGAAGCGGCACACATGAAATTCGAAGAACTTTCCATCCATCCAAAATTACTTTCCGCCATTCAAGAAATCGGTTATACCGAACTCACTCCCATTCAAGAGAAATCGATTCCGCACGGATTGGAAGGCAAGGATATCACCGGACTCGCACAAACAGGTACGGGAAAAACGGTCGCATTTTTAATCCCGGTCGTTCATACGATTCTTACCAAAGAAATCCGGGGAGTTTCCGCGCTGGTTCTCGCACCAACAAGAGAACTGACGATGCAGATCTCGGACGAGGCCAAAAAACTTCTGAAACATTCCGACGGAATCCGCGCGGTTCCGATCATCGGAGGAACGGATTACAAATCCCAAAACAAAGATTTGGAAGGACTCAACGGAATCATCGTCGCAACTCCGGGAAGGCTGATCGATATGATCAAGTCCGGTTCCATCGATATATCTAACGTGGAATTTTTCGTTTTGGACGAAGCGGATCGAATGCTCGACATGGGATTTATCCAGGATATTCGTTGGCTTCTTCATAAATGTAAGAATCGAAAACAGACTTTGTTGTTCTCGGCGACTTTATCGGTGGAAGTGATGAGGCTCGCCTATCGTTTTTTAAACGAGCCGGTAGAAATTCAGATCAATCCCGAAAAAATCATCACGGAAAGGATCGATCAAAAGATCGTTCATTTGGGAAGAGAGGAAAAAATTCCCTACATGACCAATCTCATCGTGAACTCCAAAGACGAGGGGCAGGGAATCATATTCACGAATTATAAAGCGAATATTCCAAAAATCGTACATACCTTGCGTAAGTATTCGATTCCCGTAACCGGAATTTCCTCCGAGTTGGATCAGAAAAAAAGACTGAGACTTCTCCGGGATTTTAAATCCGGAAAGTATCGTTATATGGTCGCGACCGACGTTGCCTCCCGAGGAATCGACGTGGAGAACATAGACATCGTCTACAACTACGACCTTCCTCAAGACACGGAAAATTACGTTCATAGAATCGGTCGTACCGCAAGAGCGGGCAGAAAAGGAAAGGCGGTCGGTTTTTGTTCCGAGTCCGATTACGTGGAACTCGAAAAGATCGAAAAGTATCTGAAACAAAAGATCGAAGTTTTGGAAGTCGAAGAAGAATACATTCAATTTCCTGCAGGTGAATTTCAGGCTTTTGTCGGCGGCGATTCCTACGATCGGGAAAAGGAAACGCATTTCAAACAGAACGGAAGACGTCCTCACGACAGAGGCGACCGCGCTCCTCACAAACACGATCGGGATCGCAGAGGAGACAAACGGCACACAAGCCACACTCCCGCGAGAGACTCACAACGTCGAGACGGCCACAAGAAAAAACCGGCCGCCGCCATTCAAGAAGCGGAATTCTTTTTACAGAAGGCCGATTCCGTTTTGTCTACGGAACCGAAAAAAAACAAATCCGAAAACAAAAACCAACACAAGTTTCCTGGAAACAAGGACAAACAACGCCGGTCGCACGCCGACGGTCAAGAGCAACAGCGTAATCCTCAAAACAACCGTAATCAACAAAACGACCGTAACGATCGAAATCAAAATAGAAATCAACAGAACCGCGACCGGAATAGACAACAACAGCAAAATTCGAATTACGATAAGAGCAAACGGAATCTGTTCGATATCAACGATACCGGAAAAGAAAATACCAAAAAGAAAAAGGGTTCGATTTGGCAAAAAATCAAATCTATCTTTGGGGGCTGATTCTATTTCTCCTAAACGTACGGGAGTTGGGAGCCAAAATTTCCATTCCCACTCTGTCCTCCAAACGTTATGTGCGCTTTGAGGACATCCAAAAAGAATTCCCTTTTCTTAAATCCTCCTTCAATTCCGCGACCTTTGTGGGATCGATCCAACATCCTTCCGGAGAAGTCCGTTTTAGAGTCGGTTCGTCCTTTTACACCTTCAATCAGACCATAGAAAAAATTTCCGTTCCGGTTTTATACAAGGAAAAGGACTTTCTAGTCCCTCCCGAAATCGTAGAGGCGCTTTTCGTACAACTCATGTCCGAAGACGTCCGTTACGAATATAAGGAAAACGTGTTGGAGTTGGAGATTTTACCGAGCGCCGAAACTCTCGAAATCAAAACGATTTTCATCGACGCGGGACACGGAGGTAAGGACCCCGGAACCGCGGCAAACGACGGCACCAACGAAAAATCGGTCGCCTTACAAGTCGCAAAAGTCCTTCAGAAATTTTTCGAAAAAGTATATCCGTCGATCAACGTCGTATTAACGAGATCGGACGACACGTTCGTCGAATTGGAACACAGATCAACAATCGCCAACCGGGAACTGAAAAAAAGCGGAAGCGCTTTGTTCATCAGTTTACACTGCAATTCCTCGATCAACGAGGACGTGAACGGTTTCGAGATCTATTATCTTTCTCAAACTCCATCCACCGAATCGGCTCGCGAAACCGCCCTTTTGGAAAATAGAATTCTCAAAGTAAAAGGCGCCTCGACCGTTAAAAAAATTCAGGCAGGAATGATGTCCTCACTCATTCAAAGAAGAAGCAGAATCTTGGCGAGGTCCTTGGAATCGGAGATGAAAAAAAAGCTCCAACCTCAAATCCTGTCCAGGGGAGTGAAAAAGGCGGATTTTTCAGTCCTCAGAGGAAGTCTCATGCCTGCGGTTCTCGTGGAAATGGGTTATCTTTCTCATGAAAAAGAATCCAAACTTTTACAAAGCAAAAGTTTACAAGTTAAGATAGCGAAAAGCATCGTAGAAGGAATCCGAGGATATGAATTGGCAAAAAATTAAAAAACCTGCAATCGCAATCAGAGACGAGACTTGGCAAACGCTCAAGGCCGCGGGAAAAAAAATCGATCAGGGTTATCTTTGGCTTTTCCACACCGCAACCGAGGACGGTGTTTCCAGGAAAACGTTGTTTCTCACTTACGCTTGGATCGGAGTCGTTTTATTTTTTACCTCTTTTATTCTCGCGGGGAATAGTCCTTTTATAACCCTCGTTCCGTTTTCTCTTTACGACGTCGGAAACCGAGATCCAAGAACGGAGATCACAATTTACGGATCGGACGGAGAACGTCGGGTGTTTCCGGTTCGCAGAAAGGTTCTTTTGGAAGACGAAGAGTTTCGGCACAAAACGATGACCTTGATCGGAGAGATCAGCGAATCCTCCTATTTCGATAAAACGTTCGAAAGTGGTAAGGGAGAACATTATAAAAATCTAAAACGTCTTCCCGAAATCCAGTACGCCGTAAAAACGATCTGGAAAAACGGAGGAGTTATGATCGTGGATTTTAGAAAATCCACTCTTCAGGAAATTCTTTCCGGAATGAAGTTTAGAATCGATTATACATACGTTCAACAGAATATGAAAGAGGAAGACAAACAAAAGGAAATCGCGCGCAAGAAGATGGCCCTTTTGGATTCCACCTTTCTCGCTTTGGAAAAGACGGTTTTCGAGAACTTTCAGGACATTCAAAGCGTGGAATATCGGCTGGACGGTTTACCGGAAGATATTCCGGGAATGGAATATTCTCTCAATTTGTCTCATAAAAGGAACTGATCCTCTTTTTCCGATCGTTTTTTGGCCGATACTAGAAACAAGATGAAATCCAATTTTATGGATCGTTTGTTTCCGATCGGCAAAAATAAAATCTTATCCCGAAGGAAATTGATTACCGATTCCGTTTCTAAACATACGGCGCGACCTTCGACTCGATCCGTAAAAAGCGACGAGACGTCTAACTACCGACCTGATCTTTTTAATAAAGTTATATCGAGTTTCGGCACGCGCAGTAAACGCCTATTGACTGTTCTATTTCTTTTTGCGGGAAGTCTTTGGCCGTCCTCCGATCTACAAATCTCCCCCGAGCTTCAAAACATCACCGATTTCCGAACGGATCGTCTCGCGTTTCATTTCGTTCAGCTTGTGGACAAGGAAGGTAAAACCTTATCGGAGACCAATCCGAACCGGGACTCTTCCGAAGCGACTTTGATGATCATCTACAAAGGACAACTAACGTTGCTTAAGGACGGTTACGACGACCCTAACCGAATCAGGGAGAAGGAAAAGGAATACCTCGTAAAAATTTCCAACTACGCAAGACTTAGAGAGTTGGAATCGGAATACTATAGACTTCCCGAATCGGAAAGATCCGTAACTCCGGGCAAATCTTCGGAGACGTCGGGAAGCGGCGCGACTTCAGTCGGAGCAGCTACCAATGTCGGTTCGAGTGCGGCCCCCGGTAAAACTTCGGGTTCGAACACAACATCCGCGTCGAACTCGTCTTCTCAAATCTCGGCACCTAACACGGGTGAGGCGAATCAAACGTCCGCCGAACCCTTAAAAAAAACGAAAGAGCTGGATCTTCTTTTGAAATACGACGAAGAACTGTTGAAAAGTTATTCATCCGAAAGAGCGGTAAGCGGGGAACTGGAAAGAGCCGAACGTTTTTACGGTAAGGATTCTCCCAAAACGAGTTCGATCCGTTTTAGGGCGGAAGAACTCAGAAAAAAAGTAAACGAAAGAAGAAACACTTTGATTCAGTTCCTAAAAAATCCGGGCGCTTCCACAAACCCGTATCCCGGAGACAGAAAAGATCAGGCGTTTTATACGAATGCGGTCAACGGGGTTCCCGATTTTTATCTTCACTCCACGACTCCCCGCGAACTGGACGGCCAGATGAAAGGTGAGGAAGAAGTCGGTAAAAAATACGGAGATTTGTATAAATCCGCGAGAGACAAACTCGTCGATTCGCAAATTAGAAAATTATACTATTATCTTTGGAACCGAGAGATGACCAACACTCGTGTCAAGGCGGATAAGGTAAAAAAAGGTAGAAAGGCTATCGTCGTTACGGGAGACGCCACTGTTTTTACCATGATCGATAAGGAAGGAGACGGTGTTACGGAATCTTTTTTCGTGGATAGTCCCGGGATTCGTTTTTCTTGGGGAAGGGATCTTCCGAATATCATTTCCATTTCGAACTGTACGGACGAGGCCATTCTTGCAAAGATCAAAAATTTGACCGAGGACGTTTTGTCCGGAAGGATTCCCGAAAAAGTGGATAAGATCGACCTCACCGTCCCGGAAGAACAATTGGTGATCGAGTTGGGACCTAAGATTCCTCAGTGAGCGAGGGCTTTGAGTTTAGCGTACATATCGAACTAAACTTTAAAATAAATCCCATGCGGTTTTTGAACGAATTCTATGCGTTTTTTTGAATGAACTTCCAAAGCCCGAAAATTCAGTTCCAATCATATTCGATATAATCCTATAAGCTCGCCCTCAGCATCAGTCGTTTGACAAGCATCGTCGCATAAACCCCGGAAGGGAGTTGAAAGGATATTCTCACTTTCTTTTTTCCAGGATGACGATCGTCCTCTTCGAAATCCATCATCTGAAAATTTTCCGGAAGTACTTTTATTTTTCGTTCAAAGGAATTCATTTTAATCCTTGCAAACGGGGAATGATCGAAAACGGATTCTCCCAAGCCGTTATAAGCCAAAACTTCAGTAAGGATGTTTATTTCTTTTTTAGAATATTCTAATTTATGAATTCCAGGATTCCCTGGAACCGTGAGATTTCGGGAAAACGAAAAAAACTCGACGGAAGATTCTCCCGGAAAAAACAAAGGTCCCGTTTTAGTTTTGATCCAAACGCCGGAACATCCCTCCGAAGTCAAAAGCTCGGATACGAATTGATTCCAAATCAAAGACTGCATCGACGAGATCAACATCAATAATTCTTCTTCGGGAAAACGGAGGATCAAATCGGAATACGTTTTTTGAGTCGGATTCTTTTCCCGTTTTAAATCGGAAAAGATTCTACTTTCCAATTTGGTTGCGGACCATTTTTCACACTGAGACCAATTTCCCCAAGCAGTCTGAAAATTTTTCTTTCGGTCCCGGGCCTGTTTTTTTTCTCCCGGATAAGGATCGGTCAAAAGCAATTTGAGACAAGTTTCAGCGTCGCCTTTGAGATACGGGAAAATGGGAAGTCGGAACTCCGGATGATACCGGCTGAACCTTTGCGAATCGTAGTAATTGATAAAACCGTTTTGGAGGATCTTTTCGAAATTGTTTCGAATCGATTCGATTTCCTTTTCGAGCAAATTTCGGAGGATGAGGATAAATCGGTTACCCGCGTTTGCTTCCGGGCTCAGGGATTTTTCGCTCAAGCCTACTTTTTCCAACTGCAAAACGTTTACGAGTTCGTTCGGAATCTTCAAAGGTTTTTGGCAACTTATGTACTGAAACGTAGTCGCGTGTCGGTCCTTCTTTCCGGCGTATCCGATCTCCGGGAGAGAAACCTTGGATTCTTTCGAAATTCTCAAAAGCGCGTCTAACGTATTCCAACCGGATTTTTGAAGTCGGAAGACCGTCCACTTTCCGGTACTTTGGATAAAATTAGGGTGAAGAATTTCCTCGACCTGAAAATCTTCCGGGTTCTGCTTCAAGTCATAAACCAAAAACCCGCTGTATGGATGCTCCGACACGGTTCCAAAATGTGGGAACTCCCCACACAAACAATCCATAACTTTATCCACAAATCGCGTTTTACGACCCATCGGATACTTGGAGTTTCCACGTTTCACGACCGATCGAATATTCGCGGGAGTTCCCACGTTTCGAGTGGATATCGAGGTTTCGTGAATAGGGGTTAGGACTTTGCACCTTGCCGAACGTGAATTCGTTAGAGAAAGTTTGGGCGAATCCAGCCCCATTTTTTTCTTACTGAAAAAAATGGGGCTGGACCGCGCTTTCTGCTCCAATCAACAAATTGATGGTTTACTCGAAAAACGTAATTCTTTCGTCATTCCAATTTGTTGATTCCGCTTCAATCGCTTTCGCATGGATTACGCCGAACTCACGTTAAACTTAAACTCATTCATAAAATCTAGGAACTCCTAGCTCATAATCCCTTGTCCACCGGACTCACATCAGTTCGGCGTTAGGAAATTAAAAACGAACCTATCAAAAAAAACGGCCAAGTTGGCATCTGAATCTATATTTTAAAAAGGCAGGAGTTCCCACAAACAATCTGGAATTCAAAAAAACATTGACCCAGGGAGCGGGATCAAAATCAATAGTTTAAGTTTAAAGTATTTTATGGGAACACACTATAAAGGAAATAATCGAGAAACCGCGGTTCTAAACGCTTTTATCAAGCTCAGCCGTTGTTCCGACTCGATTCGTCAGTTGGAAGAGAAGGTTTTCTCGAAATACGGACTGACCACGGGACAATTCGGCTGTTTGGAAACCCTTCTCCATTTAGGCCCAATTTGCCAAAAGGAAATCGGGCAAAAATTATTTTCTTGCGAGGGAAATATCACCCAAATCGTAGATAACCTCGAAAAAAGAAAACTCGTTCAAAGAGTTCGGAGCGAAGAGGACAGACGTTATATTATCATCCACCTGACTTCGGAAGGACGCACACTCATAAAGAAAGCGTTTCCGGATCTATTGGATACATTGGTTCATAAGTTCGGCTCTTTGTCGGAAAATCAACTCTTGGACTTAGGAGATTTTTGTAAGGAAGTCGGATTGAAGGCGGTATGAACCTTTTATTTCAGACCTATACTTTGAATGTAAACTATTTAATATTAAAATATAAGCCGAAACCCAAAAATGCGGGAACTCCCTCATTTTTCGAAGTTTGCGGGAGTTCCCGCGTTTCGGCGGCGATTCGATTTTAGGAATTCTGGAGCCACAGTAAATGAACTCCCGATCTATAAAAGCCGCTCTTGAAACTTTAAATTTAAATCATCGAACCGCCAAAAAGGTTCAATGATCAAACTGGAATCATTTAGGAGGAAACAAATGCTTCAAAAATTTTTTAAAACGGATTCGGATCTTGGATCCCTCATTCTCAGAGTAGTTGCAGGAATCGTAATGTTCCCGCACGGAGCGCAAAAACTTTTAGGCTGGTTCGGCGGTTTTGGTTTTACGGGAACTATGGGCTATTTCGTCGGGTTGGGAATTCCTTCACCGATCGCATTTCTCATAATCATCGGAGAATCTCTCGGAGCGCTCGGACTGATCTTCGGTTTTCTAACGAGATTATCCGCGTTCGGAATCGGAATTATCATGTTCGGAGCGGCAGTAATTCATTCGCAATACGGATTCTTTATGAATTGGTTCGCGAATCAACAAGGAGAAGGATATGAATTTCATCTTCTTTACGTTGCAATTTCCATAGTTCTTTTTATCAAAGGCGGCGGAAAAGCTTCCGTAGATTCTTTGATCGAAGAAAAACTCGGCTAAGAACGAACTTCTTTCGGAAATCCGCGGAAAACGAACCTGCGGCTTTCCGAAAACATTTGAATTTTAGAATATTTTAATTATCTTTTTCTTGGGCTGCCGGCTTATTTTTTACGAGTCTCGTCGTAGTTGTGACGCTTTTAACCTTGCCGAAAAGATCGATAACACCCCACTTCTTTTCGAAATTAAAACTGAATATTTCCCTCTCCTTCGGAGGCACAAAGGACATCGCCCTTTCCGAAAGAGCCGTGATCGTAAGACTCGGATTGACTCCTAAATTGGCGGGAATCATGGAACCGTCGCAAATCGTAAGATTCCGATAACCGTAAACCTTGTTTTGAAGATCGATCACACCTTCTTCCGAAGATTCAGCTATATTACATCCTCCTAATATATGTGCGGTCGCGGGAATGTCCAACAAAGCTTCGTTGATGCTGCTTCTGGCGATCCCGCCCGAGATTTTTGCCAGCCTTCTTGCAAACTCGTTTGCGATCGGTATATAAGTGGGAATTTTTTCCCCGCTTTCCTGAGTGGAAGAAAGAGTCCTTTTAAACGGCCAAATCCACCTTCTCTTACGAACGATTTCGATGCTATTGTCCACGGTTTGCATCACAAGAAGAATGATCGTCCTTCTTGCAAAGCCGATCGGATTCAACAAACTTACGCTGTGGATCGGATGTTTTAGAACCTCGATCAAAAATCGAAGTTGTCTCGGAATACTTCCTCCTCCGTCCACGAGAACCCCCGCAGCCAAGCCGTTCATCGCATCGGCCCCGTCCGAATAACGAACCGGCTCTATGTGAGTGTGTTCGTCCGGAAAAACGCTGGAAGTGATCGCAACCCCGTGCGATAAATCCGCTTTTTTATCTTTGAGCGTAACTCCGATCAACGATTCGCTGTTGGTTCGAACGACTCGCCCCAGTTGTTCGGAAAGTTTGGGAAGAATCCCTTGCTCCTTCATCTTTAAAAGAATGCCTAACGTTCCCAAAACTCCCGCCGAAAGAACGACGGACTTCACCCTATAAATTCTTTTTGGAAGCCCGAAAAAAGAAGTCGTTCTCTCCGTATGAATCTCATAACCTTCCGAACCGTCCTCGCCCAACGGAATCAGCTTGGAAACTTTCGTTTCCGGAATAATAACGGCTCCCGCCTTTTCCGCAAAGTAAAGATAATTCTTATCAAGCGTATTCTTTGCGTTGTATCTACAACCGACCATACAACCGCCGCAATCGTTGCAGGAATTTCTTTGCGGCCCCTCTCCGTCGAAAAAAGGATCGATGCCGCTTTTGCCGAAGTGAACTCCGACCGGAGTTTTGATAAACGAATCTTCGATCCCGAAAGTCTTTGCAGTTTCCTGCATATACCGATCCGATTCCCATGTCTTAGGATTTTCCACGACTCCCAACATTTTTTTTGCAAGTTCGTAAAAAGGAAGAATCCCTTCCTTTCCTCCCATACTTTGAACGATTTTCCTTTTCCAAAACGGCTCGGGAGGAACATACAAAGTATTCGCATAAACAAGACTTCCTCCGCCCACGCCCGCGCCGCTCAAAACCATGACGTCGTTTAAAAAGTTGATCCTCTGAATTCCAAAACAAAAAAGTTTCGGAAACCAAAGGAACTTACGTAAGTTCCAGTTGGTTTTCGGAAATTCGGAACTGTTCCATCGTTTGCCCGATTCCAAAACGGCGACCTTATATCCTTTTTGAGAAAGTCGAAGCGCGGAAACACTTCCACCAAAACCGGAACCGACTACGATATAATCGTAATCGTAAATAATTTCTTTCTTTTTCGAAGCCGAATCCAAGCTCATGCTGCACATCCTCTCGAAGTTTTTTAGTGGCTTAGGATTTTTTATTTCCCACAAATGGAAAGTCAAAATTCTTCGATTCGATTTTTTCGAAGACATAAAAGCGTATCGTAGAACCGCAACGAACGTTTGCTTTTGATTTTTATCCTTTGTTTTTCTTTCGGCTTGATGAATTTTCTTTCCCGTCTTAGAATTGATGAATGAACCCGGAAGTCATTCATTCATCGATGGAATTCAAATTCTACGCGACCTTGGACGGCCTTGAATCTTATCTCCTTTACAAAGAAGAAGGTGATATTTGGAATTTAGTTTCAACTTACGTTCCTTCCGAATTTCGGGGCAGAGGTCTCGCCGCGGATCTAGTTCGAACCGCTTTGGATAAGGCCCGTTCTCTGAATAAAAAAATCATTCCGAGTTGTTCGTATGTGGTGACGTTTTTGAACAGACATCCGAATTACGACGATTTGGTGGCCCTATGATCCATCATATCGCGATCGGTTCTCCAAACGTAAACGCTCTTGAAAAATTTTACGCATCCCTTCCCGGTTTAAAAAAAATAAGGGAAAATCAAAATCCGGACGGATCCATTCGTTCGGTCTGGTTTCAGACGGGAGATACGATTTTGATGCTCGAAATCGATACGAACGTAAAAGGCCCCAAGGCTTTGATTTTTTCGACTTCCCGTCTAAAATTCGAGGATCTGAAAGACCTTCCGAAGTGGATTCAAGAAACAGAATATACAAAATACTTTAAGGACCCGGACGGAAATCTTCTGGGTTATTCTTCCTATCCGGCTCCGTGGCCGTTTTAAACGGAGCCGAGAATTCCGCGGGCCGCAATGTAAGACGTGGTCCATGCGTTCTGAAAGTTGAATCCTCCCGTAACCCCGTCCACGTCCAAAACCTCTCCGGCAAAATAAATCCCCGGAACGATCTTACTTTCCATCGTTTTGAAATTCACTTCCTTACGATTAACCCCTCCGCAGGTCACGAACTCGTCCTTAAATTCTCCCTTTCCCGAAATTTTAAATCGTGCGTCCGTAAGTTCTTCGGTCATTCCGTGTAAATCCTTAGAGGACAAACCGGACCATTTTTTGGAAGAATCTATAAAATGAATTTCTAATATTCTTTCCCAATATCTTCTTGGAATTCCGAGGACGGGCGTGTTGGAGATGGATTTGGAAGGATGTAGTTCTTTTTCCATTTCGATTATTTTTCGAACCTCGTCCTTTTTCATTCCGGGAACAAAATTGACTCTTAGGATCGTATCGTATTCTTTCTCGAATAATTCTCTCGCGCCTTTTGCGGAAAGTTTTAAGACCGCAGGCCCGCTGACTCCCCAATGTGTTATGAGTAACGGACCGAGTTGGGAATAACCGAACTCAACGAGAGAACATTCCGTTTTTTCAAAGGTTAGCCCCGATAAATTTTCAAGACGAGGATCGACGATTTTAAAGGTAAACAAGGAAGGAACCGGATCCGATATCGTATGTCCCAGAGCCTGGAGCCAATTCCAGGCTTTTCTCCCGGAGCCGGTCGCAAACAGTATTTTATTATATTCTAATGTTTCTCCGGTTTTGAGTTTGATCCGAAACTTAAAATCCGTCGTCGGCGTCACCGAATGAATCTCCGTCTCCGTTTTCAGTTTTACCCCCGTTTTTTTCGCCTCTTGAAATAAGGTTTGGAGTATCGTTTCGGAAGAATCCGTAACCGGGAACATTCTTCCGTCGGCTTCTGTTTTTAAAAGTACACCTCGCTCCTCATACCATCGAATCGTGTCCTTAGGTCCGAAAGTTTCAAAAGCCCAGCGCAGTTCTTTTTCCCCTCTGGGATAATTTTTACTCAAGATTTCGGGGTCGAGGCAATGATGCGTAACGTTGCATCTCCCTCCGCCGGAAACTTTCACTTTGGAAAGAAATTGTTTTCCCTTTTCCAAAAGTGTGACCTCGCAATTTCCTTCGGAGGCGATTTGAATCGCTCCGAAAAATCCGGCGGCCCCTCCTCCGATGACCGCAATTTTCGGTCGTTCCGTCGATTTGAAACTCATAACGGAAAATTCTTCGCCTGATTTTTATCGAAACCCATTACGTTCCATACAAAAACGAGCTTAGGATTTTGCACCCGTAATTATCGAAGATTCTCCCGTGTAATAAAATCATTTTTCAAAAAATCGCTTTACGTTCCTAGGCGATACAAGTATCCAACCTATATTCAACGTAAGGAAGAATTCAAAATGAATCAAAACTTCAAAACAAAACTTTTTAAAATTGCCGCTCTGATTTTAATAACCGCGACAACCGCCGTCTACACGCAGGAAGACGACAAAGAAAGATACACTACAAAAACGGATGTTACCTTAAAAGACGAAAAAGGAAATAATCATTTTTTAGTTTTTGCAAAGATCATGACTGCGGATAAATCCTACGTTGCATACAACGTGGATTTCTGGGTAAACAATCAGGTTTATATAGAACCGACTAACGTTTCAAAAGTTCTATTTAGAACCGGAAAGAAAAACCTGAACGCCTCTTATTACAGAACCAACATGACCGGAACCTATTCCGCGGATGCGGAAGTGTTGTATTTTTATATCGAAGAAGCCGCTCTCAAAACATTACAAGGAGCCGCCAACGTGAAAGTTCGTATCGTGATGAAAGACGAAAGTTTTACGGACTTTACCGTCTCTTCCAAGGAGAACTTTCAAAAGGCAATCCAGGAAACTCTTGCGGCCCCGAATACAAATTAGCGATTAAAACGTTTTCAACTTGGATGAGAAAACGTTCCTAAAATCTAAACGCTTCTATGTGTTTCGATATAATAATCCGCGGACAGTCTTCCCGAACCGTATAAGGAAAAATGGAAAAGCAGAAGTAAGATCATCGCGGCGTAGGGAAGATTGGACCCGGGAGCCATAAATCCTTCCTTGCCGTGAATGAACAAAACCGCCCCGATCAGCACGGGAACCTGAAGGATCGCCGCAAAACGAGTCAATAATCCGGATAAAAGTAAAATCCCCCCGCAGATATGTGCGATAACGATATAATGAGCGAGTAACGTAGACGCCATAGGAGCGTTGTTCATCTCCATCAAACGAATCAATGCGTCCGTATCGTATAGGAACGCCAGACCTTTATAAATTAAAACTCCTCCGAGATAAATTCGCAGGAAGTCCACCAACCAATCCCGATGTTCTTGTAGCCAACGACTCAAACGATCCATAACTCACCTCCCGAATTTTCAGGTTTGCAGGTTTTATCATAATCCTTTCCAAAACTTTTGCAAGGGGAGAATCGGTTAAAATCCCTTAAAATCGATCGCTTAAGAATAACTTTCGGTTTAATGAATTGAGCCCATTTTTCCGGACTGAAAATCGTGAAAGGCCTGATAGATTTCTTCCTGAGTGTTCATCACAAAAGGCCCGTATCTTGCAACGGGTTCGTCCACCGGTGTTCCA
Organism: Leptospira weilii serovar Ranarum str. ICFT; assembly: GCF_000332415.1. GTDB lineage: Bacteria > Spirochaetota > Leptospiria > Leptospirales > Leptospiraceae > Leptospira > Leptospira weilii_A. Next base: position 80,749 of record NZ_AOHC02000012.1, read on the forward strand.
CCGATCAAAAGAAATTCCCAACCGTTCGGAGAATTTTCCGCCAGAGAAAATCGAACGTCGCCCTTATCTCTTTCGAACCAAACCATATCTCCTTCTTTTACGGGAGTTGTTCCCGCTTCCGTATGTAAAACTCCGTCTCCGGAAAAAGGAAAAGCGAACACGTTATACGACTCGGGAACGGGAATCGTGATATCGGCGCCCGGGACAAGATGCAAATGATAATATAAAATCGGAATTTTAGTTTCGATCACCGCTTTCGTTCCCAAGATTTCACCTGCGATCACTCTGATTTTCGTTTTCCCATCGGACGTTTCGATTTCCGGAATTCTTTCCGAAGGAGTGTCTTGATATCTCGGACGACTCATTTTTTGAGAAGAAGGAAGGTTGACCCACAATTGAAAACCGTGCATCCAACCTCCGTTTTTTTGAAACTCGTTCGAAGGTAATTCGGAATGAACCAAACCGGAACCGGCGGTCATCCACTGAACGTCTCCCGGTTTTAATTTTCCGTAGTTCCCCCACGAATCCCGGTGCTCCATTTCTCCGGTCAATAAATAAGTGACCGTTTCAAATCCCCTATGCGGATGATCCGGAGCGCCGATCGCTTTTCCGGGTTTGTATTCTACAGGTCCCATTTCGTCTAATAACAGAAAGGGATCCAGCTGAATTAAGTCTTGAACGGGGAACGGTCTACGAACCGGAAAACCTCCTCCTTCTATCGTCCTGAGCGACGGTCTGATTGTTTTCACTTTTCTCAGATTCATAAATCAACGCTCCTCTCTGGCAGTGTGCAGATGCTTTTTAAGATAGATAACGGCTCAACCATGATAACAACAACTGTAACTTTTTTAGTTTCATATTCTTTAGACGATACTTTTCGTTTTGTGGCGGATTTTAGAAACTTAGTTTATTGGGGAGATAGAATTTCCAACGTCTCTCCGACCAGCAACGGGAATCATCTTCCGGTATATGAAATCCTTTATTCTTTCTGGCCCTTCAAACTCAAGACGAATTATATCGCAAAGGAATGGATTCTCAATTCTCGAATCATAATGGAAACACAAAGTTCGTTCATCGATCAAAGGGACATTTATACGTTTCAAACTTCCGATCGAGGAACGAAAATCACTTTCACAAATCATTCTAAACTTAAATTCCCTTATGACTTCGGCGAGTGGGCGCTCGCTTCCGGAATTAAAGGAAGAATCTGTAAAGAAATGAGACAATTGCAGAATTGTTTATACAAGGACGGCTCCGGATCCCCGAAACATTTTCAAGTCATTCGAATTTAACGAAAATTCGCGGAGCTAAGATGAGCGATCCATAGAAGGGGTATCTGCCTAAGTTTCCTCGGTTGCGATATAATATTTCAATTCCTTCCGAATTTCCGCTTCAATCGCTTCCGCATTGATGTTCGCGTGAATTTAAGGTTTCGATCTAAATTCGTCTTGCCTAATTTGATTTTTTGGAAAGAATGTTCCCGGTTTTGATTCCGTGAAAACTTCAAATCATCATTCGGCGCCGATTCCATTTAACGAAACGGAAAGACTCGACGCTTTATACTCTTATCGGATCGTAGATACCGCTTCGGAAGAAAAATTCGATTCGCTTACACAAATAGCGGCTTATATCTGCGACTCTTCGATTGCAATGATTTCGTTAGTCGACAAAAATCGACTTTGGTTCAAATCAAAAATAGGAGAGAATGATTCCGAAATTCCCAGAAACAGATCATTCTGTCAGTATACGATTATGCAGGACGACGTCTTCGAAATCGAAGACACTTTGGAAGACGAAAGATTTAAAAACAATCCCCTTGTTATAGGTCCGCCTTACTCTCGTTTTTATGCGGGAACTCCGTTAAAAACCCCCGAAGGATTTAACATCGGAAGTCTTTGTGTATTCGATACCAAACCGAAACGTCTGGATTCCAAACAAAGGGTCATCTTAAAAGTTTTATCCAACCAGATCGTGGCAAACTTCGAGTTGATAAAAAAAAATCGCGAACTGGTCCTGGTTCGTGAAAAAGAGGAAGAACTTCAAAAATCTAAAAATCAGTTTTTTGCGAACATGAGCCACGAAATCCGCACTCCGGTTCACGGAATTTTAGGAGTCGCCGGCCTTTTATCCGAAACGGAACTTCAATCGGAACAAAAGGATTACGTCGATACGATTCAGCGAAGCGGGAATCTCTTACTCAATCTTTTGAATGATATATTGGATTTTTCTAAATTAGAATCGGCTAATATGAAAATAGAAATCATCGCTTTTAACCTGATGGATCTGTTAAAAGACGTGTGTTATATTTTTGAAGCGGACGCAAAACGCAAGAATATAGAATTCAAGATGATCGGAAAACAACCCTCTTCTTTGATCGTTTCTACCGATCCGAATCGGCTCAAACAAATCCTTGTCAATCTCATCTCAAACGCATTCAAGTTCACAGACAAAGGAAGTGTATTGATCGAATTCGATTTCGAATCCGATACGAAACAATACGACGTAAGGATCCGAGTCAAAGACACCGGAATCGGAATACCGGAACAAAAACTCAAAGAATTATTCCAGGCCTACAAGCAGATGGATACTTCCGTTTCGAGAAAATACGGAGGAACCGGGCTCGGACTTGCGATCAGTAAAAGTCTCGCGGAAATGATGAATTTAAAACTGACCGCACAGAGCGTAATCAATCGCGGAAGTGTTTTCGAAATTTCGGGAAGGATTCCTCTTGCCGAAAAATCGGAAGTAAACTTCGAACCTAAAAAACTGAAATCCGACGCGGACAAAATTCCGATTCAGAATCTAAGAATTCTGGTTGCGGAAGACAACGAGATCAATCAGATGCTGATCAAAAAAGTTTTGGAAAAACTGGGATACAAACCCGTAGTCGTTTCCAACGGAATCGAAGCCCTACATTATGTGGAAACGAGCGGAACCGACGTCTTATTTTTGGATATTCAGATGCCGGATCTGAGCGGAATCGATACCGCCAAAATTCTAACACAACATACCAATCAATCCCTGCGTCCTTATATTATCGCAATGACGGCTAACGCGAGTCAAACGGACAAGGAAGATTGTTTGGCTTCGGGTATCGACGAATACATCAGCAAACCGTTTCGTAAAGAGGATATCGCCGATTTGCTGAGTCATTTTATTTCCAAAAGAAATTCGAACAATACATAAAGAATTTAGAATATTCCTTACAACATCGCGAAAGATTCGGATATCCCGGAAGAAAATTCCGGTATTGATTCGAAATCCGATTCGACGTAGCGGACTCCCGTAACTTCCGGAATACTTCGGAATAAGTTCAGTATTTTTTCCGGTTCCCCGGTTTGAATGACGATGAAAATCTCCTGGGTTTTATTTTTTATATCGCGCCGGAGGCGCCAATCCTTCCAGTTGATCGACTTGCGGGATAAAATTCCGATCAGACGCAAAATGCCAGCCGCGCCTTCTTCGGATACGATATGATAGGTATGACTTTTTTCTTCTTTTGTATCGCGTATTAACATAGGTTAAACTCCAGTATTCTAATATTCTAATAAATCATTTCTCGATTCGCTTTTCCCGGCGGCACCATCGGAAGGACGTGTAACTCCGGCGCGACCTGCAAAACTACAAAAGACGGCCCTTTTCGATTTAGGGCTTCTTCCAAAACTTTTAGCGGAAAAAATTCTTCCCTTAGCTCGAAAGAAGGAATCCCGAAAGAAGATGCAATTTTTGTAAAGTCCGTAGAATGTACAAATCGGGACGCGGAGAATTTGGACGAGAAAAACAGTTCCTGTTGTTGTCTCACCAAACCGAGATGTCCGTTATTCATCAAAAGAATCGTTACGTCGAGATCCAGTTCCCGAAGAGTATCCAACTCTTGAATATTCATCAAAATGGATCCGTCGCCGGAAATACAAACGATCCTTTTTTCCGGAGAGACCAAAGCGGCTCCGATCGCAGTCGGCAAACCGAATCCCATCGTCCCGAGCCCGCCGGAAGTCAAAAGAGATCCTTGATTTCGAAACGGAAAATACTGAGCCGCCCACATCTGGTGTTGACCCACGTCCGTGGTAACGATCGCGCGATCTCCTAAGATTTCCGCTACGCTGCGTATGATCGAAAACGGATGTAAAACGTCCGCTCCCTCGGGCATAGGAAGTCCGTAAACAGTTTTGAGAGTTTGTACCCGCTCCAACCATTCTTCCGTAGCCGCGTGTTCGGAAGAAAATTCCTCGTCCAAGACCTGCGTTAAAAAAACTTCCACATCGTGTTTCAGATAAAGATTAGGATTTTTTAATTTACCGATTTCAGTGGCGTCGATGTCCACATGAACGATTTTCGCGTTCGGACAAAACTCGTTTAATTTTCCGGTGGCACGATCGTCAAAACGAACCCCGAGTGCGATTAATAAGTCGGCCTCTTCCAAAACGAGGTTGGTCGCTCTGGAACCGTGCATCCCGAGCATTCCTAAAAAACGAGGATATTCATCCTTGCAAATTCCCAATCCCATCAATGTGGAAACCGTCGGGAAGTTCAGTTTTTCCCTGAACATTCCGAACAACTCCGAAGATAAAGGACGATTCAACCCTCCTCCGATGTAAAATACGGGTTTTGCGGCTTGGGATAACAATTCTCGAAAACGTTCCATCCATCTCGTATCGATCTTCGATATAAATTCTTCTTTTTGAATATTCCAAAATTCTTTTTCTTTTTGTTCGTCCCATGAAATTTTAGCGGAGGCCACATCCTTGGGGACGTCGATCCAAACCGGTCCAGGACGTCCTTCGATCGCGGTCTTCCAAGCTTGCGGAAGAGTAACGATCAGATCCGCAACGTCTTTTACGAGATAACTTCTTTTTGTTACGGGAACGGATAAACTCAGGGTGTCGATTTCTTGGAAGGCGTCGGTGCCGATCATGGAAACCGGAACCTGACCGGTGATCGCAATCAACGGAATCGAATCCATCTTCGCGTCCGCGATCGCTGTGATTAAGTTCGTAACTCCCGGCCCGGAAGACGCGATACAAACGGCGGGTTTTCCGGTCGTTCTCGCCATTCCACCCGCGATAAAACCGGCGCCCTGTTCGTGTCTCGCGAGAATATGACGGATCTTACTTCCGTATAACGCGTCATAGATGGGAAGGCTCGCTCCTCCGGGAATTCCGGCCACGATTTCGATTCCGGCAAATTCTAAAAATCGAACGATGAGTTCGGCTCCGTTTAGATTCATATCTCACTTCCTTGCATAAACTTTTGATGGAACGATTCATTTCAAACAAACGCCTTAAAACAAAAAAGCCTCCCCCGGCTTTACACCGGAGGAGGCTTTTCTTAGGATTGCGCCTGAAGTAAATCTCTACAGCGTAAAGCGGGGTCCCGGTGGTCGGACGACCACCACAAGCACGAGCCACACCCGTAGGATGTTGAGAGAACCTTGTATTGTTACACGATTGAGATTCATAAAATGAGTTCTGCCACCAACTTGTATAGAACCTGTTTTGTTTTACAAGCGATTTTTCAGTGCAATCCGATAAACCTAACGGTTGAAAATCCGGGTGAATCTAGTCCTTGCATACAAGAGCTGGATCGCGCTTGAACTAAAGCGCAGAGTTTTTTTGAACTCAATACAACGCAGGATTGAACGGTCTCGAAAACATCGTTTTGTAAAAAATCGGATCGGATTCGGACATAAAATTTCGAAGCGTGTAAAATTAAGGAAAATCCTGCTTCCTAAGCCACACTCGTTTATTTAGAATGGCCCTTCTCGTATATTCTTAAAATCTAATCTATCAAGGAAAAACTCAAATGGCACAAGTCACATTGAAAGGTAACCCGGTACCGCTCGAAGGAAAAATTCCCGCTCCGGGAGAAAAAGCTCCCGACTTCAAAGCGATCAAACAAGATCTTTCCGAATTCAATCTCAAAGACTACGCGGGAAAGGTAAAAATTCTTCTTGCGGTTCCGAGTTTGGATACGTCCGTTTGTGCGCTTGAAACGAAAGTGTTCAACGAAAAAGCGGCCGGACTGTCGGACATCGCGACCTTGGTCATCTCCGGCGACCTTCCCTTTGCAATGGGTCGTTTTTGTTCTACGGAAGGAATCAATTCTCCCAACCTCGTAACCGGATCCCAATACAGGGATTTTTCATTTTCAAAAGCCTACGGAACCCATATCGCAGACGGTCCGCTCAAAGGACTTTCCGCAAGAGCGGTCTTTGTCGTGGATAAATCGGATACGGTGCGTTATGTGGAACTTGTTCCCGAAATCACATCGGAACCGAATTATACCGCGGCGCTCGCCGCCGCCAACGCAGCGATTTAAGAAAATCGAATCCTTCCGGTTTGTTCAAAACCAACTTCAAGCCGGAAGATAGATGAGAAAGTTTCCTCCACTCGTTTCTTATCGAAACAAATCCTCTTTTGTCGCAGTCCGAAGTTGTGTATTTTAACGTGAGTTCGACGGTTGAAAGTTTGCGCGAATCAGAAACTCGAGTGCTGCCTTCCTAAACTCACTCTCTGGTGCTGCGACCCTTAGGGAGCAGTGCCACTTTAGTTACCCGGGTCGTTCGATTGGTCGCAAGTAATAATCGCTTTCGCATTGGTTATACCGAACTCACGTTACTTTAAGATTTTAAAATCCAAACCTTATCGCTGTTAGGTGTTCTATTTCAGCGGACAGATTGGCCCTGTCTAACCGCAAAAACGTGGGAGTTCCCGCACACCGCTCCTCGGTAAGATTATGAAACTGAAATTATATGCTGAAGATTCGAATCGCTTCGGAAAGATCGGAAGCTGTACGGAAAAGGGCCTTGAGCCTCGTGAGTTCGAGCATTTTTTCAATCTGCGGAGTCAGTGAGTAGAGAGCGAGTCCGGCGCACGGAATTTTGCTCAATCGATTCTGAGCTCCGATAAAGGTGGCGATTCCGGAAGAGTCCATAGTGCGTACACCCGAAAGGTCTATGAGAAGAATATAAATTTTTTTTTCGATGGCTTCGTTGAACGCGTCTTTTAACGCTTTGGCGGAGAATAGATTGATGTCTCCCTCAATTTGAATGATAACCGCCGGACCGGGAAGAGTCCCTGCAGAGGAAATGTTTTCAATCGAAAGTTTCATCTCGTTGGTTTTTTTTTCCATAATCCTTCCCCTAAAAACCTTCTGTACTATATTATTTACAGCAACCCACAAATTCAATAATAAATGAGAAATAATTTTTTGATTTGCTATTACAAGAATTTGTAATGCGGATGTTTTTTTGAAAATGCTACCCAGAAAAAAAAGGGTTTTGGAACGTTGGAAATAAAACGAACGAGATTTAAAAACCGAACCTTAAGGAAGGACGCTCAGTATTCTAACCAATCCACAAGTTGAAAAGGACTTTTGGAATCAGAACGATCAAAAACTCAGACATTTTAGGCTTCCGTTACGTTTTTCTAATAGAGCGATTGGATTTTAACAAAGGTTGATTTCTGATATTACGAGCCTGTCCCAAAACTTTGATAGAACTTGAGATAAGCTGGAATTGAGAAACAATCTACTAGTTTTGGGACAAGTTCTAAAATCAATCGCCAAAAACATTTCTACGTATCAAAACGTAGTCACACAACGAGCTCGTATCCCGCTAGATTTATCGCTTCCCGTCATGGTACCGTCTACGAAAAAGATATTCACTGCAAAACTCTTATTGTTATCATATGTCGTAGATGTCCAATACTGAGCATTTGAAGTATTCGGAAAAAAGGTGGTATCGATCGCGGGAACCATAGGATTGGCATTAGTGAAATCGACTATACTCAAGAGTTCGTTCGCATTCGGCAACCTCCACACTCTTCCCGTTAAATTCATAGCGTTACACGCACCTCGCGCCTGATTCCAATCCAAAGCGTTCGGAGGAGTACCACCCGCACACCCTAAGCCGGTTTGTCCATCCGTACACTTAGCCCAGAGGAGGCCCGTATTTAGATCCCGAATCGTCCCGTCTAAATTATCCACAAAAGAAAACGCAGGAATCGGATTCCCGGAAACACATCGAAGATTGAGAAGAGCTCCTTGTAATTGAGTATTCAACCCTAAGGTCGCAGTCGCAAAACTCACCGCCCAATTCGAACCGGGCAACTTGGCTGCGGGTGTATTTGTCATGTAATTGATTCCCGAAAACGTATTCGGGAACGACGCGAGATCGACGTGTGGGTTGTTCGAATAATGTATCAACGAGGCCAGCTCTCTTACCGTAGGAATTCTCCAATTGGTTTTACCGGCATAACCCTGTCCACCGTTGAGTCCGTTTAAGGCGGAACAACTTCCAGGAAGTCCGGCGTTAGCGTTGGTCCAACTCATTGCAGTCGGACCCACCCCACCTGCAAAACAATTGGCGCCGGATTGACCCTGAGCGCAGTTCCATGTAAGTCCGTGTAACGTATCCAGGGTCGTATAATCCGCAGGAAACCGACAGTGTTGGGTCGGACCGGTAAAGGTACGAGCGTTCGGAATATTATTAAAATCTCCATCCGCGCCAGGTAACAACGTCGCACAATCCCGAACGATTCCAAGCCCATCCCAACAAAGAGTCTGACCCGTATCAAAAAGGGCTCCCGAATTGAAATTTCCGGCCGCATCACATTGAAGATCGTCGACAGAATTGTTTCCTTCTTGCTCTTGGGTAGAATTTATGTTCTGTAAATATTGCAACACAACATAGGGAGGATCCGGTTTGTCCGGGGGTTTTGCACAAAAGAAAAGAGGGAAAATAAAAAAAGGTATTAGATATTTATACATACATTTGCCCGTTCCTTCCTATTTTAACAACAAGGAGCTTGAAAAAAAATCTCCACTTTATCATATGAATTATTTATTTTTGGATTCAAACTCCGACTTTCAAAAATACTCACAGTAATTTCTATTTTACTTTAAATCGGTTTTTTATGAAGTTAAATTTAGAATCGAAAAGATTCAATTTATATCCTGAAGATGTAACTGAGCGCTGATTTCTATCCAATAGAATCTAATCCCTGACCCGCCCATAAAGTTTGTTTTTTAAGATATAATCCAAAACGTTTTTTGAAATTCGATCCGGAATCGTGGATCGAAAGAAAGATTTTCTCAAATCCGTGGAACTAACGGAAATTAAGGGATTTTTCAAAAATTGAAATTGAAATTGAGAGGAAAGATGGCGATTCAGGGGAACTACTTCCGAAAGCCTTCGAAAGACAAAAACATTTCGAACCTCATCCAGAATTTTTTCGTAATGATTCCATTTATGAAAATTGGAATAATTATCTTCTCCGATCAAAAGAACAAAATCCCGATTCGGATAAAGATTCTTAAGTTCTTGAAGTGTTTGGATCGTAAAACTCGGACCGCTGCGGTTCAATTCCAAATCCAGAATTCGAATCGATTCCGAAAATTCGGAAACAAATAAATTCAACATTTCTAATATATTTTCGGATGGAGAAAGTTTTTCCCCTTTGAGGGGATTTTGACGATTCGGAATCAAAAAAACCTCTTTACAATCGGGAACTTCTCGAAAAAAAGACTTTAAGATTCCTGAATGTCCTTCGTGGGGAGGATCAAAACTTCCCCCGAAAATTCCGGTGAGGTCCGCGGCCAAAGGATTATCCCCGAACTTGTCCGTTTCCGGTCACGTACGTAGTCGTAGTGGTAAGATGAACCAAACCCATAGGTCCGCGGACGTGCAACTTACCGGTGGAAATCCCGACTTCCGCGCCGAGTCCGAATTCTCCTCCGTCGTGAAAACGAGTGGAACAATTGATAAACAACGCGGCGGAATCCAAAGAGTTCGTAAAAATTTTAGCCGTGTTTAGATCCTCCGTGACGATCGCTTCCGTATGACCCGAAGAAGTTTTTTCGATAAAGGCCAGAGCCTCTTCCAAAGAAGAAACCGTTTTTACCGAAAGTCTCAAATCTAAGAACTCTTCCAAATAGTCTGTTTCTTTGACGGCTTTTCCTTTTGGGAAAAGGAAAAGCGCGGAAGGATCGAGTAAAAGTTCCACACCTTCTTTGGCAAGAGCTTCCAACAATTCTTTTCGAAAAGGATAACCGTTGTGAAGAATCAAATTCTCCGTAGCGTTGCAAACCCCCGGTCTTTGCACCTTGGAATTGATTACGATCGGAACAACCTTTGCCGGATCGGCATCCTGGTCGATGTAAAGATTACAAACGCCTTTGTCGTGTTTGACGACCGGAATTTTGGAATGTTCGCTTACGAACTTGATGAGCCCTTCTCCGCCTCTTGGAACTACGATATCGATCGAAGAAGTCTGTTGAAAGAAAGGAAGCATAAAAGAACGATCCGTTTTGTCCACGAAAGTGACTGCGCCCGCGTCTATTCCTTCCTTATTTAGAATTTCATGAAATAGTTTTACTAAAATGGCGTTGGAATGAAACGCTTCGCTTCCCCCTCTGAGAATACATGCGTTCCCCGATTTGAAAGAAAGAGCGCCCACGTCGATCGTTACGTTCGGACGAGATTCGTAGATGACCATAACAACTCCGAGAGGAACTCTTTTTGTGACAAGTTCGAGACCGTTCGGAAGAGTCAAACCTCTCGTAACCTCTCCGACAGGATCGGGAAAAGAGGCGATTTCTCGAACCGCGGAAGCCATTGCGCCGATTCGTTTTTCGTTTAAAAGAAGACGATCCATCAAAGCGGAAGAAAGATTCTTTTCCTTGCCGTCCTTCAAATCCGATTCGTTTGCGGAAAGAATTTCAGATTTACGTTTTTCTAATAGATCAGCCAGATCCGAAAGAATCTTATTTTTTTTGGAGGATGAAAGTTGTTTCAGGGTTCTGGAGGCTTTTTTGGCGCGAGAACATAGATCCTCTACATATTCAACTTCTTTCATATATTATCTCCTCCGTTTCCGTTTCGATTTTTACGAATGATTTCCTTTACGTCTTCCTCGGAAAAAACGCGGTTTCCGGAAGGAGCAACTAACGTTCCGACGGAATTCTTTTCCAAAAATTCCCGGATGACGTGCATCTTTGTACCGTTTAAGATCGCGGTCGGAACTCCGGCTTCCGACAACAAACCGGCCGATTTGAGTTTGGTGAACATTCCGCCCGTTCCGGGACCGCTCGGACCGCCTGCGAGGTTCAAATTTTCTTTGGAAATTTTTTCTAAAAAAGGAATCGTTTTCTCTTCTTTGAGAAAACCGTCCACTCCCGTGAGAATGATCAGCAGATCCGCGCCGACGATCAAACTTACAAGCGCGGAAAGCATATCGTTGTCTCCGAACTTGACTTCTTCGGTTGCCACCGAATCGTTTTCGTTGACGACGGGAAGAATTCCCCATTCCAAAAGTTGAGTGAACGTGTTCTTCAGATTTTTATAACCTTCTTTGGACTCTATATCCAAAACTCCGAAAAGTATCTGGGCGATACTCAAGTTCACCTTTGAAAAAAAACTATCGTAGAGATTGACGAGCCTGTTCTGGCCCATGGCAGCTAACGCCTGTTTTTCGGAAAGGGAATCTCCGGAAGAAATCGAAGACGGGAGTTCGCTTAACAAAAGCCTACCCCGAGCGATCGCACCGGAGGAAACTAAGATCACTTTTTTACCGAGATCCCGGAGATGACGGATGTCGCTTACCAATTGAAAGAGAAAATCGTTCACATCCGACGACGGGCCGGACAATCTCGCGGAACCGACCTTGATTACGATCATCTCCGCGGAACGGATTTTTTCAGAGAGTGAATTTCGTTCCATATTCGTTCCATTATTTCCTATCAGTCGGTTTTAGTTGGGAAAGTTTTTTTGAATCTATTTTTACAAAACCCGTTTCTGCGTTTCAATGTCTTGGAACAACCTCCAAAGAAAAAAAATTCTACAAAGTAGAATCTCATTCCTTAACTTCCTTCGAGTCTTCAAAAAAATCTAAAATATCGGACTCACTCGAAGAGACTGATTTTGATTCTTTTGTCGATTTAAGAACCATTTCGATTTCCTTCTTAAAAAAAGTTTGGTCCATACTTTCTAAAAGTTCTTCCAAGTTGGTCTCTTGATCCGCGGAAATGGCGACCACTTTTCCCAGATGAGAAACTTTAGAGATCACGTCCTTTGTAAATTCGGGATCGTCCCAAACGTCGATCTTATTCAACACAATCAAATAAGGTCGGTTTAATAATTCCGGATTGTAGGTGGAAAGTTCGTTCCGAAGCATCTTCAAATCCTCTTCGATATCCAGAGAAGAAGCGTCAAAGAGATACAAAATTCCTTTTACACGTTCGATGTGACGTAGAAAAGAAAGGCCGAGTCCGATTCCCATACTCGCGCCTTCGATGATTCCCGGAATGTCCGCGATCGTAAAACGAAATATATCCCCTCTTCGTTTAACAACTCCGAGGTTTGGAGAAAGTGTAGTAAAAGCGTAACCCGCAATTTTAGGATGTGCATCGGTGATTTTAGAAATCAAGGTCGACTTGCCCGCATTCGGAAGACCAACGATTCCGACGTCCGCTAAAAGTTTGAGAGAAAGACGTAAGAATTTATATTCTCCTTCCTCGCCGGGTTGTGCAAAACGCGGGGTTTGATTGGTGGAGGATTTAAAATGAGTGTTCCCTTTTCCGCCGCGCCCGCCTCGAACCACGACAAATTCCTGTGTGTCGGAAACAAAGTCGAAGAGAAGATCTCCGGTTTCTTCGTCATAAATTTGAGTTCCAAGAGGAACAAAAAGAATTAAGTCCTCTCCTTTTTTTCCGGAGCAATTGTCGCCGACTCCCGGAAATCCCGCTTCGGCTTTGAACTTTCGTTTCGAAAGATATTTATCCAAGGTATACATGGAAAGATTGGGACGAAGGATGATATTTCCTCCGATGCCGCCGTCGCCCCCGTCCGGACCGCCGAACTCCACATACTTTTCTCTGCGAAAATGTACGGAACCGGCTCCGCCGTGTCCGGCGTAAACTTCGATGGCGATTTCGTCTACAAAGGATTCCATACTTTTTGAATATTCTAAATTCTTAAATTGATTTAAAAACAAAAAACCGCAGAGTCCGGACCCAGGAAACGGGCAGGAGACTGCGGTTCATCCGGTTTGAGTTTGAATATGAGGGGTTATTCCGGGTAAACGGAAACCTGCATTTTCAACTTGGAAACCATCTCGAACTTTACTTTCCCGTGAACGAGAGCAAAAAGAGTATGATCTTTACCGAGTCCGACGTTATTGCCGGGGCGGAACTTCGTTCCTCTTTGGCGGACGAGAATGTTACCGGCGAGAACCGATTCTCCTCCGAAACGTTTTACTCCGAGTCTCTGGGAATTTGAATCCCGGCCGTTTTTAGAGGATCCGCCGCCTTTTTTATGTGCCATTTTCTAATCTCCTATCAGTTCAATTTCTTTCGGATATTGATCTTTCAGGTTTTTTAAACCCGAAAGTATCAAATCAAAGCTATTTTGTATCAATACGTCTTGGCCGAGAACTTCAAACCGCAGATAACCGTCGGCGATTTCCGCCGGTTTTACTTTGCCGGATTGTAAGAGGTGCAGATACAGAGTCTGGACCAGAACCGAAACGGCAGAGCAGAGAAGATTCTCGCCTTTTTTTCCAAGAGAAACCGGGGAATGGCCCTCGCTTTCCAAGGAAGAATAAAATTCTCCGAACCGAGTAATCCGAATTCGGATCAAACCGCAGAAAGAGAAACAACCTTCACTTTTTGGAGCTGTTGTCTGTGGCCCCAAGCCTTCTGATAGTTCTTTCTTCTTTTGTAGACGTAAGCGTGAATTTTATCACCTTTTACGTCTTCGAGAACTTTCAGGGAAACGCGAGCGGTCTTGAGCTCGGGTTGGCCGATATGAACTTTATTGCTGGATTCCGAGAAAAGAAGAACTTTTGCGTCAAAGGATTCGCCCGCGTTTTTGCCGGTTTTTTCGGTCAGAAATTCCTGATCCTGGGTTACCTTGTATTGTCTGTTTCCAACTGAAATAATAGCGTACATATCGATCCGGCCTTGTTTTAAAGTCGTTTTCAACCAATCTGGTCGAGTTCATTTGTCGGTCAAGGGTAAAAATTCGGGAGTCAATTCATCCGAAAAGTTGATCTTTTACGAGCAAGATAAGCGACAATCCATATGGAAAATTGTGGGAACTCCTGCAAATTTCAATCGAACGGTAAACTCCAATCTTTTCGTGACGTTATAGATAAAATCGAAAAAACTTCTACATCTGACATCGATTCACTGATTCCTAAAACGCGGGAACTCCTATCGTTTCCAAAGAAGTTCCTCGGACGACAAAGAAACCCTAAAAAGGGGATCGAATTTAGGTTGAATGTTACTACTTAGACGACTCGGAAAAACGAAGCCATTTGAGTACAAAAAACCTTTTTCGGATAAAGAGGTGGTATCAAACGAAGGTAGTTCAATTGACCAAAAATAAATCAGTTCCATTTCAGTAAACTCACGCAGGAATAACAAATATTTTGAATTATATACGATTCATCTTATTATAAATTCATTGAGCGCTTTGAGCGGGATCATAAAAAAATGATTCCAATTTCTTAAAGTTCAATCGGAAAGAGTATTTAAATTTCGGAAAAGCGCCGGATATGTAAAAATATCCTTCGAGCATTTTTTTATCAAATCAGAAGTAAAAACTAAAAAACGAGCAAAAAATTACTTTCCAAAGAGTTAACCGATCTGTAGATACATACAATCTTTTTAGAAAAACAAAACTAATCAGATATTGGATCTAATTTAATTTCAACAGGAGAAACAAATGTTTTACGGAATTGCGCTTATTGTGCTCAGTATCCTTGCTGTGCCATCCCTGCTTTTGGCAAAAAGACCAGACGCAAAAGAATTGCTCGCGAAGATCTCGCCTTATCAAGGTTGGATCGGTTTGGTGTTCTGCTTCTATGGAATTTACGGAGTCATCTTTTCCGGAATTCTCGGACTCGGAATGATTTCTACTTGGCCTATTTACTGGGTAACTCTTCTTGCAGGAAACATCATGCAAGCAATTCTCGGGTTTATCCTAGGATTCGGCACTATTTCTACTTATGTTCTTTCTAAGAACGAAGAAGCAAAGAAAAAAGGGGCGGAACTCCTAGCAAAATTGGCTCCCATCCAAGGTAGGTTGGGAATTATTGGAATCGCAGTTGGAATTTGGACGATTATCGCATCCTTCTTGAACATGTAATTCCATTTTTCCGGGTGAAAACAATTCACCCGGAAACATTCCTTCCTTGATTTAAAATTCTATTTTTTAAAAAAAACAATTTAGATCTCAATCCGAAAAAACCAGGAATCGGCTCGTTTTGCCGGAAGAAGCCACTTTCGTTTCATTTGTAAGAGTTCCCACATTTCAAGTGGAGAAAGTTTAGTCAGGGGGTTAGGAGTTTACATACATAACTTGGCAGAACATACAATAACCGCCAAACTCACGTTAATTTAATCAGAGCCTGTTCCAAAACTCAAAACAATCGCAGAGATTTGCGGCCATTCCGATAAAATCGGACGGTTGGCGGACAAACTCAAAACCAAAATCCCGAAGCGTCGGATTTGAGTCGCCGAACGCACTCGAGAATTTTTCACAACAAAATCTTTATGCGGAAACGGTCTCCAATTGTTTCTTTTTCGCAGTTACGGTTCGGGCTTCTCCATAAGTCATCCATTGGCCGGTTTTCGAATCGATCACCTTACAGCGAGAAGTGGATTGAATGTAGTCCCCGAAAATCGTATCTCTTTCGGAAATATTATCCCCGTAAACCGTCTTGATTTCATTCAGGGCGTGTTTCAGATTGTAAAACGGAATTTTCATATGAACATGATGCGGCATATGAATGAAAATGTTATGAAAGAAAAAATTCATGACAGGATTGATGTGATAGTTGACGGTTCCTTTCATCTGTCCGTAAAACGGAGTCCATTCCTCTTTTGTCTTCCATGGGATTTCGGAATGAATGTGGTGAACGTAGACCGTAATTCCCATAAAATAATTCCATGCGATAAAAGGTATCAAACAAACCTTGGTGAACATCCACAACCCAGCTCCGACATTGAAAACTCCGGCACCGGAATCAGCGCCGAAATAAAAAACGAGACCGGATGAAATCGACGCGAAAGAAAGCATGATCCATTTATCTCTTCCCGCTTCCTTAAGTGGAGCCGTAAACAAAACCATTCCTTTGAGCCAGACTTCGATCATATAGTAGAAACCGCCGCCCCAAGCCGACCAGAAAAATCGGTGCGTTAACTTTTTAAATATTCCAAATTTTGCATATTCTTCCGTTGTCACCGGATGCCATACAAAATCACCCTGTCTTTTAATCGTATGTCCGTGATGGATTCTATTATGGCCGTAGGCCCATTGATTGTATGCATGTAAGGAAGGGAGCATCGCAATTTGTCCGATCCAATATTGAAGAAATTTACTTTTGAACAGCGCTTCGTGAGCGCAATCGTGGCCTACGATAAAAAGTGCGGCGATCGTCATCCCCGCAAAAAACCACAAAAAAGGAAGAATGTACCAGTTATCTAAGTTCCAAAGAAGGGTTATGGCGAGACCGAAAAAAAACAAATCCCTCAAAAAGTAACCGACCCCTTTGATTGCGGGATTTGCAAACGTTTCCTCCGACAGAGTTTCCCGGACGGCCCCAAGGGTTTCTTTTGGGGAATGGCTGATTTTATTTTTCACTTTCATTTGATTCTCCTTAGCGAACACCGTTCGCCAATATATAGTGAACATTGTTCGTTATATATTGGATTTTAGCAACCAAAAAGAACTGAGTTATGGAAAATTCTTAGGAGTCCGATGGCTGGGGAGTAATGCCGTCAAATTAAGGAGAAATGATCCATGGATAGCAGTCTCAAACAGAGGGAGTTCCCACGTTTCCGTCGCGAGGTTTTAGATACCAGGGGTTAGGATTTTACATAAGCTGCTCCTAATTCCCCACTTGTCCCTAACATCTAAAACGTAAGAGTTCCCACGACGAGGGAGGGTTCGAGGTTCACTCACGCTATTTAAGAAAAAACTCGTACCAAAAAAAGACGATCCATTTCATTTAGAAGGGGATGTAAACCGATTCAACGGCGTCTAAGTTCGTTCCGATTCGTAATTTGGTAAAGAACGTGTTCGGATAGGTCGTGTTCGACGGGCAAATTCGGATGCCGGAAGAAACCGATTTCTTTGAGTCCGATTCAGGTATGAACACGCCGATTTTACTTTGAGGAAGCTTAAAACCGCCTTTTAAGGAGAATGTCGGTTTCTATTTTATCGCAACTATGAAATTCTTTTTGTGAATCAGCATTACAAAAAATTTAGTATTGCCAAAGAGAATTCCGCCGATATTATGGATAAAGAATTACAGTTATTCATTCGATTTTTTAACTTCTAAACGTAGTCCTATCTTAAAGTTTGCTCTTATTTCTAAGTTCTGCATCTCTAAAATTCTTCTACTTCCGGGTTCCGGAAAACGCTGTTTTTAAATCAAGATAACTTGATCTAATTTACAACCCCACGAGGCAAATATGTCGGTTAATATTTATGTAGGAAATCTTTCTTACGATCTGAACGAAGGAACGTTAGGTGATCTTTTTAGAGTTCACGGCGCCGTTAATTCCGTAAAAATCATCACGGACCAGTATTCCGGAAAATCCAAAGGTTTCGGTTTTGTCGAAATGCCCAATAAGGACGAGGCTGACAAAGCGATCAAGGATTTGGACGGAAAAAACGTTCTTACACGCAACTTGAAAGTAAACGTTGCAAAACCAAAAAACGACAGATTCTAATTTAGAATTGATCCTAAGACCTTTCGCTCTTTCTATAATGGATGTGAAAGTTTTTAGGTCACCCCGAAAGAAATTCAATGAATTTCTCCTTAAGGTTCGCGAAGTGAATTTTGCGGACTTTGTAGGTTTTTAGAAATTCATTGTTTTTAAAACGAATTCGGTTCGTTTCAAAAACCGTTTGAAAGGAAAATTCCTTTTAAGCGGTTTTGAAAGCCGCATTTCCCGATTCCATTACGCTCGACATACGCTTCAAAGTGAAAAAACTTTAGTTTAGGGTGACGCAAGAGTCCCAATGTCTCGTTCTCTATCATAACCAACCCCACAAGTTAAGAAAGGTTTTAGAATTAAGAAACGTCAAAAACGCGCATTTTTCAAGCCGACTTAGAGTAAATTAGTAAAACATAAATCTCTAAATTATGAATTCATTTGGTGTAAGATCTGCAACCCGCGCAAGGTCAACAGAGGATCGATCTTATCGAAAATTCCCGGATGAGAGGCGTCAATGACCGTCACCAAACCTCCGGTTCCGATCACGCGGTAATCCTCGCCTTTTTCTTTTTTAATTTCACGTATGATACCTTCTAAAAGACCGATCCAACCGAAAAAGAATCCGGCTTGAATCGACTCGATCGTGGAATCTCCCAAAATTTTTTCGGGTGATTGAAAAACGATCGGAGGAAGTTGAGAAGTGTTTTTTGTCAAAGCGTCCATCGAAAGTTTCAATCCGGGCGCGATCACTCCTCCGAGATATTCGGGTTTTTCGCTCAAAACACAAAACGTAGTCGCGGTTCCCAAATCGATGATGATGGATTTTCCGGGAAAATCGCTCACACAAGCCGCCGCGTTTACAAGTCGATCGGCTCCGATTTCATAGGGCCTCGGATACGAAATCGAGAAAGGGAGTTTCATTTGGTAATGAACTCGAATCGCCTCGATCTTAAACCAATCTTGGAACATTCTCTCTAAGATCGGATTTAACGTCGGCACAACGCTGGAATAAATCCCGCCTGTGATTTTTTCGTTTTCAATTTTGAATTCTCTTAAAAATCCCCTAAAGAACAATCCGAGTTCGTCGGAGGTCCTGTCCTTTCTGGTTACGGTTCGTCTGTGAAAAAGGGGAACGTTGTTTCCGTTTTCGAAAATTCCGAAAACAGTGTTCGTATTGCCGACGTCGACTACTAAAAGCATTTTAGTTTAGAGAATGGAAGTCCTCCGGACTGTCAATGAAATCCAGGCTCGTTCCGGAAGGTGTTTTTAGAATTAGAGAGCCGTTTTCACCCAGTCCTTCCAATATTCCCGTTTGTAATTTTCCGTTTTCGGTATAACTGACGGATTGTCCCTTCCAGAGCAGGAGTTCGTTTAACAAAATGAGTTCTTTTTTTCTTCCTTCCACGTCTTTCCAAAGTAAAATCGCTTCGTTCAAAAACGGTATCAGCTTTTCCAATATTTCGCTTTTTTTACCGGCTCGATTCGGATTCGTATTTAAAAAACCCGCATCCGGAAGATGAGCGGGAATCGATTCGTTTTTTCCATACAAGTTCAATCCGATCCCTACGATTAAAGTCGCGGACGGACCTTCCACTTCGGACTCTATTAGAATTCCTGCAACCTTTTTGGTTCCTCGATATAAATCGTTCGGCCATTTGATTTTGATTTCCCGAGTGAGTTCCGGATATACGGAAAGTATCGCCTTACAAACGGCGGTGCCTATAAAAAGGGAAAGCCCCGGTCCGCCGTCGAAATTCTCCAGACCGATTTTTCCCGAAAAAATCAAAAACTCATCCCCAAAAACTTCCCAAGTTCGATCCTTTCTTCCCCTTCCCTCGGTTTGTTCTTCCGCGACGATCCAAGTTCCGTGCGGGAACTCCTGACTTTTGATGATTGAATTTGTAGAGGTTACGGAACCCATAAAGATTCCTTTTTCCGGTTGAAGCAATACATTCTGCATGCCCAATTCTATTGTAGGATCTTTGGTTTACGCAAGTAGAAAAAAGATCAAATCGAAATCGTTTTATACGAAATGATAATCAAGTTTAAAACTTTTATCCTTCGCGAATCCTTTCTTTACGCGAATTGGGGACGAATCTTTTTCAGTACAACAAAACTCAAACGATAAAATCAAAGATATTCGCGGATTGGACGCATTCGGATTGAATTAACGGCGGTTTATAAATAGAGAATTTTTATTGAAGAATCAAAAAGTAAAATTGGTTCCGCTCTTTATTACTTAACGTGAGTTCGGCGTATCCAATGCGAAAGCGATTGAAGCGAGATCAACAAATTGAAATGACGAAAGAAAACCGTTTTTCGATCGATCCATCAATTTGTTGATCAGAGCGAAACTAAAAAAACTCAATCTCGCTTCGCGAGATAGGTCCAGCCCAAAAACTGGAGCGGCACCGCTCTCTATGGATCGCAGCGCCGGGGCTGGATTCGCCCAAATTTTCAACCATCGAACTCGCGTTACTAAGAGTACTGACGACTCTTAGTAAGGAACCGCTTTGTGATTGTCGCGGACTTCAAATCAAAAACCCCGATATCAAACCGGGGTTTTTGAATTTCCGTTTTTCTTTTAGAAAAAACGGGGTCGATTTTCACTTTAGAAAAATCTAAAGTTCTAATTAACCTTTGTATCTTTCAATCAACATGGAACCGGCGATCCCGCCGTGAGCACAAGCGGTAATCACCACTTTGTTGGCGGAAGGATCTTCCTTTAAGTCCATGATCGCGTTTGCAATCAAACGGATTCCGGTCGCGCCGAACGGGTGACCGATCGCAATGGATCCGCCGTTCGGATTGATTTTTTTGGCGTCGAAAGATTTTTCCCAATCCCAACCCGTATCCATTTTGATTTGTTCCAGGGCCCCGACCGCGGTCGCCGCAAACGCTTCGTGGATTTCCACGTAATCAATGTCTTGCATTTTAAGACCTACATCGACTAACAACGCTTCGGTGGCGACGGCTTGTCCGATTCCCATATTGTTCGGATGAACACCCTTCATGTGCCATCCGGAAATAACGGCTTCGATCGTCAGTCCCAGTTCTTTCGCTTTTTCTACGGTTGTAACGATCACACCCGCAGCTCCGTCGGAACGAGGACTTGCGTTGAAAATGGAAACCGTAGGTCCGTGGGATTTTTTAAGATCCTTTGCGTATTTCGTTTTAAACTCTTCGAATTTCATTCCGGGATTGTCGAACATAAGCATCGCGCGTCCCATACGAGTCGGGTTTTCCACCAAACCTTCGCGCAGACCCACCGCTTCGTCGATGGTAAGTTCGTTTCCTTCGTCGTCTTTCATCGGGATGATGTAAGGTGCATATCTTCCAGCTTTAGAAGCTTCTAATGCTCTTTTGAAAGATTCGAAAGCGACTTTGTCTTGGACTTCGCGGGAAAGAGCGTAATTCTGCGCTACGATTTCCGCAGTCACTTGCATGCCGTAAGAAGTTTCACCGTCTCCGAGTCCGTCTTCCAGAGTATCTCTCAGTTCAACTCCTTCCGGTAGATTGTCCGGAAGTAGTTTTTTGAGTTTGTCGAGAGATCCCGCTTTTTTGTTCAAACGGGCGCCTTTAACGATAAAAGGCATGGAGGTTTGAGATTCTTCGCCGATCGCGAGAAACACTTCGCCTTCTCCGAGAACGATCCTACGAGCCGCTTCCGCAACCGCTTCCATTCCGGAAACACAATTGTTTGCGACTGTGATACAAGCGATCTCGTCTCTCATTCCGACCAGGTTCGCGATCACTCTTGCGGAGTTAGGCGCGTTGCTGAATCCTTCTCCCACAACTACCCCGTCGATTTGAGACGGTTTCAGTTTGCTTTTAGCGAGAATATCTTCCGCGACTATTTTCCCCAGGTGATGTCCAGGGTAAGGTCCTAACGCTTTCGCGATCTGAGCAAAAGGAGTTCTTCTTGGTGTACAAATTGCCAATGGTTTTGCTAATTTCATTTTCTTTCTCCAAACTTCAAATTTTTAATCATAAATCCTATATTTACTTTCGAGAATATTCAAAATTCTCAACATAATCTCCCACGAGTTTCTGGAACTCTTCGGGCGCCTTTTTCGGTCGGGACTTGGCGAGCGAAACCACCAACTGTTCGTCCTGAACCGCAAAGTATCTTAGGCCGGTTTCCACGTCCGTAACCTCGTGCCTCATATAACTCCGGATCTTTTCAAAAGAATGGATCCAAGTGCTGACTTTGATTTTTTTCCCCGCCGGAACGGGATGAAAAAATCGAAACACTCCGCCCATAAAAAACATCGTGGTATCCATCTCCACAAATCGTTCGAAAGTCAAACCGGTCTCGGTGGAAAAAAACCATCTGGCATCTTCCACGATTCTCCAGAGGTAAGCGGGATTGTACTCTCCGAAAATATTTCTCTCGCTGTAGAGAGTGACCATCTCCGTGTCCACGGTCTTACAAGTTCCTCGAAAATCGGGAATTTGTTGGAACTGATCGAATCCGGTGATTTCCGTTTTTTCATAAGGAAGAAGATCGATCGGACTTCCGCCTTTTTCCGAATACGTTAGGGTTTTGATTTCCGCCGCGGGAGTTCCCACATCCGATAAAATCTTTTGATCCCAAAAAATTTTACCGTCTTGGAGAGGGAAAGCCGTCGTTTCCGTCTTCAGATTGGCTCCTTCCATCTGCTGGGCAAAAAATCGAATCTGAGACTCCAAAGGATGAATCGTTATCCCTTGAGACAAAATCTCCCTTAGAGAAAAGCCGTTCTTTTCCAAGGTCCGAAACCGGCCTTCCAGACAAAAATTCTCGTAAGTCCGGCTGGTCACGTGCCTCTGTGTATCCAGATCGGATATCCGAGTCACGAGTTGAATTTCATCCGCGATCATATCGGCCCTCCGTATTTTTGGAGATTCTGACCCTATTTCGCGACCCGTAGGGAGCGAAATAGCGAAATGAAGCGAAATTGTATTCCCTCACATTTGCCTTTGGGGAGATTCTGACCCTAGTTTAGACGGAGCTAATTTTAGATCAAACAAAAAAACAGAACGTTCGTTCTGTTTTTTTATTCCTCACTTTCAAAGTCATTGACAGAAGTTTTTTCCGATGGGAAAATGAACCTTACACTTTTCTTGGATATACGGCGTTCCGTCATGAAAACTCAACCGCGTAAAAAAAAGGAATCAGGGACCGGCGTTCGGGAAAGAATTTTAGACACGGCCACTTCTCTCTTTTACAAACAGGGTTTTTCCAATACGGGTATGAGACAGATCATCCAGGAATCCAACTCCGTTGCGGCGAGTTTATACGATCATTATCCTTCCAAAAAAGAATTGGGACTTGCCTACCTTGCGCGTCAGGAAGAAAAAACTCTCAGCGATCTTCAAGATTTGATGGATCGTTATCCGGACCTCGGAGAATTTTTGAGAGCCTGGGTGATTCTCAAAGAAAAACAAATCCGTCACGGAGAATTCGTCGGATGTCCTTTTGCAGGTTTTGCGAGTCAGGTTATGGATTCCGATCCCGAATATACGGAATTCTTAAAGGACATCGTCGGTAAATGGACCCGCATGATCGGAGACTATCTTCAAAAGGCGATCGGTTCCGGTCAGCTCAAAAGAAACATGGACATTCAATACGTCGCGAGGAGAATTTTGATGGCCTATCACGGTTCGGTTACGATGTGGAGAATGACTCAGGAACTTCGTTTTATCCGGGAAATGGACGATTCACTCCGAGAAATCGTGGAAGAGTACAGGTACTAGGAGTCAGATATCGGTCGTTGGGAGTCAGAAGACAGGGTTTTAGAAATGAGTTTTCCAAAACAATCTAACTCGCAAAAGTTATAGCTGTGTCATTGGCTTGAAATTTTTAATAACGCAAAAGGAAACTCGGGTCCGCCTGCGCCTTTATGAATCCGCTTGGCGCCAAGGTGAAACCTAAACGCCGACGAAGCCGAACATTCTTGTAAAGCGAAACGGTCGGTTTCCAGTAACTTATCCAAGATTCAAAACGAATCTTCCGTTATGAAAAATAAAATTTTACTCTCGGTTGTCGCCGTTTCCTTGTTCTTTTCGGGTTGTTGTGATACCAACGGAGACTCGGACAAGTTAAACAAAAAAGGAGGAAAGATGAAGTACGAAATCAATAAATCCGATGATGAGTGGAAAAAAGAACTCACTCCCGAACAATATAAAGTTCTAAGACAAAAGGGTACCGAGATGGCTTTTACGGGCGCCCTTTATAAAAATCACGATAAGGGAAACTACGTTTGCGCGGCTTGCGGCACGATTTTATTTTCCTCCGAAACCAAGTACGAATCCGGTTCCGGTTGGCCTTCCTTCTATCAACCCGCAAAAGAGGGTACGGTCGATGAAGAAAAGGACAGCAGTCACGGAATGGTAAGAACCGAAGTTCTCTGCTCGAAGTGCGGCGGACATCTTGGTCACGTGTTCAACGACGGACCTAGACCTACCGGTTTGCGTTATTGTATCAATTCAGCTTCTCTAAAGTTTCAGAAAGAATAGCATCTTCCCTTTTCGAGAACGTTGCAACACCCGGAAATATTCTTACTTTGATTTTTTGATTTTCAAGGAGCGGCAAAGAGGAAAAATCAACCCTACATCCGGACTCAACCGGGAGCAACTTTATGAATGATCACCTCGCCTACGTATCCGACAATCGTTCGGTCCGAAATCCGATTCTTCAATTTTTAGCAGAAAAATGGTATACGATCCTTTGTCTCTGGCACACGATCATCGGAATTTTTATGGAGCTGGAAGATTCTCCCGAAGGTGATAAACGTCCCGTCGTGTTGGTGCCTGGGTTTTTAGGTAGAACTCTTTCTTGGGAAGCGATGCGCAAACATCTTTCCGCAAACGGACATCCGGTTTACGCGGTTCCGCTCGGTTTTCAAGTCGGGAACATCCGAACCAAAAGCAAAATTTTAGAAACATTCCTCATCGAAAAAAATATCAAAGACTGCTACATCGTAGGTCACTCAATGGGCGGTTTGATCGCTTCTGGTCTTACTTACAAAGGAAGAGATCGAGTTAAAAAAATCTTTATCGCGGGAACTCCCGTTCGTGGAACGAATCTCGCATACTTTGCTCCTATGTTTATCTGCTGCTGGCAAATGATGCCGAATTCAAAATACATTCAGGAAGTCGGCGCCGTATTCGAAAAGTTGCCTAATGTTCAATCCGTGTTCACGCAAAAAGATCAGTTCATTCTTCCTTCCGAAAATTCCCGTTTAGGTCATTTTGACGACGTGGAACTTCCCGAAGCCGGTCATTTGAATTTATTTATGGGCCCACTCGGAATCGAATGCCTGTTCGATTTGATCACCGCGGAAGAAAACAAGGATCCAAAACCGATCATTAGAAAAGTAGAATCTTCTAAACTACCGAAAGATGTCGAGATCCCGAAAACTCCCGCCCAATCCCCTGTGCCTACTTCCAAAAAAAAGTCGGCCCCTAAAAAAGATTCGTCCTCTTCAAAATCCTCAAAATCGAAATCGGTTCCTAAGAAAAAGTCGGTTCCGGTAAAGAAAAAGAAAAAAAGATAAACCGAGGCATGAGATAGTCGTATCTCCTATCGCAAGATAAACCGGTATTTTGATCTTTTCAATTCCCGGTTTGCCATCAATGTCCCGAAATTTTTCTCCTTATAAGTGATCGAATATCACCGTATTGATTTCCATTCCTTCTCAGAATTCCATTAAATCGAATTTATAATCGTACCGACTTTTTGCGTCCGTAGATATATTAAAAAGTCGGAATGCGTTTTTGAATAAGGGATGGAAATGGAACGGTTCCTACAAACCGTTTCATAAAAAAAATTGCTTGAAATCGGGTCAAGTCCCCTCGGAATAAAATCAACGGAAAATGATCGACTTGCAAGATTCTTTCGTTCTTGCTTTTTTAGAGAATCGGTTTCGAAAATTTTAAATCACTTTGAGGAGAACGTTTTATGAGAATTCTTTTGATCCTACTACTGAGCGTTTGTATGAGCGGAACCCTAATCGCAAAAGAGAAAACGATGTTCAAAACGAAAAACAAAATCCCGAATCGACTGATCGATTATAAGGGCTTTCAGAAAACCGTAAATTCTTCCTCGGAAGAAAGAGAGGCAAAACGTCTTACGGAAGAAGAATTTCTAAAGATGATTGAAACCGAGAACGTCATTCTTTTGGATGCGCGCAGCGAATCCCGTTACAAACTCAGACATATCCAAGGCGCGATCAGTTTACCGTTTACCGAGTTTACAAAAGAATCCCTTGCAGAAGCGATTCCGAATCTAAATTCCAAAATCCTAATCTACTGTAACAACAACTTTACAGGCAGTCCTCAGGCTTTTGCAGCCAAGGCGCCTGCGGCTTCGTTGAATCTTTCTACCTTTGTTTCCTTGAAAGCGTACGGATATACGAACATCTATGAACTCGGGCCCTTGTTGGATATCAAAACCACAAAACTTCCTTTTGAAGGAACCGAAGTAGAATAAAAATACAAACTTCACGGGAGTTCCCGCGTTTCGAGTGACGCGAAGACTGAAGACTGCCGAGTGAAATTATATATTCGCAAAATGAAAATAATAGAGAGTCGCATAACGGAATATAATTTCAAAAAGAAGGACGGCCTCAAGAGCAAAAAAAAATAAAACGATTCAATCGTTTTCAAAATACGGAATATATTAAATTCAATATATACAAAATAACAAGAGCAAAAGCAGGATAAATAAAGTCATCCCCGGAAAGGCGGTTTGAAAAATAGAAACGTCTAAGAACAAATTCTCGATCCTTGTTGAGTATATAATAAATTTTGAATAAAATATATCCTTAATTTAAAAGAGTTTATTTCGACTCTTTCCGCTTTCTCCACAAACGTAGCCGAACCATTACTCTTAAAAATGGATTTGACGACTTTACTCGGTAGTAATCGACTATAAATCATGCCTGAAGTAAACAACCCACACGATCGATTGATCCGAGAAACCTTACAGGACAAGACGGAAGCAATTCCGTTTTTCAGAAAAACACTTCCTCCGAAAGTAGTCGAACTACTGGACTTGGAAAAGTTGGAACTATCGGAATCCAGTTTGATATCGGAAGAACTCAAGGAAGAGCAGACGGATTTGTTATTTCGGATTCCTCTACAATCCGGAAATCAAGCCAACGTCTACATTTTATTTGAACATAAAAGCTACTTAGACAACGGAATCTACATACAGCTCTTAGGTTATCTCTCCGAAATCTATCGTAACCAACAAAGAAATGGAGAAAGATTATCCGTCGTAATTCCTTTCGTATTCTATCACGGAGAAAAAGAATGGAAACTCGGAGAAAGATTTTTGGATCAGTTCGTCCTAACGGAAGAGGAAAGAAAACACCTGCGAGACTTTGTTCCCGATTTCATGATCGACTTGTTTGATTTGTCCGGATTGGAATTTAAAGAGAAACTGGAGAGTATCACACTTCAGGTAATTTTTGGACTGGTCTACAGGATTAGAGAAGGGGAGGAAGAGTTTCAAAAAGCGCTCCCGGAACTTTTCTCCCTCTTACTTGAGATTGTAGAGGAACCAAAAAAGGTTGCTATCTTAAACAAATTATTGTTGTATATCTATAGTGTGAGGGATTCAAAACCGTCCGTTTTGAAAAAAATGCTTCATTTGTCGAGACTGGAAAGGTATGAGGAGTTGGCTATGACTACGGCGGAAAAATTAATTCAAGAAGGAAAGATCGAAGGAAAGATCGAAGGAAAGATCGAAGACGCTCGCAAGATGTTTGCAAAAGGAATCGATCTAAATACTGTTTTGGAAATTACCGATCTCACCGAGAAGGATCTTCGCAATCACGGAATCGATTTTAGCTCCGTTAAAGGATAAATCCTTTCAAAACCGGTTTCAAGACACGCCGCCGAAGCGAAAAGTCTTGGCCGAAAGCAAAACCTGGAGCAAACGATCATAATGTTGCGATCCGTTCCGAACCGCATTGAGCCTTGAAAATCCCGCAACTCACGATGTCATAATTTAAGAAACGGGAATATACTAAAAGCCTAAAGTATATTCCATTTGAAATGGAATTCCTAATTTCGAATCCGCAACAAAGGACTGGAACTCATCGAAAGTCCGACGTAGGCCGCCGCAACCGCATCCCAGGAGTCGTCGTGTCCCGCAAGCAAGTCCACACCCAACAGAAGTTTCAAAGCCTGACGGATCTGTTTTTTGTCGGCGGTTCCGCTTCCCGTAGTTCCTTTTTTAATCTGAGAAACCGTAGGTTCTAAAATTTGAATATTCATTTCTGCTAATGTAATCAAAAGAACGCCCCTGGACTCGAATACTCGAGAAGCCGTTTTTTTATTCTTGGCAAAAAACATTTCCTCGACCGAAGCGACGGAAGGTTTGAATGTTTCCAAAATTTCAGTAAGCCCTTTTCGTAAAATCAAAAGATTTTCCGGACTCGGAGTTCCGGAAGGAACCTCGACGGTTCCATACGTTAAGATTTGAATCTTAGACGAGGCCTTTTCCAAAACCGCATATCCGGCACGATGCGAACCCGGATCGATTCCGATGATCCTCAAAGAGTGAACGTTTTTTTTTAACATAAGAGAACTTCTATAAAATGAATTTTAAATTTACGACGGTCATAAAACCGCGAACTTCACGCGGAAACCGGATCGTTATCCCCGAGTTATACGGCATAACCAACCCCACAAGTATTTGGATCCGAAGAAAATCTGTCGGAATTACGACAAATCTTCTGTGAAACTTACGCCCCACAACGCGCCCCATAGGAACCGTTGTGCTTTAGTTTCTCCAACGCGCCCGCGTTGTATCGAGTTTCCCCTGATTTTGGGTGGGAGGTGAGAAGGCTCGTGAGGCTTTTCTCTATCAGAAAATCATACTTTTTGCAAGTAAAAAGTCTCATTCTTGTCGGAGCTCTTGCAAAGTTGAAAATTCATTCCCGCAATGATTCGAGGTTGCGGGAAGACAAGTTTCCGAAAAATCACTCAAATTCTTTTTCGAGCGAAGCCGCCAATTCGAAGTTGGAAGTGACCGAAGTAACGTCGTCGTGCCCGTCAAGCTGGTCGATCAACTTCATTACCTTTTCTGCAACTTCTTTGTCCGCAATTTCGGAACTCACCAAAGCAATATAACGAATTTCCGATTCTTCCGATTTGAGTCCCTTTTCGTTTAACGCGTGTAAAACGGTTTCGTAATCGTCCGGAGAAGTGATAACTCGATAAACTTCGCCCTCGTTGATTACGTCCTCCGCGCCGGCGCCGGCTGCGATGTCCACGAGTTCGTCTTCTCCGATCTGAGAAGATTCCAAAACGATCACTCCCTTTTTTTCAAAGAGCCGACTTACGGAACCCGACGTCGCCAAAGATCCACCTAGTTTCGTAAGAATACTTTTGATCTCCGGAGTGGTTCTCGATTTTTTATCGGTCACCGCGGAAACCATAATCGCAATTCCGCCCGGCCCGAAACATTCATAGAGACATTCTTCGTAAGTGACCCCTTCTAATTCTCCGGTTCCTTTTTTGATCGCCCTTTCGATATTATCTTTGGGCATGTTCACCGATTTGGCTTTCAGAATCGCAAGTCTGAGCCTCGGATTTCCTTCCGGTTCTCCTCCGCCCATCTTTGCGGCTACCGTGATCTCTTTTCCCACTCTCGTAAAAATGGCTCCACGTTTGGAATCGATCGCGTCTTTCTTACGTTTGATCGTAGCCCATTTGGAATGTCCGGACATGATTGTTATCCCTTACTTTTGATGATTGAATCGAACAAAGTTGATTCTAAGATTGATCCTTTCCAGAAATCAAAAAAAAGACATTCTGTCCATCCTTTTCGGAAGGAATAGATCGCAAAGTTAAAGGTTAGAATTAGAACCGATTCAAAATCGCAACGGTTCTCAAAATCGAATTTCGGATTCGCAAAAAGAATCTCTAAAACTCAAGATCGGCAAAAGAATCCGAAAAAGTTCGGGCGCTCCTGCGCCTTTACCGATCGCAAAACAAAGATTCAATGAGAAAAGGCGCAGGCCGGGCTTGTTCCGCGCTCCGGCGTGCGCAGCAGTCGTCTCTAACGAGACGACTGCTGCGCACGCTCCACATCCCTAGCGCATAGTATATTAGAATAATATTTTATTTTAAACATATTTGCGAATTCCATGATGGATCTTTGAAAAATCGATTCTCCATCCGTTTCATTGAAATGGACGATCGGGGCGGTTTTGTTAAACCCCACTATCGAATTTTTCAACAACTCCAATATTTTTCTAAAACTTAATCTGCATCCCGATACTGATGAGAGGATAATATTTCACTTGTCCGCCGATCGCGGTCGACTCGATATAATTGGAGTTATAAACCGGAGCGGGATTGCTCGGAGTGGTCATTCCCGTCAAAGGATTGGTAACGGCGTCCCTGGAATAAGGACCGAAATTATTGAACGTCTGACTGATCTGATTTCTATTTCCGAAAAAATTGATCAACTCCACGTAAGTGTTCACATAACCCCATTGGTAGTTCATAAAACGATCGATCCGAATATCCAATTGATGAAAGTCCGGCCATCTTCCGGAATTATAATATTCGGAATACGTTGGATTGTAAAGATTGATTCCGGTGGACGCAACCGCCGAAGCCTTGGAAGAATCCACGATAGGCGTCATCGGAACGTTCGTGAGATATGTATATTTACTACCGAGCTGCCAACTCTGACCGAACTTCAACGCAAAAACCACGTTTAGGATATGAGTTCTATCGTAGTCGTATAACAGCAGTTTGTCGTTGTCCACAAGGAGTTCGTATTTCCCGTCGTCGTAGTAGTTGAGATAATTTCCGCCTTCGTGAATCTGATACTGAAGTTTATGACCCCTATTGTCTCGGGCCCTTTGGTTTTCTTCGTCGTCCGTAAGTTGAGGTTGGTGATTGTTTCTTTTTGAAATGGAATTGGTATAGGAAATCCAACCGAAAAATCTGCGAGCGGAACCTTGATTGGCCTTCAAAAAAAACTCAACCCCTCTGGAATATCCGTCCCTTGAGTTGGAATAATTCATGTTTCTTACGATCAGAGGATTTTCTTGAACGTCGTCCGGATGATTGACGATGTCTCGTTTTTCGTTGTTAGGTTGATACGGATCTTGAACATACGAGTCAGGAGTTACAAGATTGGAATATTGATTGTGAAAACCTTCCACCTTGATCAGATAATCCGAAGAAACTCTCTGTTCGATTCCACCGGAAGAATGAATCGAATGTTCCATCTTTAAATTTGGATTTCCGGATCGGGAAGAAAACTGTTCGATCTGAAGCGGAGCGTTGTAGTGTTCCCCCGTTCCCGCTAAGAACTTGGTTCCGGTTTTTAAAATCTCATATTCCGCTCTTCCTCGGAACGCGTCCTTTTTTTCGTGGACCTTATCGTAATAGTCGTGTCTGTATCCCGGAAGAACGCTAAAACCTCCGATCTTAAATTCCATTTCCGCAAAACCCGCAATCTCTCTGGTATGAATGGAATCCCCTTCGATCAAAGCGCGAAATTGACGATTGGAATCCAGCAAGTCGTTGAAAAAATCGAGAAAGGTTGCGTTGGAAGATTTGATGTCTTCGCCCTGAAGTTGAATCGCCTTATCCCTGAGTTGTCCTCCGAAACGGAACGTTAGATACCTTTCAATCAAATTGATTCTTGTATTGTTTTCAACGAAGTTGACGTTTTGAGTCGTAACGTTCTGAAGTTCGAAAATCCGTTCCGCGGTCAGAGGATTTTTGAAATCCACTTCGAAAAATTCCTTAAAGTAATTATTGGAAACGGATACGGAAGTTTCCAACCAGGATTTGTTATTGTAAGTATATCGAAACCCGCTCGTTCTAAACAATCGATCCAAGCCGACCGGAGGACGACCCGAAGCGGCTTCTTGCAAAGTCGAAAGTCCGAGGAATTCCTTTTTGCTGTTTTCAAAATCGTCCTGGGCCTTCGTATATTTCTGCTTATCTTTGGCTCCGAACAACAGAACGTTAAACGTATGATTGTTTCCGGGTTTCCAGTTGAACTTGGCCTGATAATCTTCGTAGTCCGCGTATTTGGCGTCCCGAGGAATTCCGTCCGGATATAATTTTAAAAGAGCGACGTTCGGATAAGACTTTCTCGCGGAAACGATCGCATATAAATTTTCGGCGATTTTGTTTTGATGATAAACGTCGGAAAGAAACGTATTCAGATTCGTAACGGAGAAAGTTTTGGCGACCGCATCCGGAGTTCGAATGTCGATGATTCCTCCCGTTGCGAATCCGAACTGTACGGGAAACGACCCGGAATAAACGTTAAAAGACTTTATAATATTATTATTTAATACGGAAGATTGATCGCCCAAGTGATAGGGATAGGACATCGGAAAACCGTCGAGGTAATAACCGTTTGCGAGAGCCCCTCCTCCGCGCATGACCAAAAATCCGCGTTCGCTGTTGGAATACGGATTGGAGTTTCCCACGCTGTTCACCAAATTGTTAAACGAAGAGGAGGAAAGACCGATCGGAGGAACGGCGGCGATTCCCGGAAGGGTTTGAATCGCCTTGAGTGCGTCGTTCTGAGCCCCGGGTAATCTTTGGATCTCCTCTTGATGAAGAGTATATCTGGAAAGAGATTCCAAATCCTTTTCACCGTAAACGTTGATTTCTCCGGGAACGGGTTTACGCACAAAAAGAAATTTTTTCTGGCCGTCGTGTTCCACGGTTACGGTCTTTTTAAAAACTTTTTCCGAAGTCATGATTCTCAAGTTGTAAGTACCGGGAGAAGGAAAGACAACTTTTACGGAACCTTCTCCGTTTGTAATGAGATACTTTCCGATTTCTTGAAATACGATCGGAGTGTTGGAGACGGCGTTGTTCCCCGTTTCGTCCGTGACGAGGATTTCGACTTGGATGGGTTTCTGCGCGAACAAAGGCGAATGGTAAAGTAGGATTCCGGCGACCAAAAGACCGTTCCGGAATCGAGTAATCGGAAAGGAAAACCGATAATAACGTATATTAAAAATACGTGTTTTCCTAATAAAAGCAATTTGAAACCGTAAGATTTTTTTTTCGAGATAAGTTATAGAAAAAATAAAACGGACGAAATAGAAGCGAACCGAATCTATTTCGTTCCTCCATTTTCTAAGAAGGAATTCGTTATATTTTTTCATATTCGTTCCGGAAATTTCAAAAAATTGAGAAGGGTTCCTTTTTCAATCCATAAATTTTTTCGATCCGCTTTGAATCGGTTTTTAAATACGAAAGATCCGAACGACTCTCAAATTTTATAACCCTTCCCATTTATCCCCAACAAATCCCCATCATTTTATAAAGTGCAAAAATATTAACGCAAAAAAATTTGATCCGATGACTGCCTATCTATTATTTATCCTATAATTTCTAGATCCTTTCAAACACGATAACTTACGAAAAGATCGGAACGGATGGCGTGAAACGGATGTCCGGAGATGACTTTGAAAAAACGAGACTTCCTTGTATTTGTTTTTATTTCTCTTTTAATCTTAGGAAATGAGAGGATTCGCTCGATGACAAAGTCGGAATTAGGAAAGGAAAAAGAGACACCTCGCGGAGGTATCATTCGTTGTGGAACCGACTTTTGTCTTGAGTTGACTTTTACCGCCTCGAAGTTAAATATTTATTTACTCGAAGTAGATGAAACGATTTTTATGCGCAGCCTTTTTCGGGCAGAATTAAATATTCCAGGGACAACGCGGGAATTTTTATTTACCATTGACGATCTTGGTTATCAGCGATGAAGAATCTAAAAAGTTCTTCTTCGAAAAAATTTCAGACATCGGAAAACAAATCGAAAATTTAAGTTCAACATACCTCACAAAGTAAAAATTAGAATAAGGAAACCAACCATGAAACACCACCTAACATATCAAGACAAAACCTCCAATAAATTCTGGCAAGCGGAGTGTTTTGGAAATACGTTAGTTATAACCGAAGGTCAAGTCGGGTTGAATCGAAAGATTGAAATAAAAACGTTCTCTCATGAAAAAGAAACTTCTGCGGAAGTTGAAACGTTATGGAATGAAAAGTTAAAGGAAGGATATAAAAAACCATCCGGACTCTCCGAATCCGAAGAAGATGAACTATTCCGAAGAATTAAAAAAGAATCGGATTTTCACAATCGAGTTGAGATCGCAGAATCCGGGCTTTCCGAGATCAGCGATAAAAACCGGAAAAAACTTTTAAAACAATTAATTGAAGACTGCGATTGTGTATTGATGGGTCTTGGAACCGCCGATGGAGACGAGTATGACGGAGAAGATGAGTTCTATCCGGAAATGATTCAAGAAGAGACTGGATTATCACCCGTTGAGGCGCGAAACGTATACAATCTGAAATTTTCCGAATACAAATCACAATTAAAATCTTCGTAGATCAACAATTTTTAAAATGATCTAAATCACTCAAAAGTAAACCCATGAAACACCGCCTAACATACCAAGACGCAACCTCCAACAAATTCTGGAACATCGAAGTTTCCGGAAAATCATTTACGGTAACTTACGGTAAAATCGGAACGAGTGGACAGACGCAGACCAAAACTTTCGACACCGAAGAAAAATGTTTGAAAGAAGCAAATAAATTGTTAAGCGAAAAGTTGAAGAAGGGATATGTCGAAGATGACGCGACTCTTGCTAATACGAAATCCACTGCCACAAACACGGAAAAAAAGAAGAACGAGCCCAAAGCAGATTATCTCAAAGAATGGGAAGCGATTGTAAACGCAAAGGACTTGCCCAAAGCCTTGATAAGTCATTTTTCGTATCTGGCCGATACACCCGGTTATGAAAAGGTTTTGGAAGGCGTGATGAGTGAAGCGATCAGCGCGCAAATAGGCGAAGATTCTTTAATCATCGAGTTTCCATCCGATATTCTACTCGCAAGACCGCCCGCCGAATTACGACAATACGAAGAATGGCCGATCAGTTTTCGAAATCTTATCCTTAAACACGAAAGCCTGGAACTGGAAGAGGCAAGGTTATACTTGGGAGATCATGGACTCGTTGAAGATTTTTATTTGAAAAAAATCAATTGGGGCAAAACGCTGGATGACCCGTCAAAAGTTTACAGCCCCGTTGTCGATTATTCCGATTGGTGGTTTTATCATCCGTATGCTAAGAATTCAACCGACGAGCCGTCGCTCAGTTTCATCAGTCATGAAGATCTGATCGTCGATAGTCCTGTGGAGCAAAACGCGGGCGCGTTGTTCTTAACCAGGATGTCTGAAATCCTGGAACTTTATATCACCCCGTCGACTAACAAAAACAGTACGAAAAGCAAAACCGGTATTTCGTTTAACCCTATTTTAAAACTTTCCAGATGTGTGAGGCAAGGGCTCATTCATCAAAATGATTTGATTACATTGGAACCGCAGTTAGGAAAGGATAATTGGAAATACTACCCGGAATCGATCAATCGAATTGCAATTTATGATATCGGCAAACCGAGTCAGCCGGTATTAAAAACATTTCTTCCTTTGGAGATTACGCCGTATGAGATGTGCATTCATCAAAATCGTCTGTTTGTATTTTCGGTGGGAAAAATCCCGACGGGAACAAAATTCAACCTTTCCGTTTACGACATAAGCTCGCACGACGAAATTGTTTTCTTGAAAGAATTGGATTCGGAGATCGTCCCTGCGACTGAGAAGCACAAATTGGAGATAATGAATATCGCAACCAATTGTTCGATACTGGTCTCGGGAGCCTACTTATTGTTTTCTTGCGAGGGACTAGGATACGGAGACCTTCGCGGTTTTGAATTCCGAATATATAATATTGAAACATTAGAATATTGTTTCACGCAATCGGTCGAAGAGGGATGGCCTAATCCGGCTCAACTCTATGAAAACGAAATATTTCAATTTGTCGGAGAAGAAATACTCAAAATTTCCGTAACGAACGACTCGCTCGATAGAGAGCTCGTATTAAAATGGCCTCAGGCCAATGTCAAGGGAGTTTACGCTAAAACAGCCGGTTTTTTATATTTAGTCAATGGTGACGATCCTCTGATATACATCTATGATAGAAATGAAAAGCAATTGATCGGCAAAGTGAAAATTCCCGGATCGAGCATGTTCGTCGAAAAATTTTGGACATGGGAAAATACGCTGATACTTAAAAATGGATATTTCTTTTTTATCAATTCAGACGGTTCACTCGTTCATCTCAAGTCCGATTGGGAGCCGAAAGACGAATCTTTCATGAACGAAAGAAATAAACTTACTTTTTATGAGAATAAAATGCTCGTTCCAAGATTAAATCGGGACAAAACTCCGGGCAAGGAATTTGAATTTCAAATTTTTGAGATGATTGTAAAGTAAAAATTAGAATAAGGAACCCATGAAACACCACCTAACATACCAAGACGCAACCTCCAATAAATTCTGGAACATCGAAGTTTCCGGAAAATCTTTTACTGTAACTTACGGAAAAATCGGAACGAGCGGACAGACGCAAACCAAAACGTTCGACGACGATGAAAAATGTTTGAAAGAAGCAAATAAATTGTTAAGCGAAAAGTTGAAGAAGGGATATCAAAACTCGGGCGAAGGCGAAATTGTCGTCGCAGTCGCCTCACCCAAATCGGCGGGGAACAAACCGGTAAAAAGTAAGACCGAAATTTCGGAAACAAAAACCGAATCAAAGTCGGGAACCGCCAATCAATCCGCGGCCAACGAAGTCCCGGAAACACATTCAAAAAACGGAATTCACAAAATCGAAGCAAAAAAATTAAAAGAACCGATCGAAAAAACTTTAGGACTTTCTAAAGAAGACCTTGCAATCCGTTCCAACGTCGTACCGGTTCGTCCCAAAGAAGAACCGAAAACTTTCGATCTCAAAGCGAGGATTGAACAACTTTCTTCCTTAAAAAGAGGGAATTACGGGAGGGACATCGATTGGACGAACCAAGATATTCCTTTGTTTATGAGCAAACCGGAAGCTCATTTTTGGTTTCTGGTCTTGAGTAGAATGGAAGCCTTGGATGATTATGACTACGAGGGTAAAAAAAATAAACGGAACATACAAAAATTTCAGGAGTTCCTAGGCTCTCAAACGATCGACGGAAATCTGACTCTCTAAAATGCGATGACTTTTTTGGAGCGGGCAGAAGATAAATGGGAAGAAAAAAAAATCATACCTCCTTCGTATATTACGCTTCCATTCTATACTCTATTCGGATTGGAAAAGACCATTCATTTTTTAGCGACCTATCATATAGATCCGTATCCAACGGATGGAACTTATGTGGAAGGTTTTGCGTGTCTTTTGCCGATTTTGGACGAATCGGAGCGGACACATTGTAAGGAATGGATCCGACCTCATTTAAAACCGAAAGAATTGGAATCCAACGCCGCCATCGCTCCTTTCCTGATCGCTCTGGATCTGGGAATGAAAGAGGAATTATTGCCGGTTGTGGAATCTTGGAAGCAGGAAAAACCGACCGTCAATTTTACGCATTCGAAATATCGAAAGAACATCGTCTTTCTATTAGAAAATTCTGAAATTGTAAAACGTAATGTGCGTAAGATCGGCCACTTGTTAGATTCCGCAGAAGAGATCAAACGCTGGCTCGCAATCACCGGTTATTCCGATTTGGAATGGGTCGCACTTTCCGTCAAAGAAGTGTTCGGAAATTATAACAACGATCCGCATAAGGAAATGCTAAAGTTGTTCCTCGGCATCAAAGCGGGCGAAGTAGCACGACCGATGTTACATCTTTATGCCGTTCCTAAATTGGCGGCGGAAACAAAAACCTGGTTCATCGAAAACCCTCATTTTGCGATCGAAGGGCTCGTTCCAACGGTTATGGACGCCGATAAAAAGTTAGCCGACTTGGCGATCGACATCCTCCAATCTCTTTTCGCGAGGGGTTACGGCGATTTAATCGTTCAAGAAAACGGAAAACATTCCGCCGAGATCCAAGAAAAAGTTAAAAATGAAATATTAGAAAATTCTACTTTAATGGCGGAACCTTTCGACGATTCCACAACTCCGCAGTGGCTTTCCAAGGCGGTCCAAGAAATCCCCAAAGCAAAACCGATTAGCTGGGTCGTTCCCGAAGAACTTCCTCCGATTCTAATCCAAAAGAAAAAATTATCCGCTCCGCAAACGGCCGCGGTTTTGTCCGAGTTAAAAGAAAAAGGTTTGGAGGGAGATTCTTCGCTTTTGAAAGGTTTGAAAGAACACGCCGAAGTTACCAGCCTGGACGATTTCGTTTGGAAACTTTTCGAACTCTGGATTTCTCTCGGCGCTCCGAGCAAAGACAAATGGGCGTTTATCGCCTTAGGACGGTTAGGCGGAGATCGAATCGCTCTCAAATTGACCCCTCTCATCAAAGTTTGGCCGGGAGAATCCCAACACCAACGCGCCGTTTTAGGTTTGGAAATTTTAAAAACGATCGGTTCGGATACCGCGCTGATGCAATTGAACGGAATCGCTCAAAAGGTGAAGTTCAAAGGTCTCAAAGAGATGGCTAATACCTTTATGGAATCCATCGCCAAGAAAAAAGGACTCAAGAAATCGGAACTCGAAGATCGTGTGGTTCCGGATTGTGGGTTGGACGAACAAGGAAAACGGGAATTCGATTTCGGTCCTCGTAAGTTTCAATTTGTGCTCGGTCCGGATCTGAAACCGATGGTAAAAGACGAAGAAGGTAAAATCAAAGACGATCTTCCAAAACCGAATTCAAAAGACGACGCGGACTTAGCGAACGCTTCCGTGGAAGAATGGAAGCTGATGAAAAAACAAATCCGTGAAATCGGTAAAATCCACGCGCAAAGAATGGAACAGGCTATGGTGACCGGAAGAAGATGGAAAGTGGCCGAATGGGAAATGCTCATCGCCAAACACCCGTTAATGACTCATCTTGCCAAAACGATTCTTTGGTGGGTTTGTTTTCCCGATCGAGAAAAATCGATCGAAACATTCAGACTTACCGACGAACAGGATTACGCGGATGTATATGATAAATCTTTAAATCTCCAAGGAGGAGCTTACGTCGGAATCGTTCATCCGTTATTACTTTCCCAAGAGGAAAAAAAATCCTGGGGACAATTGTTCTCCGATTACGAAATCATTCCTCCGTTTACTCAGTTGAGTAGGCCGGTTTACGTTCTTTCGGAAGAGGATAAAAACAAAAAAGAAATTCCCGGTTTTACGAAACAAAAAGTAAAAGCGGAACAACTCGTGTTCGGACTCGAGAAAATGGGTTGGTCCCGAGGCGCCGCCGGAGACGGAGGAGGAATCGACGAACATTCCAAACAATTTCTATCCGATGATGTAACCGCTGTTATACGATACGACGGGGACGACCTTTCGTACGGAAACATCGGAGGACAGGATTTGGACTTGGAAGGCGCTTATTTTGTAAAGGGCCTTCGAGAACCTTCTTGTCACGAAGACGGGGAAACAAAACTTTCCTTGGAAGAAATCACTCCGGTTGCGTTCAGCGAAACTCTGCACGGTTTGTTGCAAGTTTCCGGATTTAGTTATCCCGCTTCGAACGAAAACAGTTTGAAGGAGACCGCCAAAATTTTATTGGAAAGTCTGAAAATTCCGGAAAAGAAAGAGGAAGTATTCGATGAAATCGATTACACCGAAATTTACAACGGATTTTCCGCCGCTTGGAAAAAACTTCTTTCCGATGATCATTCCATAACCAGGTCTAAAAATCATAAAGCCATTTCTAAAGTTACAAAATTAGATCTGCGCAGTTCTTATAAAATTACGACGATCCAGGAACTCAAGTTTTTCCAGAAACTGGAAGAGCTGGAAATAAACGAACCCGTAAAAGACACGTCTCCTCTGGCGGAATTGAAAAATCTGAAAAAGATCGAACTTTCCAAATGGAACGTAAAGGATCTGGTCGTTTTAAATTCCTGCGTCCAATTGGAAGAAGTAGAACTTAGGAATATTCAAGGTTTTGAAACCGATTTTGATTGCAGTAATTTGTTAAGCGAAACCAAAGCAACAATCAGTTTGGATCTAAACGCGACCAAATACGAACGGTTTCCGGTTGCCGTGACTACGTTCAAAAGTCTAACTTCCCTTTCAATGAGCGGCTGTAATCTTACGGATATACCGGAAAGTATCGGCGATCTCAAACGTCTTACCCGTTTGGATTTAAGTCAAAACGCACTGAAAACTTTACCCGCAGGGATCGGAGCTTTGGAACAGCTCATCAATCTCGATATCGGTTCCAACCAGTTTTCGACCCTTCCGGATGCGGTGTTGTCCCTAAAAAATCTCCAAATACTCCACGCACGATCAAATCAAATTTCTTCTTTGCCGGATGGAATCGAGAAACTGTCGTCTCTCATAGATCTCTACTTAACCGGAAATCAACTTTCCAAAATCCCGTCTACGATCAAGGCTCTGACCCAACTGAACGATTTAAGTTTAGGAAAAAATAAATTTTCGAGTTTCCCGGAAGAAGTCATCTCTTTGAAAAATCTACAAAACCTGCGTTTGTACGAGAATCCGATTTCTTCCCTACCGGCATCGATCGGAAGTCTCGGCGCTTTGAAGATTTTGGATCTGGAAGAGACTCAAATCGATTCTTTACCGATTCAACTTGAAAAACTGGAAGCTCTTACCGATCTACGATTGAGAAAAACAAAACTCGCAGACGTCCCGGATTTTCTCGCAAACATGAAATCTCTTCGAAATATCTATTTTGAAAACGAAGAATTCGACAGGCTGAAAAAATGGTGCGAGTTTGAATATGCAAAATATATGAATTTGATGAATGGAAGAAAATACCCGGAGGCGGCGACTAAGATCAAACATTTGTTTCTCACCAAGGCGGAGGACTTTTTAAAACTCAATCAATGGGAAGTGAAATTAAAAATTTCAGAAGGATATTATCGTAAGGCCGAAGTCTTTGCGGCCGATGTGTTCGCGTTAGCCGCCATCTTAAAGGACGAAGAAATTCTTAAGCTCGGATTTCAAATGACGGGAGATCAGTACATCAATGCGAGAATCCCATTCAATCAGGCTTGCTACTACGCATTGACTCAACAAAAAGATCCGATGTTAAGCGCCATTAAAAAGGCAAGAGAGTTGGGTAAAAAAACCGATGAATTTACCGTCGAAAAAGATTTCGACTTTTACAAAAAGGACCCGGACTTTTTAAACGCGATCGGTACTAGTGGATAGGTTTTAGGGACTAGGAGTTAGGGATTTTATTATAATATTCCAAATTTATTATATTTTAATAATGTTGGAGTCGGGAGTTTTAGGAGGTTGGCCGCGCCCCGCGATCGGATGGTGACAACGTACAAAATGTTTAGGTTCGGCGGGTCGGGCTCTCCGCTTCAGTCAAGTTATTGCAATTTTTTTGAGCATAAGCAAAACTCTTTCAAAAGCAATAACTTGACTCTCCTGTCGATCCCTCGCGGGGGAGAGCGATTCGACACGAAGTTTTATGCGAAATCAGAGTGAATACACGTTTTACCACGGAATGATTTTTATAAAATACAATCGAACGATCGAGTCGAATACGATCGCTTGAGTAAGATATCGGAATATTAGAATATGCAAGAAAAACAAAATTCACTTTTAGACATTCAAAAACCTCCCGCGGAAAAATTGTTTGCGGAAGAACTGGACCGATTGGCAAAAAGGGACGAATCAAAACCCAAACCTCTCGGCTGGAAACTTTCCCCGCAGGCCGTCATCGACTTTGTGTTAGGTGATCCAAGTTCCGAAATTTCTCCCAAGTTCGTGGGAGAACGAAACTTCATAGAATGTTGTATCGTCGCGCTCGCCACCAACCGAGGGCTCATGCTCATCGGAGAACCGGGAACCGCCAAAAGTTATCTGAGCGAACTTTTAGCCGCTGCGATTTCCGGGGATTCTTCCCTAACGATCCAAGGAAGCGCGGGAACAACGGAAGATCAGATTCGTTATTCTTGGAATTACGCCCTCATGTTATCGGAAGGTCCTTCCGAAAAATCCCTCGTTCCCGCTCCCGTATACGAAGGAATGAAATCCGGTAAGATCGTTCGTTTTGAAGAACTTTCCCGTTGTCCTGGCGAAATCCAGGACACGTTACTCTCCTTATTAAGCGACAGAGTTTTGCACATACCGGAATTAAACGGAGAAGAAAGTGTGCTCTTCGCCAAACAAGGATTCAATATCGTAGCCACTTCGAATACAAAGGACAGGGGCACAAACGAGATGAGTTCCGCTTTAAAACGAAGGTTTAACTTTGAAACGGTCGCGCCTATCGCAAGTATTTCTGAAGAACAAGCGTTAGTTCAGCGCGAGATGGAACGTTTGTTGAAACAGGCCAACGTGCCGGTAAGACTTCCGGAAGATCTGACTCAAGTGTTAGTAACCTCTTTTCACGAATTACGGAATTCTAAAACGATTTCCGGAAAAGCTCTGGAACCCCTCGGCTCCACTTTGAGTACGGCGGAAGCGGTCAGCGTGGGGTTTTCAGCCGTTTTACACGCGTATTACTACGACGAAGGAAAAGTAAACGCGGGTCATATCGTTTCCAACATGCTCGGTTCGGGCGTAAAAGATTCCGTCGAGGACTTGAAAAAAATAAGACACTACTTCGATCAAGTGGTGGCGTTTCGAAATGAAAAAGCCTGGCACGAATTCCACAAGTCCAGAAAACTATTGGATAGAAATTCCTAAGGACTCAAGAGAATTCAAAAAATGGAATATATCGAGAGACTTGAATCCGAACCTAAAGCCGCAATTGTAACGTTTTAACCGGAAATCAAAACTCGACTTAAAGAAAAAATCAAGAATAACCACATTCCTAAAATAAAAACGATCCGATATGACTTCCATTTCCTTCTTTCCGGTACGACATCACAGCGTGGCCGCGTCACTCGCGCTTCAAAAATTGGCGAATGATCTAAAACCTTCCGCGATTTTGATCGAAGGCCCTTACGACTTTAATCCCAAAATCGACGAATTGTTTTTACCTCATACGTTACCGATCGCGATCTACAGTTACGTCAGAGACGAATCCGGGACTTCTCGCGGAGCGTATTATCCTTTTTGCAACTATTCTCCGGAATGGGTGGCTCTACAAACCGCCAGATCCTTACAAGTGCCCGCGCGTTTTATAGACCTTCCCTGGTCGGAAATCGGCTCGATCGAA
Organism: Leptospira weilii serovar Ranarum str. ICFT; assembly: GCF_000332415.1. GTDB lineage: Bacteria > Spirochaetota > Leptospiria > Leptospirales > Leptospiraceae > Leptospira > Leptospira weilii_A. Next base: position 123,622 of record NZ_AOHC02000012.1, read on the forward strand.
AGTATTTCGGAAAACCCCGCTTCCCAAACGGTACAATTGTACGACGACGATCCGTTTTGGAACAATGATTTCATTTCCAAACTCTGTAAAAAAATGGGAGTCTCTCATTTTGACGATTTATGGGATGAACTTTTCGAAGTAAATCACCTGACACAAGTAAACGATTATATCGAACGAGCTTCCCTATTTTGTATTCAAGCTCGAACAGAAACAAACCGCTCGGACGAAACGACTTGTATGAGAGAAGCGTTTATGGCGAATCAGATACGACTCGCAGAAACGGAATTTTCCGGTCCAATTTTAGTAGTCACCGGAGGGTATCATACTTCCGCGTTACAAAAAAGAATTTCAACCGCTCCCGATGCCGACGAGTTACTCTGGGCCAATCGAACGACAATGGAAAGTCACAGTTCCTACGAGTGTGGAATCGCGTTGACCCCGTATTCCAATGCGAGAATGGACGCGGCCAACGGTTATAATTCCGGGATGCCGAGTCCGGGCTTTTACGATTTTGTTTGGGAAGGATTTCAAAAAAACCGATCCTTCGATCATCGCCCCTTGGTTCAGAAGATCGTAAAAACACTTCGTAAAAAAGGACAAAACATAAATTCCGCGGACAGAATCGCTTCCGAAACCATGAGCAGAGTTTTGGCGGATTTACGAGGTCACAAAGATATTTGGAGAAGAGACGTGATCGACGGTCTTCGTGCCACGCTCGTAAAGGATGAAATTGCAAGAGACGCAGGACATCCTTTGCTCGATTCCATTTCGGAAGTCATGCAAGGAGATCGTATCGGTCGTTTAGCCGCCGGCACTTCCTTACCTCCGATCGTTTCCGACATCGAAACTACATTAAAAAAATCGAATCTTATGGCCGAACGCGAAGTTCGAACTCTCAAACTTCGTTTGATGAATCCACAACAAAGGGAACAAAGTAAAATTCTTCATCGTTTGAATCTTTTAGGCATTGTCGGTTACACGCTCGTCAAAGGCGCAGATATGATCGCTCGAAACGATCTCGGAGACGTACAGGAAGAATGGAAGATTATTATGGAAACGGAATTTCATTCTTCCTGTATCGAAGCGTCTCGGTATGGAGCCACACTTTCGGAAGCGGCGGCGGGAGTATTGAACCGGCGCATCCGTTTGGAAACGGACTTAGAAGTTGGCGCTACTTGTTTAGTCGACGCCGCGTTGGCCGGACTCGGTAAACATTTGACATTTTTTCTTAAACAACTTTCGGAGATGATTCCAATCTCGTGTGATTTTTTAAACACCTGCTCCGCGTTAGACCATATCGCTTATTTATATTCTTACGATGAGATTTTAAAATTGGAAGGTAAAGAAAGCCTGAAAGAAATTCTCAAAGAAATTTACCGGAAATGTCTCCATCTTTTGGATCAACTTGGAGTCACTTCTTCTCAAGGGCTCGAACAAGCCGGAGGTGTCGGTACGATCGTGGAAACTTACGAGCGTTGTTCAACTTCCTTGGAATTGTCTCTGGAAGAAATTCGAGACGTGTTACTCAGAGTGGGGGCCGATTCGGAAGTCGATCCTTTCGTCCGTGGAGCCGTTTCCGGAGCCCAATGGAAATTAAATTTAGCCGACGACGAAACGATTCTGAGTCAGTTGGATTCCTTCTACGATCCTTCCCAGTTGGGGGATTTTTTATCCGGGCTTTTCCGGATCGCCCGGGAAACCGCGCAACGGGATCGGACTCTTTTGACGGCTCTGAATAACAGAATATCAGAATTATCTTATATAGAATTTTTAGAAGCGTTACCGGCGCTTCGTATGGCTTTTACCTTTTTTTCTCCGAGAGAAAAACATCATATCGGAATCAACTTATTGGAAATTATACAACCCGCAGAAAAAGGAATTCCGGATCACGAAGATCCGAAAATCATTTTGCGGGCGATCGAATTCGAAAGGATTCTTTTCGAAACCGCTTCTAAGTTTGGAGTTAGAACCACTTAAAAAAATATTATGAACAGTTTATTAAAATATACGAATCAATCCTCTCAAAACCTAATTTTACCGGATCAAGAAAATCAATTTGCGGTAAATCAACGCGCCGTTTCCCGGCGAACGATCCATAAGAAACGCTGAATCCGTCCGGAGAAGTATACCTATGAAAGAAGATTTTACCGCTTTAGTTCGATGGAGACTGATCTTAGGAAACGGTTCGGAACAATCCCTCGGAGGCCAAACTCTTACGAGCGAACAACAAAGGATGAACGGAGCCTGCGAATATCTCTACGGAAGGGAATACGGATCGGGCAGAAACACTCGAAGCGCCGGTTTGGAAGAATCGAATATTACAGTACCCTTATGGATCAACGAAGTGCACGAACTTTTTCCGAAAAAAACGATAGAACGGATCGAAAGAGACGCATTAGAACGTTATCAAGTGATGGAGATAGTGACAAGTCCCGAACTTTTAAAACGAGCCTCGCCTAACACGACTCTTTTAAAAGCGGTGTTACACACCAAACATCTCATGAACCCGCAAGTGTTGGACCTCGCCAGAGAACTGGTTCGAAAAGTGGTGGAAGAATTGATGAAAAAATTGGAAACTACGATCCTCACTTCGTTTCAAGGAGTTAAGAATCGAAATCGGCGTTCTTCCTTGAAGATTTATAAAAACTTCGACGTAAAAAGTACGATCCGCGCCAATCTGAAAAACTACGACCTTACGACCAAAAAGTTGGTTCTGCAAAAACCTTTGTTTCACTCGCGAGTTCAACGTTCCATTGCCGATCGTTGGCAGTTGATCATTCTTGTAGATGAATCCGGAAGTATGTTGGATAGCGTCATTCATTCCGCAGTTACCGCGTCCATTTTTTGGGGAATCAAAGCGGTACGAACTCGTTTGATCCTTTTCGATACGAGCGTCGTGGACGTGACCGATTATTGTTCCGATCCGGTGGAAACACTCATGAAAGTCCAGTTAGGCGGAGGTACGGACATCGGTGGAGCACTTTTGTATGCGGAAGGAAAGATCGAAAATCCGCGCCGAACCATTGTAATACTCATCAGTGATTTTTACGAAGGAGGTCCCGTTTCCAAACTCGTTTCCACAACTCATCGATTGGTGGAAAGCGGCGTGAAAGTATTGGGTTTAGCCGCGTTAGACGAAATCGCAAACCCGAACTACGACGTAACAACCGCGGGCAAACTCGTAAAAGTGGGAGCGGAGATAGGAGCCATGACTCCGGGAGAACTCGCCGATTGGGTGAGTGAAAAAATAAAATAATAAAACGATGCGCCAAGACATTCTTTCCTTAACCTTACAAGAGCTGGAAGTTTTAACGAGCAAGGGAACCGTAAATCGCGCCTTAAAAGATATCGAAACCGGAACGAGGGGAAATTGGAAAGAAACCGAAGACGGAAGGATCGAAGTCGACTGGGAGGATTCCGTTACATGCGTTTTACCCGGGTCGGCTTCCATTCAAGAATCCGCATGCACTTGTCCTTCGACCGGAATTTGCAGACATATCGTTCGCACCGTAGTCGCTTATCAAAATAGAATCGTCGAAAACAAACCGAATTCTTCTTGGAATCCGGGCGAAATCACGGACGAAAGTTTACGATCCTTTTTATCCGCTTCATCTCTTGCTAAAGCGAAATCCGTTTTTGATTCCGGTGTTCTTGTGGAACTGGATAGAACCGATACACCCGTCGCCAAAATTCACGGAATGGGAACCGTACATTTTCCGGTGCCGAACGATATTCGATATGCGCGTTCGGATTGTAAAGGTTCGCTCTCGGAACAAACGATCGCAATTGCGATCTGGACGTTTCGTCTAACGCATAAAGAAAAGGAATTCGTTTCCACGAGTTCCAGAGAAATTAAAGTATCTTCGTATATTACCGAAAAAGCGGATACGATCTTAAAAGAAATCGTAGAATTTGGATTCCAAGGCGCTTCCCGGAGCCTCAAAGATAAATTGTCTCAATTGGAACGTTCTTGTATCGAAGAGGGACTCTTATGGCCCGCGGACATATTATCGGAATTGCAAGAAGAATATGCAAAATATATTACGCACGATTCCTTATTCGATCCGGACAAAATCGTATCTCTCATCGGAGAATGGTTTGTTCGTACGGATGTATTGAAAAAAAATACGGGAAATCTTCACCCTTTGATCGTCAGCGGAGATATAAGAAGTCGCTCCTCCGAGTTGATCGTTCGAAGTCTGACCGGGCTCGGATCGGACGTCAAAGTATTAAAAAAAGGTTTTGTAGTTCGTTCTTATTTCGCGGATCCTAAATCGGACGAAGTCTTTGTATCGGAGCGGTTTTTGGAAAGACCTGTGGAAGAACAGTTCCACGTTATCGGAAACCTTCCGGCTCTGAAAGGCGTTTCTCTTTTGGATTTCGGGAAAAGTTCGATCATCAGTTCTTCCATTCAAAAAACCGCATCCGGTAGATTAAAATTCGGTAATAAAGCGACTTTGAATCCTCAAACGTTTTCCTTCGAATCTCTTTCCATTCTTTCCGACGATTTTCAGGAAACGATAAACCTACTTTCGGACAGACTTCCTCTTCCTTTGGGTCCCCGTTCCGCAGCCGGCAGTTTTTTTGTCTTCAAAGTCGACCGATTCGAAGAACCTTACTTCGATTCGATTTCCCAACAAATTCAATTGGAAGTAAAAGATCAAAACGGAACCATTGCACACGCGTATTTTCCGTATTATAGTAGGGCCTCCGAAGGATTAGAAAATCTTAAACATTCACTTTCCGAAACTTCCTTACGATTCTTGTGTGGAACCGCGAATCCCGTATCGGGCCGACTTCGTATCAAACCGGTATCGCTTGTGATCGAACAACACGGAGATCGTAAGATGTTACAACCTTACTTGGATAAGGCGGATGAAAAATCGAAACAGAACCTATCGAGTTTGCAAATACAGGATCGACCGGATCGGGAAATAGATCCTCTAAAAAGTTATCTTACGGAATTAAGATCGGCGGTCTGCGAAGTATATATGATCGGTTTAAAACAATACGGCAAAATCAACGATTGGAAAAAACTGATACAACGATCCGAAAATCTCGGGCTAAAAAGAATTTCGGCCCTTTTAGAATCCGCAGTCCCTTCGATACAAACTTCGAACGGAACCGACGTTTCTCCCATTTTCACTTTGACCGCCTTGCTCTGTCTCTCCAAAGAAATGGAAATCGAAGAGAGAAAAATCGACAATGAAATTTGAACGGAGGCCGGCTGCATCGCACCCGTTTTCTAATTTTAGTTTGACATCAAATCATATATAGTTTTATATCAAACTATATATGATTTCACGAGCCGTCGCTCTCTCTTTTTGGAAAGTTTTTTTCTATCAGATAAAAATCTTTCTCCGCTGGCCCATTTATTGGAGATGCGGAGGAAGAATTCTTCAATTTACCGATGACATGAGAGAAATGAAGGTCAAACTTCCGCTCAATCGCAAAACGAAAGGTTTGATGGGAACTCACTTCGGCGGGGCTCTTTATGCCTTCGTGGATCCGATCCCGCTATTGATGCTCAAACAAAATTTGGGAGAGAATTATATTCTCTGGGATGTCAACGGTTCGATTCAATATCTGAAAGCGACTTCTCAGGATGTTTTTGCAGAGTTTAAAATTCATCCTGAAGATATAATTCGAATTCAAGAAGAATGCGTCCAAAGAAAAAAAACTCTTTTTAACATAAACATCCCGATTCAAGAAAAGAACGGCGAACTGATTGCGAAGGTGGACAAGACGATCTATGTCCGAAAAAAACCGAACGTTCCCCGAAGAAGAACGGCTTGATCGTTTTACAAACCGAGTTTGTCCCAAACTGTCGGCAACCTGAAACGCGATCTATAGAGAGGTATCCACTGAGTTTCAGTCGCGAAATAGGAGGCGGAAAAACTCCGGCGGTTTTTCTCTATCAGAAAATCATACTTTTTACAAGTAAAAGCTCCATTCTTGTCGAAACGCTTGCGTTTCATTGTATGTTCGGAAAGATCCGCTTACTTAGAATTGTCGCCATAAATTTATTAAATTTTTATAATATTATTTTTCCATACAATTCAGATTCAGAAACAAGTTTGCAAGTTTTCATTCATTCTACTTTGTTCTTACCGAATTCCTTCTTCCAGTAAACTACCCCGAAAATTGCGAAACCGATCAGACAAAACGTTCCTTGCCAAAATCGTAATAGAAAAAAATATCCCAAAGAAAACATTCCGAAAAACAACGCAACGGTTCCCAAAATCCAAAGTACGATTTTTTCCCGAAAATCTTCCAACCTTTCCTTGCTACCCTGCCCTTTCCAAAATCCGAAAGGATTGGCTCTTTCTACAAAAGCGTCTAACGTGTCTTTCGAAACCGGAGGAGTCGTCAAAGTAAC
>NZ_AOHC02000012.1:132500-270000 GCF_000332415.1 Leptospira weilii serovar Ranarum str. ICFT
ACGATCGCGGGAGTTCCCGACAAACCGGGATTAGCCGCGGGACTTTTCGGAGAACTCAGTTCCAAACACATTCTCGTGGACATGATCGTTCAATCTTCTCCGCATAACGGAATCAATACGATCTCCTTTACGATTCCCAAAAAAGACGTCCTCGAAGCGAAACCGATTCTGCAGAGTTTCTCAAAGTCGCATAACGCGCAAGAACCCGAAATCAACGAAAGTATCGCGATCGTTTCCGCGGTCGGAGTCGGGATGAAATCTCATACGGGAGTTGCGGCGGGCATGTTTAAGGTTCTTGCGGACAACGGAATCAACATCGAAATGATCTCCACTTCCGAGATCAAAATTTCCTGCGTGATTCCGGAAGATCAGGCAAAGGTCGCGGTCAACAAAATTCACGACGTTTTCGGCCTTTCGGCTTAAGTCGTTTTTGTTTTTTAAAACTCCGAATTGATTTCGGTTCGGAGTTTTGACTCCTTCCGTTCGTCGTCCCGTCTGCCGGGAAAATTCGGGGACTTTCTCTATCAGAAAATCATACTTTTTGCAAGTAAAAAATCTTACTTTTGTCGGAACGTTCTAGGGATCCGTGGATAGTTATTTTAAAGAATTGGAAAATCAGCCTTTCTTAAAGTGCAATCGCTCTTTTAGGAAAATGTAACTGAACCCTGATTTCTATTCACTGATTCCCGACATCGGATCTCTAAAACGTGGGAACTCCTGCGCTTTTGGGAAACTCGGGCGTCTCGCTTCTATGGGCGCTCGAGGAAACTAAAGCGTCTCGCTTCTATGGGCGCTCGAGGAAACTCAACGTCTCGCTTCTATGGGCGCTCGAGGAAACTCAACGTCTCGCTTCTATGGGCGCTCGACGGGGTATTGGTGCTCGCTCGCCTTTTATCGATAGAAAACGATGATTTTTTTATAAATTGGCAATATTTTTCTCGAGCTTTTCGTCCCACACTCTATTGATCATTTTTTAATTCCTGAATAGCCCATTTACGGGAGGGCGCAATGAGCATTCGATTTCGTATTTCTCTCTACCTTTCAATCGTGTTGTTTATTGGTTTTAGCATTCTTGCCGGCATCAATACCTACACGGCGTATCAAAAACTGGAACAAGAGGTAGTTAACAATTCCGAAGTAACCGCGGAACGTTGGACCTTGGAAGTAAAGGATTACTTAGACACGGGAATGGGCATCATCCGAGGTTTTCGATTCCCGCTTTTATTCGATTCGCCTCCCCGAGGTAAAGTCATCCTAGCCCTGCAGGAAATATTAAAAGTAAATACGAATTATTTCGGCGCCCGAGTCGCCTACGAACCGAACGCTTTCGACGGACAAGACGTTCAGTTTGAAAACACGAACGGACATGATTCTACGGGAAGATTCATTCCTTATCTTCACCGCGGAAAAACGAAAGAAGAAATCGTATTGGAAGCCGCCAAGTATTATGACAACAAAGGTCCGGAAGGGGACTGGTATCAAATCCCTAAAAAAACAAACTCTCACTATGTGACCGATCCGTATTATTACGAAGTGGAAGGAAAGATCAAGATTCTTATGATCTCTCTGATCGTTCCGTTCCGTGTAGACGATCAGTTTTACGGAGTTGCCGGTCTCGACTATGAAATGGAAGAATTACAAAAACTGATCGGAACTAAAAAACCGTTCCAAGATCAGGGTTATTTAGCCCTACTTTCTCCGAGAGGAATTTATGCGGTGAACGGTTTCGACGGCAATCTGGTGGGGAAACAGATTCCCGACGCGAAGGAATTGGAATTCTATCTCAAAAAAAGCCAGGAAGAAGAAGGAAAGAAATTCACTACCGATTCGAACGGATATACCCACTACTACTTTCCGTTCCACATCGGCAAAGACAAACGTTATTGGGCGATGCAGGTTAGTATTCCCAATTCGATTTATCGAGCCGCCATCGTTTCCATTCTTTTTCAGAGTTTCGTTTCCACTCTACTCATCCTTGTCTCCGTTCTTTTTTGTTTAAACTTTATATTCCAAAAATTGATTACGGCCGGACTTCTCAAAGCGGTCGGATTTTCCGAAGAAATCGCAGGTGGAAATTTAATCGCACAAAGTTCTCACGATAAAAAGGACGAGATCGGAACCCTTCTCGGTTCCATGAATCAAATGCGTGAAAATCTTCTCAAAGTTTTGAGAGAGATCGGCGGGTCCGCAACGACTCTCAGAGACACGTCCGAAAAAATGGCGGACTCTTCCAGAGGTTTTTCCGACGTCGCACAAACCCAAGCTTCTGCGGCGGAAGAATCCTCCGCGGCCGTTGAAGAACTCGCCGCCTCCGCTCAAAACGTCGGCAAGTCCATGGAACAAGCGGTTTCCAGTATGAAAGAAATCGACGGGAACGTAGTACGACTCAAGGAACAAATCGTGAATATCAACCGGGAGATGCAGGACTTAGTGGAACTCGCGGCGTTATCCAAAGAACAGGGGGTTACCGGAGAAAACGCGATGATCGCGTCTACAAGCGCGATGGCCGCAATCGGCGACAGCGCTTCTCGAATCACGGAAATCCTATCCATCATCACCGAAATTTCCGAAAGGACAAACTTACTCGCGCTCAACGCAGCCATCGAAGCCGCAAGAGCCGGAGAAGCGGGAAAAGGATTTGCGGTTGTAGCCGAAGAAATCGGAAAACTCGCTTCCCAAACATCCACGAGTGTACAAGAGATCGGGTCGCTTGTGAACTCCACAAACACCGCCGTATTAAACGGAAATACAAAAGTCGCGGAAGCGTTTAACGTCCTTAAAAAACTCAGGGAACAAGTGGAGGAATTCGATCGTTACGCAAAGAACGTTCTTACCTCCGTAAAAACTCAGGAAGAAAATACGAAAGAAATTTCCCAGAGCGCCAACGAACTCATGACCTTCAGTTTACAAATCGAGGAAGCCGTTCTCGAACAAAAACGAGCCACGGACGAAATCACAAAAACGATCGTGAGTATCTCCGACGGAACTCAGGAAATCGCCTCGGGTGCGGACGATCTGACTTCATTCTCCGGAAATATACACGGACAAGCACAGAACCTGGGTCAGTTGATAGGAAAATTTAAAACGAATTGAATCAAGATTTATGTTTATGAAGCCGAAAAGATATATACTTCCAACCCTAATCCAAGCGACGACTCTTTGTAAAACAAAGAAGGACGGATTCTTATAAATTATATCGTGATTTATAATTCTTATCCGGCTCGAATTTTAAGGATGAATATTTGAATTGATGAATTTATTTTTTTCGATAGAATAACTTTTTCTTTAGAGTTTATCCCAAAACTTAGAACCTTCGCGGCGATTCCGATAAAATCGGACGGCTTTGGAATAGGTTCTTATTTTGGAAGCAAAAAGGTTGGAAAAGAATGAGCATTCGATTTCGTATTTCTCTTTATTTATCCGTAGTTCTGTTTATCGGATTCAGCATCCTCGCCGCGATCAATTCGATTATCTCCTACGAAAATCTGAAATCGGAAGTGGAAAACAATTCGGCGATCACTTCCGAACGTTGGTCCTTGGAAGTGAAAGATCTTCTGGATTCCGCCATGTTTTATGCGAGAGGATTTCGTTCTCCCCTAATCTTTACTTCCCCGCCGAGAGACTCGATCATCGTTTCCATCAAAGAAGTCATTGAAAGAAACCCGGGCTTTTTCGCTCTTTGGCTCGTCTACGAGCCGAATCTCTACGACGGCAAAGACGCACAATATCGAAACGCATTCGCGCACGATTCCACCGGGAGATTTGTTCCTTACGTGTTTCAATCCGGCGAAAAAGGAAAAGCGCTGATCAAACCGAGCACGGGTTACGAGAACCGGGACGGAACCGGCGACTTCTATCAAGTTCCTAGAAAAAATAATATTTATTACGTTTCGGAACCGTATCGATACAAATCCGAAAACGTAAATACGATGATGATTTCCATCGTTGCTCCGATCAGTAAGGACGGTTTTTTTAGAGGAGCCTGCGGGATCGATTTAAAAGTAGAGGAACTGCAAAAGAAATTCGGAGAAGTAAAACCGTTTCGCAATCAAGGATATATGACCCTGCTTTCTCCAAGCGGACTTTATACGGTTAACGGAAAAGATCCATCCTTGATCGGAAATAAAATTCCCGATCCGGAAGAACTGGATCTTTTTTTAAAGAAAAGCCAGGAAGGAAAAAACTTCACATATAACTCGGAAAAACACATTCACTATTATTTTCCGTTCCATGTCGGTAAGGACAAACGTTATTGGGTGATGCAGGTAAGTATTCCCGATTCGATCTACAAAGACGAAATGCTGAATACGATTTCCACAAGGGCTTTCACTGCGATTCTCATCCTACTTTCCGTTTTGATTTGTTTAAACGTTATATTCCAAAAATTGATTACAACCGGACTTCTCAAGGCCATCGGATTTTCGGAGGAAATCGCGAAAGGAAATTTAGTCGCACAAAGTTCTCACGATAAAAAGGACGAAATCGGAACCCTTCTCGGTTCCATGAATCAGATGCGAACGGACCTTCTCAAAGTTTTACGAGAGATCAGCGGATCCGCGACCACCCTCAAAGACACGTCTCAGAAAATGGCAGACTCTTCCCGGCATTTTTCGGACGTCGCACAAACCCAAGCCTCTGCGGCGGAAGAATCCTCCGCGGCCGTTGAAGAACTCGCCGCCTCCGCTCAAAACGTCGGCAAGTCCATGGAACAAGCGGTTTCCAGTATGAAGGAAATCGACGGAAACGTAGTGCGACTCAAAGAACAAATCGTGAATATCAACCGGGAGATGCAGGACTTAGTACGTTTGGCCGCCGAGTCCAAAGAACAGGGAGTCACAGGAGAAAGCGCTATGGTTGCTTCCATCAGCGCCATGGCCGCAATCGGCGACAGCGCTTCTCGAATCACACAAATCCTATCCATCATCACCGAAATTTCCGAAAAGACAAACTTACTCGCGCTCAACGCCGCCATCGAAGCTGCAAGAGCCGGGGACGCGGGAAAAGGATTTGCGGTCGTAGCCGAAGAAATCGGAAAGTTGGCGTCACAGACTTCCTCCAGCGTACAAGAAATCGGGTCGCTTGTTAATTCCACAAACACCGCCGTATTCAACGGAAATTCAAAAGTCGCGGAAGCATCCAACATCCTCAAAAAACTCAGGGAACAAGTGGCGGAATTCGATCGTTACGCAAAAAATGTTCTTAGCTCCGTAAAAACTCAGGAGGAAAATACGAAAGAAATTTCTCAGAGCGCCAACGAACTCATGACCTTCAGTTTGCAAATCGAGGAAGCCGTTCTCGAACAAAAACGAGCCACGGACGAAATCACAAAAACGATCCTGAGTATTTCCGAAGGAACCCTGGAAATCGCCTCGGGTGCGGAAGACCTGACTTCATTTTCCGGAAATATGCACGGACAAGCGCAGAACCTGGGTCAGTTGATAGGAAAGTTTAAGACCAACTAAAAGTCCGTTCTAAAACTTTCGCAACTTTCGACCCGCGGGTTTTAGTGATTTGGAAAAACGGTTGAACCGAGGGCTCTTGCCTAGGATCTTACAGTTCAAGGCAGGAGCCGCTTATGAACTCGAACGCAAAAAACTTCCTCTTTGCCGGGATGTTTGTATTTCTGTTTTTACACAAACCGATTCAAACTGCGGAATCTCTCAACCGTGTCATCGCGACCGTCGGAACAATTTCCATCTCGGAACTCGATCTCGACGACGCGGGAGAAAAATACAACAAACTCCAAAAACACCTAAAACACGAAGACTTTCGTAAATCGCTCCGAACGAGAATCATAGACTTTCTCATTGATCGCGCCATCGTGGACGTTGTCGCCGAAGAAGAATCGATCCAGGTCAACGAACAAAGGGTCGATTCCGAAATCGAAAAAAGAATGGAAGTGATGGGAATCACAAACCGTAAACAATTCGAGAAGGCGATGGAAGGTTCTTCCGGAATGCCTTTCGAACTCTGGATTACGGAACTTCCGTATCAAATCAAAAAGGGACAACTTCTTCAGTTAAAAATCGCGGTCCCTCCTCCGAACGAACAGGAAATCAGAAGTTGGTACAATCAGAACAAGGACAAGGTCGGATTTGAAATTCGATATAGAATCATTTCGATCGCACCCGAAAACGATTCCGTTCAGGAAGAAAACAGACTCTACAAGGAAGTCGCCGAAATCAGAAAATCCGTTCTTTCCGATCCTTCCTCTTTCGCATTGATCGCCGGTTCGCCCAGAAACGATCCGACTCTCCGATCCAGAAGAGGAATGGTGGAATGGATTTCCTCTTTTGATCTTTATAAATACAGTAAAATCACGGCTACAATCGCCGCGCCTCTTCCCAACGGAGGACTTTCCGAAGTGTTTCGAGACGAAAGAAAAAGATATTCAATTTTAAAGATAGAAGGTAAAAGACCGACTCCGATGGAAAACCTCCGCGGGGGAATCCAAAACATTCTTTATCGAGACAAGGAAGAAGACACTTTTTACAGATGGCTGAAAGAATCCAGGGCCGAAATCCCGATTCAAATTTTCGACGATACCTATAGGAAAGAAAATAAAATCCCTCTTAAGGAAGAGACGTTTCACCTGGATTGATTTTTAAGTATTACCCGATCCGCGTTTTAGACCGATAGGAACTTCAAACCATGAAATTTCCGATTTCCCATTCCGCAGTTTTTTTGAGTCCGGAAACGAAATCTCTTCTGGAATCCGCAGACGAAAGCGAAAATTTACTGCGGCTTTCCCTCCGAAAACTTTCCAAAGTCCTTCCCGAGTCCTTCGTTTTTTTCAACTGCTGGCCTTTTCCGAACGAAACAAATACATACGATTTTTTGAATATTCAAATTTTGGAAGAGGCTTCCGAGATTTCCTTTATAAAAAAAGTTTCGTCCCGGCTTCCAAAATCCAGAACCGGAGATGCGGACTGGGACGACGCTTCTTTCTTTTATTTCACCGGTCTTTTTCCCTGTTTGGACGAGAACTTAAGTCTGGAAATTTATCAAAGGCACGATCGTTATCTTTCGCAATATTCCTACAGCGAAAATTTGCCTTCGGGAATCGTTCCCGCGATTTTATCCAGGGAGTTTACGAACGGGATTCCCGATACGGTTCAAACGAGCGCTCAAGAATATCTGAATAAGAATATCAATCACTACGACGTTGAAATTTTTTATCACGCACCCGATCTAAGACAGTACCGACTCGACTTCTCCTTAAAAAATAAAAGATCCTTAAACTTAGTCGAAGGATTTTTAAAATCCAAAGAAGAATGGAACTACTCCGAAATCCTGCCGTGGATTCTGGAACATCCGGAAGTTTTTAGAACCGGACCTTCCTATCTGGAACTGGAAGTTTATCGAGGATGCGAACTGAGTTGTAGTTTTTGTCCGAGACAATTTACGCCGAACGATCAAGACGGGACTTTCTTAAGTCCGGAATTTCTGGAGAATCTGCTGAAACAACAGGAAGAATCCTTTTCCAACGAATACAGCGTTTGTTTCGGAGGATTGGGAGAACCTCTTCTGCATCCTAAGTTTACGGAGCTGATCTCCGCGACCCTCGGAACCTCTTCTTTGATGCGGGAATTGATCGTCGAAACGGCCCTTTATTCCGATCTGAATTCTATTTTAGAGTTTTTGAATACAATAGATTTCGCATCCAAAGAAAGAATCACCTGGATCGTAAATCTCACGACTTTCAATCCGGAAAAATACAAGACCCTCTACGGAAAAAAAATACTGGACCGGGTTCTTTCGAACCTCGAACAACTCGGAAAAATTTTTCCAAAAAATAGAATTTATCTCCAGTTTTTAAAAATCCAGGAAGCCGAAGACGAAGTGGAAACCTGGGTGGACGAAACCGAAAAACAAGGTTACGGAGTCGTCCTCCAGAAATACAATCGTTATGCGGGGCTTATGCCTGAAAAAAGAGTCACGGATCTCACTCCGATTCGGAGGGAATTTTGCTGGCATCTCGATCGGGATCTTTATGTGAATTCGGACGGAACCGTATCGGTTTGCAAACAGATCCCTAACAAGGAATCCGGCAATCTTCATAAGGAAACCCTAATACAAATTTGGCGAAAAGGTTTACCTTCGTTTAGCGATTCGTTAAACGGAAAACACGAAACCACGGGCGCTCCCTGTTTGAGTTGTGATGAGTGGTATACGTTCAACGCGTAACATTTACGCGTTCGTTCAGGCCCGAACCGATTCCACAAGACTTCCCGGAAAGGTTTTAAAAGAATTTCCTTCCGGTTCCGGAAAAACGCTCATCGATAGGATCCAAGAAAGGATTTTAACCGTTCTCCCCGAAGAACAAATCGTGTATTTAATCCCCGAAGGGGACAAAACACTCGGTTCATTTTTGGAAAGGAGGAACTATCGTTTTTTTAAGGGGGATCTTCTCGACGTAAGACGCAGATATATAAGCGCTGCGGAATTTTTCGGCGCGGATACGATCCTGCGCCTCACGGGCGACAATCCGTTTTACGACATTCTTCACTTGGATCAACTTTTACAGACGTTTCAATTTTCGGAATCGGATCTTTCCTACGTGACGGGACTTCCTTTGGGAATGGGCGGAGAAATTTTTACGAGGAAGGCTTTGGAATGGACGCCTAACGTTTTAGAGGAAAGACATAAAGAACACGTAAGTCTTGCCATCAAAGAGAATCCGAATCGATTTCGAATTGTCAAACTTTCCTCCTTACTTACGGAAAAAGAAAAGGAGATTTTACCTAAACTCAGACTTACGATCGACGAACTCCGAGATTTCGAAACTACTTCTAAAATCTTTAATATTCTAAACGATCGAAATCGTTTTTTCGGAGCGAAAGAGTGTGTGAAACTTTTTGAAAGAGATCCTGACGTCTTTGCGGGAAATCAAAACGTGGAACAAATCCGTTTTCAGACTTTGTCCGCAAAAGATACGAAAAAAGCCCGAGTCGGAGTTTTAGTAGGAGATCCGAAAGAATTCGGAAGCGGTCATTTCGAACGTTCCAGAATTCTTTTCACATTATTGTCGGCGGCTTCCTATGAAACGATCTGGCTCGAGGAATTTCCTGCCGACGGCGAGTCGGACCTGATCGTAGTAGACTCCAGGGACATTTTAATTCCGGAATATTCAAAAACCAGAATTTTACTTTTGGATCATTTCGGTCCCGACAGAAAAAGATACGAACACTACGACCTCCTTCCTCATCCGGAAAATTCGGATCGTTTTTCCTTGGATCAAATCCTAATTCCTCCCGGACTTTTGAACATCGATCGAAAGTCCGACGATTCGCATTTACTTTGTTATGCGGGGAACGTCGATTCTCGTTCTTCAAAAGAATTGGATTTGTTCCTTGAGTCCTTGTATTTTCGGGAAAAATTTTCCAGAGTCGTTCGTGTAGGAGGCGCTCCTCCCATTTCGGAGCGGATCGAGTTTGTTTCCCGGGTTTCCAAATTTGAATTTCAAAATCTTTTGACACATTCTTCCGGTTTTGTCGGTTACTTCGGTCAGTCCTTATTCGAGGCGATTTTCCTGAATAAAAAAGTCTGTAGTTATTCGATCGGTCCGGTTCATTCTTCCCTTTCCTTACTCTGCGAAAATAAATACGGAATTCCTTTTGCCGGAGAATTGAATTCCAAAACCTTCAACCGCGAAGCGGATCTGAAATTCAGCGCCCGGTCCGTCGGTGGAGAGGGTTATTTTCGATTGCTTCGGGAAATCGAACGGACGCTTCGAGGGGTTAGTCGCTAGGAATTAGGGGGTTAGGATCTGTGTTGCGTCCTAGAACAAGGTAAAATTTTTCTTTTAAGTCCAAATTAAAATCCTAACTTCTAAAATTCTGTCGTTGCCATTGGAAAATACGGATCAAATTTTCTTTATGAACACCAAAAAATCTTGAAATTACTTCAATCCCCCCGAAAAAATTCTGATTGACCGATTGAATCCAAAATAACAAGAATAAACCGACCAATGGTCGGTTTTGGCAATGAAAAAACAAAATCTCAACAAACAAAAAGGAAGGGAACGAAGAGAGGACATCCTAAACTGCGCCAGCCATTTTTTCTTTACCAAGGGTTACGACACAACGTCCATCCACGACATCATAGACAAACTCGGAATCGCTAAAGGAACTTTTTATCACCACTTCAATTCCAAAGAAGAACTTTTAATGGAATTGATCAAATCCATGTCTGACGAAATGACCCGCGAAATGTTCGCGGCGGTGGAAGTAAAAAATCCGAAAAATACATTAGATAAACTTAAAATAGTTCAAGAGCTTCATTTCGACAGGGTAAAAAAAAATCCAGAGACGGTGTTCTTCTTTTTAAAGGCAATCTATCTCCCGGAAAATTACGCTCTCAAAGCGAAACTCGAAAGAGAAATTTCCAAAAGGGATATAACCTTTTTGAGAGAACTCATCCAGGATGGAAAAAACGACGGATCATTTTCGACCAAGTTGCCCTCCGAATTTTTAGCGGAATCGATCGCCGCGATGTGCAACGTTCAAAACGAAAAATTTGCGCTTTATATTCTTGGTATGAACGATATGGATCCGAATTTGATTTATGAGAACAAAAAGAATTCCTATCATCTGTTTTCATCCATACTCGAAATCAAGGATCCGTTCGAATTTTCATTTTCGAAGGAAGAGATAAGGTCTTCCGTCGAAAACCTTCGAAAATTTTCCTTAGAATTTGAAAAACAAAATCCAACCAAAAACGGCCTGAAGCGGAATTCTCTTGAGCCTTCAAACGGAGGAAAGGCGAAATAGAATTCTTTCGAAATTTTATTTTTAACCGAATCGTATATGTATCTCTTTTCCTTTATCCCGGTTCCCACGTTCATTATGTCTTCGGAAATTCATCGCTTTTTCTATTCTCAACCGGAAATTAGAAGGGAAAGAATGCTCGCTCTTCGTTCCTGGATCGTGGAATCCTTTCCCGAAATTCTGGAATCGATGCAATCACAAATACCCTCGTATCATTTAAACGAAAACTGGATAGCAATCGGTTTTCAAAAAAACAATCTTTCGATTTATCTCTGCCAATCCGGATCTCTGAAGACAATCAGAAATAAATTTCCATCCCTCGTAGACGACAAGGCCCGCATGAACTTTGCGGATAAGGAACCTTTCCCCTGGAGGGAAGTTGAAAGTTCCATTCGATTGATTTTGAAATCTAAAACGAAGTCGGACGGCAAAAAGAAATCGTCCAAAAGAAATGTAAGATCCTCTTAAAACAGTTCGAACGAAATTTTCATTCGATTTGAAAAATGATCCTCCAAGGTGTTTTGAGTCCGATTCGATCTTCGGAACGGTGGGAAGTTGAGGAAATCCTAACAAGGATCGTATTCTAAAAGAAACCTTGACCCCGTAAAAAAGCAGGAAAACCTGTTTTTTTACGGCCATGAAAAAACAGATAGGCGATCGCTACGAACCCAAAGAAGTCGAGAATAAATGGATTTCACTCTGGGAAGAGAAGAAGTCCTTCGTCCCGAGTTCCAATTCCAAAGAATCTTTCTCCATCGTCATTCCTCCTCCGAACGTTACGGGATCTCTTCATATCGGCCACGCGCTCAATCATACCATTCAAGACATTCTCATCCGGATCGAACGTAAAAAAGGAAAGTCCACTCTTTGGCTGCCCGGTATGGATCACGCCGGTATCGCAACTCAAATGGTTGTGGAAAGAGAACTCGCGAAAGAAGGAAAAAAAAGAACCGATTTCACAAGAGAGGAATTCGTAAACAAGATCTGGGAATGGAAGGAACATTCGGGCGGAATGATCACTCGCCAACAAAAACTTTTGGGAGAATCCGTGGATTGGTCCAGAGAAAGATTCACTTTCGACGAAGGTCTTTCCAAAGCCGTATTCAAAGTTTTTAAATCTCTTTACGACGAAGGTTTGATCTATCGCGGTGAAAGAATCATCAACTGGTGTCCGGCTTCCCAAACGGCAATCTCCGATCTCGAAGTGGAATTTCGCGAGACAAAGGGAAAACTCTATCATATCAAATATCCGATCCACGGCAAGAAGGATCGATTTTTAGTCGTAGCTACGACAAGACCGGAGACGATGTTCGGAGACGTTGCCGTCTGTGCAAATCCAGACGACACGCGTTATTCGTCTTTGAAGGACGTAATCTTAGAATTACCTCTTACGAACAGACAAATTCCTTTATTGTTCGATTCTTTCGTGGATAAGGAGTTCGGTTCGGGCCTGGTTAAGATCACTCCCGCACACGATGCAAACGACTTCGAAGCGGGACAAAGGCTGGGACTCAAACCGCTTCTCGTGATGAACCCGGACGGAACGATGAACGAAAACGCGGGAGCTTACAAAGGTTTGGATCGTTTTGTCGCCCGCAAGCAAGTAGTCGCGGACTTAGAGGCAAAAGGATGGATCGAAAAGATCGAAGATCACGTTCACGCGGTCGGTCACAACTCGAGAGGCGGGGCCGTGATCGAACCGTATCTTTCGACTCAATGGTTTGTTAAAATCAAACCTCTTGCGGATCTCGCCGTTCAAGCGGTTCAAACCGGTCAGGTTGAATTTGTTCCCAAAATGTGGGAAAAAACTTTTTTCGAATGGATGAACAACATTCGAGATTGGTGTATTTCCAGACAACTCTGGTGGGGTCATAGAATTCCCGCGTATCATTGTAAAACCTGCAAACACGTAGAAGTTTCCGAAACCCCCGTAACTACTTGTCCATCCTGCGGTTCCAAAGAAGTGGAACCCGATCCGGACGTTTTAGACACTTGGTTCTCGTCCCAACTCTGGCCGTTCTCCACGATGGGTTGGCCGGATCAAACGGAAGATTTAAAAAAATACTATCCGACATCGGTGTTAGTTACGGGCTTTGACATCATCTTCTTCTGGGTTTCCCGAATGATTATGATGGGAATGAAGTTCATGCAAGCTCCACCATTTCATAAAGTACTCATACACGGTTTGGTACGGGACAAGGACGGAAAAAAATTCTCCAAGTCGGTCGGAAACGTAATCGATCCGCTCGTAATGATGGAAAAATACGGAACCGATTCTTTCCGATTCTTTCTTGCCGCGACTCTTCCGGAAGGAAAGGATATTCTTTTCGACGAATCCCGATTAGACGGATATCGCTCATTTTGCAATAAGATCTGGAACTCTTCCCGATTCATTCTCATGAACCTGGAAGAATCTTTCGTTCCGACCGGAATCACTCCCGACATTGAAAAAGATCTCGAACCGATGGACCAGTGGATTCTTTCCAGATTCAATCATTGTCTGGAAGAATACAACAAGGCTCATTCTAAATTCCATTTTTATGAAATGGCAGCGGCGATCTACGAATTTATCTGGGGTGATTTCTGCGACTGGTATATAGAACTCGTCAAACCGAGGGCCTATGGAAAAGTTTCCCCTCGTTCGGCGGAAGTCGCAAAGCAGGTCCTTTCGGACGTGCTCGTTCGTGCATTAGGACTTTTGCATCCTTTTATGCCGTTCCTAACCGAAGAAGTTCATTCCGTATTTTCGGATCACTTCATCGCTACAACTCCCTATCCGGAAGCGTATCCGATTTCTTCGGACGCACTCGGAGTTCAAAAACTCAATCTGCTCCAAGAGATCGTAACAAAAATCCGCGTTATGCGCTCCGAAAACGGAGTCGCTCCGGATAAGAAGTGTAAGGCGATCGTTCAATCTTCGGACGACCTCGCTCGTTCCGCGATCGCAGAAAACGAAGTTTCGCTTTTACAACTCGCTCGTTTGGAGTTCATCCGCGTCGACGAGGTTTATGAAATTCAAAAAACGGATTCGGTCTCTCATTTTACAAAAGGAGAAATCATTCTTCCTTTGGAAGGTCTGATCGACGTTGAAAAAGAAAAAGCCCGTTTGGAAAAGGAACTTCAAAAATCGGAGATCGAAAAAGATAAACTCGAAACAAAACTGGCAAACCCGGGTTTTCTTTCCAAAGCCGCTCCCGACGTTGTGGAAAAGGAAAGGGAAAAACTCAAAACCTTGATCGACAAGGTGGAAGTTCTAAAAAAAGGAATTCAAAATCTTGCAAGTTAAGTTGAAGGTCCTTCTCATCGGCTCGGGCGGGAGAGAAAGCGCGATCGCATTCCACCTTCGTAAATCCCCGTTGTTAAGCGAATTGAAAGTGTTTCCGGGTAACGGAGGTTTCCCGGATCACGAAATTCTTCCCTCCGATTCGTTTAACGTTTTATCCAAAGAATCGGTTCAGTCCTTTTTAAAACAAAATCCTTTCGACTTTATCGTAGTCGGTCCCGAAGATCCTCTCGTCGCCGGTTTTGCGGATTGGACTGCGGAGCTAAAAATCCCCACGTTCGGACCCGATTCCTACTGCGCCCAAGTGGAAGGTTCCAAGGATTTCGCAAAATCCCTGATGGTGGAAGCGAACGTTCCCACGGCGGAGTATAAAACGTTTACGGAATATTCATCTTCTTTAAAGTATTTGGAATTACAATCGATCCCGATCGTCATCAAAGCCGACGGACTGGCGGCGGGAAAAGGTGTGACCGTCGCAACCACAAAAGAGACGGCGAGGAACGCGTTAAAGGAAATCTTTGAGGATAAAAAGTTCGGAAAAAGCGGCAATCAAGTCGTGATCGAAGAGTTTATGGAAGGTCAAGAAGCTTCCATCTTTGCGGTTTCGGACGGAGACTCTTATTTTCTTTTACCTGCGGCTCAGGATCACAAAAGAGCGTTTGACGGAGACAAGGGACCGAACACCGGAGGAATGGGAGCGTATTGCCCGGCTCCGGTCGTCACCGAAACTATATTAAAAAAAGTGAAAGAACAAGTCTTTGATCGGATGTTCGAAACGTTCCGCAAAAAAGGACATCCCTACCGAGGACTTTTATACGCCGGTTTGATGATTTCTCCGGAGGGGGAACCCAGAGTCGTGGAGTTCAACTGTAGATTCGGAGATCCGGAAACACAATGTGTGCTCGCGATGTTCGACGGAGATCTATTAGAATTTCTTTATATAGCTTCCACGGGCAAAATCAAGAACGTTCAAGTTTCCGTTAAAAAAGGCTCCGCGGCGGTCGTAGTCCTTGCGGCGCAGGGTTATCCGGATTCTTATGAAAAAAATATTCCTTTGAACCTTCCGGAAACATCCGGTCAAAACGTTTATCTTTTTCACGCGGGAACTCTAAAAAAAGATGGAAAAGTTTTTTCATCCGGAGGAAGAATTCTCGGTGTAGTAGCTCAAGGCGCCGATCTAAAGAGTTCGGTCAACCAAGCTTATTCCTTCCTGGAAAAAATCCAGGTTCCCAAAACGTTTTATAGAAAAGACATCGGACACAGAGCCCTTTAAACCTATGCCATTTTTGATTTCTGGAAATCTGGATTTCGTGGAGAGACGTAGCCTCAAGAAAATGGAAAAATTTCTCGGGATTATTCTTTCCCCGGTTCAATTTCCGGTCGAACAATACAATTTGTTAAGACACGCTTTACATCGCAATTTGGATCCGGATGCGCTGATCCGAAAGATGAATCGTCAAGAACTTCTTTCCTTCATCTACATTCTGACTCAATTCGGAGACGTAGTAAGCGCGGAAACTCCCTCGGAATATCTGGAAGTGGAAAAAATTCCGCTGGTTTTGGAATGGCAGAAGGGTCAGTATATGATTCCTTACGAAGTTTTGGATCATCTTTCCACTTCTAGAATATTCAAAAATCAGAATTATCTCTTCGCTCTAATTCCCTCTCTTCCCGCAAAGGAAAAAAAAGCGTGGATCGAATGGATCGGCTCCGGTTACGGAAAAACGTTTCCGAGAGAAATCAATCACGAACTCTACTTTCAGTGCAGACATCTTCAAAAACCTTTCCAAGGAAAATCCCTTCTTCGAGAAGAAACGATTCAACTGAGCCAACTCTGGCCCGCCGGAAAAAACGAAATCGTAGATTGGTTCCATAAGGGAATCACTTCGTTTTACTCCGCAATGAAAGAACTTTCCAGAACGGAAAAAGATCCGTTTTTGTTGCACATTCTCGACCTGATCCGTTCGGGTAAATTGATCCTAAAAAAGAATCCGGAAGAATTCAGAAAAAAGGAAGAATACATCTTAGTTGCCACGGTGGAAGGTAATACTCCGCAACTCAGAGATACCGTTTTTTCTTGGGAACAGGAAAGAGAGAATAAAGAAGATTTTCTTTTTCAATAAGTCCGTTCGTCTCAAACGTTCTAAAACCATCAAATCAATCGAAAGCAAAGAATATGGAAGTAAAATCAGCAAAAGAACTTAAAAGAGTCTCCAAAGAATTGCAGGAAAATTTTCTGAATCGTTGGAAACTGTTGAACTTGGAACAGGACAAGGATCGCCTCAAAGCGCTCAGCGAAAAGGCCGAAGACCCCGACCTCTGGAACAATCCGGAAGAAGCGAGAATCGTAAGCCAAAAGAAGAACGAGTTGGAAAAAAAACTCACTCCTTGGTTTACGATCCAACAAGACATATTAGATTTTCCTGATTTAGTAGACCTTACTCTCGACGAAAAGGGAGAAAACGGAGTCGGAGAATTGTCGACCGAATACAAAAGACTCCAAGAGAAATTCGAGGAACTGGAATTATTGGGGGCTTTGAAAAATCCGGAGGACATCAAACCCGCGTTCATCAACATCCATCCCGGAGCGGGCGGAACCGAAAGCCAGGACTGGGCCGAAATGTTGCTCCGAATGTATATGAGATTTTTTGAAAAAAAAGGATATCAGTATTCTCTTATAGACATTCAAGCGGGAGACGGGGCCGGAATTAAGAACGCAACCTTACACGTGATAGGCGACTTTGCCTTCGGTTTTTTAAAAGGAGAAAACGGGGTTCATAGGCTCGTTAGAATTTCTCCTTTTGACGCCAACAAAAGAAGACACACTTCTTTCGTTTCCGTTCACGTAAGTCCCGAGATTGACGACGATATCGACATCAAAATAGAGGAGAAGGATATTCGGGTGGATGTGTATCGTTCTTCCGGTGCGGGCGGTCAGCACGTCAATACCACCGACTCCGCCGTTCGGATCACTCACATGCCTTCCGGAATCGTGGTAGCTTGTCAAAATGAAAGGTCTCAGATCAAAAACAGAGACACTGCATTCAAAATGTTGAAAGCAAGACTTTACGAAATGGAACAAGAAAAAGCAAAGGAAGAATTGGAAAAAAAATCCGGCGAGAAAAAAGATATTTCTTGGGGTTCTCAAATTCGAAGTTACGTTTTTCATCCTTACAATCTCGTGAAAGATCACAGGACGGATCACGAAACCGGTAACGTCGCCGCGGTGATGGACGGAGAAATCGAACCTTTCATTCTTGCGTATCTGAAGACACTTTAGGAAAGGTTATCGGAGTATTAATCGAGTGATACAAAATAAAAAGAACGAGAACACGCCCGCTCCTTCAGGTAAAATCAAATACGGTTGTTTATGGGGAATACTGATTCCATTTATTACGTTTTTTGCAAGTATCGGCGCGACGATTCTACTTTTAAAGGACGACTATGGAAACGCGCATTCGATGGGAGATTGGGCCCTTCTCGCGGGGAAACACATTCTTCTTTTTGCGGGAATTATCATCAGCGTCGTAATCGCGTTATTCATCGGCCTATGGTTTTCAATCAAGGATTCAAAGCCGGTCGAAACTCTGCGAATCTTTTGGCCGGTCCTAATCATCCTTCTTTATTGGATCGCACCCAACCTTCTGCCCGGGCCTATCGACGATTCCATCGTTACGTTAAGTGTCGGGATTTATCAGATCTATCGATATTTCAAGGAAAGAAACTCTTCGGAAAACACGGTTCCGGGGACTCCGGAAATTTCAACCCGAAATCCGGAATAGGATTGATCGAACGCGATCCATTCGGAAGGAGCCGTTGAAAATTTTGAAAGGATGTCAAAAGAAAATTAAAAAGACGTTATATTATGAGTTTTGAAAGGATCTTGCTTTTAATCGGTTTTGGCGGCGCGATCGGGAGTATATTCCGTTACTTGTTGCAATACTGGTTTGGAACGTTTCTCGGACTTACTTTGCCCTGGGGAACGTTAAGCGCAAATTTACTCGGTTCCTTTATCATCGGAATTGTATATGCACTTTTCGATCGGTTTCCGATTTTAGACCCGCAATGGAAGTTTCTGCTCGCCTCCGGACTTTGCGGAGGATTTACAACCTTTTCCACTTTTTCATACGAAACGTTTCAAATGTTCAAAACGGGAAACTACATTCTATTTTTTGGATATATCGGGCTGAGCGTTTTCGGTGGGATCGGATTTGCGTTCGTCGGCGTTTGGGCGGTAAAAAATTTTTGAGTAACACGGCGGAGTAAAAGCTCCAAAGGAATTATCCGTCTGCTGCCAGCCCCTCGGTTCCGGTTTCTCCGAGAGTTTTTTCTTTCCGAAATCTTTCAAGCCTCTCTCAGAAAAAGACATCATACTATCTAAACGCTAATCCCCCGGATATGAATTACTAAAGTATGCGTTATCCGCCATCGATCACACCTACGGTTTTTATTCTCAAGAAATTCAGATATTTTCCAATCGTTCGAATCGATACTTAAATAACGTGAGTTCGACGGTTGAAATCTTGGGCGAATAAGAAACTCAATGCGTTCGCTCCCGACGGGTCGCTCCGCAGCTCGCGAATTCCATAGCTAAAATGGGCTCGCGACCGCGCTTGAACTCAATGTTGCTCCTGCGGTCGCAACATAATGTTTCAATTCCTTCGGAATTAAAACTCAATATTTCTCCCTATGGGTCGAAATATATAATCGCTTTCGCATTGGTTATACCGAACTCACGTTAAACACCGAATTCAAAAACAAACGCTCCTGCTATCATTACTTAAGTATTCAATATTTATTATATTCTATAAATAATATTTTGTTTCTTTAGAATTTAAATATTTTTATTTACAAAGTCGCCTCTTTTATCAACTTCAAGTTAACTTCAAAAGAAGCAGAATGTTGGATACGAAAATGGAAACTTCAAAAAAAAATAAATACAGTAAGGCAAGTTCATGAAGGGCATCCTTTCCATTTTAATTTTTCTTTCCCTGTTTTTTCAAAGTTGTACGGCTTGGCCCCTTTTAACCGGGACGTTAGGTTTGGTCGTCGGCAAAAAAGGCGACGGTGTTTCACTCCTTCCTTTTTTCTTACAAAGTTCCGATCCGGTAATCACTCGAATCGAACTCAGTTCCGAAGATACTTCCATCGCTAGAGGTATGAGCGCAGCTCTCCAAGTTACAGCAATCTATGATAACGGAACAAACAACGATATTACAAATTCCGCTTCCGTCGTTTCCGACATTCAATCCGTCGCCGCGATTCAAGAAAATAGAGTAAGAGGAATCGCTCCGGGTTCCTCCTTACTTCAAGTCGAATACAATGGTTTTCATACTCAGCTTAAAATCGAAGTGACACCGGCGATTTTAAATTCGATCCAAGTCGATAGTTTAGATTCCGGATCCTTGCCGAAAGGTTTGAATCGTCAGTTTTCCGCAATCGGTATTTTCTCGGACGGCTCTCATCAGGATCTTTCCAACGACCCGTTGACGATCTGGTCGACCAGCGATGCGTCTTTGGCGCGGGTAAATAACTCCGGCGCGGTTTCCGGAATTAATTTAGGAATTGCTCATATTCAAGCGTCCTTCGGTTCCAAACAAGGCTCTTCTCCTTTAACGGTATCACCCGCAACTCTTTCTTCGATTCAGGTCACACCCGCCGATCTCAATCTTCCTTTAGGAAAAAAGCGACAATTGACGGCAACCGGAATCTATTCCGATAACTCGAATCGGGATATTTCCTCTTCGGTCGTCTGGGACGTTTCGGATCCTACGATCGTTTCGGTCCAACCTCAAGGTTTATTAGAAACTATTAATATAGGTACCGCAGCCGTTTCGGCTTCCTTCGGCTCTAAGGTCGGTTCGACGAAGTTAACCGTAACACCTGCTTCCTTGGTTTCCATTTCCGTCTCTCCCGTAAATTCCTCCGCAGCCAAAGGATTGAGTCAGTCTTTTACCGCGACCGGTATTTTTTCCGATAATTCGAACTCCGATATCACGAACCAAGTTACGTGGACTTCCTCGGACACAAACATTCTCGGCATTTCCAATGCGAACGGAAGTCGCGGTTTAGCTTCCGCTCTCAACCACGGCGCGGTTACGGTCACCGCCTCCGTCGGCGGTATCGAAGGTTTTACGGACTTTGCGGTTACACAGGCGACTCTGGTTTCGATCTCGGTCACACCGGTTCTTCCTTCGAAAGCGAAAGGACTGACCGAACAATTTACGGCAACGGGAACTTTTACGGATCATTCCAAACGGGATATCACCGCCTCGGTTACATGGACTTCCTCTTCCGGAGCGGCAAGCGTGTCTAACGTGCACGGTAACGAAGGTTTGGGGCAAACTCTTTCGATCGGAAATACCACCGTTACGGCGACTATGGGAAAGGTTTCCGGAAACACGACGTTTACCGTAACTCCCGCAGTTCTCACCGCAATTCAAATCGGCCCGATCCATCCTTCTCTTACAAAGGGTTTGAGGAAAAAATTCTCCGCTACGGGAATTTACTCGGACAACTCCAATTCCGACATCACTTCTTCCGTGACCTGGTTTTCATCCGATTCTTCGGTTTCCGTAATCTCCAACGCAGCGGAAAACAAAGGAACCGCTTCCGGAAACACGATCGGAAACACGGATATTAAAGCGACATTGGGAAACATCAGCAGTCCGATATCCACGTTATCCGTAACCGCAGCGGAGTTGGTTTCCATCGGAATCACTCCCGCTTCCTCCTCGAAAGCGAAAGGACTTAAGGAGAATTTTAAGGCTACCGGTGTTTTTACGGACAACTCAACCCAGGATCTTACGGAGCAAGTCACTTGGAATTCCTCCGATACGGCAGTCGCGGAAATTGTCAACGCGGTCGGAAACAAAGGGCTTACAAACTCTCTCGTTGCGGGGTCGAGCTATATCTCCGCCGTCCTCGGTTCGGTTACAAGCCCGAACGTCTCTTTTACCGTAACTCCGGCACAACTTGTTTCGATCGCAGTGACTCCAAACGGCGCCTCCGTCGCGAAAGGTCTTACAAAACGATTTCACGCAACGGGAACCTACACCGATAATTCCGTCCAAGACGTTACGGATTTGGTTTCTTGGTCTTCTTCCAATCCCGGAAAAGCGTCGGTTAGCAGCGCGGCCAACTCGGAAGGTTTGACGACCGCAATCTCCGCCGGAAACACGAACATTACGGCCACGTTAGGTGTCATCTCCGGTTCTTCCGCTTTGGATGTGACTTCGGCGATTCTTACCTCTATCGAAGTGACTCCGAGCCTTCCTTCCATAGCCAAAGGTCTTACAAAACGATTTTCGGCGACCGGAATTTATTCGGACAATTCCACCCAGGATTTGACTTCGGCTGTGACCTGGGTTTCTTCCGATTCCTCGAAGGTTGCGATCGAAAACAGCGTCGGCAAAAAGGGTTCGGCCGTAGCCTCTACTTTAGGAAGTTCGAATATTACGGCAATCTACAATTCCATCCGGAGCGCTCCGACTCCGATGACGGTTACCGCCGCCGAATTGGAAAGTATCTCCATCAGTCCTGACTTCGCCTGGAAAGCGAAAGGTCTTACTCAACAATTTATCGCCGAGGGAATTTTTACGGACAATTCCAGACAAGATATTACCGATCTTGCGACCTGGTATTCCTCGGATTCCAAAATCGCTCCTATCAGCAACGCCGACGGCAAAAAGGGTTTAGTAAACGCACTTTCCGAAGGAGGCTCCGCTATTTCCGCAGTTTATAATTCACTCAACAGCAATTCCATCAACTTTAACGTAAACCCGGCCACGTTAGTCTCCATTGAAATCAAACCCGACGGCGGCAACATTATCAAAGGACTTACCCGACAATACGCCGCATTGGGCGTTTATTCGGACGCTTCCACTCAAGACATCACCGATTTTGTTTCTTGGGGAAGTTCCGATCCGTTATCCGTTTTTGTTGACAACGGAACATCCAAGGGATTGGCGAAAGCTTGGGAAATCGGAACCTACACGATCTCGGCCAGTTTAGCATCCATTACCGGAAGCGCCGACTTAAACGTCGGCGCGGCGCCCCTGTCTTCGATCGCCGTATCCCCCACCGATTCGACCGTCAACACGACCTCGACAAAACAATTCTTCGCAGTGGGAACGTATATGGACGGAACCAAGGCGGATCTTACTTCTTCGGTGACTTGGTCCAGTTCCAATTCGTCTCAGGCAACGGTGAGTAACGCATCGGGAACACAAGGATTGGTTACGGGAATTTTAGCCGGAACTTCAAAGGTCGTCGCCACTTACGGCTCCGTATCCGGAAATACAAACCTTACGGTAAACAAAATCGACACGATCCCTCCGACCGTAACGTCCGTCACATCCTTATCACCCACAACGATCCGAGTCGTATATTCAAAATTTGTAAACAGTAAGGAAGCGTCGACTTTATCCAATTACAAAGTAGTGGACGGTTCCGTTTTTAGCGGGAACTGTTCGGATAACACGGACTTCAACGGCAATTCTCAAACCGGAGATTTTTCACTGAGTAGTATCAGCGGAAGCAAAAATATATTTACGATCAAACTTTCGCATTCGCAAATCTTCGGCAAATCGTACACTCTCGTAGCGAACAAAACGGGGATCCACGACCGTTCCCTTGCGCCGAATCTCTTAAGTTGTCCGAATAACGCCGATTTTACGGGAAAGGAACAACTCAAACTTACGGGAGCGGTTTGTAATTCCGTAAACAGAGTGATCGTTTCTTTTTCAAAACCATTGTATGACGGAAAGGATATCTCCAAGTCCGTGGAATGTTCGAACCCGTCGCAGTGTGCATCAAGATATAAATTCGCCGGAGTTTCCTCTTTGGGAAAGATCACGAGTGCGAAAGTTTTAGACGGAACCGTCTGCGGAGGAGAGCCCGCGGATTCTTCCAAAGTGTGTCTAACGCACACTCTTTTTCAGTCGGGCGGTCAATACACCGTGATCGCAGCGAACCATCTGGACGGGGACGGTTTTGACAACGGCACTTGGGGAGCGATCCGCGACTCATCCGATCGGGAAAATTTACAATCCTCTCCGAAAGATAGAACGAACTTTATAGGATGCGGAGATTCTCCCGTAAACTTTACGGACGGTCCCGTTGCGACAAATCCTTTCGGAGACGATTCCACCTTCGGTTCGCTTACGGATTATAACAATCAAATCTACCTCGGTCCGAACACAAACGGAAACCAGGCGATTCGTTTCCATTACAACGGCGCGTCGCCGGAATCGATCTATTTCACTTTTACCAAAGACAGAACGGATATAGGCAAAATTATGAATGTATCCTTTGCGGATAATCCCAAAAATCCTCAAGTTGCTTTAAACTCCGCTTCGTCGAGAGACGGAGGAATCGCCGTTCCCAATTACGTTACGATCGGTCATACCGGATGTGTTCCCGGCAGCGCGGACATAACGACGGGATGCGGTCCCGATAACGAAAACGGAAGAGGAGTATTTGCAACCGGAACGTTAGGCGAAACACCTCATATGTTCATAGCGGGTTCCAAATCCTCCGGAGGTTTCGACTATCTCTACTATTCTTCGGACACGGACATAGGTCTCGATTTTAAATACATCGATATGGGAACGATCACCGGAGGGGCGACGGCGGGAACGTCCTCCATCGCCGTTTTCGATAATCGAGTTTATATAGGTTTTGCCAAGAAAAACGATCATTCCAACGCGCCCGATTTCGGTAAGATCACGTTCAATTCCTCCGACTCCGCCCGATGTAAAATCGGAAACAACTGCGACGCATACGACGGTTATCGTGGAAGCCGTTTTAGAATCGATAGAATGCCTTATTTCGGCGGAGGAAGTCTGGACTTAACTCCTAGTCATGCGAATATAAAACCTCGCCCTCGAATGAGGCTGGACATAGCTCCCGTCGGCAAGACTCAAGTTGAGAAAAAAGTTACGGTTAATCGATTGAATAAACTTAACAACTCATCCATCAATTGGAGTTTTTACGTGGGCGTGGACTCTCTTTTTGTTTTTAACGGAAAACTTTACGCCGCAAACGGAGGGTTTCCCAATTCTTTACATAATGGAAGTATAATACGTTCCACAAGCGATAATCCGGTTCCTTGCGAAGGAACCGATCGTTGTTCCGGTTGGGAAGACATCGCGCCCAGATCCGATCCGAAATGGCATAACTCTCCCGATAACAACTGGTTCTCTCTTGAACTCGTAAATTATCGCGATTTGATTCCCGCGAATAAAGCGTTCTCGCAAGGAGCGGAGTTTAACGGAAGAATGTATATTACAAGAACGATCTGTGTGACTCCGGAGGACAACTCGGGGCTCAGAAAAAAATTACAAACCGTCAAGGGTTGTACGGACGGAAGTTATACAAATCGAAGACCTCAACTTTGGAAATGTGATCCGGCTCTGAGCGGAGACAAAACCGCTTGCGACGCGAACGATTGGTCCGTAGTCGGAGACGACGGAAACGGATTTACGAATTTCGGAGACGTATCCAACCACAGCATGACGATGTTGGTAGCGAGCGGATCCTATCTCTACGTAGGTTTTGACAACGAAAACGGAATCCAAATCTGGAGAACCAATCTTCAAAATCCGGGCGGCTCTTCCGGCGGTTGGGAACGGGTGGGAGGCGATGGTTTAGGAGACACAACCAATCAAGAAATCTATTCGGGTATTTCCGTATCGAGTTTGGGCGTGAATTACGTTTATGTCAGCACGGGGAAGAGCGATAGACCCGTAAAAGTTTACAGGCAACAGAATCAGTAATATGCAAAATTCATTAATAACCGTCGTTGGGATAACAACTTGTATGATCGCCGGATTTGTTTCTTGTCGGGAAAACGGAAATTCCGAAAAACTCGTCTTCATTCAAAACGAACAAAACGGAATCGTTCGTTTTCAGTCGGTCGTTTACGGAAGAATCGATCCGCAAAAGAACATTCAAAATTATGAATTTAGTCTCAAACAATCCGAAAATGTTCTGGGAGTCGTCCAAGTCGACTCCACGGATCCGGATCTGAGAGTTCGTTTAATCAAAAAAGGATTCCTTTTCGACTCGAAAAGGGGATGTACGAATACGAATTTAGGAAACACGTATTCCTGTAAGATCGAAATTCAATTGTTAGAAAAGGGCCGATATCAACTGGTCGTGTATAAAAACACAAATACGAACGAATCCGATTTCAATCTTTTTGTTGGAATATTCGGAAAGGGTTATGTAAATGTCGAAACGCCGTTCCATCGTTAGGATCTTAATCACATTCTTGATTTTGGGTTTATCCGCAGTTTGTCAAAACGTACGGGTAAGTTTTCCTCAAGATCCTCCCGCGTCCTGTTTACCGCCTATTCTTCGGAGACAATGCCAAAACGATAGGGAAGAAAGAACCAGACTCAACGCGCAACCTCCTCGGGTTCACGTGGTTTCTCAGTCTTTTTATTTCTGGGGAATGATTCCGGAAGATCATCAAGTCGATACAACCGGTTATTGTCCGAACGGAATCAAGGAAGCTCTTCAATATTCCACGTTTTTGGATTCTTTCTACGAACAACTGACTCTTGGAGTGTATTCTCCTAGAACCTTAAATCTAATTTGTTATAATTGAGTTTTAACCGTGAAAATTTTTAACATAGTATTTCTCGTTTTTGTAACCTCGACCACGACGGCCTGTTACAATACAACATTAAAAATCCATAATACAGCGCATTCTCTTCCGGTGGAATCGGAACCCGATCAAACTTTCAAACAAGGCGGTTATCTGTTCGGTTTAATCGACGCATTTGAAACTCCCAAAATCCGATGTGCGGAGGGGAAACCCGAAATTTTAATCCGAAGGAATTTTTCGGACAACGTCATCCACTGGACGATCGGCGGAATTTATACACAAAGAACGGTCCAAGTATTCTGCAAAAAAGAAAGCGCCAATGTCGAAAGTGTTAATGTCGATCAAGAATCTTTGGGACCCGGGTAAAAAGCCGGATTCCAAGCGACTTCCCAATAAAATCCTTCCGGATCTTCAAAGTAACCGGAGTAACCTCCCCAAAAAACGTCCCGAGGTCGTTTGACGATTTTCGCGCCCGCCAGTTCCGCTTTGGCGATCACTTGATCCACCTCTTCTTTGGATTGTCCGTTGTAAGAAAAAGTAAATCCTCTGAAACCGTCTCCTTTTTCGGGAACACCCACATCCGCCGCCAGTTCTTCCAAAGGATACAAAGCGAACCAGGTTCCGTTTAACGTAAAGAAGGCGATGTTTCCTTCGAATTTCATTTTGGGAAATCCGAGACCTTCCTCGTAAAAACGAACCGTCTTTTCTAAGTTCTTCACGCCGAGAGTGATCATATTGATTCTTGGTTGCATGGAACTCAGATTCCGACAATCGAACGTTTCGAAAAGTAAAATTCGATTAAAAATCTTATCGTTTCAGGCCGTATCTTGCTTTTACAAGATGGATCTTCTTTTCCATTTCCGCCCAAAGCGATTCTTTGTTCGGATGAAAGGATGCGAAAACTCCCTGACGAATCAGATCCACGATCTCATCCAGGGAGAAATCCAAGAATCTCCATAGTTTATAATATTCGTATGTAAGATTTACGTTGAATATCTCGGGATCGTCCGTGTTGATACTGAGCGGAAGTCCCTGATCGTAATAATAACGAACCGGATGGTTCTGTTCTTTGCGTACGTATTTTCCGGTAAACACGTTAGACGTCACACAAATCTCGATCGGGATACGATTTTCCCTTAGATATTTTACAAGTTCGGGATCTTGGATTGCGGAGGTTCCGTGTCCGATTCTTTCGGCTTTGAGAAGTTCCACCGCTTCCCAGATCGCCCAAGGTCCGTCGTCCTCTCCGGAATGCGCCACCACTCTGAGACCGGCTTCTCTGGCCTTTTGGAAAACGGCTTGGTAATCCCTCGCCGGTCCCATCAGCTCCGCGCCCCCGAGTCCGATCCCGATCACTTCCGGATGTCTCAGTTTTAAAACCCGGTCCAGATTTTTCATCGCGTTTTCGGGTCCGAACGATCGGGACACATCGACTAACAAGCGTATGGTGATTCCGTCGTTTTCCTTTTCTTCCCGGATTCGATTTACCAGAAAGTTGACCATCTCTTCGAAATCGAGTCCGTTCTGAATGAACTTCGACGGAGCAAAAAACACCTCGCTGTAAACGATGTTGTTGGCTCTCATGTATTCCGCGAGGCTTCCCACAAAAAATGAAAAGTCGGCGGGTTCTTTTACGAGAGATTGAATAAAAAAGAATACCTGGATGAATCCGTTGAGGTCTTTGAAGTTGAACTTCGCTTCGAACTCTTCGTCCGATACGCTGATTCCGTTCTTTACCATCAACTGTTTCATCGTGTCTTTGTTGACACAAGCTTCGAGGTGGAGATGAATTTCGGTCTTTGGGAGTTCCCGCAGGAAGTTGATTACGTCCTGATCGTCGGGTTTTTCCTTGGAAAGATCCCCGGATGGAAAAAGCCCTTTGATCGGAACCGGCGTTTCCTGTACAACTCCGGTTGTGGGAACTCCTAGAATCCAGGTCGGCGGGTCCAGAACCTCGAGTTCCATGAGGCCCACTCTTTCGTTCAAGAGTTCGTTGATCTGTTTATCGAAAGAAATTTGTAAGGAAGACGAATAGGGCCGATCGGCGGGAAGTCTAGACTTCAGGCGGTTCAGTTCGGTTACATCCCGATCGATGATCCGAATTCTGTCTAGAATCTCTCCAAAAGTTAAAGCCACCAAGACAAGATATATTTTCTAGGAAAAGATTTCAATTCTGATTCGGAAACGGGGAGTTCCCGCACCGCAAGCGACACGCAAGGCTTGGTCCGGTAACTCGGGACCGTTTCGTTTCACGAATCACTTAGGACCGAGCGGGACTCCGCGAGCCTGGAGTGGCGCGGTCCGCGCAAGCGGATGCGGCCGTAAAAAATTTTGCGGACCATTTCAGCTTCGTTGAAAGCCAACATTATGTTTCGACCTATAGGGAGAAACATTGAGTTTCTCGCTTCGCGGCTTTTGGCTGCCTCACTTCCTACGGGTCGTTCGGCACCCGCACTTTTCACCGATTTATCGCTCAGGAAAAACGGCAATCTGCCGAAGTTAAGAAAAGCACCGGGGGTTATGTCCGATATGATCACAGCACGCAAAACGTTTCTACCTTTCGCTCTGCCTTGTATATCCGAAAGGGCCATCGAAGAAGTTTCCTCCGTCCTTCGTTCCGGTTGGATCACTTCGGGACCGAAAGTAAAAGAGTTCGAAGAAGAATTTGCGCGTTACACCGGAGCCGAAAACGCACTCGCGCTCAACTCCGCAACCGCGGGACTTCACTTGGCCTTGGAAGCCATCGGAATGAGCCGCGCGGACGCGGCGATCTGTCCCGCAGTTACGTTCACCGCCACCGCGGAAGTGATCTGCTACTTCGACGCGGAGCCGATTCTCACGGACGTGGATCCGATCTTCAACTTGATGACTCCCGAAACACTTCGAACAACCATCGAAAGAGAATGTATTTATCGGAACGGAACTCTATTCCACAAAAAAACCGGAAAAACCGTAAGAGCGATTTTGCCCGTTCATCTCGCGGGAGTGATCTGCGACATGGAAGGTATATTAGAAATCGCTAAAGAATATCATCTTTACGTAATTGAAGACGCGGCTCACGCGTTCCCCGCCGTTCACAAAGAAAAAAAAATCGGAACCTTCGGCGATTTTACCGTTTTCAGTTTTTACGCCACCAAGGGAATCACAACCGGAGAAGGTGGAATGGTAACGACCAACCATTCTCACTTTGCAGAAAGAATCAAACTCATGCGTCTGCACGGGATCAATCGGGAAACCTACGATCGTCCCGGCTGGTATTACGAAGTGGTTTCTCCCGGTTTCAAATACAATATGACTGACATCGCCGCGGCTCTCGGGATCGTTCAACTTTCCGAAGCGGACGATCTCTGGAAACGAAGAATTTCAATAGCCGAGTTGTACAAAAAAGAATTTTCCGATCTTCCGTTTTTACACCTTCCTCTGAACGCTCCGGACGGAGAACATTCCTGGCATCTTTTCAGAGTGGAAGTGGATCGCGCCTCTTCCAAAATGGATCGGGACATCTTCGCATCCGAATTAAAAAAACGGAATATAGGTTCCAGCCTTCACTTCATTCCTCTTTACGAACATCCGTTTTACGGTTCTCGTTTCGGATTTAAAAAAGAACTTTTCCCCAATTCGAACGCGATGTATTCCAGATCGCTTTCGATCCCTCTTTTTCCGGGTATGAAAGACGAAGACGTTCAGGACGTGATCAAAGCCGTCAAAGAAATTTTCAACGGACTTTAATCCAGATAACGATTGATTTCCAAAGAAAGTTCTTCCGGTTTTTCCATGTGAATCGCGTGTTTGGCGCCGGGAATCAGAACGAGTTTGCTCTTTTTCAAATAAGAATGGAGTTTTTTCGTCATCGCCGCGTCCGTGATCGGATCTTCCTTACCGGAAACGATCAATGCAGGAATTTTAATATCTCCCAGTTTTTTTCCGAGAAAAATCTCCTCCTCTCTTTCCAACGTATTGACCGTCAAAAATTGATTCGGGAGCTCGTTCCAAGATCGAATCAGAGCCTTTCTTGCGATTTTTCCGGGCGGCTCCGGAGTTTCGTAATACAACGCTTCGATGAGTTTCAAAAGATCGTCTTCGTTTTTGGGAAACAGAAGTTCTTTCATTTCGTCTCGTTTGGGATGTGGAATTCCCCCCGGAGCGATGAGAACCAACTTGGAAATTCTTTTTTCTCGATCTCGCAGAGAAATGTGCATCGCGATCAAGGCTCCCATCGAATGACCGCCTAATACGAGTTTGGTGAGATTCAATTTTCGGATCGCCTCGTAGATCAAATCCCCGAATACGTCCACTTGATACAGATATTTCAGAGGCGGCAGTTTGCTCTTTCCAAATCCGGGGATATCCGGAATCAAAATCCGATAGTCTTGTCGAATTTTAGGAGCCACTTTTCTAAGCCCCGTCGCGGAATCCAAAAGACCGTGGATCAAAAGAATCGTTTTATTTTTTTCGGGATTTTTTTCCAAAAAATAAATCGAATTCCCGCCGGTTTCCACTTCGAGATCCCGAAACCCGAGAATCTCTTTCATATATTTTTTCTTTTTCCATTGATAATAACTCAGGAATAATCCGTACATCGACTTCATAAGTGCAGATTCTCTATTACGTTTTGTTCTAACTTTTTGTAAAACCGGATTTATCCGTCTTAAAACTTAACGAACCGAGATTCGAAAGAGCATTTCGGATGATCGACGATTTGCCGAATCCTAGTAAGACCGAAATCGCACGTGCCGTTTTAAGAAATTTTTAACCGAAAACGTTTTTCCGGAACCGGTAAAAACAAGATCCGGAATTAGTTCTTGCAAAGAATGGAAAGTAAGTCGAAACTCACTTAAGGTTTTACCCGGAATCAGGATGTCAGACTCTTTACTTTCCGCTCTCTATTCTTTCTTCCATCCGATTCAGGAAGGAGTTCTCGCCTTAGACATGGCAACGGAAACCATCCTTTATCTGAATCCGGCTCTTGAAAATATCTTAGGTTACCCCGCCGAAGAACTCGAAGGGAAATCGATCGACGTCATTCTTTCCAGTTCCACATTTCCGAGGGAAGCGATAACGGTCAAACGCAACGAACCCTTAAAAGTCTATTGGCAACTCCGGTATAAAAGCGGAGAAAGAAAACTCGTCAATTTTACGATCAATACCATTAACTTTGCCGGACGGGACTTACTGTTATTCTATTTCACCGATCAGTCCGAAATCCAACAAACGGAACTCAGACTTTACTATATGCAAAGTATCTTAAGAACCTTAAGACTTTTGAGACAAAATCTGAGATACTTGACTTCGGAAAGTTCCGTCTTTCAAAAACTATGCGATACTCTCAAGGAAAATCCGCATTACTTTTTAGTCTGGGCCTTTTTTTTCAAAGACGGAGAACTTCAGGTTCTGGGACAAAAAGATATGAATCCGGATTTAAAACTCAAAATTCATTCATTCATTTCTTCGAATATTCCGTTTCCAATGAGAACCCTGATCGACACGAAGGATAATTTCGTCATTTACGAGTTCGGAAACGGAAAGTATCCGGAATGGGAGTCGGCTTTTGCGGAGCATAAATTCCGCAGAAGCCTTGCGATCGGAATCCGGGAAAAGGAAAAACTCCTGGGAGGAATCGAAATTCTGTCCTTGGAAGGAATGGCCTTCGATTCCGGGGAAAATTTTCTCTACGAAGAAATCATCGCAGACGTCCATAGTTCCCTTCAAAACGCAAAAACCGAAAGAACAAGAATCGAAAACTCCAAAAAATTGCAGTTCCAAGGAGCGCTTCTCAATTCCATAGAGGTTCCTCTCATTTCCACGGACGACGAAGGTTATATCACCTACGGAAATCAAAGTCTCGAAAGAATATTAGGAGTTTATAAAGAAGACTTTATAGATCTTCCGATCGGAAAAGTCCTAAATCTAAACCCCTCGACTTTAGACAAACTTTCCAAGGAAGAATTCAGAACCGAAATCAAAATGAAAATTTTTCCGGACGTAGAAGTCCCGATGCTCCTCGCCTCTTCGATGATCAGAGACGAATACGGAAACTCGATCGGAACGATTCTTCTGCTGCTCGACATCACCGAACAGAAAAAAAACGAGGAGCTGATCCGTTCCTCCGAAATCAAACTCAGAAACCTATTCTCCGCTATGAACAACGGAATCGTAATCCTCACGCCGGAAGGAATCGTTCTGGAAGTGGCTCCGATTCTCAAATTTCTTTTATTCCAAATTTTGAATGTAAATCCCGGAGAAAATTTATTTCCTCTCTTCGCGCCGAAAGTTTCCGAAGAAATCGAAACCGGAATCAAAAACTGTCTCGAATCCCACAGAGCCGTATTTCTGGATCTTCCGATTCAGTTCATCGAAGAGGAGGAAAACTTCTTTTCGATCAAAATCCTTCCTCTTAAAAAATATAGGGAGAACGGCGAGGCCGTGATGTTGATCTTTTCGGACATCACTCAAACCAAACTTTTGGACAAACAACTCTACGAAACCGCCAGATTCGCATCCATAGGCGAACTCGCCGCCGGAATCGCACACGAAGTGAACAATCCGCTTCAAGCCAGCCTACTTTACCTCGAAGAACTTATCGAAACCGAAGAATCCGATCCGGCGGAAAGATTAAAAATTTATAAAAGAATCGAAGCGGCGAGCGTTCGAATCCGGGATCTCATCAAATCCCTTCTGGATTTAGGGAGAACCGTGGCGAGAGAAAAAGAACTCGTGTCTCCTTATTACATTCTTCTCAGAGCCTGCGAGTTGATCGAAGTTTCCTGCAAAAAAAACGGGATCGAGCTGAAACGGATCGCAAATCCGGACCTTCCTAAAATTCGAGTGGCCTGGCA
Source organism: Leptospira weilii serovar Ranarum str. ICFT (assembly GCF_000332415.1). Classification (GTDB taxonomy): domain Bacteria; phylum Spirochaetota; class Leptospiria; order Leptospirales; family Leptospiraceae; genus Leptospira; species Leptospira weilii_A. The sequence goes on from NZ_AOHC02000012.1 coordinate 165,003, forward strand.
GGAAATCGAACAAGTTCTGATCAATTGTTTGGTGAACGCGATCAATGCGATCTCCGAAATGGAAATCAAACCTACGTTTCCGAAAATTTCGATTACGGTTCGGAAAGAATTTCATTTGAACCGAGACTCGATTCTTTTTACAATTTTAGATAACGGTCCCGGAATGGCAAAAGACGTTTTGGATAAGGCCTTTCTTCCTCTTTTTACAACCCGAAGAGGAAAACAAGGAACCGGTTTGGGTCTTGCCATTTCACAAAGGATCATTTCCGAACACGACGGAACGATCTTTCTGGAATCTTCACCCGGAAACGGAACTAGGGTTTTGATTCGCCTTCCTATCTAGGACGATTTTTGTGGTAAAATAATGTTTGGCGTAAGTTTATGGAATCAAAGTCTACTTCAGTACTCGTTATCGACGACGAATCCGAAATTCGTACGGTTCTGGAAAGAGTCATTTCCAGAGAAGGATATCGCGTGTTATCCGCCAAGGATTCCGATTCCGCTCTTGAAATCATCCGAAACCAAAAGATAGACGTAGTCATTTCGGATATCGTTATGAACGGTAAAAACGGCATCGAAGTCACGAAAGAAATCCGTAAAATCAACGAGAACATTCCCGTCATCCTAATGACCGGAAACCCGGACCTGACCACCGCCGAAGAAGCGGTTCGTAATCGCGTGTTCGATTATATCTCCAAACCGATACGCCGCAGAAGTATTCTGGAAGTTTTAGAAAAGGCTAAAATAGAAAAGGAAACACGCGACAAACACGCGGAAAACCTGATCAAATCGGAAACGGAAAACACCAAATTGGCGCAAAGAGCCAAAGATCTTTATTTACAAAATTATAATATACTAAATGCAACGAGCGATTGTGTGATCACTCTGGATCGGGATCTCAAATTTTCCGGTTTAAACCGGGCCGCTTTGGACGCGTTCGGATATACCGAAGAGGAAATCGTCGGAAAATATTTCAACGTTCTGAGTCCTCCCGGAAAAGAAACGTTTTACATGGAAAGGGTGGTTCGGCTTTTAAAAAGAAAAAACAAAAGACAAATTGCGAGAATGAATCGCGCGGATCTGAAAAGTAAAAACGGGGATATAAGAACCTACGAAATCTCCGTTTGTTATTACGACATCGAAGGCCAGACGTATTACACCGGAATCGCAAGGGACATCACGAACAAACTTTTAATTTCGGAAAAACTCATAGACGCGGAAAGGCGAGCGTTTCTTTCCATTCTCGCTTCGAGTATCGGACACGAGATCAACAATTCTTTGACCGCGATTCAGGGTCATATCGAAATCGCAAAACTTCCGGACGCAACGGAACAAATCCGCCAAAAGACGATTCAGATCACCTGGAGCCAATTGATTAAGTTAAAAACTCTCACAAACAATCTTTTACAATTGGGAAAACCCGGCGAAAGTTTGAGGAAGTCCTCGGAATCGATCAATCTAAACGAATGTGTGGAAAGTGTGATCGACGTTTTTCAAAAAACCTCCAGACTCAAAAATTGCCGGATCCATTTTAAACCGGAGCCGACTCCCGTATTGGTGGAATCGGACCAGGACCAACTCGCCCTTTTACTTTCCAACATCATTTTAAATTCCGCCGACGCAACCGGCAATCAAGGAAACATTCAAATTTCCGTATATACTAGAAACCATCATCCGGTCGTTTCCATTTTGGACAACGGAATCGGAATGAACGAAGAAGTGATTCGAAAAATTTATCAGCCTTATTTTACGACAAAGGGAATCGGAAAAGGAACGGGACTCGGAATGTTCGTCGCCAAGGAAATCGCGGACCAACGCGGAATCAAAATCGAAATCGAATCGGAACTTAATTCAGGGACGGAATTCCGTTTGGTTTTTCCGGACAAGGTATGAACGACGTGAACTCTTCCGTCTCGTTAACGGATCAGGAATTGAAATTTCTGGAGTTTTCCGGAAAACTTCCTCAGAAAATCTCCCCCATCACCGTGGAAGCCTCGGATCGAAAATACTTCCGTGTCGTTTATCCGGACCGAACTCTTGTTCTTTGTAAGGACGTTCGTTTTCAACACGACTTCGTCGAAATCGCGGATTTCCTAAGTCACGAACAATTCGTAGTTCCCGAAATTCTCAAAAAAGATCTGATTCATTTTTTGATCCTAATGTCCGACGGCGGGGAAAGGGATCTGACCTCGATTACGGACGATTTGGAATATAGGGAATGGCTCGTAAAATCGATCGAAATCCTGGTAAAATTACAAAGGACAAATCCGATCCCTCCCGTAAGTTCGAGGGAATTCGACTTGGAAAAGTTCGATTTCGAAAGTACATTCACATATTCTAATTATTTAAAGCTCCAGAAAGAACTCCGCCTCAAAACCCAACTAAGAAGCGAAGTGAAAATTTTCATCGAGGAATGTTCCGCCTTTCTGGCCGAATATCCCGTAAAGGTTTTTTGTCACAGGGATTTTCACGGAAGGAATCTTTTGATCAATTCTGAAAATCAAATTTGTATGATCGATTTTCAGGACGCGAGAATGGGAACTCCCTTTTACGATCTTGCGAGTATTCTTTACGACGCTTATAGGCCGATTCCGTTCGGAATGAGACAGGGACTATATCAGCTTTTTCTAAAACTCAGCGAACAGAATTTTCCCAGATCCAAGGAATGCCATTACATCCAGTGTCTCCAACGTTCTTATAAGGCGCTCGGTTCTTATTTTTATTTGGTAGCCGACAAAAAAATGGATAAATATAGGGAAAGCCTTCTAAACGCACTCGATAATCTTTTGGAAATCGTTCAAGCGGGTTTGTTTCCGGATCAACTCTACGTATTCTTTTATCTGTTAAAAGAAGAACTCCTATCCAATTCCTCCTTTATGAAGGGAATCAAACGATGAAAAGACCGAAGGTTTCGTTTTGAAATTTTTTATTCCCGCGGCGGGTTTCGGAACCAGAATGAAGGAACTCACCAAAGACGTTCCTAAACCTTTGCTTCCGTTAAACGGAATTCCTCTCGTCTATTATTCCTTGTTTCAGGCTTGGAAACAAAACGCGGAAGCCGCCGTCGTGAACACGCATTATCTGGGGGAAAAGATCCGTAAAGAACTCGAAACGTTTTCCCTCTTCCCTTTGATCGTCTCCGAGGAAAAAAAAGAAATTTTAGGAACCGCGGGTGGAATCAGAACGGGATTGGAAAAAGCGGGTTGGATGGGAGAAACGATCGGGATCATAAATCCGGACTTTCTTTATTTTCCGGAAAGTTCTTTCCAAATGCGGAACTCGCTTTCGGAAAACGATTGTCTTTTGTATCTTTTGCCTCAACCGGAATCGGCGGGTTATACCGGACTGGGTCTTATCGACAAAAAAGTTTTCTTCGGGAAGGGAAACCTGTTCTACGTCGGAATTTCGGTGTTGAACAGCGGCGTTCTGGCGGGAATTCAACCGGAAACCTATTTCGATCTTTCTCATATCTTCCAGGAACTTTCCGCCAAACAACGGTTAACCGGAGAATTGTTTCCGGGAGAAGCGGTCGACCTGGGAGAAAAAGAATATTATCTTTCTCTAAAGGAAAAAAATTTTTCGGAACGTTTAGGTTTCCGTTGGAAGGAATTTTTGGAACTTTGCCGACTTCCTACTCAGAGGTAAGAGGAAAGACACCAAGCACAGATCCCGTTTCCCGCTCGAACCGGTTCCGGAATCCCTTTGATCGGTACATCGTCCGGGATTTTGGAAAAAAAAATCCGATCGTCCACGGTTCTTCCGCAATAACTGCAACGATTCGTTTTCCAAGGAAGTTCGATTTCCTGTTCGTGACTTTCTTTCGGAACTCCCTCGTCGTTCCGATTTTTTTTACGAATACTTCTGTATTCCTCTCCGAAAGGCACCTCCAGTCTGGAAGTATGGATTTTTTCTCCGACGCCGATTCGAAACAACTCCGGTTTTAATCCGATTTTCCGAAGGATAAGGATCGAAAACGCAAGCCCTATGTCCCTGCCATCCTCGTCTTCGGGATAAGAATCATAATAATCCATTAAATCCTTATATTCCATCGCGGTCGCGAGATATTTTCTCAGGCGTTCTTCCATAAAAGGAATCACTTTAGAATTATTTAATACTTCGGCGGCGATCCCCGTATGATTGTGACGAATGATCACTTTCAAAAACAAACCTTTTGTCTTGAATACGTTTCTTGCGGCGTTTAAGTCGAAGGTATTTAAGAACTTTCTAAATTCTTCCTCGCTGCAATCGAACGCGTTTTGATCCAAAAAATCGATCCCCTCTTCCTCATAAAAGTATTCCCTCAGATTGGAAGTAGCGGCGTGTAAAAGCATTTCCTGAATTACAGAATAAACGACCGGAGCCAGATCGCCTTTGTTGTAGTTTTCGAGACAGAGTTTTACGAACTTTTCCAAATTCAGTCGAAAAGAATCGTTGAGTACATATCCCGTGAGTTCGATCCGCGTTCCGGCTTCGATCGCCCTAAGAAGGCGGGTCCATCTTTTAAATTCTTGGTCCATTTTTTCTTGAGAAAAAATTCTCAAGAAAAACTATCCGAGTTTTTCGAGAAAGAAAACCCATTTTTAGCTCGTTTTGGAAAAAGAAAGGTATATGCAAACTTTAGAATTTAAGAAATCGATGTTTTAACTCGATGAAAAAAATATGCCAATCCCGACCTAGGAGTCAATTCTCAAAGATCGGGATTGGCAAAATTTGGAGATCCGTAAGTTGCAAACAGTGTAAGAACATAACCGATATTCAACGGCGACAAAGGCACGGATTAAAAGTCCCAACGACGCCATTGAATATCACTAAAAACGTTTTGTAAGACATATTTCCCCGCAAGGACAAAGACTAGAAACTAAGACTAGTTATACGAGAGTAGGAGGAGGTAAATTCAGCAGATTTAGAGTTTGGAAGTTACAGAAGTGGAATTGGAACCTATCCTGGAGGGAAGTTACTTTGTTTTTGAATACGAATAGTATGTTTTTATGGGTTAAAGAGTGGAAACTCAGTAGGAATTCAAACTCTTCCTCCAACTGAACCGGCTCTTTGTATTCGGATCCAACCCCGTCTATTGTTTGTTTGTGGGGATGCAACTTCCCAGGAAGATTGCCGGAAGGAACGACTGAAATGGATAGAAACAAAAACGCCAGGATAACGGACGTTAGTTGAAAACCGATTTTGTTTTTGTGTCCCTTCACGCCATCATCCGGCTTTTTATTTTAAAAGATGTCAAGCAGGAAAATGAAATTTCGATTTTGTCCTTAGACAAAATGAACGTTTAATCACCCAGAATTCTTTTTCGAAGAGACTCCCCTTCTTTTTCAAAACCGGCCTTATTCAATAGGGCAAACATATTCTTTTTATACGCTTCCACTCCGGGTTGATCAAAAGGATTTACACCTAAAGTGTAACCGGAAATCGCACAGGAATATTCAAAAAAATACATCAATTCTCCCAGGGATTCGGGAGATATATCCGGAAAGATGAGTTCCAAACAAGGAACTCCTCCGTCGGCGTGTGCGAGTAACGTTCCAAGTCTGGCTTGTTCGTTCACGTATCCGAGCGTATTTCCGGATAGAAAATTGAGAGAGTCCAAATTATCCGGTGTCGGCTTCAAAGTCAGATTCGAACAAACCTCGGAAGGACTTAGGACCGTTTCGAATAAGATTCGTTTTCCTTCCTGAACGTATTGTCCGAGAGAATGAAGATCGGTCGTAAAATCCATTGAGGCGGGAAAAATTCCCTTATTCTCCTTTCCTTCGCTTTCCCCGAACAGTTGTTTCCACCACTCGGATATATATCGGAGTGAAGGATTAAAGTTCGCTAATACTTCCACACATCGTCCCTCGGATAGGAAATAGTTTCTAAACGCGGAATAATATACGGCGGGGTTCCGCTCCGGATCGGCTTCGGCGTGTAGATCGTTTAAAATATTTTGAAATCCTAATATGAATTTTCGAATCGAAACCCCGGCCGCCGCCAACGGAAACAATCCTACGGGAGTCAAAACGGAATACCTTCCACCCACGTTATCCGGAATTGTAAACGTATCGAATCCTTCCGCATCGGCAAACGTTTTCAACGCCCCTTTCGAAACATCGGTAGTCGCGACAACCCTGGAAGCCGCGGAGGTCCCGTATTTTTTACGAAGAAGTTCCCAAAATAGACGAAACGCGATCGCGGGCTCGGTGGTTGTTCCCGACTTTGAAATGACGTTCACCGAAAAATCCCGATCTTCGAGATATTCCATCAGTTCGGACAAATATCTGGATTCGAGGTGATGTCCCGCAAAAACGACTTCCGGATTTCCTTTGGAGGATTTTCTGAAAAACGGTAAGGTCGCCTCCAATACGGCGCGGGATCCGAGATAGGATCCTCCGATTCCGATCACGACGATTACTTCGGAAGAGGCTCGCAATCGTTGGGCGACTTGGATAATTCTTTCGATTTCCGATTCTTCCATTTCTTTGGGTAGATTCAACCATCCCAAATATTCGTTTCCTTTTCCTTGGAAAGAATGAAGTGTACGTCGTGCGGCTTCCGCCTCCGTCAAAAAGGTTTCGAATTTTCGGGAATGTACGAAGGAACTGGCGAATCTGGTTTCTAATCGAATCATTATTTATTACGAAATTCCCTTTTCACATTTCTTTCGCGAAAGTAGTTCCCAATTCTCCCCAAAAGAGAACGCTTGAACAGTTTGAAAAAACGAAATCGACGGGCAAGAAAAATCCGACGCTGGCTCAGTTTTGACTCAGCGCTCGACGTGACTCGGAGCTTGTTATTTTCAGCGCTGAGTTGCTCCTTACGGTTGATCTTTGCGCCAGAGATCGAAGCGACGCGGAACGCGGTCCCAAATTCAGCGTATTGTTGTCTGCCGTTGTAACACGGGACCGAAGCCGTTAGGCGGAGTCGCGAAAGAGCTCGGTCCTTTCGATCGCAGATCGAAAGGAGGCGCCCGTCTTTTAAAAATAGGAGTTCCCGCATTTTGAATGACGAGGGTTCAGGACTTTACACCCGCCAATCCTACTTATCGACGGACCCTGAAGTATGATTCCTAAAATATGGAGAAGGATTGACGAGAATCGATGCTTTCGACAGGATTTCCGGGATTTTCCTAACAATCATCCAATGAATCAAGATGAATTATCAAAAATCCTAAAAACCGTGTTCCCTGCAAACGAGGAAACCATTCGCTTTTTTTCCGCTCCGGGCCGGATCAACATCATCGGAGAACACGTTGACTACGCGGGTGGAATCGTTCTTCCCGCTGCGATCGACTTTTCGATCCGAATCGCAATTCGTAAAAATAAGGAACGAAAATTCGGAATTTATTCCGTTTCTTCCGTTGAAAAAATCGAAACGGAATCGATCGCCTATGATTCCGATCATCCTTGGGTAAACTATGTCTACGGAGTGATCGAAGAATTTAGAAAACTCGGTTTTATTTCGGATTTTTTCGACTTAGTCGTCTGGGGAAACATTCCACAAGGCGCGGGACTTTCTTCTTCCGCCGCATTCGAAGTCGCGGTCGCGTTTGCTCTTTCTGAAATTCACGATTGGAAACTTTCCAGAGAAGAGATTGCGTTGTTAAGTCAAAACGCCGAAAATCACTTCGTCGGCGTCCATTGCGGAATTATGGATCAGTTCGTTATCGCTACGGCAAAGGAAGGATTTTGTATCGCCCTTGATACGGAAAACCTGCGGTATGATTTTCACGAGATGGTTTTGGATGGTCACGAATTTTATCTGATCGATTCCAAGGTAAAACATTCTCTTAAGGACAGCGCTTACAATCTTCGCAGAAAAGAGGTGGAATCCGCGTTTCAGAAAATCAAAAATCGCAAATCCTCCCTCCCAACCCTTTACCAAGCAGAATTAGCGGATTTGGAAAACATTGTGTTTGGCCTTAGCGAAATCGAACAAAAAAGAGCAAGGCACATTATCGGAGAAAGACTTAGAACTTCCAAAGTGATCGAGAATTTAAAAAGCGGTAATGCTAAAGCGGTGGGCGAAATCCTTTTCGAATGCCATCTTTCCCTTTCCAAAGATTACGAAGTTTCCTGCGTAGAAACGGATTTTATAGTCGAAGAACTCAGACGAGAAGGAACTCTGGGCGCCAGAATGATCGGGGGAGGTTTTGGAGGTTGTGTCTTGGTACTGGACAAAGTAGGCAGAAAGAATACCTTGTTTGATAAAATAAAAATTCGCTACTTTAAACAATTTGAAAACGAACCGGAATTATATTCGTTTCGAATCTCCGACGGAGTTAAAGAATTTTAAAATCCTTGATCGACGACGATGGCCGTTTTACTGATCTCTATAGAATTGAGTACCGTTAATTTTTATCGCAAAATACCGTTTTAATTCAAAATATCAGGTATTTTATTATATAGTTATGAGTAACTTACAAGACCCATAACTCGTTCAATTCAATTTTGCGTCGAATGAAAAGTAGAAAATTAGAATATTCAAATCATATTGATCGTCTTTTGAGCTGCAGGAAATGCCCGAAAATGGTAGGCAAACCGGTTCACGGCTGCGTTCCGTCCTCAAGGATCATCAGTTTAGGTCAGGCCCCCGGCGTCCACGAAGAAAGATTCGGCAAACCCTTTGCCTACACGGCGGGTAAAACCCTTTTCGGCTGGTTCCATAAGATCGGTATCGAGGAGGAAATCTTTCGTAGTAAGGTGAACATGTCCGCTGTCTGTAGATGTTTTCCCGGTAAAGCGAAAAGCGGAGATCGTAAACCGGATGCGGAAGAAGTAAAAAATTGTTCCGAGTTTCTCGAATTCGAAGTTCGTTTTCATAAGCCGGATCTTTTGATTCCGATCGGCAAACTCGCGATCGATCAGTTGTTTGATTGCGGGAAGTACAAACTCGAGGACGTGATCGGCAGATGTTTTTCGCGGGAACTCTACGGAATCCGGTTCGATTGGATCCCGTTGCCGCACCCGTCGGGTCTGAACGTATGGAATCATACGGAGATTGGCAAAAAATTGATACAAAGGGCATTGGGCATCCTCAAAAATCATCCCGTTATTCGAGAAGAATTCTTTCTTTGATCGAAGTTTTGCGGGAACTCCCCGATAAAATACATTATAAACTTAGGTAGGATCATCCCATTGAAATTTGAGTGGAGATTTTACCAAATGAATTGTTATTTTGGATTTAGAATTCGTCCTTAAACCTTAAAAGTATATTAGATATCGGCTATTAAATAACGTGAGTTCGGCGTAACCAATGCGAAAGCGATTATATATTTCGACCGATCTCACGATCCACAGGGAGTGAGATTGAGTTTAGGAAAGCTCTGCGTTGAGTTACTCGAACGACTTGGGTAACTAAAGTGGCACTGCTCCCTAAGGGTCGCAGCACCAGGGAGAAATATTGAGTTTTAATTCCGAAGGAATTCGAGCATTATGTTGCGAACGCACCTGAGTTTCTTATTCGCCCAAGATTCCAACCGTCGAGCTCACGTTCATTATAAATTATATTAACGCGTGTTTGCTGTAACAAGCGCGAAGTCGACCGCAGTAGAATGAACAAATTAGAACGACGGAGTTATTGAATTCACGCCTGTTTTGTTACTTATAACTTTTCTTATATTCTAAAAATATATTATTCTATTTTTTCGGGAAATCGTTTTAAGATATGAACCAACCTTTGAGAAAAACCAAAATTCAAATCCAGACACCAAACTAATGTAATTTTCGGATTCTTGAATTTATTTAATTCATTTAAAAATGGGTTTTTAGCATTGATAAAATATTCCCAATTCAACAAAAGAGTATATAAATAACAGTTTGATACCCCATGGGAACGAGAAAGCAGGGTCAATTCTTCCCAATTGAAATCGTTGATTCTTACGTTCAGTTTTATCAAATCGCCTCTTTTCCTTTGATATAAAGAAGTCGATGTTTTATTATGAAACCGTCGACTCTTTAGTATTTTTGTTCTATATTTCTTTAAAAGGAATTCTAAATTTTTTCCGATTTGTTTCTGATTTTTCAACCCAAGTCTTTTATAAAAGTTCTTAGGAACCAAAAAGGAACAGGTAATTTTACGCGTCCTTTGCGATGATAATGTTTCGTTTTTAAGTTTATTGTTTACCACACCTTCATCGGTTCTTCAATCGTTCGACGTGGAACGATGTAAGGGTAAAATTTAATGTTTTTTTGTAAATTTTGTAAAAAAACGCAAACAACGACATTCAAATTCTATAAATTAACGTGAGTTCGGTATAACAAATGCGAAAGGGATTGAAGCGGAAATTCCGAAGGAATTGGAGCGAAAAGCGCGGTCCAGCCCTTGCGTACAAGGGCTGGATTCGCCCAGATTTTCTTATATCGAACTCACGTTAAATTACGAACTTGATTTTAGGAGATCCCGCAGCGCTTCATCAAGCCTTGGGTATAAAAAAGAGAATCCTGACTTTTGCAATTTCTCCGGTATGACTCTCTGACCCTTTACGATTACATTTGCACCGTCTCCGAATAGGGACTTTAGCAATGTTGCAGGAACTCTAAAGAAGGCTGGACGTTTTAATGTTTGAGCAAGAGTTTTTGAAAATATTTCATTGTTTAACGGATTCGGCGCAACAAGATTAAACGGACCGGAAAGTTTATGATTTTCAAGTAATTGAACAATAGAACCAATCAAATCATCGATATGAATCCAACTTAAAATTTGCTTTCCAGAACCGATCGGACCGCCAAAACCGAACCGAAAAGAAGGAAGCATACTTTTTAACGCTCCCCCAAAAAGGCTTAAAACAATCCCAGTCCTGGCTTGAATCAATCTTATACCAAATTTTGCAACCGGCTCGGCGGCAGTTTCCCAATCAACACATAAAGATGCGAGATAATCGTGACCAGGAGAAGAATCTTCCGTGAAATTTGCCGTATCATTTTCAAAAGAACCGTAATACCCAATAGCGGATCCTTGAATCCAAACTTTTGGGGGAGTTCCCGCAATTTTAGAAATAGAAGAAACCAAATTTTTGGTATAACTTACCCTGGAAGAACGAATCTCTTCTTTTACTTTCTGAGTCCATCTAACTCCAGCGATGGGTGATCCCGCAAAATTCACAATGCCATCTAACCCTTCTAAATGCTCAGATTTTGGAAAATCTCCTCTGACAATCTCCAAATTTTTCTTACCTTGAAGAAGTACGGGAATGTTGGAAGAGCGACTCAAAATTCTTACCGAAAAACCCATTTCAAGCAAACGAAGCGCAAGAGTTCTTCCTATCAATCCGGTTCCACCGGCAATTCCTATATTCATCACTGATTACCTTTTACTTCTTTTTTCGGAGACAGCAATCCTGATTGCCCAAAGGTGGGAGTTCCCACATTTTTGCTTTTATGATTCCCCAAAGACAACTCTCAAAGATTTTAGCTTGGATTTTCCCAGCCGCAATCATAATCGGAAATCTGTATCTTTTCAATACTACGAAGAACAAAATCGATGCATTTACGATCCAACCTCCATTTTTATCCTTTGATTTTACGAATTCTTACCTTTCAAATCACAATTCCAGGATCAGCCATCTATTGGATCGAAATCCGAATACAACATGGACTAAACTTCGTAATTCAAATGGTAAAGAGGATTTTTTATTAGAATTGAGGCAAACGCATCATTTCAAAAAGAAGGCCCCTAAAATTTCAGAATGGAAAACTCTTCATGTTGTAGGTTGCAAACAAACTCTAGAAAAATTAAAGCTGGGTTTAATCCTGAGAGAATCGATTGATATGGATAAAGAACTTAGGTTGCCTAAAGATAGAATTTTAGGTGAAAGAATTTTGAGTTTTTCAGAATCAAAACATTTTAAAATTCCCTTAAACTCCTACTATCAACCGGAAAAAAGTTTGGAGTTCCCGCAGAAAATGTTCATCTGGACGGTCAATGGGGCCTGGATTACAGAAAATCAGAGCCATCCCAATGTAAAAAAAGGACTTTGTTTGGAAGATATATGGCTGAGCGAAGAGTGAACCCACGGTTTCACAAAAAAAGCCCGGGGAGTTCCCGCAAAAACTGGGGAGAACGACGGGGATCGAACCCGCGACAGCCAGTACCACAAACTGGAGCTCTACCAACTGAGCTACGTTCTCCATCTCTGTTTGTCCTTTGGTGACCCGAGAGGGATTCGAACCCCCGACCCACTGCTTAGAAGGCAGTTGCTCTATCCAACTGAGCTACCGAGTCTTTGGAGGATTGAAAATCGGGATGATAGGATTTGAACCTACGACCCTCTGCTCCCAAGGCAGATGCGCTACCCCTGCGCTACATCCCGTTTCCGACTCCATGCTTTTAAAAACAGCTACACTGTCAAGTAGAGTCTATAACTTTTTCAATATGCTCTAATATCTCAGGATGAGTAGGAACTTTCGAGAGAGCTTTTCTGAAAGCTAAAATCGCTTCCTCTTTCTTGCCACTCTTGTAAAGAAGGACGCCGAACGAATCCAAGTAAGCGGGATTTTCAGGATCGTCTTTGAGAACGGATTTTAAACAATCCGCAGCCAGCTTCCATTCGTCCGGACTTGGAACCCTTTGATTGAGAAGCAAATAACCGAGAGAATTCAAGCTGTTCTTATGATCGGGACGCAATCTAAGAATTCTTTTATGAATATCGATCGCTTCTTCAATACGACCCGACTTTTCCAGAGCAAACGCCTTCATGGAAAGAATTTTCAGATCGTCCACTTGAATTTTGAGACGCTCTTCACATTTTACCAAGGCTTTAGAATATTCTTTATTTTGAATTAAGGAGTATACAATCATAAGAATGGAATTTTCCCGTTCTCCGAATCGCGGAAATTTTTCAAGAAGATTTTCCAGAATAGAAACGCACTTTTTATAGTTATCGGTTCTCGCACAACAAATTGCAAAATTGTAATATAGTTCGGGATCTTCGTTACCCGAAGAAATTTCACGATCGATCAGGGTAAGAGCGAAAAGAAAATTTTCCTTATTGATTTCCTGGAGAATCCTCTTCTTAGAGGAATAGGATTTCTTATTTTTATCCTTCTCGGACATTGAAATTACCCCAAAACCCACCTAACGTGAGTTCGGCGATTGAAAGTTTGGGCGAATAAGAAACTAAAGTGCAACAACTCCCCGCCGAATGATCCGTAGAGAATGAGGCGCCTATTTCAATGGATCGCTCTCCGAACTCAGTGAAACGCTCTCTATCAATCGCAACATATAATCGCTTTCGCATTGGTTATACCGAACTCACGTTACCTATAAAATAAATTACCGATAAATTTGTCAAAGACGAAGAAAGATTGCGCTAAAGAACGCCTCGAGCGCCTGTAAATCAGTTTGAGTCTGTCCCAAAACCTCAGAAATGCGGGAACTCCCCGCACATTTGCATATTACTTCAAATATTTAAGACGAACTCTTACTCAAAGAGGCCGAAAGTTCGTATAAAAGCGAGGAATCGGTTTGATCGAGAGACAAAGGAGTTAGGGAAATATTACCGGAAAAAAAAGCGGTAAAATCCGTTCCTTCTTCCTTCCAATGGCCTAATTCCGAGCCGCCGAGATAAAAATCCGCGATTCCTCCTATGATATTTTTTTTAGAGTAAGTGTCCTCGTAAGTACGTTTGCCGAGTTTTGTAATTTTTAAATTTTCCAAAGAAGAAACGAAATCGGACGGAATATTCATGTTGTAAACAACCCCTACTTTTAAAAGGGAAGAATATTCATTAATAAAACTTCGAACAAATTCAGCTTCTCGAATATAATCATAATCTTTAGTAACGTTACCGGAACTTACGGCCAAAGAAAGTCGGCTGTGAATCGCTCCGTGCCTCGCGGCGCCGACCGTTCCCGAGTAATGAACGTCGTGACCCATATTCACACCGCGATTGATACCGGATAAAACGAAATCGATCTTCGGAAAAATTTCCCCATGTAAGCCGATGTTCACGCAATCCGCAGGATAACCGTCGACGATATAATGATTGTCGTTGATTCTTTCTACTCTCATAGAATCGTAAATCGATAAAGCCATGGAGGTCGCGGATCTTTCGCGCAAAGGAGCGATTAAGAATGTGTTGTGTTCTTTCTGAAGGATCTCTTCCAGGGCTTTGATGCCGAAAGAAGCGATCCCGTCGTCGTTTGTAATTAGAATATTCATAAAACCAGATGAAGGATGGAACCGGAAATATAAAAATAGAATACGAAAGGAAACGAGCCGGAGATCAAAGCGGCCGTTACGGAAAAACGAACCGCGTCCGAAGTTTTTAAATCATAAATGAACTGAATCCCTTTGGAAACAATCGCGATGTAGTAGCCGATCAAAAAAAGAAGAATCAAAAAATAACCGATTCCTCCGGTCAAACCGATCTCGCGAAACAAAATGGAAAGAGGAGTAAAAAAAACAAAAATCGCCATACCGAAACGACATAGATTGTAGGAATAATGAACGTTACCCGTTCTTTGTTTCTTTTGCGCGTAAAAATCGATCACCGCTCCTAAGATCGTGGGAAGAATCGAAATCATAGACAAATTCGCAAGAAACGCGAGTCCGATCATTCCCATGGAACCTACCGTATATGGAGGAGAAAGATACGTAGCTCCGACGGAGATACTCAGAGCGCTCGGAATTAAAACGATCCAAGAATACAAATTCAGATTTTTCTCGGAAAGATTTGCAAGCGCCGTTTCCAATCGAATCGGCTCGTAAAGAGCGGCTTCCAATAACTCGAGAATGGAATTGAATAAATCTTTCAATGAAATTCCTACCTGATTGCCTGTGGAAGAATTACGAGCACGGGAGAGTTCTTAAATTCTTTGAAAAAAATTCTTTCACTCGAAAAAGAATCCATCTTGGAACCCAACATCATAAACAATCTGTCGAAAGGGGATTCGTCCTCCTCGTAAAGAGGAATTTCTCCGTCGTACTGACAGAGCCTGGATAATTCCTCCAAGGCTTCCTTTCTTCCGCCGATTTCGTCCACGAGTTTATTTCTAAACGCGTCTTGTCCGGAATAAATTCTTCCTTCCGCAAGATTCTGAACCGACTTCACGGTTTGGTTTCTTCCTTTTGCGACGTCCTGAATGAATTCGTTATAAGTATCGGAGAGCATCTTCTGAATCATCTCGTCTTCTTCGGGAGTGGAGTCTCGAAATAAAGATAAGGAATCCTTATACTTTCCTTCCTTGTACGTCCTCATCTTCACACCGTAACGATCCAAAAGTCCTTTGATATTCGGAGCCATCGCAATCACCCCTATCGATCCCGTGATCGTTCCGGATAACGCGAAAATTTTATCCGCCGCCGAAGCGATATAATAACCTCCCGACGCGGCCATATCCTTCATCGACACTACGATCTTTCTCGTTTTTCGGAGTCGCATCAATTCGTTATAAACTTCCTGAGAAGCCCCGACCGTACCGCCGGGGGAATTGATTTCGATTAAGATTCCTTTAATATTCGGATTTTGTTCTATATCTCTCAGCTTTTGCAAAATACTTTCGGAGCCTGTCGATTCAAAGGTCGAATGTCCCGAATGAATTTCTCCTTCGATCTTGATCAAAGCCGCGCCGACCGGGGCCGTCGTGAAAAAGGTTCCCCCCCGTGGCCCGAGAATATTTCGAGGTTGTAGTCGCTAAAGAGATGTTCACAAGTCCGATCAATACGGACAAAGTGGTTAATACGAATGTGATTGCTAATGCTAGGCGGTTTCTTTCCACTCTTGAGATCAGATTCTTCCCTTTCGCGGTGTCAAATGAAATAAGGGCGGAATTTTGAGACTGTTCCCTATGTAAAAATCGGAAGTTTTGCGGGGAGTTCCCGCACTTCAAGTTTGACGATAAGTTCACTTTTTAAAAACTGACTATCCGTCGGAAATACAATGAAATCACTTATAGAATCCTTTATTCGAAACCGCCTTTTCCTATATTTGGGAATGATCTTCATCCTCTTATCGGGACTTGTTTCACTCTTAGGACTGCGGAGAGACGCCTTCCCCAACGTGGATCTGAAACAAATGGTCATCTCCACAAAATTTCCGGGCGCCTCTCCCGCCGACGTGGAACTTCGGGTCACCTATCCCCTCGAAGAAAAACTCAAAGAAATCGACGGGATCGACGAGATTCGTTCCTTTTCACGAAACTCGGTTTCGGATATAGACGTCCGAGTCAGTTTGGAAGAAAAAGATCCGGAAAAAGTTTTAAACGAAATCCGAAGAGCCGTGGACAATGCCATATCCGAGTTCCCGGTTCAAGTTACGGAAAAACCGAAGATGACCGAACGAAAATCGGGATCGTTTCCGATTCTCGAATTTTCCGTCTTCGGAGGAAAAGACGAAATAGAACTCCATACAACCGCCGAGTTCATAGAACGCGAGCTTGAAAAAATACAAGGCGTCGCAAGAGTGGACGTATTCGGGAAAAGGGATAGAGAATGGCATATTTTAGTAAATGCTAATAAACTAAAACAATACTCCCTGGACCTAAACGACATCATCCATACGATCCGCAACAGAAATATCAACCTTCCCGCGGGTTCCGTGGACTCCGAAACCGCGTTCGATCTAAGAATCGACGGAGAATTCAAAGAACCGTCCGAAATCGCTAAAATCCCGACACGAACCAACGAAATTTTCTCCGCCGTAAAACTCGGAGATATCGCGAGAGTGGAAGACACATTTGAATATCCCAGATTTCTTGCGATCGCAAACGGAAAACAAGGATTGATCCTTTCGGTAATCAAAAAGGAAAGGGCGGATGCGATCGAGGTTGCGGATAACGTTCATTCCAGATTGAACGAACTGTCCAAAACTTATCCGTCCGGAATGAAAACCTTTATCTTAAACGACGAAGCCAAAAGAACCAAAAACCGACTCAACGTAGTTTCTTTCAACGCCTTGATCGGATTTGCGATCGTTTTCGGAATTCTGTTTTTGTTTTTGGATTTTAGAACGGCCACTCTTACTTCTCTTTCTTTACCTTTTTCCATGTTGATGACGTTTTCGGTCCTTCCGTTTTTCGACGTATCGTTTAACATGATATCTATGATGGGTTTGATCATATCGTTGGGAATGCTCGTGGATAACTCGATCGTAATCTCGGAAAATATTTATACGTATCTCGCCGAAAAGAACGACTCGTTTACGGCATCGTTACGCGGAACCGTGGAGATGATCGTTCCGATTTTCGGATCTTATCTCACGACGGTAACCGCTTTCTTACCGATGTTGTTTATGACGGGAATCATGGGAAAATTCATCTGGGAAATTCCTTTGGTCGTAATCGTCGCTCTTACGGCAAGTTTGATAGAGTCCTTCTTATTCTTACCCGCAAGGATCGCGGCGTTCGCAAAAACTCCCGATCAAATGAAAATCAAAGGTAGATTCCGACTCAAGATGGATTCGATCTTTCACTCCATCGAAACGAATTTTTCAAAATTCGTTTCGTTTAACATTCAACACAAGAAGTCTTCGTTCGCGATCATACTGCTGTTGGTATTCGGATCCTGCGGAGCCATATCTCAAATGGATTTTATTCTTTTTCCGAAAGAGGACATAGAGATCATCATGATCAAGGCGGAGTTCTCCCCCACTTCCAGAATTTTCCAAACCAAGGAAAAGATGAAATACATGGAACGTATCGTTCAAAAAATTCCCAAGGAAGAATTGGTCAGTTATTCGACTAAGATCGGAGTACAACAAACCGATCCGGACGATCCGTTATCTCGTTTCGGCGAGAATCTCGCGGTGATTCTAATCTATCTCACTCCGGAAGTGAAACGAGAAAGAAAAGCGTCCGAAATTCTTCGTTCCATCGAAGCGGATCTGAGAAAAACGCCGGGGATAAACGAAATCTTTTTGGAGGAATTCGGAAACGCTCCGCCGATCGGCGCGCCGATCACGATATCCATCCAGGGAAAAGATTACGAAACTCTAAAGAAGATTTCCAACGAACTTCAGACCTTTTTAAAATCCATTCCCGGAGTTTTTTCCGTTCGAGACGACTATCGTTACGGCCGTAAACAGATGTATATTCAGCTCGACGAAGGACTGGAAAGTTTTACGGGAGTGTCCACGTTATCCGCCGCAAACGGTTTGAGAGCGGCTTACGACGGAGAAAGAGCGGGAACCGTTCGTAAGGGAAGAACGAAAATATATTTAAGAGTCCTCTACGACAAGGACTTTCGCAAAAACCCGAACGAAATCAAAACCGTTCCTCTTAGAAACAAGGCCGGGAATATTACGAATCTTGCAAATATTTCCAAGATGAATTTGATCGAATCTCCGGAACTGCTCGCGCACAAGGACTTTGAGCGCGCGATCACCGTAAACGGAGACGTAAAGTTGGACGAAATCACGGCGCACGAAGCCAATCAAAAAGTCGCGACCGAATTCAAACCTTTGATCGAAAGACAATATCCCGGAATATCGCTTACCTTCGGAGGAGAAGAAAAAGACACACAAAGATCGATGGCTTCCCTCGCAAAAGCCGGTCTCATAGCGATCTTCGGTATTTTCGGAATTCTCGCGCTTACGATTGGAAGTTTTTGGAAACCCGTGTTGATCCTCAGCACGATTCCTTTGGGAATCATAGGAATCGTAATCGGTTTTCCTCTATCGGGAAAATCCATCAGCTTTTTGGCGATGATAGGAATCATAGGACTCGCTGGAGTTCTCGTAAACGCATCGATCGTTCTTGTGGATTGTATCGATTCCATTCGAAAGGATTCCAAGGCAAGTATGGACGAGATCCTGATCGAAGCGAGCCAAAGAAGATTCAGGCCGATTCTTTTGACGACCCTAACAACGGTCGCCGGTTTGTTACCGACCGCGTACAGTCTCGGAGGTTCCGATCCGGTTCTAATCCCGATGACCCTCGCCTTAGGTTGGGGATTGGGTTTCGGAACGTTAGGAAGTCTTTTGTATGTTCCGGTCACCTTATCGGTGTTCAACGATCTGACGATGAAATTCAACGGAAAAAAAGCCAAGAAGAAATAAAACTTTGACTGAAAACGTTAAAGTGACGCGAGTTCCATATTAGAAAGTACGAAAGTGATTGAGTGGAAAACTAAAACAAAACAATCCCTAGACGCCGATCCGTGGAGAGGCGTTTAGGGAGTTCAACGCGACGTTTTGCCAAACGTCGGATTCGCCCAATCTTTTCTTAAGATCAATAATCCTGTCTGTAGATCGCTCCGCCGGAAATATTTTCCGGAGAAGAAGTTCCCGTCCAAAAATTCGCTTGGAACTGAAGATAAACCGTTCTCGCGTCCCGATTGTCGGTCGTATTCCAAAAGTAATTCTTTCCGGTATTCGTATGAATGATCTGATAAAAAAGTTGAACCTTATAAAGATGATAATCGCCTAAGAAGTTTACTCCGGCCCAGTAAATGTAATACGCTTCACCGGGATCGAACGTTTGATTCTGATTCCAATCTCCTTTCATAAATTCGGCCTTGAGAACGGGCATGATATACTTCGAACCGTCAAGATGAATGTTATAACCGATCGTTCCGTGATAACCCATCACTTGGTTGGCTCCGGAACCCGAAAACTTACTCCAAGCCCCGTTTAAGTAAAAACCCTTCCAAGTAAAAGTCATATCGTAAGTATGACCGACAACGCCGAAGTTAGGACGACCCGGAGTTGTGATCGTTCTATCCGCGAGATAATCCGATTTCAACCCGGTCGGATCGATTCCTCCCGTAGGAGTGGTCTGTTGAATTGCAAGTCTCGTAGGAGTTTGATCCTTGAGAAGAAACTCGACCGGAACCGGCTGAGACGTTTTGAGTTGAGTCGTCTGAGCGACCGCACCGCCTAACGACAATTTGGCGTCGTTCTGGAATATTTCGTCGCCTTCCACCCATCCGATGTCATTGTCCTTCTTATTCAAACCGCCGAAAACGTTGTACTGAATTCTTCCGTAATACATCGGAGCGAGCAACTGCGGAAGATTTTGACGCGCCGCGGTATTGTCTTGTCTTCTACCGTAACCGTAATCGCCGCCGCCGCCGTGACCGTTCCCGATAAAACCGTGAAGGGATAAATATCTTGTGTATTTTTTATCGATCGCACTGAGAGGATGGACCGCGATCATTGCCCCCGTATCGAACTGAGGAAGCATGTTCGTAATGATCGATCTTTCCAGAGAAATGAAATTTGCAGAACTTTGAATATACTCTCTGTTAAACGGAACGTTGATTTGACCTACCGTAAAACGAGAATGAAGAAAGGGAATGTTCATCCAAACCACCGCTTCGTGAATCAAACCTCTCGAATCGTTGAGAGTAACGTCCTGAACGTCTCCCGTCGTTTTATTTTTTGTGACTCTTAAAAACTGGCTATTGATTGCGTTTTCCAAACGAAGTTGAGTCGCAAACCCCCACCACTTCGCTCCTTGATAAAAGAAACCGAGACGAAGTCTTCGAAAGTTTGCATCGGCGGTATGAAAGTCTTCGTTGCCCGAAAAAACGGAATTACGATCCCCGCTGACTCCGCGGAACTGGGTTCTGGCCGCGATCACGAGTTTCTCTTCGTTCAAATTCTCGGGTCTATGTCGGAAGTGATTCGGAAGTTGCATCTCCTTACGTTCCGGAAAACTTTCCTTATCAAGAGAATCGATCTTGGTACGATTCGGACCCGGCTTCGTATAAATCAAACCGGTGTCATTGTCCTCATAAAATTCCTTTTTCGGTTTTTCAGTAGGTTTGGAATCTACCGGAACGGGTTTCTCCTGCGCGAACAATCCGGTTCCCGCGAATATAATTAAACTAAAAATCTGAAAACCGATTTGTAACTTTCTACCGATTTGATTACGTTTCTCTTTCTTTTCCATTTCAAAATGCAGGTTTACAACCTTTCCCCTTTCTCTGCTTTAGCTTTTTGTAATTCCATCGAAATCTATATTTCATTTGCGTTACAATCAGATGAGAGAATTATTCCAATTTGATTACAAATCCCGGATTTGCGAAAGGGACGGTCCGAGCGCCGACTTCTAAAATCCCGATCCCTAAATCCGACCCGACTCTAAACTCTGACCTGTAAAAGGCGGTAGTTCCCACGGATAGTACGTAGCAAAATCGACGTCTAAAGGACATGGCAAGTCGACTCAAAAAACGTTCGGAAAATCGGGAAGGCAACTTTTACGTGGATTCGACCTGCATCGATTGTGAAACGTGTAGGATCCTCGCTCCTTCCACGTTCTCCGAAAAAAACGGCGCTTCCTACGTTTGGAAACAACCGGAAACGGAATCGGAAAAGATAGAAGCCCTTCGAGCGTTACTTTCCTGTCCGACCACTTCCATCGGGACGGAGGAAAGAACGGATTTAAAGGAAGCCAAGGAAACGTTTCCATCCAAGATCGAGGCGAACGTATATTACTGCGGATATCATTCGAAAGATTCCTTCGGCGCCTTTTCGTATCTGATTCTTAGAGAGAATGGAAACGTACTGGTGGATTCTCCCCGATTCGTTCCTTCTCTTGCGGATAAGATGGAATCTCTGGGAGGAATCCGTTATCATTTTTTAACTCATAGAGACGACGTCGCCGATCATCAAAAATTTAAGGAACGATTCGGATGCGATCGAATCATCCACGAATACGATCGAGGATCGGTTCCTTCCGCCGAAATCGTCTTAAAGGCCGACGACGTATTTAAACTCGGAAACGATATCAAAATCATTCCCACTCCGGGACATACAAAAGGTCACACCGTTTTGTTGTTGGAAGATCGATTTCTTTTTACGGGAGATCATCTCGCCTACGATCCGCAAAAAGATCGTCTCATCGCGTTTAGGAACGTCTGTTGGTATTCGTGGCCGGAGCAAATCAACTCCATGAAAAAGCTGAACGATTATTCTTTCGAATGGATTTTGCCGGGACACGGATATCCGGTAAACAAGGAATACAATACTATACAAAATCTTTTAAGGGATTGTATTTCCCGAATGGAGAAACGTTAGGCGTCTTTAAAAGAGGATATAAATTTCGTTTTCTTCCTTTCGGATCCGATCCCTTAAATTGAAAATCAGTTTTTCCGTTTCTTCCCGGAACCGGCTTTCGTTTTTTAAAATGGAGGAAGGAAGCAACCAGTTGCAATGATATTTTTTAAAGGAGTTTTTAAGATCGATCGTACGACCTTTAAAATCTTCGGCAAGGAAGGAAGTCTTTTCCGTTTGCAAACTTTTGATCTTGGAATAGATCAAAGTCTCCTCTAGGTTCAGATGAAGTCTCAATCTCGCCGAAAAACATGCAAGCTCGTGGAGAAGTTCGTCCACGTCTTCGGAAATTTCTCCGAGTAATCTTTTTTCGATATCGTTCAGTAGTTTCTGAATTTCGGAGTACTGAACCTTATAGAACTCTATGTTCAAAACCTTGTCCTTGTATTTAGAAAATCTTTTTCGACAACTCGTCCGAAATAAACCGAAAGATAAAAAGGTTTAATTCCAAAAAGAAGAAAACCGTCCTGTAGCCAAGTGATTAATTTGTTTTAGATTCGAAATTCGTATTCGAAAATAGGAAGCCGAAAACAAACCGCAAAGGCGTTTCATTTTAGGAAAAACGATTCGGCGTACATTTCGATATAATTCGAGAAAGAATTTTAGTCGTCGTTTCTCCGTTTCCTTTTCGTGTTCAAACTAAAATCTTTTAACGATTCGTCATTAGAAAACGTAGATATATATGAATTAACATCCGGATAGAGAGTTTTTTTTCATTCGGATCAAAATTCTTATCCATTTCATAAATTCATTTTATAAGGAAAACGAATGGAAATAATTTTTCCATAGAACCGATTTCAAAGGAGGATTCGTTTTTCTATGCAAATTTATAATAAAAAACGTTTTGAATTATAGTACAGATTTCATTATAACGATTTGACGTTAAAATTCTATGTATGGGATCACAACTCCAGAACCTATCTCCGTCCTTGCAGAAATCGTTATTGTATTTTTCGGATCAGTCGACTGAGGGTATCGTTGTTGTAGATCGAGATTGGAAAACCGTATATGCAAATCATAAGTTCCAAAATTTTTGGTCCTTCCCCAACTTCCAAGTGCTTTATGAAAAGATAATACCTCTTCTTAAATCCAAAAACAAGCGGGATTTCGGATGTGAAACGAACATATCCCATCTTCTTCAGGAAATCGAGGACCCCGAAGATTCATTTTTAGGCGAAACGAATTTCCAACTGCATCTCAGCATCCACGATTTCGAAGATTCTTATATGATTCGGTTTAAACCCCAACCTACCTCTCTTCCTAAAAAGGAATACGAAACGGGTCATTGGGATCGGAGCACCAATCTTCCCAATCAAAAATATTTCTTAAATCATTTCGGAAATCAAATATCCGAAGACGAATCCGTTCTTGACGGACATTTTTCGTTTTTGATTTCCGTATCCAACCCGGATTCGGTCCTATCCAAAGAAAACAATTCTTACTTCGAATCGATCTTCGTCAAAGTGGCGGATCGATTGAAAAAATATCTGGATCGAAACGATCATCTGTTCAGAATCGAAAACGACAAATTTTTAATTTCATCCGTACAAGTGAATTCCGAAGCCAAAGCGGAATGGTTTGCGGAATGTATCCGAATGCTTTTCGATTTTCCTTTTACGTACGAAGAAAGGGAATTTCATCTCAACTTGAACGTCGGCTACGCGAAATTCGATTCGGAATCGGGTTCGGATATGAACGCGTTGGGAATTTTAAAAGAAGCTCTCCATCAATCCTGTTTGATCGGTCCTAATTCATTGTTTTACTACGATCAAAACGCAATCGCTTTAACTTTAGAAAAATCCAAAATCGAAATCGATCTGAGAAAGGTGTTAAACCGAAACGAACTGGAAATCCATTTTCAACCGATTATCGATCTAAAGGAAAATCGTTTTTTTTCCATGGAAACCTTGGTACGTTGGAATCATCCGGAAAGAGGGAAACTTCTTCCCGGAAGTTTTATTTCCATCGCGGAAAGTTCCAGTTTTATCAAAACCATCGGAGAATGGATGATCTGGGAAACGTTTCGATATTACGAAAATTCAATATTAAAATCCGAGAATATTTCCCTTTCCTTAAACATATCTCCGAAACAACTCGGAGACAAAAACATTTTCCCTCTTCTCAAAGAGGCGAGCGATTATTATAAAATCCAACCGAGTCATATCATTTTGGAGATCGTGGAGGATTCTTTCGATTCGAGAGAATCCCAAATCAGCAAGGTCATCACTTCGCTTAAGGATTACGGATTTAAGTTTGCAATCGACGATTTCGGAAAAGGTTATTCTTCTTTGGGAAGACTCATTCAACTTCCGATCGATTACATCAAACTGGACAAGATATTTCTTTTTAATTACTTTCAGACCTCCACACGCGCGGTGATTACTTCCATGGTAAATTTGGTACAAGCGATGGGTAAGGCGATCATCGTGGAAGGTGTGGAAAATGAAACACAACACAATCTTCTTAAGGAACTCAATTGCGATTTCGGACAAGGTTATTACTATTCCCATCCCGTGGAAATAGAACTCGCCGAAAAACTGGTTCAAAACAAAACGATTCTTTCTCCGTAATCATCGGCGTTCCTGCGATAGCGATTGTAGCGGAAATTCCCGCAGAATTAAAACGTTCGTTTGTTTGTTCCGGGTAAGATTTGTTTTAATCGGAAACGCCGCGGGAATTGGAGCAGAAAGCGCGGTCGCTCGCCTTGAATACGATCGTATTTTGCGAGCGAATCGCCCCCGCCTTTGTACGTTTTAGAACCTGTGTTTGAGAATAAGGCGACAAGAATGAAATCTAATAGGTTTTAGGACAAGTTCAGTTCTTAAACGCAAACTCTCAGAGTAGTGCGTCCATCCAATCGAGTATTTTTTTCAGTTTGATTTTTTCCAAATTCGAATCGGAAGTCCGTTCGATTTTTTCGACCCGAATTGCGGTAGGTCGGATTCCGGTTCTGAACTCAAAAACCAATCGTCTGCCGTTTTCGGATCCGTAACCCAAATCCGGTATAGAATAATTCAAAATTTCGAATATTTCTTTTTCTGAATATAATTCCCGACAAAAGTCCTTGATCCCGGCGGAAAGATCCTGAAAAAGATTTTCCCGTTTTACGTCCCTGATTCCGATCACCGGCGGAACGATCGCCCTTGGGGGAAGATTTTTCAATTGGTCCACGGTCTCTTTTACGTTCAGTCTTTCCCAATCCGCAAAAAGTAATCCGGGTTCGTATTCTTTAAATTTTTCCTTGAGCGCGGATAACTCTCTGCAAGGAAACGTTTCCCATCCTAAAACTTTGAGATGCGCTCGGATTCTTTGAAACAAAAGCGGTTCGGGTCCGATCACGATCGAATTCAATCCTTTTTTTCGAGGAACATTTTCCAACGGGATATCGACGATCCGAGAAGTATGAAGATCTAAAAAGTAATTCAGTCCTTGCTGAAATAGATTCCTCAAGAGATAGGATTCCATTCTACCGATCAATAACGGCTGTTTGGACCAATCGATTGCGGTTCGTAACGATTCGATCTCGATCGTTTTCCGAACTATAATTTGTCCCGGATCTGATTCCGGAAATCTTCCGGCTCCCGCCCATTCCTGAATTGAAATTTCTTTCCAATCCAAAAGCGAGAACAGCAGCTTTTCTTCCTTTTTTGTAAGCCCGTTTAAGAAGAGGCAATCGAACGGTAGGCTTGTCATGGATTTTGCTTGACCGAAGGCTTTTCCGGCGAATTCTAGAATTGTGCGACGCGCAAAAGAAGCAACCAATTAAAATGAAACTTCTAAAACGATATGCGAATCGTAGGCTCTATGATCCCGAAACGAGCAAGACGATTACTCTCGAAGACGTCGCGGAGATGATTATCCGCGGAGAGGAAATTCGCGTGATCGACAATATGTCCGGTTCGGATATCACTCCGAAAATTCTCGGACAAACTTTTCTCAAAGTTTCTTTAGGACAAAGAAACGAAGAGTTTTCCAACTTCATGCTTTCGGCTCTGATCCGCGAAACCGGTAAGGACATAAGTTCCCTCTTCGGTAGATTGGTGTTAGGCGGAATCGGCGCGAGTTATCTGACTCGGGATCGTTTGGAAAAAATTCTCCAATCCATGATTTCGTTAGGCGAACTCAAACTCGAAATGGCGACGGAATACAGAGACGATCTTCTTACTCATATGGCGAGCAGAGCCTCCGAAAACAAACTCAGAATTCAAGAAGACCTCAAAAAGATCGGTAAAGAGCTGGAAGAATCCGCCGAAGCCGATCTTCCATTGGAAGACCTTTCCGAAAAAATCCGCAAAATTGCGGAAAGTGTAAAAGAAAAGGAAGCCTGAAACTTTAAGCTGAAGATTTCAAAAACCGATATTACAAGGGAGGGAATTTCATGTTTAAGAATATTTCGATCTCTATCATTCTGTTTTCTTTCGGCGTTTCGCCTTTATTCTCCTCGGATAAGGCGGTTGAATACGCCGACAGAGCGTACTTCGAACAGATCCGAAAACTCGAATCCGGTTCTTACGAAGAAAAATTAGACGCAGCCGATTATCTCAAATTCGTTAGCAACAAACTTGCGGTCCGTCCTCTTCTAAACGCGCTCCGAGGAAATCCCAAAGTTCCTAAATCTCTTGAAAATCATCCTTATCTCAAGTTTACGGTCGCTCAAGCCCTTTCGGTAATCGATCTGGAAGTCGCCATCAAACCGACCATTGAAGAATATAAAAAATTGGAACCCACCATCCAAGAAAAGGACGAACCTTTTTTCACTTCGAAAGAGGATTATACGATGGTGATCGCAGTCGGTGAGATTTTAAGAACGATCGGATGTTATCCTTATGCGAAAGAATCCGAAGACGTTCTGATCAACGCACTCAGTCATCCGAATTATTATATCCGCGCTTCCGCCGCAGACGGTTTGAAATATATGAATCGCAAGGAAACCGTAAACTTTCTAGTTTCCACCTTTGAAAAAGAAAAGAACGATTTCACAAAGGCCGCCCTTCTCAATTCCATCGTTAACATCATGAGAGTTGCCGATAAAAGTTTTTATAATCTCTGCGATATGCTCAAGAGCGAAAGCCCTTCCGTTCGTTATCGTGTTTCGATGGCTCTCGGAGAAGTCGATTTGAAAGCGGCGGAGTATTATCTGCGTCAGGCTCTTTTAGTCGAAGATAAACAACACGTTCGGGATCAGATTCGTAAGGATTTGGCGTCCGTTCTCGGTTTTAAACTGCCCACGATTTCCGTGATTCTGGCGGAGTAAGTTTTTTCCCGTACGTTTTACAAAACTTGCGGATGGATTCTTCCAAAACGCGCATTCGTTCCGTATGAATTTGAGGTTTTGAGATAAAACGCAAATCGAAAAAGAAAAACCAAACCGGTCATTGGAAAGCTCCTGTAGTTCAGGGGCTTTTTTGTTGTTTGGGTTCTTCCAAGAAAAAAAGATAAATTCCTGCGATCAAAGCCGCGACTCCCGAAACGACCAAAGCCACGTTGGAGTTCCAACGAACCCATAAATATCCGGTGATCGAGCTCGCGAGAATCATACAAATACTTTGAAATGCGTTAAACGTTCCTAACGCGGTCGCGGTTTCCGTTTTAGAAACTAAATTGCTGATCCAAGCTTTCGAAATTCCTTCCGTAGACGACGCAAAAATTCCGTAACCCGAAAATGAAATCCAAAGAACCCAAGCCGATTCGCCGAATCCCATTCCAAAATATACGAATGTGTAACAAATCAATCCGAAGATAAATAACTTCTTCAGTCCGATCTTATCCCCTAAGATTCCGAGCGGATACGCGGTGATCGCATAAACAATATTATAAAAAATATAGGCTCCGATCGAGGAGGAATCGTCCATTCCGGATTCTTTTAATCTCAAAAGCAAAAATACGTCCGAACCGTTGAACAACGTGAAAAACAAAATTCCTTGTGTTAGATTTTTGTAAGACGGAGAAGCGTGTTTCCAATATTTAAAAAAAAGAAAAATCGAATATTCTTCTTCGTCTTCCGATTTTTGAGGGATTGTTTTTTTTTCGCGAATCCAAAATGTAAATAGAATGGCGAAACATCCCGGTATAAACGCTAGAAGAAATAATTCCTTGTATCTTCCCGGATAAAAGTAAAGAAACACGAGCGCGCAGATCGGTCCGAGTACGGCGCCTAACGTATCCATGGATCTATGAAAACCGAAAACCGCACCCTTATTTTCGATCGTGGTTTCGTCCGAAAGAAGAGCGTCCCTCGCAGCCGTCCTAACTCCCTTTCCTAAACGATCTGCAGTCCTGACAAAAAATACCCAAATCGGAGATACGAAAAATGTCATCATCGGTTTGGAAAGTGAACTTATAAGATAACCCCATCGTACGAAAGGCAATCGTTTCCCGCTGAGATCGGACATTCTTCCGAAAGAGCCTTTGCTAAATCCTGCGGTCGCCTCCGCCACTCCTTCTAAAATTCCGATGAGAAAGATCGAAAAACCGATTTCCTTTAAATAAATGGGAAAAATCGGATAGAGCATCTCGGATGCGATATCCGCAAACAGACTCACAAACGAAAGAACCAGAATTGTTTTTGTGATAATTCTCTTGGAAGGATTGGACATAAAGAACGAAACTTTCGAGTTCGACTCTTCGGTATGAGAAAAACAAGATCAGAACGGACCCTTTTCGCGAAAAAAGGGTGGTGGGAGATACTGGGATCGAACCAGTGACCTCTACCATGTCAAGGTAGCGCTCTAACCAGCTGAGCTAATCCCCCGTTCGCGGTCGCTTTCCAGAATTTGTTTCCCGTACAATTCGTAAAGAAGATTCCGCACTTTTCCATTCATTCTACGTTTTTCAAAAACGAATCGATTCGAAACGTCCACT
Source organism: Leptospira weilii serovar Ranarum str. ICFT (assembly GCF_000332415.1). Taxonomy (GTDB): domain Bacteria; phylum Spirochaetota; class Leptospiria; order Leptospirales; family Leptospiraceae; genus Leptospira; species Leptospira weilii_A. Next base: position 193,846 of record NZ_AOHC02000012.1, read on the forward strand.
CTTCAAAATTTTCCACAATCTATTTCTTACGAATGAAACTGCAAAAAACTGAAGTGATTGGCGATATGCATCGAGTGCGCCAGATCGTATTCTTCTTTGGACAAACTTCCGTAAGCGAAATGCGGTTTTAACTCTCCGTCGTAGGTTTGAAACTTAAGAACCGCGTCCCGTAAAACCGAAAGGCTTTCCTTCCAGTTCGTATCGGTTCGTATTTCCGTTCCACCCGGAATCGGAGCCTCTAGATCGTGGGACATTTTTTGGGAAAATGCGAACTTTAAGAATACGAGTTTTCCGATCGTATTCTGAAAAAACGCGCTTTTGTTTTCCGGATAACCTTGGATCGAATATTCGATCGATTGAGCGCAGTGAAGAAACACCTTACCCGCGTCCCAACTTCCGTATCCCTGAATTGAATTCAATTTTTTGAATGTTTCCAATTCGTTCAAAACTTGGGAGAGAGAAACAAAAGACAGGTTTTTGTTCACGAGGTCGGAGTTACATCCTATAACGGTCGGGAGGAGCGCGCCGCCCGCGCCTGCAAGGACGAAAAATTTTACGGAAGAATTCAGAAATTCTTTTCTGTTCAGCTTTTGCATGTCAAATTCTCTTCTTATGATTTTCAATGAATTACAGGTGCAACGCAGGAACTCAATAGGTTAGGAATTAGGGGTTAGGGGTTAGGGATTTTACAGAAGAAGAAAATCTGTCTTTGTTAAAGTCCAATCCCTCTATTAGGAAAAATCCCTCTGAACCTCTGAACCTCTGAACCTCTGAACCTCTGAATTCTATCCACTGATTCCTAGTATTAGTAAGAGATTCCCACTTTTTTATAGAAATAACTGAGGCACCAAGCCGGACCGATCAATAAAAACTGAATATCTTTAAAGAAGGAAGGTTTTTTGCCTTCTACCTTATGACCGATAAACTGAAAGATCCAAGCCACGATAAACACGCCTACGGACACGGCAATCAAAGTGGAAACTCCCGAAAGGGAAATATAATAAACTCCCGCGAGCATCACCGCGACCATTGTCATCATTCCGATAAACATAACCACGGAAAGTCTGAGATAAAAAATACCTGCGATCAAAACGAAGATCGTCGCCCAGTTTAAAAAAAGTCGCGCCTGACCTAACGATTCGGGAACGATACTTTGAATACTTCCGGAAGGAATGGACCAAAGCATTCCGAGTAACGTAAACATAATGGTCGGCACGGCGATCCAGTGAATTCTTTTATTGATCCTATTCTGATGACTCTCTGCATATTCGTTCAGCCATTCTTCAATCGTTTTCATATCCCGCTCCTTCTTGTAGATTTAAGTCGTTTTTTAATTTTTGACTTTCTTTTAGAGTCGACTATCGTCCTCGATTTTGCAGAAGATTACTTGAACGGAACTGCTATTTTTTAAAAAAAGAGAAGGTTTCAAGCCGAACATTTCCCGAAAAGTTCGGCTCATATGAGCCTGATCCGCAAAACCCGCTTCGTGAGCGGCGACAGTCAAAGAATTTCCCTTGGAAAGTGCAAACACACAGGTTTTGATTCTGAGCCACTGAACGTATTTTCTCATCGGAATTCCGACCTCTTCCTTAAACAAATGCATTAACCTGCTTTCGGATAAACCGGTGGAAAGAGTCAGTTCTTCCAAAGGAAGATTTTCAGGCATGGACCGGGCGATTTTTTGGACGACTCGTTCGATTCTGGAATCCCTTTGTTTTCGGAAGTTCCTATTTGGATCGAGTTCGTCCAGGATCTTTTTCCAGAGAAGGATCGCTTCTTCGGAAGTCGAAGGTGGAGTTAAAAACTTTATAATTTTTGCATATATTTCCGGTTTCAATTCCAAATACTCGGAATCAAAATCCAAAATCGGTCCTTGAATACGAACACTATCGGGATCAAAATGAAAAATGAATATGTCTTCGTTAGGAGTTTCCAGTTGTTGTTCCACGTTAGGACGTACGAAAATCGCCTTGGATTGAATCCAATCCGTAAATCCCGTTCTAAAACGGAAGGGTTTTCCTCCGCTCAAAAGTAAGGAAGCGCTATAGTGTTCGTGCAATTCGTTGGCGATCGGAACTCCGGTTAAAAGTACGTTGGAGCCTATCAAAAACAACTTCCCTGCCATCACGGGAAAATTTAGGAAACATTGAACTCATTGCAACTCACTTTTCTAGTGGCTAGGTTTTAGGGGTTAGGAATTAGGGGGGCTTGTAGCGTTCTAGAAAAGTTTTTTTGTTTTAGGAGTTTAGAGATTTCTGAAAAATTTACGTTTTCATAGTTTAACGTTTCATTGTATTCCGGACGAACCGGGTCCGGGGGTTTCAAGTGGCTAGGGGTTAGGAATTAGGGGGGCTTGTAGCGTTCTAGAAAAGTTTTTTTGTTTTAGGAGTTTAGAGATTTCTGAAAAATTTACGTTTTCATAGTTTAATGTTTCATTGTATTCCGGACGAACCGGGTCCGGGGGTTTCAAGTCGCTAGGGGCTAGGAGTTAGGTATTAGGAGCTTTTCTGAATATGCAAGTTAGGGATTAGGGGCTAGGAGTTTTTCTGAATATGCAGATTTCCTTGTGTTTCCACAAAAAATCCCCCGGAGAAGGGGTGAGCGGAGACCTTGGCTCCGCTCAGGGGAAAACTTTCCCCTACCCCAAGTCCTAAAATCCGATTCCTAACCGTATCACTTGCCACTTGAAAAACGCGTTAGTGCATGATCTACTAACGCGAAATCCTGTTTCCGCAAGAGTCAAATAGTTTTGGCTAAAAACAAAAAGATAAAATTTTCTCAAATCACGAATTTTTTTAAGGAAGTAACAATTTATAATTCTCAAAAATAAAAAACGAGCAAAAGCTTGAAAACACCTTGTTATAATCGATACGGGTAAAGCTGTTCGCTCATACGAACGGAGAAACTTGTTTTGAAGGAATTGTTTGAACTACCAAATAAAAGAACATTTCCATCCCGTAAAAAAAAGTTTCTGGAAAAATAGGAAACAAAAAACAACTAAAGGATTCGGATGTGGAAGAGGTTGAATATTATTCTTTAGCGGCAACGTTATACTTTATGATTGCCGCATTCGGGTTTTTCAAAAAAAATAGACAAAAAAAAATCGGCTCTCCGGTGCTGTTTTTCTTAATGTCCTGTGTTTTTTGGTCTTTTACGGCCACGATTTTTATTTCGGAAAATACACTCGTAAAAAAGTTGGCTCAGTATTTTTACGCCTACTTTTCGATCGCGGTCGCTTTATTTTTTATGAACTTCGCCGTAAGTGCAAAGAACGGAAATCTTCCGTATGTATATTCGGATTTTACGGCCCTTCGAAAATTGCTCCTTCGCAGTTTTGCCTCCACCGCCGCCATTGTAGTCGTCTGGGATTTGCTTGATGAATTCAAAATTCCTAATCTATCCGAGATCGTATCATTAGGAATTTTTTTGTTTTTTGTCTATCTTCTATTCCAAAACTTAATTCTTTTGCGTTTTTCGAAAAACAAAAAAACTTTGATCAAAATTCTTCCTTCCATCGGTTTGTTACTCGTTATAAAACTAACGGAAGTGTTCCGTTATTTCGAAGGTTCTAAAGTCATCGAGCCTATCCATAGGATCAATTATTATTTCTTAATTCTTTCTCCGATTATCTTGAGCGAATGTATTTCGATGATCTCCGATATTCAAAAAACACAAAACGAATTTCTATTGAGCGACGATTCGGCCGGAGAAAACAACACGGACAAAAATCTTTCTCATCGTGATTCTTCCGCCCAGGAAAAAAGATCTCTTTTGGAAGATCTCAATATTGAAAAAGTAGAAAGCAAACTCACCGAATTGATGCAGAACGAAAAGATTCATTTGGACGAAGAACTTCGCCTTCCCTCTTTAGCTTCGGAGATGGGCCTGTCCGTACATCATCTTTCCGCTTTTTTGAACGAACATATGGGAATGAATTTCAATTCCTTTATCAACCACCATCGAGTGAAAGAGGCAAAAGTGATGCTTCTTGAGGAACCGGATCGTTCCATTCTTTCGATCGGAATGGCGGTCGGATTCAGCTCTTCTTCCGCTTTTCACAGAGCCTTTTTGAAAGAAGCTAAAAAATCTCCAAAGGCTTTCCGAGAAGAAAATCTTCCGAATTACAAAAGTAAGGAAGATGAAATGGAAGACTTACGTTCCAGATATTCGCATTCGATCTAATGCGCTTTGACGGTAAAACATTGTTAGAAAACTTTACAAGGGAGTCGCGATTCGATCGGGATCGAATTCTTGAAATTCGATCCGTTTCGACAAACGATTGGGGTTTTTATTTTTAAAAACGGATTGTACTTTCGTATTTTGTGGGAACTTCGTTTCGGCAAGTTCAGTAGATTGTGAATTTTGTAACGTCTTAAAAGATGGATTGCGCTTTTACAAAGTACGATTTCCTGATTCAGTAAATTTACTATCCGCTAAAATCCATTCACTGACTCCTAACACGCGCGAGGTCGTTCAATTGCGATGAGAACGATTTCTTCCTATGATCGTATATAACCCCTTTGCGACCGTTTGAAGCATCCTCGTCATCACACCTTTCAATTTGATCTTTAAAAACAGTTCCAAAACGAGTTCCCTAAGCGCGAGGTCGAAAGGTAAATTATAATTCCGCCATACAATCGTAAAATGAAACGGATAACTCTGTTCGGGTTTATCCTGAGAATGAGGAGCGAAATGAATCAGAGTTCCTTCCACCGTCGTTTCGTCCGAATTGATGTGTTTGAATTCCACATAAATCCGAACCCTGTTTTTAAGAAACGGAAGTGGAATTACCTGCAACCCCGCGAGCTCCGACCAAGTGATGTCGCTTAACGATAAAAATCCTCTCGTTTCTCCGGCCAACACCCCGATTTTGAGAGTTCCCCTTTTGCCGAGTCTACAGGATCCGCTTTTGGTTCTAAAAAGAATTTCAAGAGGAGAACCCGAATCCATGTATCCGCCTTCGATCGCGATATCGTGCAATTGAATCGAATACGTAGGAGTTAAAGTTTTATCCACGATGGAAATCGATCCGTTTTCTATTTTCATATTTTGGAATACGATTTTTCCGCGTTTGGGCATGAGTCCTATTTTTTTATGGGGACTTATGATGTTCGTATAATCCATATGAAAATTTTTGAATATAGAAGAGGGAAATCTCAACTTTCCCTTAAAGAGGGAAAAAAAATCGATCTTCAGATTTAAGGAAGAAACTCTCGCATAAACCTGATCCGTTTTTAATATACCCGGAAATTCGATCGTACAATTTTTGGAGATTACGTAAAAAACCGGAAGTAAAATTCCGGAAGAGATCCATCGGAATTTGAAATGACGAAACGAAAAAAAATTAACGAGGAGTTGCAGGACGGGACCGGAAACCAAAAACTGAATACCGGCGTAAACGATTAGAAGATAGAATAACGTTTCCCAAACCCAATTCATACGGATTTTACGCGCAGAAAAGCCGCGCCAAACGGAAAGCACGTTATGCGCTCTTTGTGAATGGGAAAATTGTAGGTTTTAAAGGAAACCGAAAAGAAAAGAGGATCGTTTTTCAATCGAGGCGTTTACTTCTTTTTCCCAAGAATTCTGCTTTCGATATTCTTCTTGTCCATCGAAGATATTTCGAGTTCCTTTGCGAGATCGTCCAAAAATTCCTTTTCCTTTTTTGTAAGAGCTCCGTCCATCGAAACGATAACACACGCGTCCTCGTAAAAACCGGCGGCCATGATCGGATTTCCTTCCGAAAAATTACGAACCGTTTTTACGGGAAGTGGATTTTCAAACACGTCCGATAACTCGGCGAGGATGGAAGTTTTTTCGCTTTGATGATCGAAGAAAATACAACCTTCTTCAAAAAGCGCTTTCACCATCTGCCCGACCAGACTTCCTTCCTTTTGATGAAAGATTCCGTCGGCCATACAGGAATAGGACCAAATGCTGACGAGAACCTTTGCATAGTTCATCTTCAGATGGAATATTTCCTGTTCCGGATTCATTTCTTCTCTGAACTTTTCATAGAATTCATGCCCCGGCAGGACTTTACTTGCAAGGGATGAAAGATTCTCCATTGGCATCGGGAGTTCCTCCAGGTTTTCAGAAAATTCTATCCGAACCATTGATTTTGCAATGAAAATCCGAAAAGAAAGACGTTGATTTTGACCTAAATTTTAAGAACCTGACTTTTGTGAACTCTTCTTCATCTCACAGAAAGATATTGGTTACTTCCGCGCTTCCTTATGCAAACGGTCCGATTCATTTGGGCCATGTGTTGGAAGGAATTCAAACGGACATTTGGGTTCGTTTTCAAAAAGCGATCGGAAACGAATGTTATTTCTTTTGCGCGGACGATACACACGGAACTCCCGTGATGTTGGCGGCGCGCAAGGAAGGAATCACTCCCGAACAACTCATCCAAAGAGTCGGGCAAGAACACTATCGAGACTTAACTTCTTTCGGAATTCGTTACGATCATTATGATTCCACACATTCTAAAGCGAATCAAGAAATTTCCGAAGGTATCTATCTGAAACTGAAGGAGAAAGGACATATTTCGAGAAGAAGTATCGAACAGGCTTATTGCGAAAAGGATCGGATGTTTCTTCCCGATCGTTTTATCAAAGGTGTTTGCCCCAATTGTAAATCGAAAGATCAGTACGGTGATAACTGCGAGGTTTGCGGAGCGACTTACAGCCCTAAAGATTTGATCGATTCTCACTGCGCTTTATGCGGAACTTCTCCCGTCGTTAAGAACTCGGATCATATCTTTTTCAAACTCGGAGACTTTCATAAAAAAAACGAACAAACGCCGCTATCCAAAGAGAAACACACGACCCAATCCAATGCGGATTTCGATTTGCAAGACTGGGTGGAAACGAGCGGAGTTGTTTCCGAATCGGAAGGTGTTATAAAAAAATTAAGGGAATGGTTCGATGCGGGGCTGCAAGACTGGGACATTTCCAGAGACGGGCCTTATTGGGGTTTTGAAATTCCGGGCGAGAATCATAAATATTTTTACGTTTGGTTGGATGCTCCCGTGGGTTATATGGCTTCTTCCAAAAACTTTTTTGAAAAAAATTTTCCAAACGATCCGAATCGGTTCGATTCTTTTTGGAAAGATAGAAACTCGGAGATCGTTCACTTTATCGGTAAGGATATATTATACTTTCATACTTTATTTTGGCCGGCGATGTTGGAAGGAAGCGGTTACAGGGCCCCCTCCAAAGTTCACGTTCACGGTTTTATCGGAGTGAACGGAGAAAAAATGTCCAAGTCTCGCGGAACGTTCATCAAGGCGGAGACGTTCGTAAAACACTTGGACCCGGAACATCTTCGTTTTTATTTGGCCGCAAAACTTGGGCCCGGAATGGACGATATCGACCTTTCCTTTGACGATTTTGTACATAAAGTGAACGCGGATCTCGTGGGAAATTTAATCAATTCCGTTTCCAGGGTTTCCACTACGATTTTGGACGTTTTGGATCGCACGTTAGGCGTCGTTCCCGAGGAAGGGCGCGTTTTGCTTGAGGAAATTCTCAACCAGCCGGTAAAAGTCGGAACGGGAGAGGATTCGATTCAAAATATTATAAAAACTGCATACGAACAAAAAAACTACGCGAAAGTGATGAGGGAAATCACTCGTCTAGGAGATCGGGTAAATCGTTACGTAAACGACAACGCTCCCTGGAAACTCGTTAAAGAAAATCCGGAAAAGGCAAGGGAAGTCGTAACTACAACTTTGAACGCGAACCGATTTCTTGCGATTTATCTTTATCCCGTGGTTCCTAAAATTTCGGAGCAGATTTACAAACTCCTAAACTTGGAAGGGACCCCGCAATTTCAGGATTTGGATGTTGCAAACATATTAGAAAAAACGAAAGTAAATCCGTACGAAATGATCACCAAACGCGTGGATGAAAAGGCAATTAACGTTATGCTGGAAGAAAACAAACAATCCGAACTCCCCGAAAAAGAAAAAACTCCCAAGTCCTCCGAAAATTCCGGTAAGGAAGAACGGATCGAAATTTCGATCGAAGACCTTTCCAAGATCGAACTGAGAGTCGGTCAAATCGTGGAAGCCGGTCCGGTCGAAGGCGCCGACAAACTCGTAAACGTAAAAGTGGATCTCGGCGAACTCGGGATCAAAAACGTTTTTGCGGGGATCAAAGTCGCTTATCAACCGGAGGATCTCAAGGGTTTGAAAGTTGTTGTCGTCGCCAATCTCAAACCGAGAAAGATGAAGTTTGGAATTTCGGAAGCGATGTTGCTCGCTTCGGGTGAAGGAGAATCTTTGAGTTTGTTCGTTCCTCATAGGGACGCCAAACCGGGTGATAAGCTGAAATAAACAGTCGTTCTTGTTTTGCGTTGATTTCTCGCAGGGTTTTGTTACGGGAGTTCCGTAACTTTCAACCTTAGATAGAGAAGAATCGATTTTGAAATTGGGTTTCTATCTTTGTAAATTTTAGTCGGACTTTAAAGTCCGACGTTTCGGAAAAGAAAGATTTAAAAAGTCAGTGGATAATGTAATAATTAATAACATAATATGCCTTTACAATTGGATATCACATACAGTTTTCAGAGACTCTTGGAAAAGAGTAAAAACGTGGGCGGTCGGCTCGTATCCAGACAACTGACTCATATCGTGGATTCTTTTATCCTTTCCAAATTTGAAAGTTCCAAAGTCGGATTAAAATCCGGAGATCAACTCTGTATCGTTGCAATGGGCGGTTACGGAAGAATGGAGATGGCGCCTCATTCCGATATCGACCTATTGTATCTGCACAACGGAATCAAAGAACAAAAGTTGGAATCGATTATCTCCAAGATCAACACTTACCTCTACGATTCCGGAAAGGAAGTCGGACATTCCTGTAGAACGATCAAGGAATGTTTTCGATATCTGGACGACATGTCTTCTTATCACGCGTTTTTGGACGCTCGTTTTCTCGCCGGATCCAGAACCATATTCGAAAAGTTTAAAACGAATTTCTTGGAGAAACTTCCCGTTAAATGGACAAAACGTTATAACGAAATCAAGGAGGAAATTTTAACCTCCCGGTTTCTCAACGAAGAACGTCCTATTTTGTTAAGCGAACCGAATCTGAAAACGGATCTCTGCGGGCTTCGAGATATCCAGTATATGTTTTGGATGGAAAAACCCGTCCGAAATCTACCTTCACTGAGCGGATTGTCCATACTGCCGGTTTTTCAAAGAGGAGAAATCCAACTCCTTCAGGAAGCCTACGATTTTATACTACGCACAAGAATCGCGATGCACAGGATCACTTCCCGAAAGACGGATCGATTGGACCTAAGTCTTCAACAAGAAGTGGCGGAGTATTTGGGTTACGGAAAAAAAGAGGAACTTTCCTCCGTAGAAAAGTTCATGCATGCATTGTACCACCATCAGAAGAATGTCTATTTTATTATCCGCACGTATTTGGATTCCATCATCGAAAAAAGAAAAAGTTCTAAAGGGGAAAGTTTTTCTTACGAGGATCTTCATTTTTTTAAGATAGACAACACGGTATTTCCACCCGCCATCGGAACGTTGTTTACGAACCCGCATACGATTTATAGGGACGTTATGCGTTCTTTTCGAATGATTCAGGAAAAGAATTTGCAGGTTTCCGGTACGTTGTTAAACGAATTCAGATTTGCGGCGAATTTTTTGGACGACGACTTTAAGTATTCACCCGAAGTAAACGAGGATTTTTTAAAAATTCTAAGAACCCCTACTCGAAGAGGAACGGTTTTGAAGTTGATGCACGAATCCGGCGTTTTAGGCGCGATTTTACCCGAGTTCGGAGCATGTACCAACTTCCCGCTGTTCAGTTATCATCACGAGTTTACCGTAGACGAACATACATTATTGATTTTGCATGAACTCGATCTGTTGGATCGGGGAGAATTTCAGGACGCAGAAGTTCAAAAAGCGTATCGGGGATGTTCCAAAATAGAGTTGTTGGCGCTTGCGATTTTGTTACACGACGCCGGAAAGATAAAAGAAGGCGACCATTCCGAATACGGAGCAGAACTCGCAATTTCGGTGGGAGACAGACTCGGGCTCGACGAAGAGGATACGGATCTCTGTCGTTTTCTCGTGGAAAAACACACTCTTATGTCGGAGTTGAGTTCCAAGAGGGACATAGGCGATCCCAAACTGATTTTGGATTTTGCGAAAATCGTAGGAAGCCGAGAAAGATTAAGAAAACTTTATATTCTTACGGTAATAGACACCAAGTCCGTGGGAACGGGCGTTCTTACCAACTGGAAAAGCGCGATCTTGAACACTCTCTATCAAAATACGATTCCTTATCTCGCAACCGACTCGAAAGAAGATTTTGAAGAAGCCGGTCCGACTCGCGAAGTTCAATTGGAAAATTTAAGGAACTATCTCGTCGCCAAAGAGGGTATGGACGAAAATATCTCCAAAGCCGTCGTAACGTTCGCGGATAAAGTGTCTCCTTCTTCGTATGTCAACACTGTATCCAATCGTAAAATATTCAGGAATTTTAAATCGATCGGAGCGCTTGCACAAAACCCGCCTTTAGGAATGATTTTCGAAACGGAACAGGATCCCGCGTTCGTCACAATCGACGTCGTTACCGCAAATCAGCCCGAAATTCTTTTGGATCTATCCTGCGCCGTTTCTTCCGAAGGACTCAGTCTTTTAGGAATGAAAAGTTATACTCTCGGCGAGTTTTGGATCACGACGGTTCAGTTGACCGATTCGGCGGGAGGCGGAAATCTTTCGCACGAAAAGTTGAACCGAATCGAAGCCAAACTCAAATCGATTTCTTCCGGAAATTTGAAAAGGGAAAGTATCGCGTTTCAAAGAACGGATTGGAATCCTCGCAAACCGGCTCCGGAAAGTATCGTCAATCGATCGGTTTTATTTTACAACGAAGACCTTCCGGACGTAACGATCATGGAAGTAAGAATGCCGGACGTCGTCGGTTTGGTTTATCGAATTCTTCAGATCATTCTTCATCTGGATCTAAAGGTGCGTTATTTGAGAGTATCGACAAGCGCCGATTATGCGTATGATTCTTTTTACCTTCAAACATCCGACGGAGTCAAACTGGAAGATCCGGATCTACAGTTTACGTTACGGGAAAAAATTCTTACCATCCAATTCGGAGAACAAATCTTGGAAGAGTCGCCCGCGTTTCAAGTGGCGAGGGTTTTAGGTTTTAGTGGCTAGAGGTTAGAGTTCAGTTATTTTTTCCTAATAGAGGAATCAGACTTGAACAAAGATTAATCTTCCTCTTCTGTAAAATTTCTGAAATCTGAAATCTGAAATCTGAAATCTGAAATCTGAAATCTGAAATCTGAAATCTGAAATCTGAAATCTGAAATCTGAACTCTGATTTCTGAACTCTGATTTCTAAAATCTATCCACTAGAACGTTCAAGCTCGTTTGTTTTCCGTTTCTTTTTCGCTCGCACTCAAAACCGCGCAAAGTTATACTTTCCAAAGAATTAGGAGAGAATCATGCAATATCCTTTAAATCAATCCGCAAACCCGGCTCTTGCCCCCTTTGATATTTCCAATTATCGAGGAAATCGAGGAAAGAACTTTTACGAAGAAGACCGAGTGTTGCAAACTCTTGTGGAAAAATATTCCAAAGGTTACGACGCAGCCCATAAGAAAGCGATGATCGAACATCTTTTCGGTTACGGCACGTTAGTCGGAGGAGTTCTGGACGAACTCACGGACGCTTCTCACAAGGAAGGAAAATACGGAGAAGTCGTTAAGTACGATCGAACCGGAAATCGAATCGACGCGGTCGTATATTCGAACGAACAAAAACTTTCCAGAAAAATTTCCTATGATTATGGAATCGTAAATCTCAACTATCATTCTTCTTGGAAACATCCTTTTACCGATTTACATCGTTATTCTCTCGCTTATCTCGCCAATCAAAACGGAGAAGGAGGAGTCACTTGTCCTCTTGCGATGACCGAAGGTATGATCAAGGTTTTGGAGGCGCTCGGAACTTCGGAACAAAAAGAAAAGTATTTACCTCTTGTCGCGGGAGAAGGAAGCGACTCTCACTTTATGGCCGGTCAGTACGTCACTGAAAGAGTCGGCGGTTCCAACGTAAGCGCGAACAGAACGATCGCGAGAAAACAGGAAAACGGAAAATGGATTCTAACCGGAGAAAAATGGTTCTGTTCCAATCCGGGCGATCTCTGGGTGACCACCGCAAGAGTGGAGGATACGAACACGATCGGAATGTTTTTGGTTCCGAGAATCAAAGACGACGGAACGTTAAACGGACATCATATTCTCCGTAAAAAAGACATCATCGGTTCGAGAGGAAAACTTACCGTCGAAATCGTATACGACGGAGTCGAAGCGGAAGCGCTCGGCAGACCGGCGCACGGAATCGCGAACTTGATCAAATACGTAATCGGAATTTCAAGACTACACGTATCCATCGCCGCATCCGGAATTTCAAGAAGAGCTTGGATGGAAGCCTACGAATACGCGAAGTTCAGAACAGCTTACGGAAGTAAAATATTAGAATTTTCTTCTTTACTCAAGCAGCTCGGCGATCAAAGACTCAAACACACCGCGATGTTGACTTCCATCTTCAGACACTTTCATACTCCCGAACCTTTGAAACTGGCGGGAGAAGTGTTGGCCCCTCTTTTGAAATACAAATGTTCCGCAATCTCCACCGAGATCACATACAACTCGATCCTTGTATTGGGTGGAAACGGTATCGTAGGGGACTTTTCCGCGCTCCCGAGACTACATAACGATTCCATCATAAACGAAACCTGGGAAGGAACCCATTTATTGTTAAGCGAACACGTACTTCGCGGATTCAAAAGGGAAAAGGTAGCAAAGGCGTTCTTCAAATACGTGGAAGAAATCACGGATACTAGTTCGTCGGCTGCGGAAACGATCCGAAAAAAATCCGAACTTTTGCAAGGATTGTTGAACGATTCAAGTTCGCAGGAATTGGATCTGAACCGGATTTATATATCGGATCTGGCTTTCGAAACGTTCGCTTTGGCTGCGTTATCCGACATCTCCGGTAAAAATCCTCCGAATCCCCAAAAGGATATGTCGGTTTTCCGAGACGGCTACCTGGAATTGGTGACTGCTTCTCAGGAGTTTTTAAAACAGGAAAGTTTTTCGGGAAATACGGAACGTCTCAAATCGGTGATTCATTTCTAAAAGAACTTTAGAATATACTCATGAACTTAGGCCGTCGCGGGTCCGTGTGATTCTAAAAAAATCCACGGATTCCGTTTTCGATTTTCTTGATAGCGACTCCGGCCGTACTCCCCAAAAAAGCCTTACATCGAATTACATTTTAAAAAGTATGACCCTTTTCGTTTTCGTAGGAATTTTCAATCCATAGGAAGAAGATACGTTGTCTTGTGTTCCGTGAGCGGTTCGTAAATTTCCATCGACGCCCTTCCTTTTAAATCGCAACCTCTTTCTTCGCAGGCTCTGAAAAGTTTCGGATAAACCTTGTAGATTCCGAGAAAGATGGAAAGAAAATTTTTGAGAGGAAATTCCGCGAAGATATATTTTCGGGAAGGAATGGTTCTTGTTTTAAGATCCAAGGAAAGCCCTTCCGGAATTTTCGATAAAGGCTCCGTAAAAATCGCACCGACTTCGGATCGTAATTTTTCTTTCGGAACCTCGTTCGGATTGTCCAAATAAATGGAAAATAATTTAAAATCTCGGATTCCTTTTTCAGGCAATTCCTTTTGAAGCGCCTCAAACGTAAGACCTACGTTTCTATAATCGCCGATTCTTTCGTGAGAAAGAACGTAAAAAGGTCCTTTCATTTCCTCTTGAATCCGGACCCGGTCGAACGCGCCCATATAAAACAGGAAAACGGCGAGTAACAACACTAAAACTAAAACACTCAGTGCGAAAATTTTCATAAACCCCTCAAAGAATTAAAATTAGAAAGAAGAGAACCGCCAAACACATATTTATATAGAACATATAAGAATATCTTTTGAAAACGGACCGTTTCTTTTTTAGGAGAAACAGATCTTGGACAAGTAAAATTCCCGCGAGAAACAACAAAAAGGGGAAAAAAAATCGGCGGAATCATTCCTTTCGTAAGGAAAATTGTGAAAAAATTTCAACCAACCCGGCCCTCTTACGAACAAACTTGCAAAAACCAAGATTAAAAATAAATCCCACGGGACGAGTAACGTAAGTCCGAAAGCACAACTGCGATCGTGTTCCCATAACAATCGAAACGATCTAGATTCGCTCGAAATTCTTTCCCTAAAACCTGCAATTATAATATCAAATAAATGGAATATTCTAAAAATTCCATCTCGATAAGAATCTTCCGGATGAATCCGAAGAGCGTCTTTTATTCTTTTGGAAAAAAAACGCGGGTACACAATTTGGAAACACCGAAAAAACATTTTCAATTTCCTAAAAGATTCAATTTCTTCGCTCTCTTTAAGGTCGTGTCCAATTTTTTGAGCTCGTAAACGAGTATCCCTTTTCCATCGGAAGTAATCTCATAATAGAGTCTTCTCGGATCGTCGTTTTCGGACGTTTTTTTCTTCGAATATCGAATCCAACCGAAACCTCGAATCGTTTCCAAGGTTCGATATAAGGTCCCCGGTCCAAGACGAAAATTTCCCGCCGACGAGACTTCTATCGACTTTCCAATTCCATATCCGTGTTGCCGTCCTTCCACCAAGGAAAGAAGAATATGAAACATTGCGGGAGTAATTCCTTTCGTTTCAACGGATTCTTCCTTAATTCCCATATATCCATAATGGATATATCCACTTTGGACTCAAGCATTTTTTAAAAGAGCGTTCTGGGGCGAAACGATCGTTTTGCGATGTAAAGTCCTAATCCCAAGTCACTAATCCCTAACCACTCAAAGCGGGCGTGCCCCGGCGATATTTTTCCTTTTTCATCGCGCCGGGTCGCGCTCTTCGCTTCAATCTGCAAAGCACCATGTTAATCTTTTCGTATGTTCTAATTTTTTAATTTAGTTCATGGCGCATTGCAGTATTTTCGCTACGATCGCTCACGCAGGTTTTAAGAGTCAGTTGAGAGGTATAAATGTTAGGACTTTACACCTTGCCTGTCCCCTGATTCCGTAACTCAGTGTCGCGGCTTTCTATGGGCGCCGTGGAGAAACTCAATGCCGCGGCTTTCTATGGGCGCCGCGGCAGGATAAATTTTCGCTTTAACACGGACCCTTTCTTAATCTCCATTCGATCCGTTTTGCGCCGCGTAAATTTCCTCGAACAATACGACAATAAAATTGAACATGTTCAATTTTTTTATTGCAAAAAAGAACGTTCGATTTAATATTTGAACATGTTCAATTTTTGGAGTTAACTATGAAACGTCTTGTTTTTTGGGTGTTACTATTTGGAATCACTGTTTCGACCTCGGCAGGGTCCCCAGCCAACTTCTTCGAGAAAATACGCAAAGGCGATCGGATACAGGCGGAAAAGATTCTTTCTTTGGAACCGGAGTTGCTGGATCAAAAAGATAACAGAGGCAGAAGTGCGGTCTTTTTTGCGATTGAAAGCGAAAACGCGGATATGTTGAAATTTATCTTATCCGAGATGAACGAATCGGCGATGGATCCGATCCCCGATCATGCCGGAGATTATCCCATCCATTTTGCCGCTCAAATTCCGGACAGTAGAATTATAGAACTGTATTACTCCCGATATCCTCATTCGGATTACCTGAATCGTCACGGTGAAAACGCGTTAGACGTCGCTTCCCGCTATCAAAACACCGCGGTCGTTTCTTTTTTGGCGGCCCAGGGTGTTCAACATTCCAAAATGAGTTCCGGTCCTTATACGATCAGCCTTTATTTCGGATATTTGATCATCAGCATTCTGATGACAATCTGGGTCGCAAGAACGCTCTTTAACTACGGAAGAATTTTTCTCGTAAAGATGTTCAGCGGAGAAGAGAAACTCGCGGATTCCGTGAATCATCTACTGATCGTAGGATTCTATCTGATCAATATCGGCTATATAAGCCTTTCCTTGACCTCCAGCCAGAAACCTGTAGATCTGGCCGAATGTATCGAAGTTTTGACTGGAAAAGTCGGAATCGTACTTTTGATTTTAGGAGCGATGCATTTTTTCAATCTATTTTTGTTTGCAAAATTTAGAAAAAAAATCTCCAATACTTTCGGAGAAACTTAAATCTCGGCATGATTCGCAAAAAAAACACGAAACCGAAAAAGCAAAAAGAGACCAGGAAATCGCAACAAACCCGGTCTCTTCTTTTTAAAACCGCAATTTTATTGTTTCAAAAAGAAGGTTATGACGAAACGACGATGAGAACCGTCGCGAAAAAGGCCGGGCTTGCCGTAGGAGCCTCTTACTATCATTTTAAAACGAAGGAAGAAATCGTTTTAGAATTTTATAGAGCAACTCAAGAAGAAGCGAATATTCATAATATTGAATTTTGTAAAACCGATTCCGACCTCAAAGCGAGGGTGAAAAACATCGTTCGATTCAAACTCGGGCAATTTAAAGGTTACGAAAAACTTTTGCACGTGCTTTCACGAAACGGAGGGGATCCGAATCATCCTCTTTCTCCGTTTAGCAAGGAAACAAGACAAATCCGGGAAGACGCGATTTCTCTTTTTAAGGACGCAATTTCCGATTCGAAAAATTCCTTTTCGTCCGATCTAAAACAGGACCTTCCTTTTTTATTTTGGCTTTTTCAACTCGGAATCATTTACGTTTGGCTTTTCGACGAGTCCGCACATAAAAGGAAAACCGAACTTTTAATCGATAAGGGAGCGGACCTCATATTCCAACTGTTAAAACTTTCTTCGTTACCGATCTTTCGATCCGTTCGTAAATCGGTTTTATCCATGATCGATCTGTTCAAAAAAGAACCATAAGGAAATTATAATATATGCGTCTCAAAGAAATAGACACTCTTCCTCCGAAGGATAAAATCAAAGAGGAGGTCCTTCAAAAAACGGAGGAATACATTCGGAATATTTCCGATCTTCAGGATAAATTATTTGCCCGGAAAAAACATTCGATTCTGATTCTTTTACAGGGAGTGGACACCGCGGGTAAGGATGGAACGATCAAACACGTTTTTGGGGGAATCAATCCCCAGGGTTGTTACGTAAAATCCTGGACAAAGCCTAATTCCGAAGAAATGCAATTCGATTTCCTTTGGAGAATTCATAAACACGTTCCTCCGAAAGGTATGATCCACATTCACAATCGTTCTCACTACGAAGACGTATTGATGCCGAAAATTCAAGGAACGCTTTCGGATAAAAGGATCGAAGAGAGAATGGAATCGATCCGCGACTTCGAAAAACATCTTTCCAGAGAAAACGAAACCGTCATTTTAAAATTTTTCCTACACATTTCCAAAGAAGAACAACGGGAAAGAATTCAGGAAAGACTTTCCGATCCGGATAAAAATTGGAAATACGATCCGTCCGATCAAACGACCCAGGATCGTTGGGACGATTATCAATCCGCTTATGAGATGATTTTGAACGATAAAAACCAAACTAAGGAATGGAATCTGATCCCGGCGGATAAGAAATGGTTCCGCAACCATCAAGTCGCAAAAATTCTCCGTAATGAACTGGAAAAAATCGTTTCTCTTAAAAACGACTGAACACAGCCACAAACATAACGCCCGCCGATTCGGAAATAAAAATGAAAAAGTATGGCGCTCCTGCGCTTTATAGTTCGTAAAACAAAATCAAAATGTAAAAGCGCAGGCCGGGTTTGTTACGCGGGATCGCCTTCGGTCGTCTGTAACAAAATCGATTTCCATTTTTGCAACAACTCCGAAAGTAACTTTCGCTTTTACGAGACCAGCCTAGTTCGGTATTCTACTTGTTTGAATGATTTGGTTATTTAGCCTGGTGAGAGGAGTTCAAAATGAAATTCAGTATAATCAAAAATTTGAATCTAGTAATCGCCCTACTCGTTTTATCTTCTTGTAAAGACGATAGGATCAAAATAAGCGATTTAGGAGTCATCGACAAAGATAAGAAGAACCAGACGGCTTTTGTTCTTCAACCCGAAAAACTACTCGTGATGGTGCGGACGGATTCGGATCTGGACGGTAAAACGGATCTTTGGACTTGGGTCCGAGGTGATGATAAGGATCCGAAGGCGAGTCTTGTTTTTTTTGAGGAACTCATCCGAAAGGGAAATCACAGTCGGACTTGGTATGGGCCGGGAAACAGAAAATTAATCGAACAAAACGATTTGGATGAAAACGGCAGTTGGGAGTCGATGGTATATTACAATGCTTCCTCCGTTCCCGGGCAAACGATGCGGATCGTTGCTCATGTGGAAGTGGATCTTTATGGAAAAGGAAAACCCAGTTTGTGGATCTTTCCGGAAGCTCGGATGGAGTTGGATGGAAACGACGACGGAAAGCCGGATCATCTGCTTACAAGTCAGGATCTTATGTTGGAAAATTTCGCAAAACTTCAAAAGGGAAAAGAAATTTCGCAAAAGGATTTCAGTCCGATGTCGGCGGGTAGTTCTTGGGTTTTAAATCCGAAACAAATCGTCAACCCTCGTTACCAAGCGTTGATCCAAGGAAGCCTATTTCCCGTAGATTTAAAACCGAATATTAGCAAACCTTAAAACTTGCTTGCCGTTTGGTTTCACGGAAAACTCTTTTCAAAATCCAAAAAATTTTAAACCGAGAGATTCAAATTTCTTTTCTCAAAAAAAAAGCCGCACTCAAAAGTGCGGCCTTTCCCAATTTACTTAAATTCTAAAAAAGAATTAGTATTTAGGATAAGTTGTAGGACAGGTTCCTGTGTTTTTTACGTTTGTTTCGGTTCCAACTGTAGTTTTGTTACCGACTGCTTCTTCGTCAAAATCACCGTATTTACAGGATAAGCTAGAAAAAAGTACTTCGGTTGCGGCTTCCGCTTGAGCAGTAGTGATAATACCGTCAAGAAGTCCACCTGTCATAGCTCCATTAAATCCAGCACCTTGATCATGAAGAGCAAAAGCAATTTTCTGAGCTGCTTCCGGTTCTTGAGCTAAAATATCCTTAGCGCAAGTAAGAGCTGCAGCCTGCGCAGCGGATCCAAATGCAACTAAAGCAACGCCTGACTTACCTGCAGTTGTCAATTCGGTAACATTGATCAAACGACCTTTAGCGGCTGCATCCGCAGTCCATTTGAAGTTGGATGCAGTAACTGCAGCTGTTTTCTGTTTGAAAGCAAGATTGGTGGCCATATCAGTTGCAACGGATCCAGCGATCGTTGAAAAAACTAAACTGTTAAGCAAAGCTATGTATTTTTCCTTTGCTTGTTCAGACGCGCAGGCTACAACAGTCTTCCCAAAATACTCAGGGTTAGGATCTACGCTCAACGAAGTTCCACCAAAAGTTAATTGGTTGAGATTCCAGCCAGCACCCAGGCTTGTACAACTACCCAGGGCAACAGCTGCAAGGGTTTGCTCAACCTTAAGCGTTGTTACGTTGTCTGCTGCGGCTTGAAGAGCCGTACCTACGGCGGCACAATTTGATCCCGATGCTGTGGCTTTTTCTTTAGCCGCTATGTAGGCTGCTTTAGCAGAAGTTGCAACTGCTTCTGCATTGTTTAGGATAAACACTGTATTGAAACTACTTGCACAAGCTGCTTTTGGTCTAGTGCTACCAGTTGCTGTGTAAGTAGCTTTTCCGTCTCCGGCTCCTGCGGCACCAGAATGCGCTGCGTCATTTTTCGTAAGCGTTACGCAGTTTCCACTGGTTTGATCCACTAAATACAACAGAGCCAATGTGATCGTGTCGTCATCGTCTTCGCTTTTTTTACAAGCCGACAGTGCAACCGTTAAAGCGGCTACAGCGGCAATTTTCATTATGTTTCTTCTCATAAAGAAAGAACCTCTTGTGATTTTTAAGTGATTCCTGAATCACTTTCTGGTTTATAATATTCTTGGAGAGTGGAAATTCGGTCAAATCTAATACGAAAAAGTGGAATTTTGGAGTCTATTATTTTTATGAAAATTAGCGCCTTTAAATTATGAAATCTTAATATTTTTTAATTCAAAATATAACATGAAAATATTTTTATCCAAGACTAACTCTTTTGGGTTATATGGACGGTTTTGTCCCTAATTTTGAAGAGTTGAATTCTTGCACTCTCGTAAACGTACGTTCATAATTTAGGAATCGGGAATTATTTTGTTAGTGATTTTAGAACGCAAGATCAACCTAACTCCTCGCCACTGGAAACGAACGGATCAGATTTCAAAAACCGAGGACAAATTGTAAGTTTTACGAAAACCAACGGATGATATTATGAATCCAACTCTCACTACGTTCCATCCGTCGACAACGGCCGGCTCAGAGGCAAAAACGACATACGACTCGACCGACGCGGCAGGGATCGAAGCGAAAATACTGCAATGCAACATGCACTTAAAAAGATCATAATATTTACGAGATTACTTCATGTTGCTTTGCAGATTGTAGCGAAGAGCCCGGTCCGACTCTTGGGCAAAGCCCAAGAGTCGGAGCCGCCCCGTAATCTTAAATGCGGGAACTACTACCCTAACACCTCCTAAGAAACAATTCAAGATGGATTCGGCGGAGTTCCGGTCCAAGCCACGTTCAATTATATTTCTTTATTTTGCTGTCTGTGAAATCGGCTTGGGACCAATCACTCGTACGCGCCACGGATACGTAGAGACCCGACGGTCCTTGTAGATGAAGATTTGTATTTCGAACTTCTTGGCAATATGGAAACGGGACTTTCGGAGAAGTCGTAAAATTCAAAAGCGACCTAATAATTCTTGGTTTTTCGGTTCATTTTTCTATAATCGCCACGTTATGACCTCTAACATTCACGAAAAAGAAATCTACTTCCAATATTTGGAATCCGAAATCAATTCCACTCTGAAAAAAGTCAGCTTTTATTCTTCCATCATGGGTATCGCTTCCGCCGTCGCGCTCGTTTGGATGCAGAAGTTCGGACTCGTTTCTCAGATGCAGGTTCCGATTCTTTGGACCTTGATCGGTGGGACGTTCTCGTTTTTCTTTTATCTTCTCGCAAAGTTCAGGTTGGCTAAGGGAATTAAGATTTACCTTATCATCCTGTTTTATTCCACGATCCCCGGAATTCTTTACGCTCTCGCGGAAATCTATCTGCCGTTAGGCGCCGCGACGTATATCACCGGACCCGCTTCGTATCTTTATTTTTTTATGATCATCCTTTCCGGTTTTGCGATGAACGAAAAGTTATCCACGTTATCCGGCGCTTATTGCGGTTTTCAATATCTTGTCGCGTACTTCGTTTCTCAAAAAGGAATTTTTGAAATTCATTCCTCGGATCTTTTACAGTGGCACGACTTAACCGATCCTCCGATCTATTGGTTCAAATCGATGATGATGGTTTTTTCCGGAATCGTCGTCGGTGTGTTGGTTAGAAATACGAAACGCCTTTTATCGGAGGTTTTGGAAAGAGAAAAAGAAAAATCGAAACTCTCCAGACTTTTCGGCCAATTTGTTTCGGAGGAAGTTAAGGAAAAACTTTTAAGGGAAGGTGTCACCGATCGAACGGATAAAAAACAAGTACTCGTTTTATTTTCGGATCTCAGATCTTTCACTTCGTTATGCGAAAGGTCCGATCCGGAAAGATTGGTCCTTCAGTTGAACGAATACTTCGATCGAATGGCGGATTGTATCACGAGAAACGGTGGAACGATCGATAAGTTTATCGGCGACGCAATCATGGCCGTGTTCGGCGGTCTCTTAAACGTGGAACGTCCGGCCGACGCAGCCGTAAAAACCGCTCTCGAAATGCAAAATGAATTACGTTCTCTCAATCAAGAATGGATCCTTTCCGGTTTTCCTTCTCTGGAATCCGGTATCGGCCTTCACTACGGAGAAGTCGTTCAAGGCGCGATCGGTTCCAAAAATCGTTTGGATTTTACGATCATCGGGGATTCGGTGAATACGGCCTCTCGGATCGAAGGTCTTTGTTCCTCTTTGCAAAGGAATATTTTGTTTTCTTCCTCCGTTTACGATCTCCTTTCGGAGGAAAATCGTAAACGATGCGAATCCCTTGGAAAATCAAAAGTAAAAGGGAAAGAGACGGAAATCGATTTATATAGTTTGAATATTCCTTGATCCTTGATAAAACATTTATCTTGTGTTCAATCCAAAAATGAAAAATCAAACCTTCCGTCTTCATCGGGTAATATCTCAAGAACTTCTTCAATCGCATCCAGATTCAAAGGACCGTAGATATGCGGAAATATATTTTTTCCGTCTTCTTCGGAAAACCGAGTAGATGCGGCAGCCTCGTACTTCAAAGGAGATTTCAATCGATCCACGTTCACAATCAAAAGAACCAAATCTTTTCGACCGGAAAAAATTCGATTTGCCGTGTCTTCCACTTGATTCCTCCTGGAACTGTGAATAAATCCCTCGGAAGTTAATGAATCCGTAATATAGAATCCTTGTTTCAAAGCCTCTTCGTAGTCTTTTTTGATCGCGAGGTTATAAATGCGATTTTGAGAAGGAGTTACCATCTTGCGACATGATCTTCGGCCCAACCCTGACCGTCGGTAATTTTATATTCGTTCTTTCCGAGTCGAATCACTCCCGAAAACTTTCCGATCATCTGATGAACGGTCGATGCGAGAACTCCCGTATTTGTCGATGCCTTTCTATGATATTCCGGAACGAACCGAAAGTCGATCGCTTGAGAATCTTTCGTATAAAGGCGCCAAGGTTTCATCCAATTCTCTCGATCGATTTCAAATATCGCGTCGGAGGGAATTTTGTAGATTCTACCGTTGATTAAAATCGCGTTTTCGGTCGTTCCGGTTTCATCCGTCCATCCGGCGCCCAAATTCATCCCGATCGTATCTCCTGCGTTATGCGCCACCATGGAAGCCCAGTTCCATTTTGTGGAATAAGGCCATATTCCCCTTCCGTAATCCATACAAGCAAAGGAGGATTTGAGTCCGAATTTATATTCCATCGCCCCGTAACGTACGATTCCCTGCGCACCGACGCCGAATAACTTTTCCGTAAATTGAAATCTTCTTTTGGTCCAGGGAACGACTACGTTTAACGTTTCCCAGTTTTCGGGAACCGGAACAAAAATCTCCGCTTGAACGGGGATTTTATTTTTGAGCGAGACGTTTACCGAAAGACGATATCCTTCTTCCTCTCTGAAAAATTGGAGACGCGCGTTTTTTCCGATATAAGTTGCGTTACTTCCCACGAGTTGTCCGAGACTGACTCCCGATCCGAAAGGCGTGAGAACGGTTCCCTCTTCGAAGTTTCCGGTCCTCCGATCGAGCCAATAAAAGAAAACGACTCCCGCGTAATCCAAGTCCGAGATCGTAAAGGACGCTAAGAAATTTTCATCGTATATACACCAGTAATTCCATTTCTTCTTTCTCAAGTAGTGTCCGCTTAGGTTACATCTGTGTAACGGTTTTTTGGACCAGCCTACCGCGTTTACGTTGAGATTTCCGGCTTTGTCGCAAAGATTCGTTTCTTGTCTAATTTCAGTCTCTAAGTTCATCTTAAGAACACTCTTTTTAAGTTATCAGACGGATGTCACTTGTGAAGTCGACTTCTTTCTTTCATCTTTGTCGTCGTCTTTCGAATAGGATAAAACGCCCTATTCTTCCGAGAATTTCTTTTCATATCATCCCCAATCCTTTGAGTCGAAAAATATACTCAGTTAGGAAAAACATCATGGTTCGTTTTTGTATTCTTCTTTCCATATTCATTCAGGGTTGCTCGCCCATACGAGGATTGTTCAACATCTCCGATTCCAAAACGAACAACTACTGGTGGATAGCCCTACTTCAAGGTAACGTCGGTTCCGCTTATCGCGAAAATTCGGAGGCCTTGGACGAAAACAAAAATGACTTAACGGAAAACGTATTTCCTGAAAACTTAGATGCCTTTAACGAAAATGCCGACGCGTTGGGATGGACTTTGTTGGTAGGAGCGCCTAACGCAAATACTGTGGATTCAAGACTCGCTATCGATACGAACGGATTTATCTACCTCGCAGGAAGTACCAACGGCGGAGTTTATAACGAGAATTCCATCGGAGCCCGGGATCTCATTCTCGGAAAATACGATTCTCAAAAGAATGTAATCTGGACGAAACAAGTCGGAGTCCCGGGCGTAAATTTGAGTGCTGCGGATGTTGGGGTGGACGAGAGAGGAAACGTCTACATAACCGGCAGCACAATGGGTAATTTTGCAAACGAGCTTAGGAGCGCAAGAGACCTATTCGTGATTAAATTCGATCCGAACGGAAGAGAAGTCTGGCGACTACAAAGAGGACCTATAGGAGAAAGATATTTCGTTTCTCCCGAAAAGATTTTCGTAGATCCGAACGGAATTGCTTATATCGTCGGAACTTCGAACGGACCTTTCGGCGGTCCCGTTCAAGGTAGAAACGGATTTCTTTTCAAGATCGACGAGTTCGGAACCGAGCGTTGGAGAATACAGATTTCAATTCCCGGAGCCGAAATCTTTCCAGAGGGAGTTGTGGTTGCACACGATACGGGCGATATATTTGTAACCGGGTACGGAAACGCAAACTTTGAAAACGATACGACTCCGGGTACGGGAAACGAAGACCTCTTCATTCTTAAATACAATAGAGCCGGAAGAAGACAATTCTTCGCACAACTTGGTAATGCATTCAACACTACGGAAGGAACCTCCGTAACTTTGGATACGTTCGGAAACCTTTTTGTCGGCGGTAAGAGCGACGCAAATTTCGATCCAGGAGGAGCAGGCGGAACGAGTTCTCGTGGAACCTTAGTAAAATACGATTCTTTCGGTGTTAGACAATGGATCCGACAATTGGGCCCGATCGACGGTCGTAGAAATACTAAAATCACCGCGATTACAACCGATGCAGAAGGGAACGTTTATGCGACCGGTAGGACCGACGGTAATGTAATAGACGGAAGCGAGAATTCGATCGGATTCGAGGACGGCTTTTTAACCAAATACGATTCTTTTGGAAATAGGGAATGGGCCCGACAAATGGGAAACACGTTAGGAACCGGAATCCGACAAGACCTTCAAGGAAATTTTTATTGGGCTGGATTGACCAATACTAGTCTAAACGAAATTCAACCGGCCGGACTTTCTGACCTATTCCTTCTGAAATTCAGATAACGGATCGAAATGTCTTTGATGAAAATTCGAACATACTTCATTCCCGAAGTTTTGGAATTCACTCTATGGAAAATTTTTCCGCAGAGCTTCCTTGGAAACGTTTCCGTCCCAATCCATTTGAAGAAGAAGAGCATCTATGTACTGAGCCGGTTTTTTCTTCGTATAAGAAAGGATCACGTAACCTTTGTCGTTCTTTAGGATTTTATGAGCCATATAAAGTCTTTGAGAATGTTTCTTTTCCCAGATTTTTTTTCCGTTGGAATCGAACTTAACGACGGTCATCGGACCTTCCCCGTCGGAAAGAACTCCGAAAAATCCACGATCCGGGGATTCGATGATCGGACCCATAAAATTATGACCGCCTAATCGTTGTTTGGTTTCCCAGATCGTTTCACCTTGAGGAGACAATTTCAAGAGCCAAACGGCTTGATTGTTCGACCCGGAAATTCCTCCGGATAAAAGCAGGTTCCCGTCGGAAAGCTTAAGGATGGAGACGGCCAAATCCTCCGCGTTCGGAGTTCCGAATCTTTTTTTCCAGAGTTGTTTTCCGTCCGAATCGTATCGATGAACGATTAAATCCCTTTGAGATTCTTTTCCGGACACGTTATCCGTGCTTACCGCAAAAACGATCCCTTCTTCGTAAGCAGCGCTTGCGCTCGGAGCAAATTCCAAATCCGGAATATACTTCGAACTTTTAACGGAACCGTCCTTACCGAAAAGAGTGTAAAAAAATCCGGTTTTAATTCCGTTGACGATGATCGTAGTACTCCCTTGTTTTTCAGTCGTTTCCGACCGATAAGAAACGGAAACGAGTCCCCTGAATTTTTCGTTGGAAAGTTCCTGAAGATGAAATAGATGCGGGTCTTCAAATCCGCAAAAGTCGTCGCAGATCTCTTTCGCTTCGACGATTCGATCGGCTACGAGATCACCCTCTCCGCCGTACTTCGAAAAGACGATCTTTCGATTGTAAGTTCCGCTTCCGATCGAACCCGCGGCGACAAAACCCCCGTCTTGAGTGGCGAGAAGATTCTCCCCTCGAATACTATCGTGGTTATGAACGTTGATCGTATAACCTTCCATATCCACGGGTTTACTCGTAAAAAGATATTTCCACCAAACCGGATTTCCGGACGAATCGATCTTTGCGGACCAAGCCGCACCGTATTTCTTTTGTTCGATTTTGGAGTTCGTATCTTGTTTCGCGCAATCGTTCGAAGAGCCGACTACTACGTAACTTCCGTCCTTTAAAGAAACGACTCCCGAAGGAAGTTCCTCCGGGCATTCGTTCGGTTTTAATCCGTTGTATTGTTCTCCACCGAAAATAGTTTGCCAAAGAGAATTATTTTGCGAAAAAACGGGGCTGCCGCAAATCAGAAGAATGAAAAAAACGAAGTTGCGTTTCATCGTGTGTTCCTTGTGAAAAAGGAAGTGTCAAAGGGGTTTTAAAATTGTAAAGAATTTATTTAAACTCGGAATGGAATTTCGCCCCCGCAAATCAGGTCGCGTTACAGGTCGAAATCAAATGATCGAGAATTGAATGTTACTTTTATTATATTCTATTTTCATAATTTTCATTTCCTGAACCAGCAAATTCGATATTGCTCTTTATGAATCGCAATATAAGGAAAGCTAACGGTTTTACCGCCTTCTTTTCTCCGAAAGCCGATCAACCAGGACCTGTTTCAAGAACAGATCCTGATCGTTTCGAACCCTTATCTGCCGTACTTTGCTAAAATTTGAGCTTCAGCGATTTTAAGTTGATGGATGTAAAAACCGATCAAGGCTCCGGAAGAATTCTGATCCGCCGGAATTTTATCTTTGAGCGCATAAACGGTAAAGTAATAACGATGCGGTTTGTGGCCTTGAGGAGGACAAGGACCGCCGTAACCCGGTGCGCCGAAGTCGGTTCTGCTTTGAATCGCTTCTTTAGGAAGAAGATTTTTTTCCAAGTTTCCGGCGTTTGCAGGAAGAGAAGTCGTGGTTGCGGGAAGATTAAAAACCACCCAATGCCACCAACCGCTTCCGGTCGGAGCGTCCGGATCGTAAACGGTAAGCGCGATACTTTTGGTTTCTTTCGGAAGGCCCGTCCAAGATAACGAGGGAGAAATGTTTCCGCCGGAACATCCGAAACCGTTAAACACTTGTTCGTTGGCGATCGGTTTACCCGACGTCAATTCGGGACTTTTCAATTGAAACGATTCCGCTTGAAGTAAAGTAGCGCCGAGCAAAAACACGAACACAAACCCTTTGATTTTCATAAACAAATTTCTCCTATTTAAACTGAAACTGATAATCCGACGTCAACTGAAAAGAGGCAAGGCGGATTTGGGGATTTTTGAAAAGACCGTATAAAAAATCCATGTTTCAAAGAAGTTGATAAATTTTGAATATGAGAAAAAAGAAAAGAAGCCCCCAAAGAAATCGGACTACTTTTGAAAGGATTTTTAGTTTAACCGAACCTTACGATGGTCGTTCGCGTATCGCGGGGCGTTCATCCGTATTTCCTTATCAAATGGAAACAAGGTTTTTAGGAACAAACATTCATTCGAATTCTCTTATTTTCGAATGTGTAAACAAATAATCGTTTGTACTTTTCTCGAAGCGACAAACGTTAGTTGCGATTCGATCGGAGGAATGGAAAAACGTTTCACAATCTACAAATGCGTCCGATTCTTTTCTTTGGGAACCGACGCGTTTTATAAAAACATTAGAGATATTTAATAAGTATATTATATTATGGTTTGATTCTCGGATATCCGTTCCTTTACCGAAGGTCTGGAAATAAAACCGAATCAAAGGATCGATACGAGGATTGAAGATTTTTTGAGTCTTTTATTTTCTGCGGAAAAACGTTTCCGGACGAAAATCGGATTTCCGCAGAAACAAAAGAACTCTGAGCGGATGATTAAAGTTTTAACTTCTTTTTGATCAGATCCAAAAAGTCGGCGACGAACTCGTCTCCCCTACGATTTTTATCCGCGTATTCGAAAGCTTCCTTTGTGGAATCTTCCAGCTTTTCGCTTTTTGTGGTGATGTTCAAAAGAGAAGCCAAAGAAGCATAAACGATGTCTCCGTTTTCGGAGGAGATGATTTTGTTTTTCAGAGCGATCGTAGCATCGCCCGGCTCCGCAATTTTTCCTAAAGCGATCGCCGCCGCGGTTGCGATTTTAGGTTCGTTATTACGGTTGAGAAGGTGGATCAGTTCCGGAATTGCGGACTTTTCCTTATTCTTTCCAAGAGCGATTGCGGACTCGTATTTTTCGGAATCGGAACCGGAAGAAAGAGCTTTGATATGTTCTTCGGCGGATTTTTCCGCAAGAAGCGCGCCGGATGTAAAAGAAACAACAAACGCAAAAATGATAAGAGAACGAAATTTCATGAGTGACTCCTTTCCCTCGGAAGAATCACGCGCTGAAACGGAATCGTCAATCTAAAATTGCCGTCGAGTCACTCGTAGACGTTTGATTTCCGGGGTTTTGAGATTTGTCGCGGTCGTATTTTTATATCCGACAAGTTGTGCCGTTTTTCATTAGAATTGTTTTTGAAAAACGATCTTTTAGAAACAAACGGTAAACGAGCGAACCGATTGTCTGTTGATCGCGAAGGGGTTGCCATTTGCGGAAACCTTGCCAGAATGGCCTTAGGTTTCTAAAAAGAAAAGTATGTCCGCAATTTCTTTCCGACCTCTCAAATCCTTTTACCACAAATGGAAGAAAGAATTGATTCCACCTAGAATTTTGGATCAATATTTATTCGGAGAGTTTTTCAAGATATTTATCGGAACCGTTGTCCTTCTCACCGGAATCATGCTCCTTTCTCTCGTAAACGACAACATGAGAAATTTCACGACCACAAAAGCGCCTAGATATCATGTGGCTCTCTTTTTAGTCTACAGTCTTCCCAAGATTATATCGACTACGGTCGTTTCGATGTCGCTGATGTTTTCGATCTGTTTTACGGTCGGTCAGTTTTCCGTGAACAAAGAACTCGTATCGATGATGGCCGCTGGAGTTTCCTTTTTTAGAATCGTCGCGCCTCTCATCTTATTCGGAATCTTAATGTGGATCGTGATGCTTTTTGCGACGGAACTGATCGTAAGACCGGTCAACAAACTCGCCAAGATAGAACACGATACTCTCACCGAAGGAATGGGAACTCTCGCAAATAGCGTATATCAATTTCACGTAAAAGGAAAAGAAGGATTTTATTATTTGTATTTTTACGATCCGGACAAGGACGAGATCAACGGCGGATTCAATTACATTCGGCTCCGACCGGACGGATCGCCGGAAACGGTAATTTCTTCCTTAAAGGCGAAGTACAACTACGAAACCAAACTCTGGAAGATGAAAACGGTGGAAGAATGGCATTTCGACAACGACTTAAAACTCAGTTCGCAGGAATCCTTTGTCGAAAAAGAATACGAACTTCCGGAAGATCCAGCCTACTTTAAGGTTCCTGCGGGTTCGGTGGAAGAGATGAATCTCTTTCAGTTGAAAGAAGAGGAAAAAAGAAGAATCCAAAAAGGACTTTCTTACGGAGACGTTCTTACCGAAAAACATTCCGTCTTTGCGTTGCCTATGATGACAATCATCGTGACCTTGATCGGGACGATTGCGGGTTATTTTACGAAAAAAACCGCGGGAGTCGCTTCCTTAGGAATTACGATCGGAGTGGTTTTGATTTATTATATATTCAATTCCGCCGGTAAATCCCTGGGAGAAAACGGAGTGATACCGCCATTCATCGGAGTTTGGATCACACCCGGTTTGTTTTTGGGATTGTGTTTCTGGATGTTTCGTCGTATGAATCTTTAGAGTCGTTTTTTTTAAAAACGGTAGATTCCCAGTTCCTTACGAACCCGATCCAGAACGTTCGAGATCGTCTTTTGGGCCTTTTCTTTTCCCTTTTTCAAGGTTTGTTCCGCATAGGATTTGTCGGCTCCGATTTTTTCCCGTTCCTTACGATAAGGAGCGAAGTAATCCAACGTATCCTGCAAAAGTTGTTTCTTAAGATCCCCGTATCCGGTTCCGGGGGTTAAAAACTTTTGTTTGAGAGTTTCCTTCCCCTTCGTATCTAGAAACAAAGAATGAATCGCATAAATATAACTTTGGGAAGGATCCTTGACTTCGTTTATGCCCGCCGAGTCGGTCGTAATAGACATTATGGATTTCTTAAGTTCTTTTTCGGAATCGAAAAAGTTGATCGTGTTTCCGTAAGACTTGGACATTTTCTGTCCGTCCGTGCCGGGAACCAGCGCCGTCGTTTCGTCGATTTCGGGTTCCGGAATTTTAAACACGGGACCGACTTCACGATTGAAACCGGAGGCGATGTCTCTCGCGTATTCTAAATGTTGTTTTTGATCCTTACCGACTGGAACTCGATCGCTATCAAAACCTAAAATGTCCGCCGCCATCAAAACCGGATAAAAGAAAAGTCCGCCTCCGGGATGAAAACCCTTTGCCACTTTATCCTTGTAAGAGTGTGCCAAACTCAATTGATTGACTGAAATCGAATGACTGAGGTACCAAGCGAGTTCGGTGACTTCCGGAACGGAGGACTGTAGCCAAAACGTACATTGATCCGGATCGATTCCCAGAGCTAAAAAATCGCAGACGGCGTTAAAGGTGTTTTCCCTTTGTTTTTCCTTTGAGGAGAAAGTGGTTAAAGAATGCAGGTCCGCAACAAAACAAAAAAGGTCGGTTGAACTTTGGTATTCTTTGAGTTTACGAATGACGGAGAAAAAATTTCCTAAGTGAAGTTTACCGGAGGGTTGGACTCCTGTGAGAATCCTCATGTTTCCTCCGTTCGTTTTGTATCGTAAGATTTACCGGCAAGTCTCTCGTATTCTTTCAGCAACGAGCCGAGTTCCGCGTCTATTTTTTTATGTAATGTCAACTTAGTGATCGTGGTTTTATCTTTGTAAATCACCGCGTAGTTGTAGAAAAGTTTCGTCATTTCCAAAAAGGTAAAATCCAACGTTTTTCCGTTCAGTCGATTTCCCGAAACGATCGTCGAGTCGCAGTAAGGAATAAATCGGTGAAGAATTTTGATTTCTTCGATCACCTTCTCCTTGGAAACCAAAACTCTTTCGTTCAGTTTGCCGGAAGCCTCGTACTGTTTTGCGAGTAAATGGTTTTCGACAAGTATGTTGATCTTCTCCGCGAATTTTCCCATAAAGGCCGCGGCGTCTCCGAGTAACTTCAAAAGATTCTGAGTGATCTGATCTTCCACTCCCACGGTCGAAGTTGTATGTTCGTTGTAAGTGGCAAAACTGTATTGAAAACTCGGATACTTTTTGTTGAACGCATCCAAAAGACGAAGCAGGTTGTTGATTTGTTCGATATCGCTTTTAAAAAGACCCGGAAGCATAATGATCACGTCCCTACTCTGATTTTTAGAACCGACCTTTACGGTTCCTTCCAAGATCGGAGCGAACGAAGCTTGGAAATCCCTCAGTAATAAGTACATCAATTTATGAGGAGTTCCTTTAAACGAGGATTTGAGCGACGCAGATTGCATGTTTTCGGGAACGTGGTTTTCAAAGTAATCGTCAACGATCAGATTCAGGAAGTCGAAATTCATCCTTCCTTTATCGTCGATTTTGAAATATCTTTCCCTTAGGTTTTGCAGTTCCTCTTTGCGGTTCAATCTCGTCTGGATGTCGTCCGCAAGACGAAGCAACGTAGTTTCCACTTCTTTGATGATATCGGGAGAACCTTGGAATTTGGTTTCATTGATCGGAGGAACGTTGAGTTGTTGAACGATTTCGTCCCAAGTGATCATTCGTTTGGTTGCGACGATATGAAACGCACGGATCGAGTCGGACATTTTAGGTTTACCGTCTTCGAGATTCAGACCGTAAGAAAGACCCGCCATAATTTGCGGCATTTTCGGAACCAGCTTTTCGTCCTTACGGATCAGTTCGGGAACCTCCGTCATAACGATGTCCTTACAATCCCCCCGACTCAAATGTCTTGCATAATAAAGTTCTAATTTAGTCGCGCGGTTCAAAAAGATTTCCGGAGAAATCTGATCGATAAATAAACTATCCAAAGTGATGACGCTGTTCAAAAGTTTGTTGAAGTTTAGAACAACGTTATATACGAGGGGCTTCCAATATCTCCAACCCTGTTGCTCGCAAAATCGAAGCGCCTGGATCGTCGCGATGATTTGATCTTCTTTTAAAAATTTGAATAAGTTATGAACGCCGGAAGAAACCTGTAGTTTTCTTCCTAAAAAACCAACGTCTATCGTTCCGGATTCTCTTGCAAATTTATTGATTGCCGGATTTCCGCCGAAGAGGTTCGCCAAAAATCCGATCCCGGCGTCGGGTTTTCGAGCCGGTCTTGCGGCGGGTTTTGTAGGAGCCGAAGTTTTGTCGGAACTTTTTTTGGATTTATCCTCTTCTTCCGACTTCTTGTTTTCTTCCTGTCTCTTTTTCTCGAACTCTTCGTCGACCTTTTTCATCAAATCGATACGAATGAAAATATCGTTCGATTTTTGAATGACTTCGTCGATCTGCTCCTGATGTTCGGGGCTTCTCTGTTTTCTATAGAGATCCGCGAATGTTTTATGGGCGTCGGTCCTTGAACTTCCAGGCAAGAGAGTTTATTCCTTTTCGTTCAGAGGATTTTCGACGATCTGTGCGCTGGAAGGAGCGCTAAAGTTGAACAAAGAAGCCGAAAGACCCACGTTTGTCTGCACACCGGAAAAACTGATCGATGTGTATTCGCTGCTTCCTCTACGTTTCATTCTTAAAGATTTGGGAGTGTTATCGCCATTCATGGTCACTACGATTTCTTCGTATGCTTTGGTAGACGATTTCAGTCGGATCGATCCACCGACTTGGGTTACTTCTTCGTAACCGCCGAGCAAACCGAAAACACCTCCGGAACTTCCTCGGAGATCCTGTTTTCCGACAATGGCCCTTGCGGGAGAATAAAACCAAAGAAATCTTCCGTTGGAAGATACGACCCTACCGTCGGAGAATTTGACGTGCAAATAGTTCGGTTTTTTAAAGGAAAGTGTTCCCGATATTTCGTTGTTGATGGTTACGCTGGCTCGAAGGCTGGAAATTTCTCCCATTCTTCCTAAGAGAGCGTTGAGTCTGTCTCGTCCAGGATCCCCGGAAACAGAAATGCCGCAGACTAAGATCAGAGCTGCGGCACCCGGGAGGATTCTCCTGATTTTCAAAAATGCCATAGTTTCAAACTATGCGCGAAGGTTGATTATCCAAGTACTTTTTTGAATAAAAACTCATGCTCAACTCCCTACGGGTCGTTTCGCAGGTTGATTATCCAAGTACTTTTTTGAACTCGGCAGTCACAGCAGGAACTACCTCGAACAAATCGCCTACGATTCCATAAGTCGCAACTTTGAAAATCGGAGCGTCTCCGTCTTTGTTGATTGCAACGATGTATTTGGAAGATCCCATTCCCGCTAAGTGTTGAATCGCGCCGGAAATTCCGCAAGCGATGTAGCAGTTCGGAGAAACGGTTTTACCGGTTTGTCCGACTTGGTGAGAGTGAGAAATCCAACCTGCGTCCACAGCCGCGCGAGAAGCTCCCAGAGCCGCTCCGAGTGTGTCTGCAAGTTCTTGTAAGATAGGCCAGTTTTCCGGTCCTTTGATTCCACGACCGCCGGATACGATGATCGAAGCTTCCGTCAATTGAACCTTAGAACCGCCGCTCAAATCGGTAGAAACGATTTTTACTTTTGCGTCGCCCGCAGCCGGAGAAGCGGCTTCCACAGCGCCCGCACCCGCCTTTTGTGTGATCTCTTGAGAGTTCGGACGAACGGTAAAAACTTGAATCGCGCTCGTAACTTTGAAGTTCGCGTAAGCCTTTCCGGAATAGATCGGTTTTTTTGCTACGACCTTTCCGCCGTCCACGGAAAATCCGACTACGTCCGCGATGATTCCGGCGCCGACCTTTACGGCTACGCGAGGAGAATAGTCTTTTCCTTGAGAAGTATGCGGAAGAAGAACTACCGCAGGGTTTTGCGCTTTGATCACTTCTGCAACTTGATTGGAATAGGTTTCCGCGTTGTATTCTCCGGAGTTTACGGTGATGATCGTGTCGGCTCCTACCGCAGCCAATTCAGGAGCGTGTTTTTCAACACCGCTTCCGATCAACAGCGCTATAACTTTTCCACCGATAGAATCGGCGATCTTTCTTCCCGCTGAAGTGATTTCCCTGGAGATTTTTTTCAGTTCTCCGTCTTTCAATTCGCCAACAATTAATACGTTGCTCACTGTCGTTCTCCTTATATAACCTTAGCTTCTTCTCTGAGAGCTTTTACGAGTTGAGCTGCATAAGCATTCGCATCTGCGGCTTCCAGTTTTCTACCGGGAATTCTTGGTGGAGGAGGTTCCAGTCCTACAACTTCGATTTTGCTCGCGGGGTTTCCGAGATCCGCAGCGGATTTCGTTTCCACCGGTTTTTTCTTAGCGGTCATAATTCCTTTGAGAGAAGGATAACGAGGTTCGTTCAATCCTTTTTGCGCGGTAAGAGCGACAGGGGTGGAAGTTTCAACGGTTTGAGTTCCGCCTTCCACTTCTTTTGTGGCTTTTACGGCGGTTCCGTTGATTTCAAGATGAACGGCAAATGCGATGTGAGGAATTCCGAGGAGTTCCGCAACTTGAACCACAACTTGAGAAGAATCCGTATCGATGGATTGTCTTCCTCCGATGATTACGTCCGCGTTCTCCGCTTTTGCAAAGTTCGCGATCAGTTCCGCGGTATTGTTTGTGTCAAAAGGAACGTAATTATCCACTTTGATGTGAACCGCACGATCGGCGCCCATAGCATAAGCGGTTCTAAGAGCATCTACAACTCTGTCGGGTCCGAGGGAAACGGCGATTACTTCGCCGCTGTGTTTTTCACGCAGCCTGATCCCTTCCTCGATAGCAAATTCATCATAGGGAGAGATAATCCATTTGACTCCGGCTTCGTTGATGGATTTATCCCCTACTTTAATACTGGTTTCGGTGTCAGGTACCTGTTTCACTAATACGATGATCTTCATTCAATGGGTACTCCAAAAAAAATTAGTGCTGTTAAACACAAAAATCTTGTGTCTATGTCGTGCAAACCACTTTTTTAAACAGGTCCGATCTAAGCGGTCTCATCGGTCGAAAGAAGATATTTCAACCAATAATAGGTCCAAACCATAAATCCGATTACGATCAAAACATTCGCGTCCGTCTTTAGAAAAAAAGTCAGTCCCCAAAATAAGGGTAAAAACATCCAAGCACAAAGAGACAGAAGTAGAAAAATCGAATTCTTACGAAAAGGAAAATGGATTGCGTTTTGAAATTCCGAACGAAGCGAGGATAGAAGATTCTTCCGATTTTTTTCGCTCGTTGTGGAATTCGATCCTTGTAAAGAGGGGGCGGAGCTTACTGAGGATCGATTTGGAGAAGAATTCTTAGAAGAAGAATCCGCGTCCACTTTTGAATCTTTTTGTAAAAGAGAATTCGATTTTTGAGATAAGCCGTAAGATAGAAAGAAAAAAAGCCCACAAAGGATTGTCAAAATCAGAGCGTAGATCATAAGATAGTTTTTGGAAAATAAAGATTCTCTGTCGAGCTGTTTTAGTCTTGGGAAAGAGGATATGAGAGAAGAGGACAACATGAGAGCTGTACTTGAAAAACCGAATGATTTATTCAATCCGACGGAGAACCATCTCGCGCTTCGGGAAAACGTAGCAAAATTTGCAAAAGAAAATATGGACGCCCAAGCGAAAGAACACGACGACCACGAAACCTTCAACCTCGCGCTCTTTCGAAGGATCGGTTCCGAACTCGGACTTTACGGAGTTACGGTTCCGGAAGAAGACGGAGGAATGGGAATGGACGCGGTTGCCGCGGTCATCATCCACGAAGAAATGTCCGCATATGATCCGGGATTTATGCTCTCGTATTTGGCGCACGAAGTATTGTTCGTAAATAATTTCTATCATAGTTCTAGTCCGATCCAAAGATCAAAATATCTTTCGAAAGTGATTTCGGGAGAATGGATCGGAGGTATGGGAATGACCGAACCCGGAGCGGGAACGGACGTACTCGGAATGAGAACCCTCGCCGTAAAAAAAGGCGACAAATACGTGTTAAACGGTTCCAAGCAGTACATCACGAACGGAAACACGGGAAGTGTATTTTTGATATATGCAAAAATGAGCAAGGACTCTAAAAAGCCGACTTCCTTTATCGTGGAGAGTTCCTTTCCAGGTTTTAGCGTGGGTAAAAAAGAAGAAAAGATGGGAATGCGCTCCTCTCCTACAACTCAGCTTATATTCGAAGATTGTGAAGTGCCTGCGGAGAATTTAGTCGGACAGGAAGACGGGGCTCTCGTTCACATGATGAGAAACTTGGAGATCGAAAGAGTCACTCTTGCCGCTCAGTCTCTGGGAATCGCAAAACGTTGTGTGGACATCATGGCGGATTACACGATTCGTCATAGAGAAGCGTTCGGAAAAAAACTCGCGGAGTTCGGGCAAATCCAAAGGCTTTTAGCGGAATCGTACGCGGACTATCAAGCCGCACGCGCTCTTGTGTATCAGGTTGCGAGCGGAATCAATCCGGAAAGTAGAAATTCTCTCGGAGCCGCCTCCGCAAAGTTAGTCGCCACCCAAATGGCGGAAAGAGTCTCTCGAAACGCAATACAAGCGTTAGGTGGTTACGGTTATTGCAGAGAATATCCGGTGGAAAGATTACATAGAGATTCCATTCTTCTTTCGATCGGAGGAGGAACGAACGAAGCGATGCAAAAGAATATCGTAGCGGACTTGAAAAAAATCTACGAAGGCACTCCTTGAGTCGAAAGAACATTCAACTTACGGAAAAACTGGAAGATTATATTTTCCGGAATTCCGTAAGAGAGCCGGAATCTTTTCAAAGACTGAGAGAAGAGACCGGCAAGTTGGCTCAAGCCAACATGCAAATTAGCCCGGAAGAAGGACAATTCCTCGGCATTCTTACGACAATCAGCGGGGCCAAAAGAATCATCGAGATCGGAACCTTTACCGGTTATTCTTCTCTTTGTTTTGCTTCCTCTCTTCCGCCGGACGGACAAATTCTCTGCTGCGATATCAGCGAAGAATGGACGGCGATCGCTCGCAAATACTGGAAAGAAAACGGCCTTGAATCCAAGATCCGTTTGAAGATCGGATCCGCATTAGAAACTTTGCAAGTACTTTTGGATTCTAAAGTTTCACCGGATTGGGCGCCGGGCTTTGGTTGCGGACCGGGTTGCGTCGATTTGGTTTTTTTAGACGCCGATAAGGAAAATTACCCGAACTATTATCCTCTCATTCTAAAACTTCTTAAGTCCGGCGGGCTTTTGATTGCAGATAACGTTCTTTGGGACGGAAGTGTGGCCGACCTTGGACACCAAGAGACTTCCACGATCGGGATTCGTAAGTTCAACGAACTGGTTCGTAACGATCCAAACGTGGATATCAGTATGATTCCGATTGCGGACGGAGTTTCCTTGGTGAGGAAGAGGTAATCGTTTTCGAAAATCCGACGACGAGCCTTCCCTCGTTTTATATGATAAAAAGAGGGAAGGCCCGTTTTTTTAGTTACAAGCGTTTGGAGCCACACCTCCGCCCGCGTAGTAAACGAAAGTTGCGTTGCTATAGTTTCTAATATCCAAACCGTCCATATGAGTCGAAGACATCGTAGGCGCAAAGTGATCCCAATAGTTATTCATTGCGTACTGATTTTTTGGAGTGTCACCTCCTATCTGCACATCCTCGTATGAATTGCAGGAAAAGGTATTGTTTCCTACGCTTCCGGTCGCTCCCAGCCCCAAATCAAGTCCCAGCGTTGTGGCTATACCTACGAAATTTTGAGAAATGAAATTATTCTCCACTTTATCACCGGAAGTCCTAATACCATAATCGGCGATTCCCCAATGACTAGAAGTGATTTGATTTCCTGAGATTATATTTCCACCGAGAGCCGTTACATAAAAATTTTCGAAATAGATCCCGCCGCCCGAAGGGATTTCAGTGATCGTATTATTCTTAATCTTTACGGATACGAAGTTCTGTATGGAAATCCCTCTTGTATAATAACCGCCCGGACTCATCGGGTTGGGGTTGGTGATTTTAAACCCGGCAATTTGAGAATTATTTTTTGGGATGAGAGTGGCATTCCAAGATGTGTGATAAATATCGAATCCTCCTCCTTTGATCCAAGTAGGTCCCGTTTTAGGAGTCGTTCCCGGTGGTCCCGCGTAAAGGGAAGAAGAACCTCCGACCAAACCTTTTCCGTCGACGTCTCCGTACACATTGACACCGTCCGGAATATAGATCGGAAACGTTTCTCCAATGGACGTGTCGTAGGTGCCGGGTGCAACATTAATCACTCTTGTACCGTCGGCTTTAGACGCCAAGATCGCCTTTGTGATCGTGCGATAAGGTGCGGATTGAGTACCTGCATTGGAGTCGTTTCCGGAGATGGAATCCACGTAATGTATAGGTATATAGATAATCGCCAGTTCCGAAGGGTTTCGTTCAGGGTGAGTAAGGGTCACCGATTGGTTATTGACGATTCCCAAAAGTAATTGGGAAGCGTTGTTGTTTTCGCCGTTTTCCGGTGCACATCCGGCTAACAGCAATACTACGAGAAAAATACTAAAAAGTTGTTTCATTTCCATTCTCCTTGTTTCAAGAATTCGGAACTCTAAAACAAAACGGAAATTTTGTCAAGTCTTGAGCCATATTATCATCTTTATTTCAAAAATTTAACATAGATGATCC
The DNA here is from genome assembly GCF_000332415.1 of Leptospira weilii serovar Ranarum str. ICFT. Classification (GTDB taxonomy): domain Bacteria; phylum Spirochaetota; class Leptospiria; order Leptospirales; family Leptospiraceae; genus Leptospira; species Leptospira weilii_A. Next base: position 232,786 of record NZ_AOHC02000012.1, read on the forward strand.
ATGAAAGATTATCGAAATTAAAATCCAAAAAGAGAATTTCTAAAACTTCAGGCGGGGACGTTTCGGTTCGTAATAACGCAAGGATGCGAAAAAAAGCGTAACATTTCGATTTAGCCGCGACTTTGGCGTTTGAGTTTTAAGTCCGAACTCAGGGTATTTAAACTCACGTTATTTAAATTTCATAAGGAATAAATCTCTATTTCCAGTTACGGGAACTCCGTTTAAGGCGCCGGTGGTCCATCCGGTGCAATAGAGATTTCCTTCCAAGTCGATTTCGACTCCGTTTCCGGACATAAGAGACCCGGCGGTTCCCATTTGTCGCTTCCATTCGTTTTGACCGGAAGGATTGTGTTTGGTCAGAAAAACATCCGCACTTCCTATCGAATGTTTGCCTTCATCCAATATACTCCCATTGCTCCAACCCGTTGTGAAAACGTTTCCGACCTTATCGGTTGCCATTGCCTGAATTACGGTATTTTTTCGCCCGACGAATGGACCGAATTGGCTCACCCATTGTCGAACGCCCGATGAATCATATTTTACTAATGTTCCCAGAAAGCTGTTTCCAACCGTTTCCGAACCGAAAATTGCGTCGCTGGGACCGGCCGCAAATACGTTTCCGAATAGATCGACGGCGACGGAATACGCGCCCATTCTTTTTTTAGGAACGCCGAGTTGAGTGAAAAATCGTCCGTTGCCGTCTGCGTCGTATTTAAGGATAAAAAAATTGTTATACCCGATACCGGGAGACGAATTGGTCTCAAAGTTTACGTTTCCGTAGCCGGCCATGTAAACACTACCCGTGACTTTGTCAAAGACAACCCCCATCGGAGAGATAGTACCGTCTTGGATAGCAAGCTGTTTGACCCAAATCCGATTTCCGTCGGTATCGAACTTGACGATAAATCCGTTGCCGCGTTTCTTCTCGTCGCCTCCGAACGGTCCGTCCGAAGTTCCGACTATATAAGAATTTCCGAATGTATCTATCGCGATTTTTTCCGGAGAAACTTCATAATTTCCGCCGTTCGGTCCCGTTTGTTTTTTCCACATAACGTTTCCGTCCGGAGCAAATTTAACTAAGAACAGATCCTTTTTGACTCCCAGGGATACTCCTTCAAAAGCTCCCACGATAGAACCGGTTACGTACGTGTTTTCGTTCCAATCGACCGCAATTCCCGTAACTTTCAACTCCGCGCCAGGAGCTCCGACTTGTTTGGTCCAAATTGTTTTTTTCTGAGAATCATATTTTCCAAGTATTAGATCTCTGATTCCGCGTACCGGATTGTCCTGAGGTTCATAGTGCAGAGGATTGCCGTCGATATCGACACCAATATCCGCCGCCACATAAATGGAACCGCTTCTATCAATCGCGAGTCTAGAACGCATGGTTAAAACGGTCGGAGATCCTACCATCAGAGTCCAGTCTAAGTTTCCTAAATTTTCGTGAAACTGAATCGAGTCTTGATTCACAAATAGATCTAAACTTTCGTTTTCACTTTCATTTTCGCGAAAGCCGGAGTCGCCGCTTTCTCGGAATAAAAAAAATGTCCACGAGTTATTGTTCGTTTTCGTATCGGAAGTAGGCGAACAAGCTTGAAGAAATAGTATAAAAAGAAGAATCAAAAAGCGGATCATAATCTTTTTCCCCTTAAGTCTGTCTTCGACTAAGAAGACCCGATTCTTTTGGAAAGAACTTTATAGGAGAATAGGGTGTTTTATCCTATTCGTTCTAGGGATCAGCGGTTAGAATTCAGAGTTCAGAGGGATTTTTCCGAAAAGGGCGATCAGACTTTAACAAAGCGTAATTTTTCTATTCTGTAAATTACACTGAAATCTGATCCCTGAATTCTGATTTCTAAAATATACGTTATGCGTCTTTGGTCGGTCGGATTTTCGGGCGGGGTAAAAACGAGAAAGAACCTAATTTTCCCGTTTTCTTATTATTCTTTAATCAGTCTCTCGATCGTTTTTTCCGAGAATTGTTTCATCTGAACGTTTTTGCCGGTGATCGTTTCCAAGGACTTGGAAAAATTATCCCGATCTTTCAACATTCCGACGGAAAAGATATTTTCGGATTCCACTTCTAAGTTACGGATCGCATCGCTAAGTTTGTTTTTCTTTTCTTGAATCCGCTCTTTCAAAACGGCTTGGTCGATATCCGGATTTTCCACAAGTTCCCTAAACAATGGAGTTTCGCCGAACAGAATATTGATGAGTCCGCTATTCGGAGTATTCTCTTCGTTTAAAACACCGAGTTTCATTTGTTCGCGGGTAAACTCACCTTGAAGACCGGAAAGAGTTTCCTGAATTTTCAAATAACGAGACGTGAGTCCCGAAGAAAATTCGGTTTTATCCAGACTTCCTCGTTCTTCTTGAGTAGACGCGGTTTTACCGCTAACGGAGGACCGTTTATCGCGGATGAGTTTTTCCGCCGAGCTGATTAAATTCGTGAGTGGAACGTCCATGTTCTTTCCTCCTCTTCAGAATTCAGATCCGGAAAGAATACCGACTTGGTATAAACTTTAGGAGGGACTTCTTTCCCGAACTACCCTATGTCGCATCAAAGATCTTATTTCTGGGGACAATCTAAACTAGATATCGGACGGTACGCCGGAAAGAAATGAATTTTTTTTCCGAAATTATAAAAAAAATTCAGTTTACCTGCTCTGCGCTAAACTGATCCGGAAACCGTAAAGGATATGGAAAAACATATCCGAAATTGGTTACCCTGTTCCGCATTTTCAAAATTCGCGCTCGGAACGTTTACCGGGATCGTCGTCGACTTAATTTTTCCCGGAACGGCCCTCCTCCGGATCGGAATCTGCGTAGTCGCGTATTCGATCGGGCAATTCCTAAAAAAACGATTTCAAATTTCTGAATATTTTATTTTTGGAATATTTTTTCTCGCGTATGTTTCGTTCGTATTTCCGGAAAGATTTCAAAAAAATCCGGAAAAAAAATCCTTCAGTGTTTCCAAAAAAAATCCGTTCGGAAAACCGGAAAAAATCTTCCAAGAAAAATTTAGAGAACAAGTTTTACTCGAGTTAAAGGAAGCGGACCTGGAAAAAAATTCCGGTCGAGTCGCTTTAGGACTTATTTTCGGAGAGGCGAAACAACTTTCCGGAGAATTTAAAACAAAGGCAAAAGAAGGAGGAATTCTACATTTGTTTGCCGCCTCCGGATTACATCTCGGAATATTGATGGGGGTTCAGTTTCGACTTCTAAGTCTGATGCCGAGTTTGGGGTACAACCTACCGAGAATCATTCCATTGTTAACCGGATTTTTATATCTTTCCGCATTGGGTTATCCCGTTTCACTCGCGAGAGCCTGGATCTTTGCGGGAATGTTGTTGTTCCAAGGATTATTCTTTCGAAAATTACGGTCGGCCGATCTACTACTGGGTTCCGCTTGGATCCTATGGATCGCGGACCCTCCTCGATTTTATACGGTTTCCTTTTGTCTTTCTTTCGGAGCCGTCGCCGGAATATTCTTTTTTTCTTATCCGATACAAATCGCGTGTGATTTTCTTTCGGACGAAAACCGCATAACGTCCTTCTTTAAGGAAAATCTGTCGATTTCATTTTCCGCGGGACTCGGAACCATGCCCGTGTTACTGTTTGCTTTCGGGTCTTTCAGCTTCGGATCGATCCTACTCAATTTGATCCTGGTTCCTTTGGCGGGAATTCTGCTTCCGATTCTTTATCTTTCCCTGCTCGTACAAAAAACAAAACTGACCTTCCTCGCCGAACCGCTTTGGTCCATTACGGAATTCTTAATTCAAATTTTAATCTACTTGTCGGAAACGTTATCCAAACCGCTCGGTTTTTATAGGGAAATGGGCGAAGCGGTCTGGATCGGAATTTTCGGTTGGTTATTATTGTGTTTTATAATATTCTTTTATTCTTATTTTATAGAGAAAAAATATTTACGCAGGATTCCGATAACCCCGAAACTAGTCGTAAAAAAAGAGGTCTTGAGTTCCGGAGGAGAAGTTTCGAATCTTTCCGAACCTTTCCTAAAAAACGAAAACACCGAAACTTGGTCAAAAAGATCGGGCTTGCAACGTTGCGAAACACAACCCTACGGATCGCCCCGAAAACTCAACGAGATTCTAAATAACATTCAAAATTCAGAATATTATTCATTCCCCGCAAAAGGAATCTTCGGCAAAAAATCGTATCCGATTCTTTGTGTTTTGTTTTTTACTTCGGTGTTCGGGATTCACGTTCTTCTCTACCAATCCCCGAATTTATTTCCTACGACCAATCGAATCGTCAACAATCGGTTTTTCTTTGTTTTAAGAAACGGAGATTCCTTGATTTTTTCCGGAAAATGTAAATACGGAACCAAGACGATCTCGAAGGCGTTTCGAACCTCGAAAAAAATTTATTGCGATTCCACCGACAAACGTCCTTTGAAAAACGTATTCGTGGAACACGAGTCTTGTCTCACTTGGGCCTTTCCATGTTTGTCAGATCGAACACAAATCGACGTCCTTTATTCCGGTCGAGATTTCGAACTTTGGAGTCGAGCGAGTCGGTTCCGGATTCTCAAATCGAATCCGATTCGCGAAATTCCCCTCTCGAACCGATCCAAAATTTTATTCTTTCATACGAAAAAGGATTCACTCATTCAACTCGCTCAAAAAACAAAAACGGGCGGCGGTTGGATTCTTTTAGAAACTCCTTTCGGAACCCGAGACGATTCGGAAGTCTGGAATCGAAACCGAAAACTGCTTGGGCTTTCGGAGAGTTGGGTGTTTCTGGAAAAAGATGAGCTCCAGAGAATACCCATTTCGGAAAGTTTCTGAAATCCGGAAATTTCTGGAGTCAAAATCCTCGGCCCCGTTAAAAAAATGGGGACAGAATTTTTTAATCGATCCGAACGCGATCCGATCCATTCTTACTTGTCTGAGTTCCGACATCCTTTCGACGATCGATCGAATTTTGGAAATCGGGCCGGGCCTCGGCGCGATCTCACACGGATTGTTCGACTTTCAAAAGCCGGTCACGTTATTCGAAATCGATCCGGTTTACGCAAGTTGGCTCCGGGAATATCTTCCGGAATTCGAACTCAGAGAAGGCAACGCCCTGGATTTTTTAAACGAATACTCCCAAGAATCGGTTTATCTTTTTGGAAATCTTCCCTACTACATTTCTTCCGAGCTGACGTTAAACGCGGTTAAAAATTTAAAAGGACTCAAAGGCGCGACGTTTCTCGTACAAAAAGAATTCGCAAAAAGACTTTCAAACGAACCTTCCTCGATTCGATTTTATCTTTCCGCGTACGGAAGTTGGAAATTAAAAAAAGACGTCAAGGCCGGAGCTTTTTATCCGAGACCGAACGTGGATTCTTCCATCTTAGAATATAAATCCTCTCCGGTATTTGAAAACCGATCCGGCTTTATCGCGCTCGAATGTCTTTGTAGGACCGCCTTCTGGGGAAAAAGAAAAAAATTGACTTCCTCGTTTCGGGACGCTCCGATCGCTTCCCTTCCTGTAGAGGTCGTCTCCTCCGAAAATTTTTCGGAAGAACTCTTTCGTATCGAATGTTTTCGGGCTTTGGAAAACGCGGGGATCGATCCCGACAAAAGACCGGAAGAATTGAAACCGAAGGATTTCCACGAAGCCGCAAAATCGCTTTCCGTTTATATATCAAGAATATTGAATATATCCTGATTAACGCGAGCACCAAACTCGTGTTAATCAGGATTTTTTGTCAAAGTCCTTGTATTCCTTAAGGACTTTTTCCATAAACTCGGTTAACTCTTCTTCTTTTTTAAAATCGAAATGCTGAAGAACGACGGATTGTATCATGGAATAATCCGAAAGACCTTGGGAAATATCGATGATCATATCCGAAAGATAAATCGAAAATACGGGATCTTGAAATTCTTTTTTCACCAAAAGAGGTCTGTGGTGCATTTCCGCTGCAACTCGAATCGTATCCGAAAAGTTCCATTTCTCGCAGACCATTCCGCCCAAAGTCGTATGAGAAATCCCTAATGCAGCTTCTTCCAAAGTCAACGGAGCGGGGTAAAGTCTATTTCCTAAAATTTCGGCGATTTTTGCGGAGATGTCGGGTTCGAGAGAAAGCAAAATCACCCGGCCCACGTCGTGTAACAAGGCCGCACAAACCAGAACGGTGATGCTTTGTTTTTTCCAACCCATTCTTTCCCCGAGGCGTCTACAGATAAACGCGGACAAACTGGATCTTTCCCAGATCGATTCGAACTCCTTGTATTTTTCTTCCAGAATTTTTTTAGTTCCCAAACTCAAAAGAATGCTGTTCAACTCCGAAAGGCCGATGACCTTGATCGCATCCTCCAAATTTTCCACCCTCGTCCTTTGGGAAAACGAAGCGGAATTTGCCAATTTTAGAATATTCGTAGAAAGTGATACGTCTCGACCCACAAGTTCGGTGATGTTCTGGATGGAAGAATCCGGTTTGTTGATCAGGCTCATAATCTGATTTACGTTGTCCGGAAACGTGGGAAGGGAATCCAATTCGGAAAGAACGTCTCCCGTTTTTTGAAGAATGACGTTTCTTTTTTTAAATTCGAAAGGGATTTTGATATAAGCCGAAGTGACTCCTTCTTCGGATTTGATCCGATACGAATCCCCTTCGATTCCCTCGTTTCTCAACATCAGAAGCGACATCGCAAGTCCCAGGCCCGCTCCCTCCGATTCGTCCCCGTGATTTTCGAAAACCTCGGAAAGATCGTTGTACGAATGCGCCTTCGAAATTCTCTCTTGAATCCTTTGATCCTCTTCGGGAAGAATGCCGACGTTGTTTGAGACCTTCAACAGAAAACTATTCTGATTAAAGCCGAACGTGATAAGAACGTACAATCCGTTTTGTTCCACAAGATCCGTGTAAAGTTCCTTCTTGGAAATCAATTCTTCCTTGAACTTTTCCATCCCGATCGCGTATTGATCCGGATCCTGAATGTCCAAACCCGCTTCCTTAAAAACCACCCTCTTTTGATTCGCCTTTACGGCGTTCATAATGGTCTCCCTTAAAATGGAAAAGATACATTCCCGAAGAGGTGCGATGTCCAAATACTGAAGATAACGATCCAGAAGAAAGCCGATGATCTTATCGATGTTTCGGTTGAAATGAGTGATTCGTAAATAGAGCGGATTGAGAGACTCGATCGGTTCGTTTAGGTTTTTGACGGAGAGAAAATATCCCTCCTTTTCATAGTGAAACCATTGAATCTTCATGTATAGACTTCCAAATTCCGTTCGGATCGTCGGAACTCCGACCCAATATAGAATTATGACTCTTTAAAGATTTGTCAACGGCACTTTACGTTTAGAGTTCTTTCCTGTCCAGAACAACTTTCACCAATCCGAAACAGAGAACGGTCCAAACCCCGATTTGAACGAGGGAATATTCTCCGTAGTAATGAACCTGTGAAAGACTCTTTGCAAGGAGAGAACTCGAAAAAAAGAACACCGTTCCTTCCTGAGGTAAGATCCAATAAATCACTTCCAAGATCCTTTTTTTTAAATCCGAGGTTTGAACCATACTCGCCGCGGCGGACTCGTAGATGAACAGATCCAAGAAAGTGGAAAAAACAAGAAGCGCAAGCCCTCCGAAAAACGCGGCGTTTTTACCGAAACCGAGAACAACTACAAAACCGAAAAGGATCAGAAAGTAAAAAACGAAAAACATCGTAAGACAGGCTTTCAAAAGATCCCAGGAAAAGTTTCCTCCCCCGATCCATTGTTTAACGAGATACGTTCCGATCAGAAAAACTCCGTTTGCAAAAACGAGTAAAAGAACTCCCAGGGATTTTCCGCCGATATAAGCCAAAGGAGAAACGGGTCTGGAAAGAATCGGAATATACGTTTTATTTTCCAACTCGTCCCCCAAAAGCGAAACGGGAAGGAACAAGGCGAGAACGGTGTTCCAAAACGCGAAAAAAAGAAAAACCACGTAAATTTGAAAATCCGGATTTCCGGATTGATCCTGTCCGCCGATCTGAATCTGACAGGTGAAATTCAGAAATAAAAAAAGAGCGGATATTATAAAAATGAAATATACGATTCTTTTTCGAAGCGTTTCTCTCAGGGTCAGGAATGCGATCGAAAAAACTTTCGGAATCTGATCTTGAATCCAGGAAAGATTATTCATTGTTTCCTCCGGTGACTCTTAAGAAAACCTCTTCGAGAGATTCCGTGGTTCTTTCGTACATCAAGATATTCGCTCCTAGGTTTACGAGTTCTGCGGGAATTTTTCTCGGATCGATTCCGTTTGCGGGAAGAAATTCGATCCGATTTTCCGTGATTTTCAGTTCGGAAGAAATTTTACGGACGTAAGAATCCAGTTCGAAAGTCAACGATTCCACTTTGACGTGAATCCGATTTTTTCCCTCCTTCAAGGATTCCAAAGGTCCGATCGCCGCGAGAGTTCCCAAGTTGAGAATTCCGATTTCATGACAGACTTTTTCCACTTCCAAAAGTCTATGAGAATTTAATAATACTGTTGTGCCTTTCGTTTTATTCTCTTCCACGAGAGTTTCTCGGAAATCGATATAACCTTTCGGATCCAAACCGGAGCCCGGTTCGTCCAAGATCAAAAGTTCGGGATCGCCGATCAAAGCCGATGCAAGCCCGAGTCTTTGTAACATCCCTTTCGAATAACCGGAAACTTTTTTAGAGGACGCATCCGCAATGCCGGTTTTTTCCAAAAGGATTTTTGATTTTTCCCGGATGGAAGAACTTTTTATTCCGGCTAACTTTCCGCTAAAGGTTAAAAATTCTTCTCCCGTTAAAAATCCGGGGATGGAAATTTTTTCGGGAAGATAACCGATTTTTTGCCGCAAATGAGAAGAGAACGAAAGTCCGAATAAGCGAAAGTCCCCTTCGGTTTGTTGGGAAAATCCCATGAGGATTCGGACCAAACTCGTTTTTCCCGCGCCGTTCGGACCGAGAAGACCGAAAACGGAACCTTGGCGAACCCGAAAGGAAACACCTTTGAGGGCCAATTGTTCCTTGTATTTTTTTCGAATCGAATCGATTTCAATTGCAAATTCAGACATACACTTTTCCTTGGAATCAGAGCCTTTTTCCCGAAGTAGAATCCATATTCTTCGTAAGGGATACGCGACGCGAAACTTTTATGAAAGAATTCGATTTTGTGACAAACTTGAAAAACATAAATTTATTGCACCTTTCCGACAAACGAAAGTTCCAACTAGAGAAGGCTCAATGATTTTCAGGAATCATTCCCTGTCAATTTCTAGAAAACATGAAGATTATTATCGCTAGACACGGGGAAGCGGAAACGACTTCCCAGGATGGAACCGATCGTTCCAGGTCTCTCACCTCCAAAGGGGAGGCGGATGTACGAAAGATGGCGAACTTTTTTAAGATCGGTTTTAAGGTCACAAAGATCTATCATAGTCCTTACGAAAGAACCAAAAACACCGCAAAAATTTATACGGACATTCTTCATCCCGAACAAGAAACCGAGTCGTTGAATCATTTGGAAGCGGGACAAGACATGTCTCTGGTATGTCCGATGATTCGAGAATATTCGAACTCGGATACGATCCTTTTGGTGGGACATAGCCCGGACGTTTCCATCTTTGCCGAAAAACTTTTAGGAATCAGCGGAGTCGGAAAGAGTTTTCTTTTTTCTCCGGGTTCGGCCCTTGCGGTTAACGTTCCTCGCGAAAAATTTCTCGGCGGTCAAATCATCTGGTTTGTTTGTCCCGATTTTCTTTGTTAAAGTCTTTTTTCTCTCCTTTAAAACCTTCTTATTTTTTAAGTTTACAGAAGAGCCTTTTCGGAAATTCTTACTGTTATAGAAAGAATCGGGGTGTAGCGCAGTGGTAGCGCACTTCTCTGGGGGGGAAGGGGTCGCTGGTTCGAATCCAGTCACTCCGAGATTCTAAACCTTGTTTTAAACCCGAACATTTCCCCATCACGCGTTATCCGCGTTTCATCCGTTCGATCGCCTTTCCAATCAACTTAGAATGAAGTTTACAAGCGTCTTCCAAACCTTGATACAAAAGAAGACTTTTTTTCGCGACTCCCAACCTTTCGTTTTTCTTTTCTTCCAAACTCAGTCCGCCTTCATAACCTTCCGTGATCATCAAAACGGTTCTTTGAATGCTCATTCCTAAAATTTCAGTAAGACCTTTTCGAGAAGAAACTTCTTCGTCGATTTGATCCATCTCTTTTAGGTTTTTCAAAATCCGATCCTTAAAACGATCCTCGTCTTTTATGTGAGAATACAGAAGATCCGAAAGAATTTTTCCTCTCGTAACCTTCTCTGAAAAACCTTTGAGTTGTTCCGATAAAACGATCAGTTCGGAAAAAATTTTTTTCCGAGGATTCGGTTCTTTGTTTCTGTCGATGAGAACGTTCCTTTTCGAAATTTCAAAACTGCTTGTATTACCGCCGAATTTTTCCGTTACACTTTCTACGGTTTTATCGTTCTCATTTGCGATTTTAACGATTTTGTTCCGAGTTGATCGAACGAATTCCAAATCGCATTCATTTTGCTGCATGTATTTTGAAAGTTCCAGATTGGAAATTCCCTCCAGAACCGCTCCTTCTTTTCCGAGATTGAACCAAGGACTTATTTTCGGATGTTCTTCGAACCATTTTTTGAAGATGAGAAGTTTTTCGTTGGTTCTAATTTCTCCGCCTCGGATCGAACGAGCGCGTTTCACGGGAAGGGCGGTCATCTGTTTGTGATTGTGATATTCTCTTCTGAGTTTTCTGGACTCGATATGATTGAGTCTTTCTTCCAAAACCGCGCCCTTACAATGCGCGAGTTTGTCCGGAAAGGAAAGATCCTGTCCTACAAGAAGAATGTTTTTAGCTTTCATCTTTTCCGCGAGACTGACCGCGTTAGTCGAAACCGAACCTCCGAAATCCACGGTTCCGATTTCTTTTTCCGGTTCGGAAGAAAGAATCTTGATCAGTGGAAACGGAGAAGAAGTAAAAAAACCTTTTTTAAATTCTCCGGGAAGCCGCAGAGAATGATACGAGGAAGTAGGATCAAAAACGATCTTAGCGTCGCCGTTATAACCTTCCAAGTATTTGGTATTGAGGGCCTGGGGGTCCACGGAAAAAACAAGATCGGGATCGATCCCCGCGTTCCAAAGAACCATAAGCGCGGTATCGACCGCGATGAGAATCAAATTCTCCCTGTAAGTTCGAATGTCCTCCAAAGAAAGAACCAAAGAAGGTCCCGCTCCGCAAACGAGTATGTCCGCTTTCCCCTCACAAATTCCGAACAAGGAAGCGATCGGTTGCATCTTTGAAAGTTCGGGAAGATTGGAAATAAAATTCCGGGTCCAGATTCTTTCAAAACGAGTCAGAGTGGAAATGTTTACGTCCTTTTTATGAAAAAATCCTTCCGAGATAAAACGCAGTTCCTCGTATGAATCCTTTTTCCAACGATTGCTTCCCCGATGCGGAATAAAACTGATCGGAAAACCGGAAATCCCCCGAAAGGCTGAATGAAGATCCTGTTCGCCAATCGGAGACAATAAAATTCTAAGTCTTCCGGATTCTAAAAACTCGGTGTAATCAAAAATAGAAAGCGCATAACGTAGGACGATCGGCTCGGCTTCCATCCAAACCGTCGTTACGTTCTTAAATTTTAAACTTTCTTGAACTACGTATCCGACCCCCGCGCCGAAAAAAAGAAATACCCTTTCCTCATCCTCTTTTTTTAAACCTTCGAGAAGCCGTTTGGATTCCGTAATCGGGTCCACCAAACTATGCAAAGCGATTCCGTCGGCGACGACAACGGGATGTCCGGTTTTGGAAATTTTGATTTCCATCGAAGCCGAAGTAGTAGATGAATCGGTAGAAACGGATGAAGCCGAAACAAAAGACGAATCGTCGGATGTTGCGCCCATAAACGAAGACGAATCGGAAGACGAGGAAAAATCCGGACTCGACTTCCGTATTTTCTCGCCGATCGAAGGAAAGGCTACTGACAGACTTTTTAAATTTTTTTCAAGAACCGATTTGTCGACGGAATAATACATCATGATTTTAGAATATACTTTGTCATTTGAAATATAAAATTTACTTGAAATAGAGATTGAGTCTTCCGTTTCCGATTTTTTTTCCCGGAGTCGGTTCTTGTTCGTAACAAAACCCGCTTCCATGAAACTTAACCGGAATTCCAAGGGGTCTCAGAATTTCCAGGGCCTCGCGTTTGCTCTTTCCGACTATATCAGGAATTTCTCCCACGTTAGTCGCTTTTGTATTCTTTCTTTGAAAACGTTTCAGCGAAACGTTTAATGTTTTTTCCCCTTGTTCGATGATCGGAATGATATTTTCCACGACGTCTTTGAAAACGGGCGCGGCCAATCCTCCGCCCGAATGCGTTCCACCTTTGGGTTCGTCGAAAAGAATCAGACCGACGATTTTAGGTCGCTCTGCGGGAAAAAATCCCAAAAAGGAAGCGGACCACAAACCTTCCACGTAACCTTTTCCCGAAACGGCTTTTTGTCCGGTTCCCGTTTTACCCGCGATCGAATACTCCTGGATGTACGCGTTTTTTCCCGTTCCGGATTGAACCACTCTTGTCATCGCTTTGAGAATTCTTTCCGTAGTGTATTCCCGAATTCCGATCGGCGTTTCTTGAGTTTTAAACTCGTGAAGAATTTCTCCGTAAGAATCGCTGAAGTGAGAAACCACACGGGGAGTTAACATTCTTCCGCCGTTAACGACGGAAGCCGCGGAAGCCACCAACTGAATCGGAGTCACGGAAATCCCCTGCCCGATCGCCATGAACATGGAAGTTGCGGGAGTCCATTTTTTCAAAGGAGGGAAATAACCCGTCGACTCGTTCGGTAAAAAGCCGGTTTTTTCTCCGAACTGAAATTTCTTCATATAATCATAAAGTAATGTTTCCGGAATTTTCTGAGAGGCTTTGATAATTCCCACGTTGCAGGAATACTGAAGAATCTCTTCGAGATTGAGATGCCCGTGAGCTTCCGTACATTTGATTTTTGTCTTACCGAGTTCCACGTAACCGGGACAGTGAAACTTCTCGTCGGGACGTATTAGATTTTCATTGAATAGAACGGAAGCCAGAAAAATTTTCATCGTGGAGCCGGGTTCGTAGACGTGACGGATAGCCCAGTTCGTATGAGAATCCTCTCCCGATTCGTTGTATTGATTGGGATCGAACGTGGGAAAGGAAGCGGAAGCCAGGATTTTTCCGGTGTTGATATCCATCAAAATCCCGATGGCCTTTTTCGATCCGGTTTCCTCAAATCGTTTACCGAGAGCCTTTTCCAGTTTGTACTGAATCAAACCGTCGATCGTAAGATGGAGATTACTTCCTCTCGAAGAATCCGATTCGGTCGGAGTCATTAAGTCCTGATTGTATTGAAGTTCCAAACCGGAAATCGCACGGTCGTCGTCCATTCCGGTAAAACCTACAAGGCTGGACGCCAGATTTCCGTGCGGATAAACACGTTTGTATTCTCTTTCTCTTCTTACGCCCGGAAGAGAAAGATCCATGATCTTGTTCCCGAGAGATTCGTCGATTTCTCTCTTTAAAAGAAAGTAGCGACTTTTTTCCCGAATCATGGATTCGATTTTATCGGAGGGCATTTCAAGATAAGGCGCCAATTGGACCGCGGTAAAATTCGGGTCGTAGATATTTGCGGGATAAATTCCGATCGTCGCGGAATCTACGGTCATCGCGAGTTCGATTCCTCTTCGGTCGTAGATCGCGCCGCGCATGATTCTGTCTCCGGTTTTTAAAACGACTTCTCTTTCGTTTAAGAAAGTAAGAAAGACAACTCTCCCGATGAGAACGCAGAAAAGAATACAGAGGAAAGAGAAGAGAATCGTGAGTCTGGTTTTGCGAGAATTCATCCTATACTTATAAGGTCGTCCGATGTGCGGATTTCGGAAAGTGTTTGTTTTTAAATCGGCCGCTTGCCTTACAAATCCAAGATTCGTGTTTCCGGAGGATTTTTGAGAGCCTCGGGTCGCCCATCGGCTCCTAAAACGTAGGAGTTCCCGCACTTCGAGTGACGAGTGATTAGATTCTTGGGTTAGAATAGGCTGAGGACTTTTTCAACTTGAAGTGATTTATGTCTTTATCTCGTAATATTCTGGTCCCGATTTCATTCCAACACTATGTCACTTAACATGGCCTTTTTCCGGCACTCTCCCCTCTTCGATGCTAAAAAAATTCGATTTTTATGCCGGAAGCGAACCTGAATTACTTTCTTCCTTGACATTTTTCATGGAATTTGGAAACTAATTGTATCAATTAGCACTCTAACATTAAGAGTGCCAGAAATCAAATGGATCTCACAGAACGCCATCGGAGAATTCTAAAAGCCCTTGTAGACGAGTTTATCCAGGAGAATCGACCCGTAGGTTCGAAAACTCTCTTTGATAAACACGACATCGGCCTTTCCCCCGCTTCGATTCGAACCGTGTTGAAGGATTTGGAAGACTACGGTTATCTCGCATCCAAACACACTTCGGGCGGGAGAATTCCCACGGAAAGGGGATATCGTTTTTACGTGGACTCACTCGTAATTTTATACGAGCTGACTCTCAAAGAAAAACAACGCATCCAACAAGAATATCTGAAGATGCAATTCAAACTCGATCAGATTTTGAAAGCCACCGCTTCGGTGCTTTCTTCCCTGTCCAATGCGGCGGGAATCGTGATCGGTCCGGCAAAAAATTTGGACACTCTGAAACATCTGGAACTGATCCACGTCCGCGGAGACGAAATTCTGATGATTCTCGTGATGAGATCCGGAACCGTTTTACACAGAAATATTTTTGTGGATCGGAATTATTCTCAGGAAGCGCTGTATCAGATCTCCAAATATCTGAACGACAATCTGAAAGGTTATGATATATACGAAATTCAGAATGTAGTGATTCCGAAACTTACGGTTCAAAGAGACGGGCCCGAAGATTTTACGAGAATCGCGGATCTGATTTCCTCCGCGATGACTCCGGACAATTCCGAGGTTACGTTGTATATCGACGGGTTTAAAAATCTCTACGCGAATTTCAGGGACGAAGAACAACAACTTTCTCAAGTGCTTTCTCTTATGGACGATCAGGGATTTTTGAAGACGTTCTTTTCCGAGTACATCGATCAGGACGGAGTTTATACGATCATCGGAAAAGACGGGGATCGAAGTATGTCCGGCGTTTCCATCATAACTTGCAACTATAAGATGGGAGAAAAAAAGATCGGAGCCTTGGGAATCATAGGCCCGCAGAGAATGGATTATAACAGAGCCTTACCGCTCGTCGACTTTACGTCGAAACTCGTCTCCGAAATGGTGACCCGCATTAGTAAATAAGGGAGAGAAAATGTATGGCCGAAACGTCGAATTCGAAAAACAACACTTCGAAAGAAGTAAAGGCCAACGAGAAAAATTCTCGATCAGAAACATTAGAGGAAAGTAAATTAGAAAATATGAATTCTGAAGAATCAACACAAACAACGGAACAAACGCCGACGACGGAATCGGTACAAAATCCTGAAACCGCCGATCCGGAACGTTCGCTTCAAACCGAACTGGAAACCGCAAAAAAAGAAGTGGAGTCCTTAAAGGATTCCTGGGCCAGAGAAAGGGCCGAATTTCAAAACTTCAAACGCCGTTCCGCGCAGGAGTTCGTTTCGATTCGCAAGGAAGCCGTCAAATCGCTCGTCAGCGGTTTCCTAAATCCGATCGACAACTTGGAAAGAGTCGCGGCCACACAAACAACCTCAGAAGAACTAAAACCCTTCGTGGACGGGGTCGCGATGATTCTCAAGGAATTTTATTCCGTATTAGAAAAATCGAATGTAGTTCGTTTTGATCCGAAAGGAGAATCCTTCGATCCGATGTCGATGGAAGCCCTTTCCTCCGAAGAAGGGGATCAATACGCGGAAGAGACGGTGATAGACGTGTATCAACCCGGTTATTACTACAAGGAAAACGAAGACAAGTTTACGCTTCGGCCCGCAAGGGTTCGGATCGGTAAACCGAAGGCATAATTAGAATCTCAAGAAAGTATAAAGGAGAAAAACAATGTCCAAAGAAAAGATTATAGGAATCGACCTAGGAACCACCAACTCGGTCGTATCCGTTATGGAAGGCGGAGACCCGGTCGTTATTCAAAACTCCGAAGGAGCGAGAACCACTCCTTCTATCGTAGCGTTTACTGCAAAAGGGGAAAATCTGGTCGGTCAGTTCGCGAAGAACCAGGCGATCACCAACGCGGTTAATACCATTCGGTCCGCAAAACGATTTATCGGACGCAGACTCAGCGAATGCGAATCCGAAATGAAACACGTTTCCTACAAAGTGGTTCGTTCCGGAAACGAGGGTGTTAAGTTTGAAACTTCCGCGGGAGAATTCACTCCTCAGGAAATTTCCGCTCGCGTTCTCATGAAAATGAAACAGACGGCGGAAGACTATCTCGGCCAAAAAGTAACCAAGGCGGTGATCACCGTTCCCGCTTACTTCAATGACGAACAACGTCAAGCGACTAAGGACGCGGGAAGAATCGCCGGTCTCGACGTGGAAAGGATCATCAACGAACCGACCGCCGCCGCGCTCGCCTACGGTTTTGATAAGAAACATATCAATTCCAAAATTGCCGTTTACGATCTCGGCGGTGGAACGTTCGACATTTCCATCCTCGAACTCGCGGACGGAGTTTTCGAAGTGAAGTCCACGAACGGGGACACTCACCTGGGAGGAGACGACTTCGACATGGCGATCATGGAATGGATGATCTCCGAGTTTAAAAACCAAACCGGTATCGATATCTCTGCGGATAAGAACACCGTTCAGAGATTGAAAGAAGCCGCTGAAAAAGCGAAGATCGAACTTTCCGGAACGATGTCCACTCAGATCAATCTTCCGTTTATCACCGCGGATGCTTCGGGTCCGAAACATTTGGATATGACTCTTTCCAGAGCCAAGTTCGACCAACTTACAAAATCTCTTGTAGATCGTACGAAAATTCCATGCGAGAATGCGCTTCGCGACGCCGGACTCAAAGCTTCCGAAATCGACGAAGTGATCTTGGTAGGCGGTTCGATTCGAATTCCCGCCGTTCAAGAACTCGTAAAACAGATCTTCGGAAAAGAACCGAACAAATCCGTAAACCCGGACGAAGTCGTTGCGGTGGGCGCCGCGATTCAAGGCGGGGTATTAGCGGGAGAAGTTTCAGACGTACTTCTTCTGGACGTAACTCCTCTTTCCCTCGGTATCGAAACCTTAGGCGGAGTGATGACCAAACTGATCGAAAGAAACACCACGATACCTACCAAAAAATCCCAGGTGTTTTCTACGGCGGCGGACAATCAATCGGCCGTATCGATTCACGTTCTTCAAGGGGAAAGAGAAATGGCTTCCGCAAACAGAACGCTGGGTCGTTTTGATTTGATCGGTATTCCACCCGCACCGAGAGGAGTTCCTCAAATCGAAGTTACGTTCGATATCGACGCGAACGGAATCGTTCACGTTTCGGCAAAAGATCTCGGAACCGGTAAGGAACAAAAGATCCGTATCGAATCCTCTTCCGGATTGTCCGAAGACGAAATTCAAAAGATGGTCAAAGACGCGGAAGCGCACGCGGCGGCAGATAAGGCCCAGAGAGAAGTGATCGAAGCGAAAAACGAGTTGGATACGATCGCTTATTCTCTTGAAAAAACCGTGAACGAAGCGGGAGATAAAATCGGAGAGAACGAAAAACAACTCGCAACCGATGAAATCAAACGCGCTCGGGAAGCGATCGAAAGTAACGATAAGGCGAGAATAGAATCCGCGAAAGCTTCGATTTCTAAAATTGCTTCCGATATCGCGACTAAGATTTATTCACAAAGCGCACCCGGGGCGGAACAACCAACGGGATCGAACGGACCCGACCAACAAAGGCCGGACGATCAGGGCAATTCCGCGAACAACGGGGAAAAGGTCGTCGACGCGGATTATACCGTTGTGGACGATGAGAAAAAGTAAGAATTTATGGAGCGATCCGAGTCAAGTCCATAAGTCCCGAAAGCATATTCGATATTTCTATATTTAGATTTTTTGAATATAAGAAATTTAAGTTTGAAAAGTCGATAAAACTTTGAAGATTAACCGTGTGCGGAAGTTTAAAAAACTTTCCTACGCGGCATCGTCGAAAGTGTTGAAAACAAAGTCGAAAAAAAAGAGCGGAACGTTCAGCACAACTTTGGAATAAAACAATGAGTGAAAGAAGTTACTATGATATTCTTGGAGTTTCCAAGAGCGCTAACGACGAGGAAATCAAATCCGCATATCGTAAGTTAGCGATCAAATATCATCCCGATAAAAACAAGGGTGATAAGGAATCCGAGGAAAAATTTAAAGAAGCCACCGAAGCCTACGAGGTTTTACGGGACGCGAAAAAACGTCAGGCTTACGATCAGTTCGGGAAAGCAGGTGTCGGAGCAACCGGCGGCGCCGGATTCGGTCAAGGCGCCTACACGGACTTTTCCGACATCTTCGGAGATTTCGGAGATATCTTTGGTGACTTCTTCGGCGGCGGAGGCAGAGGCGGTTTTAGCGGCGGAAGAAGATCCGGCCCACAAAGAGGGACCGACTTGCGCTACAACTTAGAAGTCTCCTTGGAAGACGCCGCACTCGGCAGAGAATACAAAATCGAAATTCCTCGCTTGGAATCTTGCGGAGATTGTAACGGCTCCGGAGCGAGCAAAGGGAGTTCGCCGGTCACTTGTACGGATTGTGGCGGTTCGGGTCAGATCCGAAGAACCCAAGGATTTTTTTCCGTAGCCACTACTTGTCCCACTTGTAGGGGAAAAGGAACGACGATTTCCAATCCTTGCAAGTCTTGCGGCGGACAAGGTCTTCAAGAAAAACGCAGAACGATCAATATCAAAATTCCTCCGGGTGTGGAAACCGGCTCCAGACTCAAAGTATCGGGAGAAGGTGAAGCCGGACCCAACGGCGGACCTCACGGCGATCTCTATGTAGTGACACATATAAAAAGGCACGAACTTTTCGAACGTCAAGGAAACGATCTGATTCTCATCCGTAAGATCACCTTGGCTCAAGCGATCCTGGGAGCGGAAATCGAAGTCCCAACGATCGACGGCAAAAAAGCAAAGATGAAAATTCCGGAAGGAACGGAATCGGGCCAAGTATTCCGGTTGAAAGGTCATGGAATGCCCTATCTCGGAGCTTACGGTAAAGGAGATCAACACGTTGTGGTAAAGATCGAAATTCCGAAAAAGATCACGAGAAAACAAAGAGAATTGATAGAAGAATTCGCGAGAGAATCCGGGGAAAACATTCCAGGCTCCAAGGGAAAAATCTTTACAAAGTAAAAAGACTTCATTCTTTGATTTAAAAAATTTTAAAGTCCGGTGGAAACGAATTCTAAAATCCGTTCGTTTGTTTCTATCGACTGAAAAATTATAGGGCCGCAAAAGTTTAGGATCCGCTTTTATAAAGAACCGGGTAAGGAACCCGAATCACGCATTCAAGATGCGTAATGAAAAGGAAATACAATGACGGAAAGAATAAAACTCGGTGTAATCGGAACCGGACATATGGGCCAGTATCACGTAAACGTGGCGAAAACCCTTAACGATGCGGTCCTTGTGGGAATCTACGACTCGGATATCGAAAGAGCCGAACAAATCGCGGAAAAACATAAAACCTCGGCGTTTGCAACGATCGACGAGTTGATTTCGAAAACGGACGCGATCGTCATCGCCGTTCCCACTTTTTTACATCATGAAATCGCCAAAAAAGCCCTGGAAGCCAACAAACACGTGTTAGTCGAAAAACCGATCGCGGAAACGACCGAACAAGCCAAAGAACTCGTAAAAATCGCCGCGGACAAAAATCTGATTCTTCTCGTAGGCCATGTGGAAAGATTCAACGGCGCCGTATTAGAATTAGGTAAAATTGTTAAAGATCCCTTGCTCATCGAATCGAGAAGGCTCGCTCCTTTTAATCCGAGAATCAAAGACGTGGGAGTCGTCCTCGACATGATGATTCACGACATAGATATCGTGTTGAATCTGGTCAATTCGCCCGTTAAAAAACTCTCGGCGTCCGGAACAAAGGTTTTATCCGATCACGAGGACGTCGCAAGCGTCTTACTCGAATTCGAAAACGGCTGCCTCGCAAGTATCACCGCGTCCAGGGCGACTCAGGCAAAAATCAGAACCTTGAATATCACTCAGAAAGACGTGTACATCATGCTCGATTTTACGGATCAGGAAATCGAACTGCATAGACAGGCCACTTCCGATATTCTTCTTTTATCCGAAGAGATTAAGTATCGTCAGGAATCGATCGTGGAAAAGATTTTCGTTCACAAAGACAATCCTCTCAAACAGGAGCACGAACATTTTATCCGTTGTATAAAAAAAGAAACGGTTCCGATCGTACATAGAAACTCGGACGTTTCCACTTTGGAAATCGCCTATCAAATTCTTTCTGAAATTCACGGAACTTCTAAAAAGTAATCCGGTCTAAAATTGGTTAAAACATGGAAGACACTTATAACGGAAAAATTCTAATTTCCAACTCTTCGATCGTTATGGATTACTTCAACCAAACGGTTATCTTACTCGTGGAACACGACAGTCAAGGCGCCTTCGGTTTGGTGCTGAATAAAAGACAAGAAACTTTCATCGGAGAAGTCATCCAAGGCATCCCGAATCACGTTAGTCGAAATCTTACGATCTATTCCGGAGGTCCGGTCGATCCTACGTTTATATCCGTATTACACGAAGACGATAAAATTTCTCAACCGGGAGTCGAAGTGATTCCGGGTCTGTATCTCGCGAGAAGTTTCGACACTCTTCTGGAATTATTGGAGTCCGCTTCCAAGTTTCACGTATACCAAGGTTATTCCGGTTGGGGCGCGGGCCAATTGGAAACCGAGATGAATCGTAAGTCTTGGGTGATTCACGAAGCCACAAAAGATTTTGTTTTAAATCAAGATCCCGAAACGACCTGGCAGGAAGCTCTTAAAAGTAAGGGCGGAATTTACAAGTATTTCATAGAGCATACCAAAGACCCTATGTTGAACTAAAGCAGTTTTTAACCTTTACAACGAGGTCCGAATTTTTAGGATTAGAAAACGAGAGGTTAAAGTATGAAAAAATTTCAAGGTCTGTTTTTTATTTTTACGATTCTAATTTCTTTCTTCCCGATCAAAAACCTTTCCGCAGACGGTTGTTATATCTGCACTTCCGGATCCACGGACCTTTGCAGAGACTATTGCAGATACGTCGGCTCCGATACTTTTGATAACAGAAAAAAATGTCAGGACAAAGGTTGTAAGGTAGGCGGAACCGCTTCCTGTCCGTCCGCTTCCAATTACAAGGTTTGTTCCGTTAAACTGAACGTTTCCACTCCGGAACTTTTCGTTTCGAACCGATAATAAAAATCCTCATTAATTCGACGTATAAATCTTCGTTCGTAATTTATAAAATTCTTATAGAGCCGAAAAGCGTTTGATTTTCATCGACGCTCTTTGGACGTTTTCGTAAGTCGTAAACCGGTCGACACCGACGACCGTAAATCTGCGAAATAAAAACGATCTCAAAACTTCAAAGCGCCTTCATAAAACTAACGGGAGGATTTTTCCACTCTCCTCTTAGGTTCCAATAATAAACCGAAGTGGTCGCAAAAATCGTAAACACATATACGATTCCATACTCAAAAAACGGATGTGAGGATTGTATCTCTAAAACTTGTCGACCGATCAAGACACTCGCAGCCCAAGCTAACAACAAGGCCAACAAAAACGAAAACGTTCCCAGAAGAATTCCTTCCCACAAAAAAACCTTTTTCAAAAAACCGGACGTTCCGCCGATGATACGCAACAAAGTCGTCTCTTCGATTCTTTCTTTGCGACTCGAGTTCAAAGCGGTCAAAACGAGCAACAACGAGGCTCCCAAGATCAACCAGGTCATCAATCGAATCGTAAAAGAAATTTTTTCCAAAATCCCAAGGAAGGCGCGCACGGCCTTGTCCGTATCGATGATCGTTAAATTCGGATATTTCGAGATCAGATTTTTCTGAAGGTCGTATCTTGTTTCCTCGGACTCGATCCTTAAAGAACTCAGATAATAACTCGGAGCCTTTTCCAAAATTCCTTTGGAGAACAAAACGACAAAGTTCGGCCTCATGTCCGCCCAGTTTACGGTTCTGAAGTTCCGAATCACACCGGTCACTTCCACACCTCCGACAAGAAAAGTCAGACTGTCTCCCAAGTTTACTTTTAAATACGTGGAGAATTCCTTTTCGATCGAAATTTGATCCTCTTCCCCCTTTCTCCAAAAATCTCCGTCTACGATTTTTTCCGTAGGATACGGATCGTTTCGATACGAAAGAAAATATTCCCGGGTTCTCGCGGTGGATCGCCAATCTCTTTTGAAGGCGGAGGTTTCGGTTTCGTCCTTCTTTACCGTTTCCCCGTTGATCTTGGACAATCTCGCTCCGATCACGGGCGCAACGATCACCTTCTCCGCGCCGAATTCCTTCGCAATTTCTTCGAAATGTTCCTTTTGTCCGGCTCTAATATCCATCACGAAAAGATTCGGTCTTCTTTCCTTATCCTTGGCTCCGCTGTATTCCAAAAGACTTTCGCTTACGATCAGAGACAAAAGAAGTATAAAAAGAGAACTCGTCAAACCGATGACGGAAAGCGAAAGAGAGGTTCCAGGTCTGTCGAATTTTCCGATGATAAATCTTACCAACGGAGAAAAGTCGCTTTGATCCCTGGACCCGGAAATCAATATTCTAATTCCGGAATATACTAAAAATACGATCAACGGTAGAACGAGTAAAACAGAACAGAGAATCAAACCTTTCAAAGGGCTTTCGGTTTCCCACCAGGCCAACATAAAAAACAAAAGAAACAGGATCGAATATCCTAGGACCTGAGTGATTCTGAATCGAGGAACTCGATTCGTTTCCTCTTGAAATTCCTGTTTGAGGGCGAGGATCGGTTTTAGAGTTCGAATCTCGATCAACGATTCTATGGAAGAGAAAAAAGGAATTAAAATTCCGATCAAAAACCCCCAGAGTAGGGAGGAAAATCCCAGAGTCGGTTGAAAACTCAGTATCTCTTCTCCCGCAAGATCGGGAATCCATTTCAACAATACGTTTCCGAATAAGACGCCTAAAATCGAACCGATCCAAGAAAAGAAAAACAATTCTCCCAAGACGATATAACTTACGGTTTTCGGACTCGCTCCCAAACACTTCAAAACCGCCAGCGCTCCCGACTTTTCCCGGATGCCCGCTCTGCTTACGAGCAAAATGGAAATTCCTCCCAAGAAAAACGCGGACAAACCGAGGAGACTGAAAAAATCCAACGTGTTTGTCAAAAATTTTCTGGAACCGGAGTTCGTTTCCGTCGAGTCGTAAAGAGTTAAGTCTTTTTGAATATACTCTTTAAAATTCGTTTCCTTATACTTTCCCGCAACGGAAGGATCCTTGAGTTTGATCGGAACCAAATAACTGATTCTCGAACCTCTTTGTTCCAGTCCCGTTTTTGCAAGAGAGGATCCGGATATGATCGATGTGGGAGCCATGGAAAGAAAACTTCCGGCGATTCCCGGTTCTTTCAGAACTTTTCCTTTTAAAATAAATTCCCTTTCTCCCAGCGAAACGGAGGATCCGATCTTTAGTTTTAAATTCTTAATCAAACTCTCTTCGAGTAGAATTTCCCCTTCTTTGAGTTTGCGATAAACACCCGCGGGTTCCGTGACGATCTCGCCGTAAAACGGAAAACCGCCCGACATGGTTTTGATCAGGGACAGGGAAGTTTCGTCGTTTTCCTTGTTTCGAAGCATGGAAGCAAACTGCACGAGTTCCGAGGTTTCAGAGCCTTTGGGAAGGCTTGTGGACATAAACTCCCTTTGCTCCCGAGTCAACGGAGAAGAGGATTGAACGAGCAAATCGGAGCCCATTAAATTGCGCGCTTCCTTTAAAATGGAACGGCTCAATTCCTCTCTGTAAGCGTGAATCGCCGTAACGGAGCCGGTTCCGATCGCGATCGCCAATACGATCTGCAACGCGGAACTTTTTCTGGATTGAAAGTCGCGTGAAATGGATTGAATCAATAATTTGAATTTCATCTTTTTTTCCGAGAAACCTTTTTCTTTGCGGCCGGACGTTGGAAAACGGGCTTTTTATTTGCGGAGGAAATTTTGGAATTTTTTAAGGAGCGATTTTTCTTTCCCGGAATTTCTTTGACGATACGTCCATCACTCATTTCTAATACACGATCGGCGAGTTCCGCCACGGAACGATCGTGAGTGACTACGATTAACGTCGAAGAGGTTTTTTGATTCAACTCCGCGAGAAGATTCATCACCATCTCTCCGTTTTTTTTATCCAAGTTCGCGGTCGGCTCGTCCGCAAAAAGAATTTTCGGATTGTGTATGAAAGATCTTGCGATCGCGATTCGTTGTTCTTCTCCTCCGGAAAGTTGTCCCGGAAAGTTGGATGCCCTTTCTTTCATGGAAACTTTTTCCAACCAAGTCAAAGCCCGATCTCTGATTTGAGTGGAATTCAATTTAGAATTCAACACGAGAGGTAACGATACGTTTTCCAACGCGTTGAGAGATTTTATCAACTGAAAATTTTGAAAGATGAATCCGATCTTCTCTCCTCTCAGCCTTGCAAGTTCGTCTTCGTTCTTTTTTAAAAGAGGAACACCGTCTAAAACGACTTCTCCATCGTCGGGGCGATCCAAACCCGCTGAAATAGCGAGCAATGTGGACTTTCCGGAACCCGAAGGTCCGATGATCGCGATGAATTCCCCTTCTTCAATCCGAAAGGAAACGTCTTTTAATACTTCGAGTTTTTTTCCGGAAACTAAATAAGACTTATTGATATTTTTTACTTGTAACAAACCAAACACCTTTCCTTATCGGATTGAAAAAAAAATAAATTTCCAATCGATCGACTATCCTAGATTGGAAACCCGCTTTTAAAAAAGCATTCCACATAAAACAAAAGATCGGATTTTTTTAAAAAAAAATTCCACTTATTTCCGATCGAGGTCCGTTATTTTTTTTTGACTCTAAACAACCTGGTTTTTATAACGTAATCTCCGATTCGCCGGGAAGGGATGTTGTTGGATCCAATTTCTTTCCGGATTTATTGACAGTCTGTAAATAAAACAAATCAGTATGGATATATCTGGGAGCAAAATGCAATTACTTGAAGAAAAAGAAACAAAGCCGAAAGAAGTCCAAATCTTGACTTGCACCGGATGCAGATCGAAAGTCGCACAACTTTACCAATACGATCTTTGCAAATCTTGTTTGAGTAAAACGTTTCAAAGATTGATCAAGGTAATCGACTCAGTAAGAAAGTAAGGATCGAAATGCAATATCCGTTTCAGGAAGTAGAATCCTTTTGGCAAAAATTCTGGGAAGAAAACAAAAGCTTTCAGACAAACATCCGATCTTCTAAACCGAAATTCTACTGCTTGGATATGTTTCCTTATCCTTCCGGAGCCGGACTTCACGTAGGTCATCCGGAAGGATATACGGCAACCGACATTCTTTCCCGATTTAAAAGAATGAAAGGTTTCGAAGTTCTGCATCCCATGGGTTGGGATGCATTCGGTCTTCCCGCAGAACGTTACGCGATGCAGACCGGAATTCATCCGGCAATCACCACAAAAAACAATATCGATAATTTTCGCCGCCAAATTCAGAGGATCGGTCTTTCTTACGACTGGTCCCGAGAGTTATCCACGACGGATCCTGATTATTATAAATTTACACAGTGGATCTTTATCAAACTCTATCAATCCTGGTTCCATCCCGAGCTTAAAAAAGCGGAATCCATCCACACACTCATCCAAAGATTTTCCACAAAAGGCTCTGCGGGCCTGGATTACGAGCCATTCAGCGCAGAGGAATGGAAACAATTCTCCGTCGCCAATCAAGAAAAAATTCTTTCCGATTTCAGATTGGTGTATCAGGCCGAAATTCCGGTAAACTGGTGCGAGGCGCTCGGAACCGTTCTCGCCAACGAAGAAGTGGAAGAATGGGTGGGCAAAGGTTACGAAGTCGTTCGCAAACCGATGCGTCAGTATATGATGAGAATCACCGCTTACGCGGATCGTCTTTTGGAAGATCTCAAACTCGTTCAGTGGCCTCCTTCTACTTTAGAGATGCAAAAAAACTGGATCGGCAAAAGCGAAGGTCTGGAAATCACATTTCCGTTTAAAAAAACCTTAAACGGCGGCTTGGACGGAATTCGAATTTTTACCACAAGACCCGATACGATTTTCGGAGTGACTTATATGGTCGTGGCTCCGGAACATCCGATCGTTTCCGAAATCACAACTCCCGAACAAAAACAAAAGGTGGAAGAATACCAAAAACTTTCTTCCTTAAAAAGCGATTTGGATCGGATGGAGTTGAACAAGGAAAAAACCGGCGTTTTTACGGGCGCTTTCGTTCTCAATCCCGCCGATCCTTCTCAGGAAATCCCAGTTTGGATCAGCGATTACGTGTTATACGGATACGGAACCGGAGCGATCATGGCCGTTCCCGCTCACGATCAACGAGACTATGAGTTCGCAAAAACATTCGGACTCAAAATTCTTCCGGTCATCAAAGGGGAAATCGCGGACGCGGCCTTCGATTCTAAAACGTCGACCTGCATCCACTCGTCTTCTTCCGAAATTTCTATCGACGGATTGGATTATACTTCCGCTTCTTCCAAGATTATCGTTTGGGCGGAATCCAAAAAGATCGGAAAGAAAAAGATTCAATTCAAACTCAGAGACTGGCTCTTTGCAAGACAAAGATATTGGGGAGAACCGATTCCGTTGGTTCATTATCCTTCCGGAGTCACAAAGCCGATTCCCGAATCCGAACTTCCATTAGAACTTCCTAATTTAGAAGAGTTTAAACCTTCCGGTACGGGAGAGTCCCCTCTCGCCCTCGCCAAAGAATGGTTACAATACAAAGATCCGGAAACTGGAGAAATCGGAACCAGAGAAACGAACACGATGCCTCAATGGGCCGGTTCTTGTTGGTATTACCTGCGTTATATCGATCCGAAAAACGGAAAACTTTTTTGTGATCCCGAGTTGGAAAAGAAATGGATGCCCGTCGATCTTTACGTAGGCGGTTCCGAACACGCGGTGCTTCACCTTCTTTATTCGAGATTTTGGCATAAATTCCTATTCGATATCGGAGTCGTTTCCACTCAGGAACCGTTCGCCAAACTGATTCATCAAGGTTTGATCCTCGGAGAAGACAAACGTAAGATGTCCAAGTCTCTGGGAAACGTAGTCAACCCCGACGACGTCATCCAAGAATACGGGGCGGACAGTTTGCGGCTTTTCGAGATGTTTATGGGTCCGCTCGAAATGGTAAAACCCTGGAGTACGAGGGGTGTGGAAGGTGTATTCCGTTTTTTGAATAGAATCTGGAGACTCTTTCATTCCGGAGAAGGAGAATCGTTTCGTTTAGACGAGATCGCGCCGACTCCGGAAGAATTGAAAATTCTTCATAAAACGATTCAAAAAGTCGGCGAAGACATTCCGAACTTTTCTTTCAACACCGCGATTTCTCAACTGATGATTTTTGTGAACGAGTTTACTCCTTCGGAAAGAAGACCGAAAGAAGTGTTGGAATCTTTCATTCTTCTACTGGCCCCGTTTGCTCCGCATCTCGCGGAGGAACTCTGGAAACGTTCCGGCAGAAAAGAATCTCTTACCGACGCAAAATTTCCGGAAGCCGATCCTCAATATCTGATCGAATCGGAAATTCTGATCGTGGTTCAAGTAAACGGAAAATTACGAGACGAGTTCAAAGCTCCGAAAGAAGTTTCTCAGTCGGATGCGATTTCTTTGGCTAAAAATCTGGATAAAATCAAGGGAATTTTGGAAGGAAAAACGATCCGCAAGGAAATCTACGTTCCCGGAAAGTTAGTCAACATCGTGATCGGTTGATCCGAGCCGGAACACTTTCAATTCTTCAAAGATTGACAAAATTCCTGAAAGAATGGAATCTGAATTCCACAAACCAGGATATAAACACTCGAGGATTTGAATGAAAAAAACAATCTCCTTTTTAACGGCAATTGCTGCCTTGTTCTCCGCTCTTATAACCGTTTCGCTCTCGGCCGGACCGGAAAGAAAAATTGAAACGACGGTTCACGACTTTATGGAAGATTATGCGAAAGCCGCAGTCAAAGCCGCAAAAAAAGGAAAACCGGAATACATCGAAAAAATCCTGACTACAATTCCGGACTTCGCACTCGAAGAACAAAAAGCCAAGTGGACTGAAATATCTCAGGAAGCCTTGAAGACGAAGGACTACGAACAGTCCTGCAAATCCTGTCACAAAGAATTTAAGAAAGAATACAAAAAAACTTATAGAAAAAGACCGATTCAAGTTTCTCCGGAATTGATCTCCTATTTGAAGGAACTCAAAAAATAAATTTTTGATTTATGAATCTAAATTTCCGATTTCCTTTGAGGTAATCGCTTAAGCTTAGTTTTATATTATAAAAAGGAAAATTTATGTCGGACTTAAAAATCATCAGCCTTTATACGATGGCGATCTTATACATCGTAGCGGGAATACTCCATTTCGTATTACCAAAATTTTATCTGAGGATTATGCCCCCTTATATTCCTTATCCTAAATTTGTAGTTTATCTTAGCGGCGCGATCGAAATAGAGCTCGGAGCGATGTTATTGTTTTCCGATACGAGGCAACTCGGAGCTTGGGGAGTGATCCTTTTATTGATCGCCGTGTTTCCGGCAAACTTATATCATTATCGATCCAGAAGAAAAACCGATCCTCCGAAATGGGCTCTACTTTTAAGGCTCCCCCTTCAGCTTTTATTGATTTATTGGGCTTATATCTTCACCTAAAATTCAATTTTTAGAATATTCCGGAAAAATTAATTGGAATATTTTCTCAACTCTTCCATTCCGGGAAGATTACTTAAATCCGGAACGATTACGATCTCGATTCTTCGATTTGCGGAACGATTTTCGGGGGATGTATTCGGAAGCGCGGGTCTGGAGGCTCCCATACTCGCGGCGCTGATTCTCACTTCGGGCATACCCGCCTTAATCATCGTGTGAAGAACGTTAAGCGCTCTTGAGGAAGCCAATTCCCAATTCGTATAACCTTTGATACCGGTAGGAGTATCGTCCGTATGACCTTCTATTTGAAAACGTTTTCCTTCCAAAGAAGCGAGTAATACGGTCACTTCCCGAATCGCCGCAGTTCCGGCGGGGGATAAAAATGCGGAACCCACCGGAAAGAGAATGTCCGAGGAAAGAACTACGACCATCCTTCCGTCTATGATCTTGATTTTAAGTTTACCCGCGTCGATTAAGGATCGAAAAGCCGACATCAGTCCTCTGTATTCCTGAATTCTTTGCTCGGATTCTTCTTGAATTCGTTTTAATTCGTCTAAAGAACGGGAAAGATCCCCTTTTTCTCCAAGAATCCTTTGGTTTTCCAATTTCGACTCTTCGTAGGACTTTAGAAGAGATTCATATTTCGAATTGGAAACACACCGGGCCAGGGTCAAAATAACAAAAACAGAAAGAAACTTAAATTTCATGAAATTCCGCCGAAATAATATCTATTTTATTTGTCGGCGAATCGTAAAAAAACAAAAGATAGATGAATGAATAAAAAAAATCTTTTCATCAAGTAAACAATTGAGTACGCTACGGAAGAAGAGAATCAAATGAACGAATCAATTTCCAAATCCATCGGATTTTTCCCCTTAATACTCTTTTTGACGATTTTCTACCTTCCGAATTCCCTGGCTCCTCAGGATAAAACGCCCGCCGGAACTTCCGTCTCGGGAAAGTCCGTCGAAGGAAAAAGAGAACTCAGGGTTTATTTGGAAGAAGTCAGAAGAAATCTACAGGATTCCGGATATAACATAGACAAAAAACATCAATTCAACGGCGCGGTCTTCAAAGGCAACTCGGTTATTTATAAAATTCATCTTCCATTTATCCAAGAAGAAGGGATTCAAAAATATAAGTTGGGAATCGGTTTGGCGCACGACGACTCCGCTCATTCTTTTCTGGTTCAAATTTATAGAAGTGATAAAAAAGATAAGAAGATCGCTGCTATTTTTTCCGCGTATGCCGATCCGGTTTTCTTTTACGAGTTCGATTACACGAGTTCGGGGAATCATTTTTTAGTCGAAATCACTTTAGAAGACTCTACTTCAAACGTTGCAAATTTCGAACTTTTATTCAGCACCTTGATAAGTTATCAAGCCGGCAAAAATAAAAAAGACGATAAAGGCAAATATAATCCCAACCAAAATAATCCGGGCTTCGGACCTTATCCTTCCATCATTCCGAACGAGACTAGGAATTATTTTGAGGTTTTTAAAAAAGAATTTTGACGTTGAATGATGGAATATTATGATATTTGAAAAGGGTTTTAGGATCGTTCCGTAAGTGGAGGTCCGTAATTCCGGAGTTAGCGAAAAAGTGTTAAGAAAAGACGGAAGTCCTCTATATCCCCTAAATAGAGACTATAAAAATTCACGTGAAAGAATCTTAGAGGGCGCTGCGATCGCGTTTTCACGAAAGGGTTTTCACGGAACATCCCTAAGGGAAATCAGCAAAGAGTGCGGCTTAGAACAGCCCAGTATTTATCATCATTTTCATTCCAAAGAAAATCTTTTTAGAAAGGCTTTGATCACTACACACTTACTCATTCTCAACGAGATCAGAAGGAAAATCGTTCGAGATCAAGGTCTGAACGTTGAAGTGATTTCCATATTCAAGGCGGTCGCCGAAGTCGCAAAAGTCTATCCCGATAAGGCAAGATTGCCCTTCAGTCTGATTTATTCCGCCCCCGTAAATTTACAAAACGAATACAGCGAAAGATACGGTAGCCAATATAGAAAATTACTCGAAGTCGCTTTTCAAAGAAACGAAAAGATTCGAATGAAAGAAGAAAAACTTTCCCTTTGTGTGGATCTTTTACACAGTTTGATTCTCGCCTGTTCCGTGGAGGCTTTATACTTGGATCGGGTTCGCAGTTTGGAAGAAAGGGTCCGGTTGATTTTGGAGTTTTAAGGCCGCAACTAACGATTAATTTCTAATATTTGAATATTCGGAATTTTGATACATAGATCGATTTCGCATTGGCGTTCGAAGGGCTCTTATAAAAAAATCCAAACCTTTCCCCTCAATTTTTGAAACGGAACGAGACCGTAATTCCTGGAATCCGTCGAGTTCTCTCGGTTATCACCTAACACTAAAAAGTAACCGGGAGGAATTCTACCCGCGTCTCCGATCGGAACGTTACCTTTGATCGCGGTCATAGGAATCATCGAAAGAGAAGGTGCGATCGTTTTAAAACCCGGTTTTAAGAACGTCTCTTGAAGAGGTCCGTCGTTGATTAGGACTCGATCGTTTTCAAAACGGAAATAATCCCCGGGAAGTCCGACGACTCTTTTTAAACTCAACTCTTCCTCAAGCCCGTCCAAAACGAGAACCTCGAAACGGTTTACCCGACCTTCCAGGAAAGAGATTTCCCATTTTCCGATGCGGGCCGGAAAACCGAGTTTTGTGACTAAAATTAAATCTCCTTCCTTATAAGAAGGAGCCATCGAGTAACCTGCAATGAAGTAAATTTGAAATAAAAAAATCCGTATCAAAAGAATCGTAAACAAAGAAAGAAAAACGGGAAGAATAATACGTAAGTATTTTCTTATATTCTCATTCATTACGAGATTTTTCATAAGACCCTAATACATTTTTTCGAGTCTTATTTAAGGTGGCAAATCGAAAAAGTCCGTTATGGAGATTGGATTTCGGTAAATCGTAAAAGACCGTGAGAGTTTTTAATCTTGGTGATTTTCAATTTACCGGCAAATTTATTTTTGGCGAACTCGGATAAGGACTTATCCCACTGATCTTCGATCAGGACGAACTTTTCCTCCGGATGTGATCGGAGAATTTGCGCCAAATCTTTCGGATCTTTGATCAAAAGAATCGTTTGAGAAATATAATTGAGTCCGAACGTATTGGCGATATTGAGTTTTCGAGTGATGAAAACCTTGGACGAATCCCAAGGGATTTCCGATTGAATACGCGCGAGTTGGACGGAAATTCTTCTCATCAGTTTTATGACTCGTAAATTTACGTCAACAGTATATACGATTAAAATTCCGAACGCCAATAATATTATATTTTTATAATTTATTTTTCCGATAAGACCGTCGTATTTAAATCGGTTGCCCTTGGCATCGCCAAGGATTTCCGGTTTCTCTACGGTTGTCCCACTCCCCGGATTCGGCGCGATGTTCTCTCCGAATCGTATTGCAGAGTGTTCGCCTTTTTGCGATTTCAGATCTTGTTCCGATAGAAAATTCGTATTTTGAAACAACTCGTAAATATTCTTCGGATTGTTTGGAATTTTAATCTCTTTCAAAAGCAATAGGGGGATAAAA
The DNA here is from genome assembly GCF_000332415.1 of Leptospira weilii serovar Ranarum str. ICFT. Lineage (GTDB taxonomy): Bacteria > Spirochaetota > Leptospiria > Leptospirales > Leptospiraceae > Leptospira > Leptospira weilii_A. The sequence goes on from NZ_AOHC02000012.1 coordinate 265,263, forward strand.
ATGCTACAAGTCAAATACCGAGAGCCCCAGTCGATATTGGAATCGTTCGGAGTAAGAATACTCACTAAAATCAGATTCAAACCGAAAGTAAGGATCCAAATCTTAACGTTCTCGTTTGTTTTTTTCCATTTCCAAATACCGAATAAAACGATAAAAAAATACCAAGGGCAATAACCCAACAAACCCAAACGACCGCTTCCCGCAAAAAGTAAACTTTGAATGTCCGAAATTTTGGTAGCAAAATCGAGATCCAAGATCGTATCGTTCGAGGAGATCCTTGGGCCCAAAATAGAATCGTAATTTATAAAATTATAAAGTACAAATATGGAAAACGATAACGTGAAGCCGAAGGAAACCGAAAAGATCCGCTTTAATTCCTCGTGAGAACGTCCCTCTTTAGAAAATGTTTTGATTGTGAACGTCGAACTTACCAAACACACGACTAAAATCAAAACTTCCGGTCTATACCAACAAGCAAAACCGAACAAGACCCCGGAAAAAATCGTATGAGAAAAACGATTTCCGAAAAAAAGAGGATTGTCGTCGTAAAGAATTAGAATTCCCGATAGAACCAGAGTAGCCGCAACTGCAACGTCCGTAAAAGAAATAAAATGATGAAACAGAGGGGTTCCGATCGCCGCAACGATCGATATCCAAGTTCGTTTTGAAATTCCGTTTAAAATGATCGTATATAAACCGAATAGTAGCGCCGATAAATATAAAATCCATTCCGGATGTCCGATCCAAACAAAAGGAACTGTGATCAGAGTATTTGCAAAAGGGAACGGTGCGATCTTATCGCCTCGAGGGGAATCAATCGTTTGAACGAAAAGGAAATTAAAATCGGGATCCAATCTCTTCCCTAAGTAATGAACTTCTTGTGATTGAAAATTCGATTCGATCCAACCTTTCGCCTGAAGAATTTTAACGAGACTGTCGGAAGCGAAAGAGGATTCGGGAATCGTATAATACACGACATAAAAGAAAATTCCCGCCGAAAAAATTACAAGGAACGAACGGATTGGAAGCCGTAAGGAGAAACGTTTTAACTTTTCGTTGAGCTTTTTAAGTTTCATCGCATATATAAATCAGAACTTGTCCTACGGCGTTCACAATTCAACATAATATTAAGTTTTCTGAATTCAGAGCTTTCCAAATCAAACGTTACGTTTTCTGAATTTACTACTATCCCTTACTCGGAATCGCACCTCTACAAATCATCGCAACGAACCCTAATTTGTCACTTTCAAAAGATACGTTCGAAAAAATAACTCGGTTTTTCTTTTCGAACTTTCATTCGGGATTCGGCGGAAAACGTTTATCATAACGTGTGGCGACCACTCCCTTAAAGTTCGTAACGTCCTTTTCTTTCTTAAATTTTAGATTCAGTTTTTTTTCCAAAATCACTTTCGATTCCGAAGGTAAAATCATCGGGACCTTGTGTTCAAAATTTTTGAATTCTTTTTCATTCATTTCAAAAATAGCTAATGAAGAAATCGAAGGCTCCGATCCGAGATTTTTTACGATTCGATCCAGATTCGTTTCGGAATTTAAACATAAAATTCTCCTGGAAAGATGATCCGATCCGGCGTGTCCGCAAAGAATCGGGTCCGTAAAAATCCAGAGAGAAGTTTCGTTTCGAGCGAAAAAATCCCGATAGATTTTTTCCTGTTTATCCGCGTGTTGTATGATTTTTAAAATTAAACCCGAGATCAGAAAAGAAAAAACGATCAGAGAGACCGAAAGAATTTTCCAAACTTTGGAAACGTGCGGTTTCCATTCCTCCCAAAGAATCAATAAGGGAATGACGACGAGTATAAGATATCTACCGGTGATCGTAATACCGTCGTTGGGCGCGAGAACTCCGACCAAAACCGTATTAAAACCGATTACAGTAAGCAGGAAGTTGATTTTTTCGTTTCTTTCGTTTTTAAAAAAAACATAATATACGATCGGGAGTAATAAAAAGGAGGAACAGAAAAATAATCCGAACTTAGGGATACCGTCCACGTAGTTTACGAATGTGATCGAAAAAAAACGAAGGATCCTATCCAAAAGAGAAGCGTGATCGTTTCCGTAATTAAAAATGAATCTTACACCCAGTATATGCCCGTAATCCCAAATATTCCAGAGAAAAAACAGAAACGCAGGAGTAAGAGAGAATAAAATCGCAAAAGGATTCAATCCTCTCGTTAAAAGTTTTATATTCCGCCTTGATATTACAATTTCAGAAAGTACTAAACTTCCTAAAAAAAGCAGCGATTCCAATCGCAGCCAAATCGGGATCGAACAGGCGATTAAGGCGAAATAAAGATCCCGGGGGTTTTTCGAGTTCCGATAACTATACCACCGGGAAAAACCGAAAGCGTTGAAAAGAAAGTAGATCGAATATTCGCTGAAATCCAAACTTAAAGCAAAAAGAATCGTACCTCCGTAGCCGAGTAAAATCGTTCTTTGACTTATAAACATCCTTTGCGAAAGAAGATAAAGGGAAAGAACCGTAAAAAAAGATAAGATCATCGGCATCCATTTCCAAGTGACCCCCGCCAATCGAAACGACGAGGAGAAAAGGGAAAACGCAATCGGGTACTGCCCGATAAATTTTCCGCGAATTTCTTTTGCAAATCCGGTTCCCGGAAGAAAAAAAGCCTCGTGATGAGGATCCAATTCCTGCGCGGGATATCTCAGTTCTTCCGATCGAAAACCGTTTTGGATCAAAGAATCGGTTTGCATGGCTTTTAAAGCGGAATCGGCGATGTAACTGTTTTCAGTTCCGATCCGGATATGGAGGATAGGTATGATAACGATTAGAATCCACACGGCCCATTGTTCTTTGATTTTTTGTATCATCGTTTTGATTCGATCCTTGCGAGAAAATTAAATTGGAAACGCGATTTCGTGGAAATTAAAATCGACCTTCGCGAATATCCAAAAAAATCAAACAAGTAAATTCCTTTTTTTTAAATTATAAAAGCTTAAAGTAATTTTATTTTTTTCGGTAGATTCCGTGGAGAATTTCGACGTTTCCGATCGTCTTTTTTCTTACGATTTCAATGGATTTGATTTCGGAGATCGCCTCGGAATCGAATCGGTTCAGATAATCGATCATTCCTTCTTTCGTGTTCGGATCGTATTCCAAATTTTTCATTCCTTTCGTATATTCCTTCGAATAGGCGAAGTATTGAAAAGAAATCGATCGGTTGTTTCGGAATGTGGAGATTTTTTTGAGCAGTTCGAAAAGTTCCGGAACTCCCACGGCTTGGTAAACTCTTCCTTGAAAATACAAACCTTCACCCGCCATTCCTCCGATCAAACCGTTCTGAAAAACGAGCAGGTCTTCCTCGGGTTCTTTGCGGATGAATTCCTGAATTTCCTTCGTGTTTTTTGCAAAACCTTTTGTGGTCTTGTAATAAATCCAAGTCGGCAAAATGGAAATCGTAAGGAGCGCGTAGTAAGGAATTCTCCAGACGATTTTTTCGGTTTGCAAAAACGAAAACACCCTGGATGTAAGAACGAACAATCCCGGAAGACCCGGAGTTAAATAACGAGATCCGAATTCGGCGCCTCCGTCGTTGGGCGCCATACTTGCGGCCGCGAGAATTCCCAAAATGGACGAGAATAAAAGCGGTTTTTCTTTTTCGGAAAGACTTTTCCAGTTTTTTGAGAACGAAAAAAGAAACAACAATAGACCGACGAATAAAAACGGAGCGTATCCGAAAAGGCCGAGCTTAAGATTTCCGTAAAATAAGAGATTTATAAAATTCTTAAATAGATTGAGACCCCCGGAGGAGCCGTAGTTTGCGTCGTATCTCGGACCGAGAGGGGAATGAAAAAACGACTGATTGAACCCGCAGTAACCGCCGAACAAAAGTATAAGAACCGCCGAGGTCAGAAAAAATCGCTTTCGACTTTCATCTCCTTTGGAGATTGAAAAACGAAAAATCCCCTCGTATGTCCAATAAAGTCCGATAAAGATCAGATATTCCAGTCGAAACCAATAACTTAGGGACAATAAAAATCCCCCGACAACGGCCAAAAGAACGGATCGATTTTTTTTGGATCTTTGATAGAGAACGATCCCGAACGTAAAAAGAAATAATCCGACTCCGACGTCCATAAACAGATAAGCGTTCATAACGACCGGCGACAAAATGGAAAATAAAAAAATCCGCGAGGACGGAATCTCAAATTCCTTTCCGATCAGAAACAAAACGAGCCCGATCAAAAGCGCGGATAGAAAATAAATTCCGTAAACTCCTCCGAAAGGAAAAACAAACGCATAAAGAATTCCTAATGAAATCGGAAAGGCGACGATCTTATGACCGTTTACGATCGACATCTTGAGTAGGCTGAACCTTAGTTCCGGATCGAATTCCCATCCCGGATAAAAGACGTCTAACGATCCAAAGGCGCTTAGATAGATTGATTTTCCTAAAATAAATTTTTCGTAATGATCCGCGGAAAGAAGGTATTTCGGAGGAATCGTCAAGTATAGAAAATACGAAAATACAAACGCGGCTGCGACGGAAAAATATTTGTTTTGGAAGAATCGAAGGAGAGGAACTTTCAGTTTCGAGATCATTGATTTATTTGTAAAATCCAAAATTCTAAGAATCAAAACGGAACTTTAAATCGGATCGCTTTCGATACGTTTGCCGAAAAAGGAAACGATCGTATTATGGAAAAGAAGATTCCGAATCGAAGTCAGCTTATCGAGATTGTTTCCTAGGTCAATCTG
>NZ_AOHC02000012.1:275000-329162 GCF_000332415.1 Leptospira weilii serovar Ranarum str. ICFT
AATTTATCGGAATCGCTACCGGAAAGGGAGAATATCATATCTTTGCAAAAGGACCTTCCGGCGTTCTTTTGCAAGCTTTCGAAGAACGTCCCGTTCGACTTGCAAAAGTTAAAAGTAAAACTCCAAGTTCGGTTCCCGCACCTAAATCGGACTCCGGAAGCGGTTCTCTGGGAATCATTATCGTTGCCGGTGTGGTGATCGTTGTCGGTTTGTTGGTTTTTCTGGTTATGAAATAGAAACGCGTCCCACCGAACGATCCTTAGATTATGCGGGAACACCTGCGTTTTCCGTGGAAACTGTAAACTCGGATCTTTTCCGTGTCACAAAGTAAAGACTACTGTTGCACTTGAGCCCGTTCTTAAAATCTAGGAACTCCTAGGCAGGTGTAAAATCCTGAAACCTAAAATAAAATCCATGTTAGAAGTCGCCCTAATCCTATTGGCCCTATCCTCGATGAGTTCTCTCGGATTGGAATTGGTACCGGCATCATCGAATTCAATCTCGAAAACCGCGTTTACCGGACTCGGAGTTTGCCTGCTCAATTTGACTTTTTTTCCGGGAATTGCATTTTTACTCTGTAGGATTTTCGAAATTTCTTCCGCGATCAGTCTCGGAATTTTTCTCTGCGCCTGCTCGGGTGGCGGAGCATCCGCAGGACTTTTTATACTCAAAGCAAGAGGTACACCCGCAACCGGCGCGGTTTTACTCGGTCTTTTGAATTTTACGAGTTTGTTTACCGCGCCTTTACTTCTAACGTTACATTCAGAAAATTCATTCGCGGAACTCGAACGAGCGTTTTCCACATTTCCCAAACTACTTGCAATCGGACTTTGTTTTTTCGGATTACCGCTGGGAACCGGACTTTGGCTCCGAAAAAAACACGAAAAATTCTCCTTAAGGATCCGTCCAAGTTTATTAAGAATCAGTAATATATCTCTGGGATTTTCGATCTTTTATCTCGGTCTTAAATATTGGAGAGAAATTTTAGAGTTCGGATTTCTCATTTGGATCGTACTTTTTCTTTTGATCGGAGTTTCTTTTACGATCGGACTTTATCTCTTCCGGGAAAAACCGGGCGATAGAAGAAGTATAGGCGTTGTGAGCGGAATTCGAAATCTTTCCCTTGCACTTTTACTCGCCCAGGAACAATCCGGAGACCCCAAGGTATTAATCACGATCTTACTTTACGGATTTGTTATGTATTTGATCGCGTTCCCGGCCTCTTTATTTTGGAGACGTTGGAAGAATATTTCGGTTTCATAAATCGACGAATCAAAAACAAACGATCTTCCGGTTACCGATCTCTATAAAATCGAGTACCGTTCATTTTTATTGCAAAATACCGTTTCAATGCAAAATAATATGTACTTTATTATATAGTTAACGGATATTCCACCTAAAGGACTCTCGAAGATACATTCTATTTATCGAATGTATCTTTCAAGATCCAGAAGAGAATTTTTCGGTGGAACTAAAGTAAACGCATTGTCGGCGTGGAACTAAAGCGAGCGCCTCTCGGCGCTCGCCCATAAAATTCTTAAGCCGCTTCTCTTTCCCTTCTCCCCGGTAAACCGTCGTACCGAACCGTCTGTCCGATCACTTTCAGTTTACTCCGATTACTTCCGTCCTGCGCCTTCCATCGATCCTGACGAAGTTCTCCGATCACGGTCGCCTTTTTTCCTTTCTTGAGATATTCGTGTGCGTTCACGGCTTGACGATCCCACAATTCGATCTCGACAAAGGAAACCTCACCCGGCTCCTCCGGCGTGGATTTATAGTCGTGATTAACCGCCAGAGTGAAAGTGGCGACACTCTTACCGCTGTTTAAGGTTTTGATTTCCGGATCGGCGGTGAGATTTCCGTCCAAAATGATATGCGCTAAGTTTTTCATTGTTTTATACTCCTGTTACGAGGAAAATTTTCTTCCTCACCGAAAGCGGTTCCCGATCGGAATCGAACGGAGCGTGATTTTGGATTTTTTTTAGTAGAATCGGGTTTTTTGGAAAATCGAAATTATTTTCCGTTTTAATGCGAGTTCATTCCCGCAAAGTTCGGATTTACAAAGTATGAAATCGAATACGAAACGACGATCGCAGGAAACAAATGGTTTAAGATCCGTTAGCCGAAAAGGAAAGATTTTTTCCGTCTTCTTTTCTCAAAGTGTTTAATTCGATCCTCAATCTTTCCAAATCTCCGGAACCTTTGGCTCGATACACTCCGCGTAAATAATATCTTTTATCGATAAGATACACATTTTCAGTATGAACAAAATCGTTTAGATCGTCCTTTCCTTGGATCACCTTTATATCCGCGCCGAATTGATTCCTGGCGATCGCGTAAATCGTCTTTTTGGAACCCGTGAGAAAGATCCAGTTGTTTCGAGTTATTTTATATTGATTTCTAAATCGATTCAGAATCTCGACCGTATCGATCTCCGGATTTACGGAAATCGATACGATCTGAAGATCGGTTTGATCCTCGATCTTAGGTAAGAAATTCATCATATTCCTGGTAATCATCGGACAAATTCCCTTACACTTCGCGTAAAAGAACGTGACTAACGTATATTTATCTCTCAGATCGCGGTTGTTAAATTCCCTATTCTCGTGAGAAAGAAGGGAAAAACCCGGAACTTTCCTAAGATCCTCCGGCAATTTCCCGTCCTCTTCCGGCCAATAAGGATCCATCGTTTCGCTTTTGAAATAAGGAAGGACCCCCGCCTTAGGAGAGGAAAAATACGTCAGTTCGGAATGGAATTTTTCCTTCGGCTCCTCGCAGGAAACCAATAACATTATAAAAATAAAATATATAAATTTCATAAATAACTTATCAATTGATCCGTATCGCACAAAAATATCGCTCGCTATGGACCTGAGAGATTGGTCCGGGGAGTTTACGAAAGAATACCCCGGAGAGGGGGTGAGCGGAGACCTTGGCTCCGCTCAGGGGGACTCTTCCCCCTCCTAAGATCTTTAACCGATTCACTCGACGTTTGAAACCTATCAATCCGCCGTTCGGATCGGTTCGCAAACTTTGCTTCCCGGCAAACCGAGAGAACTTCCGTCGTTGGCGATGACCGTATTCATATAAATTTGTCCGTTTCGATTCCATTTTTTCGAAACGAGCAACTTTCCGTTCTCGTCGAATTTTTCGTAGATAAAAGGTCTATTGTTATCGTGCCATTCCCAACGATCGTTTACGTATCTTCCGGAACGAAATTCGGCATACAATCGGTTGTTCCCGTTCGGAAACCAAGATCGGTGTATTCCCTCCTTCAAACCTTCCTTAAAATATCTTCTTTCCAAAAGCCGACCGCTTTTGTTTCTCGAAATCGTTTCACCGTCCTCCAAACCGTTCTTAAATTGAACCGTTTCAATTTCTTCCAGCGCGGGTATTTCCGTTTTGATAAATCCGGTGAAAAGTTTCCCTTGATAATAAATCCGACCCTGAACCATTCGCAGATTCGGATCGGTATGTTCGATCGTCTCTCGACAGCCGATTAAAAAAACGACCGTCAAGAGTACGAATAAACTCGGAAACGATTCAGTTCGAAACACTTCCCACAACGCCGTAAAAGAAGGAACCCATCAATGTATCGATTCCCGCCGTTGCGTCCGCCGCAAAGTGATAGTGATATGTCGGAGTCGAAAAATGAATCGTGGCCTTTGTATGACCGTGTAAAGCGTCCAAATCCGCGGGCGTAAAATCGTCGCCGGTCGCCGCCGTTCCGTTATCGCATTTTTTACCGTAAATCGCGTAACCGTCCAAAATCACACCGATCAGATTCGCGTCGTTATTACTCACCTTCGTAACCGCGGCGTGGTGATGGTAAACGCCCGTATTTTGAGGATGACCTCCGAAGTTATCGAACGTCTGAGCCTCAACCGCCAAAGTGTCGGGAGGATTTGCGGCATTGTTAAAAATCGCCAGCCCGTTCACCGTGATTCCGATGGCAACAAGACCTCCTTGAGTTCCTACGGTTCCGGAACCTTTCGAAGGAGTGGAAGGAATCGTATAAACCAACTTTTGGCTCGAAACCGAATTATTCCCGGCGGACATATTTCCGGCCGGTAGCGCTTCAAACAAGGGGGAAGTGGAACCGTAGTAATAACTTTTCGTATTTGGAATATTCTGAGATTTGAATACGTAACTGGAGCCGGATACGTAAGCGACGGAACATTTAAAGTTATCCTTGATCCAGGACGGAAGCGACGAATCCATACAAGTTGTCACGCCGGTTACACAACCGGAGGAAGCGTCCAAGGTCGCGGTGCCTTTGGATACCGTGACTCCGGTGTTAACCGCACTTCCGTTGCAATATCCGCCCCCGGCGAGCGCGGCCAAAGCCGCAACCGTAAGGTCGTCGTTGTTGGAATCCTTTTTACAAAGGACAAAGGAAAGAAATACCACAAATATTAGAATCGATCTTTGAATCATATTTTCTCCTAGAATTGTCTTCGAAATGTCCGAAGCCGGGACTTAAGGGCGCCTATTTTACACCACTTGAGTATAAGATAAAGAACTAAAATACCCGATTTTACAAATCGTTTAGAACAATTTTTTCTTTTCCCAGAACGAAGCCGCAAACCGTATCGATTTTTTTCATAAAGAGAAAAGCGAAAGCGTGGGAGAAAAATCGGGAACGTCTTGTATGCAGGAATCTATCCTACTTATCAAGGGCGTTTTCCAGTTCCTCAAAAACTCCGATACTCAAAAGGTCCGGATCCGAATCCGAATCCTGAAACCAAAAACCTGCGTAAACACAGAGCCCCAAAAACATAACGAAAAACGCACCTAACATACGTTTGTTTCTGATCTCTTTTTCGTCCCTTCGAATTACGTTCGAAGATATATTTCGAACCCAATCCCGATCTTTTTTTCTTTTCAGGATTTCCCCTTTCATCGGAGAAGTACGATCATTCCTCATAAAATTTTTCCTTAACTCCAACTCGTTTCATCATTTCCTTCCCTCTGGCCGCTCTCGACTTAACCGTTCCCCGTTTTACTCCCAACGTCTCGGCGATTTGTTTTTCCGAATATCCGGCAAGATAAAACTCGAGAACCTTTCGGTATTTATCGGGGATCTTGACTAAGAGCGAACGTAACGTTCCGATCATTTCCTGAGAGTTCCCTCTCGAATTTCCGTTCGAGTCGGAACGAGCCGCGAGGAAGTCGTCCTCTTTTTTGGAATTGACCAACTTCTCCGCGCGTTCCTCTTCTCTTCTCAGTTTATCGTTCATTCTCAGGGATTCGTTTCTGGCGATCACGTACAACCACGTGCTCAGTTTTGATTCCTTGCGAAACTGATCTTTTTTGAGGGCTTTGTACGCGCGAAAATAGGTTTCTTGAGCCACGTCGTCGATGGCATAAGAAAACCTCTCTGCGAGATTTTTTTCTATCGCAGAGAGGACGGTGTCCCGAGTGGAACTTACGATTTCCGTAAATTCGGATTCAGTCATCATGATGGCGGTGTTTCTGTTGAAACTCCGTGATTAAATCCACCAATTTGTTTCTTTGTTCCGGATTGAGAATCGCGTGAAACTCGATCGCTTTTTTCGTCATAAAAGTTCTCATCTCGGTCATCTTATTCATTTCCAGTTCGAACGCCTTATTGATTTTTTTCTCGTCCAAACTCGGTTGACGAAACTCGGCAAGCGCGTCCGTCGGAATTCTAGGTCCTTGTAACTTGAGCTCCTTTCTCTTAGACAATATCTCGTCTTTAATACGATAGAGTTCTTTCTTCTGAGAATCGTTCAGATCCAATTCCGAAGTAATTTTCTTAACGATGAACTCCGCTCTTTTTTCAGGAGACTTATGATATCTACATCCGCCTGCGAACAAGGCGACGGCTAAAAGAACCAGACCGGAAACTTTAAAAAATCCTTTCATTGGATTCCTCCCTCTTTCTAAAACTCTGACCGAGGGACTCAAACCGGGTTCCGTTTTTTTTAGTGTTCCGTTTGAACGGTAATGTCTTCTTTATCGATTTCGTATTTGAGCGCCAAACGATCCTTCAGAGAATAAAGGAGTTGTCCTCCGTTTTTAAAATAAAAAAATTCGGGATTCACTTTGATCAAAATACTTCTAAGAGCGGGAAGTTCCTTTAAAAAGAAGGAAATTTCCTGAACGAGTTTTTCCAAACTCTTACCGTAAGGACATCCTTTGAGTTCGATCCCGACTCCGACTCCTTTTTCCGTATGAGTAAGAGGCAGAATTTCGAACGGATATTCTCTCTTATCGATTAAAACATCCGGCCTGATACCCAATGCCTGACAGATTTTTTCGATCAACACCTGAGTATCGATCGGTTTTAAAAGATAAGCCGCTAACTTTTTGTTCTGAGCCGCTTGGATGATCGTATCTTTTTCGTTGCTTACGGTTAAGAGTATGATCGGAGTCGGTCGATTCATTTCCGGAATTCTTTCCAAAAGATCAAGGCCGCTGAGTTTCGGCATCCGATTGTCCGTTAAAATGAGATCATAACGCATTTTTCTCAATTTGATTTCTGCGGCGACTCCGTCCACGACGTGATCCACGTCGAAATTATATCTTTCTAAATGACGGATTAGAAGTTCCGCATTGCTTTCGTCGTCCTCGGCCAATAAGATAAAATAAGTCGGCGCCACTTTCATAAGATCTCCTCGAAATCCGAAGATCACATTTCTATCTTGTCGCGTTTTTCTGGCAATTTTTTTAGGATAGGCGGACGTCTTTTTTCCGAAAAACAAAAACGACCATTAGAGTTGTTGAAAAAATTCCATCGTTCAAGACTAACAAGCCGCTTCCATCCCCATTTCAATGAAGCAAAAACGGATGGGGAATTAATTTTTCAACAACTTGATTATATAGTTATGAGTAGTAGGACCAGAAAAAATATTTTATAATATTATGATGTAAAAAAATAAAACGGCATAAAATGAAATCTCGATCAAGTCACATTAACGATTCCTTATAAACAGAATGTAAAAAGTCCGGAACAGCCTAAGAAGATAAAAAAAGCGGACTCTCATCCGCCAAATTCTTATTGAAAAGATTTACTTTCGTTTATCGCCGTCGCCCGGAACCCAATTGCCTTTCTCCATTTGATCGGTCAGATTGATCCAAAGGCTTTCCGCACCGACGGATTTTTTAGCCTCCGAGAGTTTCTTATTTTCATAGGAAGAGCGAGGAGCGGAAAATTTAGAACGACCGCCTGTTTCGGAATTACATTGAGTCTTTCCATCAGCCCAAGAACCGCCGCCGGAAGTTACGGACCATGTTCCTGACTTTTCATCCTTACATGCAAATCGATACTTTTCAGCGCAGTTACGATTGTGCCATCGATCGTTGTTCCAAAGGACCGCACAACGTTCGTTGTTCCCCGAACTTGGTTGACGATTCTTCACGTCCCAAGACCAGATTGCTTGTTTTGCAAAATGCGAATCGTACTCATTGATTCCGAAAACGTTTACTTCACAGGCCAACATGGATTGAATCCCTTCGTCCGTAAATACGTCGTCCTTCCTTCCATTGAATGCGCTCAACATAGTTTTCGCAGTATTATAGAGATAAACCATCGTCTTGTCATAAGCGGATCGAGGATATTTACAATCGGGATAACCGGGAAAATCCTTTGGACGACTCGTCAGGAAAAAATTCAATTTAAAGTAACGACTCCAATACGGATCGCCTTCCCGACAACTGTCGCTGACAAGAAGAATTCTCCGACCTGCCATGACCATATCTCTCAACTTAGGCATCGAATTGTAATCGGTAATCTGAGTCGAACATGCACTCGAATACTGATACAACCACGGACCCAGATATTCATCCACAGTTTTAAAAGCCTCGCCATAATGTCCGTCTAAATTATCTTTTATACGAACCAGCAGAATTTCGTTACGATGTTCTAACGCGGTAATCCATGATAGAATTTCTATCAATCCTTTTGTAAGAGGACGATCGGACGGGTTACAACCTAAATGTTTCTTGTCTCCGCGACAAAGAAGAAGTTCTTTACGACCCGACTTTCCGACGGTCCAGTGGACTTCCAATTCAAGATAACGGGCGCCTAAACGCAGTTGGTCCGTAATGGAATATTTCTGATCCGGATTTACATAACCGGTAGAAGATCCATTGTATGCCTTACTGTTGTAAGAATTGTGAGTTCCGTAAAAAAGAGCTCGAGGCGCCTCCACGTTCATGTCCATTTGGGTTTTTCTTTGAATGGAAAGAACCTTATTCTCGAAAGATTTTTCGAAATCGTCTATCGGATCGATCACGTCGACCGGATTATTCACCACGACGCCGCGATGTGCATAAAGGCTTCCCACGGTTCCCAATAAAAAAGAACCGATAAAAATCGTTAAAATTTTCCTCATACTTTTCACCTCTTTTATGTTTTTACATTTCTCCAAAGGAGAAAATTTCACTAAGGGAAATACTAACGAGGAAAATCAAAAACCGCTTATATATAACTTACAAAGTTTTTTTAAAACGATAACGAGTGAATTTTCACGGAACTTGCGGCTTTTGCGATTCTTAAAAAATAAAACCGCTCCGATTCGGATCTTAAAAATACATTCAATTTATATAATACATTTCCTAAGGGATAAAAAAACAAACACGCGCCCGACTTATAACGATTCCAAGCTCGATCTTAAAATATATCCTTTGAGTATTCGTATCGACGCGGCACAAATCGATTTTATTTTCGCAAATGAATTTTTTATTTGAGGATCATCCTCATAAAATATTTCATTGAATATTTTATTATATTAGAAAAATTCAAAGAACCCTCGCTGGTCCGATACGGAATTTTAAAAGATGGAATTGATTCAGGAAACCTTAGAGAATATCGGAGATAAAATTCGTTTTGTGGAATTGATTCCGTGTCCGATATGGCTCTCGAAGATACAAGGAACGGAGTTGCAAACTCTTTATCTCAATCGAAGTTTTAGGGAAATCATCGGTTACAAAGTCGAGGAAATTCCCACCTTAGAAGATTGGTTTATGCAAGCCTATCCGGACGAATATTATAGAAACGAAATCAAATCGGATTGGCCGACAAAAATCGACGAAAAAAAAGGCGATCACATCTCCGTAATCAAAACAAAAATCAGAACCAAATCGAACGGAGAAAGATGGTTCCAATTGCAAAGATCGGAATTCGGAGAATTAAACGTGTTCGTGTTTCAGGACATACACGAACTGGAAGTATTGAACTTAGAATTAACTTGCAACAACTCCGCAAAGTCCCAATTGCTCTCCATTCTCGCACACGACTTAAGATCGCCTTTGATACAAATCGTTTCCCTGATCTCCTTGTTCAAAAACGAGGAAATTCCCGCCGCCGAACTTTATTATCATCTTTCAAAACTGAACGTTCAAACCCATCTTACGATTGATTTGATAGACAACACGTTGGATTGGGTGAAAACGAATTCCAAATGTATCATAGTGAATAAGATTTCCTTCAATCCGGCGCCGATCATGAAAGAATTAACGAGGTTCTACGATGACTATATCCGACTCAAATGCCTTCGAGTTTATGTGGATTTTGATGAGAATATTATGATATTCAGCGATATGAATATTTTCAAAGTGATCGTTAGGAACTTATTCGTAAATGCTCTGAAGTTCTCGAACCCCGGCGGAAACGTTTTCCTAAGAGGGAAAACGTTTTCGAATCGTCAGCACGTTTCCGTGACCGACGAAGGTATAGGAATGTTCGCCGAGGAATTGGAGAAAGTTTTTTCCAAAGAGTTCCACTCTTCCATCGGAACCCTCAACGAAAACGGCTCCGGACTCGGAATCAAACTTTGTAGAGACTTCGCTCGGTTGGTCGATGCGGAATTTCGTTTGAAAAGCGAAAAACACAAAGGAACTTGTGCGAGTTTGGTTTTTGAATTATAAGAACCTGTCCCCAAAAAAATCAACACAACGTTTCCTCCTATGGGACTCGCTGTAAATAAAATTCATCCCTTTTTTAATTCTTCGATTTTAGACTTAGCGTCCTTCTTGGGTTTTTCATATTCAGGAGGAGCGATATCGATAAACTTCTGATAACTATCAATCGCCTGTTTTTTATTTCCCATACGAGTATAAACGATTCCTAAATTGAAATACACTTCCGCAACGGATTTATCGATCCCGACCGTCTTAAGATAATTTTGAACGGCCTTTTCGTTGTTCTGTTGTTTTTGATAAGCTACGCCGAGATTGTAAAAAGCTCTCGCATAGTTCGGATCTCTTTCCGCAGCTTTGGCAAAATAAACGATCGCTTGATCCAATTTACCTTCGTTCAAGTAAGTTACACCGACGTTATTCACGTATTCCGGGGATTGCGGGTGTAGTTTAACTGCCTTTTCAAAAAAGGAACGAGCCTGAATCGGATCGCCTTTACCCAACAAGGCGACACCTTGTTGATTGAGTTCGAATGCTTTTGATTGTTCTTCCATCTTCGGTAAGGAGTCTCCAAAAGAATTTGTGGAAATTGCGAAAACGATCGCAAAAAAAATAATTAACGATTTTTGATTCATCATCGGTTTTAATCTTCCTATTTAACCAACAATTCGAGCGAACTTTGGTTTCCAATTCTATTTTCGAAAAAACGATTCATAAAATCAATTCTTTCAAAACTCATTCTCATTGAAATTTAAAAATAGAACCGGCCGTAATGGGGGACATAAACTTTCAAAGTTGTAAAGGATTTTTTCGATTTAAAAAGTTTAAACGTTAAAGAGAAGTTATAGCAAGAGCCGTTCCCAAAACCGACGGATTTTTACGCAGTTATCGTTAAGTTTAGAGCCTGTCCCAAAACTTAAAACAATCGCAGAGATTCGCGGCCATTCCGATAAAATCGGACGGTTTTGGGACAAGTTATAAACCCAAAAACACGATCCGTTTGGTAAAACTTCCGCTCAAAGTACGGATTGACGGACATTATCAAGTTTATAGTTTCATTTTATAATATTTCCTTAAAGTAAATTCATCTCAAAAATAGGAAACGTTATTTGGCTTTGGAGCGGGGAAAAACGATCGACAGAAAAAGTCGCGTCTTTTTTAATCCGATACGGGAAAAATAACGAACATGAAAAAAATTCCAATATTCTCTCGAATTAAAAACTCCGGAACGATCTGCCTTATTCTTCTCGGTTTCATTTCCGGTTTTCTTCAAGCCGAAGAAAAACAAAATATACGATACGTTCTTATTGGGGACGGAAAGTTGAACGTAAGAGAAAAACCGATCCACGGAAAAGTAATATTCCAACTGGAAAAAGGAGAAAGCGTTACGCTCAAAGAAGGCGCCGAAAACTCCGACTGGCCGGAGATAACCGCCAAATCGGGTTCCCAAGGATTTGTATCTTCCGAATTCTTGAGCAAAACGCGACCGGCGGATCTTGAAAACGCAAAACTTTTCGGTTCCATATCCTCCCATACGGAAGGGTCTTGGTTCCGTTCCTTAGCGATTCGAATTCAAAACCGATGGTTATCCGCAAACGATCACTCGACGGAAACCTATTTTCTGGAAAAGAAAATGATCCAAACACAGGAAAAAATCGCGGCGTATGAAGGAAACGATAAAGCCGGAGAATTCTCTCCCCAAAAAAAAGTAACCGGCGGTTGTCAGGAATTCGGAGTCGTCAATGGAAGTTTATTCGCATTCAAAAAAATTAATACTCTTCGGAATTCGATTTTTGCGATCTACGGCTCCAAAATCGGAGAGAAGGTTCGATCGGATCGTTACGTTCCTTCCGAGAAAATTTCCCGATTACTGGACGCTTCCGTAAATTCCGTTTTTAAGAAAGAACATCCTCGGCAACAGGAATTGAAATTTTTAAAACGAGAGGATTTATATACGATCCAATCTCCGGAAAAAAATTATCTTTTTATTCGATACGCGATCAGAGTCGAGCCGGAGGAAAAATCCTATTACGCGGCGATTTATGAATTTGATAACGGGGAATTGGGAGGAAATATATTCGAAAAATTTGATGTTCTTATGAACGAACAAGCGGTTTACGGCGGAAAATATCATTTTTTAGGCGCCTTTGATCTGGATGAAAACGGAGTTCCGATTCTTATTCTACATCACAACGGTTACGACGGATATATAAACGAATTCGTGAAAATCAAAAACGGTCGATTGGAATCCATGTTTTTGGCGGGCGGGGACGCTTGTTAAACCCGACGTGAGTTCCGTGTAACCGATGCCAAAACGATCGAAACGAGATCGGCAAATTGGTACGACGAAAGTATTTCGTTTTCCGAAGGGTTCTTCGATTTTGTGGATCCAAGCGAAAATTAACGTGAACTCGGTATAACCAATGCGAAAGCGATTATATGTTGCGATCCGCAGAACGACCCATAGGGAGTGAGATTGAGTTAAACCTCGAACGACCTATCGAACGACCCTTAGGAAGTGAGATTGAGTTCCGAACGACTTGGGTAACGAAAGTGGCACTGCTCCCGATGGGTCGCAGCACCAGGAAGCGAGATTGAGTTTAGGCAGCAACACTTTAGTTCAAGCGCGGTCCAGCCCCAAAACCCGAACGGCGCCGCGCTCTATGGATCGCAGCGCCGGGAATGGATTCACCCAAACTTTCTTAGGCCGAATTAAAACTTTGAGCCTGCCCCAAAAGCCGGAGAGCAATTCGCATTCAATTTTTTTAATTTATATTTTCCTTATGCGCCTTTTTTCAAAAGCGTTTTGGAGGAAAGGATCTGTTCGACATGGTCGACAAAAGTTTCGGATATCGGCCTGTAGTTCACATTCAAATCCTTCTTGCTATAAGAATGATCGAGTTCGAAAGAAATTCCAACGTTACGCGAAATATACGGCCAAGACAAACCGAAAAAAGGACCGATCAGATACGTTAAAAGTTTAGGAAGGGAACTTTTCGGAACGGGAAAACGATTTCCGTATTTCTCTCGAATGATTTTTGCCGCATCCAAAAATTTCAGAGTAACCGCCGAAACGATATGACGTCCTTTTGCGGAGGGAGTAAAACCCGCGAGTATATGAGCCTTTGCTACGTCTCTAACATCCACAAAACCGATCATCATATCCGGGACTCCGGGAGCGAACTTTCCGTTAATCATAGAAAGCATAAAGTTCATACTCGTTCCGTCCGCCCTCTCCGAAACGGAAGGTCCCATCACAAAGGAAGGATTGATCGTAATCAGATCCCATCGAACTTGGGCGTCCGCGATCTTCCACGCTTCTTTTTCCGCAAGAGTTTTGGAATAAGGATACGGCTGGTGTTTCAAACTGCTTGTAGTGTTCCAATGTTCTTCGGAAAAACGACAATTCGGTACGGAAAGAGCGTCCACGTTATCTCCCATAACCGCGGCAACACTCGAAGTCAAAACGATCCTTTTTACGGAAGGACTTGCGTTTGCCGCTTCCAAAACGTTCTTGGTTCCGAAAACCGCCGGTTCGACAAGCTCCTTTCCGGGATCTTTGATCCCGTCTATAAAAAACGGAGAAGCGGTATGAAGAATCAATTCCACTCCTCCCTTATCTTGAATCGCATTCAAAAAGGAATCCTTCTTTAAAAGATCCGCTTCGTAAAGTTCCAATTTTCCGGGATAACGTTCGGAAAGTTCGAGAAGATGAGATATCTTTTTAGAATCCGATTTGTTTCTCACGGTGGCTCGTACGGAGATGCCGTCTTCCAACAGATATTGAACGATCCAGGAAGCGATATAACCCGCGCCTCCCGTTACGAGAGCCGGTTTAGAACGGTCGATTTCCTTCATAATTTTCTCCAAAAAAAATTAAATCATTCAAGATTTATTGATTAGAATTTTCTGTTATACTTTGATGTCCCGGATGCACTTGAATTCCCGGAAATTGGGAAGCCAAATTTCTTAAAAAATCCAAAGACGCTCTGTTCTTTTCCCGGTCTTCCGAAAAATCCCCCGGAGTCACGTTATTCTCCCATCCCCAACGTGTATGACAGGAATCCCCTAAAACGAGTTGATATCCCGACGAACTTTGAATTAGAAACGCAAGACTTCCTTTGGTATGACCTTCCACGTGAAAGATCAAAAAAGATTGATCTCCGAAAAAATCAATTGGAGGAAAGGAAGAATCCTTTGTACTTTCGGGAAAATTCAACTCGGAAAGAGAGGGTTTCTCGCCTAACATACGATCGGTGCTTCCTTGAACGAAGGCATTGATGAATTTTTTATGCGTCGCTTCTTTGGGACCGACATACATGGGAACTTGCGGAAAGTCCGCGCTTCCGAGAATATGATCCAAATGAAGATGCGTCAAAAAAATACCTTCCACTTTTTTCGGATCTTGATGAAGCCACTCGTCCGTAGTGAGTCTAACTTTGAGGGCGGCCGTATTCATTGCGGAAGCAACCATCCAAGAGACCGGCCACTCTTTCGGATCTTTCCGGAAAACTTTCGAAATACCGGTATCAATCACGTATCTTCCGAACTTAGGATGATCGATCACATAAAAGTAAATCTGGATCGGTTCGTCTCCGGATTTTAAAGCGGACGCTTTCGGATCTTTTAAATTGATCAACCCGCCTCTATCGACGACCCAATCGGCGGCGATCATCTTTTGAAATAGGATCGGACCTTTCTTTTCAGGATTGATATCTTGCAGTTGAAACGGCCTACCGATTGTGATCGTGTTAGAAGGACGAGACGTTACCGCACAGGAGATAAAAAGAAATAGAGCGAAGAGTTTGAATGGATATTTCATGTTTCGCAGAATTCCAATTCAATGGAAATCATCAAGGTCTATTTGAATTCGGAATATAAAATATCTAAGACAAAAACTTATTTCTGAGATTTTTTTGGGAACTTTTTCCGTTCCCGATAAAATCAATAATCAAAAATCAAAAATATGATCCAATTTGAATCCGTTCGCCTCCGCCTTCATTAGAATTTCATGAAGCCTTGAAACGGGAGCAATCAAGGCGACTCGCTTCAGATTCGGTTCCGTCAGAATTTTCCATTCGTACAATACGGTCTCCGAATCCCGTATATTCGTTTCCAAGGGAACGATCAAGGTTAAAAGAATTTGTCGGTTTCCCGCGATCTCCACAAAAGAAATGTTTTTCTTAACGAGCTTCGGAACGGTTTGTGTAAAGGCTTCGTATCTTGGAATCGATTGGATCCTGCTCTTACCATTCTCCTTGACCCAGGCTTTTACTTCAAAAGTCTCCGGTTCGTAAACGGATTCGGTTCCCATACCGATCAATTTTCCGTAAGCGGCTTTGACAAGAAGCTCCGCCGAAAAGAACATTCTTCTTTCGAACCTCCGGATCAGGCTCGTATTCTCTCCGTCTTGAATCGTCCAAAATTCTTTGAACTTTGAATAAAACGGATATTCATACCAAGGACGCAATCTTACAAAATCGGTATAATCCCTTGCAATAAATTGCATATATCCTTCCACCTTCATCTCGGGGGAAAGTTCGCCGCTTCCTGCGACCCATTCCGTAAATCTTCCGATTGAATTCTCGTATAACGCCTTCAAGAACAATTCTCCGGAATAACTGATCCCGATTACGTTGATCATCAGATGATAACCCCAGTTGAATTCGTATGAATTCCAGGTTTTAACGATGACCCTTCCGTAAATTTTCCAGAATTGTGAGATACTTCCAAAATAAGGAAATTGGCTCGGTGGAGAATGTTTTAGAAAATTTGCATATTCATCCGAACTGAATACGATATACCATTCCGGTAAAGTCAAGAAAGTCTGGTCCTCGTTGCGTGTATAATCCTTGGACGCATCCAAAACGAATCTCAGATTGAGATCCTCCTTTTCATGAAAATAATACTTATCCCAGAGTTTGTTTCTAAATTTATACTGAGGATCCAGTTTTCTTTTTAATGCGAAGAATCGTTCCGCGTTCGGATACGCCTTGTGAAACTGGGAAACCGTCGCGTGAAGTTGATAAGGAAGATAATACGCGCCTCCCACGCTCGTCACAACATCGATCAATTCTCTCGTCCAGATTCCGACTTCCTTTTTTGCGCTTTCATACACGCGCTGTTTGTAATAGATGACAAAGGAAAAAACTTCCGTTCTTCCCCAAGCCAAGTAAGAACCGGAGTCCTGTTTCGCGTGACGTATCGAAATGTTCATCACGTTTACGTCGTGTTTTTGCAGAATATTTCGCATCAAAGGATAGAATTCGTCGAACTTTTCGACTGGAACAAAATATTCCTGTAAAACGTAAGTGCTGATCCTTCGATTAGGAGGTTCCAACTCTTGAACGTCGTAGCTGGCCTCGTAATTTCTCCAGACGATTCTATCTTTGCGATAATAAAGAGGATCTAAAATCGATTCCCTCAATTCTTTTCCATACGGAAGTTCCGTTAACCAGAAATAGATCAAATTCTCGAGCCAATAACTTTCTTTGACGGGGACAACTTTATCTTCGACCGTAACGGGTTCGTCCGTTTTTTCCCAAGTGACCGCGTTTACGTTTTCATACGCGGGCGGATAAATATCTCCGTTATGAAATTGCGCCTTTGTGTTATTTCGAATATTCTCAAAGAAGAATTTTTTATATTCCGTGATGGGAAGTTTTTTCACGAACCGTTTGACCTTCACGTTTTCGGTCAATGCAAGAGTGACTTCCGCTACGACTCCGATTCCTCCGTAACCGCCGACTGTAGCGTAGAATATTTCCTGATTTTCTTTAGGACTAGCGGCCACCACCTTTCCATCGCCTAACACCACTTTGATGGAGCGAACCGAAAGAATCATAGGGCCGTAACCGATGTATCTTCCGTGCGCGTTTACGCTCAAAGAACCGCCGATCGTAAAATTAGAATACGTTTGTTTGATCTGAACGGAAAGATCGAAAGGATCGATGAACTCTTGAAGTTTTCTCCAAGTGATTCCCGGTTCGACCGTGATGAGTTTTGTCTTAGGATCGAAAAAAAGAATCTTATTGAATTCTCTCGTATCGATGAATAACGCGTTTTCAGTCGCGATCTGTCCACCCATGGAAAATCTTCCGCCTCCGATGGAGATCGGACCTTCGTGGTTTTTCACCAAGTCCTGAATTTCGTTTAACGTGGCCGGAGTTACGACTTTGTTTACGGGAATCGGATTGATCTGAGTTACGTCGTTTACGATCGTAGGATTCGCAAAAACGTAACTAACGAAAACAAAAAGAAGAAGTATGAATTTTTTCATGCGGATTTTACGAACGCCATCAGCGTATTTTTAGTAGGATCGCCTTTCTGAAGAACATATTTTCCCAAAGGTTTTAAACCGAATCGACTCACCCTCTCTTCGATCTCGGCAACGGAAGTAAAGTTTCGAATTTGTGCGGAGGTTTCTTTCCAGGGAATTTCCAAACCTGCGTTATACACATCGTGAGCCAACGCGACGATGGAATTCATTTCTTTGGAATCGACGTTGTGATCCCTGAGAACCAATTTTCCTCCCGGTTTTAAAACTCGCGCAATCGATCCGATAAATGAGTCCAACCGTTTTGAAGGAGAATGGTGAAAGCCGATAAAGTTCGTCACAAGATCCAAACTTTCAGAAGCAATCGAACCTTCACCGATCGGATCGTAATCTCCCAAAGGAACAAATGTTCCGACCTTGGAAACTCGTCCTCTTTCCACCAAGTCTTCCGGACTGTATTTCGGTTCCAGATCATTGAGAACAAAAACGGCGCCTTCGAGCCGAATCTTCTTTTTCAGATTGCCCACATATCTTCCGGTGGTTCCTATTTCAAGATAACCGTTAAACCGACTTCCTTCGCCCAATAGATCCACGACTTCTTTTGAAATTTCTATCTTTTGTTTTTTGAGAGCCGGAAGCGCGTAGGTTATAATTCCGGCAAAAGGTTTTATCTGAGGAATTTCTTTTAAGATCGATTCGTAGATTTCCCGATCCGTTTGTCTGCTTTTAGAAAGTTCGAATATGAGTTTATGAAAATTTTCTTCGGGATAAAGATGATAAACGTTCTTAAGAAAGAGAAAAAATTCCTCTCTCAACTTCGGATCCAAATACACGTTTCTAAAATTCGAATTTTCATTCGGAGACAATAGATCGGGCTTTCCATTCTTATCTTTGGAAAGAAGGTCTAACGTAAATCCGCTCAAAAATAAATAGAAGAATGACTTTATAAATTGTTTCCGATTCAGATCTTTCATTGTGCGTCAGATTGAAAGATCCGAATCTTTCGGCAATTCATTTTCAGAAACGTTAAACGGAATATGTAAAATATGTAATATCCTTTTTTCTACTGTGAAGATTTCCGTTCGCAGTTTAATCTTATAACGAAACATCGACCCGCAACTTGACCGAAAAACGATTTTTCTAAATTAAAAATGACAACGTAGAAACGAACTCGTTCTCAAAACGTTTCTTAAAACTTTGTGTTTAACGGGAAATGATCCATTCTCCTTGAACTTTTGAGAGATGTAAAGGAACGGAGAATCCTTTCTTTTTACTTTCGATAGGACTTTTTCCGGATTTCGATGTGATCGTGACGACCTTCTTATCAGCGATCAAATGATACTGAAGTTCGCTCAAATCGAGCTTATCCAGTTTTCCGCCGATCGACTTTAGAATATTCTGAATTCCTTTTTTTAGATCTTTCATATCGTCTTCGGTAGAATAATATCTTGCGCGTGCGAATTCTTTCGTTCTGAATTCCGTCAATTCCAAAAGTTTTTTCTCGTCCTTCTTCTGAAAACCGTTGTATAAATCCGTGACGAGCTTTTGAATTTTTTCCTTATCTTCAGCGGTCAATTGAATCTCTTCCGCAATTTTCCAAAGCTCGGAAGGAGGAATTTCCGTCGGAGTAAAAGTAACTTCTTGTTCCAAAGGAAGAGCCGGTTTACCTTCTCCTTCTTCCCATTCAAAGCCCGCAATTTTTTGTCCTTCGTCCGGGAACTGTCCTTTCTGTCCCAGATAAAGAATCGCTTTTATCTTAGGAGCGAATTCATCTTCTTTTCTTTTGCGGATTCCTTTGACTTTGATTTTATTTACGCCGGGAAGAATCCAGACGTTCAGATCGATCTGTCCGCTTACGTCTTCCTTTCCCGATTCGGGAACGATCGTCATCCCGTTAAATTCTATGGAACCGATCACGCCCGATTTGGAATAGACCAAGGCATAATAACCGCCTTGTGTTTGCGAAAACAAAGGTCCGCTCAATGCGAAAAGGAAGATTAAAAACGCAAACATAACCTTGCACGATATCGAACGTTTTGAATGGAAAAAAGAAAGTGTATCGATTGAACGGTTCATTGAATTCTCCAGAGGAACCCAATCAACATTTTAGAAATAAATTGTCAACACATGGAAGAATCGGTCCGGAAATTCCGGTTCAAAAAGAGACGGGACTCGATCAATGTCGAAAAGAAATTTACAAAAAGGTCGTCTCGATTTCACTAACGGAATTCAAAAAACATTTTCGGATATTCGATACAAAATCGTTCGAAACAAATTAGGGAGACTCTATGAAATCCGCCGCCGAAATTACCAAGGAATTTTACGAAGCTTTTCAGAAAAAAGACGCCGCGAAGATGGGCGCGCTTTATTCCGATTCCGTAATTTTCAACGACCCCGTTTTTTCAGATCTCAACGCGACCGAGGCCAGAGGAATGTGGCAGATGTTGATCGCAAGAGGAAAAGACTTGGAATTAAAATTCGGAGAAATTCAGTCCGACGGAGATATCGGAAAAGTAACCTGGGAAGCGAATTATACTTTTTCAAAAACCGGTCGAAAGGTGCATAACGTGATTCGAGCGGAACTCCTTTGTAAAGACGGAAAGATCGTAAAACATACGGATCGATTCGGCTTTTATCGTTGGTCCAGACAGGCGCTCGGACTTCCCGGTTTATTGTTGGGCTATCTTCCTTTTCTCCAAAATAAGGTGAAAGCGGAAGCAAGAAGAAACCTAGATCTGCACCTTAAAAAACAGAAATAAACCAAAGTTTCTACCGATTAACACCGATATCCTCCATCATTGGAAAATCGGTGTTAGAAGTTGGTCTTCTCGCCTTAAAAGTTCCATCGTAAAAATTCAAAGCGTATTTAACGTTCTTGAATAAGATCGCGTGAATTTTAAAAAGGATTCGCTTAAAAAATTCAAAATTACAGTCCTATCTGATAGCTGAAAATTTTACGATCAGTTGAAAACATTCTTTAAGAAAAAAAAGATCCATGCAAAGAGCTCCTCGTCACAACTTAAAAATTATCGGTTCCGGAAATAACACCATCGTATTCAGTCACGGCTTTGGCTGTGATCAATCCACTTGGGATAAACTCGTTCCTCATTTAAAAGATCATTATAAACTTATACTGTTCGACACGATCGGTTCCGGAAAAACGGACCCTTCTTTTTTCAGTCGGGACCGTTATTCCAATCTTTATTCCTATGCGGAAGATCTGATTCTTCTTATGGATGAAATTCAAATTGAAAATACTTTTTATGTGGGACATTCCGTAAGCGGAATGATCGGATTGATCGCGTCGATCCGCAGACCCGAACTTTTTTCAAAACTTGCGTTTATCAGCGCTTCTCCGCGTTATCTAAACGATACAAACTACAAAGGGGGATTTGAACAAAACGACTTGGATCAACTTTTCGCGATGATGGAAAAGAATTTTTTTTCCTGGGCGGGAGGTTTTGCGCCAATGATCATGGGAAATTCGGATCGTCCCGAGTTGGCTGAAAGTTTTGCCGAATCGTTACGAGAAATACGGCCGGATATAGGACTTACGGTTTCAAGAACCATCTTTCAATCCGATCATAGAAAGGATTTGAATCAATGTAAACGACCGGTTCTTATCCTACAACCATCCTCGGATATCGCGGTTCCTATCGAAGTGGGAAAATATCTCAGTACCAATATTCCCCAGGCCGTTTTTAAATCGATTCCCGCAACGGGACATCTACCGCATTTCAGTTCTCCGGAATCGGTTATCGAAGAACTCAAATCATTTTTTTAAGTTTGTAAATTCTAATGAACGATATCTTCGATAATCATCTTCCCGATAAAATCAACGAATTTCACAGACGTTCGTTCGAACTCTTTTCAAAGGGCCTTTACCTGGCGAAAATGGACGAATTCTATTCCCTTTGCAAAACGGCAGTACATGCAGATTTTCTAATTCTCTTGGAAAGTACCGACTCTTTATCTCTCAGAATCGCTGAAGTCCTACCTAAAATCGATTTTTCCATAAGTCAAACGAATATACATCTGTTGTCGATCGCATATCCGGAAAACCGATCCGTTCCGCCGTTCGTTCTACGCCGAGAAGAAATCAGATTCTCCAACTTCGACGCTCTGGAAGAAGTGAATTTCGAACAAATGATCGTGTTTCCGATTTCAAACGCGGAAGGCAACGGCAAGTGTATTCTTTTATTTTTATATTCAAAATCTATGGAACATATATCCGATTTTTTAAGAACCGTAACGGAATTATCTCCTAGAATTTGCGAAGTTTTTTCGATTAAAAACAAGGAAATCCAACTCAACTCGATCCATTCCCAATTGGATTCCATTTTAAAAACGATTCCTCAATCGATTATTTTTATGGACTCCGGCACCGGTAAAACCTGGATCAACGAAAGCGCCGCGGAACTTCTTACACTTCCGAAAGGGGGAGAAGTTTCCTCCTGGAAAATTTCCGCTTCGATGACCGCATTGATGCAATCCGCAGTCAATCAAAAGGAAATTTTTCGGGAAGTGAATCGAAACCTATCCGATCCGAATTCGAAAAAATTTTCGACTCGATGGATGTTTGCCGATCCGGATAAAAAAGTGTTCGAAGTAACCTGCGTTCTTTTGCCCGGTAAAATCGCTCCGGGAAGATTATGGTTTTTCGAGGAAATCACTTCTTTTTATTCACAACAGGAAACATTAGCTTTATTGAATCAAGCTTTGAAGGAAAAAAGCGAAATCGCACAACGGGAAAATCTCGCAAAAACCGTTTTCGTTTCGAACATCAGTCACGAAATTCGAACTCCCATGACCGGGATATTGGGAATCACCGAACTGCTATTACATACTCCGTTAAACCCGGATCAAAGGGATTCTTTGGAACTGATTCAAAGAAGCGGGGCCAATCTTCTAAAGATCGTAAATCATCTTCTCGATTTTTCCAAAGCGGATACGGGAAAAATCGAATTGGAATCCATTCCGTTTAACATGGAAAAATTATTAAAGGATCTCGTTTCCCTTTTACGCGCGGAAATACTTAAGAATGAAAACGAATTGAAAGTCCTCATTCCTCCGAATTTTCCGAAACTACTCAAAGGAGATCCGGTCAGAATCGGCCAAATTTTTACGAACTTGGTCTCAAACGCGACGAAGTTCACAAAAGAAGGGACCGTCGAAATCGGATTTGATATATTAGAAAAAACGAATACGGAATTAAAATTCAGAACCTGGGTTTTCGATACGGGAATCGGAATTCCTTCCTCCATGTTGAACTCCGTATTCGAACCTTTCGTACAATCCGATAAATCCATCACAAGACATTTCGGCGGCACCGGACTGGGATTATCGATCACACAAAAGTTAGTCGAGTTGATGGGAGGTAAAATTAATGTGGAAAGCCAAGCCGGAATCGGTACTCGGTTTTGGTTTGAAATCGGACTTGAAATTCCCAACTCGAACGGAGAAAAGGAAACTTCCGGTTCTAAAATCGAGGAAACATCCGACGGATCGGATCTTTCGCGTTTGAAAGTTCTGATCGTGGAAGACAACCCGATCAATCAAAAACTTCTGGGTAGGATTTTAAAAAAGAAAAAGATCGAACCTTCTTTGGTGGAAGACGGATTGGAAGCCATCGAGAGAGTGAGAAAATACCACTACGATCTCATCTTTATGGATATCAATATGCCCGGAATCGACGGACTTTCCGCAACGGAAATCATTCGCAAATTTCCGAAGGGAAAGTCGATTCGAATCGTCGGTTTAACCGCAAACGCCGCTCCCGAAATCCAAAAGATCGCCGTTCAAAGAGGGATGGATAACCTACTTACAAAGCCGTATAACGTTTCTCAAATCGAGGTAATCCTAAGTTCATTCGAAAACCGATGATCGTCGTATCATTCGGTCGGTTCGAATTGTTTCACTCCGTTTTGCTCGTGTCTGTATTTTGCGATCGCTTCGTATGCAACTTTTCTAATGCGATTGATTCCTCCGAGAGGACGATGTTCGGACAAAGAATGCCAAGGATTTAAGGAAAGATTTTCACAAAAACGATCCTGTTCCGGCGTGGCAAACTCTTGGATAGGAATTTCTATCTTAGCGACTGCAACAAACGGGGAATCCTTTTCATTCCAATGAACGGCCGGATCTTCGATCGGCATAGAAATCGGATCTCCTTGTTTTTGAATCATAAATTCGAAACAAGCGGATTTTTCCTTGAGATGTGAAATCATCGTTCGGCGCAGATAATCGTCCGCGGGGTTTTCAGGAACCTCGAGATTTTTCGTTTCGCAAGGTCTTGCGGAATACTTTACCGCATTGGAATCTTTTCCCAAACGATAGGGAGTCGTACTCCAGTAACGAATTTCCAAAACATCCGGAATCTTTTTTCTTCGGATGGAAACGGATTCTTGCAAAGCGGTCAACTTCCAATTCCAAGGCATTCCTCCGAAAAAGTAGGACATCGGTCGTTTTGCGAACGCCGCTTTAAACAAAGCGAGATATTCGTCCGGCGCTCCCGCCGGAAGGACGGGATGATTGATCAGTAAAAAATCTTGAGTTCGTTTTTCATCCGCCGCCAACTTAGGGCCGTCCACTCCCAAAAGTTTGATCCCCATTCCTCGAATGTCCCCTTCCCGATCCGATTTTTTCGTAATAGAACCGTTTGAAAACCGAATCCAAGCCGGATACGTTTTAGAAGAATTGAATATTCCGGATTTGAATTCTTCGGGAATCGAAGAAGATACGGTGAAACTCGCTTTGACACAACCGTGCGCAAACGGATGTGCGTCCCGTTTTGCCTCGTTTCCCGGAGGATATTTTTCTTTGAGAGAAGAAACCAAAAGTGCAAGTGTGTCTTCGGTAGTTTTTTCCTCTCCGGGAAAAGTAAACTCCGCTCCCGGTTTTATATCCTTGGGTATTTGAACCTTAGGCCCCTGTCCCATCCGATAAAACAAAAAGAGTAAAAGTAAAATTCCTAACGCGATATATCCGATCTTTTTTCCCATGATTCCACTCCAACCGATCCAAGGATCGGATCATTGATTTCAAAAAATTCTTCTCTTTTATTTTTGCGGAACAAGAATTCAAGCGCTTTTATCTCGCCAAAAATGCGAAAGCAATTGAAGTTAGACCGACAAATTGGAATGACAAAAAAATTTCGATATTGGAATCAATCCTTCAATTTGTTGATCGGAGCAGAAATTAAGAACTAAAGTCTCGTTACGCGAGATAGGTCCATCCCTTGGATGGATTCGCCCAAACTTTCCACCGCCAAATATATGTTAACGGATGGGTTCCCCAAAAAGCTCGACTTATCAGATTTAAAACCGGATAAAACGAGAAGGAATCCTTACCAAAAACGAAAATTCTTCCTTGCGGCGGGCTAAATCCCCAAAAAACACGCTAAAAATCCGATACAGATTCCGTTTTTTTGTTGAAAAACCAAATTCAAACAGCCACAGAAGTAACGGAAAGCCCATGGAAATAACAGTACAAGACGATATTCATATCATAAAAATTGCAGGATCCATTCTTCAATCCGACAGCGAAGAATTGGATCGAAACCTAAGCGAACACAATTTCGATCCAAGCCCGAAGATCATCGTCGATCTGACGGAAGTGAACCATATCTGCTCTACCGCGCTAGGCATCATCGTTTCTTACAAAAAGAAATTTAAGAGCGCGGAAGGTGATATCATCATCGTAGTCAACGACGAGGACCTTTTGCAGCTTTTCGAAATCACGATGTTGGACAAGGTCTTTAAAATAGTTCCCAACATTGAAGACGCATTCGACGAATTTAAGCTGAATCGCTGATCTCCTTTGAAGCGACTCGCTCTCGCCACTAATAACCCTCATAAAGTAAAAGAAGTCGGCTCCATCCTCTTGGAGCTGGGAGTTCGGATTTTTACACCCAAGGATTTGAACGTCTCTTTTGACGCGGCGGAAACCGGTTCCACATTCTCTGAAAACGCTTTCATTAAAGCGAAAGAATTGTTTCGTTTAACGAACCTTCCGTCCATCGCGGACGATTCCGGAATTTGTATCTCTGCGCTCGGTGGAGAACCGGGAGTTTACTCCGCGAGATTCGGGGGCCTCGGGCTGAATGACGAGGAACGCGCGCTTCTTCTTTTAGAAAAACTGAAAGGA
Organism: Leptospira weilii serovar Ranarum str. ICFT; assembly: GCF_000332415.1. Lineage (GTDB taxonomy): Bacteria > Spirochaetota > Leptospiria > Leptospirales > Leptospiraceae > Leptospira > Leptospira weilii_A. Next base: position 300,307 of record NZ_AOHC02000012.1, read on the forward strand.
AACCCCGATCGTAACGCGTATTATTCCTGTGTAATCGCCTACGTGGACGAAACCACGGAACAAAGTTTCGAAGGCAGATGTGACGGGATCATTTCGGAAGAATATGACAGAATTGGAATATACGGTTTCGGTTATGATCCCGTTTTTATTTTTCCGCCGTTTCAAAAAACTTTTTCACAAGTCCCCGAAGCGGAAAAAAATTCGGTTTCTCATAGAAAAAAAGCCCTCGAAGGGCTTTTGAAATTCTTAAAAACGAAATCGTAAAAAACCTCTTTAAAAACTTGTCCAAAACTTTTTCCGTTTTATATCGAAACGTTTTCGGAAAAGGAAACTATTTTTTTGGGATAAAATCAACATTCCGGAAAAAGAAATTGAATCGGAGTTTTCCTTTTGCAGCTTGCAAAACCGAAAGGAAAACATCGATTTTGTAATATTAGAATTTTACGATGATCGAAAATACTCCAATCGATCCGATCGCCACGCCTAAAATCCATTTCGTTTGTAAGGATATGGCCTTGTGAATTTCCGAAATTTCGGATTTGATATCCGCCCGATGATCGGCAAAATCCGCTTTTAAATCGGAAAATTCCGCTCTTACCTTTAAAAATTCGGATCGAAACTCCGATCTTAATTCAGACATTTCCAAACGAAGTTTACTACTTTCCTCCGAAAGGCGACGTTCAAAACGATCGGTCACGACTTCAATCGTGCTGGAATGACTTTGTCCAAAGGAACGGTTTAAAAAATCCACAAACTCCACGGTGCCTTCCGGACCCAAGAGTTCACCCAATCTTCTGGGAACCTTTTGAATTAATGCTGACATGATCATAAACTACCCCCTCAAAAAAAAATGGGCAAGCGAAAAAATTTGCCCTCACCGAAACGGTTCCGAAGGGCGCCCGGAAAGGTTCAAAAATTTGAAATTTATTTTAGAATTTTAAAACAAAGTGGAAAACCGGATGGTTTGGTTTTGATTCGAGAAACTTGATCTCAATTTTGTCGAGAACAAGGACTGTGGATCCTTTATCATAACCAACCCCACAAGTACTTGAATCTGAAGATCTATCTGTCGGAAATACGAAATCCACTGTAAAAGATTCGCCCCACCCGCATTTGGGTGGATAAACTAAAGTGAATTGCTTTCTGTCGAATGATCCGTAGAAAATGAAGCGCCTATTTCAATCAATCATTCTCAGAAGTAAGTGAATCCTAATTTCTAACCGCTAAAATCTAACCACTCGAAGCCAACTTGTGAGGGCTCCATGAGTCGCTCGTCACGATTCCGCTAAAACCGGTCCACCGGATAAACGTTTGTAAAATTCCGCGCCTTCTCTTTCCAAGAAATCCTCGTAGGTCCCTTTGAAATCTCGAATTCCTTCCGTGGAAACTTCGATCACTCGAGTCGCCAAAGAAGATACGAACTCGCGGTCGTGAGAAACGAATATTACGGTTCCTTCAAATATGGAAAGGGCATAGTTCAAGGCTTCAATCGTCTCCAAATCCAAGTGGTTCGTAGGTTCGTCAAGAGCCAACAAATTGTCTCCGGAGATAATCATTCTTCCGATGATGATCCTGGATTTTTCTCCTCCGGAAAGAACGCTCGTCGGTTTTTTAGCCATGTCCCCGCTGAACAACATTCTTCCTAAAATCGCGCGGATCTCTTCCATTTCGGTTCCGGGATCCGCGTATCGATAAAGCCACTCCACAATCGTATCAGCGTCTTCTAATATACCTTCCCGGTGATCCTGAGGAAAGATGGAAGATGTGACCGAATCTCCCATCGCAACCTTTCCGTTATCCGGTTCGATCTGTTTCATCAGAGTTTTCAAGAGAGTCGTTTTTCCGACTCCGTTGGTTCCGATAATCGCAATTTTTTCGCCCTTGGTGATGTTGATCGTAAAATCCTTAAAGATCGGTCTATCATAGGACTTCGAAATATTGTCCGCAAGAATCACGTCCTTACCCAAAGTTTTCTTCATCTTAAAACGGATATAAGGAGAAACCCTGGAAGAAGGTTTAACGTCGTCGAGTTTGATCTTTTCGATTTGTTTCTGTCTGGAAGTCGCCTGTTTGGACTTACTCGCGTTGGCGCTGAATCGGTTTACGAAATCTTGAAGTTCGGCGATCTTTTCCTTCTTACGTTTGTTCTCGTCGAGCAATCTCTCGCGGGCCATCGTGGAAGCTTCCATATAATCGTCGTAATTGCCGGGATAAATCGTAAGAGATTGATAATCCAGATCCGCGATATGAGTCGCGATCGAATTGATAAAGTGACGGTCGTGAGAGATCACGATTACAACGCCGCGGTAGTTGGTTAAAAATTCTTCCAACCAATGAATCGTCTTGATATCCAAGTGGTTGGTTGGTTCGTCCAAAAGTAGGACGTCCGGTTTTTGAAATAAAACTTGAGCCAAAAGAACGCGGAGTTTAAAACCTCCGGTTAAAAATGCAAGAGTCTGAGTATGACTCGTTGTGGGAATTCCTAAACCTTCGAGTAACTCTCCTGCGGTACTTTCAGCCTCGTAGCCTCCGAGTTCTCCGTACTTTTCTTCCAGTTCGGAAACTCTCATTCCGTCTTCGTCGGACATTTCCGGTTTAGAGTAGATCGCGTCTCTTTCCTTGGAAACTTCCCAGAGTTCCTTGTTTCCCATGATAACCGTATTGATTACGGTTTCGTTTTCGTACTCATAGTGATCTTGTTTTAGATATCCGACTTTAATTCCCGCGTCGATCGAAACGGCCCCGTTGGCGGCTTGTTCCAATCCCGCAAGAATTTTCATGAACGTGGATTTACCGGAACCGTTCGCTCCGATCAATCCGTACCTGCAATTTTCCTTAAACTTAACCGTAACGTTCTCAAAAAGAATTTTTTTACCAAAGTTTAGAGTCAATCCGGAAGTGCTGATCATGTGAGAATACCTACTGGGGGGAGAATCATGACCATGATTTTCAAGATAGGGTTTTTTGCCAAGAAAAAGTAGAATTAAGGACTTTTGAAATTCTACCGAAGTTAAAAACGTATGCACACCGTACTGCAAGCGCTACTCGCCTTGATCTTGGGTTTTCCGTTTTTCATCGACCTTCAGGCCGAGGATAAGAACTCATCCCTTAAGAAACTCGGTGAAGCCGCTTCTTGGATTCCGATTCGAAAAGAGGGACCCGCTCAGTTCGCATCACAGTTGCGGGAGAAACCGAAAAACACAGCTGCAAACCTTTCCGGTAACGAAACATTCCGTCTAGAAATAGGTTATAAATTATTGACCGGAAAAATCCTTCAGTTTGGAAAATTACTCGGCACGGAAAACGCATACGTTCCGATCGAGTCCAATGAAATTACGTCTGAACTTTCCAGGTTGAACGATAAGACCGTGAGAATTCTCTGCGACATGAAGAGTTCCAACTGTAACCCGATTCGTTACGAAATTTATCCGTTTCTCGATTCGAAAGAGATCAAACCCTGGACGATTAAAAAAATTCCCGATTACGTAAATCATAATATATTTGCGTTCAATCCCAACGCTTCTCCGGACGGAAAATATCTTTTCTGGACCGCTTATATCAAACGAGGTAAATCCGGAACTCAAAAGATCTGGTATTCCAAACTCGACGAAAGGGGATTTTGGGAAGACGGAAAAGAAATGAACGCGCCTTTGAACAACGAAATGCCTTCGGCGGTTATCTCGGCGCTTCCCGGAGGAAACGAACTCTTCGTCTTCGGCACGTTTGGCGAAAAAGAACTTTTGGACGAACTCGGAAAAGACTTTGAATCCAAGAGCGAATCCGCAGCGCGTTCCTCCAAGAACTCCAACGAATACAGAAAAAAAATCGAAGAACTGCGAAACGAATACGACGAGAAAACGAAACGGATCACAAGAAGAGTTCCTCTTTATAAAAGTTTTAAGGAAAAGGATTCCTGGTCCAAGCCGAGTATATTAAATTTTCCTGATTTTTATAATCTCTATAGAAAGAAGAACAATTCGAGCCAGGAAATTTTCGGCGGCTCCACTCTTTCCTCTTCGGGAAGAATTTTGATCTATTCTTCTCAACACAAAGACTCGAAAGGGAAGTTGGATCTTTACGCGAGCAAAATGTCAAACGACGGAACGTTTCCTCTGGGAACGAACTTGGGCGAAGTCATCAATTCGGATCACGAAGAAATGGCTCCGTTTTTGGCGAGCGACGATAGAACTCTTTATTTTTCCAGCGACGGACACAAAGGTCTTTCGGTTTATATGACGAAAAGAATCGGCGACGGTTGGGATCAATGGACCAAACCGTCGGAAGTTTCCGAAAATCTGAAGGGCGTGAATTTCTTTTCGATTCCCGCGAACAGCGACTGGGCTTATATCAGTAGGGAAGGTCAGTTGTTTATGGCATATCTTCCGAAAGATATGCGTCCCGAAAAGGTCGTCGTCGTAAACGGTAAAGTGGTCGATACCGAAGGCAATCCTCTTTCCGCCGATATACATTACGAATCCCTAAAGTCTCACGAAAAAATCGGAAGTTCTAAAAGCGATCCTTCCACCGGAAACTTTTCGATCGTTCTTCCTTTCGGGGATAATTACGGTTTTTATGCGCAGAAAAAAGGTTATCTTCCTGTATCACGAAATTTGAATCTAAATTCCAAAAAGAAATTCTCCGAAAAAGTGGAAGTCGTTTTACAACTTCCTCCGATCAACGAACGGGGAACGATTCAAATCAATAATTTATTTTTCGAATCCAAGAGTTTTCGGATCGCACCGGAGTCCGCGCCGGAACTCGATCGTCTCGCCGAAATCGTTAAGGAAAATCCGGAAATTGAAATTCGGATCGAAGGCCACACGGACAACGTTGGTAAGAAAAAGGACAATCTGCTCCTTTCGGAAAAACGCGCTGCTGCAGTCGCGGAATATCTTTCCAAAAAACATTCGATCCCGATGGAAAGAATTCAGACCCGAGGTTTCGGCGATAGCGTTCCTTTAAACAAGAACGATTCCGAAGACGGACGTAGAAAAAATCGAAGAGTCAACTTTACGATTTTAAAGAAGAAACCTTCGGAGTAGTCCCGTCCGTGAATACAATCACTATCATGAATGAGTTTTTAGAAACCGTTATGATTCTTATCAATTACTCCCAATACCTGAGACAGAAACGGATCTTCTTCGAGATGATTTTTGAGTTCAAAATGGTCTTTGACTTCGCGGTCACGCGACATTTCGAAACGTTGAAAAGCGTCGAAAATATACGCCGGCACTAAACTAAATGCTTTTAAAATGACGGGCGTCAATGGTGTCTGACTTCTAGAAAGAATTTCAGTAAGTATTTTATAGCCGAAAAAATGCGAAAGAGGACTTTTATAAAAAAGACTTTGACTTTTATTTTGAGAATCCACTTCCAATTCCGGCTCCGATCCCGATTTAGATAAAATGTCAGACTTAAGAAAAAAGAAATATTCTAAAGATATAATTTTAGAATATTTAATATTCTCGGTCAAAAAATAAATCGATCGATAAATAAACACAGTGTGCCAATATTTTTTAAAGGCATGGCCTAACTTTCTTTCGGTGTCTCTTAGATTTATATATAACTCGAAATCAGGAACCAAATCTTTGTTTCCTTTGAACCAGGCGCTATTAATTCAAAATTTATCCTAGCCCTTTCTTTTGCCAAAAGATCCAAATCGTTTTTCAGTGATCCAGCTGTTTCCTTAATGAACTTATTTATTCTTTCTCTAGCTGAATGATATTCTTTCAATCCGAATTCCTGCGTAGACTTTCGATTAAGTCTTTTGGCGATAAACCATGACGATTAAATTCAGCCATAAAATCATTTGCTTTATCGATTGCATTTAAGATAACGTAAGGATCATAGACTTCGGAATGATTTAACTCCAAATCATTGACTCCATTAATTCCTTCCAAAATTGCTTTTTCAATCTCTTCGTCGGTTTGTTTTAAATCTTTGGCACGCATAAGTGGCGATAACCTTCCTCTATTATGGATCAAAATTAAAAATGAGAAAAGTATTTATGTGATTATTTTCAAAGATAAAATAGAAGTATCTAAATTTCAAGAAAAATTAAGGTTTCTTAAAATCCTTCAAATTGTCTAAATTTATCGTTTTGTATTATTTTAACGTGAATTCCGTTTTGAAAGTTTTCTAATACTTTACAAAGATTCGGTCGTTTCTACTGTCTTTCTCTGAGATCCGACAAGGTAAAAGAAAACGATGACACCCGGTAACGAAAAAGTATTTTCCATTTTCAATTCACTCAAAAAAAGTTTCGTAAAGATCTTTCTCTTTTTAAAAGCGCATTGGACGCAAATCTTCCGTTATGCGGTCATTGCCGCGATCGCAATCGCATCGTTTTTGATCGGCGGCTCTTACGTAGTTTGGTTGACCAAAAAAGACGAAGTCGTTTCCAATCTGGATAAGTTCAAAAACGAAGTCACAAATTATTACGAAATCAGTCAGATCCGTCCGATTCGAATTCTGGATCGAAACGGAAAGTTGATCGGAGAATTTTCCAGAAGAAAATTCAAACCGATTCGTACGGACAATCTCGCGGAACACGGAAATATCGTCTGGGCGCTTCTCTCTTCCGAAGACAGGGAATTTTACAATCATCACGGGATCAATTACACCGCGCTTCTAAGAGCGATCTTCATCAATCTCACCACCTTCCAAAAACAAGGCGGTTCCACAATCACACAACAGCTCGCAAAACTCACTCTCGATCTCGGCGCGAGAAATATCTTCAACAAAATTACGGAATTCTACTGTACCTTTTATCTCGAAAGTCAATTCGATAAGAACACGATTCTTTCCATGTATCTCAATCGTATTTTCTTGGGAGAAGGAAACACGGGCGTCGAAGAAGCGAGCCGTTACTACTTCAACAAACCCGCAGCGGAACTCACTCCGGAAGAAGCCGCGATGCTCGTTGGAATCATCCCCGCGCCTTCCAATTACAATCCGGTTCGAAGTTTGAAAACCGCTCTCAAAAGACAAAAGTTGGTTCTGACTCCGATGTCCGAAAACCAACGTCTACATCCGAATCCTTCCGGCATTGAAAAGAATTTTGCAAAGAAAATAGAATCCAATCTCAAAACATTCAAAAACTTTTATAAAGTCGAAATCACAAAAGACGGAGATAAGGAATTTTACGCTTCGGAAATAGCTCGTTACGGTTTTGATAAGGATTTTACCGTCAACCTGGCGCCGGATTTTAATTACGGAATTCGTCAGCACATTTTGGATACGTTCTCCGAAATCGACATTGAAACCCGAGGTATGAACGTTTATACGACTCTGGACTACGACAAACAAGACGCAGCCGAAAAATCCTTAAGAGAAGGAATCGAATCCGTTCGTAAAAAGTTAAACGAAGTCAAATCCGTTTATATGAAAAAAGGCGCTTCGGAAGAGGCAAGAATTCAACAATCCATCGTCGATAACATGAACGGTTCTTTGATTTCCATCAATCCGGGAAACGGTTATATCGAGGCGATGGTTGGTAGTTACAAAATTTCTAATATATTCAGACTCAACCGCGCCGTTTCCGCGCTCAGACAACCGGGCTCCACGATCAAAGCGCTCATTTATGCGATCGCCTTTGAAAACAGGATCATCACTCCTTCTTCCAAAGTTATGGACGAGGAAATTAATATCCGAGGTTATTCTCCTAAGAATTGGTACAAAGGTTACAAAGGTGAAATCACCGCAAGAATCGCGTTCGCACAATCGATCAACACGATCTCCGTAAAATTGTTAAACGAATTCGGTGTAAGCGACTTCTTGGAAAAAATTTCGATGATCTTGGAAATCGATAAGGCCACTCTCGAAAGAAGATTCCAACCGAATCTTTCTTTAGCGTTAGGCTCCGGAGAATTATCTCCGATGGAACTCGCCTTAATCTACGCGACCATCGCAAACGGAGGCAAAAAAGTAACTCCGGTTCAAATTTTAAGAATTACGGATTTTGAAGGAAGTGAAATGTTTTCGACTCCGTTAAAAGATCCGAACGAAGCGATTCAAATTTTAGATCCGGTTGCGTGTGCGGAAACGATCAATCTTTTGGAAGCGGTGTTAAGCGAACAAGGTACGATGAAACTTAAAACTAAGGAAGAAGATTCTTTTCCAATGGGCGGCAAAACGGGAACGGTTCAGTCTCCGAAAGAAGCTCGTAAAAAATGGGGAACTCGCAAGGGAGTAAGAGACGCTTGGTTCGCCGGTGTGAACCCCGATTTGGTCACGACGGTTTGGATCGGGAACGACGTCGGCGCTCCGTTCGAAGGTTCGGGTTCCGGAATCAGCGGAAACATTTGGTTTCGTTACGTGAACTACATCGCAAGAAACATCGGATTTTCCGAAACGCTCGTCAAACCGTTTAACGGCGATTTTGTGCAAGTGGACGTCTGCGGAGAGACCGGTTTACTGCTTCATTCTTCGGTTCCGTGTTCGTATCCGTTGTACGGTCAATATTATTATATCGGAGAACAACCTCCGCCGCCGGCCGGTGTTACAACCGCAACTCCCGAAAGTCCCGCGCAAGAACCGGGAACAACAACGGGACTTCCTCAGGCGGAAGAAAACGACGGAGATTCCGTGGAGCTCGAACTTCCGGAAATTACAGATAATCCTCCAAACTAGAATAACGTTTCGCTTTTTCGGATATTAGAAAAGCCTCATATGGAGACCAAAGATAAATCCAGGGGTTTTCTCTGACAAGAATTTGCAGAGCCTCGGTCGTTTCCGAATTCAAGGAATCGGAACTTCTCGCTTTTGCGATTATATTTTCGAGTTCCCGATTTTCGTAATGAGCCCGGTTACCTCCGTTGCCCTTATCTTTTCCCGAAAACAAAGGATCGATAAAGTTCCAAGCTCCGGGCAAATCGGCGTACCAAAAAAGCAACGTTAGATCCCCTTTCCCTTCCGCGTTTTCTTTGTAAAGAGTCGCTTTTTCCATCGGATGAATTTTCACTTTCAATCCGAGTTCTTTTAAAAATCCCGCCAACGCCAATCCGTTCGCGTTGTTTTCCTCGTCGCCTCGCATTCTGAAATCGATTTCTCTTTCGAGAATTTTCGGATAACAAATCGACTTTTTCAGATACTCTTTCGCTTTCTCTTGAGAATGAGTTTGTATCGAATCGATTTCCTGATTTCCCGCGAGGATTTCTTGTATCTTCGTTTGCGAAATACTTCCGAGCGGAACCGGGCCGAACGTGGGCTCCGCGTTATCTTCCAATAATTTTTGTATCACGAGATTCGGATTGACCGCCGTATTTAAGGCTTTTCTAAAGTTCAAATCGAAACAAGGCTCCTCGGCCCGGATCGCCACGTATTGAACGCCTCTTCCCTTTCTAAAGCGAAGATTTTCCTTTTTGATATGCGGATTTTTGAGTAGAAAATTCGGAAGACGCATCAAGTCCATTCTCCCTTTGGAAAACAAAAAAACCCCCGTGGAGCCGGACGCTAAAATCCTCAGTCGAATTTTTTTAGGAAGATCTTCGACCGCGTGCGGATTTTTTTCGAGAAGAATATAATTGTTCTTTTTCCATTCTTTGAGAAGGTATTTTCCCGCTTTCGGGACCGCAAGAATATCATTTTTTTCTAATGTTTCAAACGATTCCGCTTCCAACTTCTCTCCGTTTTTACAACATACGATTCCCGCTGGCGGCAAAGAAAGAGCGTCCACGGCTTGTCTGAGTCCTCCGAAAATTTTCAGTTCTATTTTTTTTGTACCGAGAACGTTGATTTCTCGGATGAACGAGTATTGATTTTTTCTCGGACCGGGAGTGTTTACGAGTCTTTGCAAAGATTCGCGAACTTGTTGCGCTTTTAATTCTTCCCCGTTGGACAAAAGATGCGTTCTAAGTTTGAGTTTGAGAGAACGAACCTTTCCGCCGCCGGACAATTGAAACGATTCCACAAGTTGATAGGCCGGTTTACCGTCCGGAGTTTTTTGAAATAAGAAAGGATACAAAAATTTTCCGAGAGTACGCGAAGATAAGTCCGTGGAAAACAACGGATCCAAACTGATCGGGTCCGAGGGTATGGAAAGAATCAATTCTTCCGGATCCTCTTCTTGAGAACTACAACCGGAAAAAAGAAGGGACAAAACAAGGATTCCTGCGAAAAAGGTTAGAGAAGTATTCAAAAGATTAAACCTGTTCAATGAACATCTATAAACGACTCCTAAAGTATTCTTTCAAGTACAAATACAGATTAACTTCGGGGATCGTACTTTCCTTTCTCGTTTCGGTTTTAAACGGAGCCTCTCTTACTTCTTTGATTCCGATCTTCGATTCTCTCGGCACCGGAGAAAAAACGAATTTCGAAATTTCTCTGACCAAAAAAGACAAGTCGCTTCTGCAACGTTCGGAAGAAAACGATTCTTTTTCCAACGTTGAATCCATCGAACTCCGACTCGCGGTGTGGAAGGTGCAGCTCAACTCCTCCTTAAAAAAGATGAGCCACGACCAACTCGTTTTACTTTTTTGTTTTATCGTTTTTCCGGTTTATCTTTTAAAACTGATCTTCCTCGCTGCGGCGGTTTATTGTATCAACTCCGCGGGTTATCTCGCGATTCGCGATTTAAGAGCGGAGTTGTACGCAAAGGCTCAGACTCTTCCTCTCAATCATTTCGTGCGGGAAAAAACCGGAATCCTCATGAGTAGAATCATCAACGACGTGGAAGTTCTAGGCAAACTGATCAGCTCGGATTTAAAAGATGCGATCACGGATTTTTTCTATATCGTCACACATTTACTTCTTCTCCTTTACTTGAGTTGGAAGATGTTCCTCGCGGTTTTTATCATCGTTCCGATCGTGATGGGTCCGGTCTCCGCCTTCGCCGATAAGATCCGCAGAGCCACACGCAATCAACAGGAACGCCTTTCTTCGTTAAACGGACATCTTCAGGAAGTGATTTCCGGAATTCGCGTAATCCGAGCCTTTTCCATGGAGAAAACGGAAGCGAAACGTTTCTGGGAATTCAACCAGGATCTTTCCGATAAAACGTTCAAGGGTCATTTCTATCATCAGGTCGGTCCTTCTCTCACGGAATTATTCAGTTCGATTGTTGCGGTGATTTTCCTGAGTTTCGGCGCGTATCTGATGGAGGACGGAACGTTCTCTCGCGGTATGTTCATGGCTTTCTTTTTAACGCTGATTTTTTTAATGCGACCTTTCAAACAGATGAGTATGCTTTCCAATTCGATTCAGAGCGCGATTTCGGCGGGCGATCGTGTGTTCGAGTTATTGGATCAGGAGACGGATATTCAAAATTCTGCAAGTCCTAGGTTCTTAAAAAGAATGGAAAAAGGATTGTCGTTTAACAACGTAACTTACACTTATCCGGGCGCTAAAAATCCCGCGATTCAGGAAATCAACTTCGAGATTCGGAAAGGAGAAACAATCGCGTTGGTGGGCGCGTCGGGCGCGGGGAAATCCACGTTAGTCGATCTTGTACCGAGATTGATCGATCCTCAGGAAGGAAACGTTCTAATCGACGACATCGATATCCGGGAACTGGATCTGAGTAATCTCCGAAAAAGAATCGGAATCGTGTCTCAACAGGTTTTTTTATTCAACGGAACGATCCGTGAAAATATCTGTTACGGAAATCAGAACGTAACCGACGAACAACTTTATACGGCTTGCGAACAGGCGTTCGCGATGGAATTCATCCTTTCCTTCGAAGAAGGTTTTGATACGATCGTGGGAGAACGCGGAGTGATGCTTTCCGGCGGCCAAAGACAAAGAATCGCGATCGCCCGAGCGTTACTGCTGAATCCGGAAATTTTGATCTTGGACGAGGCGACTTCGGCGCTTGACACCGAATCGGAAAGATTGGTTCAACAGGCGCTCGAATCCCTTTACAAAAACAGAACCGTAATCATCATCGCTCACAGACTTTCCACCGTACAAATCGCAAACAAAATCTTTGCGATGGAGGACGGAAGAATCGCGGAATCCGGAACTCATGCGGAACTGATCCAACTAGACGGTAAATACAAAAAACTCTACGACATCCAGTTCGCCGAATCCCCCGAAAGCGCATAACTTAAGGAAATTCTAATTTTCTCATGAAGTCTTTCACCCTTATTTCACTTATACACGTCGTTCTGTTTCCGATTCTATATGCGTTTTCCTTTATCTATCGCGCTCTTTTTCTGCTCGATCAAAAACTTACCAAAAAGAAAAAACTTCCCGGAGCCTTTGTAATCAGCGTCGGAAATATCTCCATGGGCGGCACCGGAAAAACTCCGTTTTCGATTTATCTTGCAAAACTGATTCATAAAAAATTTCCGGAAAGAAAAATCGTTCTTTTGTCCAGAGGATACGGCGCGGCCGGATCCAAAGGCGGATATAGAGTCGTACAACAATCCACTCCGAGGGAAGCGGGAGACGAACCTCTTCTTTTAAAAAAACATCTTCCGTTTGCGGAAGTTTGGATCGGAAGAGACAGACATTCCTCTTATCTACGTTTTAAGGAGGAATTGAAAATGAAAGAAAATCCGATCGTGATTTTGGACGACGGATTTCAACACCACGTTTTGGAAAGGGACGTCGATATCGTTTTATTGGATTCGAGCAGGATTCATAGGGAACGTTTTTTAATTCCCGCAGGCAATCTGAGAGAACCGATCCCTTCTCTTACAAGAGCCGATTGGATCGTGTTTTCGAAATACGAACCTTCCGCGGAAAGGATCGTACAGAATATTCGAAGGGAATTCTCCAAAGAAATTCTTCGTTTTTCTTCGGAACCGGATAAACTCCTATCTCCGAACTTACAATCGGATTCTCCGAAAGTATTTTATGGAAAAAGAATATATGCGTTCACCGGAATCGGAAATCCGGAAGTTTTCTTTTCGATGATTCGGAAATTTCAACCGCTCGAATTGGAAACGAGAACCTTCCGTGATCATCATTCTTATACGATGGAAGACGAGAACGCCCTGGATAAGATTTCCAAAGACTACGACTATCTCGTATGTACCGAAAAAGATCTCGTCAAAATTTCAAAACCTGCGGAGAATTTAAGAATCCTTCTGTTAGAAAGTAAACTTGATAAGGAAGAAAAACTCGTTTCTTTTCTCAAAGAAAAACTACGGCTTAGTGATGCGAAGGGGTAGTCTTCGTCGCAGACGAAGACCGAGCGGGAATCCGCGAGCCCGAAGCAGCACGACCGTCCGCTTGCGGACGGGAAGCCCCGGCCCGAAACTTTACGGATTCTTTTTTATCGTATTTCATTTTTAAAATTCCAATTCGAATTGCAGGATTCAAACGATATGTTATCATTTCCCGTTATCGTATTTTCGATAAACAAACTTATGAAAAAAATTATTTCATATTCGATACTCGTTTTTCTTCTTACGTCCGCTTCTCTTGGAAGCGAAACCCTTCTTTTAAAATCCGGAAAAAAAGTGGAAGGACGTATCGTCGACCAGGATAAGGAAACCGTTACCTTTAAACTCGCGGACGGAACCACAAAGGTTTTTCAAAAATCGAACATTCGAAAAATATCTTTTTCTAAAATCGCCGAAAATCCTCCTAAAAAAGAGGAGACTCAAAAAAACAAAGAGATCGAAAAAAAGAAATCCGCGGAACTCGCTCTAAATCAAAAATCCAAGTTGGAAAAAGAAAAAAAAAGGGAACGGGAACTGATCGATTCGAAAAGACATTTTCTCGAAGTTTCTTTCGGGATCGGAAACGGAACCGAACAATCCGAGCTCCGGCCTTTTTTTCAAACCATTCAATACGCGGGTTTGGCTTTCAGCAGTTCGGGTCAGGCGGAAATTCTCACCAATCCGTACAAAACGCCTAACAACGGTTCTACGACTCGGATCCGATACGCGTGGAATCGTTTTACCTTTGAGTTACGCGGGACACAGGCAAAACATAATTTCGACGTGAACGGGTTCCAAACCCTCGCTTTCGGAACGGACGGTTCCGGGTCCGGTGAAAGAGCGGTTAACGCGATTTTTGGAGAAGCCAGCTCCAAATTTCAAAAAGTTTCGTCCCGTATCGGCTTTACTCCTTATCCACATCCGGTTTTGGATTTGCAAATTTTGGGCGGTATAGAAAGAATCTGGACAAAAACGGATCAAGAGGTCGACAGTTTAGGTCCAAAGACGGCGAGCGGAATCAATCCGAATCGCATTAGTTTTCGCGAATATTCCAGTCATCATAAAGGATATAGTTTCGGGGTCGGATTCGAGTGGAAGTTTTTGAAACGATTTACGTTCCAAGGACAAATTCTTCATTTGAATTTGACGAGCCCCTCCTCCTTTAAAAATTACGAATATAGAATCGATAGCTCGAACGCCGCTCTTCGCCTCAATCAATTCGGATTGGACTATTGGTGGAAATCGAAGGGAACCGAAATCAATCTCAAACTTTCCGCCAACGTAAAAGGAAACTGGAGCGTATTTGTGGAAACGAGTCATATGACCTTAAAAAACACTCTCCAATCCGGTTATATCACGGAAGACGACGGAGGAAACCAGGATCAACTCGGGTTGAAAATTTTCGGACCGAGAATTCTGATTCCGATGTTGCACGAATCCAAAACGATTCTTACGTACGTTCAGTTCGGCGTGAATCACCGTTTCGATTTCTGAGTTTTTCCGTATCTTCATATCCTATCGTAATTTTAGAATATTCTTTTTTACTCATATGTTTCTTTTATATTTTTCGAAAGTCACAAACGGATTCGCCCGAACTTTCAACCATAAAATTCACGTTAGTCGCGAGCGCCGTTCACTTCTTTTAATTTTGCGAGATTCCCTTCCAAAACGGAAAGAGTATCGATATGATAATCCTTTGTATGTTTAAGTCGAATTTGTTTTCTATCTTCCGGAAGCCTTTTACAAGAAAGTTCGAACAAAACTCCCGCTAAAAGTCTGGAGCAGGTGAAAACGATCTCTTCCGCATACGTATCCTTATCCTCTTTTTTTGAAAGATGTTTATAGAGGGCGACCAACTCCTGAAATCCGTGGAACAATTTATGAACCAAGGAAGAATCCAACCGATTTACGAGTTCGGTCAGATATTCTCCGAACGTATGAGTCATCCCGGAAACGATTCCTCCGATACACGCGTTGATTTGAATTTGCGAAGTCCCGTCGTAGATCGTGGTGATCCTCGCGTCGCGATAAATTCTCGCGATATCATAGTCTTCGGTATAACCCGAACCTCCGTGTATCTGAAGCGCGTCGCTGACCGCTTTCAAACACGATTCGGAACAATAAAACTTGCTGATCGGAGTCAGAACGTTTGCGATTTTTTCCCAATAACGAACGACCGTGTCGTTCTTCGCTTCTTTTTCGGAGGCGCCTTGTTCTTCAAGTCGAAGCGCTCTCCAATAATAACGATCCATTACGCGAGATCCTTCCAACGTCAGACAACGCATCGCGTAGGTTTCCCTTTCGATTCGATCCATGATTTTTTTCACGGCGGGGATTTCGATCAAAGGTCTTCCGAATTGAATTCTTTCGTTTGCGTATTTTAGAGCTTCATAATATGCCGCGGTTGCAAGTCCCGTGGATTGTTGTGCGATTCCCATCCTCGCTCCGTTCAACATTCCCATCGTATACTTTACGAGTCCGTAACCTTCTTCTCCGATCAAAAGTCCGGGAGAGTTTTCAAAAACCACTTCGCAAGTCGGAGAACAATGAAGACCGAGTTTGCGTTCGATTCCCGCAATTTGAACGTCCGCGCTTTGTACGAGAAAAAAAGAAAGTCCCCTCGCTCCGGATCCGACTTCTCCCGAACGAGCCAGCGTAAGTAATACCGCCGGGATATCGCCGAACCCGCAACCGTGTGTGATAAAACGTTTACTTCCGTTTAACACCCAGCGTCCATCCTTGTCTTTTACGGCTTTGGTTCTGAGATTGGAAAGATCGGAACCGTGATCGGGTTCGGTAAGCCCCATCGCACAGACGAATTTTCCCGCGGCAAAACGGGGAAGCCATTCGTCCTTCATTTCCTGAGTCGCGTGTCGTTCCAAAATTTCGGCGAGATTTACACATCCGATCGCAATGGCGAGTGACGCGTCCACTCTGTAAAAAATTTCGGAAATAAAGGATTTCACGGTCCAAGGTACTCCGAGTCCGCCGTACTGTCTCGAAAATCCGTAAGCCTGAACTCCCGCATCGACGACTTTGGATACCAGTTCGAGCATCTTCGGCGGAAACTCGACTTTTCCGTCCTTGAACTCCAGACCTTGCCGGTCCAACTCCGCCACGTGAGGAGAAAGAATATTTCCGGCGAGATCCCCCACGGTTTCCAACACGGTTTTATAATATTCTTTTGCTTCCGACGGATTTGTCGGTCCTCCGTTCGAGGCGTCGGAGAATTCGTTTTCGTAATCGAGTATGATTTCCGTCCAGGGTAGAATGTGTTCGAAATGATCCTGGATATCTTGATTGTCCGAAAAGTAATTGTTTTGAATCATAATGTCTCCCCTTGAATCCGCCACTGTAAAGGATTGGAAAGACTGAGAAAAGGAAAATTGCGGGTAAAATTATCTTTTGCGATGAGTTTTCCTAAGTTTGAGTATTTGTAATCAAAAATCCGAGCTTCGGGTAAACCCGTAAAGTTTCGCGACTCGGTTCTTAATTCTTTCTTAATTCCAAAACGAGAATTCTAATTTTAATTTACGGGTTTGGCTATTGCATTCTAAAAACGATTTTATAAACTTCTATCATGATTCAAAAACTGAATTTTCAAAAATTAGAATGTTCTCAAAAACAAACTCGAACCGAGTGCGGTTTGAGATCCGTACAAAAAAGCTCGTCCAGCGGAATGAAATTACGAAAGTACGTTCTTCGAATTCTTTCGATTTTATATTTTTCCAATTTTGTTTTTTCCAATTCGGTTTATGCTCAAGAAAAAAAAGAAGTCAAGACAACCGTTCCGCAAACAAAGGAAAACGGTTCTGAAAAAAATTTAGATCCTTCCCAAAAATCTTCGACAAACATTCAAACCCGACCGGAGCCGAAAGTTTTCAATGAAACGGAATCGAAAAACGATTCGGAGGAATTTCAATCCAAGGAAGACCTTGAAAAAAAAGAACAACCCCGGGACGACTCCTCTTCGAAAGGAACTCAGGAAGAAAACAAACATCTTCCCAAGTTCGGTTTTTTTATAGATTCTTATTACGCACACAATCCGTACCGCCCCCACTCAAGGGACAATCGCTATCTCACTCAACCGGCGCGTTGGGACGAAGCTAATATCAATCTCGCTTACATTGACGGCAAGGTTGAAACGGATCAATACCGAGGCAGAGTCGCTTTCCAATTTGGAAACTCTGTAAACGCGAATTACAAATACGAAGTCAGCTCGGAAAAAAATTCCAACGAACTTTCCGTACGAAACATTCAAGAAGCTTACGCCGGAGTCAAACTCGCAAAAAATCTCTGGCTCGACGGCGGAATTTATTTCGGAAACATCGGACTCGAAAGTTGGATCTCTCAGAACAACTGGAATTATTCGAGGGCCCTCTCTCTGGATTACGTGCCTTATTATTCGAGCGGTTTCAGACTCTCCTATCAATATTCGGAAAAACTGTCCTTTCAGCTTCATCTGATGAACGGTTGGTCCAATATCACCGAAACGAACCGCGATAAAGCGATCGGAACTCAAATCGATTACAAAATCACGGATAAGTTCAAAATTACCCACAACACATTCGTGGGAAACGAGGCTCCCGATAACCGGCCGCGTCAAACAAGATATTATAATAATTTAATACTTCAATATCATATCACAAAACACTTTATTGTGGCCGGATCGGGCGACGTCGGAATTCAAAGAGTTCCCGATCCCGGAGTTCAAGCCTATAGGCAATGGTATCACGGAACGTTTTGGATCACTTGGAGACCGATCGAGAAATTCAGAACTTCCTTACGTTTGGAAAGAATGTATGATTCGCAGCAAACGATCGTACAAACAGATACGAAAAACGGATTTTTAACTTCGGGTGCGACCACAACCTTCGATTACATTCCGAACGAAAACGCGATGATTCGATTGGAAGGAAGATATTTTCGTTCTTACGACGCTGTTTTTGATCGAGATCGATCGAAATCGAAAGAGGAAAAGTTTATCGTTTTTGCGATTTCGCTTAAAATCTAAACTTTGAATTCGAATTTCAGCCATACGAAAAACAAATTGTAAATCGAAACGATTCGTAAACTACTTGCAACCTTTTTGATTTTCGGCTCGAATCGTTCCCTATGGAACAAGCAACATTAGGCGGCGGTTGTTTTTGGTGTCTTGAGGCTGTGTATCAGACGGTGGAAGGTGTAGAATCCGTCGTATCCGGATATGCGGCCGGACGAACGAAAAATCCGGATTATCGTTCCGTATGTTCCGGCACCACAGGACACGCGGAAGTAGTGCAGATCATTTTCGATCCGAAGATCATCGGTTATCCCGAGATCCTGGAAGTTTTCTGGATCTCTCACGACCCCACTACGTTAAACCGACAAGAAAACGACGTGGGGACCCAGTATCGATCCGTCATTCTCTATCATTCTCCCGAACAAAAAAAACAAGCGGAAGAAGCCGTACAAAAAGCCGGAGAACAATTTTCGGACCCGATCGTGACTCAAGTGGAAGCGCTGAAAGAATTTTATCCCGCGGAAAATTATCATCAAAATTATTTCAGAACCAATCCGGAACAGTCTTACTGTCATTATGTGATCAAACCGAAAATCGACAAATATATCAAAACGGGTTTCAGAGTTAAAAAAATAAATTCTTAACTTTACATCATTTTCATAAGAAATCGTTCAAAGGATCGTTTCTTGCGGCTCCGAACTTTTTAACAAAAGAAAATCGGGGTTTTAGAGCGCGGCGGAAGATTCTACTTGATACTCTTCGAATCGGATGATAGTATAATTCTCTAATGAACGCCGATATCCGAAAAACCTTTTTGATTTTTTTACTGGGAATGTTTTTTTCCCGGTGTACCACGAGCATACAACTTCAAGGAGAAATTCATCGTCCTAAAACGGCGGACGGTTGGGATCTGACGCTCGAACATTTTCCGCCCGCATCCAATTCTCCTTCCAAAAAATATCCCGTCCTATTATGCCACGGTTTACTCGCCAATCGAACCTATCTGAAGATCAACGAAAAAAGTTCCATTGTCGGTAGACTTCAAAAAGAAGGTTACGACGTTTGGTTGTTGGATTTGAGAGGAAGAAGGGATGCGGGTTACCCTTCCTTGTTTTTCGGAGATAAAACGTTTTCTTACGGCATGGACGACTACATCCAATACGACGCGGATGCCGCCATCAAACACGTGTTAAACGCTACCGGAAAGGACAAGGTCAATTGGATCGGGCATAGTATGGGTGGAATGATTATCTATGCGAGAATCGGAAGCCTCGGCGAAAACAGGATCGCAAACTTTGTGGCGATCGGTTCGGCCGCGATTCTGGATGCTCCGAGTTCCGCTCTGAAAGGTTGGGCTTCTCTTTCTTGGTTGACGAATCTTTGGCCGGTCGTTCCCGCCGAAACCTGGATCGGCATTCAAGGAGCCACCGGAATCCCGTTTCTTCCTCAAAAATCCTTCGAAGAACTTTTTTGGCATAAACCGAATATCGATTCTTCGATCCTTTCCGGCGTTAAAACGACTTCGATCAATCCCGGAACGAAAAAGGAAATCCTACAGTTTCAGGATTTTGCGGAAAGCGGAGAGATCCGAAGTTTAGATCGTAAGATTTCCTATTCGAACGGACTCAAAAATATCAAAATTCCGACTTTGTTGGTCGCGGGCAGAAGAGACAAAATCGGAACGACCTACTCCCTTCGTTACGCCTACGATACGATTTCCTCCGAAGACAAAACTCTTTTTATCGTATCCAGAGCGAACCATCATTCCGATGACTACGGCCACGCCGATTTGATCGTCGGAAAGAATGCGGACAAGGACATATTCATTCCTATCGCGACTTGGTTGGATAAAAGAAACTAATTTTATTTCGGATTTAAAAATGAAACTTACAAAAACAAAATCGGCCGCGGTCCTTATCTTTTTGACCGTTTTTTTAAACTGTACGCGTTATGTGGTCATTACCGGACAAAAATTCGCGTCACAAACCGCAAACCTAGGACCGAACGTGTTTTTGACCACGTTTTCCTATGAAAATTCTTCCCATCCTCCGATTCTTCTCGTGGATCCGGTTTTTATAAACAAAAAGGCGTTGTACCTCGGAGATAAATCGGGGCTGATCGGAGTGTTAAACGGAAACGGTTTTTCGGTTTGGTTGTTACACTTCGAAGATTACAAATCCGTAAATCTCAAAGATGTAGGGGAAAATCTGATTCCGGAAGTCATCGCAAGAATTCAAAAAGT
This sequence comes from Leptospira weilii serovar Ranarum str. ICFT, assembly GCF_000332415.1. Lineage (GTDB taxonomy): Bacteria > Spirochaetota > Leptospiria > Leptospirales > Leptospiraceae > Leptospira > Leptospira weilii_A. The sequence goes on from NZ_AOHC02000012.1 coordinate 320,663, forward strand.
CACCGGTCAAAAAGAATACGTTCTGGGCGGGGTTTCTTTGGGAGGACAGGCGTTATTACATTCTTTCAAAGCCAAAAAGATTCCGGACATATCCAAAGCGTTTTTTCTCGGAACGGGAATGGACTATAAATACAACGATAGTTTTTTAGAACAGATGAAAGCCGAAAAAAAATTCGGAACCGATTTGAGCGTTTCCTGCAAAAATAAGGACAGTTTCTGCAAACGTTTTATCTCCTTAGACGAAGACGATCCTACGACTCTATTCATATATCAAAATATTCTTAACTACTTGCCGGCTTTGGAAGAAAATCCGAAAACCTGGGAACCGTTCGAGTCCACAAACTTTCCTTCTCTTTTTATCGGAGGAAGAATCGACAACGTATCGCCGACCGAAAGTATTCATCCGGTTTATAAAAGAAAAAAAGGGAGAAAAGAATATTGGGAAGCCGGAAGAGACAACGGAATGTCCATCGACTACGATCACTTAGGACTTTTCGCCCACGAAGACGCGCCTTCCGACATCTATCAAAAAATCGCCGATTGGCTGAAAGAAAAAGGACCCGAAACTACGAAGGTTTCTTCCAGCCCAACAAATCCATAACCTTTTTGATGTCCTCCCAAACTTCTCGTTTGAGAGGGCTGTTCTCCCCGCCGTTACGAATCACAAAACTAGGGTGATACGTAGGCATCACTGGAATTCCGAAAAAGGTTCCCCAGGTTCCTCTGAGTTTGGTAATTCCTTCTTTCGTATTTAAGATAAATCTTGTGGAAGGATTTCCGAGAGTTACGATCGCTTTCGGTTGAATGATCTCGAGTTGTCTCAAAAGATACGGGGCGCAGGCTCTGGTTTCCTCCTCTTCGGGAGGTCTGTCCTTTTCGAATTTCATATCCACCGTCGGTCTACACTTTACGATGTTCGCGATGTAAACCGATTCCCTGGGAACTCCCATTCCTTTTTCTATAATTCTCGTAAGAAGTTCACCGGCTTTGCCCACAAAAGGACGGCCGGTAAGATCCTCTTGTCTACCGGGTCCCTCCCCGATAAAAACGACTTCCGTATCCGGGTTGCCTTCTCCAAAAACCGTTTGAGTGCGGGTCGTATGGAGTTTGCAGAGTTTACACGCGGAAACCTCGGATTGAACGAGGCTCAGTCTTCTCAGTTTTTCTTCTTTGCTCATGAAAATACGTTCCATCCAAACTGAAAAAGAGTTTCGCCGAAGTCAATGGAAATGATCGCTCTTACGGAAAATGTGACGCCTTTATTTCCGAAACCACATTCGCAAAACCGTATTATGTTTGGGGAAATTATAAATTCGTATTTCAGAATATTCTAAATTATATTTGGTTCCGGCCGGATACAACCTACTAACGGTTCAGAAATTTCGGTTCATTTCTTTTTTAGAGGCAAATATCCCGAGAATTTTCAACTGAGCCTCTTTTACTTTTTCGGAACTATCGTAAGAATCGTTCGATTTCATCAGCTCTTTCATCAACCATCGAGACGATTCTCGATCCAGAAAATCAAGCACTTGAATCACAAGTTTTTCCCGCACACTCTTTAACGCTTCCGCCAAATCCGGAAGGCTTACCTGTCTCAATAAATCCTTCAGTTCGTTATACGATAACGAATGAAACGCCCTGTTCAAGAGAATATCGGAATCGATCTGAGGTTCGGAATTGCAAAACTCGGAGTAAAAATCGTTGAGAAGAATCGTATCGATCTCTTTTCTTTTTTGATTCACGAAATTCCAAAAGTCCTTTTGGTAAGATTCTCCGAAATAAGACGCGACCTTTTCCAAAAAGACGGAGATGGGAAGTTCTCTCTGAATCGTTTCGATTCCTTCGAGTATGATGATTCTATCTAAAAGTTCTTTTCCTTCGTAGTTTCCGGAAACGATATATCCTTTCAAAATATTGCCGACGTTTTCGGAGTCCATCCCGATTCCCATCAGATCGAATCCCTTTCTTAGAAAAAACGGATGTTCTTCGGAATCAAAGGAATCGATAAAAAAATATTTTCCAAATACGTAACACTTTTCACTCAGCTCCAGCATCGTTCCTAAAACTTGTAAACTTTGTTCCCGATCCTTATCCGTGTAAAAAAAACGATTTGGATGTATTTGTACCAGCATGTTTTAGTTTCTCCGAATTTTATTATTTGATTTTTTCCAATCTCGTCGTCTCTTTAATGTTTTAAAGACGGCCGTTTGGAAGTGATGAATTCTTTCTGAATAAAGTTGCATTCATAAGACGCGGATTTTCTTTTTTTTAAAACCTTTTTCTTTAAATATCTATATTAAAAATACAAAAACCTTTCTTCGTTATTTTTCAAGTTTATCCTATAAGTAGTCCTGGATCGTATTTTAGAAACGGGGAACCAAGGGAAAAAAAGCGACTTTGAGAGATTCGACAAAATGAACCGGAGGCTCCGAGTTCGAATTTGTGAGAGGCATATTATGATTTTTTAAAATAGTATTATGATAAATCGTACACTCCGCTTTTTGCAGAGGCAAGGGCAGATGATGCACTTCTCCTCGATAAATAAGAAATCCAAGGAAGCGGCGGCAGATAAACCGATCGAACGCCCTTCATTCGAAACGGCGCCAATCCTACATAAGTTTTACCTTGTTTTAGGACGCTACAACGCCCTTAACATCTAATTCCTAGCGACTCGAAGTGCGGGAACTCCCCTAAAATTGGTGTAGATGAAATACCAAAGTTCAGAAATCTGTGCACATGAGCCAAATTGAATCCGTTCCAATCGGAACCCTCCCCCCCTTGGGGCAGGTTCCCAAAAAAATGTATGCACAGGTCGTTAGAGCCAATCGTTTCGGCGATCCGATCACAGCCATTCAGGAAGAACTCATCGATGTTCCAGAACTCGCACCGGACGAAGTCCTCGTTGCGGTAATGGCAGCCGGTGTAAATTATAACAACGTTTGGGCCGCTCTCGGATTTCCCGTAGATGTGATCGGCGCCAGAAACAAAAAAGGAGAACCCGAACCGTTTCATATCGGCGGTTCCGACGCATCCGGCATCGTTTATAAAGTCGGCGCCGATGTTAAGAACGTAAAAGTCGGAGACGAAGTCGTTCTTCACTGCGGAATCTGGGATCGAAACGATCCTTGGATTAAAGCCGGAAAGGATCCGATGTTCGCGCCTTCTCAGTTGATCTGGGGATACGAAACCAACTGGGGTTCCTTTGCACAATTCTGCAAGGTTCAAGACCATCAGTGTCTTCCAAAACCGAAACATCTCACTTGGGAAGAAGCCGCAGCCTACATGCTCGTAGGAGCCACCGCGTATAGAATGCTTCATCACTGGACTCCGAACAACGTCCAAAAAGACGACGTGGTTTTGATCTGGGGAGGAGCGGGCGGACTCGGAGCGATGGCGATTCAGATCGTAAAAGCCGCAGGTGGAATTCCGATCGCAGTCGTTTCCGAAGACGACAAAATCGATTTCTGTATGAAGTTAGGCGCCGCGGGTGTTATCAATCGTAAGAAATTCTCCCATTGGGGAGCGTTGACCTCCGAAATCAACAAGATGGAAAAGTTCGTAGAATGGACCAAATCCGCTCGCGAGTTCGGAAAGGCAATCTGGGACATCGCCGGAAAAGGAAAAAATCCAAAAATCGTTTTCGAACATCCGGGTGAAACCACCATTCCTACTTCCATGTTCGTCTGTGAAACGGGAGGTATGGTTGTGATCTGCGCGGGAACTACCGGTTTCAACGCAACCGTTGACTTACGTTATCTCTGGATGAGACAAAAACGTCTTCAAGGTTCTCACTTTGCAAACGACGACAACTCAAAAGGTCTGAACGATTTAGTGATCGAAAAAAAAGTAGATCCTTGTCTTTCTAAAACCTTCGTTTGGAACGAAACCGCCACCGCACACCAGTTGATGAAGGAAAACAAACATCCGGCCGGAAACATGTCGATTTTGGTCGGCGCCGACAAACCGGGGTTGGGAAAGAAATAATTTCCGATCTCGATCGATTTCATAGAGCCGCCGGAACGGTTGATTCTACGCGGCTCAGAAGTCGAGACAAAACCGAACGTTGCTTCCTATCGGTTGTAGCGTCAGGTTTTGTAGAGTAGAAAGGGTTAGGAGGAATCGGACTTGAAAGAAAAATCTTACTTCCTCTAGGCGAAAAATTCTCTTTCGCTCACTCTTAAGATCGCACGCAAAACGTCGCTTCTCGTAATGATACCGATCACTTGAAACTGATCGTTCACAACGGGAAGACATCCGATTCTTTCCTCGAAAAAAACTTTTGAAATTTCTCCGATCCCCGCAAAAATCCGAACCGAAAGAACTTTCGTTTTCATGATCTGCCCGATCGTTTGTTCGGCCATCGTAATGTGTTCCAATTTCCAACGCATCCAATCCCGATCGGACAGAATGCCGCATAACGTGTTTTTTTCGTCGACCACCGGAACGTGGCGAAAACGTTTCCGAACGAAAATTTCTTCGGCTCTCGCGATCGGATCCTGATCCGAAAATTCCACCACGGGAGAAGTCATCAAATCTTTTGCCGTAAGCGAGGAAAGCGGTTCTCCCGAACCGGATCGGATCTTTCCGGCGATTTTGTATTCGGCGCCGATTTCTTTTCCCGCGTTTTTTGGGCGATTTTTTCTTTCGAGATCTTGTTCCGATTCTATCTTTTTAACGAAAGGAGAAGGCGGGATCGAATGTAAAGGATGAACGATCTCGGCTTGAGCCGGAGGAATGTAGGGTTCGGAAACTCCTCTCATTACCCAAAAGAACAAACTAACCCATCCTCAGGATCAAAAAATTATAAGAAGCGATGATTCTCTGGGTCATTTCAAGTCCGTCCTTGTTGACGTCCGGATGATATTTCTTGATCAATTCCTTGAATCGTTTTTTCAATTCTTCTAATGTACAAGGCGCGTCGAATCCGAGAACGTCCAAATGTCTCTGCGTTTCCGGATCCATCTCTTGAAATACGGAAACGGGTTTTTTCTTTTTCGGTTTTTTGCGGAACGTTCCGAACAAATCGTAATACGCCCTGTCCCTGTATTCTCTCGTGATCTCGCGGAGATGAAAAACCTTCGTATTGAGAATGGAAAAGATATGTTTTTTAAAAAAGACGTCGGCCCCGTAATCGTTTTGAATCGATTTTAATTCGATAAAATCGGCGATTCCGTTTTCCACGATTCTTTCGAAATTGAATCTATCGTCGAAGTAAGAATCAAAAGCGTCGTCGAAATCCAAGGTCGCGGACGACAAAAGTAAAAGCAGCTCCTTATCCAGCTCGTGTCTTTGTAAACGAGACTGAATCGTTTGTTTTAAGCTGATTTGAAGCTCCGCGAGATAATTATCGTCGAAGTATATTCCGTTTTTTGCAAATTCATTCTCGATTCCTTCTATCCTTAGAATTTTGGAAAGAAGACGGATGAGAGAATCTGCATGTGTTTCGTTAAAACCCGCGGCGGCTCTGGAGGAAAAATGAACTTCGCTTCTCAGATCGTAAAAAATTCTATAGTAATCTTCTTTGCGGATATCCAAAGCGGAGATAATCTTTTCCACCGGAATGTACCATTCACAATTCGTACATCCGGATTGAATCTCAAAAATAATATCCTCCAAGGAGGAACGGATCTGATCAAAACTTCGAGTCTGCATACTCTTCTTCCAAATTTTCCACCCTTACAAATCCGTTCATCAATTCTTTTTCCAATTAGACTTCGAGAATCGGAAACGGAAATCTTCCCGAACGTTGAAAAAAGGTTTGCTCGTAAGGTTTCCTAAACTCATCCATCCTTATTATGCTTCCTTTGATCTCCGTTCTTATTTGTTTTCTGGTTTATTTTCTCGGATATAAATTCTACTCGGGTTATATTTCCAAATCCATCTTCGATTTAAAGGACAATCCGAAAGATACGCCGGCGCACAAACTCAACGACGGAGTGGATTACCTTCCCACAAAACCCATCGTTTTATTCGGCCATCATTATGCGTCCATTGCCGGACTTGCTCCCGTACTCGGACCTGCGGTAGCCGTCATCTGGGGTTGGCTTCCCGCCATGATTTGGGTCGTATTCGGAAGTATTTTCGTGGGTTGTGTACACGACTTCGGCGCACTCGTAGTTTCGGTTCGTAATCAGGGAAAAAGTATCGGTCAAGTCGCGGAAGATCTTTTAGGTCACCGAGCGAGAAGTTTGTTTCACGCGATCATCTTTTTCCTGGTCGCGTTAGCGATGGGAGTTTTCGTTCTCGTACTTGCGGAAATGTTTTCCGCCGATCCTAAGGCGAGTTTACTTTCCACTTCGACGGCAAATACGACAGTCGATACTTCCGCACAAGAAAGGAAAACTCTTTCGGAAACAACTTCAACAAATGTCGACCGAACGCAAAAACGAAATTCAACGGTTGCAAATTCCAAAACCGCAAACAAAAAGGATCACGATCATCCCGGAGAAATCAGAACCGAGGAAAAACCTTTCATTAAACTCAGAAGCCATTTTCCGGAAGCGGTGATTCCATCCGCGGCGATCATGATTTTTGCGGTGATCATGGGATATCTACATTACAAAAAAGGAATGAACTTAACTCCCCTAACGGTGATTAGCGTGTTCGGAACCTTATTCTTCATGGTATTGGGAATGCAGGATTCGATTCTCACCGAAACGGGACTCAACCGCGTGGAAACTTCTCCTTCGACGGGAACTTGGAAATACATCCTTTTATTCTACGCGTTTTTAGCTTCGGTAACTCCGATCTGGTTATTGTTACAAAGCAGGGACTATATCAATTCCTTCTTATTGTATTTAGGAATCATTTTGATTTATATCGGATTTTTTGCTGGAGGAATTTTGCAAAACTTTTCTTCTTTCAACGCGGAAGCGATCCGGACCGAATCCATCGGTTTCGATATGATTCCGTTCGTATTCATCACGATCGCTTGCGGAGCGGTTTCCGGATTTCACGCGTTAGTCAGCTCGGGAACCACCGCCAAACAATTGGACAAGGAAACGGACGCAAGACCGATCGGTTACGGAGGAATGATCGGAGAATCCTTACTCGGTTTATCGGCGGTCATCGCTTGTACGATCGGGTTCGCTTCTTCGGAAGAATGGACCGGCTTTTATCGTTCTTGGTCGGGTATCCAAGGTTTAGCTCCGCAAGTAGGAGCCTACATTTACGGAACGGGAAGATTTCTGGCTCAGATCGGAATCCCCGAAACCTTCGGACAAGGTTTTATCGCGCTCATCGTAATCAGCTTCGCATTGACCTCGTTGGATTCCGCGACGAGACTTCTGCGGTATAATATCGAAGAGATCGCGGAGTCGACTCGGATATCCTGGATTCAAACGTTAGTCGGCAATCGATACGTTTCCAGTCTGATCGCCTGCGCCGCAATCGGGATTTTTGCGTTTATGGAAATCGAACAAGACGGAAAGAAAAAACCCGCAGGTCTCGCCCTCTGGAAACTTTTCGGAACCACAAATCAACTTTTAGCGGGACTGGCGCTTTTGGTCGTAACCGTTTTTCTTTTGAAATCTAAGAAAAACGTCAAAGTCTCTTTTATCCCGATGTTGTTCGTATTATCCGTAACTCTCTGGGCGATGATTCGAAATTTTTTGGACTTTTTAACCGGGCCTTCTCCGAACCTCCTTCTCGCGGCGGTGGGAGGAACGTTGATCGTTTTGACTCTTTGGCTTTTGGCGGAGGCGGTTTTAACCTGGAATCGCATTAGAAAAGTATGAAATACTGTAGTTCATGCGGATCGTCGGTCGCTTATAAAATACCGGAAGGAGACAATCGGTCCAGGCACGTCTGCGACAACTGCGGAACGATCCACTATCAAAATCCGAAAGTTGTAGTCGGAAGTATTCCGATTTGGGAGAATCGGATTCTTCTTTGCAAACGAGCGATCGAACCCAGAAAAGGATTTTGGACCTTACCCGCGGGATTTTTAGAAAACAGGGAAACCGTGGAAGAAGGCGCCGTTCGGGAAACTCGGGAAGAAGCGAACGCGGAGATCAACATCGTGGGACTTCAGAGCGTCTACAGCATTCCTCATATCAGTCAGATTTATATGTTCTTCTTGGCGGACTTGGTGGACGGAAAATTCTCCGTAAGTTCGGAGTCCGAGGAAGTGAAGCTCTTTTCATTAAACGAAATTCCTTGGGAAGAATTAGCCTTTGCTTCCGTTCACTTCGCTCTAAAGGAATACGAGAATTCTCCCGTTAAGAACTCGCTTTCCATAGGAAGTACCAGAAACCGCAAGAACCTTCCGAAAGAATCCTAAAAAAACGGATCGTTTCGTTCTTAAAAAAAATATAGGAAAAAAAACGTACCCAATTAGAATGTACTCATGCGGAACGGAATTCGTTTTATTACAACGTCGTTTTTCTTTTTTAATTTTTCCATCTACCCAAGCGCTTTTTTAAAAACCAACACCGACGCGTTTTCGCCCAATTGGGACGGAAGATACGACGTACTTGAGTTTAAGATTTCCAATCGGTGT
>NZ_AOHC02000011.1 GCF_000332415.1 Leptospira weilii serovar Ranarum str. ICFT
GTTAAAAACATTCACACCACTATACAATATGCAAAAGAAGAAGGAATGGCTTAAGGAATATGCGAATACGAAAGGAAATCTGTTTTCATACGTTTTGTCAGCTCAAGATATAAAGACGGACAAGTCGGAATTTTTGTCACCGATCTTCCCGATTCCGAATTTTCAAGAGAAGATATTGTTATACTAGGTGTACGGCAAACGTTGGAATATAGAAACTCATTTTCGTTTCGAAAAATATTCTCTTGAATTGGAGAATGTAGCATCCAAAACTTCAATCCGATTTCTTCAAGAATATTATGCAAAAATCTTAACATTTAATCTTGCCTCTCTTCTAATCCAAGAAGCGCAAATAGAATACGATCAATCGATTCAAAACAAAAAAGTAAAAACAAAATATGATTATAAAATTAATAAAAATATCGCGATCGGCATTCTAAAAGGAGAACTTCCAAGGTTACTTTCGGTACTGAACCGATGAACTCCGTTTTTGATGAAATGAAAGCCGAACTTTTAAAACATCGGCTACCTGTCATTCCAAATAGAACCTTCAATAGAAAACATAAAGTTCGAAAACGTAAGTTTGAAATCTATTACGGCAGAGTCTCTTAAATTGACAGCATTGTCCCTTAGGAAGCGTTGCATAAGTTTCCCCAACGCGATCCATAGCGAACGTTGCACTCGAGTTCAGGAAAGTTTTGCGGACTCGAGTTTCTTATTCGCCCGATCTTTCAACCGCCGAACCCGCGTTATTGAGAAAGTCCTCCACCAAAGAAAGGAAATGATTTCCTCTTTCCTCGAAGTTCTTATACTGATCAAAACTCGCGCAAGCGGGAGAGAATACAACGGACTCGATTTTCGTTCCGTTGGGTAAACGGATTTTTGTATCGAAGCCGAACGGTTCGGAAGACCGGATTTTTTTGTCGCCCGCCGAATCCGAAAGTAGATACCATTTTTTGAATATTCTAAATACGTCATTCAAATTTTCAACGGAGAACAATCGATCTCCGATCGCGTTTCGAATCCCCTCTTCCCAAACCGACCTGGCCTCTCCGATCAAAACGACACAACCGATTTGGTGCATTAGAAAATCATAAAGCGGTTTCGGATCTTCCCGTTTCGGTCTTCCTCCTAAAATCAGACAGGTTCGATCCAAATTCTTCCAAGTCGACATCCCGGCCAACATACTGTGTAGATTTGTGGATTTGGAATCGTTGATAAACGACAAACCTTGTTTTTCCCCCGCGATCTGAAAACGATGAGGAAGTCCTTTAAAAAGCGGAATCTGCTCCTGGATTGATTCCGGTTTTCCTCCGATCGATTCCGCGGCAAGAATGGAAGCGGCAAGATTTTCCCTATTATGAGTTCCGGGGAGATGAAATTTTGAGATGTCATAGACGAACTTTAACGTTTTGATTTTGAGAGAATTTTCATCCAAAAACGCGTTCGACTCGGGACTTCTTCCGAAGTTTAAAAGTTTACATTGAAAGGAAGTCGAACTCAAAATTCTTTCTTTGATTTTTTCCGATACGATCAAACAATGATTATTGTCGGAGAGGTTCGCAATCTTGAGTTTCGCGTTGAAATAATTTTCCATCGTCTTGTGTCTTTCCAAATGATCGGGGGCAAGATTCAAAAGTACGGACACATCCAAACGAAGCGGAAAGGAATCATCAAGCTGATAACTGGAAAGTTCTAGAACGGCCAAGGAAATCGATTCTTTACAAAAGGATGTAAAAGGAATTCCGAGATTTCCCCCTTCTTTGAGATCGGGAAAATCTTTTTTCAAAAGGTGCGCCGTAAGGGAAGTGGTTGTGGACTTTCCGTCGGTTCCCGTAATGCCGATGATTTTCCCTTGAAAAAAATTTCTTCCGAGGTCGATCTCCGAAAGAACCGGAATTTTTTTTTCGGCCGCGTATAAAAGAACCGGATGCGTGGGTAAAATTCCAGGCGACTTAACGATCAGTGAAATTTCGGGAAAAGTTTTCGGATCGGCAGTGTCATAAAAAAAGGGAACGTCGATCGACTCGGGTCGATTTCGATCGCAGAGAATCGGTCGTGCTTCTTCGGAGATTAAAAAATCAATTGCGGAATTTCCGGAGATTCCTCCTCCCAGAACAAGAATCTTCAGACCTTTCAAGGACTCGGGAAATTTCATTTTTAGACCGTTGAACAGTGATTGACAGCTTATTTTCGCCCCCGATAGTTGTCAGTAGCAAAACTAAGGATATTCCCTTGCTTGATCACAAAGTACGCGACGGTGTTTTGGTTGTTTATCTCAAAGGACGTTTGGATGTTTCCATCGCCAACGAGGTTGAGGAAAATCTAAATGACCTGATCGACAATCAAGGTCATAAAAAAGTAATTCTGAATATGCAGGAAGTGGATTATATGTCCTCGTCCGGTTTTCGAGCTTGTATTTCCACCCTTAGAAAATTGAATTCCAAAGAAGGTTCATTAAAAATCAGTAATATCAAACCCGCCGTTAAAAGGATCTTCGACGTAATCGAACTCACGTCTCTTTTTGATATTTGTGAATCCGAAGACGAGGCTTTCAAATCCTTTTAAGCCTCAATGTCCTCTTCTCAACTCCACCGGGTTCTCCGGGATATCATCTCCACAAAACGAAACGAAATCAAAAAAATCGCCGATTGGGAGCCGGCCCCTTATCAGGGACTCGGCCTCGGAAAGTCTTTAAGAAGCAGAACCTTTTCCATCATCGCGGAATGCAAACGTAAGAGTCCTTCCTCCGGAGAAATCCGCTCCGATTACGATCCCGTTCTAATCGCTAAAACATACGAAAATTCGGGAGCTTCCGCCGTTTCCGTTCTTACGGATCGGGATTATTTCGGAGGTTCCTTGGAGGATCTGAAAAACGTTTCCTCCGAATTGAAGATTCCGGTTTTAAGAAAAGATTTTATCCTGGACGAAATCCAAATTCGGGAAGCGAGGGCCTTCGGCGCCTCCGCAATTCTTTTGATCGTGAGAATCCTATCTCCCGAACAAATCAAATCGTTTTTAAAGTCCGCGTCCTCTTTCGGTATGGATTGTCTTGTCGAAGTTCACACGTCCGATGAAGCGAAACTCGCCCTGGACTGCGGGGCCGAAATCGTAGGAATCAATACGAGAGATTTGGATACGTTCCAAATCCATCCGAATCTGGTCGAAGAAGTCTGCGCCTTCCTACCACCTAACATCGTGAAGGTGGGCGAATCCGGCGTGAAAAACCGTTCCGACCTGGATACGTTTCGTAAATCGGTCGACGCCGCTTTGATCGGAACTTATTTTATGGAGAAACCGGATATCCGCAAAGCCTGGTTGGATCTATTTTAGTATTTTATTGTATTCTGAAATAACCGCGTTTTTATCTTTCCTTTTACTCGGGACTTGTCCCGTCGCGCGCGACGGGAATTTATAGCGCTTCGGCAGGGATCGATGCGTGGTCAAGTTATTGGAATTACGGAAATTGAATGTACTAATATGAAACACAATAACTTGACTGAAGCGGAGAGCCCGGTCCGTCGTTTGGGCTTCGCCCAAACGACGGAGCCGCCCAAACGATTTGTAAAAAAAAGAAGGTTTGAACTTTAAGTCCCGATTTTTTACATCAAACCCGTTTTTATTTTAGAGCCCGGCGATCGGCCCGCAGGTAGTCGCTAAGTTTTTACGATTCGTATACGATTGATCCGAAGTGGCCTCGTTCAAGGAAAGATTGATCTTACTCTTGATCAGATTGGAAGCGACACAACTTCCGCCGTTGCTCGTACACTTCACGTTACCCGGCTTTGCTCCCGTAGAAAGAGTCGTGAGCCAAGTTACGAAGTTGGTTCCTCCCGAATCCACTTTATACATTTCTTCCGAAGTGCTGATCGTATGCACGTCTCCCGGTGCGATATAATACGAATAATTGGTCGCCCCGCCCGAAATTCCATTCATAGAAGTAACCGCTTGTTGTGTCCAGCCGCAGGTCGCTCCGTCCGTGGATGCGGGAGTTCCGTCCGGAATCGAACTTCCGTCGCTGTCTCCGAATAACGCGGAATAGGTTTTGGAGGAATCATTTGGATCGGTCGTTTTTTCATCGGTATATACCGGAGCCGCGTTGATGATATTCATCACCTTGTAAAAGAATCTTTGATTTCCGTCAAAGACGGCCGTGTATTGTCCCGTTTTATCTCCCGAACCGTTATAATACGTCGAAACCTTTGTAAAAAAATCCTGGATGGACGGATTTCCGACCGTGAAATAATTGGCCGCGATCCCCGTTACCCATGTCGGAATACTCGGATCGGCTCCCCACTGAGTACTTAGATTGGGGAAAAATCCGGCCGGAACCACTCCGTTAGACGCATCGGAAAGCATATTAATCTTTACTGATGTATTTAATCCCGCAACCGTTTCACGAACGATCGGATAGTTCAACAAAGCACCGTACCCGCCCGCACTTTGTCCGGTTACGAACACATTCTGAACTCCGGGATATTCCGACTGAATGTATTTCAAAGTGGCGAGTACGTTATCGTAACCCCTATGTTTTACGACCGTTTGAGTTCCCGTATTCGGATCCGTATATGTCATATCCTTGGAACCGAAGTGAAGATCTCCCGTACAATACGGAATAAAAACGACATCGTAGTCTTTGAACGGGTTCGAACCGTTCTTCTCGTTCATCACTCCTTGAAACACGTATTTTACGAACAATTCAGGGACGGTATTGAGTTGATTGAAATAAGTGGTCGTATTGGTTCCGAAACAATTGTATCCGCTCCAACAAGCCCCTCCCCCCATAAAATTGATGAGAAGTTTTTTATTGGATGCGCTTACCTTTTTTCTATAGATGGAAAACGTTGTGTTCCCGCTCGCTCCCGAACAGGAAGGATTGTAGGCCCTGTTCGTATAATTGGCCCCGGCAACGGTGATCGTCCCGGCGGACGGAGTGATCTTTTCGTAAGGATTGTACAAAAGATCCGCTAGTACCAACGCGAGAAACGTTTTGTCCTTATCGTCGTCGTTGTCTTTCTTACAATCCGCAAAGACGAGAATCGTACAAATTGTCATGAAGTATAGGATCCATTGTTTCATTTCTTTCCAGCCCCTTAGTATCGCTTTTGAACTGGTCAATAATAAAACTCTTATGAATGAAAGTCAATCGATACGGAAAAAAATCGAACTCCCCCCAGTAAGTTTCGATACTAAGATCATCTTTTTGTCAGGGAATGGACGGCCTATAATTCGAAGGATTCGGAATCGCGAATCGTTTTTTTACGATCGATTTCTAAAAAACCGCACTGGAATCGTTTCAAACTTTGATATAAATTTTCCTTTTATCCAAGAAACTTAAAATTCCCCACCAAACCAATAAATGAAAAATCGCATATAACAAAGATGCAAAATACGGGTCCGCAATGAGAACCATTTTAGAAAACAGGTAAACCTTGACGCTGATCGATTTTCCGTTTTTTCCCTCGATCGTCCAGAGATTGAGAAGTCTCGCTACGATTCCGGAACCGACAAAAACCAAAATCGCGTTCTTACCGAATACGAGAAACGGTTGAAAGACGGTTTCCAAAGTCGATCCGTTCCGTTCGCTCGCAGGAACCCGCAAATTTAAGAATTCAAAAAATCCCATACAAATAAAAGCGAGCCCCGCCGTATAAACCGCATAACTTCCGGTCCAAAGACTTTTATTCATCGGTAAACTCGAATTCCATAACAAGCCGACTAACGTGAGTATAACTCCAGATCCGAAAAGAATCGGAATCCGCTTTTTGGCGCTGTTTTCTTTTAAAACAAAAATCGATCCGCACAGGACTCCGAATAAGGAAGTTGCGATCGATGAAATCCCGCTAAAAAATCCTTCCGGATCCCAAGTTTTGGAAAACTTCCAGAGATGTTTTTCTCCGAAGATCGTTCGATCGATCCAGGCTCCGATGTCCTTTCCCGGTTCTAAGGATACGATCGATTGTCCGGGAGGGGCGACGTAGTTCAAAATCCATGTATGAACGAATAAGATCGAGATCAAAAAAATCCATACCTTCTTTCCCGGAAATACGAGATACAAAGACGCAACGACCCAATACACAAATCCGATTCTCTGTAAAACTCCGGGAACTCTAAGTTCTGCGAAAGTCCATTCCCCGAAAAAGTTCAAAAACAGTCCGATCAAAATCAACGCCGCACTTCGGATACAAATTCCGAGCCAGGTCCGTCGATTGATTTCATTTTTTGAATATAATGAAATTGAAATAGATGCCCCCACCGCAAAGAGAAAAAACGGAAACACCAAATCCGTCGGAGTACAACCGTTCCACTCGGCATGTTTTAAAGGGGAGTAGATGAAAGACCAAGAACCGGGATTGTTCACGAGGATCATCCCGGCTACGGTCGTTCCTCGGAATAAATCCAAGGATAAAATTCGATTCTTACTTTGAGCCGATTTCTTTTCCAAACGACACCTTTGAAATTTCCTTTCCGCAAATGAGAGAACGTTGTCAGGGGTTAGGGATTAGGAGTTAGGGCTGTAACCTACAACGGTTCCTAATTTCTAGTCACTAATCCCTAGTCACTCGAAGCACGTTCGAAAGGAATTCACTCCAATTTATTAAATTTTTATCCGCTATATTAAATACTTCTTGCACCAAAAACAAGGGCATTCTTCATCGTAATAAAAAGACCTTTTCCAAACCGATCTTTGCAGTACGATTTGAGAATCTTTTTCGGGGAAGTAATTGATATGGCAACTAACACTTTTTCTAAATCTAATACAAAAAATAAAACACGGTCTAAACCGAAAACCCAAACCTCTTCCGAAAAAAAAACGACAAAAACCGCGCCATCCTCCGGCGGTTTCTCCAAAGGATTCATCGATCCTAAAAATCCGCTTCCCGTCGTTTATCAACCGAACTCGGCGGATCAAAAAAGTAAACAGGTTTTGATTCGATGGATCAAAACCAACAAACGCGCGTTAACCGAAGACCTCAAAGAATACGGAGCGATACTTTTCAGAGGATTCGACGTATTTACTCCTCAAGATTTCGAGGAGGTCATTCTCAACGTGGACTCGAATTTGAAAAACAATTATCTAGGAACCTCTCCTAGAAATCAAGTGACGAAATATACGTTTACGGCAACGGAACTTCCGCCCGCGTATCCCATCATGCAACACGCGGAGATGAGTTTTCTGGATTCCCCTCCTAAAAAACTTTTTTTCTATTGCGGAGAGGCTCCCGGCAAGTTCGGAGAAACTCCGATCACCGATCTCAGAAAGGTTTTGAACGACGTTCCCGCTTCCATACGTGAAAAATTCGAAAAGGAAAAAATTCGTTATTCCAGGGTTTACGACGGTCCTTCCAATCGATCCCGTTTTCAATTTTGGAAAACCAAACGTTGGGACGAAATGTTCCAAACAAAGGATAGAAACGAGGTCGAAAAAATTTCCAAAAAACAGAACTTCAAAACGGAATGGTTCGGCGAGGACAATCTAAGACTCACCAACACTACATTAGCGATTCGTAAACATCCCGAATTCAAATCGTCGGCCTGGCACAATCATTCTCAGGTGTTTCATATCGACGCCGCTCGGAAAGAATATTGGAGAATTTTTGCCCGCCAAAAAACGATCCGCGGTTTTTTAGTCGGAATCGCGCTCGAAATCCTTACCTTGATCAAAAAGATCACAACCTCAAAAGAATACTTGGACACACATTGCACGTACGGCGACGGTCAAGAAATTTCGACTCGGGAATTGTCTCGGATTCAAAACGCCTTCTGGAATAACATTTCCCTTTTCTCCTGGCAGAACGGGGACGTACTCGTGATCGACAACTATTCCGTCTCTCACGGAAGGCATCCGTTTACCGGTCCGAGAAAAATTTTCGTAGCCTGGGCGGATTGAAACGATGTCGGAACTGGACGGAATTCGGATTCATTTCAACGAAAGTAATTTAGCTTTTTTGAATTTTCTTCTGGGGTTGATTATGTACGGAATCGCCTTGGAAGTTAGATTAGAAGATTTTAAACTACTCATAGACAAACCCAGAGCGTCGATCGCGGGAATCTTATCGCAATTCGTCCTTTTTCCTTTTGCGACCTATTTACTTCTTTGGATTTTAAATCCGCCGCCCGGAATCGCACTCGGAATGCTTCTAGTCGCGGCCTGCCCGGGAGGAAACATTTCCAACTTTATCACTTTTCTTGCAAAGGGGAACACCGCGCTTTCGATTTCTCTAACGGCGTTTTCTTCGGCGCTTGCGATTTTTGCGACTCCGTTTAACTTTTTCTTCTGGGGAAATTTATATCCGCCCGTTCAAACGACTCTAAAAGAAATCGCCCTCGATCCTGGGGACGTTTTTAAAGCGATCTTAATGATACTAGTGATCCCGATCCTTCTCGGTCTTTTGACAAAAAGATACTTGCCGAAAATCACTTCAAAACTTGCAAAACCTCTCAAAATTCTTTCGGGTTTTATTTTTGCGGCGTTTTTACTGACGGCGCTGGTCGCCAATTATCAAATATTTTTTAAGGTAATTCACAAAGTATTTATTTACGTTTTTCTAATGAACACTACCGGCTTTTTATTGGGATATTATTTTGCGAAACTGATGCGTTTGGACGAAAAGGACGCGCGTTGTATCTCGATAGAAACCGGAATCCAAAATTCGGGACTAGGACTCGTTTTGATCTTCACGTTTTTCGGAGGTCAGGGAAGTATGGCGATCATCGCGGCGGTCTGGGGAATTTGGCACGCGATCGCGGGTGTGACACTCGCTTGGTTCTGGTCGAAAAGGGCTTCCGACTTAACGGCTCAAGCGGTTTCAAAAGGTTTTTGATTTTGATTCTGATAGAGTTCGGAAATTTTCGGACGAATTCTCGACTTCGTAAAAAAACGATTCTCGTTCGATTTTCCCTTTCGGATTTCCTTTTGTTTTTCTATCGGAAGATGTAAAACGATTCCACATTCCTGCGTGCAACATCCTTCGAACTTATCGGAACAGGATTCACACTGAATGAAAAGGATATGACAACCCGGATTGGCGCAGTTTACGTGCCGATCGCTTTTTTCGCCGCATTGATGACATGTGGAAATGATCTCGTTTCCGATCGTCTCTTGAAGACGTCCGTCAAATACGAAATTTTTTCCTTTAAACTTGGATTCGAGACCCTTTTGAGAAATTTCGTGCGCGTAGGAAATGATTCCTCCGTGTAACTGATTGACGTCCTTGTATCCGTGATGTTTGAGCCAGGCGCTGGCTTTTTCGCAACGGATCCCGCCCGTGCAGTACATTAGAATTTTCTGATCTTCTTTTCCGTTTAAAAGTTCGAGTAAAATCCGCAACTCTTCCCGGAACGTATCGGATTGCGGGAGAATCGCGTTTTCAAAATGACCGATTTCGCTTTCGTAATGATTTCTTACGTCGACCACGATCGAGTTCTTATCTTCCAAATGAAGATTGAATTCTTCAGCGGAAAGATGTTTTCCAACGTTAGTCACATCGAACGCGTCGTCGTCCAACCCGTCCGAGACGATTTTCTTTTTTACTTTTAAATCGAGTTTTAAAAAGGATTTACGATCGTCTTCCACGGCGATTTTGAACGGCATATCCTTGAACTGATTTCTGGAATCCAAATTCTCCCTAAAAAAAATCAGATTGTGGGACGGGACCGAAAGTTGGGCGTTGATACCTTCTCTTGCGATGTAAATTCTGCCCAGAACTCCGAGGGTTTCCCATTCTTCATAAAGCCGATTTCTGAGTTCCCGCACGTTTTCTAAGATGACATAACGATAAAAAGAAAGAGTCGTTCTCTGAAAATTCTCCGCTTCCAAACGTTTGTTCAGAATCTCTTTTCCGTAGATATTATGAAGGAGACGTTTTTTTTTCGTTTCCGTCTTTTTTGGAAGATCGTCCCGATTGGTCATACGTTCTTAACTCTGAAATTGAGTGATTTCCTGACAAGCGTTTCTAAGGGTTAGCGGATAGGTTTTAGGACTTTATAAGGTTTGGGCGGCTCCGTCGTTTGGGCTCCGCCCAAACGACGGACCGGGCTCTCCGCTTCAGTCAATAAATTGAGATAACAACAGAATACCAAATATTCGGTTTCATTTTCAATTTATTGACTCCGCATCGATCCCTTCCCGCGCCCCTGCGTTGTACCAAGTTTTTCCGTGCGATCCATAAAGTCCGCCGCATTGAGTTATATCGGAGTTCCCGCAAAAAGAATTGCAAACTCCCCCGCCTCTTCAAAATAGAAACCGGAACACCCAAATTCACAAAACAGCTGTTCAATCGAATCTCAAGTAGATCGATCGACAGCGAGGTAATACAATGTCAAACGCCTATGTAATCGACGCCGTTAGAACTCCGAGAGGAAAAGGTAAAAAAAGAGGAACTCTTGCGAGCATTCACCCGCAGGAACTTTCCGCCGCGACCTTAAACGCGATCCAAGAAAGAAACGGAATCAAACCCGAAATCGTGGAAGAAGTTGTCATGGGATGTGTATCCCAGGTGGACGATCAAGCGGCTTGTATTGCGCGTTATGCGGTCATGTCGGCGCTCTGGCCGAACTCGGTTCCCGGTTATACCGTAAACCGTTTTTGCGGTTCGGGACTTCAAGCCGTCAACAACGCCGCCAATCACGTACAATCCGGTTCCATGCAAATCGCCCTCGGCGGCGGAGTGGAATCCATGTCCCGAGTAAAAATGGGAGCGGATATGAACGGAAGGGATTTTAATATAGGAAATCCTAATATTCAAAAACACTATAACTTAGTTCCGCAAGGAATTTCCGCGGACCTCATCGCAACCAAGTTCGGAATTTCCCGCGAGGAAGCGGATCGTTTTGCGGAATCTTCTCAGATCAAAGCGGACAAAGCGATCAAAGAAGGTTACTTCAAAAAATCCATCATTCCGGTGAAAACCGAGGACGGAACCGTCGTAGATACGGACGAAAATCCGAGAATCGAATCCACGTTCGAATGGCTTTCCGAACTCGGTCCCGTGTTCAAAACGATCGGAGAAAAAGAATTGGATGCGATCGCACTCAAGTCTTATCCTGAAATCGGAAAGATCAAACACATCCACACGTTAGGCAACTCTTCCGGGATCGTTGACGGAGCGGCTTCCGTTCTGATCGCTTCCGATGAAGGGATTAAAAAACACGGTCTGAAACCCCGCGCTAAAATCGTTGCCATGGCTTCCACAGGCGAGGACCCGACGATCATGTTAACGGGCCCCGTTTCCGCTTCTAAAAAAGCCTTAACGATAGCCGGACTCAAACCCGACGATATCGATCTCTGGGAAATCAACGAAGCATTCGCTTCCGTTGTATTATACACTCAGAAGTCGCTTAACATTCCTATTGAAAAGATTAACGTAAACGGCGGTTCGATTTCTCTCGGTCATCCGCTCGGAGCAACCGGCGCGATCCTTCTCGGAACCGCGTTAGACGAACTCGAAAGAAGACAGAAACGTTATGCTTTGATTACCCTTTGTATCGGCGGCGGCATGGGAATCGCCACGATCATCGAAAGAATCTAAGAACCTGCACGAAAGAAACCAAGCGATGTTACTCTTTATGAATCGCTTGGTGCACTATACTAGTGAATAGAAATCAGAGTTCAGATATCTTTTCCTAAAAGAGCAATTAGACTTTAACAAAGTACGATTTTTCTCTTCTGTAAAATCTCTGAAATCTGAATTCTAACCACTATTTACTAGAACCTACCTGCTAAAATTTCTTCCTTGTTTACGTCGATTCATGATTCTACTTTAGCACATAACAACTGTTACAAAAAATAAAAGGAGTTTCATTCTCCCTTTGAGAATTTTGGAAACTTTTCAACCTTTTTACGAAAACCTGTTTGACAGTGATTCATGAACTTCTAAAGTTTCACCCTGTGTCCGGGATTATAAAAACAAGATATAAAACTTTCGGCCACACAATCAAATTTCAATTGAATCGTGAGTAAGGAGTTATCAATGGTTCGTAACATGTGTAAGGTGTTGCTTGTCTTAGCCATAGTATTGTCGTCGGCTGCAAGTCTAAGTGCAAAAACATACGGAATTGTAGGATTCGGGTTACAATTAGACCTGGGTCAATTAGGTGGAACGATCACAAAAGACGGTTTGGACGCTGCAAGTTTTTATGGCCCGGCTAGATCAACGGATACTTGTGCAGTAGGCGCAGGCGATCCTGCTTGTATTCAAAATCCTTCCAAAGCCGCAGGCGAAGGGAACTATGTAGGAGTTGCCCCGAGAAAAGCGATTCCGGCTGAAAACAAATTGATCACTCTTGATAGGACAACCGGCGGTCTGATCAATGCAAGAACTACCAACGGCGCTATGGTCGGCGGTAACTTGATGGTAGGTTACGAATCCGATTTCGGAAAGTATTTCTTCTGGAGAGTTGCGTTGGAATATACTCAAAAAATCTCCGGTGGGGTTACAAAGGCTGATATCGCGGGTTACAACATCGTCGATATGACTTGGGGATTCAGTTCTATCCTTGTTCCTGCAACCGTCGGTATCAAATTGAACGTTACCGAAGATGCAGCGGTTTATATGGGAGCCGGTTTGAACTACTTCAACGGAGGATGGTCTTTAAACGGAATGAACAACCTCAAGGGTGGTCACGATATTTTAGCTGCCGCAGGAGTGAATAGTGTTGCAAACCTTATATCCGACGGAACGGATCCGATTACCACTCGTGAACACGTTCGATTTAGAGCGTCGGGAATTGCTCCGAACTTTTTAATCGGAACTCAAGCGAGAGTGACGGACAAAGGCCACGTATTTATAGAACTGGAAACGATCATGTCCGCGGCTTATGCGGTAGGTAAAACTCAGTCCTTAGGAGGAGCTACCAATCTTTCTCCTTATCCAGCTTATCCGATCGTTGTCGGTGGACAAATCTACAGATTCGGTTACAAACACGAACTCTAAGATTGAATCAAATCTTATACGTTCCATTTGCAAAAAAGGCTCTCTTTATGAGGGCCTTTTTTATAATTCCTCGATTCAATAGATCTCGCCACTCGAAACGTAAGATTTTTCTTTCAAGTCACGATCCCCTATAACCACTAAATCCATAGTCACTCGAAGCGTGGGAACTCCCGCGTTTTTCTTTTAGGCTCTTGGGACAAACTCTTAAACGAAAAAAATCGACAGCGGCGGAGCAAAGATCTTTTTTAGGCTCTTGGTATTTTAGGCATTTCTAATGGATGAGTTTCACCTTCCAGAGATTTCAGGAATTCGATCAGATCCTTTTTCTCTTCTTCCGAAATGGTGGCAGGTTTTAGAAGCGGGTCTTCGATCGAACCTTTCACACCACCGTTTACGAAATGATTCACAACGTCTTCCAGCCTTGTAAATTCTCCGTTATGCATGAACTCGTTTTTTCTACTTACGTCTCGAAGAGAAGGGGTTCTCACTTTTTGTACGATTCCACTAAGACCGGTTGTATGTTTTTCGGAATCCGAAAAGTTCGGTCCTTTGTGACACTGAGAACACTTGGCCTTGTTCATAAACACGTCCAAACCGCGTTTTTGAGCGGGAGTAAGCGCCGATTCTTCACCCAATACATAACGATCGAATTTGGAATTCTTAGATAGGATCGTTCTTTCGAACGCCGAAATCGCTTTTACGATCCGATCCATCGTAATTCCGGGAGAACCGAAAGATTTTTCGAAAAGTTCCCTATATTCGCTTACTTGGTTGAGTCTCGCTACGATTGTTTTTTCATCCTTGAGCATGACCGCCGTGTGAACCCTTTCCTTTACGATCTCTTCCAGATCGTTCGCTTGAGGATCGGCAAACACATCCTTGTACAAACCCACATTTGTAAGAGAAGGAGCGGGAGAATTGTGGATTTTATTTCTTGGTAAAGAACTTTTTTCCGAATTTTGAATTTCCACCGAATGGCAGATCGCACAATTCGTGTCTTCCTTGAGCGAAAGTCGTTTATCAAAGTAGAGCAGTTTTCCCAATTCCACTTTATCCTTATTGTATGGATTGTTGTTGGGATGAATTACGTTTTTTACTACAAAACCTTCCAGTTCCGTTTTTTGAACCGGCTCTTTGCAGCCGCCGAAAACAAGCAGAAACAAAATGAATAAAATCCGGGCCATTCTGGGTCAATCGTTTGAACGTGCAATAATTCTGTCAATTCTAATTTAAAACAATTTTGATTACATATTCGGAATTAGGTCCAAACCACGTTTCAAACGACTCTTCGCGGCAAGTTATGATTTTATAGAAAACGGAACTTAGAACTTTTAGTTTGTGCGTTATCCCGGCAAAACGCCTCGATTGAATTCCAACGATTTCGGGAATCCAAAGCGAGACGAAATAAAAAAGGCGCCGACTGTAACGTCGAACGCCTTCTTCGGTTCCATCAAGATTTTAGAGAACTGCGTCTCCGCCCCGCAGAATTTCTAAACGCGTTTCCGATTCGAACGCAGTTTAGAAAATTCTAATATTCTTATTTAGCCGATGCCGCCTCGCGGATCACGTAAGCCGCAATTTCGTTTTTCTGAATTTGAGTGGTTCCTTCAAAGATACAAAGGATTTTCGCGTCTCTCATCAGCTTCTCAACCGGATATTCTTTCGTGTAACCGTATCCGCCGAAAATCTGAACCGCATCCAGAGCGCATTTCATCGCGGTTTCGGAAGCGTGCGCCTTTGCGATTGCGGAATATTTCGGAAGTCTAGGATCCTCGGCGTCGGACATTCTCGCTGCGAGATAAGTAACTTGACGGGAAGTTTCCAAACCGATGGACATATCGGCAAGCATGTGCTGCACCGCTTGAAAGCTGGAAATCTTGGATCCGAACTGCTCTCTTTGTCTTGCGTATTTGGAAGCGTAATCCAAAGCCGCTTGCGACACACCCACACCCATCGCCGCCACGTAAGGGCGAGAAGCGTTTAGAGTTTGAAGCGCATAAATAAATCCTAAGTTTTCTTTTCCGATCATGTTCGCTTCTTCCACGGCACAATCTTCAAAGATAATCTGACGCGTATCGGATGCGCGAATTCCGAGTTTATCTTCTTTTTTACCGACGGTTAAACCCGGAGTGTCTCTCTTAACGTAGAAACAACTCACTCCTCTGGTTCCTCTTCCCTTATCGGTGTATGCAAATACCGTATAAGCTCCGGCGCTACCGCCTCCCGTGATCCATTGTTTGGTTCCGTTGATGACCCACTTGTCGCCTTTTTTAACGGCGGTCGTACTCATACCGGGAACGTCGGAACCCGCACCCGGCTCGGAAAGACAAAACGATACGCCGAACTCTCCGTCAACCACCGGTTGCAGCCATTTTTTCTTTTGCTCGTGAGAAGCTCCTTTCAGGATAGGAAGGATTCCAAGACCCGTGTAACCGAAACAAAGAGAAATTCCGAGACAACCTCTGGAAAGTTCTTCGGTCACGAGGCACTGTTCAACGGAACCGAGTCCCCAACCGCCGTATTCTTCGGGGATGGTCAAACCGTTGACTCCCAGTTCTTTTCTCATTCGATTGATGAGTTCTTCGGGATGTTTATTTTCTTCGTCCCAGTGGATTGCAACTTCGTGTGTGATTTCTTTTTTCACGAAATTGCGGATCTGGTCTCTGATTTCGATCTGTTGTTCGGTAAATTCCTGGTACATCGGTTTTTCCCTTCTTACGAGAGTGTTCTGATCCTACTTTTTTTTTTACAGCGATTAGATCAAACCAAAATAGGAATGAAAAAATCGACGGTTCGTTTGTTTTTTATCTTTTTTATTTATCTTATATTTAAAATTTCCAAGCCGAGAACCGTCCTATTTAGAAATCGCTTTAAAAGCCGTTTTTCTCTCAAATTTCAAAGAACGAACGTTCTGTTCAGCTTTCAAAAGATATGGTTTCAAAAATTTTCCGGCGCTCTTAAACGTTCCAAGCGAAATCAGATCACCTTTTCTTTCTTCATCGTTTCGATTTCTTCCACCGTATATCCGAGAGATTGATAGATCGACACATTATGTTCCCCGTGTTTGGGCGGATCCAAACGATACGTAACCGGCGTTGCGGAGAATGGAAAAGGAGCCCCGAATTGAAAGTAATCTCCGTATTCGGAATGTTTTTTATCCAGGATCATTCCCCTTTCCCTTAAAACCGGATCCTTAGTGACCTCTTCCATCGTTTTAACGGGAGTCAGACAGGAATCTTCGTTCTCAAAAAGAAAATTCAAGTCTTCGTAGGTTTTGGACGCAAAGTAAGAGGTTAGAATTTCCTTCCACTTGGAAAAGTTTTTTTCCTCCGCCGGAAATTCCTCCAAATGTTTATCCAATCCGGACTGACGCAAAAAGGTTTTAAAAAACATATCTTCAAGAGCGCCTAACGCGACCCAGCGCCCTTCCTTGGTTTGATATACATTATAATTCGGTAATTTACCGGAAAGTAATTCGTTTCCTCCTTCCGGATTTTTTCCGGTGGCGGCAAATATTCCTCCGTACAAGGATAAAAACGGAAGGGAGGAATCCATCATGGAAATCGCGATCTTCTGTCCTTTCCCGGTTTTTTCCCTCGCATACAAGGCCGCCAAGATCGAAGCGAGAGCCGTCATCGTTCCTCCTCCGATATCCGCAAGTTGGTAACCGGGGATCTGGGGCGTTTTACCGGTTTGCGATAGAACTCCCGAAAGTGAAAGATAGTTTACGTCGTGTCCCGCAAAGTCCCTGTATTTTCCCTCCGTTCCGTATCCGTAGATACCGCAGTAGATCAAACGAGGAAAGCGATCCTTCAGATCCTCGTAACCGAGTCCCATCTTGGCAAGTCCGTCCGGTCGAAATCCCTCCAAAAGTATATCAGCATCTTCTAATAGTTTAAAAAGTATTTCTTTGGACTTTTCTTTTTTTAAGTTGAGCGTGATCGCTTTTTTATTTCGATTGAGCATCAAAAATAAGGAAGGGGCTCCGTTCGCTTTTTTAAACATAACTCGAGTCGCGTCCATCGCCCTCGGATTTTCAATCTTAATCACGTCGGCCCCCATATCTCCCAAGTACATGGAGCAAAGCGGACCCGGAAGCAGCAAACTCAAGTCGATTACTTTTACTCCGGAAAGTGGACCTTTGTTCATCGAATTCAAACCTCTCAAAAAAGAATCTTTTCCCATTGAGCAAAAAAGAACAAATTGAGATACCTTTTTTTAAACGCGTTTTTGAGAATCCAGCCGTCCAAGTTTTCAGTTGTAATTTCTTTTTTCGAAAATCCTATTTTAATTTTTGTTTTAATTTTGGGAAAAAAGAAATTTCCTAACGTTTTTTTCCATCGTTTTTTTTTCGAAGGAGTATATTCTTTTATCTTAATTTTTGTAGGGACGTTAAAATGTTTTACCGAATTCCGATTTCGATCCTGGTATTCGTTTCTTGTTCCACCTCTTCCGTTTATAATCCGAGTATTTTAATGAGTCAGGCTTGGGCGGAAAATACGATCCTGAATTGTATCCTTACGGAATGTTATCTTTGTACTCTTAAGGTTACGGAAAATCCGGTCGTCAGTGTATTTGCGGGAACCGGGATCGGAACGAGCGCGGACGGGAACGGTTTAAACGCGTCCTTTTACGGTCCCGCTCATATTTCTCTCGACAATATCGGAACCATGTTCGTGTCCGACGTATTTTCCAACAGAATCCGAATCGTTGATCCGGCTCTCAACGTTTCCACCGTTCCTCATACGTTTATGGCAATCGGCGTGGTAAAAGTTGACTGCGCCAATCAAAGACTTCTCGTCGCGGACAGTTCGGAGAATCAAATCTTTCAGGTTAAGTTTGAATGAGTGGATAGGAGTTAGAGGTCAGTTTGACCTTGTAGCGTTCTAGAAAAAGGCATAACCAACCCCACAAGTTAAGAAGGTTTTTGAAATAAGAAGGATCAAATTCGCACATTTTTCAAGTGTTCCGACAAGAATGGAGCTTTTTACTTGCAAAAAGTATGATTTTCTGATAGAGAAAAGCCTCACGAGTCTTCCCACCTCCTATTTCGCGCCCCTATGGACCAATGCTGTCAATTTAAGAGACTCTGCCGTAATAGATTTCAAACTTACGTTTTCGAACTTTATGTTTTCTATTGAAGGTTCTATTTGGAATGACAGGTAGCCGATGTTTTAAAAGTTCGGCTTTCATTTCATCAAAAACGGAGTTCATCGGTTCAGTACCAGAAAGTAACCTTGGAAGTTCTCCTTTTAGAATGCCGATCGCGATATTTCTATTAATTTTATAATCATATTTTGTTTTTACTTTTTTGTTTTGAATCGATTGATCGTATTCTATTTGCGCTTCTTGGATTAGAAGAGAGGCAAGATTAAATGTTAAGATTTTTGCATAATATTCTTGAAGAAATCGGATTGAAGTTTTGGATGCTACATTCTCCAATTCAAGAGAATATTTTTCGAAACGAAAATGAGTTTCTATATTCCAACGTTTGCCGTAGAGGGAAACAATATCTTCTCTTGAAAATTCGGAATCGGGAAGATCGGTGACAAAAATTCCGACTTGTCCGTCTTTATATCTTGAGCTGACAAAACGTAATGAAAACAGATTTCCTTTCGTATTCGCATATTCCTTAAGCCATTCCTTCTTCTTTTGCATATTGTTAGTGATATGAATGTTTTTAACTTTGTCGTATTCTTTGT
>NZ_AOHC02000010.1 GCF_000332415.1 Leptospira weilii serovar Ranarum str. ICFT
ACACCTAAAAATCGTAAGACCGATGTAAATCGTAAAATAAATTCCTAATGAACTGATGATCTGTTTTACGGAATGTCTTTTTTCCGCGTGAGCGATTTCATGCGCGAGAATGGCCGCGAGCGTTGCTTCGTCCTTGATCAACTTTAACAATCCGGTATACACGAAGATATAACCGCCCGGAGTGCAAACCGCATTGATCGTATCGTCGTCGTCCAGGATGGAGATTTTATAAGGAAATTCTTTTTTGTATCGGATCCGATCCGATTTGAGAATCCGGTCCGCAACGGACTTTACGTATTTTTCAAGGGTCGCATCCTTTAAGATATGCATTCCTTCTTTTCCGTCTTTTGCGTTTTCTAAAAACGACTTTCCGATCTGTAAATCCAACTCGATCGGAACCGCGGAATCAATGATGGCTCCACATGCGGAAAACAAAAAGAAGGTGGAAAGTACGAATAACGTCGAAAGAATCTTTTTCATCGGAAGCATTTTCTTTCGAAAGGATAAAGAATTCATAGCAAAATTTTAGGATCGCAAAAGGTCGTTCCTAAAAAAACCGAAAACAAAAATCGGCTTCTTCCGTTTTTTCAGCGTCCCATTCTAAACGTTTAACGACTTCCACAAAAGTTTTGCGAGTACCCGCAAATATTCTTGAATGTTTCTTACAATTGAAGTCGCATAACCTTCTTTCTAAAACGAACCGATTTTTCTTTGTTCATTCCGCGCTCAAGATCGTTTCGTAACCGCCGTACGCGCGTATGTTGATGACCCCGGATTCAAACAAAAGATATTGTCCTTTGATCCCGGTCAAAACGTCTTCGATCACCGGATTTTTGTCGGGTGCAAGGGATTGTATCTTAAGAGGATAAGACTGCACCGGATAACGAATCGTAGTCGGAGATTCCTGCGGAGAAATTTTATAATCCAGATCCAAATCAAGGCTTTCGATTTTTCGAATGAATTCTTTTTTTCTCTCGGAAAGATCCACCTCTTCCGGGTCGCCGGCCACCATTTTCTGCCAAGTCGTTCGATCGGATAAAACTTTAGAAAGTTCTTTTTCGATGATTCCCGCATCCCTTCTCGAAGTCACTTCCACAAGAGGAATTCCCTGAACGGCCCCCTGATCCACCCAACGATTCGATACCGGATTTTCTTTCGTGATTCCGACCTTAATCGCGGAACTGTTTGCGAGATACACCGTGTGGGAAATAAAACAGTGAGACTCTCCCCAATCCGGTTCTCTGCAGGTGCCGAGATGAAAATGGCAAGTATCCGGTCTTAGGATACACATGTCGTTTTCCGCAAGCGTTTGAAAACAAGTGAAACAATTTCCCTGATTGAAACTTTTTTTAGTGATTCTTCCGCAGGAAACACAACGGATCTTTCCGGTAAATTCCAACTTCACCTTTTTACCCAAGTAGTTTAGAATATCAGAATTTTCTTGAATATGAGCTTCTTGTTTTTCGGAAGTGTTCGAATCGTAAGTCGCCGTGACCCAGATATACCGAACCGGATCGATCCCCTGATGATCCATCATTCGTAGAAAACCCGAAACGATCGGTTTCATGGAAATAAAATTTCTCTTCCGCCAAGCGGTCTGCGTATCGAATCCGTTTTCACTTCCAGGATCGCGTTCAATTTGGAACCGGACCAGTCAAAAATGAGAATTTTGTCCCGAAACTCGTAGTGACTGAGTTGTCCGTTGTTTAGATAGAATGCGCGTAAGGATTCCCCCGGATTTTCTTCCGAATCGATTTTTACCACGTTTTTTCCGGAAATCGTAGTTCCTGAGTACAATTGAATATTCTTATATACTTTCAAACCCGGATTGAGTCCGTAAGCCGCATGGGGAGAAAGAATTTTGGGAACGGATGCGGAAAGTTTTTCCGAGGCCGGGGAAGAGGAAATCGTTTCAGGTTCGGAAAATTTTTGCGACTCGGACGGGTGTTGCCGTTTTAAAAGGCCGCAGAAAAAAGGCCCCGGAAGTTCCGGAACGGGAATCGTACAAACTACGTCTTCCCACGTCTGCTCTTGATCGATCGGGTATTCTTTTCTTAAACTTTGTGCGACCTTCGCGTACGTGTAATATTTGAGTCTTCCTATCAATTCTCCGAGGGAATATTCCTTCCAATCCGAGTTTTGTGCGAAGACGGGAACATTCAAAAATGAGAATAAAATAAAAAACGCAACCGTCCTCAAAAAAACGCCGAACTTGGGATTCATTTTAATAGAGATAGTATTTTTTGATCTTCTCATTGTATTCTTTCTCGGTAGAACTTAAATATTCCGAATATTGATCGTAGTTTTTTCCGGAGTCGACCGCTTTTCGAAAGGATTCCGTTCCCCAAAGGAAATCGACGTTATACGTTCCGTCCGGATACGATCTCCATTTGAATTCCTTATAATTCGTTTTTAAGGTCGTAATCAATCGAAAAGCCATCTTAAGAGGGTCGTATTTCCGATTAACAACGGTTAGACGCAAACCCCTACAGATTTCATTCTTGTAGGGACCGAACACCGGTTTGAAGAATACGGTTTGATAATAGTAGTCCCCCTCGGAATTTTGATTCAATTCTTCCGCTAATCTTTCCGGTTCGTTCATCCAGGGCGCGCCGAAATAAACAAAAGGAGCCGTAGTTCCTCGTCCCACGGAAACATTCACTCCTTCTAATAGAACCAGTCCCAGATAATTGATCGCCGAGTCCACGGTTGGTAAATTCGGAGAAGGAGTCGTCCAAGGAATTCCTTCCTTATCCCAATCGAAAGAACGTTTGGCGTTTTTAGGCGATACGATTTCCAATCGAACTTTTTTATCCAAGTATTCCGCGTTATAATAAGCGGCCGATTCACCCAAAGTCAAACCTCCGAAAAAGAGGGAAGGAAATTCTCCCGCAAAGTTTAAGAATCTTTTATCGAGCATCTCCCCTCTTCCTTTTAAATAAAGAGCCGGATTGACGTGATCGAGCACGATGAGTCTCGTACTCGCCGGGTCCGGAATCCCGTCCATGATCCTTTTTAAAACCGTCAAGTAAGTATAACATCGCATCCCCATATCTTGCACGTCGAAAAGGATCGCGTCGGCGCCTTTTAAAATCGCGGGAAGTTCCGCATTCTTCACTCGATAGATATGATAAATCGGAAGATTGAAAAATTCATCCACGGTAACGGGAGATTTACTGAAGTCTTCTTCCAATCCCAGAAATCCGTGTTCGAGTCCGATGAGGTGTTTGATTTTTACGTCGTGTTTTTTAAATTCCCTGAGAATTCGTTCCGGACTTCTGCCGATTCCGGAAGGATTGGTGATGAGAATCACGTTTTTCCCCGAAAGTCCGGGAAGAATGTTCGAGTAAAATTCATTTTCGGAAGGAATGAGTTTCGATTCCGCGATATGTTTACGAAAACTTTTTTCCGCGCAGGCGACCGAAGGAAGAAGGAGAAAAAAAATGACTGAAAGAAAGAATTTTTTCTTTATTTTTGTGTAGAGCATCCGAGAATTCCTATTTTGTTTAAGAAAATCCCTCAAACCTATTCTTCAAGGAGAAAAACGACACAATGAATCGTTTCCCTACCACCAGGCTAATCGCAGCCTTAGCAGTTATTTCCTTCGCAGTCAGCTGCGGTTCTTCCGGATCCACTCGTGGTAAGAAGAAAGAAATGTATGAAAAAGAAGGTAACAAGGTTACCGTAATCGGCGAGGCTCCCATCTATAACGGAGACAAGCAGATCGCAAAACAAAGAGCCCTGAAAGACGCAAAAATCAACGCGGTTCGTAAAGTGATCGGCGAAGAGATCAGCAACAAAAGTAAGGCTTCCGACGGAGAGAGTTTAGGCTCCAGCCTTCTTTCCAAAACGGATGCGTTCGTTAAGAGTTACGATATCATCGACGAAGCCGAAGGTAAAATCGACACTCAACCCATGTTGAAACTCACCGTTCGATGTGAAGTGGAAGAATCCAAAATTTCCACCGCGGTTGACAACCTACTCGCCGATGTGGGAAATCCTAGAGTTGCCGTTTTAGTTCTGGGTAAAGTGGGAGGAGCTCCCGTTTTTCCGGCGACCCCGAACAATTTCGGTGAAGCCGAAATCATCAAGGCCCTCAAGAAAAACGGAAACAAAATCATCGATCCGGCTCTTACCGCAAAAAAAGTAAGTAAGAATCAAGTGGACGCTGAAAATGTAGAAGGTTCTCCCCTGATCAAAATTCTTGCGGAAGCTCTACAAGCGGAAGTTTTGGTTTTAGGAAGTGTGGAAACCGAAGACCAACAACCTCTGGAATCCGTAAACGGTAAGGCTCTGGAAAGAACCATCTATAACACGGCCGCAACGGGAACATACAAAGTAGTTCTTCTTTGGGGAGACGGTAAGATCGTAGACAGTGGAACCGCCGACGGACGCGGCGCGGACATCACTCAAAAAGTTTCCAGAGAAAAAGCGATCTCGGAATGGGCGACCTCCGTTTCTAAAAAAGTAAACAATCAGTTGAAAGAAGAATGGTTCAACCTCACTGAAAACAACCCGATCGTTCTGAAGTTTACGGGCTTAAACGCGGACGAGGCGACTAAGTTCAAGGACGACCTTACCGAGTTGACCGCCGCAAAAGAAGTAAACGTAAGAACTTCCGATATGAACGGTTCCGAGTGGGAAGTCATTTATCCCGGTAAGGACGCTCTTTTCCAAGAAGAATTGGTCTACAAAAAAGACAGGGGGTTCTCTTTCTTGTCTTCTAAATCTTTGGAAGTGAAGTCTACAACTCGCGGAGTGGTTACCTTAGAATTCAAACCTTTGAAATAAACGTTAACCGTTCTCCCTCAAAAAAATAAAAATACCCGGAGTTTTTTCCGGGTATTTTTTTGGGTCCTTTCCCGACAATTCTTCCGGCTTTTGAAAATCAGAATTTGGGAGTATTTTTGGGTTCTTCAAAAATCATTTTCATTTATAAATCAAAAATTCAAATCGGCTCTGTATCAATGAGAGCGTTCAAAAAAACCGAATATTCCATTTTTCGATAGCCTTCTTTTTTGAATCTCCGGAATCTGCCCTACGATAAAGTAGACGATCGTTTCTGGTACGGTCGATTCTTTATAAAATACAATTAGGAAAATTTATGAAAAAAATTTTTTCTACGATTTCAACATTCATCTTCGCGATCGTCCTTTTCGCAAACTGTTCGAAAAACGATGGTAATTCGCGCGTTGAACGAGGTAAAAAATTGGTAACGGTCGCGGGATGCAGCGATTGTCATACCGCAAAAACGATGACGCCACAGGGACCCGTACCCGACGCTTCTAAATTTTTAGCGGGTTATTTGGAAACGAATCAGTTACCGGACTACAAAAGTCATACCAATTCTCCGTGGCTTTTATTTACCGGAGATCTTACCGCCGTCGTCGGCCCCTGGGGAGTTAGTTTTGCGAAGAATTTAACACCCGATCCGGAAACCGGAATCGGCGGTTGGACGGAAGAAATGTTCATTCAAACGGTTCGTACTCAAAAAAGGTTGGGAGTAGGAAGACCGATTCTTCCGCCCATGAACGGAATTTTTATCGGAAACATGAATCCTCTCAGCGACGAGGAATTGAAGGATATTTTCGCTTATCTTAAATCTTTAAAACCGGTCAGAAACAGGGTTCCGGAACCGATTCTAAACTAAATTTTATCGAAACAACCGGAAACGCTAAACACAAACGGGATTGTTTTATCCCGTTTGTGTTTCTACAAATCTAACTAAATCTTATAACACCTAACAAACATTTGGTTATGGAAAATTCCCCAACAAAACATTTTTTTATATTCAACTTACGTTATCCTATCATTCCTCGAAATTTAAATTTTCCGAAAATCTCAAATAAGATTTTTGAAATATCATTGGATCTTCGGGTCAATCACCACAACCAGTAAGCTTCCAGAAAACCCGCGTTCAATCCTAAGGCGGAAGACCGCTGCACGATACATCTTCTTAACGGAGAATATTCCCATTTATTGTAAGGTTTTCTATCAAAAAGTCCTATGATATCCGTAAAGTTTTGATCCACCAAACAATGATAATTGAAAAGCGGAAATCCACCCTTATCCTTTACGTGTATTTTAGAAGCTTGAAAGAAATAAATATCCATGGATTCCGCCAGTTCATGACCTTGATCCTTAACCGCACTGATCAAATTTTTCAATCCGTTCTGCAATGGATATCCCAGATGGACTAAAACACCGACTCCTTTTATGAGCATATAATGATTAAAGAAATTGGCATCTTCCACCTGAACGATCAACCCTGCAAAAACGGAACCGAGAGTTATAACTTCTCGCCAAGCTCCCAGGTCCGTTATCTGACCTCGAGCGATGTATTTCAAAATCACTTCGTTGATTTTGGCCACAGGATTGGTCCCAGGATTATGATCGCCATATCGAAGGTTCACGTTATTAACATCTCTCACTTGATAATTGTTAGCTTCATAATATCCCAAAAGATCCGTACAAATCCGAACGATATCGGGTTTTAACTCATCCACAAAAACATAAGTCCAATAAAGTCCAACGAGAGAATGAATAACGGCGTCCAGAGAAAAATCATATCTGAACTTATACTGTTGATCTTCAAACGTATAATCGCTATATCTCATGGTTCCGCAAGACGCATTGTCGGGCGCGACTCCCACGGTTCCATTCTTATTACAAGGCAAAAATTGATCATAGGCTTCCACATTGACAAAGTTTCGACCGAGCCCTCCGCCATTGAGAGATTGCATTAACTTATAATAATTTACGTATCTCTTGATCAGAGCAAGCGTATCCGGATCGCGAGTGTTCTTATATTTCCAAGCCATCGCATGAAGAGTAACTCCTACGTTGAGAGTCGCATCACCGGCCTCTTGCCAATTATACTTCCCCACCCCGTTAAAAACGACATTATCATGAAAATCTAAACCGCGGTACTCCACTTGACCCAGCGGTCCCGTTAAATATTTAGCGTTTGAAAATACCTTGCCTTCTTTAAAAGAATTCATCTCTCCGACCAACCACGCCAGGAGCATAATGTCCTTGTTTGAATTCTTTTTTTCAGGGATACAAAACGATATCGACGAAAAAATTAAAATCAGCGAAAAACACCGGATTCCAACCTGAACTATTCTTGACGGATTTAGTTTCAAAGCTTTTACCCCTGAAACTTTTTGTTTCTTTTTCACTCTAACACTCCATTACTCGATAATACTTCCAAACCAAGTCGTTCCAATTCGCTTTAATTTTACAAAAACATAGACATTCAAAAAAATACGCATACAATCTCATCGATTTAAAAGGTTAAAAACTTTTTTATCCATAGATCTTCTCTAATATTTTTTTACAGATTTCCAAATCAAACCTTTTTATAAAAAATATACATTACCTTGGTAGTGGTAATATTAAAATTATATTATATATTTTTTACAAATCAAAACGCACTGATTCATGCATAGGAGCATGATTCACATATACGAATTAAATAATTTCATATAAATAGAATATTCATTATTATGAATTTATTTTAGTTTAATTTAATTTATAGTTTTTCCGCCAACCGTCCGATTTTATCGGAATGGCCGCAAATCTCTGCGATTGTTTTGAGTTTTGGGACAGGTTCTAAATCGATTCGATCAACGGCCTTCTTACTGCGAGGAAACGAAACATTCCCAAAAACGTGATTTACGATCCGAAGAAACGTTTTTAAATTTTTCAATAATCTCGCATTTTTTCGTTCCATTTTGTCTCGGTTCCTACCCAAAAATTCTATATTTCCTTATATTACTTTAGAGGTTATATACCATGAAACGATACGAAGACTCTTTCATAAGAGGGCCGCTTTCATTTGCGGTGTTTTTTTCGATTCTTTTATTCACGATCAGTAATTGTTCTTCCGGCAAGAACGATCGTGAAAAGGACCTATTCTTAACCCTGGCGCTTTTGATCGCAGGGCAAG
This sequence comes from Leptospira weilii serovar Ranarum str. ICFT, assembly GCF_000332415.1. GTDB lineage: Bacteria > Spirochaetota > Leptospiria > Leptospirales > Leptospiraceae > Leptospira > Leptospira weilii_A. The sequence goes on from NZ_AOHC02000010.1 coordinate 7,952, forward strand.
GAAACGAGATCGAAAATTCGGAATTCCGTTTTTCAAATACGAACTCTTTGATCGCGGCGCGTTCGGCCGCTTCTCCTCAATTTAGAGTCGGATCCTCTCCGACGGGTTTTCTAACCGACTTGGGTGGAGAAAATCCGGAGAATTATGGAGATGGTAATGCGGATGGATTTACGGACCATTTTTTAACACCCGAAGCCGTTTCCATCAACGTTTGTAAAATCGTTGCGTATAAAACCCCGGAAAAGGGCGGGCCTGCAGTCGGAAGTGAAACCTTTGAAAATGCGTCTCTTGTTTTGTATTCGGGACCAAAATTTGAAAATTTTACGTCTGATCCCGCACGTGGCCCTTGTGAGACTGCAACGGTTGTGGCCTTGTCAGGCAACAATACAAATAACTCCGAATTGCCGATGGACAAATTCATACCTCAAAGCGACAGAGCGGATTACGATCGTATGGGCATCGTAGCTAGCAACTTCACCTATTTCTTTGCTCCGACCGATGTTCCTGAAAACGCATACAGATTTGCGGATTTGGGTTTAAATCCTGTACTTACCGTTCCCCTTCTTTCGGATCGCGGCCATGTAGAAACGCTGATTTTAGAGAACGGTTGTCCTGCCTCTCATCTAAATGTTCCGAGTTATTTCTTTTCTGAATTGTTGGCTGCAGGTGAGGAAGATATGGGCTGTACTTTGCGCGGCGCGTATATCGATTCGAATACTGGAAATTTTTTAGACAGTCCGAACTCGAACGATTTGTTCGGCGTAGGCGGATTGAATTTTAAAAACCCGCCGTTGAATGCCGGCGAGGTTTACACTTCCGATAAAGTATTAAAATTTAAACTCCCTAAATCCGCAGAGAATTTATCTCCCACGGAGCCGTATGTAATGGTCGTAAATTTAAATCCCCCCGAAAAGGACACTTCCAAAAAATTGGTTTTCAACGTCTCGGTAGACAACGTTCTATTCTGGGATTCCAACGATCCGAATAACGTCTTTTCGCCTCAGACAGACGCGGGGGATAAACCCAATGCAATTTCCGGAAACGATAACTTGACCGATCCGTCTCTAAAGAACGTCATTTTTCGATTACCGACCTTGATCAGCTCTTTCGAATGAAAGAATTTCGAATCGGTTTTGATGGACTTGGCTGATAGAATCAAAAAAAAATCCACCGGAAGTGATGCCTCCCGGTGGAACCTTTTTTCTACCTTCCCTCCTGGAAGGCTTCCTTAGAGCTGCTGCAGAAGCTTGAGAACTGAATTCGGTTTCATGTTTGCCTGCGCCAACATTGCCGTACCACTCTGCACTAATATTTGTTTTGTGGTCAGCGAGACAACTTCCTCCGCCATATCGGCGTCTCGAATTCTGGATTCCGACGCTTGCATATTTTCATACGCACCCATCAAACCCTTTGCGGTATATTCAAGCCTATTGTAATAGGCTCCCATATCCGCCCTCTGCTTCATGATCTTCGTAAGGGCCGCATCCGCCAGGCCGATCACGTCGTTCGCTTCTCCCGGAGAAGAAATCGCGATCGGTCTCCCGTCCGCCTTTACAAGCTTCAGGGCTTTCGAAGTCATTGTGCCGATAAAAAATCTCTCACGCTGATTTTGGTTCGGTCCCATGTGAAACCACATGGAAGCGACCCTGGACCCTCTCGCGAATTGCCCTTCAAAAAGCTTGAATTTATTAAATTCAGCTTGAGAAGCGATTCGGTCGACTTCATCCACCAGCGCAGATACTTCCACCTGCACAAGCTGCCTATCTTCGTTGCTGTAGATCCCATTCGAGGTCTGGATGGCGAGCACCCGGATTCTCTGAATGATGTTCGACGTCTGTTCGAGGAAACCCTCGGCAGTTTGGATGAAACTCATCCCGTCTTCGGTGTTCCGTTCCGCCTGACGCAGACCGTTGATCTGCGTTCTCAGCTTTTCGGAAACGGCGAGTCCGGAAGCGTCGTCCGCCGCGGAGTTGATCCGCATACCGGAAGACAGAGCCTTCATCGTCTTGTCTACAGCAAGCTCGTTGAACTTTAGAGAACGGTGAGCATTCACCGCACTCAGGTTGTGATTGATAATCATTCTACACTCCTTTGTAGAGATGAACCGGCAAATCTCCCTATCTGCCGGCCGGACATGGTCTGTCCGGTGCTCCGGGATGGACAGTATTCAGACCACCTGAAAGACCAGGCGTCTACACCGCGGAGTAATATTCGATTATCAATCGCGATTCGTTCAACGAATCTCTTTGATCCCAAAAGGACCACGGAAAGCGAATATTCTAATATTTTAATTTTTACTTAGAATGTTCTTTGACAAAACCTTCCGTCGTACTTTTAGGGAACTTAAAACGCGAACAGCCGCGAAAAGCGGCTTCTTAAAAAGGTCGGAAAAAGGACCGGATGGAATTTAAAAATCAATTCCGGAAGGAAACACATTCCCGAAGAAATGTGTTCCTCTTCCGGTCAGTTATTCTCCTGCCTTTACAGTCGCCAAAAAATCGGCGACTACAAGATTTCGGTTAAAATCTTATCTAAGAAGCTGGAGAACCGACTGAGGTCTTACGTTAGCTTGAGCAAGCATTGCAGTTCCCGATTGAACCAAGATCTGGTTCTTCGTAAATGCAACTGTTTCCTCCGCCATATCTGTGTCCCTGATTCTCGACTCTGAAGCCTGGATATTTTCGTAAGCAACCATCAGACCTTTGGAAGCGTGTTCCAGTCTGTTGAAGTATGCTCCGAGGTTCGCTCTTTGTTTGTTGATTTTCATCAGAGCGTCGTCCAGAGTTCCGATAGAGTCATTGGCAAATTCAGCCGTAGATAGAGTCAGGAGGGAACCGTCCGCCTTAATGAGATTGAGGGATTTCGCAGTCATAGTCGCGATATACACTCTTTCTCTTTGGTGTTGGTTCGGTCCGATATGGAACCACATGGAAGAAGTTCTAGAACCTCTTGCAAAGTCCCCCTGAAGGAGAGCCATCTTGTTGAATTCCGCTTGAGAAGCAATACGATCAATCTCGTCGACGAGCTGAGAAACCTCAACCTGAATCATCTGGCGATCTTCCGCGCTGTAGATTCCGTTGGAGGACTGGATAGCCAGAACCCGAACCCTCTGAATGATATCATTCGTTTCCTGCAAATATCCTTCCGTAGTTTGGATCAAAGACATACCGTCTTCGGTGTTTCTCTCTGCTTGTCTCAGACCTTTCACCTGCGTTCTCATTTTTTCAGAAACGGCAAGTCCGGAAGCGTCGTCACCGGCGCGATTGATTCGCATACCGGAAGACAGGGCTTCCATGTTCTTGGCTACTTCGTTATTCTGAAACTTCAGAACGCGATGAGAGTTGATCGCGGCTAAGTTGTGATTGATGATCATGGGTTTCCTCCTTGAAACTGATCATGACTCCGGCATCCGTGCCCGAGCCCTTTGTGAGTTTGGTTTTGGTCGAATATTTATATATTTTGAAAGAATCCAAACGGACCGGAGTTTTCATCCGAGACGTCCTTTTTCTTCCTACTCTATCTTCGGTGATTCAATGGTTGGGATTGAGTTTAGGATAAGTGCGCATTTTCTTCAAAAATCGTCGTTTTTAGTAGGTTTTAGTAGAAAATGGTAGATTTTTAGGAATTTAAATTTTGCACTTTTTTTGAAAAAATTAATTCTTTGCAGGGCTAATCTTAAGTTCGATCGATTTAAAAATTCCCGTAAGCATTTTTTAATTTCGAATCGAGTTTTTTCGGGGAAAAAACTTCAGTAAAAACATGTTATACCCACTCTATCGTCTGAATGAATACAACCCTCTTATCACAAACTTTCTTTAATTTCTCTCCATCATGAAGAGAATTCGGAATCTTTAAGGTGGCAAATACTTAGCGCATTTTTCAATTTTCAAAAGAACATTCTTTAATCTTTCCAATGATACAAAATTCTTTTAGCCCACCTGTAGAGTAAAACCTCGGTGGAAAGAAACGCTCCATCCTTTTGAAGTTTTCTAAATAGTCGTCCCGCCTTTTAATCATCGGACGCCGTATTTAATTTTCTACAAACCGCTAAAACAATCGTATAAGCTTTTCCATCATCAATGTCTTGAGATAAATCGACAACTATCTGCGCTTCGTTATCTTCCCAATACATTTTACTATCTTTCCGGAATCCGTGAGATCTGATATATTAATCTTTATTTTAGGTAGCTCCGCTTTTTCCCGCAATAGGAAATAAACTTCTTTTTCAACAACGAATGAGGAAATTGCAAATTTCAAAGACGGCTGTTAAAAAAAATTTCGAAATCTTAGTAATAAGTTTTCAAACTTTAACGAGCCAATCCTAACTCATCAAGTGCGCTTTCTATCGTCGCGAGTTGTGTTTCATTGTACACGGAACGCGCCACATCCATCAGATCATAGAGATGCACCGTGTGATCGATATCGATCGAGTGAATGTATTCGTTAAGTAGCTCCAGATATTCCTCTTCCCCGGTTGTAACGAGCGACTGCATCGCATAACCTCCCGCTTCCAATTCCTCGTGTACATAAATCGGCTCTTCTTCCTTCTCATTCGCATTCAAAATCTGTGACACATAACGCACCACTAACGGACGCAATGTCGGATCGTCTACACATTTGGAGAAAAAATCCGCTTCATCAATCTCTTCTCCTGGAAATTCCCAATCGAGGTAATGATCCGGATCGTTATAGTCCGGGTGGGAAAATACGTTGGCTTTGAGATCTTTTGTAATCTCCAAGATATGTTCCAAAATCGCCTTACGATTTTTGCCTTTGAGTTGAACTACATTGTCCTCGATTTCCAAATCCATCGCAGGTTTGGGTGTGCCCTTACCGGCTCCCGCTTTTTTAAATTCTGCAAGAATCGATTTACGTTCCTTTCCGTACTGAGTTACCGAGTCCATCGGACTCATACCGACTTTGAAACCGCCGCCGTCTTCCGTAACGAGTGCATTTACATCGGCACGGAGAGAAAGTAAGGTCTTTACCATGTCCAAATCTCCTACCTTACACGCATAATGCAACGCTGTCGTGCCTGCATCACTAACGTGTAGAGGATCCATTCCTTGTTTCAATAACCAGTGAGCGATTTGATTCTCCCCCTTATTTATAGAGGAACGATCTATCACTTCCATCAATAGAGTTTCCCCACGATCATCTGGTTTTTCATTAGAGACTTTGAGACCAAGTTCAACAAGTTTGTTTAACATTTTGATCCCTTCGTCTTGTTTCAAAGGAGCCATTGTTACGGCGATTTTTCTGAGGAGAGTTTCTCCCTCCTCCGGATCCACACCATCAACCCGAGCGCCTCGCTCAACGAGAGTTGCAAACGACTCCCATCGATTCGAGAGCCAAATGGGAGTCCAATTGGAATTATCTGCAATGTGAATATCGGCTCCCGCCTCCAATAAAAGTTCTACGGACCGTTTGTCGTACTGCCAAACCGCATTGTGAAGTGCAGTGCGCCCGCTTGTCGTTCTGTCGTTGACACCGGCACCTTTCTTGAGAAGAACTTCGATCATCTCCGGTTGTCTCATATAGGCAGCGAGAGTCAGTGCGTTATTGTGTCCGCCTTCTTCTAAAGAGGAAAGGTCACAACCTTCCTCCAGAAGTTTTTTTACGGTTTCCAATTTTCCTTCTCGGATTGCTTCGAATAGTTTGGATGGGTTCATGATTATATATGATTCTCCTAGGAAACGTAAGTCTTGATTGTGATAGGTAGCGTTTTTACTACGGAAGAAAAGTCCATCAAAATAGGCAACCTACTTTGGTCTTTTCGAAAATCATCATCTCTTGAATAGAGGCTGTAAAGTTCCAAAAACTAAATCCAATAAAAAAGCCCTACTCTTTCGAGTTAGGGCTATAAACAAGAAACATAAAATCGAATTTGTCTTTTCTATATTTCAAAATCCAATCTAAATTTCTAATTTCGTTTTTAGGACGATGCGATCTCTCCCTTCTTAGATCCAAAAGAATACCAATCTATCTTTCGAGTAAAGTGCATCAAAATCGCTAAAATCAAAAAGACAGCGATCGAACCTAAAAGCAGAGAATTATCTTCGGAAGCAAGTATAACGTATAGAAACGAATACAATCCTACATAGTACCCGCCCGCAATGATTCCCCTCTTCGTATTTTGCAAAACTGCACCGGCATAGTATCCGATCAGACTTGAGACCGCGAGTGATGCGACCGCATAAGAAAATACAAAACCCAAGTGTTCCGATAAGGACAAGTTCAGAATGTAAAAGACCATCATCGCAAATCCGATCATTAGATATTGAAAAGGATGAAGGATCTTTCCTCCGAAAATTTCCAACAAAAAGAAAAGAGTAAAACTGGCGCCAAGAAACAAAATCGCGTATTTCAAAGATCGCTCCAATTTCAAATACTGATCGGCTCTAACAATCAATCGAACTCCGTATCCGGAAGATAAGATCTCATTCGGATTTAAATCGTTGTAACTCGAAATTACTTGCGGATAATTTCTTGAGAAATACGAAGACTCCCAAGTAGCTTGGAATCCGGTTTCGGAGATATTTCTTTCCTTGGGTAAAAGGGCTCCTTCAAACGAAGGATCTTTCCAGTTCGAAGTAATTTGAATCCTACTCTTTCTTCCGAGAGGCACTAAATGGATCGAATTCGAACCTTGGATCGGAATTTTGATCCGGAAAGTAAGAGGCGCTTTCGATTCGGAAAGTTTGATTTCGGAATGTAAGCCGGAATCAAAAATGTGAGGAGAAGATCCTCCCGGTTGAAACGTTTCTCCTTTTCCGGCAAAAACCAATTCCATATTGTTTCCGATTCCCTTAGAATCCGTTACCGAAACGATCAAACGAGCATTGTTCCAATCAATACGTTTCGTATCTTCCGGAAAATCGAAAACGGAAGGTCGTTTGAAATTTCCTTGAAGTTTTAAATCTCCTCCATACAAGATAACCTCATAAATTCCCCGTTTTCTTTTTTCGGATTTTAAATCCGTTTCCAGATTCAACTCTTCCGGTAGAAAATACATTTCTTCGTATGCGTTTTCTTTTACTAAAACGTCCTTCCCATCTCTTTCCTCGGTTCTTTCTCTTTGTATACGATAAGGAACTACCAAAAACGGACCCGCCACAGTTTGCGAAGCTCCCCACTTGGAACTCACTTCTTCCGCCGCTTCCACAGCTCTTTGTTGTCTTTCCATTACCAAAGAATCAATCATACTAATCGGGATCAAAAATCCGCAAAGTAGTATCCCAAGAATGATAATCCGAATGGTTACCGACGATTGAATTTTAAACATTACGTTCTCCTTATGGAAAAAGTATGCACCGATTTTGTGAGAGAACGATGAGCGGAATGTGAGGATTGTGTGAGGACGTTACTTTTGAAAACTATTTTTGAAATCGATTCGAGCCGTTACTCCGAGATAATTTCCGTTTTTTACTTCCACGTCCGCATCGTGTAATTTTGCAATTTCTCTCACAAAGGCAAGACCCAATCCGGAACTTTTGCGGCCCGTATCCGGACGAGGAAGAGAATAGAATTTTTCAAAAATTCTCTCGGAAGCGTACCCTGGAATTCCAGCGCCGGAATCCTCCACTTCTAAAAAAGGAAAATCGTTCTTTTTCCCGCAACGAACTGTGATTTGCGAACCGGGGCTTGAAAAATCCAAAGCGTTCTGTACTAAATTCCGAAGAGCCATTTCTAAAAAGAAAGAATTTCCTTCTACCCACACGGTTTCGGTTAACTCTTGAATCTTTACTTTTTTTCGAATCGATTCCGAAGTTACGGAAGAAACCGTTTCTCGGACGATCGTCTGCAAATTTAGATTCGGAACTTTTTCCAATTGGGATAGATTTTCCAAGGCGCTGAATTCCAATAATTTTTCTAGGATCGTTTGAATTCTTTTTCCTTCCCATTGAATGTTAGAGATCAAAAGATTCAGACGATCGGGATTTTCAGAGATCAACTCGGCGGAAGCAAGGAGAGAAGAAAGAGGACTTTTGATTTCGTGGGTCATGGATTGTACGTAATTTTCTACGTATTCTTTTCCCGCGAGTTCACGAAACAATCGATCCATTTCTTCTCCCAGACCTCGGATTTCCGGTACGCTTATTTTTGGAAAAGGAACTCTTTTTTTGGACCGAAGAGCGGAAACGTATTCGGATAATTTTCTTATGGGAGAGAATAGGAAGTATAGAACGGAGATAAACAATACTACGATGAACAAAGCCGCATACAAACTCAAATTCCAAAATTTCTTTCGAGTCGATTCGATAAAAGGGATCAAACTGTTTTTGGGTTTGATCACGGTCAATACTCCGATGATTTTCCCGGATCGTCGGATGGGCGCACCTATGAATATTCCTTTATCCGATTTGGAAACCGATAACGGACTCGACCTCGCTCCGTATTTTCCTTGTAAGGTGAGATACACGTCGTTTTTTTTAGAATAGTCGAATCCTTTTTTATACTCTTGCGAATCGTAGATCACGATTCCCTTTGCATCCGTAACGTAGATTTGTAGATCGACTTTTTTCTTTGTGATTTCGAAAATTTTAGAATTTAGATTTCGTTCTTTCGCGGTCCGTAACATCGGAGAAAGAATTCGTTCGCTCGCTTTTTCCAAAGTGGATTCTTTTTGGGAAACTTCTCTTTCCAATAAAGAAGCCAATAGATGAGCGGTATCGTTCAACGATTCTTCCACCGCTTCCATATAACGAGGTCGAATCGAATCTTCTATTTTATCTACGAAGTAGTAATAACCGACAAAAAAGGCAAAAAAAAACCGATTACGATTCGGATCCAAAGACTCATAACGTAACCTTCCATCCGTAACCTAAACCTCGTCTGGTTTCGATCGGATCGACGTCGCTCCGGACTTCTTTCAATCTAGTTCGAATGTTTTTGATCACAGTATCCACGGCTCGATCGAAACTTTCCTCCGGTTCCGTCCAGACCATGTCCATAATTTCTTCTCGGGTGAAAATTTTACCGGGTCGTTTTAAAAACAATAGTAAAGTCTTGTATTCGTAAGGAGTGAGAGGCAAGGATTTACCGTAATAGTAAATCACCTTACGATCCTCATCCGTAAAAAACTCGATTCGTTTTTCCTCCGAATTTCCATCGTATCTCCGAAGCACAGCTCGGATTCTTGCGACCAGTTCCCTCGGACTGAACGGTTTTACCATATAATCATCGGCGCCTAATTCCAGACCCAAAACACGATCCAATTCGAATTCCCTAGCGGTTAACAAAATGACCGGAATCGAATGTTTTTTTCTAAGCTCTTTTAGAATTTCAAAGCCGCTAACATCCGGAAGACCTACGTCGAGTACCAGTAGATCCGGAGATTCTTTCAAAAGAGAAAGACACTCCATCCCGGTCATTGCAGAGAGCATCCGAAATCCTTCCGATTCTAAAACGATTCGAATTGTTTCTTGAATTCCCGGTTCGTCTTCTGTCAGTAGAATTGTCCGAACGGCATACATTACAAGAGTAGAAAAATCGATCTTCTTTTTAGGAAAAGGAAATTTTTCCGCGCTTTGCGTTTTTAGAATTTTTTTCCGAGCTTCCCACAAGTGTTTACGATCGATGTGTAAATCGACGTATGCAACGCGAGCGCCGTATGACCGATTAACGCATCGTTGATTTGCACTCCGTGACTGAGTTTGTACATCTGAAACGTATCCAGCGCCTTCACCATTGTTTTTGAATCAGGCCATACGATTCGGGATTGTCGGATAAAATGGCTCCGAGGTTCTTTCAGGTCTTTTTTTGTTTCGACATCCATCTAACAATTCAAAGGCTGAAAAACCGCACAGATAACAAACTCCCCTTCGTCCGTTAGAGTATCGAGTCATCGATACGCGAACGGGCCGTCACGCAGAGGTCAATGAGAACATCACTGTCCGCAAAGATCATTCCGTCTTGTGTGCTCCGGAAGCCGTGCGTAATTTGCGAGAGTAGGCGACGCTATCTGTTATGTCTGAACGATTGTCCGATCATTCCCGATTCACGGAGTTTCTTGGCGGTCATACGCGGCTCTTTAGATGTGCGAGAGGGTTCCATCAGAAGTTTATGAATGAGTATCTCTCGATCCTCCTTGAGAAAAGATATTTGTTCCATTCTCCGCTTTCGAATTTTTTTCAGATCACAATGAAATCCGTTTGCATATCCTCCTTCCACACCGATACTTTGCGATTGTTTTACCAATTCACATTTTACTATGAATCAACCCAAAACCAAAAAAGAAACTCAGGACTTATTGGAACTCTACAAACAAATGCTTCTCATCCGAAGGAGGCGATGGATCAGTTCCGCTTGTAACGAAGTTTGAAGGAAGAATTGTTAATATGCTTCGGACGGGGTGGAACTGCCGATTGATTGTTTCCTCAGGGTCTACTTTTTGGAAGCGGAAAAGCTTTTGTGAGTCTTCGTAAAAAACTTTTAGAAGAATCAGAATTTAAAGTGGTAATCACGTTACCAAGCGGAGTCTTTAAGCCTTACATCGGAGTCAGTATAACGATTCTGATTTTTACGAAGGGTGGGAAAATAGAACACACCTGGTTTTATAGACGTTGGCGGATGGGTACAGTTTGGGATAGTAAACGAACCAAGATAGACCAAAGCGATCTTTATGGATATCCGTGGTCGATTCCATTCTCGAGATCCAAAAGGAGATCAAACGAACAGAAAGGCATTCTTCGTTCCAAAATAGAAAATCCTGGAAAGCGGACATGATTTCTCTTTAAGCAAATATAAGGAGGAAATCTATGAAGAAATTCAGCAGGAAAGTCCTCGGGTGATTTTAGCTAAACTAGAAGATCTAGAAAAACAAATCCAAAAAGGTTTGTCCGAACTCCCAAAACAGATCTAAGATATGTATAGAATTTTCTCAAAAATATGCAGATTCTGATTGATATGTATATAAAATTAATATTTTTATACATATGGTAAACGACCCATGAATCCAAGCTTTGTATTGGAAAAGCTACCTCCGGCATGGGAACTGGAGACCAAGACGGTTTTGAAGAAGGTTTCTCTGGCTCAAAGGTATTTGGCGGAATTGAAGGGGACTTCTTCGGGTATTCCAAATCAGAATATTTTGATCCATACACTTTCCTTGCAGGAAGCTAAAGACAGTTCCGCTGTGGAGAATATCATCACAACCCACGACGAACTTTTCAAAGAAGACATTTTTCCGAACGAGACAATCCATCCTGCCGCCAAAGAGGTGGGGAACTATGCATCCGCCTTACGGAAAGGATTCCAATTGGTAAAAGAATCCAAATTATTAACGGGAAATCATATCCTTGCCATTCAAGAGGAATTGGAAAAAAATAAAGCCGGTTATCGAAGATTGCCCGGGACCGATTTGAAAAATCAACTTACGGGAGAAGTGATTTATACTCCCCCGCAACATTTGGAAGAAATCGAAATCTTAATGAAAAATTTGGAAAGATATATCAATGACGATGATTTGTCCGATACGGATATTTTAATCAAGATGGCTGTGATTCATTATCAATTTGAAAGTATCCATCCGTTTTACGATGGGAACGGCAGAACTGGAAGGATCATCAATATTCTCTATCTGGTATTAAAAGATCTGCTTACTCTTCCTATTCTCTATTTAAGCCGATATATTATTCAAAATAAAACTCAGTATTACGAACTTCTTCAAGGAGTCCGAGACAAACAAGATTGGGAGTCTTGGATCTTATTTATTCTTACCGGAGTAGAGGAAACTTCGATCCAAACCATTGAGACCATCCAATCCATCAAACGGGTCATGATGGATTATAAACATAGAATCCGGAGTTCTTGCAAATTCTATAACCAGGACTTGATCAATAATCTATTCTATCATCCTTATACAAAAATTGAATTTATTGAAAGGGATCTGGGAGTCACACGTCTCACTGCCGCAAAGTATTTGGAAGAACTTTGCGAACGAGGTTTTTTGAAAAAACAAAAATGGGGAAAGTCGAATTATTACATCAATTTGGGTCTGTACGGGATTTTGGTAAGGTGAAGAACAAGGTGAACAATTGGGAATCTCAGACCCTTAATAAGATTGCGGTAGACTGATGAGTTCTATTGTAGGCCGCCACTCCCATTGCTGGAACGGAATCCAATTCCATCGGAAGTTTATGAATGAATATCTCTTGATCGTTACGGAAAGAGAGCGCATCAACGAAAAAGTTTTCCATTACCTTTTGTAGAAACGAAAACTATGAAACACTTAAAAAACACGGTTGCCCATTCTTCTTAACTCGTCATCCGTGTTTATTTTATTCCGAATCGTATCTTGAATTCCGGGTTCGTCTTCGGTGACTAAAATCGTACGCATGTAAGAAAAGGAAAATCCGATCTTCTTTTTATGAAAAGAAGTTTTCGTTCGTTTATACGCTTTCGAATTTTTTTCAGATCACAATGAAATCCGTTTGCATATCCTCCTTCCACACCGATACTTTGCGATTGTTTTACCAATTCACATTTTACTATGAATCAACCCAAAACCAAAAAAGAAACTCAGGACTTATTGGAACTCTACAAACAAATGCTTCTCATCCGAAGGTTTGAAGAAGGCGCCGCCAAATCTTACAGCACCGGTAAGATCGGCGGTTTTTGTCATCTTTATATCGGACAAGAAGCGGTAGGAGTCGGATCGATTGCGGCTCTCAGAGAACAAGATTACATCGTTTCCACTTATAGGGATCACGGTCACGCACTGGCCCGAGGTTTGGACCCAAAGGCTTTGATGGCCGAACTTTTCGGGAAACGAACCGGAATCTCCAAAGGTTACGGAGGTTCGATGCACTTCTTTGATAAGGACAAACACTTCATGGGCGGACACGGAATCGTGGGAGGCCACATTTCTCTCGCCGCGGGAATCGCCTACGCTTCCAAATATAAAAACGAACACTCAGTCACGATTTGTTTTTTTGGAGAAGGAGCGGCAAACATCGGTTCCTTTCACGAAGGAATGAATCTCGCCGCGATCTGGAAACTTCCTCTCGTCATGATCTGCGAGAACAATCACTACGCGATGGGAACCCCCGAATACAGAGCCCTTTCGGTCAAAGACGTTTCGATTCGAGCGGGCGCCTACGATATCGCGAGAGATCATATTGAAGGAGACGAGGTTCGTAAGGTTCGAGATCACGTGAGTGTTGCGGTCGAGCGAGCGCGCAGAGGCGAAGGCCCTACTCTGATGGAAATTTCCACGTATCGTTTTCGAGGACACTCGATGTCCGATCCCGCAAAGTATAGGACCAAAGAAGAATTGGATCGTTATAAACAAAGCGATCCGTTGTTAAAAGCGAGGAACGACCTTCTTCACTCGGAATGGACGGAAGAAGAATTAGAAAAGCTAGATATAGATTTGCAAGCACAAGTGGAAGAAGCGATGGCATTTGCCGATAAGAGTGAAGAACCGCCGCTCGGTTGGTTGTATAAGAACGTTTATGCGGAGGATGTTTGATGGCGATTCTCACATATAGGGAAGCTCTGAACAGAGCGATGTGCGAAGAGATGGATAAGGACCCGAACATCTTTCTCATGGGAGAAGAAGTCGGTCACTACGACGGCGCTTATAAGGTTTCTCAAGGAATGCTTGCTAAGTACGGAGAAAAAAGAGTGATCGATACTCCTATTTCCGAAAACGGTTTTGCGGGTGTGGGAATCGGAGCCGCGATGGTGGGTTTACGTCCTATCATAGAATTTATGACTTGGAACTTTTCTCTCGTAGCGATCGATCAGATCATCAACTCGGCGGCTAAGATGAATTATATGAGCGCGGGCCAATTTCCGATTCCGATCGTATTTCGAGGCGCGGGTGGCGCGGGTGGAAGACTCGCGGCTCAACATTCCCAATCGTTTGAAAGTTGGTACGCGCATATTCCCGGTCTCAAAGTGATCGCCCCTTATACTCCGGCGGACGCCTGCGGCCTTTTGAAAACCGCGATCGCCGACAACAACCCCACCATCTTTATCGAAAGCGAAGTGTTGTACGGAAGCAGAGGAGAAGTTCCGGATCGGGAATATTCCATTCCTTTCGGAAAAGCGGACATCAAACGAGAAGGATCGGACCTAACGATCGTTAGTTGGTCCAGAGCCTTGATGTATGTTTTACCCGCCGCCGAAAAACTCGCCAAAGAAGGAATCTCCGTGGAAGTTTTGGATCTGAGATCGATCCGTCCTTTGGATGAAGAGGCGATTTATGCGTCGATCCGTAAAACAAACCGGGCTTTGATCGTGGAAGAAGGTTGGGAGGTCGCGGGTTTCGGTTCACAAATCGCCTACTTGATTCAAAAAAATTCTTTCGACGATCTGGACGCCCCCGTGGAAAGAATCACTCAAGAAGACGTTCCGATGCCTTACGCCGCCAATTTGGAAAAGGCGTCTCTTCCGAGTGAGGAGAAAATCATCTCCAAAGTTCGGGAAATGCTCGAATAAGGGAAAAGGAATATTCAAAATGGCTAAAATTGCAGAGATGACTCAACTCAGTCCCACCATGGCGGAAGGTAAAATCGTACGTTGGCTCAAACACAAAGGAGATTCCGTTTCCCCCGGTGAAATTATCGCCGAAGTGGAAACGGACAAAGCCGTGATGGAAATGGAAGCCTTTGAAACGGGAGTTTTATTGGAAATTCTCGCGCCCGAAGGAACTTTACTTCCCGTTGGCGCTCCGGTCGCAATCATCGGCAAATCCGGAGAAGACATTTCCGCGTTAGTCGAAACCGCAATAAAATCGACTCCCTCGAAAAAAGAAAGTTCGACGATACGATCCACAACGCCAATGTCGCCTCATACCCCGCCGTCATCCGCGCAAACCGAGCCGCGGTCAAAAGCGTCGGCCTACTTACAAACACAACATGTAACGTTATCCGAAACCGAAGCGCCAATTGCCGGAAAAAAATCGGAATCGTCTTCAATCGAAACGGTTTCTAAAATTTTTCCAGAATTTCAACGGGAAGAATTTAGAGAACCCAAATCCGTTCGTGCGGGAGGTCCCGTCAAGGTTTCTCCTTTGGCAAAAAATTTGGCCCTTCAAAAAGGAGTCGATCTGGGCGAAGTGATCGGTTCCGGTCCCGGAGGCAGAATCATCAAACGAGACATTCTTTCCTTTCAAGAAACGGAAGGCGGTAAGAAGAGTTCTTTTATTAAGCGACAAGATCGTAAATTAGAACTCACCGGAATGAGAAAAACGATCGCTTCTCGACTTGCACATTCCACTTCCACAATTCCTCATTTTTATCTTACGTTGGAACTGGACGCCAATCCGTTAGACTCTCTTAGAAACTCTTACAACAAAGACCTGGGGCTCGAAGGTCCCGCTAAAATCAGCGTCAACGATCTCATTCTCAAAGCCTGTTCTTTTTGTTTAAGAGACGTTCCCGAAGTCAACTCTTCCTGGAGAGAGGATCATATCCTTGAACACGGAAGGGTCGATATCGGAGTTGCGGTTTCCATCGAAGGTGGACTGATCACTCCGTATGTTCGAGACGCGGACCGGAAGTCCGTAAGCGAAATCAGTCGTGAAATAAAAGAACTTGCTTCCCGAGCGAGAGAAAGAAAACTCAAACCGGGTGAATACACGGACGGAACGTTTACCGTCTCCAACCTCGGAATGTTCGGAATTTCTTCCTTTACCGCCGTTATCAACGAACCGGAAGCCGCAATCCTGGCGGTAGGTGCGCTTGTGGAAAAAGCGGTTGTCCTGCAAGGAAGTATCGTTCCCGGAAAAACGTTATCTGTCACACTATCCTGCGACCATAGGGTCGTGGACGGAGCGACCGGAGCCAGATTTCTTTCTTCATTTCGAGAATATACGGAACGTCCCCTTCGCCTACTTACGGGTTAAGGATTTTATTTTTGTGGAAAAAGAATCAGCTTCCGGTTCGAGAAAAGAAAAAATCAGAAAATCGGCTTTGCTTTTATTGTCGCTTAACAAAGAAGACGCAGCCAAAGTTTTATCCAAACTAGACGATTCCATGATCGAGGAGATCGTCTTGCAGATGGCTCAGATCAAATCGATTTCTAGAAAAGAAAAAGAAGACGTCCTCTTAGAATTTAAGAATTCGGTTCTTCCCGGAGACGGGGAAATCAAAGGGGGAATGGACGCCGCCCGAGAAATCCTTCAGCAATCCCTGGGAAAAGAAAAGGCGGAGAATATTCTCGGTAAACTTTCGCGCAAGGATATCGAGGACGATTTTTCCTTTTTGAGCGAGGCCGAACCTGGAGTTCTTGCGAGTTTACTACAACACGAATCTCCTCAAACAATCGCCGTGACTCTCGCGTTTATGATTCCTAAAAAAGCTGCGGATATTTTAAAATTCTTTCCCGGAGAATTGCAGGCCGGTGTCGCCTATCGTTTGGCGAATACGACCAAAACGCATCCCGACGCGATCAAAGAGATCGCAAGAGTTCTCAAGAAAAAATACGAACAAAGAGATCGTTCCGAGTACAGCGAAGCGGGAGGCGCCGAGGCGCTTGCAAACATTCTCAACCACATGGACAAATCCCAGGAAGAGAATATTCTCAAAGAACTGGAAGCGAATTCTCCCGAACTTGCAAAACAGGTCAAAGAGAAGTTATACACCTTTGAAGACGTTTTGGGTTTGGATCAAAAGGAAATGAGAATTCTAATCAATCGTTTGAACGACGACGATTGTCTGAGTATGGCTTTGCGCGGCGCCGGAGACGAACTCAGAAATCATTTTTTAAACGCCATGTCCAGAAACAGGGCCGCGGAAATTATGGATATGATGGACATTCGAGGCAAACTTACGTTACGCGAAATTAATGATGCAAGAAATGTAATTCTCAACTTGGTTCGGGAATTGGAGGAAGAAGGAAGTATATTCGTCAAAAAAGACGGAGAAGAATATATCTAACGTGAGTTCGGCGTTGAAAATTTGGGCGAATCAGAAACTCAAGTGCGTTTGATCGATCGAAATATGGAATCGCCTTCGCATTGGTTATACCGGACCCACCTTAGAGTTTGTCCGCCAACCGTCCGATTTTATCGAAATGGCCGCAAATCTCTGCGATTGTTTTGAGATTTGGGACAGGCTTTTAGATAAGATTTTACGAATCGGATCCCAAACTAGAACTATAAATCCAATTTTTATAGTTTAGAAAATCATTATATTATTATAAATATTATTATAAATATTATTATAATCTATCCGATTGAAAAGAGAAAGGACGAAGTCAAAAAAGCGAACACCCGAAATTTACACACCGATCCGATATTGGCGGTTGCGCGGGGAAACATGCGACTGGAAATCCGAAAATTTCACAGTTGCAATTACAAGATTCCCACGGCTGAGGCGTCCACATGTAGACTCATATTCGAAATCTCTAAATTTCCTGTAAGCAGTTTTAAAACATCTCCCAGAACTTTATCTGCCATCGGACCCGTTCCCATCATTTAAAGATTATTAGCTTCGCGTTCGTAAATACTCGCTTCTTTTTCACAATGTTCCGCTAATTTTTTGTATTTTTTGTGTTCTTCTATAGAAGAAATCGCTTTTCCACCTTTACTCAGGTTGGATAGGTTTTTATACTTTTCCGCGAGTTCCTTATGGTCCTTCGCTTTTTTAAACAGATACTCTTTTGCAATCTTTTTTAATTCCGGATTCGTTGCTTCTTTGATTAATAACTCTTCTATTTCCGAAATTGCAAAAATTCCACTGGAAAATCCGAACAGGAAAAGTATTAAAATTATAATCTTCTTCATGATTTTTTCTCCAAGCACGTTTGTATAACATCGTATATTTTCCACGAAAAGGCTTCGTAGTCGATTCAAAAACGAACAAAGTTTTTCACTCCGTTCGCGAATGTTATACGTAAATTGCGCCTAAGAACTCGGATAAAATTTTTGAATTGCAGAATCTCGTATGGATGACGAGCTTGCGTAAAATCATTCAGCAGTTTTCGGGGTAATCTGCATTACTTCATCTCACGAGCGCTTCAACCTGAAGATCAATCTGTTGTAAAAGATCGGCCCCATCGAATATAAACCCGGATAAAGTCCGCAAAATAGGGAAGGGATGATTTGTGACACTTGCGTTTTACCGTAAAAGCCATTTTACCGTCTCAGAAACTGTTGAAGCTCCCACATTTTTAGAAAAGATCCTCGAACTGAGGAGGTGGGAACTCCAACGGTTCCTATGGATTTAGAAAAGCCCGAATTTACGTTTGAACCAAAATCCACAGGAGATATTACAAAATGATCGCAACGCACCTCCTTAAACTCTCACTACGGATCGAAATCTATCTGCGAAATTAAGCTCCACGGCGTCTTCCTCGCGGCTCATCCATCTATCGAGCGATTCATAAAGAGCGAGATAGCCAAAAGCTGCGAAGCAAAAGCGTTGGCTTCCAACGACGTTGGAAAAATTCGCATCGCTAATTTCGTTTCTTACGGAAACGAAATTAGCTCTCGCTCGAAAGCTTCGAGTCCGATTTTTTGAGTCGTGTAAGATTATTTGGAGAAGAAGAAAATTTCGGAGCTGACGGGACTCGAACCCGCGACATCCTGCGTGACAGGCAGGCACTCTAACCAGCTGAGCTACAGCTCCTTGTTCGTTTGATACTTTTTCAAAGGAACTCCTACGGTCAAACGATTTTGATTCAATTGACTCGAAAAATTCTATTCCGAAAATCCATTCTTTCATTTACTGGAATACAAAATTCTTCGCATAAAAATATTGGGAACCCAAACAAGGATGATCGTTCAGGAAAAAAAACCTCAGGAACTTTTAGAAGATCGTATCTTTACGATTTCCAATTTTCTTTCCGTGAGCAGGGTTTTCCTCTTACCTTTTTTCATCACTTTCACAAAAACTTATATGTCATCGCCGGATAAGACTGAATTCTTATTCTACGCAATACTTACCTGTCTTTTAGCGGTCTTCACGGATTACTTCGACGGTTTCCTCGCAAGACTTCTCCATCAAGAATCCGTACTCGGCCGATATTTGGATCCGATCTGCGACAAGATTGTGACGATCGGAGGGCTTTCGGTCATCGTTCATTACTTTCGGTTTCCCATCTGGATATTGATCGCTTACGTGATTCGAGAAATGTTAGGCGTTTGGTTGGGAAGTTTTCTTTATCTCAAGCGAGGAATTCAGGGAAAGCCGAACTGGTGGGGAAAATTCGGAGTCGGGTTCGTTGCAATCACCGTTCTCTGGTATATGTGTATCCCTCTGATCGAGTTTAGGATTCCCGGTAAAAGTTTTCTCAAACACCCTGAAATTTCAGGTTACATACTTGTAACGATTCTTTTAGCCGGAATCTTCGCGTATTCCAAACGTTACTGGACTATCGTCTTCCATCCGGAAAAAATTCAAATCGATCCTGAGGATAAAAAGACTCGGAAGAAATACGAATTGGTTTGAATGTAAGTACCTTGACTCCCAAGATAACTCTCGCATCCTGTCCATTGCAACCGCTCGGGTGGTGGAATTGGTAGACACGCAAGCTTGAGGTGCTTGTGCCGTTTAGGTGTAGGGGTTCGAGTCCCCTCTCGAGCAAAAGATCTTCTCTGATTAACAATCAAACATTCAATAACAACAAATCGGGACTCGAAGCTTTTTGGCGAGAGCATTGGCAGCGATCCTTAGAGAGCGTCGCAAATGCGACACGAGCCCATGGATGGCGAGTGAGCCAAAAAGACGCCGTGGAGATTAAATCACCAGGATGGTGATTTGCGGAACGACGAGTCCCCTGCGTCACGATTCATAAAGAGTGACGCAAACAAAAGGCAGCGAAGCGTAGCCGTTGTTTCTCAAGCAAACGCTTGAGACGAGCAAAAGATCTTCTCTGATCAACAATCAAACATTCAACGACAACAAATCGTCTTGTTGTGTCGTAACTTAAACACCGCAAAAAATCCTATCTGAATCCGAGCTGTATCAAAAAAATGAGAAAATCTACATTTTAAAAAGGCAAACTTAAACTCTATGTTCTACGAAATCACAATCCTTCAATTTTCAAAAATGCTCCGTAACCTAAAACTCCTTCTGGAAAAAGGCGCTTCTTACGCCGAAACAAAAAAATTCGACGTGGAAGTTCTTTTGAATTCAAGACTGGCCCCGGACCAATTCAATTTTATCAAACAGATCCAGATCGTCTGCGACACAGCAAAGTTGGGAGTATCAAGACTTACGGGAAAAGAAGCTCCGAAACACGACGATCAGGAAAAAACTTTATCGGAATTGCAGACAAGAATTCAATCCACGTTAGACTATCTTGGAACGTTCACGGAAAAAGATTTCGTCGGAGCAAACGAAATAAAAGTATCGCAACCTCGTTGGGAAGGAAAATATCTCACCGGAAAAGAATTCGCAATTCAACACTTGATTCCCAATTTCTATTTTCATATCACCACGGCCTATTCTATCCTCCGTCACAACGGAGTCGATATCGGAAAAAAGAACTATCTCGGCGAAATGCCTTTCAAAAGTTAAACAAAAACCAAGAGGCCGTTTTGAAATTCAATCTTATTCATGTTCTAAGATACGAACTTCTTTGGATCGGAATATTCGTTTTTTTAACCGGAACGTGTAGTTCTCCGTCGAAAAATTTTCCAACCTCCCATCGCCCGAATTCAAACGGAGTTCCGGTTCTTATCTATCACGAAATCGTAACGGACTCTTCGAAAGCGCCGGGAGAAACCGTAATCACTTTGGAAAAATTCGAAGAGCAGATGGAATATCTTTTTTCCAAAGGTTACAATCCGATTACGATGAAGGATCTGTTACTCTACATACGAAATGAAAAAGTTTTACCGGACAAATCCTTGGTCCTAAATTTCGACGACGGTTGGAAGAACGTCTTAAACGCCGTTCCCATACTCAATCGTTATTCGTTTCCCGCTTCATTTTGGATCATAGCCGGACCCAAAGGGATTGGAAAAGGAGAATATCTGGAATGGTCCGATATCCAAGAACTTGCAAAAAATCCTAGATTTGAAATCGGATCTCACACTTACAGTCATCCTTGGAATCCAAAAGATAACTTGGTGACTTGGGTTGACGATCGTATCGACGGAAAAAATAAAAAGGACGCACTCTTTGAGCTGAAGGAATCCAAAAGGATCTTAGAATCCAAATTAGGCGTTCTTGTAGAATATCTGGCTTGGCCCTGCGGTTGGTACAATGATCGACTTATAGAGTTAGCGAAACAGTCGGGTTATAAAGCGATACTTACAACGGAAGACGGAACTAATTTGCCCGGAGGAGATCCTCTCAGAATCAAACGCGTTTTTATAGACGGGGAATGTGATCTTGAGTCCTTTATTCAACAATTGGAAAATCCGAGATATATCGTCTGTCAAAAATCACAAAAGCCCACAAAAGGGAACTCTCCCTATTCGGATTAAACTTCTTTCTTATCTGACCACAACTTCCAACGTTAAACTCATTTCTTTCCTTTCATGCGATTTGAACGAATTTTAAGAAAAGAAGCCTGAAATGCGAACCATTCGTCAAGATTTTCGTTCCAATGAGTTTGATTAGGTCTTTATTTCCTTTAAGGTTTTGGGAAACTCCGGATTACTTTTTCTTCTTCGAGGAATTATTATGATTTCATCGCAGAAGCATAGTTTTGTTTATTGTAAGTTTAAGTAAATTTGAATGAGAACCAATCCAGATTCCGTAACGCAGTCCACGTATTTGAAAAACAGCCGGTATTACCGAAACCAGATCTGGATCACAAGAATCTTTCTCCTTTTAACGATCGTCGCCTGCACATTCGCCGGTTTCGAAATGTTCGGAGTTTTGTGGGAGGAACTTCTTGATCATAAACCGTTTGCGGCCATCGGACAAATCGCATTTTTTGTACTCATCGCACTTCTGACCTACGGTAACTTCGTTTATCAATTTACACGATTGGGTTACTTCAAAAGGCTTTTGAAACATTCTTCTCCCGATCGGGAAGAATTGGAAAAAATCTACAAACACGATTCCCCTCCTTTGGCGATTCTAATACCTTCCTACAAGGAAGAATTGGATATCGTTCGCGAAACTCTTCTTTCCGCCGCTCTTCAAGATTATCCGAATCGAAGAGTAGTATTGCTTATCGACGATCCTCCAGAGTCGAAAAGTTACGCGGATTTTGAAGCCCTTCAAAATATGAGAGAGTTACCGAATTCTCTTCAAAAGGAATTCAACGAGACGGCTCATCCTTTTATTCAGGCCAAGAAGGAATATCTGGAACGTAAGGTTTCCTATAAGTTGAAGGCCCTCAAAGAAACGGAGCGTTTGATCGAGCTTTATAAAAATGCCTCTTTTTGGTTTCAGAATCGGGTAGACGCCTACGACGATCCTTCCATCCAAAGGGAACTTCCGGAACATACTCGCGTTTTTATGAGAGATTCTTTTTTTAAGGAGTGGCACAAACTTCATTTAGAGAGAATCTCCGAATTGGAATTTCTTTTAGAACAAGGCGGGGCCGATCCCGAAAGAATCGAAAAAGAATACAACCGACTTGCCTCTCTCTTTACCGTAAACTTTACAACTTTTGAAAGAAAGAAATACGTAAACCTTTCCCATCTCCCGAACAAAGCGATGAACTTGAACAGTTACGTCTATCTTTTGGGAAAAAGATGGGAGGAAAGAGAAGATTCTCACGGAGTTTTTTTGGAGGAATCTAAAAATCTTCATTCTTCCTTTGAAATACCCGGAGCGGATTTTTTAATCACCTTGGACGCGGACAGCGTAATTCTTCCTGAGTATATTCTGAAATTATCATACGTCATGTTTTCTCCCGGAAACGAAAGAATCGCCGTGGCTCAAACTCCTTACAGTTCCTTTCCGGGAGCGCCTAACGTGTTGGAGAGAATGGCCGGAGCCACAACCGATATTCAATATCAGATCCATCAAGGGTTCACACACTTCGGAGCCACGTTCTGGGTGGGCGCAAATGCGATGTTACGATACAAAGCTCTTTTGGATATCGGTACCGTTTATGAGGAACGCGGTTTTCAAATTCATAAATACATCCAGGATAATACGGTCATCGAAGATACGGAATCCAGCATCGATCTTTTGGACGTGAACTGGAATCTTTACAACTATCCCGAAAGACTCGCTTACAGCGCGACTCCTCCCGACTTCGGTTCTCTTTTGATTCAAAGAAGAAGATGGGCCAACGGAGGGCTCATCATTCTTCCGAAACTTCTTCGTCACGTATTTCAGTGGCCTTGGAGCCTTGCAAAGTTTACCGAAGCGTTCTTTCGAGTTCACTATCTCGGATCGATCGCCGCGGTGAATATCGGTCTTGTGATTCTTATGGGAAGTCCTTTGGGAGAAGGAATGGAAACGTATTGGATCGCAATTTCCTCCCTTCCGTATTTTATTTTATACGGAATGGATTTGGTAAGAATGGGATACAAACGGATCGATCTGATTCAAGTTTATTCTCTCAACTTACTTTTGATTCCCGTAAACTTAGCCGGTGTTTTTATGTCGATCAACCAGGCGATCACAGGCAAACAAATTCCATTCAGCAGAACTCCAAAAGTAATCGGTAGAACCGCGATGCCCACACTTTATGTCGTCGCCGAATTCTCGCTTTTGGCTCAACTTCTTTTCGGATTTATCACGAACTATCTGTATCGAAACTGGGTGTATTCTATCTACAATTTAGCAAACGCAATTCTCTTAGGTTACGCGATCGTCAAGTTTATAGGGCTTAGATCCTGTTGGGAAGATATTTTACTTTCTATGAACAAACGTCCGGCGGAGATCACGGTCTCTCATTGGGTGGAACCGAGAGTCGCGATCGATTTGGAAGGAGCGATGATTTATACGAGTGAAAGCGCCGAGGAAGACCAAATCGCCTCCTAATTTCCTCTTGTAATTTGGTTCCTGGAAAAAACTCTCGTTCTATGTCTGCCAATCCAGGACCGATATCCGTACAGGAAGTTTTGTACAAAACGCGGTTATTTTTTTCCGGATTTTTTCTCTGTCTGATCATAATCCTCGGGTTGATTTTTTTAAGTCCTCTTTTTTTAATCCAAGACCGTCCCTTTCCTAAAAGCGACGCCCTCGTATTGGAAGCCAAGGAAACGATTCCGCAAGATATACTCAAAAACGCAGCCGACGGATTCAAAAAAGGATACGCGGGAATTCTGATCGTTCTTTATTCCCCCGCAACCGCCAATTCCAATTTGGGTGTGGCCCAAAACTTAACGACCGAAATCCAAAATTCTCTGGTCGCTTTGGGCGTGGAAGAATCAAAAATTCTAATATACAAACTCGAACCGTATCCGACGGGCGCTAAGAATTTTTCCAAGTCTCTTTTAAAAATCTGTCTGGATCGACAACTTAAGAATGTTCTCATTCTCTCCAAAAGATTCGAATCCTCTCTCAATCAAAAACTTTACGAATCCGTATTGGGTCCGGCCGGTTTAAAAATTCACGTAGTTCCTTTGTCGGATAAGATCGGATTCGGAAATTGGTTCTTAAACGAAGAAGGATTTGAAATCGTTTTTTTGAATATAGCCAGAACGTTTTATCAAATACTCCCAGGAAAATAAAATCGAAAATGTCAGACGCAAAAGAATCGAACGAACTCATCCAACAAAGAATTCAAAAAGTCGAAGAACTAAAAAAACAGGGAATCAATCCGTATCCGGTTCGTTTTTTTCCGGATTCTAAATCGAAAGACATCGTCGAAAAATTCGAAAAAAATCCCACCGGACCCGAAACCAAATTTAAGTTAGGCGGTAGACTCCATTCCAAAAGGGTAATGGGGAAAGCGAGTTTTGCCCATCTCAAAGACAACGCCGGGATCATTCAACTTTATGCGACCCGAGACGATCTCGGAGAGACCTCTTACGCGATCTTTAAGTCCCTCGACTTGGGCGATATCATCGGTCTCGAAGGTTATCTTTTTACCACCGGAAAGGGAGAAATCACGTTACACGTCACCTCCGTCGAACTTCTCGCAAAATGTATCCGCCCTCTTCCCGTTGTAAAAGAAAAGGACGGGGTCGTCTACGACGCGTTTGCCGACGTCGAGCAGAGATATAGAATGCGTTATGTGGATCTTGTGGTCAACGATTCGGTGCGAGATACTTTTATTACGAGAAGTAAAATCGTTTCCGAAATCAGAAGTTTCCTCACGAACGAGGGATTTTTGGAAGTGGAAACTCCGATGATGCAGCCGATCGCGGGAGGCGCCGCGGCAAGACCGTTCGTAACTCATCACAATACTCTGGACATGCAATTGTTCTTAAGAATCGCTCCCGAACTTTATCTCAAACGTTTGATCGTGGGCGGAATGGATCGAGTGTTCGAACTCAACCGAAACTTTAGAAACGAAGGAATATCCACAAAACACAATCCCGAATTTACGATGATGGAAGCTTATATGGCCTTCGGCGATATGAGTACGATGCTCGATCTTACGGAAAAACTCATCACTCATTTAGCGAAGAAAGTCTGCGGAACTTTAAAAGTTCAGTACGGTAAGGATCTGATCGATCTTTCTCCTCCTTGGAGAAGAGCGACTTACGTGGATATCATCCAAGAATACAGCGGAATCGATTTCAGCCGAATCACTTCCTTGGAAGAAGCAAAGAAAAAAGCTTCCGAGTTAAAAGTGGACGTTTCCAAATGCCAAACGATCTGGAAAGTGGCTGACGAGGTTTTTTCCGAAAAGGCGGAACCGAATCTAATTCAACCGATCTTTATTACGGATTATCCGAAAGAACTTTCCCCGCTTGCAAAATCAAATCCGGACAAACCGGACTATGTCGAAAGATTCGAACCTTACGTCGCCGGAAGGGAAATCGGAAACGCCTTTACGGAGTTAAACGATCCTTTCGATCAAAAAGAAAGATTTGAGGATCAGGTAAAACAAAGAGAAGCGGGTGATGACGAGGCATTTATGATGGACGAGGATTATATCCGCGCGTTAGAATACGGAATGCCTCCGACGGGAGGACTCGGAATCGGAATCGATCGTTTAGTGATGCTTTTGACCAATTCTCATTCGATTCGAGATACGATTCTATTTCCATTGATGAGACCGGAATAAAACCAAGGCTTTGATCTTTGATGAATCGATTACCCTGGAAGCCTTTTCTTTTTGCGGGGAATATCGTTTACAAATCGAATCGCTAAGCTGTCCACTAAAACGTCGATTCGACTTCTAAGTGCGGAATGAGCCGTATCGAAACGAGTTTCCAAACGGGTCTCTAACCTATGAAGGTCTTTTTTGACTTCGAAACGTAAGTTCGCTATTTCCGTTTTTAATTCTTGAATTTCCGTTTTCGTTTCCTGTTTCGATTCCTGGAGCTGGGAAGATAATTGTTTCCAGATGGTCCGAAGGAAACCGAAAAGAGAACCGAAACCCAAAAAGGCGGTGACCAACAACGTCAAAAAAGACAAATCCGTCATACAATAGACTTGCGTCCTCAAAAACCGAAAGCAAGCACTTTTTTTGGCGTTTCTATATTCAAAAAAATAAATATTCTTACGACAAACAAAAGTGAAAAGAAACGAAGATTTTGGTTGGTTCCGATGATTCAAGTGGCGAGGACAACCGCACGCGGTCGAGATGTTCAGGGTAAGGACTCTACATTCAATAAAATGCAAGTTTTGCGATCAGTTTCCTTTAACGAATTCGATCGTGTATTAAGATTTTTTTCGAAAGAGAGATTTAAAAAATACGATCGTAAAAAACTGAACCATTCTGAAAAAACGAAACAGTCTCCAAGGTTTGGAAAAAATTCTCCACAACCAGATGAGTCCCTTGAGTTTAAAGAAGTTAGGCGCCTTTCTCACCTTTCCGGAAAGAATATCCAAAGAACCGCTGACTCCTATGATCACCGAATGACCGAAAAACGCAGTGTTGTTTTCGATCCAGATTTCCTGTTCCGGAAAATCCATCGCAAGAAAAATAAGATTCGGACTCGTCTTACGAATCGATTCCTTTACCATCAACTCTCTTTGAGGATTCATATAACCGGCGTGTCTTCCCACAATTCTCACACCTGGAAAATGTCTGGAGAGAGTGAAATATACTTTTTCAATGATGTCTTCCTTACCGCCGAGCATAAAGATGGAATAATTTCTAAGTTCACAGAGACGAACCAAGTCCATCATCAAGGCGATCGGAGAAATTCGTTCCTTCAGAATTTTCCCGAGACGAGTCGCCGCCCATTGAAGTCCGGCCCCTTCCGCCAGAATCATAGTCGCCTTTTCCGTGATCCTATGAAGTTTTTTTCCCTTTCGAACCGACATGATCTTGATCGGATCCAAAAAAAGAATATGATGAAACTTTTCCTTTTCCTCCAAAAGTCTGTAAATCTTGGCGACCGATTCGTCTTGGGTTACGTTGTCGAACGGAACTCCAAGAATATCAGTTTTTCCTAATGTTTCCGTCTGAATGACCTGATAATCCAAGAGATAATCTCGGTCGTCTTTAGCGGAAAGATGTATGATTTCACCAGGCTTTTTCATCCTAAAGGCATCTTATACGACATAAGTCGGAAGTCAATTGAAACTTATCGATTTCGCTCCCGTATTTTCGCGGCGGCGGATCTAAATTCCATTTCTAAACAAGCCATGGAAATGCTTGAAAGTAAAAATTTTCCCTTGTTCAAAATCAGATCCAAATTTCCAACTTGGATTCCTCCGATCAAAGTTACCGGCAACGAAGTTCCTTCCGCAATTTTCTCCAAAATTTTCGTCCCCGTTGCAGACTTCGCGTCTTCTTTATTCTCAGTGGGAAAAATAGGTCCCAGTCCGGTATAATTCCAAAGGGAAACATCCAACGTCTTCACTTCTTCCCAAGTATGAGACGAGGTTCCGAGATAGAGATCGGACTCCAATAGTGCGGCCTCTTCTTCGGAATTTAGAACTTCGTAATCTTCCTTTCCGACATGCGCCCCGAAACAATTCCATTGGATCGCCCGTTTCCAATCATCGTTTAAAATCCAAGGCACGTCCGGATAACGATCCTGCAGAGACTTAACGAGAAATTCCAATTCGAAAACGGAAGCCGACTTGGCGCGGATCTGAACCAAAGGAACGAGATCCGGATATTCCAGCCAAAGTTTGGGAAGACTCAAAATATCCAGATTTCTTTTCTTACAAAAGTCCAAATCAAGGATCGGATAAATTCCAGGCAAAGGCCAAAAGAAAGTTTTATCCCGCACCGATAGATTTCGTTCTTTCACTCTCAATCTGCCCCTAACACCGATTCACTGACATCGCACACGGGAACTCCCGCAAAAATACGATTCGTCCCCAAAAAATGACTCGTAAATAAGGTTATCCTCTCTTTGAAGAAAGTTTCCTAGTTCCTGAAACGACAAACATTCAGATTTTAGTTTCAAATATTCTAATAGGAAAAAAATTCTTGTAGATTCCGACTCCAAAAGACGAAACGGTTTTCCATTTCCTCCCATAAAGTGATCCTAGAAAGTTTGGTTTGTGAATCTTTCAAAGTCCAATCTTTTTTGATTTACGCGGAATTCTAAAATTGGCGATCATACATTTATGAGGAAAATATTTTCGGTCTTACTTTTTTCATTCTTCTTTTTCATCGTATTTTCGGATTGTAGTCCACGAAAGGACGAAACGAAGGAAAAAGCGATTGTTAACTATATTTTATACTGCGGTCCCGGCGGAACGATCGATTCCTGCAACGCGGCTTGTGGAGCGACTTACGGAGAAACCGCGACGAACGCAAATTTACAATCCCTTACTTCCTGCACGAGCGCCTGTTCTACAAACTGTAACGTACTCAGTTTATTTCTTCAGTTCAGCAATCTCAATAAGTAAAATAACGGAACATCGAGGCCGCAAAAATTCCGGCGGTCTCGATTCTTAAAACCGAATCTCCTGCATTCACTCCGAGTATATTCTTTTCTTGTAATAAACGAGTTTCTTTTTCTCGGAATCCACCTTCCGGACCCACGATCCAAATCGCATTTTGAAAAAATTCCGGCCTCGGTTTCGATTTTCCCTTCGGATCCAATTGATAGACGGAACCGTTTCGGTTTTCTTGCGAGTTTAAAAATTCTTTTAACGAAACGGGGGGTAATACATCGGGAAGGAAAATCCTTTTGGATTGAATCGCCGCTTCCTCCACGATCTTTTTAGCTCGACTCAAATTAAAATCCTTCCGATCCGATTGTTCGAAATTTAAAAAATAAAAATGACTTAGGCCCAGCTCGGTTCCTTTTTGTAAAAGCCATTCCAAACGATTTCCTTTCGGAATTGCGGTCGCGATCGCAGAAATCGATTCCGGTTTTACGTGGATTTCCGTCTTTTTGAGAATTCCTTGTAGCGAATTCCCTTCGACTTCGTAGATCCATTCCGATCCGATTCCGTTCAACACTCTAAGATTTTTATTTTCGGAAAAAATTCGCAGCGCCTTTAAATGGGAAATTTCCTCCTTATTTAAGGAAAATGGAAATTCGGAATTCCATTCTCTTCTGAAAAGAATCGTTTCTTCCAAAATAAAAATCCTATCGGTTCAGGTTTGCAAGTTCGAAAAGGGAAGGATCGGGTTTTACTTCCTTATCTATTTCAGTATATTCTAATACACTAATGGATCCTGTGTTCAAGTCCAGCATTTCCAGTCGGCTTGCGTATTCTTCCTTTGTGATCTTCCGGTTTTGTTTCACTTTTACGGGTCCGTACTTGATGTTCATCGTTTTGAATAACACTCCGTCCCGATCGTGAAAATCCAATCGTGAGGGTTTCAAGGATTCCAAATTTAAAAGCAGAATCAACTTGGAATAAAAATACGGTATGATCGGTTTGAGCGAAACCCTTTTGAAAGATTGATCCGCGGTTTTGAGATCGCTCTGAACGATCGGGTTGTAGTTGGCCTGATAGGAGGCGCCCGATAAATCGATAAAACTGAATCCCGTCGCCAAATGGGATTCGTATTTTTCCTCGTCCACTTTCCGAAAGATTTTTTTGGAAAGCGCGTTAAACGCGTAAATCTGTTCTCCTTCGTCCTTGATCAAAATCTTATATTCAAGTCCCCTTCCCCTGCTTTCGAACAAATAAAGCGTATCATCCTCTTTTCTGAATATACTTACGTCCCAACTCCAGGTTTCTCCGTTACGCCGAATGAGGATCAAATTTCCTTTGATCAAACCTTGACTGGATTTTACCAGAGCTTGATCGAGTCTGGCGACCAATTCCTGGGCGACCCGGATCGCGGATCCTTGCGGGTTTGTTTCTTTGCTCAATATGGTGAGAGCAAAAAAACCTACCGTAAACGCAAGAATCCGATCCAATTTACTCCGCCCTCATCGTCGGTGCGCTGAAAGAATAAAGACCGTGTACGGAACCCTGAGCCTGTGCGGATTCGGATCTCCTTTCAAAACGAAGTTCTCCCGCTCGGAGCGCCTTATGAATTTCGGGAATCGATTTATAACCCATATCTTGAAAGGACAATCTGAGACCCTGTGACAAGTACGGTATGAAGTTCAGAATGGATCCTCGGTCCACCACGGATCCGCTGACACCCTGAGCCACCTTCACTTTTTGGCCTTCGTTAAAGTAACGTTTGTCACCACCCGCTTTCATCGCTTCGATCGACGCCATTCCTCTGTATTTCTTAAGACGGATTCCGTTCTCATAAAAATACTCTCCGGGAGCTTCCGTAGTTCCCGCAAACATAAATCCCATCATACAAGTGGATGCGCCGATTGCGAGAGAATTTGCGATATCGCCGATATTGGAAATTCCTCCGTCCGCAATGACCGGAACGTCGTACTTTGCGGAATGTTTTGCCGTTTGGAATACCGCAGTCGCTTGAGCGCGACCGACCGCCATCGTATCCTGTGTGATACAGATCGAACCCGGACCCATCCCGATTCTAAGCCCGTCGGCTCCGGCTTGGATTAGATTTTCCGCTTGTCCGCGAGTCACCACGTTTCCGGCGACAACGTCCAAATTTTTAAATTCCTTTTTGATGAACTGAATCATTTCGATTTGATAGTTCGAATTTCCTTGCGCCGAATCGATGATGATCACATCGACCCCCGCCTCGTAAAGTGCAGCCACCCTTTCCCTGGATTCCAGGAGAGTGGAAACGGCCGCCCCACACCGAAGCCTTTTTCCTTCGTCTTTTGAGGCATCCGGAAATTCTTTATTCTTTTTTAAGTCGGAACGACTTACAAGAGACACCAACTTTCCGGCAGAATCCACAATCGGGAGTTTTCCGATCTTCGATTTCTTAATGATCTCGTTTGCATCCTGCAACGTGATTCCTTCTCTACCCGTGATCACGTTCGTAGTCATCACTTTGTCTAAAGTGATTTCCCGATTCCTCTCAAAATCAATGTCTCTGTTCGTTACGATTCCGATCAGTTTCGAATTTCTTGTGCCGTCTTCGGTTACCGGAATTCCCGTAAATCCCTTGTGTTCTTTGATCCAGTCCAAATCACGAATAACGTTCTTCGGACCCAAAATCACGGGATCGGTGATAAATCCGTTTTCAAAACGTTTTACCTTTTCCACAAGAGCGACTTGTTCTTCGATTGTATTGTTGTAATGAATGATTCCGATTCCACCCATTAAGGCCTGTGCAATCGCCATTTGAGATTCCGTTACGGTGTCCATCGGCGAACTTATAAAAGGTCTCTTGAGTTTTATATTTCGAGTCAGTCTGGTTTCAAGCTCAACTTCGGAGGGATGGAAGTCGATAAATCCAGGGAGAACGAGAAAATCTCTGTACGTTAGGCCGATCTGAAGACTGAATAACTCGTCTCCGGATAGTCCGTCTAAATATTCGGAGTTGCGGTAAGTTTGGTTTGACATTACCTAGTACATAAAAGGTAAACTGAGAACTAAGATCAAGAGAATTTCCCCTCGTTCGCTTTGAAAAACTATGGAAACGATTCAGAGAAAAAAAAGAGAGAAGGAAACGGTCTCCGACCCGACTAAAAAGTTTCATATCATTTCGAAATTTCTCGTACAAACGGACATCATCGCACGCGCTCCCGGCTCCTTAAAACAAATCGTTAAGATCTTACAGGTTTCCAAAGACGCCACAAAAATCCTGATTCAAACACAAACGCCGAATGTGTTTCCGTTAAACAGCCAAGTCACTCTTACAAAACTACTTGCTAAATACGTGGAACTGAGTTGTGAAGTTCTGGATGAAAAACCGAACAACCAATTGATTCTTTCCGTTTCGGAAATTTCGATCGCAAGCAAAGAAAGAAGTCTCAATCGAATCACACCGCCCGAAGGAACCGTTTGGATCACCAATATACGCACGAGTAAAACTACGATCGACGCGAACCTTTTTAACATCCCGACTTCCGTAAAGGTAAATTTTGCCGATTACGAAACGAAGGTAAAATCGAAATATGATTTTCTAAAGATAGACGTTTTCGGATCGATCGGAGATAAATTCGATCTCGTAAAAAAAACTCGTAAGATCCTTTTTATTCCGAACACTCAAAAAGAAAAAAGTTATACGGCCTATAACCAGGAAGATTTTATAGACTACTCCGCCGAGTTAGGGGATGCGGAGGACGTTCGTAAACGAATCATTGAATACGCGAATCAAAAAATCAAATCCGAACTGATCGTTCCCGTGATTTATCTGAGCCACGAAGAACAGGCGATTCCGATCGGATTCGTTCACGCCCAAAATCGAAATCGGGAAATCGACATTTTGGAAGTGATGGAGATCAAAACGCTTACCTTTGAAATGGTGGATCGAATCCGGGAATCCAATACGATTTTAGTGAAGGAAAGATTTCCGATCGTGAATATTTCCACGGGAGGTCTGAAAGTAAAAATCAACCACCCCGACTTAAATCAAGATTTTACAAAAAGGGCCGGGTTTACGTTCGATATTTTTTTCAAGATGCAAGCTCCTCTTACGGCTTTCGGAGTCATTCGTTCCGTAACCAAGGACGCGGAAGGAAGTCTTTATGTAGGTCTTTCCATCGAAGGAAATTCCTACAGACCGGGGGAAAGGAAAAAATACATAGACAACGTAAACCGGCTCCTTACGGAAACCAATCCGATTTAACTTTTTACAACACGATCCATAGGGAGCGCCGTGCTTTAGTTCTTCAACGCGTCTTAAAACCGGCCGAGCGGTTCCAAAATAATTCTATTTTTCTAATATTCAAGAACTTGAACGTCCACGAATAAGACGTTTTCTTTTGAAATTTTTTTGCTGTAGGTCACCAAAAGAATCCCGTAACTGATATCGTAGTACGGATTGCTAATGATCCATTCCGCTCGGGTATCTTTCATCGATTTATAAAGTTGCTCCAAAAAATACGGTCTCCAACTCCAGTTCCTTCCCGCAAAAGAAGGATCCACGTCTATGGAATCGTTCTCGATTTTCATGTAGTTCGGAGAAACCTGACTTCCGATAAGGTTCGTTACGTAGATTCGAAACACGAAATCGCCGAGAAGTCCCGGATTACCGATTTGAATCGAACAAAATTGCCCTTCCGCTTTCACAAGAATTCCGGCAAGGTCCAGCTTTTGCTCCAATTCCTTCTCTAACGCAATCCGTCGCATCAATTGATTTCTTTTGTGATTTAAGAAACATTCGTGTACGGCGGAAAACCTGCGTTTTAATTCCTCCTGACCGACCATGTTTGGAAGCGCTTCCGCGAAATAGAATCCCTGCAAAAAACGAGCGCTGTAAGTCAGCGATTGAAGGAGTTCCGTATCATTTTCGATTCCTTCGAACAAAAGGGAACAACCCAGAGATTCGGAAAGTCTCGAAATCGTAAAAAGAATTTCCTGAAAATTCCGAGAAATGACCGAATGCCGGAGCATTTGCAAATCCACCTTTAAGATATCGGGATGAAAGATTCCGATTCGATCCAAGTTGGAGGAACGAGTCCCTAGATCGTCGATCGCGACTAAAAAACCTTCTTCCTTATAACGAGAAATAAGAGGTCTTAAACTTTCGATACTTCCGTCGAAATGTTCTTCGACGATTTCAATCACAATCTTGGAAGGATCCAAACCCAATTCATTCACGAGCCGAATCGTGTAAGGATCATCAGCTTCCTCTTCTTCGATATGATCTCTCATATACGCCGGAGAAATATTTACGAATAACTTTGCTTCCGGAAATCGATTTTGATTTTCTAAAAGATGAAGAACGGCCTTTTTACGAATATCCCGATCGACGTCTCTTTTCAGATTGTAGATTTCTCTTCTCTCTTGAAGATCCTCCACCCCGGACATGGCGTTTAAAAAGAAGGGGCCAAGAGAATGAATTTTTCCGGATTGATCCTTAAACCTTCCTAAGGTTTCATAACCGAAAATAGAATCTCTTTCCACGGAAAGGATCGGTTGAAAAAAAGGAACGATTTCCCCGGATTGAAACCAAAGTTCCCATTCCGATTTCGTTTTTGGAAATATGCGGGAAGACTCGATCATTCGGTTACACGTTTTTGGATTGTCCCAATTCTACAAGGAAATTCCACTCACCGCAAAAAAACAACGTATCTTCCGAAAGTTACTTATGAAAAAGGAACACAATTTTGAAACGTATTGTATATTTCACTTTTACGATTCTGTTGATTTTATTCGGCGTTATCTCCGCGTATCGGATGCGTTGGATTGCGGATGACGCGTTTATCAGTCTACGGTATGCTAAAAATTTTGCGGACGGAAAAGGATTGGTCTTCAACGAAGGAGAGTTTGTGGAGGGTTATACGAACTTTCTTTGGACGGCTCTTTTGATTCCGTTTCATCTTTCCGATCGAATGGATCCCGTAGACGCAAATTACTTTTTTGGAATACTTTCTTTTTTAGGAACCTGTATCTATCTCATTCTCTTTAGAAACAAATTTGCAAAAACGGAGTTTCCCGTTCCGTTCGCTCTTTCTTGTTTCGTTTTGCTGCATCACAATCGGGTTTTTGCCACAGGCGGTTTGGAAACGTCTTTACACGGGTTTATATTCCTAACCGCATCCTATCATTTGATGAATTTTAAGGTCGCCGATTTGGATCGGGTAAAAAGAAAACTCGGCGATCGGTTATCTACCTATCGTTTCGCAAATTTTAGAGAGAGCTATCAACCGTTCGCGGGAGTTTTTCTTTCCTCCTTGAGTTGTCTCAATCGACCGGACGGAATTTTATTTCACACTTTCGTAGGCATTTATCTAACTTTGAAATTTTTTCAAGAAGTGAAACCAAGAGGCGCACGTTCCACGTTTTTAAAACCTTCTTTCGGAATCCTTTGCGCGGTTTATTTATCTCCGGCTCTTTTCTATATTTGGAAATTGGAATATTATGGAAACTTACTTCCCAATACTTTTTACGCGAAGTCGGGAGGAAGTTCCAATCTATTTCAAGGGTTGGTCTATTTATTTTACTTCTTTAAAATGTATTACGGAATGATTCCGATCGTCGGATGTTTTTTCTTTTTTTTCTTCCAAACGATTCGAAAACAATTCTTTGAGGCGCCACAAGAAAAAGACTTTCGTTGGATCTTGTTCGTTTTGTTTCCGATTTCTTACGCGGGTTATTACACTTGGATCGGAGGGGATTTTATGTTCTCCCGGTTTTACCTTCCGATTCTGCCCGTCGTTTTTGTTTGGGTGGAGAAGGAAATTCTTTCGTTACGGAAATCCGTTCCCGAACGAAAATGGGTTGCGAACGCGTTTCTTTATTCGATTCCGATTTTGATTTTATTACGTTGGGATATTTACAAAGGCCTTCCGTTTCCGATCGTGTCCGGAATCGCGGATGAAAATCAGATCTACAAAAGGGAATCCGTGGAACGAATCCGAAAGGAAATTCTGCCCTGGAAAGAACATTTTGAGAAGTCCAAGGTTAGAGTCGCCTTTCAAGGTTCGGAATGTATTTTGATCTATTACTTAAATCCGATCTTGGCGATCGAAACGGAAGCGGGACTTACCGATCCGGTAATTGCGAGAATGGAATTTAAGAATCGAGAAAGAATCGGACACGGCAAACCGACCCCGTTACAATATCTACGAGATAGAAACGTACATCTTCTTCTTTATTCGAGCGGACTTCCCGACAAAAAAGAATATGATGAATTTTTAACGGGCGATTTTTCAACACCTTGGAGAATCCTAACGTATTCCCCTTTCGTCATGAAGGAACTTTTAAAAATTTCCTCCTTTCGCGCCGTAAATTTTGAATCTTATTTGGACGTTTATAAATACAAATATAAAAAGCTCGATCCGAAGTTTCGAAAGGAGAAATTTTTAGAATTCGACTCTTATTACTTCCGAAACGGAGAAGATAAAAACAGAGAGGAATGGTATCGAAAAAATTTGTAATCAACTCAAGCCGAGCCAATCGAAATCGGAGTTAGGAAAAGCGAATAGAATCTTGATTGCTAAAATCAGGGAGAGAAGATACTCTGCATAATTGTCGTTTAAAAGCCCAAACAAAAAATAAATGAGTCAGTTTCTCAATTTAAAAACCCTTCCCCTTCTAATCCTTGTTTTTTCGCTCACTCTGTTGTATTTTTTCGATCCATCCAACCCGTCCCTTTCCAGAGATTCGGCTGTATTCAGTTTTTTTGTTTGGATCGTCTATTTAGGAATATCGTTTCGGAAACAGAAATCCAGAATCCATCCGCTTTTTCAGTTGGCCTGTCTATTGTTAATCGGACTTTCCACGATCAACGGAATCAATAGCGCTCCCGTCGTCTACTTCCCTCAAAAGTTGAATTTAAAACTTCTCTACGTAGCGGCTTTGTGTTTTACGATCTATCTATTTTTTAAGAACGTCCATCCGATCTTCTTATTCGTTCACACCGTTGCTTTTGCGTGTTCCCCTCCTCTTTTTTCAAGTATCAAATCGGTCCCGCTTTTACTCTTTGTGAG
This sequence comes from Leptospira weilii serovar Ranarum str. ICFT, assembly GCF_000332415.1. Taxonomy (GTDB): domain Bacteria; phylum Spirochaetota; class Leptospiria; order Leptospirales; family Leptospiraceae; genus Leptospira; species Leptospira weilii_A. The sequence goes on from NZ_AOHC02000010.1 coordinate 44,793, forward strand.
CGCATCCTTTCTTTATCTGGTTCCTAAAAGAATTCGATTCCGCAAACTACACGCGGTCCTTTCCGTTTTCATTTTTGTGTTGTTGATTTCATCCTTACTTTCTTTTAAATCCCAGGCCGCTCTTTTGCAACTTTGTCTTTTATTTTCCGGAATTCTAATTTTCTTTTTGATTTCCTCTTACCCCGGTCGGTTTATCAAAAGAGGTCTTCTTTTGATTCTTTCTTTAAATCTTCTTTTGAATACCGCCAACTTATTCTCCGCGGTTCATATGATCTGGCCCTTTAACTTTTTACTACCTCCGCTTTTTCTTACCTACGCGGGTCTTCCCGTATCGGCCATCGCGGTGATATCCGCATTTTCCGCGTTAGTCGCCTTTTATACCGCGTATCAATATCGCGGATATTCCTGGTTTTTAATTCCCGGCGGTCTTATCGCGTTATACCTTGCGTTCTTCAATCACTCTCGCGCCAGTTTATTGGCTTTCGGCCTCTCCGTGTTATGTATTTTCCTATTTCGTCAGATTAAAAAAAGAATTTTCTTTCGAGTTTTGCTTCCCGTCTCTTTCCTAGTTCTTTTGTTCTCGATTGGAAGCGTATTTTTTTTACCGAAAGATACCGCGTCTCGATATTTCAACCCGGAAACCCTTCTCATTCGATTTTCACTTTGGAATTTCCACTTTCAATCCGTGCTTCAAAACTCTCCGATTTTCGGGATCGGCTTGGATGCGGATTCTCTTTTGGCTCATCTGCCCGGAACGTATTCGGGAAGAATCGGCTACGATGATTTCTATAGGTTTTTACATTCTTTCCGATCCTATCCTCAAGCTCATAATCTATATGTGGAAGCCTTTACGAGTCTCGGAATTTTAGGTTCCTTACTTTTTCTTTGGATTGCCGTATACCTTTCTATTCTCGCCTATCGAATGTTGGTTTCCAAGAGTAAGGAAATTTCCAATTTAGGGATCTTCATCTCGGGAGTTCTTGTGTTCGTGGCCGTTCACGAGTTCTTCGATTACAATTTAGGAGAACAACATTTTTTCATTCCGGTCATACTTGCCATGTCTTTGATCCGAATTCGGTCCAACGTTCAAATCGGAACGTTCAGCCAAAACGTTTCGTTTAAAACCGCTTATACGATCGTCTTGATTCTTTTAGGATTTCTTTCCTTTCAGTTGATCTGGGAACAAAGACTCAGAAATCTAATCTTAGTTTCCACTCAGGACGAAATTGAACTTGATAATTTTCTAATATATAAGGAAAAAAAATTTTCCGGAAACCGCAAAAAATTTTCTCATCCCTTCGAAGAAATCGTAAGGAATCAGTTCTGGATCCGTTCCGAGGAAAACATTGTTCTGGCGTCCTTTATCCTTCGTAAAAGTTCGGACTATCCGGATCTGATCGAATCTCTTCTGGATCGATGTGTCCAAAAAAATCCGTATTCATCCGTTTGTTGGAAAGAAAAAGCCGACTTTCTTGGAAAAAAGGATCCGAAACCGGATATCGGCAGGGACTTGGAAGAAGGGAAAAAAACGGATCCGTTTCATATCATATTTACGGAATAAAACTCAATGTTAAACCGATTGTTTCATCCCTATTCCCGTTATTGTATCTACGTACTCGTAGTTTTATTTCTCGCTTTCAATCGTTCCAAATTGGACGAAAAAATCCCGTTCGTTTCGAGCGACTCGGAGATTAAATATTATCAAACCTTAATGTTTGCGGAAAAAGGATTTAAGGCGATCACGGAATCGGAATGTGTCTATTCCGGAAAGGTTTACGACCCTGAATTCAGTTATTTTCCATTCGACTATCCTTGGGCTTTTCTCAAAAAAACCGGAAATTCCAAGTGTATCTTTCAATACCCTCCCCTATTTGCGCTTTTAAACGGACTTCCGGCTTATTTATTCGGAACGAAAATCATTACTCTACTTCCGCTTCTCTGTCTTTTCGGATGTCTTTTGATCTTTGACAAAATCCTTTCCTTATTCATCGATAAAGTTTGGATCGTTTTGATCGGCGCCTTAATTCCTTTTGCACTTAGTTTTCCGGTTTTATCTTCCGTGGAATTTTCGGAAGTTCCTCTCAATAATTTTCTCTTGTTGTCTTTCGGATATTTTTTAACCCGTTCGCTTTTTGCGGACAAAATCACGATCCAATACGAAAATATACATTCGAATTTTAGAATATTCTCTTTTATTTCCGGGCTTTTAGCGACGGCCGCGTTCTTTTTAAGAACCGAATCCGCGTTCCCGATATTCCTATTCGGGTTTCTTTCCTTCTTTTCCGAAAAATCCAGGAACCAACTCAAAGAGTATTTGATCTTTTCCACGTTAGGTGCAATCGTTTCTTTCGGATTTATAGGCGCTTTGAATTTCTTTTATTCCGGCCATCCGATGGGAATTCGTTTTCTTGTCAGCTCTCAGGATGCGATGAGTCAATTCTCGCTTGGAAAACAAATCTTAATCTTTCAAGGGTATCTTTTGGGAGACCAAACTAAATCCGGATTCCTAAAGGCCTCGCCTTACACGATTTTGGTTTTGGGAATTTTTTCCGACCTCGTCCGCAGGAAAAAACTTTCCGGAGAAACGATTTTCGGTTTTGTAGGAATTGGAACCATATTTGCGATTTCCTTTTTAAGTCCTTATACAGCAGGGGTTCATCATTTCGGACTTCGTTATTTGGAATCCGGTTTTATCTTTTTATCCTTGGGAATTTTTATTTTCCTCCACCGAAGATACGTCGAATTTCCGAACGCAGGAAGAATTTTAGTTTTGTTGGCTTTTTTAAGCTTATATTACAATTATAAATTCACGAGAGAGGGTTTTAAGATTCTATTCGGAGCCGTTGCGCCTTATAACGAAATTCAAAACGAGTTTCAGACTCGAAAAATCATCGTTCACAAAGGACAGTTTACGAATTATTTAATCGGTTTTTCTTATATGGACTCCGTTCATTTTGCCGTAAACTCCGAAAAAGACGCGCTTCAATTGGAAGAGACTTTAAAAAAGAATCATGTGGAGTCGTATTCCATATTAGAATACGATCTGGAGCCTCCTCGCGACCCGAATCTTCCGGAAAAACAATTTAAAGAAAAAATCGCGGTTCGTTTTCCGGACCCGAACGTTTACTATAACTTGAAAGACCAAAAGAAAATTTTGAACTTCACTTTGAGAACCTATCATCTGAAAAAGAATTAAGGTTTCTGAATATTATAGAATCGTTCTTTTCGTGGCCTTTTAGAAAGAAGCGTTTTCTTTACGACGAAAAATTCCGCGTTTAAGGGCGCTCCGCTGCCTTATGACTAACTCGCTTCCTATGGGTCAATGCTGTCAATTTAAGAGACTCTGCCGTAATAGATTTCAAACTTACGTTTTCGAACTTTATGTTTTCTATTGAAGGTTCTATTTGGAATGACAGGTAGCCGATGTTTTAAAAGTTCGGCTTTCATTTCATCAAAAACGGAGTTCATCGGTTCAGTACCGGAAAGTAACCTTGGAAGTTCTCCTTTTAGAATGCCGATCGCGATATTTTTATTAATTTTATAATCATATTGTATAACTATACTAGGTGT
>NZ_AOHC02000009.1 GCF_000332415.1 Leptospira weilii serovar Ranarum str. ICFT
GTAAAGTCATATTCACTAGAACGTATCGGAGACAATCATCGCATCCGCATGTAAAGAGTAGAACTCTTTCCAAGAAAGACGTTTTTTAGGATTGGAAGGTCGCTTGGGAAGATATTTAGAAACGGTTCTTTCACAAATAGTATGACCCAATTTCAAAAGCAAACCGTGAAGTTTAGTCGCTCCCCAAACGTTGTTTTCCTTCGCTACTCTTCGAATCAGTTTGATGATATCCCAGGGAGCGGAAGGTCTTCCCGGTTTTTTTCGTTTCGAAATCAGAGCCCAAAAGATCTTGAGTTTGTTGTTTCTCCATTCGAGAAGAGTTTCGGGAGAAACCAAAATCAAATGTTCTCTCCAATCCCGATCCAGATACGAAAGGAAAACAAGCTTCAATCTCTCAAACGGTTTTGTTTGGAATTTCTTTCTCTTTCGTTTGTAGGCGACAAGCTGACTTTTGAGAAACAAAATCCGAGCCGTGCTTTGGGATTTTTTTCGAATATTACAAAGAAAATGGAAAAGAAAGATGAAATTGAAAAAGAGAGAAATCTCGTTAAACAAACGTTAGGTCCTTCTTGAATATGCAATCGAATATACAATGATTTTCGAATGAATTGCATTTACAACTTCAAAGAAATTTTGTAAGCGAATAAAATACAGGTTCCTTCAATTTCTTGACAAACATTGTTGAGACGCTATTTTTACAATATGTGAAGAAAGTATTGTAAATTTTTGTTTTTTTACAAAACTAAGCTTCACTGCACCGGCGGTGCGAAGAAATTAAAAGCATGTTCTTTGAAAACGATTTTCTTTCGAGTCAGAGATATCTAAAAGAAGAAAAGAAATAGAAATACTAGGTGTTGTAAAAAATGCGCTATCACTCAAACAACAGCAAAAACATACTTTCACAAAGCGGAGGAAACTCAATGCCACGGCTCTCTATGGATCGCCGCGGCAGGTGATGGAGGCGTAGTCAATAAATTGGGAATGAGGGCGATACTTTGTATAACGTTTTTAGCATGCAATTTATTGACTGGAGCCGAGAGCCCGGTCCGCGAAGCGGAGCCGCCCTATCCCCTAACCCCTATTCACTTGAATACGAATACAAGAACGGGTTTGCATTCTCTTCATTCATCAACGGAAAAAAAGAAACCGATTACTTCGGGTTTTCCGAGTTTGTCGTACACGAAGCGTATGGGGAAAGAACGATCCACAAATTCCATACGACTCCATATGCAGACTTCCTAATGAACCGGGCTCTTTCCGGGGCGGAGTTTGAAACAAGAATCGTCGGGAACGACAACAATGATTACGGTGTCGTACAAACGACAACGGACGTAAAACAGATTGCGATGGCACCGGGTGTTACGAGTTACCTTCCCGTTACTTCAAAAGTTGAAAAGTTTTTGAGTGGATCGAGAACCACGACTCAAAGTTCCGACATTACAATCAGCGGGACCAAGATCAGTCGCAAGACCGACACGACTACCGATCACTTTTCCGACACGGTGCACGGGGTTACGTCCACGACGAATATTACGGATTTTGATACCGATGATACGACCAACCAAAGACGTACGACTCGTTCTGTTGCGAACAGTGGGAGTTCCCACGAGATTACGTCGCTTTTCAGTTACGACAGTCGTGGGAATCTTGCAAAACGTGTGAGTTCCTACACGGGGAGCGGTCTCGGTCCTGTGGGTGCTCACACAACCGAATTTGAATATGATTCTCACGGAAATCAAACGACCGAAAAAGATTCGAGTTCCAGCCCCGCGCGTGGGAGTTCCTACACGTTTGACAACGAACTGAATCAGTTTGTGACTCAAGAAACAAAATTCGGTGGTTCCATCCAAATCCCGACCACACATCAGATCCATTACGGAAGTGCGTTCGGTTCTCCGACCACAACCACGGACCCAAACGGGAACAAAAGCATTTTTGAATATGATGAATACGGAAGACTCGTCCGTGCAAGCTCCGACACAGACGACGGTTCTCGCACGACTGCGACTTACTCGTACGACGCCGGTTTTCCGCTCTCAGCAAAGACAACACTCCCATCGGGAACGGCTGATCCTGACTTTGCAAGTCGGACCTACGCGGACGGAATGGGTCGGAACATCTACACGGTCAAATCTGCGTCTAACGGTGGATATGCGATCACGGGTAGACTTGTCTATGACGGAACCGGCAAACTCGTTCGCAAAGGTCAATCCAACTGGGCGAGTTCCGGTGAAATCGACCGGTTTGTTTTACACCTCGAAGAAAGAAATCCTACAAGTTTCGAATATGATCCGATCGGTCGGGTGAAAAAAACAATTCTTCCGACGGCGGAAGGGGAAACGACTCCTACGATCATCACGACCACCTACAACTCCGCGTTTGAAACGACGGAGACACACAGCTCGGGTACGAGCAAACGAATCGTCAAAAATGCAAGCAGTGAAATCCTCTACGTCGAAGACTTTTCTTCCGACGGAAGCGCGGCCAAGATCGGGTTTTGTTACGACATTGCAGGGAACCGTACCAAGAAGTCGGATCTCAACGATTCTAACTTGATGTCCTGTCCGAATACAACATCCGGAGTTCCTGCAAAAGATACGAGTGGTAGAAATCAAACCTTTTGGAGTTACGACGCGTTTGGGAAACTGCGCGCGGAAAGTGATCCCGACTTGGGTGTGAGTTCCTACAATTACAACGCATTTGGAGACCTGACTTCCAGCACCAACGCAAAAGGAGTTACGACAAATTTGTCGTATGACGCAATCGGAAGAATCGCGACCAAAAATATCCCAGAAGGGAATATTCAGTATACGTACGATTCTTTTCCAGGAAGTGAAAATTCACTCGGAAAACTCGTACGAGTCGAAGACTCCAATCAAAACAAAACCTTTAGCTACGACAAACTCGGTCGTGTCAAAAAAGAAACTCGCACGATTCTGGCAACGTCGACCGGGAACCCTCTTCCAAATGAAACACAAGGTCCTTATATTACAGAAACTAGATATGATCTTTTAGGTCGTGTGACAAGAATCGATTACCCAGAACATCCGATTTCTCACGCAAGAATGCGAGCTTGTTACGAATATGGTAGCGCGGGATACATCTCCGGAATTTCCGTGCAAGTAAACACAAACGGAATTCTTCCGGGTTTTTGCAACAAGGATATCGTTGAGAACATCAGTTACAACGAGTTTGGGCAAACGGCAAACCTCACGCTTGGAAACGGGATCGCGACGAGTTACAATTACGACGTCAAAGGAAGAATGATTCGTATCAATTCTTCCGGGGATGTGAACGGTAACAACAAAATACTGCAAGACGTAGTTTATTCGTTTAACAATCGCAACAACATTACAAATATTGCAAATTCTACTTCCGACTTCAACACGCAATACGGTTACAACTACGACGGCCTGGGACGTCTAACAAACGCTACGGGCAGTTACATCGAAACGGGCAACTTCCGCAGGGACTTCAGCCAGTCTTTTTCGTATGCGAAGAACGGAAACCTGACTTCCAAACGCATTCAGGATCCTGCAAGTGGCAACATCTCCGACGAGTGGAGTTATGTTTACGAGAATCATCAGGTTTTGAAGATTGATTCTTCCAAAACTGGAAGCGACACGCTTGTTTTGCAATATGACGCCAATGGTAACCTTACGCGTCAAAGAGACAACGCAAAAGACTTAACGAAACGGATCAGCGTGGATTCGCAAGATCGTATCGTTCAGATCCAAGACGGGAACAACTCGACTTTGGGGAGTTACTGGTATGACGAGGGCGGATTTCGGATTCGCAAGTCTTCACTCGAACCGAAGAACCACGTTTTTGCAAACGTTGAAATTTTGTATCCGAACAAGTTCTTTGGTTTGGAGTTCATCGAAGCTGAGAATGTCCTTTCAAGCGTGAATAACGTGTTCTTGAACGGGGTTCGGATTGCTACTCTGAACGAAGTCGGTGCGCTGGCGTATTTCCTCACCGACCAAGTGGACTCCGTCTCACACGTGTTAGACGACGAGGGGAATTCGCTTTCTCATATTCAATACCAGCCGTATGGCGAGACGTTTGTGCAACGCGGTGACACGAACTTTGCTCCGAAGTTCAACTCGCAGGAGTTGGATCGCGAGTCTGGGTTCTATTTCTACAACGCCAGGTTTTATGATCCCGCGATTGCGAGATTTACAAGCGCGGATACCGTCATTGACGGGGAGTTGGATACGCAGGGCTGGAATCGGTTCTCGTATGTGAAGGGAAATCCGATCGGGGCGAAGGATCCGACGGGGCATTTGGGACAATTGATTCCAATTGCTGTTAGAGTTGGACAAGGTTTAGCAGCGGCAGGAATGGCACTTTGCTCTTCTGGAACACTAAAGTGCGGAGATGTAGCTAGTCCGAACAAATCTGACAAGCCAAGAGACACTTCCGTATCTCCGAATGATGCGAAAAAAATGGAAAAAGCAGGTCTTGATCCGCTGAATGCAAAAGGCTCAAAACAATCTCTCGGTAGTGGCGGAAAAGAAAATTCTAAAAGCGGAGTTAGTTCGGATCTTACAAATAAAGGGAATAATACTGGGAATAAAAAGGCTGATTTTATTGTTTCTCCGGATGGCGCTGTAATGCATAATTCTCCAGGTAAAGTTAAAGATTCTTTAAGTAAGGCTGGATTTCCTACAAAAGAAAGGGATCCAAACAAAAAAGAAAGTGGAACTATTTTTAATATACCTGATAAAAAAATGGATGTTCGAGTTATGGATGGTGGACCTAATCATCCGCCGAGAGTGGTGACAACTAAGGAAAATACAAATATGTCAGTCAATCCTAATACGGGAAAAAACTATCCCGGAAATATGAAAGGCGATGAACAAAAATCAAGAAGCCATATGTATTTTCAGTAATATATCGGTACTAGCATGAAAAATGAAGTTATTCAATCAGCATTAATGAAATTACTCAGTGGAGCTCAACTTGATAGTATCAGGGTCTATAAAATATCTTTACAAATAGAGTTTAACCAAATTGGTAAAAAAGAACTTCCCATTACTATTTGGCTAACAACGAACAATTCACTTTATGTAAATACGGATATCGCTTCAATTGATCGCGCCGCTGATTATTATGAGAAACGAGCAGCAGTAATAAAAGATTTGTTTTATTTAATAGGAGAAGACGTCTCTTCTGTTACAGTTTCCGAAAAAGGTGAACTCTCAATTGTTATAGGCGACAAAACTTTATTTCTATTTCGGGAAGAAGACGAATTTGAAGAGGTTTGGGAGATTATGGATAACTCGACAAGCAACTTTGCGGATCATGAATGGTATATTACTTTGCTTGATGACGGCGATTTTGAGTTAAAATGTCCCTGAGCCTCCCAAAAACTAAAATGCGCTTTCACTCGAACAACAGTAAAACATTACTCTACGAGCGGAAGAAACTCAATGCCACGGCTCTCTATGGATCGCCGCGGCAGGGATGGAGGCGTAGTCAATAAATTGAGAATGAGGGCAATACTTTGTATAACGTTTTTAGCATACAATTTATTGACTGGAGCCGAGAGCCCGATCCGCGAAGCGGAGCCGCCCTACCTTTGCCTGAAATAGGTTGACCTTTTTTCGACTGAAAAAAAGGTCAACGTCTCCTAGGCAAGGTCAATCGACCCCTAAAACCTAGCCACTAGTACTCAGTTTTTTACTTGCAAAAAGTATGATTTTCTGATAGAGAAAAGCCTCCCGAACGTTTCACGGAGGATTGTCGTAATTCCGACAGATTTATCTTGAGATCCAAATACTTGTGGGCAACGATACTAGGTGTACTAGGTGT
>NZ_AOHC02000008.1 GCF_000332415.1 Leptospira weilii serovar Ranarum str. ICFT
ACACCTACCGTAGCGGAAAATCCGGGACGATGGACCGAAGTCGAATCTCTTACGTCCTTTCCGGAAATCACGGAATACAAATCGATACAACCTTGTAGATCTCTCGAAAAAGGTCCGATCTGATCCAGACTCGAAGCATAAGCCACAAGTCCGTAACGAGAAACGGTTCCATACGTTGGTTTGAGTCCGTAGAGTCCGCAAAGAGAAGCGGGTTGTCGAACGGATCCTCCCGTGTCGGAACCGAGAGCCAACGGAACCATAGAAGCCGCAACCGCCGCCGCAGAACCGCCGCTCGAACCGCCCGGAATTCTTTCCAAATCGAACGGGTTACGAGTCGTCTGAAACGCGGAGTTTTCCGTGGAACTTCCCATCGCAAACTCGTCCATGTTCGTTCTTGGAAACAATACGAACCCTTTTGCGAGCAGTTTTTCGACCGCGGTCGCGTTGAATGGAGATTTATAATTTTCTAAATACTAGGTGTTGAGGAACAGGAAGTGACCGAATCTTGGATACAGATATTGTCCTTGATCGCGACGGGCATTCCGTCGAATTCCGAAAGGGCTTTATACTAGGTGTTTTCTGCGTTTGTCGCTTTCCGCCGCCGCGTCCAAAATTTTTTTTTCGTCCAAGGACAAAAACGCTTTTACCGAACCGTCCGTTTCTCGGATCCGATCGATACAGGTCTGTGCGAGTTCGGTCGCGGAAATTTTTCCGGAGCCTAAGGAGGATTTGAGTTCCGTATAAGATTTTTTTAATATTTCGTTCATGTCTCGATCACCTTAGGAACGACGAAATATCCGTTTTGAAAAGAAGGGGCGAAGGTTTTCGATTTCTTCGCGGGAAAGATGTTTGCCTATCAGATCCGGACGAATCGCATTTTCATGTTGAAAATAAATCTCGTCCTCTCCGATCGAACTTACGTCCAGACCCTTAACTTGGTCCACGTATTCCAAAATTTTGTTAAAGTCCGCCAAGGCGGCTTCTTTTTCCTCCGGACGGATTTTCAAACGCGAGAGTTCCGCGATTTTTTGCAAAGAATCTTCGTTCAGGTTCATGATTCTCCCCTTGGGACAAGACTGTTTTAGTATGCGTTTTTGTCCATGATTCCTTTAAACGGAGTCAGTAGAATAATCTTGAGATCAAACCAGAGCGACCAGTTCTCGATATAATAGATGTCCGCGGCGATCCGATCCTCGATCGACGTGTCTCCCCGAAGTCCTTTGATCTGAGCAAGTCCCGTAATTCCCGCTTTGACCGCGTGTCTTCTCATATAATGTCTATGATCGTTTTTGAATTTTTCCACAAAATGAGGACGTTCCGGTCTCGGACCTACGACGGACATGTCCCCGAAAAGAACGTTAAAAAACTGAGGAGTATACTAGGTGTCCAAAGAAAGTTTTCGGAGAATTTTCCCCACACTCGTGACTCTCGGATCGTTTTGAACCGTCCATGTCGTTTCGGACTGACTCTTAACCTGAACGATCATCGTTCTAAACTTGATCATCTTAAACTTTTTATTATCGAGTCCCACTCTTTCCTGATAATAAAAAACGGGACCGCGTGAAGTCAGTTTTACGAGCAAGGCCATCACGAGATAAAACGGAGAAAAAAACAAAATGAAAAGAAGGGAAAACGTAAGATCGAAAATTCTTTTGACGAACTTGTTGTAACCCAATCGGATCGGAATGTTACGGATCGAAATGACGGGAAGTCCTTCCATCATACTAGGTGTTCCTCGAGCCTTGATGAATTCCTGAAATCCGGGAACGATCTTGAGATCGATTCCTTCGTGATCGCAAGCATCCAAAACCTCTTTTAAATAATCTCCTTCGGAAGGTTCGAGAGTGTAAACGACTAAGTCCGGTCTTTCTTCCTCCAAGATCCGAGAGATTTTTTCGATCTTACCGATCACTTTCATGTCCTTACGAATCGGTTTTACCGCTTTTGTCTGAACGAATCCTAAGATCTTATAACCGTAAATTCCGTGTTTGATGACCGCGTCGTTGAAACGTTTCGAAGTTTCGGAAACTCCGACGACCAATACACTTCTTAGGTTGTAACCCTTTTTACGAAGGGTTCGCAACACGATCCTCGCGGTATAATGAAGGAAACTCGAAGTCAATGTGTTGATCGTTGCAAACGCAAGAATCACGTATCTCGAAAATCGTTCGCTACCCAAATCCCCTCTAAAGAAAAATAAAACCGCGAGTACGAATACTAGATTGAGAAACACACCGCTTACGATCGTTAAGAATTCGTCGATAAACGAAAGTCCTCTTCTGGGATGATAGAGATCGATCGCGATGAACACGACGACTTGAAAGAACGCCAAAAGTAAAAACAAAAAGATATAACTTTCCACGTCCACGTAACGGCGATCCGTTCCGTTTTCGTCGAGAATATAAAATCGGAAAACAAACGCGAGCGCCCCGCTGAATAACGCATTCACAAAATCTAAACCTGTGAATATCAGCTTGAAGGTTTGGTTTCTTTCCTTTAACATATCAAGGGTTCTCCGAAGTAATTCCCGTTGCGTCCCCCGCTTGAAAAGGACGTTTTCTAAATCGAAACAAACGAACTCTTGTCAGCTCCGAAGAATCCTGTTGGCCCAGAGTAAAGTCGGTGATCGAGATCGAGAAAAATATCGATTGATCGTAAAAGGAAACGAGTCCGTCCGTTCTTCCTCCGGGAACCGCGCGCAGATCCATACTGTATCCGAGTCTGAAGTTTGCCGTATGAAGGTTGTATTTGATCGTTCCCATAAAACGATTGATGTTTAACGCCGTGTTCTGTTTCGCCCCGTTCCCGTTCACTCCGGTTCCGTCGAGTAAGTCCCTTTGAAGAGACGTTCTATCCAAGTTGAGGGTGGAAACGGAAGTGGTCGGATCGTTTCCGGAATAGAACGTGTCGTACGTATTTCCGACCTGATTTGTATATCTCCAGGGTTGGCTCACTCTGGAATCGAGTTCGGCTTCGATTCCCAAATATCTCGTAAAATCTACGTTCGCTTTTACGAACACGCGATAACCGTCCAAGATCGGACTGTTGTAAACGTGATACCAGGTTCCACCCAATTCCAACTCTCGGATCAAACGAATCAAAGGAAGAGTAAAACCACCCATCTTGTAAGAAGCTGTCAAACTGTTGTAAAGCGGTTTTGCTTTGGGAGTATGATGAACGTAATCGTTGCTTAAGAATAAACCGGAATAAAAACTTCTTTTCTTTTCGAGCAAGGAGACTCGTTTCGGACTGAATCCGTCCAAAAAGTCGAAGTATCCCGAAAATCTCGCAATCGTAAAATACCATCTTTCCGAGTCCGTAGGTTGAGGTTTGTAATCCGAAGAGAAGGTTCTTAGGTCCCGTATGGTTCGGATCGACATTTCAAAATTTTCCAGAGCGTAACTTTCCAAAGAAACTTCGAGCTCGTGTTGTCTCGTTTTGGCGAGAACCGGATCTTGTAGTTCCGGTTTATAAACTTCCATTTTTCTGTATGTCGTATTAAAAAATAGAAGTGGAATTCCGAATCTTAAGTTGGAGGAAGTCCTCAAATATTCGTAGGATTCTCTCGCGAGGAACCGTTCCAGAGAAGTGAACGAGTTATCCGTAACACCCGTGACCGCGCTGTTGTTTCGAACCGTAGCGGATTGTTTTTTGGCTCCGAAAAAAGCGTTCGGAGTGAAGGTAACGTAACTTCCGAAATTCAGAGAGGTCCTAAGGCCCGATTCGCCTTGGGTAAAATACTGTGTTCTAAAAACGTTCTCCTTATAACTTCCCCAGGGATCTTGAAAGGAACCTTCGAGAGTAGGAACCTTCAGGTTCTCTCGGGTCGGAACTCCGTAGTATCTGAGAATCACGTTGGTCAAAAAAACGTCCCAATAAACCGAAGAGTTGAAATACGGAATCCTCCCGATTTCGGAGGAATTTCGGATCGTAGTCGTAGGAACCGTGTCCACGGTCGGAAAGTATCCGGACTTGTCCGCGGGATTGAGAATGTAATACAGAAGATTTCGTTTCATCCCTACGTTGATGGAAAGATCCCCTCTGTTTTCGGAATAATCCAACTTCCATTCCAAAGTGTTTCGAACAAAACCCATACGAACGTTCCTAGCCGTATAAAGAGATTGTAAAGTGTTTGCCGGTTCGTAACGGTTTCCGTACTCGTATTCGAAAAGCCTGTCGGAATAATTTTCGTACTGTAAGCTGATGTTTCGGGTAACGTCCTTTTCGGTGTTGTTCATCTTAGAATTTAAAAGAATTCTACCCTTCCACCAAGGTTCGGTGTCGGGTCCGATATTTCTCAGAGGAGCGTTCGGATTCGCGGAAAAAAGGGCGCCTCGGTCCACTTGATTGGTGACCGTAGTCGTACCAACTCCGAAATTGTGAAAACGATCCTCATAGGCCGTTGTGGTCTGATAGTTTCTATGATTGGCGTATCCGATATCGATCAGATAATTCATAGCGGGACTTTGATTCCACATCTCCATGTGAAACGCCTGTCCCGTTTTTTCGTAAAAGTCCGCCCGAAACTTATAACCCATCGGAGCCAAGGGGAAGGAAGGAATCGCAGACCATTGATACGAACTCTGCAAAAACATTCCCTGCGTGTTGTTCTTACCGGCCTGGGCAATCCATCCGTTTCCTAAATTGCTGTTATAAAGAAACGGAAGCCAAAGAACGGTCGTACCTCCGACCTGATAACGAACGTTAGTCGCCATTACCGTCTTATCTTCGTAGATATAAAGTCTGTTTACCTTAAAGGAATAATGCGGTTTTTCCGCGTTGCAGATCGTAAAATAACCCATCTCGAGCGCATAACGTTTGTCGTCGAGTTTCTTGAGTTTCTCTCCGATAAAGTGGGCCGGAGAGAAGGTTCCTTTCGTGTTATAGACGACCCCTTTTTCCAAACGAAAATCGTAGATGAACTTATCCCCTTCCACGATCGCTCGACCGTCCTTATAAATAATCCCGCCTTCCGCGTAGATCTCCTGTCTTTCGCTGTCCACGGTGATCGTTTCGGCTTCGAGAGAACCCGAACGAAGTTTCAGACGAACCCTCCCCCGAAGAACAAGAACCCCGGACTTATTCTTATCCACTTGGAGGAGTTCTCCTTCCGACGCGTTTTCGATCGAAATCGGAAGCGCCTTTTTTGTTTGAGGAAGTTGGGACATCGGATCGACCGCGACTGGAACCGATTCTTCCAAAGCGGCGCGCAGACGTTTTCTTTTGCTGAAAAGAGATCCGTCTCGGGTCAAACCGAGAGAAAGTAAAAGGTCGTCCACTTCCCGATCGGGGAGAGTATCGATGGATTTTCCGAGGAGCCTGTTTTTGGCTCGGAGGATCGCGAGTTTTTTATCGTCCCCGGAAGAAGAAGGACTGGAACCGCCCGCTCCGCCCGTAATCAAACGCAACATCTGTTCTTCCGTTTGCGCCAAGATAGGAATCCCCAATAAGAGGAAAGATAAGATCAGAATCAGGCGGAGACACATTCCGGTTCAGGTTATTCCCGTGAATTGGATTTTCATCTAATAAATTTAGTGAAAACGAGAACTCCGACCCCCAGTAAAATTCTGTATACCCCGAAAGAGCCGAAGGAATGTTTTTGTAGATAATGTAAGAACCAACGAATGACAAGAGTACAAAGAAAAAACGAAATCAAAAATCCGAAGACTAAAACCGGAATCGTAGTTCCGTTCAAAATGGAACGATACTTAACCAATTTATAAATTCCCGCAGCCAAAAGAACCGGCACCGCCAGGAAGAAGGAGAACTCCGCGCTGCTCTTCGTATCCTTTCCTAAAAAGCGGGCGGTAATGATCGTCGCGGCCGATCTGGAAATTCCTGGAATTAATGCGACACACTGAAAGACCCCTATCAGGATGGCGTCCTGAAAACCCACCGGTTTTCTTTCGGAGCCGTTTTGTTTTTTATGAAAGAACCATTCGGCGACTAGGATGAGAACTCCTCCGAAGATCCAAGCGCTCGCGAGGATATCCAAAAGATCCGGTCTCATTTTAATCGTATCCAAAAATTTCTTGGCAACAAAACCCGCGGCTAAAATCGGAAAGGCTCCGATCGCAATCTGAAGTAAAAAATAATACCCCTGCGGGTCCGAGTTTTGTTTTGTGACGTACCGAAAGGAAGAAACGATCTGCGATCCGAATTTTTCCCGATACAAAAATAAAACGGAAAGAATGGCGCCGCTTTGAATGAAGATATCGAAAAGATCGTCGAACGCAATTCCGAAATTCTCTCCGCTAAAAGGAAAGAAAGAACTGAATAAGAACAGGTGTCCCGTGGAAGACACCGGTAGAAATTCCGTGATCGCCTCAATGATACTTCTCAGAAAGGCGTTCAGATAAGGATTCAAAGGAGATTACTGCCCGGTCGTTTTCGGGGCTTCCGTTTTAGGAGCTGTAGTGGTTCCTGCGGGATCTTTTTTATCGGTTGTTTCGCCGCCGATTTTTTTCTTCAAAAACGCATCCAGATCGAACTTATCGTTGTGTTTGATCGAAACCTGTTCTTTGATTCTTTCCAAAACCTTGGGAAGAATTTCCTGCGACTTGTCTTTTTTCAACTTCGCTCTCGCAAAAAGAATACAACGATCGATCGGAAGAGAACTGATTTGTGGTTCCTTGGAACGAAGTTTCTGACATTCTTCCATCGCTTCTTCCTCGGAAATTTTAATCTTACTTTCTACGAGGTGCATCACATAAAGCTGAGAGACGATCTGCATCTCCTGAAACTTCAGGATCTTTTTGATGTCGTCGCGTTTTGTGAAACCTTCTTTTTCGGCCGCGATGGTCGTGATCATCATGTCTCTGTACTGATCGTAAAAATTTTTCTTTTGAAATTGGTAGTTCAAAGCTCTCATCTGTTCGGGAACTTCGGCGATATCTTTAGAAATGAATTCGAGAAGATTTTCTTTTTCGATATTTTGAACGCGGCTCATCGCGTCGATGGCTACGTTATACGTATCTTCAAAAGTGTTAACAGTGATCTTGTTTCCGTCCAGAGTTTCGATCACTTCGGAGTTATCTCCACAACTCGCAAAAAAAGCGGTGAAAAGAGCAATAAAAAAGAGAATACTGTTTTTTTTCATCGGACTTAGGGTTCCTGTTGCATAGGATAGGATTCGGGGTTGTATCGTCTATACTTTTTTGGAAGGTAACATTGACGAAAGAAGAAAGATCAAAGTATCCAACTTTTCCTTCTCCGATTTTTTTCCCGTTTGAAAAATCAACACATTCGGTTCTTTCGGATTCAGAGTCAGTCCCGTCTTAACAGAGATTAGTTGAATGATTTTCGTAGGGTCTCCTTTAAAATATAAACCGGATTTCATTTTAATTTCATCCTTCATTTCGGCTACGGATTCGAAACCGAGATTGGATGCAAGAGTTCGAATCTTTTCCAAAAGAATAAAAGT
This sequence comes from Leptospira weilii serovar Ranarum str. ICFT, assembly GCF_000332415.1. Classification (GTDB taxonomy): domain Bacteria; phylum Spirochaetota; class Leptospiria; order Leptospirales; family Leptospiraceae; genus Leptospira; species Leptospira weilii_A. The sequence goes on from NZ_AOHC02000008.1 coordinate 7,424, forward strand.
TCTCGTATCCTCCGGAGGTTCTCCGAAACGATCCACCATTTCTCTACAAACCTCTTCGATCTCTTCCAGATCTCTGGCGCCTTCGAACTTTTTGTAGAATTCTATTTTCTGCCTTGTATCCGCGATGTAAGTTTCCGGAATGAAAAAGTTGGTATTCAAAGTCACGGAGGTTCGCACTTCTACGGCGACTTCTTCTCCCTTGATTCTTGCGATCGCTTCTTCGAGCATTCGAACATACAGATCGAATCCCACTTCCATGATGTCTCCGGATTGTTCCTTTCCGAGCAGATTTCCCGCGCCTCGAATTTCAAGATCCCGCATCGCCACCTTAAAACCGGAACCCAACTCCTGATATTCGTAGATCGTATTCAGTCTTTTTTCGGCTTGTTCGGTCACAACTCGATCCTTCGGAAGGAGCATATACGCAAACGCCTTTCTATCGCTTCTGCCCACCCTTCCCCGAATCTGATACAACTGAGAAAGACCGAAAAGATCCGCACGTTTTACAAAAAGCGTGTTCACGTTCGGCATATCGATGCCGGATTCGATGATCGTGGTCGTGACCAAAATATCGTATTTACGGTTGTAAAAGTCCAAAAGAGTTTCTTCGATTTCATCTTCCGTCATCCGTCCGTGTAAAATTCCGATGGAAACTTCGGGTACGATTTCACTCAGATGTTTGGTTTCCTGTTCGATGGTTTCCACTCGATTGTAAAGATAAAAAACCTGACCGTCCCTTTGGATCTCGTTGCGGATCGCGTCGGCGATCAAATCCTCGTCCTCTTCCAGAACGTAAGTTTCGACCGACTGACGGTTCTTAGGCGGAGTGGCGATGATGGAAAGTTCCCGGATTCCGGTCAGAGCCATATGAAGAGTTCTCGGAATCGGAGTCGCGGTCAGAGTCAAAACGTCCACGAGATTTTTAAACTTCTTGATCGCTTCCTTATGATTCACTCCGAATCTCTGTTCTTCGTCGATGATGAGAAGACCCAGATTTTTCGGTTTGAGTTTGGGGGAAAGAATGGCGTGTGTTCCGATGACCATGTCCACCTTGCCCGCGGTAAAATCCGCCAAGATGTCCCGAATTTCCGTCGGAGTTTTGAATCTGGAAACGAGTTCCACACGAACCGGATAATTCTCAAAACGATTCTTAAACGTATTATAATGTTGTAATGCTAAAATCGTCGTCGGAGCGAGCATCATAATCTGACGTCCCGCCATCGCAACCTTAAACGCCGCACGGATCGCGATTTCGGTTTTTCCGTAACCCACGTCTCCGCAGACGAGACGATCCATCGGTCTCGGAGATTCCAGATCTTTTTTCACGGCCTCGATCGCGTCGATCTGATCGGGAGTTTCCTCGTATTCGAATTCCGCTTCGAATTCTTCCTGATAAATTGTGTCCGGAGGAAACGCGTATCCTTGCAACTTAAGTCGGTTGGAATACATCTGAACCAAATCTTCCGCGAGAGCCTCAACGGCTTTTTGAACCCGGTCCTTGGTCTTTTTCCAAGTACTTTTTCCGAGACTGTCCAGACGAGGGGACTCGGTGCCGCCGATATATCTCTGAACCAAGGAGATCTGATCCAAAGGAACGAACAAAGAATCTCCGCCCGCATATTCCAATTTCAGAAAGTCCCTTTCTTTGCCGCCGGCGCTCGTCCTTTCTATTTTTAAAAACTTACCGACTCCGTGGTGGATGTGAACGACGTGGTCCCCTTCTTTTAAATCGATAAAACTCTGGAGGGCCTTGCTGTTTTGTTTTTTAAAACGGGTTTTACGTTTGTATTCCCTTCCGAAAATATCGTTTTCGGAAAGAATTAGAATTTTCTGATTTTCGAATATAAATCCGTTTCTGAGTTCGGATAAAACGAGGAAGGCGTCTTTTTTGTGTTTACCCAGATGAAAGGGCATTGGCTCCGTCGAGTCTTCGTTTAACAAAACGATTCCTTCCTTTTCAAAAAGGCCCTGGAGTCTTTTCGTCTGAGCCTCAAAGGAGGAAGTCAAAACGATCTTCCAACCTCCTTCCGTTCTTAACTCCGCGATTTTTTCGCGGACTTCCCGGATCTTACCCTTAAACGCGGGAGCTTCCTTTAAAAAGGAAACGAGATCGTTTTCGTTTCGAGGAGGAAGCCCTACAAAGGAAAGACCGATCGATTCGAAAAGAACCCTATGTTCCTCTCCGAAGGACAAAAGTTTTTCGGGAGGGGCGCAGAGAATTTCCCCGGAACGTTTTTGAAAAAGGGAAACGTATTCTCGTTCGAGATGGAGTATTCTTTCCTTAACGTCGTTGGGGGACGGAAAAAGTAAAACCGGAGGTTCGGGAAAATAAGAAAGGATTCCGTGATTTTCCCGCACCAAAGGAACGAGTTCTTCGTAATAAATTCCGTATCCGATTTCCGGAATTTCGGGAAGATGTAAGGACGAATCCGCAGACTTTAGAATATTCTGATATTCTTTTTTTTGTTCGTCCGAAAGAACGTACTCGTCCGCGGGAAGGATAACCGCCTTGTTCAGATCGGCCATCGATCTCTGACTGTCGGAATCGAAGGTACGGATCGATTCGATCTCTTCTCCGAAAAGATCGATCCGCACGGGTTCTGCGGAATACGAAGAATAAATGTCCAGGATTCCTCCCTTGAGACTGAATTCTCCGAAGGTTTCGCAAACGTCCGCGCGTTTGTAACCTAGGTCGATCAATTGAACGAGCAGACTTTCCAGATCGATCTCTTTTCCTTTTTCCAAAGTGATCGCCCTTCCCTGCATCGTTCGAATCGGAGGAAGGGTTTTTAAAAAACCCGCGACGGACGTAAAGATGAGAGCCGGTTCTCCGCTTAAAATTTTTGCGATCGCCTTGATCCTTTCCCGTTTCATCTCCGCGGGATAACGTAAGTATTCGTAAGGAAGAACTTCCTGACCCGGAAAATAGATCAGATCGGAAGCGGGAAGAAAACTCAAGGATTCTCTGTATAAAAATTCCGCGGCGGTGTTGTTTTCCGAAACGACCACGATCGTTTGATTCAATTTTTGAAATAAAGAAGAAGCTAATATGGAATGACTTCCGGAAATTACCGAATACACGTTACCCGTAACGGACAAATTTACGGATGAATTTTCATCGGTTTCGGAAGAACCCGACTTCGCGGAAGGAAAATTCTCCGTCGTTTTCAAGGAGCCGAGTTTTGCGGAAGACGAACCTTTGTCATCGAGGGAAGTTTTCCGCTCTTTTTTGGAAGTTCCCTTTGTTTTCAAAGTGGAATTTGCCATAGAAGCCGGATTCTTTTTCGGACGAGAATCCGGTTCGAACTGAGAAAACAGTTCTTTTCCGATGATCTGTAAAAGATCTTTCATACGAAGACCGCGCTCAAGGTCAGGTTGTCTATCAAACGCACGGGACCGATAAAAACGGCCACCGCCAGAAGAATGTTTCCTTTCGGAGTTTCCAAAACTTCCAAAGTATCCGCATTCAAAATTTCTAAATAATCCAAACGAATCTTAGAGGAGGAATCCAGGACGTCTTTCATAATGTCCCGAACCAGAACCAAATCTTTGATTCCGGAAAGAATCTGAGTTTCCCCGAGTCTGAGCGCTCTGGAAACCAAAAGAGATTCTTCCTTTTCGTCCTCGCTCAACCGAGCGTTACGCGAACTGAGGGCGAGTCCTTTTTCAGAACGAATCGTTTCACAACCGACAACTTCCACCGGAAACGCAAGAGTTTTACAAAACTCCCGGATAAGAAGGTATTGTTGATAATCTTTTTTACCGAAAAACGCAAGGTTCGGTTCCACAAAATGAAAGAGCCTCGAAATCACGAGAAGTACACCTTCAAAATGCCCGGGCCTGGAAACGGCGCATAAGTTTTTCATTAAATGAGGAATTTGTAATATTACATCCGGAATTCCGCCCGGATACATCGCGTCCTTATCGGGTAAAAAAACAAGATCCACGTTTTTAGATTCGCAGATTTCGAGATCCCCTTCCGTATCGACCGGATACTTCGTATAATCTTCCGGATCGTTGAACTGAGCCGGATTTACGAAAATGGATACAACGGTTCTATCCGTTTTGGAAACGGATTGATCGAACAAGGCCGCGTGACCTTCGTGAAGATAACCCATCGTGGGAACAAAACCCACTTTTTTACCCTCGGACTTCCACTTACGAACCTGGACGGAAACCTCTTCTGGAGTTCTACAGACAATCATAATATTCAAATCCGGTTAAGTTCTAATTTTCACGGAGGTTCCGTGTTCTTCGTCAAGACCTTCGAACTCGGAAAGAACCTTGACGTGAGGATACAAATCCGCAAGGGATTCTTTGGAAACCTCCTGCCAAGTGACCCGTTTTAAAAACGTGGAAACGCCCAAGGAGGAATAAATTCTCGCAGCCCCCGCGGTCGGGAGGATATGATTGGTCCCGCTGATATAATCGCCCATCGCAACGGGAGAATAATTTCCCAAAAAGACGGAACCCGCGTGTTTGATTTTTTTTAAGTCTTCTTTATAATTCTTCGTCTGAATCTCCAAATGTTCCGGGGCAAACAGGTCGGAAAACGCAAAACATTCCTCTAAATTAGGAAAAACGAATATTCTTCCGTGGTCTTCGATGGATTTTCGTTTCATCTCGCCGCGTTTGGGCCTTTCCAGAAGCGCCTTCTCCACTTCCGCACGGACTTTTTCGGCAAACGACAAAGAATCCGTACAAAGGATCGCAACCGAATCTTCCCCGTGTTCCGCTTGCGATAAAAGATCCGCAGCGACCCACACAGGATTCGCACAGTCGTCCGCGATGACTAAAACCTCGCTCGGACCCGCGGGGCTGTCGATCCCGATCACACCTTGACCGCTTAAATAAACTTTGGCCGCGGTCACAAACTTATTTCCGGGACCGATCACAAATTCGGAAGAAGGAATACTTTCGGTTCCGTAAGAAACGGCGGCGATTCCCTGCGCTCCCCCCGCGAGGATGATTCTATCCGCACCCGCGATCTTTGCCGCGGCCACAAGTCCGTCCGGCAACGCTCCTTGTTGCGGAGGAGTGACGATCTGAATGTTTTTCACACCCGCGAGTTTTGCGGGAATCACTCCCATGAGAATCGTGGAAGGATATAACGCCTTTCCACCGGGAGCATACACGGAAACGGATTCCACGGGAGTATGGCGAATCCCGAGACGATTGCCGTGTATTAGAATTTCCTTATCTTCAGGAATTTGAATCCGATGAAAGGCTTCGATATTTTCCGCGGCCTTACCAAGCGCGATCTCCAGAGAAGAATCGATTTTCGGGTTCGACCGAGAAAGATCGACAACGAAGGAATCCGGGACGACTGCGTCGAACTTCCGAGTGTATTCCCGGAGAGCGGCGTCCCCCCGATGTTTTACGTCCTCAAGGATCGGTTTTACGAGATCCAAAGTGGAACTCAAATCCTCTCTGGCGCGTTTTAAAACCGGGTCCAAAACCGACCGACTTTTTAGATCGACTTGCAGAATTTGTATCGCCATCGAAAAACCAGAATTTCCGAAAGAACTGTTCCTGCATCTGAAATTTATTCAAAAAACAATTGCTCGGAAGAAGAATTCGTTCAATTTACGCCTTGTTATGAAACTCATTTCTCTCAATTGCAACGGAATTCGTTCTTCATTCGAAAAAGGACTTGGCGATTATATCCGAGAAACAAAACCGGACTTTATCTGTTTTCAAGAAACCAAAGCGATGCAAGATCAGGTTTCTCCTTCTCTCTGGGAAGAAGGCGGTTATACTCCCGTGTTTCACAGCGCGGAAAAGAAGGGCTACAGCGGAGTCGCCGTTCTTTATAAAAAACCGCCGCAGAAAATCACGATCGGAATCGGGGATTCTTTTTTTGACAAGGAAGGAAGAAGTATCTATTTGGAATATTCGAACTTTGCGCTCTGGAACTTATACTTTCCTTCCGGAACCACGGGTGACGTGCGCCAAGCCGCAAAGATGAAGTTCCTGGATCTTTTTCAAAAAGAAGCCTCTAAAAGAAAAAAGAAACAACCCAATATCATCGTATGCGGAGACGTAAACATCGCGCACACTCCGCAGGACATTCACGATCCGAAAGGAAACGCAAAGAACAGCGGATTTTTACCCGAAGAAAGAGAATGGTTGAGCGCATTTTTAAATCAGGGTTGGGTGGATACGTTTCGTTATCTCTATCCGGATAAACAGGAATATTCTTGGTGGACCTTTCGTGCCGGAGCCCGCGCCAAAAACAAGGGATGGAGAATCGACTATTTTTTGGTTACGGAAGCATTGAAGAAAAACGTAAAGAGCCAGTCCATCTACAGGGACAAACCCCTTTCGGATCACGCACCTCTTGAGTTCGAGATCAAACTAACGTGAAATCGATCTAAAAAAGGCGCGAAAAAATTTGTAAGAAAAAAATCGAACCCAAACACTCAAACCGCCTTTTTGGGAAACTCTGGAATTTTCCAGTCCTTGAGATCGACCGAAAACTTAGGAAGAAATTTCTTAATCAATCCGATCGCGTCGGATTCGAACAAAAGCACGTTATCCGTCATTCGTTCCTGGGATTTGGAGCGAACGATTTTATTTTCGGTAATCGTCCCGTGTAATAAAATCGGATCTTTCCAAAACGGAATTCGAACTTCCAAAGTCGCGGGTTCTCCGATAAAATCCGAGTTAAAACGTTCGAGATTGAGACTCATGGACGTACCTTCCCAACCTCCGATTTCGGCGGAATAATTTCCGGTTTTGCTGTGAACTTCCAAAGGAATGCGAACCGATTTTACGGATTCCTTCACTGAATCTTTGAAATCTTCGATCATTTTTTCGAGCATTTATCACCCCCTTCTGAGGAGAAAAGAACATTATTTTGTCCCATTGTATTTTCCCATGGATTGTTGTGCAGCGCAACAATAAAACAACATGGGTTGTTTGTATTTAGCAATTCTACTTTTCTAAACAAAACAGTCGAATTCTTCCTTTTTTTCATTTTATCTACGATTTCTGAATTTTTCGTATCTTTGGCCTAAAATTCACGGGTGGACAAATTCGTTTGATCCTTCTATAAATTTCATCGTTCCATTTTCGGCGAAAGAGAAGCCGCTTTTAAGAGAGATTTAAAAATTAGCACAAGTATTTTCAGAAAACGGTTAAACTCTGTGCCTTTATGGATAAAATCGGAGAAATTTTAACCCCGACATCAAATTGTGGGAACTCCCGCAACCTTGACCGGGCACATCTTGGTTTTATGTCGTTTTATTGAGGAGTTTGCAAAACTTTTGTATTTTAACGTGAGTTCGATGTAAGAAAATTTGGGCGAATAAGAAACTCAATGCGTTCGCTCCCGACGGGTCGCTCCGCAGCTCGCGAATCTCATAGTTAAAATAGCTCGCGACCGCGCTTGAACTCAATGTTGCTGCCTGCGGTCGCAACATAATGTTCCAATTCCTTCGGAATTTCCACTACAATCGCTTTCGCATTTGTTATACCGAACTCACGTTATTTTAACGTGAGTTCTGAGAACCTCTAAAAACCCGCATTTTTTGAAAAATCTATATTCTAGAATACTTTATAACAGAGTTTTGCGCCTATCCAAATATCGAAACGGAAGTTTTTAGAGGTTTCCATGATTCGAAAATCCTTCTCAATTTGTGGGAAAAGTTATGGCTCTCTATGGATCGCGTTTCAGGAAACTCCTACAACGCTCCCCCTAACGGCCGATTTTGCATAGTTCTCAAAAATTGCGTCTGAACCGGAATTGTTAGTTTTTTTGAAGAAGGCTTCGCATTCTAATGATTGAAACAAACTCTTCAGGGTATTATTTTTATGCGACCGAGTAGCAAGAGTTTTATTACCCTTTTTCGAAACGAAATTCAGTATTTCATCAAAACGCTTTTTAGTACATTCTAAAATTATAATTTCAAAAAAGAGAATATTTCCTTGGCGACCTGAACCGGCGCTTCTAAGGGCAAAAAATGCCCGACCTTTCCGATTATCTTAAAAGAAACTCTGGAATAAAACTCGGACTCGAGTCCTTTGTATACGGAAGTAGAAATACATTCGTCCTTCTCTCCCGCCAGCACGAGCGCCGGAACGGAAATCTTGTGAAAAACCAATTCCCTGCTCGAATTCCAAAGGGCCCAATTTCCCGGAGTCAACAAACCTCTGTAATAACCGAGGGCCGTCGTAATATGTTCGTGAACTTTTAGATTTTCCGAAACTTCCCGAAAACGATCCTCCGGAATTTTCCAACCGGGACTCCAATCCTCCCAAAGCCTCCGTAAAAGTTCGTTTTTCAGCAATGCCGATTCGGGAATTCCGGAGCGAAGTTGAAAGAATAGAATGTACCAGCTTCGAACGATCTGAGACGGATACATCCATAAATTCTTTAAATACGTAGGAATCGGAGGAGCCGAAAGAGCGACTAACGTGTCGATCGTTCCCGGTGAAAGATTCGCGAACGCATAAGAAGCGATCGCTCCCCAATCGTGACCTACGATCACGGTGGTTTTCGGATCGTGTTTGGATTTTAGGGATTCTACGATGAACTTCAAATCCCCCGCGAGTTCCGCGATACTGACCGTGGTGGAAAAGGGAACATTGGAACCGGGTGTATATCCTCTCATGTAAGGAGCCACGCACGTAAAATCCTTTTCGGAAAAAATTTGCATCAGTTCCTTCATCGAACCCGCGTCGTCCGGAAATCCGTGAAAGAAAAAGATCAGATTCTTTCCCTGACCCAGACTCAGGTATTTGTATTCTCTTTCTCCGTTTTTTAAGGTGGAGGTTTTGATTTCGGACATGAAAGCTCCTGATATAACAATCTCGTTTTGTGAACGTAACGTTAGCGTTTTCGCGCGGGACTACATTCGTTTTTCAAAATCAAATGTCAAAGAAAATTATATCGAGCGACCCATAGGAAGCGAGATAGCCAACGAGCAGCAGAGCGTTGCGAGTGGCTCTTTGCGAAAGCAAAGAAAGAGAGCGACCCATAGAGCGACCCATAGATTAGTATGATTCTTGGACGTAAGGCAGTTCGAAGTGTGATATTCTTGATTCGACGGAGTCAAGAAGGCCGGTGGCAGATTGATCGCTCCCTTGGGGTTTAGACCCCGACCCATAGATGAATCTAAATCGGCCACCGCAAACCAAAGTGTGGCGGCTTAAACAAAGTCGACCGCGAATAGGAGTGCTGGTGATATCACCCGGCTTTGTTAAGACCTTCCGCCTCTGTCATTTTAGGAGAAAAGAAATGAACAGTCAAGAAGTCAAGTATGTAGGAATTGATTGTGGTAAAAAAAGTTTAGAGGTAGTTCGAATCAATTCGGAGAACTCGCTCGAACGTCGACAATTCAGCACAACGGAAAGCGGAATTAACAATTTATTAAAATGGTTAACGTCGAACGATATCGTAGGCCTGGAAGCAGGATCTCAATATACTAGGTGTTGCAAAATCAATACTAAACAAAGGAGTTCAAGTAATTGTTTTGAATCCCGGAGACTTAGCAACAATTTATCAATCTTTGAAAAAGACTGATAAAGAAGATTCTCTTAAGATAGCTAAACTC
>NZ_AOHC02000007.1 GCF_000332415.1 Leptospira weilii serovar Ranarum str. ICFT
AGATATTAAAGGCGCTCTGAAAATCAATCAGGTCTACGTTCAAACGATCATGTCCATGCCTGGTATCGGGACACCTAGTATTCTGACACCTAGGATGTTACATGGGGGACTGCAAAAGATTCTCTTCCGGTAAACAAGCCGCCTACTACGCTGGTTTAGTTCCCAGAGTTGACATCTCAGGAGATACGGTTCGATATGGTAGAATTGTTTCCCGCGGTTGTCATTCGATCCGAAGAGTGATTGTTCAAGCAGCCTGGAGTCTGGTCCGTTGTCAGCATGGCGGTAAGATTAAAGAGTTCTACGAAAGGTTATATGCTAAAAAGGAAGCAAAGAAATCGATCATTGCTACTTCACGTAAAATGATCGAAGTTCTTTTTTCTATGATTCGAACAGGGCAACTCTTCGACTCTATGCCCGAAAATGTTCTGAATCGGAAATTAGCTCAATATGGTCTTATGTAAAAAAAATAGCGGAGGGGCTTGACACAAGGAACATAGGAGGAAGCGAGATAGCCAACGAGCAGCAGAGCGTTGCGAGTGGCTCTTTGCGAAAGCAAAGAAAGAGAGCGACCCATCATAAAAACGTTTCTTTTTTTAAGATTATAATCTTCTTTGGAATCCGATGCCACAGCTCTCCTTTTTACAAAACGAGAATATAGATTTCCATTCTCCTGAATCGATTTTATTTCATCTAGGGAGAATCGCAATTCGAAGTTCTTTGCCCGCAGCGGCCGTTCGTAAGTTTCTTTTGGAACAAAAACTTTCCGGGAGAATCCTTCTCCTTTCCATCGGAAAAGCCGCGGAAGAAATGGGAAGCGCCGCTTACGAAATCGTACAATCCCGGATTTTCGGAGGAATGATTCTCACCAAATACGGACACAGTTCCGGAAAGAAATTTCCGCCCTTGGAAATCTTAGAAGCTGGTCATCCTATCCCCGATACAAACAGTATCTTAGGGGGAATGAAAATTTTCGAACTCTGCTCGCGTTTAGAACCCGAAGATACCGTTTTGATTCTTCTTTCGGGAGGAGGTTCCGCATTGATGGAAGTTCCGGCTGCCGGTTTGGATCTGGAAGATTTGATCGTATGGAATTCCAAACTCCTCGCGAGCGGCGCCGACATTCGGGACGTCAACACGATCCGAATCCTTTTGTCGGAGATCAAAGGCGGCGGTTTACTTTCAAAAATTCTTCCTTCCCGATCGATCACTTTGATTCTCTCGGACGTAATCGGAGACGATCTTTCCAAAGTAGCCTCGGGACCTACGATTCCGGCCACAATCGATAAGGATACAATTTTTAGAATATTCAAACAGTATGATTTACTTCCGAATCCAAAAATCGAAACCGTTCTGAGAGAAAAAACGGAACTCGCCGCAAAATCCGTAAAACCGGATATCAAAACCGTATTATTAGACCAATCTCAATCCGCAAAACACGGGATAGATTCCGTCCCACAAGATCAAACGCAACCCGTTAAACCTCCCAAACACGAGGCGGACTTCGGCTCTCAAGAAAAAATCGATCGAACGAAAAATTCCGTCAAAATCGATCCCGAAAGAAACGCGGTTTATTGTATCGGAAACATTACATTGGCTCTGGAATCCGTTGAAAAAGAATGCAAAAATTTGAATATTCCGGTTTTGTTTTTGACTTCTTCCTTAAATTGCGAGGCAAAGGAAGCCGGTTTCTTTTTGGGATCAATCGCAAAGGAAAAAATCAGAACAACGAAGTCTCCCCTTCTCATTTTATGCGGCGGAGAAACGACGGTGACACACGACGGTTCCGGAAAGGGCGGCAGAAACCAGGAACTCTCACTCGCCTTCGCCAAACAAATCTCGGGTTGTAAAGGAATTACGTTATTCTCCCTTGCGACGGACGGAAGCGACGGGCCGACCGACGCGGCCGGTGCGATCGTGGACGGAACCACTTGGGGAAAAATTTCAGAAACGACCGACGCGGATACGGCCCTCAAAACCCATCGTTCTTACGAAGTTTTAAAACAAGTCGACTCTTTGGTTTTTACCGGACCGACGGGAACGAACGTAAATGATATTCAGTTTTTATGGATTGCTCCGAGTTGACTTTTTACGTTCTTTCGCACAAAAACGTTTTTTTAGGCGGGATCGTTTGTAGGACGCATAAAAATAAGATCTCGTTAAAACGAAATCGCCGTTTTTGAAACCGGCTTTCACTATTTTCGAAAGAGTTTTTAGTGAGTTGTCCCTGAAAAAGTAAGAACCTATTTTTAAAAGTTGCAAAAAAAGGAAATTTGAAAAAGATGCGGGCGAAAAAGAGAAACAGAAAGTTCCGATTTCAATTTTTTTGAAAACGACGAAATTGTTTCAATCTCCCTGAGGATAAAATCGAAGACAATTTCTTCCTTCTTCCTTAGCCAAATAAAGGGCTTTGTCCGCCCTTTCGATCAATTCAGGAATGGAATTTTCCGGACTCGGATTGAGAGTCGCCATACCGATACTGACCGTTACGATCGGAGCGGTTTTCGAAGCGGAGTGAGGAATCGCCAGTCTTTCCAGATTCTCCAAAATATTCCGACTCACTACAACCGCGGTAGACTCGTTCGTATCGGGAAGAATCACCGCAAATTCTTCTCCGCCGTATCTTGCGGCTACGTCACCCGCTCTTCTGGCACAATCCCGGATCGCCGTAGCCACTTGTTTCAGACATTGATCCCCGCCTTGATGCCCATAAGTATCGTTATAAAGTTTAAAATGATCGATGTCCAACATGATTAGCGCAATACCCGCTCCGGTCCTCCAACAACGTTTCCACTCCGTCGCCAAAATTTCGTCGAAGTACCGTCGATTATAAAGTCCCGTAAGAGAATCCGTTCTCGAAATCGCAACGAGATAGGCGTTCACTTCCTGAAGCTGATCGGTCAACTTTTCCAGCTCCTTCTCTCTTTCCTTTCTTCGAGTCATCTCTTCAAAAAGACGAAGAGCGGAACGGACCCTCGCCAAAAGTTCGTTCGCATCAAAGGGTTTTACAACGTAATCGATCGCACCCGAATCAAACGCCTTTTGTAAGACGTTCGATTCTTTCAACGCGGTGATCATGATGACCGGTATATCCTTTAATTCTTCCTTTTCACGGATCAATTCTAGAATTTCAAGTCCGGTAATTCCGGGAAGAAGAATGTCCAATAGAATCAAAGAACATTCTTTTTGAGGAGGATCTTGGCTTTTTAAACTCAACCAACCGATGACTTCGTCCGGAGACTGACTCGTATAAGTATTCTTGTATCCCGACTTTCTCAGGATACCTTGCATCAACATACAATTCTCCTGTGCATCGTCTAAAATAAGAATGGAATTCATCACGGATTTTCTCCTCGGTTTTTCAAAGCGGCGAGCCGACCACAAAACTTTCTTTTATTATCAATGAAATCAAACGATTTTTTAAAAACTTCTTGCCTCATCCCTTGATTTCCGAAGTCTAAGGGACAAGATGAGTCAAAAGACAAAACGTTGCGCGGCTTTTTTAGGTACGATCGGTTTGACCGCGGCTCTTTTTTGTTTTACCGTGATGCTTTCCGGAAATCATTGTCCGGCGTTTGAAGTATACGATCAAACGGCAAAAAGAGACGTTTCTCACTGTCATCAAACAGAAAAGACAAACGATACGGTTTCTACCTGCTCTTCCTGCAACTTACTTTTTTCTCCCGAATCCGTTCATCCTAAAACCCCCGAACTGGAAAGAAATTATTTTTCGATTCTTACCGTTTTTCAGAATACTTTGCATTTCGCGCCTGGAATTCCTTTCTTCCCAAGAAACGCGAAGGATCCGAATCCGAATGGCAACGCTTACAAATTCGTTCTTTTATCCATCTCTTCCGTCAGACTACTGATCTGATTCGACTTCCTTCCCGTTTCATTTCCCATTAAAATCGTTTTAAACTTTAGAATTAAGGAATATTGTATGTTAACTAGAAAAGAATTAATCACTCAATCGGCGGCTCTGCTCGCATTGGCATCCACGGGCTCGCTTTTAGCGAAAGGACCCGAGCCTAAATCTTCGAAAAAACCCGAGAAAAACACTTCTCAAAGAGTGGATCGAAAAATCCTCGATGCTGCGTCCAAATGCGCCTTAAACGCGGAGATTTGTGTCGCACACTGCGATGAAAATCTTTCCTCGGGGGATACGATGCTCGCGGACTGTCTAAAAACGTCAAAAGATACGTTGGCTCTCTGCAAAGCTTTTGTAAGTCTGGGATCTTCCAATTCCCCTTATGCCAAAGAAGTCGCGGCGACTTGTATCAAGGCTTGCGAGGTCTGCGAAAAGGAATGTAGAATTCATGAATCCCACCATGAAATCTGCAAAAACTGTGCGGACAGTTGTAAAGAGTGTATCGTCGAACTGAAAAAAGTCGTTTAAACGGAAAAGTCAAATGAAACAGAAAATGATAATATTCGCTTTTTTTGGTTTGGTTCTAACCGGTTTTTTGGAGGCAAAGTCGATAAAATCGATTCTTCCCACAAGACCTAAGATTTTGTCCGAATTGAATCGGATCCATCAATCTTTTTTAAACGGAAAAGAAACGGTTGTAGAACCGTTGATCGCTTCCTTACAACAGGAAACGGCCCGCGACCCTTCCCTTGCACCCGCTCTAAAAGCGGCTGAGAAACTCAAAAACGCAGCCGATGAAAAAGCTAAGCTGGAAGCCTACGCGGAACTTTCGGAAACCTTAACGGAGTATATTCAAAAAGACGAATCTACCGGGTTTCACGTTTTTTACTGCCCGATGGTAAAAAAGAAATGGATCGCTTCCGGAGATAAGGTACAAAATCCGTACGACCCTTCCATGAAGGGTTGTGGAAAAAAAATATAAGAACCTAGTTCGTAGCGGATTTCACTTTTGTTCCGGGAACCGGACTTCGAACCTGGTTCCCGGATTTAAAACCTCCAATTTCAACTTTCCTTGGATTTGTTTGGTCAGAATGGTGACAAGCTGCAATCCAAGAGTATCGTGACTCATATTCGCAAATTTTTTCGGAATTCCTTTCCCATTGTCTTCGATCGTTACGATCACGGTCCCCGATTCGCAGCGAGCAAGGATGCGTAACGTGCCTTTGTTTCCGTTCGGAAACGCGTGTTTGATCGCGTTTGTAACGAGTTCGCATATGATAAGGCCGAGTGAAATTGCAGTATTCATACTTAAGATTAAACCTCGGGCTTCGACCGAATGTTTGATCCTTCGACCCACTCCGTATAAATTCCAAAGATTTTCCAAAAGCATGTTGAGGTAACTATGGAAATCCACATGCGAAAGGTCGCCGGACTTATAAAGTTCGTTATGAACCAAAGACATGGAAAACACTCTGCTTTCCGTATCCTTTAGCAAACCGTAAAGTTCCTTTGCGGTGAGATCTCTGGACATCGCGTTGTCCGCTTGCAGATTCAAAAGAGAAACCATAATCTGCATATTGTTTTTAACCCTATGATGAATTTCCTGAATCAAAGTGTCCTTTTCCGCCAACGTAGCCAGAATGGATTCCCGATTACGAACCATTTCGGTAACGTCGGTGACAACCGCCAAATCCAGAACCTGATTTCGATAACGGAACTTGTAGATCGTGGTGTCCGCGATCAATTCTTCCCCTTGCCTTTTTTTGTGGATAAACGAGGACGCGCGGTTGACTCCGAACGTGAAGGAAATAATTTCTTGTTTTACTTTTTCAAAATCGGACGGCTCGAAAATTTGCAAAATCGACTTTCCGATCAAATCTTTCTCATTGTATCCGTATTTTTCCAGAACGGCCCGGTTCACTTCCAAAATCTCTAAAGAATCGTGTTCGAATAAAAAAGCGGGATGAGGATTGTATTGGAAAAACAAACGATATCTTTCCTCGTTTTCCTGTTCGAAAACGTTTTTCTTTTCGAGTTCCAAGGCGAGACGGTTTCTTTCATAAGCGAAAACGAGAGAACGGCTCAAGGAATAAGAATCGAACTTGCCTTTATAAACGTAATCCTGCGCTCCGATCTGAAGGGCGTTCACCGTAATCTCTTTGTCTTCCGCGCCGCTACAAATGATTACCGGAATCTGAGGGAATTTACTTTTGATTTCGGATAACGCATCCAAACCGGCACGATCGGGAAGTGAAAGATCCAACATCACCAAATCGGGTCTTTCGTTGGAGATGATATTTAATCCCGCCGAAAAATCCGCGCTACGACTTACCCGAAAGGAAGGACTCTGAGATTCACCCAGATACTCCTGAATCAATCTGTAGTCCGCGTTCGAATCTTCGATCAGAAGGACTGAAAAAGTATCTTTAAACATAGGAAGGAAACTCTCTATTTATCTATAATTGTTCTAATTTAAACTCACGAGGAAAACGAACGATCACTCCGAAACCGGAAGTCCGATCTGTTTCTATTTCCAGACTTCCTCCGTGAAGTTCCGCGATCCTTTTACAAAAAAACAAACCGGTTCCCGGGCCGGACGATACATTATATTTTTTGAATATATCTATAAAATAATTTTTTTCCGAATGATCGACTCCGATCCCGTTGTCTCTAACGAGGATTAGGTGAAATTTAGATTCTTCAAAATAGGAAACGAAAAGTTTGCAGGCGACGTTTGTGTTTCTGAATTGGATCGAATTTGTAACGAGATTCGAAAAAAGTTCTTTTAAAAGAAAAGGATTTCCTATGATTTTCGGAAAATCCCCTTCGACGTTCACCGTTATCCCGGCCTTTACCAAGTTTTCTTCGAGCGATATAAGACTTTCTTCTAAAATTTCTTTGAGAGAAAGAGTTTTAAAGACGTTCCTTTCCTTTTCGATTCTCAAAAATAAAAGTAAACCGTTGATTCGGTCCCAAAGACGTTCGGCGCCATTTAGGCCGATCCGCAAGAACTCTTTTCCTTTTTCGTTTAACCCGTTCGAATATTTATCGGATAACAATTTCAGGAACTTGGTCTGATTTCGAATCGGTTCTTGCAGCTCGTGATGAATTTTAGAAATAACCGCCGCAATTTCCTTCTCCTTTGTTTTTATATTTAAATCCGAAGACGAATCTGAAATTTCTAAAAAAAGAAGTTCTTTTTCTCCCGAATTTTGTCGGGTTAAAGATCCTTTGAGATCGACTTCTTCTCGCAAAGAATTCAGAAACCGTTCTCGGAACAGAATCGTTTTTTTTAAGGTACAATTTTTGAATTCCTTTAAAAGAGAAGAATTTTGAAACGGAGGTATCTCGCCCAACTCCCGGTTCTTGAGTTCTTCCCAATGAGAGCAAGAACAGAGTTCTACAAAAGAAGAATTGCATATTATAATACGCAAATCCTCGTCCAAAACGCCGACGGGAGTCCTTAAATGAGATAAAACCTGGAATTCGGATTCAGTCATTTCGGATGAAACCTAAAATCCTCGACGTACCGAAACAAAATTTTATGCACGTTCAAAAATTGAATCCTTAATTTATGACAAAATTCATCCAGTGAAATTCCGATTCTCTTCTTTTTTACCTATCGGCGTTAAAAAGTAGATATCTTTATAAAAATGTCAATTCTGGTTTTTACTTTTCCCCTTTTTTTCGAATTTCAGAATATTCTTTTTTTCGAATTTATGTTCCTCTAATTCTTTCCTCTATTCGGGTTTAGGCGCCGGCAAGTCTACGGTTTAAGGGTTAGAGTCAATGAAATAGAATACAGGTTTTAGGACTTTACAAAATGTCCGTATCTGAAGGGGTCCGGATAAACGCAAAAATCTAGGAGTTCCTAGATTTTATGCGGAGAGGAATTGAACTTTCCGAGTTAGAGTCGTTCCGATAGTCAGAGTTTATCCCAAAACTTAAAACAATCACAGAGATTTACGGCCATTCCGATTCTATCGGACGGTCTTGGGACAGACTCTCAAACAGCCGAAACGCCTAACGAAGGATCGGAAACCGACGACGATCGGCGGTAAGACAAGACGACGAAATCAACCGAAACTTTCCGATCCAAGAAAATATCCGCCACCCTTCGTTCGTGCGGATATACTGTGAATGTTTTTTATAAGATTGGTTCATTCGGAAACGAAGATCGTTTCGATGATAACCGTTTTCGTAGGTTTGTCTTGGAAGCCCGTTTCCGTTTCTGAAATCGTCTCTACAATGTCCATCCCGTCCGTAACTTTTCCAAAAACCGCGTGTCGATTGTCCAAGTAAAAATTATCCCGCACGTTGATAAAAAACTGAGATCCGCCCGTATTCGGTCCCGCATTTGCCATGGAAAGTGTGTATTTTTCATTCTTCAGATCTTTATGAAACTCATCTTGGATTTTATAACCGGGTCCGCCCGTTCCGTTTCCGGTGGGACAACCACCCTGAATCATAAAGTTTTTGATGACCCGATGAAACGTAAGACCGTCGTAAAATCCGTCTTTAGCCAATTTGATAAAATTCCCGGCTGTGATCGGAGCCTTTTCCGCATCCAAATAAACCGAAAAATTTCCAAAATTTGTCTTAAATACCGCAATTGGCATGAACACTCACCTCTATTTTAAGAATTTATTTCCATATTCCGATACTATTGAATGACAGAAAGCGATTTCTTGCAAAAAATAAACAAAAACGCTGAATCGAGTTATTATACTATATAAGAGGAAAATCCAAGAGCAAAATAGAATATTCGTTATGGCGAAACTATTTTTTCTGGATAAGAAGAACCTGCAGTCATGTTAGAAATTCATCGTCGTTATCTTCCATTTGGAACGTCAGGAGTTCTCATTTTTATTTCGAGTTCGCAATCGAACTCTCGAATCGATACGTCCGTTCTTTCGGAGGAAATTACCAAAAAAGAAATCGGAACGGTCTGTTTTATCACAAACAATCTTTCGATCGACACCGATACCGTTGATTCCATCGATCCTTCCGTTACCGTTCTTTCAATTCTCATTCCCCCAGGCCCGGAAACGAGCGATTCCGTATACGGAGCTTTTTTAAAGATTCAAAAATTCTTAAAAAGAGGAAATCTTCTTTTTCTAATTGCACCCGATTGCGAAACCAGATTTCCTTTTTTCCTTTCCAAACTTTTGCTCGCCGCTTCCCCTTCTCTGAGCGACTCCGAACTGCAAAATCAAATTTCTCACTTCGGTTATTCCACTGTGGAACAAGCCGCATTTCGAAAGTATCTTGTGAGACAAAAAGAACACACATCGTTTCAGGAAGTTCCTCCGGGAGAATTCTCCGTTTCGGTCCATCTCGTTCGAGAAAACAAACGCAACTCCACTTTGAAATACAAAATTCAGTACGAACCCGGCGTGGAAAATCTTACCCAAATCAAAGCGATTCCTTATTCGGAAGAAGAAAGGAAAAATTTGATTTCTTCCTTTCGATCTACCCCGATTCAAGCAATCGAAATCGATGATTTGGACGAGACTCAAAAGTTGAAAGAGTTTTCGGTTTCTACGGTGCGGTCACAACAAGCCGGAAAAGGAGAAACGCAAACTCCATCCGCTTCGACTCAGAACACTTCGGAACAACCACAAGTCGGCAAGGATGATGTGCAAGCTCCATCCGTTCCAACTCCAAACTCTTCGGAACAACCACAAGTCGGCAACGATGATGTGCAAGCTCCATCCGTTCCAACTCCAAACTCTTCGGAACAACCGCCAGTCGGCAAGGATGATGTGCAAGCTCCATCCGTTCCAACTCCAAACTCTTCGGAACAACCGCCAGTCGGCAAGGATGATGTGCAAACTCCATCCGCTTCGACTCCAAACTCTTCGGAACAACCACAAGTCGAAGAAAGCCCGGTTACTTCCATTCAACCCGTGCAAACGACCGTCCCCGGAGGGCCGGACGCGTCCGCAAAATCAACCTCGTCCGAGATCGGCAAAAAGAACTTAGACGCGGCTAAGAAATCCTCGAAACAAGTCGTAGCTGCGGAAGAGGAAAAAAACGAAAACGTTTCTACCGTAAAGTCCAAATTTCCGCTTCAAATCAAATTGATGGCTGTGATTTCCTTTTTGATGACATTCACGGTCTCCACGATCATTTTCTTTGCTTCTTCCGCATTCAGGGACGATTCCGAAGTCCGAGTTCTGCAAAACAATTTAAATTTAGTGAATATTCTCGGGTTAAAAATCAAAACCGACATCAAGGAAATCCTTTCCAACGGAAAACAAATCGTGGGAGCCTTGATTCAAGGAAAAGAGGGAATTTCATTCGCGGATATTTTCTTTCAGAACGATCCTGATTTTATCTACGCAGGTCTCTACCAAATCGAGGGAAACGCTCCTTTTGCGGTCAATGAGTTCTACAACGATCCGTACTTAAGCGAGCTCAAAGTTTCTCCGAAAGAAATTTCCGATCTCGTGCAGAGTAGACCGGGGTTCATTCAAAAATCCGTTCTCACAGGCGGTAGAATGGAAAATCTAAGCGCGGAGTTTAAGGAACCTATTTTTGCGATCGCCATTCCTTCCTCCGGCTCCAATTCGAAAGTTTTGGTTTTAATCCTTCGTCTGGAAAAATTTCTAAACGCATTCCAAAAACAGGATATTTCCGAAATATTTTTGGTCAACGGAGAAGGAGATCTGATCGCTCATTCGGATCCGAAACTTCTCCAATCGAATACGAATTTTATGAATCTTCCGATCGTGGAATCCATGGTTAAAAGTTCGGAGAACACGAAACAGATCGAATATAAAAACAAGGAAGGACAGGTTTGGTTCGGTTCGTATCAAAAACTGGGTTTCGGCGGGGCCGCCGTTGTCTCGATCGTTCCGGAAGATAAGGCGTTCGAAACGGTTTATAGGATTCAAAGAACGAATCTTTTAATCATGGGAATCGCTCTTTGTTTGGCTCTGATCATCGTCTTCTTTTTCGCAAAAACGATCACCAAACCGGTGTTACACTTGCTACAGGCTACGACGGAAATCGCACGAGGTAATTTTAAAATCAAAATCCGTTCCACTACGAAAGACGAAGTCGGT
Source organism: Leptospira weilii serovar Ranarum str. ICFT (assembly GCF_000332415.1). Lineage (GTDB taxonomy): Bacteria > Spirochaetota > Leptospiria > Leptospirales > Leptospiraceae > Leptospira > Leptospira weilii_A. The sequence continues at coordinate 10,936 of NZ_AOHC02000007.1, forward strand.
CTCCTTACTGACTACTTTGTGGAGATGGGTAAAGGTCTCGAAGAAAGAGAAAAGGTAAAGGATGCGCTCGGCAGATTTGTGAACAAGGAAATCGCGGAGATGGTCTTAAAACACGAGCTCACTCTCGGAGGGGAAAGAAAGATGTGCGCGATTTTCTTTTCCGATATCCGCAGCTTCACTTCGATTTCCGAAAAACTGCAACCGGAGGAAGTTGTAGAATTCTTAAACGAATATATGACCGAGATGGTTCATTGTGTCAACGAAACACACGGGATCGTGGACAAGTTCATCGGTGACGCGATTATGGCCACCTGGGGAGCCGCTAAAACATCCGATCAAGACGCCGAAAACTCGGTCAACGGAGCCTTGATGATGAGAGCCGCACTCCTGAAATTCAATCAAGGCAGAGGCGGAGATAAAAAACCGATCATACGAATCGGTTGCGGCTTGAATTATGGTCCCGTGATTGCGGGACAAATCGGTTCCGAACAAAGACTGGAATACACCGTAATCGGCGACGCCGTAAACCTCGCCTCCAGAGTCGAAGCTCTAAACAAACCTTTCGGAACCGACGTCCTGATCACACAAGACCTTTTGGATCACGTTCCGGGTATCTTCAACGTGGAAAAGATGCAATCGATCAAAGTAAAGGGAAAAGAAGAACCGCAGGTGATCTACGCGGTTTTGGGAAGAACGGACGACCCGACCTGCCCCAAAAACGTCGAAGAACTGCGGGCAAAAATCGGAATCGTTTGGGAACCGCCTAAGAAGAGTAAGACGGAAGATTCCGAACCTGGAGAAGAAGTTAAGTATGAGATACTTGACTGAAGGAAAATACGTAGTCACTTTTCTTACGGGACTCATTCTCCTTTTTAGTATATTACTGTACCTTCATGTAACTTCGGGTCATAAAAAAGGCAACAACCCGGAAATCGGAAAGATCATTTTCAAAAATAAAAAGGCGCAGAGAAAATACGATTCCGAAGTTGTCTGGGAAGAAATCGAAACCGAAATGAAAGTCAGAAACAAGGATACGGTCCGTACCGCGGAAGAAGCCGAAGCCGTTTTGGTTCTAAACGACGGAACCGAAATCAAACTCGATCAGAACAGTATGATTTTTCTAGACTTTTCGGATAAGAACCTTTCCATCGACTTCGCATACGGTTCGGTTTCCGCAAACAAAGACAGCGGCACCGAGTTAATGATCAAAAGTGGCGAGACCACCGTTGAAGTCGGAAAGGGAGATCTGAAACTTTCCAAGGCCGAAGACCAGGCTCTCAATCTCGAAGTTTCCAAAGGAAACGCAAAAGTAAAATCCGGAAATCAGGAATCCAATATAACCAACAACCAAGCCATCGAATTGAAAAACGGGAAGTCCGAAATTCGCTCGTTATCGATTTCCCTGAATTCTCCCGCAGAAAGAAAATTCTTTCAAACTTCCACGAATTCCTTTCCCGTATCCTTTAGTTGGAACAAATCCGAAGCCGCAAAAGATTATACATTAGAAATTTCGAATCATCCTAGCTTTTCGAAAAACGTGATCCGAACCAAATCAAACGGGGCTTTTCTGAACAAAACCCTGGAAAAAGGATCGTACTTCTGGAGAGTCACCGCGATCAATCCCGGAACGGGCGCGCCGGAATACAGTGAAACTCGGTCCCTAACCGTATTAGGAGATTTGAAATCGTCTCTTTTCACTCCCGCAAAGTCGGAAGAATTCAAATTCACATCCAATCCTCCGAGTATTGTCTTTCAGTGGACTTCGGTCGATTTTACGAATGTTTATGCGTTCGAACTGGCGCAGGATAAGGATTTCAAGGAAATACTGATCAAACAGGAAATCCAAGGTACTCTTTTTCGTTGGGATAAAACCAAGGAAGGAAAATATTTCGCCAGGGTCACTCCAAGACCGTCCTTGGCCGATTTAAAAACCTCTTCCTCGGAACCGGTTTCGTTTAACGTGAAAAAGTTGGAAAAACCGGAACCTCCCGTTTTGAAAAAACCTTCGGATCAGGAAGAAATCTCCCTTCGTAAATTTTCCAAAGAAGGAAATCTATTCGTTTGGTCCGGTTCCGTAGACTTTGCGGAATACACTCTTGAAATCGCAAACGATTCGGAATTTAAGAATGTAGTATTCAGCAAAAAAACCGGCTCTTCCTCCATAACCTCCTCTCCGATCGCAAACGCGGGCGTTTATTTTTGGAGAATCAAGGCTTCCCCGAAAGAAGGCGATCCGATTTTTTCAACCGGCAGACAATTTAAGGTTCAATCCTTGGAAAATCTGGAACTTTTATTTCCCGCAAACGAACAGGAATTAGGACATCCGGCCAATCATAAATTGACTTTTCGATGGCAGAGACCCGAACCTTCCGGAGTATATAAATTGGAAGTTTCGAAAAACTCGGGATTTTCGGGAGACGTGATTCGGGAGAATTTCCGTTCCTCTTTCGGAACCGTAAATATTCCTTCCGTCGGAGAATACTTCTGGAAGGTTTCCCTTATAGGCTCCAACGGAGAAAATTCATTAACGAGTAAAACTCAAAGTTTCAAAACGTCCGACAGCGCTCCATTTTTGAGCCAGACTAGTCCGGCCGCCGAAGAGAAGGTCGATGTCTCCAATCGAGAAAGTATCGACTTCCGTTGGGAAACCGAAGGAAACACGGAGTCGGTAACCTTGGAAATTTTAGAGATAAAATCCGGAAAAAACAAATCGATTTTAAAGAAAGAGTTCCGGGGAGATTCTTATTCGTTTAAGGATTTTGGAATATTAGAAGAAGGTAAATTTCAGTGGAAAGTTTCCGCCAAATACAGGGACAAAACCGGCGCGCAAAAATTTACGATTCCGGTTTCCAGAAATTTCGAAATTAAGCTGAGCAAAACGATTCGGCCTCCGGAAATTCTTTCACCGAAGGAAATTTATGTGGAATAAAATTCTTTTATCTTTTGTCCTGGTTTCGATTTCTTTTTCCGTTTTCGGGGAAGAGGAAGGTCGTTATTTGGAATGGAAACCGATTCCGGAAGCCGGCGGCTACATGGTGGAAATCAAGGACCCAGGCGGAAGAATCACAAGGGAAAAAACGAAGTCCACCCGTTTTGAAGTCAACCTACCTCCCGGCGTGTACGAACATCGTATCGGTGTAATCAATAAATTCGGAAGGGTCTCCGTGTTCTCCGATTGGATTTCTTTCGAGGTAATTCTTTCTCGAGCTCCAGCTATAAATTCGGATTCCAGCGTAAAACTTTTAAAGGAAAAGTTGGGACCTGTTTTAACCGTTAAGGGAGAGAATTTTACCGAAGCGATGAACGTTACTCTCCTTCTCCCTTCGGGTGAAACGATCAAACCCGAATTCGAATTCATCGATTCGAAAGAAGTCAAAATCAAGGTCGAAAATCTGAATCTTAAAAACGGAAGTTATACACTCTCCCTGGAAAATCCGAGAAACAAAAAAACGGCCAAAAGAGGATTTTTGATCGTCGCCGATTCGGAAGAGGAACTCGCGGAAATTGTTAAACGAAGTGATCAGGACAACCGAAACTTATCTCCCGGATTTCAATGGGGGCCCGCCTTTCAATCCGCTGTTTTACCGGGTTGGGGACAATCCAATCAGGATAAAAAGTACAGACGTTGGATTTTTCCGATTTTGATCGTGGGAGCGATCGCTTATTCCGCGGAACGGTTTTCGGCGTATAACTCCAGCTTGGCGGCTCTGGATCAAAGTAAAAATCTGAATCTTGACCTTTTTTTGCTGAACGATTCGGCTCTGTTTCCTTTTGCAACCTACAATTATTTGCAGGGGCAATCCGATTATTCGAACGCGTCCTCTCTCTACGATCAGTTTAATGTTTCCTTGGAAATTATCGCCGTTCTCTATTTGTTAAATGTGCTCGATGCGGCCTGGCTGGGTTCCAACACTTCGAATTCCGCCGCTTACGAATCGGATCGTAAAATAGTTCCGATCTTCAAAACCAGAAGAATCGAATCGATCCAGGGAGACCGCTCCTCCGGCAATTTTTTTCCAAATTCATTCGAAATCGGAATGAAAATCTTTCTGTAATTTTTATTATGAGTCTGTCCCGAAACCATCCGATTATATCGAACGACTGCAAGACATGCGATTGTTTTAAGTTTTGGAACAAACTCTAAAACTCCGGCGGAATTCATTCGCATAAATTCAATTTATTTAAATTAGATTTTGGAGTTCTTCCCAACGGTCCAACTTCAAAGGTAGAATCGAGTGAATCTCCGTAAGTCTGTTTCCGACGGACGCCAATTCTTCCGGTTTTCCGTTTCCCGATTGAAGAATTCCGGTAAGTTTACGTTCTTCATCTTCCAGCGAGGAGATATCCGTTTCCAGAACTTCCAGTTCCTTTTTTTGATTGAAGTTTAAGCCCTTTTTATTTTTGGAAAAGTCGGGTTTAATTTCGGGTTCCCTTTTTTCCTTCTGTTTGTTTAAATAATTCTTATATTCCAAATATTCGGAATAGTTTCCGGGAAATTTTTCAACGATCCCTTCTCCCTGAAAAATAAAAAGGTAATCCACGGTTCGATCCATAAAGTATCGATCGTGAGAGACTACAAGAACACAACCTCCGAACTCGGTCAAAAACTCCTCCAAAACGGAAAGGGTCCCGATATCCAAATCGTTCGTAGGTTCGTCCAAAATCAAAAAGTTCGGATTGGTCATTAGAATGGAAACGAGATAAAGCCTTCTTTTTTCCCCACCCGATAGATTTTTAATATAACCGGCTTGAAGTCTCGTATCGAAAAGAAAAAGTTCGAGCATGTCGGCCGCGCTCAAAATACGATCGTCGTTCATTTTGACCGAAACGCCGCATTCCTTTTTGATATATTCGATCACTCTCATATCGCCCGAAAGTTCCTTGGAAACCTGATCGAAATAACCGAAACTCGTATTCATTCCGACGCTTACGTCTCCGGAATCCGGTTTTTCCCGGCCCACGATCATATCGAGAAAGGTGGACTTTCCGACTCCGTTCGGGCCCACAATCCCGATCCGTTCCCCGTTTTTAAACACATAAGAAAAATCATATATAATTGATTTTTGATACGATTTACGCAGATTTTTCAGTTCGAGGATTTTTTTCCCGAGTTTTTTGCCGGAAACGGAGAAATCCAAAACGATTTCTTTTCCGGACTTCTTTCGATTTAAAACTTCAAGTGCGCGATCGGTTCTTCCCTTTTGTTTGGTTCCCCTCGCCTTCGGTTGCCTGCGAAGCCATTCCAATTCTTTTTTAAGAAATTGTTTTTCTTTCTGTTCCGTTTTTTCACGGATCGTCTCGGCTTCCGCTTTTTTCTCGAGATAAAATCCGAAATTCCCCGGAAAGGAAAGTAAATTTCCGTTTTCCAATTCGAGAATTCGATCCGTAACCTCTTCCAAAAAGTAACGGTCGTGAGTTACGAGCAGAACGGCTTTTTTGGTTTCGATCAGATAGTCTTGAAGCCAGAGAATCGTATCCACATCCAAATGATTGGTAGGTTCGTCGAGAACGAGGAGATTGGATTCTTCGATTAACACTTGAACCAAGGCGACTTTTTTGAGCATTCCTCCGGACAAAGAACCCATTCGAATCGAAAGATCCGGAAGATCCAATTCTTTCAAAAGAGATCGGAACCATGACTCAAGCTCCCAAGCTCCTAACCGATCCATCTCCATTAGCAAACGATTGTATTCTTCTTCGATACCTACGTCGCCCGAGTCCAAACGTTCACAGGCCGTTTCGTAAGAACGCACCGTTTTCAGGATCGGACCGGAACCGGAAAAGATATGTTCCAAGATGGTATGATCGGAATCATAAGAAGGTGATTGGGACAAAACGGCGATCTGAAGAATTTTATTCCGCATGATTTGTCCGCTATCGGGGACTTCCAAGTCCGCGAGCATTTTCAAAAGAGTCGTTTTACCGGAACCGTTGATTCCAAGAATTCCGATTTTCTCCCCTTCGTTGATTCCGAAACTGATTTGATCGAATAAAACTTTGGAACCGATCTCTTTGGAGATCTTATCTACGGATATTAAGTTCATAGTACGGATACATGCAGAGTCCGGAGTACGACGACTGAGGACAAGTGTTTTTAAGCTTTAAATCGAACTTGAAATTTCGTTCCTCTTTCCTCTCCGGGAGGAAGTAGAAGGAACTTGCCTCTGAGTTGTTTGGAAAGAATTCCCACAAGTTTCAGACCTAAGGATTCCGATTTGTCAAGATCGAATGTTTCAGGCATACCGATCCCGTTGTCGCAAACTTCCAAAACGGATTCCAAAACGTCCAACCTGAGTTTCACGGAAATTTTTCCGCCGTCTTCGTTCGAAAACGCGTACTTCAATGAATTGGTTACGAGTTCGTTGACGATAAGCCCCAATGGAATCGCGGTTTCGATCGAGACAAAATTCGGTTTGGATGAAATTCCGAATTCCACCTTTTTTTCCTTACCGAAAGAATGAAGAAGACTGACCAAAAGAGTGTCGAGATAATCATAAAAATCAATTTTTGTAATATTCTCGGATTGATATAATTCCTTATGAATCAACGCCATGGATTGAATTCTACGCTCGCATTCTTTGAGAATCCGAGAAATTTTTTCGTTTTCGGAATGTTCCGCCTGTATACCCAAAAGACTTGCGACTACCTGAAGATTGTTCTTAACCCTATGATGTATTTCTTTCAACATCACTTCCTTTTCTTCCAGGGTTTTTTTCAGTCTTTCCTCGCCGCGTTTTCTTTCGGTAATGTCCCGAATGATCTGAGTCGCACCGATCAGGTTATGCGAGGAATCCCGAATCGAACTGTAGCTGATTTCGAACACGACGACGTCCTGCACTAAACCGTGCATCGTTCTTTCGGTCGTATATACTTCGCCCCGAAGAGCGCGACTCCAACTTTCGATCACGACACTTCGTTCGATAGGATCGGAAATGAGTTCCGGAAGAAGATTTCCTTCCTCGATTTTTTTACCGTAGAGTTTCCAAAAACTGAGTTCAAAGGAGGAATTAAAAGCGATCACTCGAAAATTGATATCCACCGCGCAGATGGCGTCCCTCGTTCCTTCAATGACTCCGAGGAGTCTCTCCTGTGTGATCTTGAGTTTGGAACGAAGTCTTTCCAATTCAAGCTCGGCGCGTTTTCTAGAATGGATGTTTCTTACGATTACCTGGAAATACCGACGATCGTTTTCATAAAAAACGGTCGCGACCACTTCCACAAATAAAGTAGAACCGTCCTTTCGGATGAATTCCTCTTCAATGGCTTCGACCCCGTCGCCTTCTTGGCTCATTTTTTGAATTCTTTGTTTAACGATCGCTTGAGATCGTTGATGAACGAATTGGAGAACGGGTTTTCCGATCACTTCCTCAATCGAATCGTAACCGAGCATTCGGATCAATGCCTCGTTTACTTTTAAAATCTTACCTTCGGAGTGAATCGCCAAACCGTCCTGGGAAAGATCAAAAAGGAGCTGGCAACGTTTTTCTGTGATTGAGATCGGTTCCATTCTATTTACCGTTTATTCTGAAACTCAAATTTTCCACACACAAAACTTTGGAACTAAAGCCGTCATGGCATCTTAAGGAGCCGGAACGGTAAAGTCAATCAAACCCGATTTATATCCTCGCCCGAATTATCAAAAGAAAAGGATTTTAGTTTCTCTTGAATTCCTAAAAAACGAAGCGTATAAAAAAAGTCCTATCAAGATCGAAATTTTTTATTTTGGTTAGCATTCTACCGAAAAAGAGGAATTTTTTGACCAGCATTTCATCTCTTGAGAATACGATTTGAACCGTTTTTGCTTTTATTTTGCTTGTTTGAGATTTCAATGCGAATAATTATACAACCCTTTGTCTTGGTTATGAAAAGTAATGACACCCTTGCGATCTGACTCCAATTTTCTAATTCTAAACCCCGCGGGGGAAGTGGTAACCTGGAACTTTTACCGGCCGCTTTTGGAATTGGGACGGAATTTAGAAAATCAAATTCACCCTTCCCTTTGGAGTTGGACAACACCCGGCGCCTGGACTTCCATCCGGCAAGAAGTTCGATCCTCAAAGAAAAAAAAACCTTTTCTCAAAATCGGCTATCAAAATCAAAAAGAAGAATTCTTTGAGTTGGAAATTCGAATATTACCTTTAGGACAAGATCATATTCTGCTTTTATTTTTTACGGATTCTGAATCTTCTTTTTCCGAAACTCCAAGTATATTTTTACAAGACGCGGAACTTCGTTCTACGATCTTTCAGAAATCGGCCAACGCGACGTTACTACTCGATCCGAAAAAGGACCTGATTCTCGAAATCAACCAAACCGCAAGCCGGTATTTTGAAATTCAAGATACATTCGATATTCTGAATATTCCGTTTTCAAACTTACTCGCCGAGGGTTTTTCCTCTTCCGAATACGACTCCAGAAAGAAAAAAATTTTATCCGGAGAAACACCTTCCTGGGACGTGGAATTTAAAACGTTTCGAGGTCGGAAGTTTTGGGGGAATACTTCCTTTCGAATGATTTCCACCCGCTTGAACCGAATCGTTTTGGTTCAAATCAAAGATATCACCGAAAAAATCAAAGCCGAAAATGCGCTCTTAGAACAAGCGAGAATCATCGCAGAACACGAAGCCAATCTGAATGCGATCGTGGAAAACTCGGAGGCGATGATATGGTCCGTCGATAAAAATTATAAATTACTCATATTCAATTCCCAATTTCAAAACGTGATGCAGGACTTTTATCACTCGGAAATTTCCGCCGGTTTTAACGTATTCCAAAAAGAACTACCTCCCGAGGTCGCAAAGTATTGGAAGGAATTTTACGACAGGGCGTTGTCCGGAGAAAAAATCAGCGTAGCCGGAAAAAGACCGAATCAGGACGGAACCTTCGTTTTCAGCGAACTTTCCTTTCATCCGATCAGAAACGCGGAATATGAAATCACCGGAGTCAGCGCGATTTCCGTGGACATCACGGATAAACAATTGGCCGAAGAAAAATTCAAACTGCTGTTTGAACGTTCGAGCGAACCTCACGTTTTATACGACGACTCCGGAATTTTCGAATGTAATCCCGCAACCCTGAAGATGCTCCGATGTCCGGATAAAAAACTCGTCTTAGGAAAACATCCGGCTCATTTTTCGGCCGTAACTCAAACCGACGGAATAATGGAAAAAGAGAAAACGATCGAACTCGAATCGATCGCTCTGAAAAAAGGTTCTTATACCTTCGAATGGATTTACAAACGTTTTAACGGAGAGAAATTTTCGGCGGAAATCACTCTGATTCCGATCATTATAAACCAGAAACGCGTTTTTCTTTCCGTTTGGCACGAAATTACCGAACGAAAAGTATATGAGGATTTCCTAAAGCGTGCCAAAGAAAGCGCGGAGGCGGCTTCCAAAGCAAAAACGGATTTTTTAGCGATGATGAGTCACGAAATCAGAACCCCTCTCAACGGTGTGATCGGAACCGTTAGTCTTTTGGAAGGAACCCCTCTCGGAGCGGAACAAAAGGAATATTTGGATATCATCAAGTCGAGCGGACAGAATCTGCTTATTTTGTTAAACGACATTCTCGATCTTTCCAGAATCGAATCCGGACAACTCAAACTGGAAATGCAACCGGTATCCCCGGAAAAACTTACAAACGAAGTGATCAGCTTATTCCGATCCATGGCCGAAGAAAAAGGACTTATGATCGAATCCGAATTGTCCCCTCAGGTTCCGAATTGGATCATCTCCGATCCGTACAGGCTGAGACAAATTTTAACCAACCTTCTTGGAAACTCCATTAAGTTCACGGAAAAAGGAAAAATCATTTTGAACGTGGAAGCCGAAAGATTTCCGAACGACAAACTTAGGCTCATCTTTAAAGTAAAGGATACTGGAATCGGCATCGCCGAAGAAAAGTTGGAACTTCTTTTTAGGGCTTTTAGTCAGGTGGATTCTTCCACCACTCGAAAATACGGAGGTTCGGGACTCGGTCTTACGATCAGCAAAAGATTAGCCGAGTTGATGAAAGGTGAAATCATCGTAAAAAGTCAAATCGATCAAGGCTCCGAATTTTCCCTTTCCATTCTGACGGAAAAATTGGAATACGAAATCCCCGCCGGAGTGCAGGAACTGCATTCTAAAAACTTGGCGACCACGGCGATCCTTTCGCTCCAAGAATTCGGCTTCCGGGATGAAATCAAAAAGTTCTGCGAACGAAACGGATTTTCCGTTAAGGCGGCAAGAACGGCAAAAGAAACGATCCGAATGATCGTCGAAGAGGAAAGAATCGGAATCTTTCTCACGGATCTAAACTTCCCGGATATGAATTTACCCGAAGTGTTGGACGAACTCAAAAGCCGAAACCCTTCCTTAAAACTTACGATCATTCTTTTTATGGAAAAGGAACTGAAAGATTCCTATTACCGAATTACCGACGGGCTTTTCAACCGTCCCGGATTCAGGATCTTTATGATGTTCAAGCCGATACTTTTGGAAGAGCTCAGTAAAAATTTCGAAAAGGCGTTTCCTACCAAAAAAGAAAAACAAGGAGAGAATCAAACGCCTCTCTCGGAAAGGATTCCTCTTAAAATTCTTTTGGTCGAAGATAACGTGATCAATCAAAAGATCGCCTTACGTCTTCTTACGAAACTGGGATATACGGCGGACACGGCGTTAAACGGCATTGAAGCAATCGATATTCTTAAAAAACGGAATTACGACCTGATCTTTATGGACATTCAAATGCCCCAGATGGACGGATACGAGACTACGTTTCATATCCGAAAGGATTTTGGGAAATCGAAACCCGTGATCGTGGCGATGACGGCTAACGCGATGGAAGGCGATAAGGAAAAATGTCTGGAGGCGGGTATGAACGCCTACATCGCAAAGCCGATCCAAATTCAGGACATAGAGTCCACGATTATCCTTCTTTTTCAGTCTTAACGTGTTTACAACAGAAACCTTTGAACTCGGATTCCTTTCGATAACCCAACCCTACAAGTATTTGGATCTTAAGATAAATCTGCCGGAATTACGACCATCGAAAGGGAGTTTGAATTTCATCCTTCAATTCTCCTCGTTCTAGGATTCAGTGAATAGAACTCAGAGTTCAGTTACATTTTCCGAATAGAGGGATCAGACTTTAGCAAAGCATAATTTTTCTCTTCTGTAAATGATTCTGAAATCTGATTTCTAACTTCTATCCACTAGTACCTCTTTCTGAGTTCTCTCGCGTAAGCCAAATCGTGCGTCAACATTCTCAAACGTTTCGCTAAAAAATGGGAAATCGCCTGATAAAATTTCAAAGAAGCCTTGGAATCCTTTTCAAAAACCGCCTTTAAATGATCGTAAGGAATTCTTAAAAGCTCGGATCTTTCCATAGCCTCGACCGAAGCGGAACGTTTACCCGGATCTAAAAACGGCAATTCTCCGAAATGATCACCGGTTGCGATCGTAGTTACGTTTACGTCGTCCCCTTTTTCGGTGGAAGTAAGCACTTTCAAAGTTCCATAGATAACCACAAAAAACGCTTTCGCCTCGTTACCCTCGTGAAAAATCGTATCGCCTTGTTCGTAAACTTTATATTCCGTCTTCTCCGCAATTGCGTTCAATTCGTCTTCCGTAAAATTGGAGAAAAGATAGATCTTTTTTAAAATTTCTTCTTTCGTATGTTGCATAGTATTTCCCGAAATGCGAATGTAAATCTCAGTTTAAATAATGCAAGCAGGTTCCAGGACGCGGTGTAAAGATACTCAAAAATGTCTCTGCACGGGATCTCCGATAAAATTCGTTTTTAGTTTTGAGAGAGCGTTTCGAAACGAAGTCGGCATCTCGATCGGTGTTCTTTGGATCGTTTCGATTTAGAAAATTTTGCCTTTCTACGATCCGTAAATTTCCATTTTAAAAAAGATCCGCAGTTTGTTTTCCATAGAGTCGATCGAATTTTTAAATTATAGCGATTGATACAAGAAGTTTTATTGGATTTTGAATGGAAAGCAGATTGGAATCCGTTCCGTACGGATTTATCAAAACCTTAGCCACAAGCGCTTGGTAAAGTTTGATCTTATAACAAAATCGAATCCTCTTCTTTTGGATCGGAAAGTGAAATCCAAGGAGATAAGATTCGGACGAGCACGGATAATAAAATAAAAAAAACACCCGCAAGCCAACGATTGTATTTTGTAGTAAAGATAAGATCCGACGTTCCCGGTTCGGAAATACTTCCGGATTTGTATCTCATTTTCGAATCGTTCGCAATCGTTTCGATTCCGCTTACGTGAAGCGCCGGAATTTTCAACTCAAGATACGTTTTTAAAATCGAATCCGGTAGATCGGAGTATTCGCCTTCGGATAAAACAATCCCTTTTGGAATTCTTTTTTTTCCAAGGCTGGTCCCGGAGGAAACCGTTCCTCCCCCGATATTGACATACAAGGAAATCGGTTTTTGTTTATAAACGCTCATCCTTTTTTTCAGAGAATCCTCGAAGGAATCCGAAGACAAATATTCGTAGCCGTTCTTGCGAATGGACCTTAGAATCAAATCCCGTCCTTCCTTTCCGATTCCGATTCCCAGATCCGAAACACCCCCGGTGGACATAAAAACAGATTTTTGGAATATTATTTTTTCTTGATATATAAAATTCTCCAGATCCGGCCATAAAAAATCCGGTTCGTTGGCTCCGTATTGCGAGGACGCCGCGCTTGCGATCGAAATCACCCGTAGTCGGGCCGTATCCGCCGCAATCCAAAAGGCGACATTCAAAGCGGGGAAAGAACCTGAAATTCCCGCCGCAATCGTATCACCTTCCTTTAAACCCGCTTTTTGAAACCGATCCACAAACCAGGCCGCAAAGTCCGGATGGATCGACATCTGTTTGGCGGAAAGTTTTCCCGCGGAACTCGTGACCGATGAAATTTCCGACCCGATCAAACCCGATCGATACGGATCTAATTTCGGTTCTATGGAAACGTTCCTGGAAAGTTTGAACTCTTTGATTTTTTGAAAGGCTTTGTAAGTTTTTGCGCTGGCTTCGTATTTTTTCTCGAAGTTTGGAACAGGTTTTGTGAGCGGAAAAAACTCCAGAACCGATAAAAGTCCGACGCTCGCCAAACCCAAAAAAAGAATCGAAATCGAAGAAGTATTTTTAAAAAACTTCCTCATAAAACCAAAACTTCCCCCAGCGCAAAGATCAAAAAAAATCGAACGAGAATCGAACAAACAAGAATGGCGGAAAAAGTTTTGGCAATTCCTTGTCTTTCTGCGGAAAGAGCTACGAGCCCGGGTACGATATGTCCGATCGTTTTATATTCAAAATCGCTCATATTTCCGAGAAATATTTCGGCAAGACGATTGATTGTCAGAGAAATCAAGATGGAGAGAATGAAAACGAAAGCGGTCCTTCTTTGACCGAAACTCAAAAACCGAGATTCGGAAACCCGATAGATCAGAAGCGTAAGAATGGAACTGAGAACCAAAGCGGCAATGATCCAGGGTTTCCGCCAAAAAAGAGCCACGTAACCGGGAACGACCCAACCGCCCGGTTGTAATCCCGTTTTTTCCCAAAGAAAAAAACCGAATAGGATTCCGACTCCGATCGACAACGTCAGTGTTTCCATTCTTTCTCCTCGTCCGCCGTCGCTAAATTCTCCAACCAAATTCTGCCCGGGCCTTGATAGTTCCCCGCCCCGATCCAGAGATTGGATTTCGAAAAGATCACCTTCCGATCGGGCGTAAAATTTTCCTTACAAAAGATCAATTCCGCATTTCCCGCATACGCGGATCGAAAAAGGTTTCGCCAAGGACCGAAGAAATAAATTTTTGAAAGTTCGGAAACGTTCGTCAAATATTTCGCAAACTCCAAGGTTCGAATCGGTCTTTCGCGTTTGGAATTAAAAACTACGATCCCGAACTCTTTCTTTTCTTTTCTCTTTTCCCGATTGGATTTTAGAATTTGATCCCAAGAAACGACGTCGTTGGCGGCAAACGCAAACACAAATCTCTGAAGTTTTCCGTCCTTTTCTTTTTCAAAAATCGTAAGCGCACCCGGATCCGGAACCGCATTTGTAATTCCGCGCAGGATGGACTTAGATGTTACGCCTAACGTTTCACAGACTCGGATCGCAATTTCCACGTTTTCATAATGTTCCGGATAACGTATGGATCGAAACGCGGTTTTGATTCGATCCTGTGAAAGTTTCGGTTCCGCCACAAACGTTTCCGTTTTATTTTTAAGCGCGATTTCTTGAAAAAACGAATTTAAGTTCGTTTTCGGATTTTGTTCCGAAGTTTTTTCCGGACTCTCGTTCCAAAACGACTTTCCATAAACGAGAACTCCGTTTTTGGGAATCGTTTTTGCAAAACCTTTCCGGATTTCTTCGACCGTAACGGCCCATTCCCCGTGATCGGGACGAAGGTTCGTAATTACGGCGTGTGTGGCGCCGATCAATAATTCTTCGGAATCTTTTTGATATTGAGTTTGGACCGCCATACATTCCAAAACGATCGCCTGAGCTTTTTTTCCGGCCGCAAAACGAAAAAAGGATTTTTGTTCTCCGATGGAAATCTTATTTCTAAAGATTCTTTTTTCACTCCGATCCGGAAATAAAAGTCTAGGCATGGACCCGGTCGTCTTACCGAAAACGTTCCAACCCTCTTCCGCCAAAATGGAATGGATCAACCGAGTCACCGAGGACTTTCCCCTGGTTCCATTGACGTGAATTCGAATCGGAATTTTTTTTTGCACTTGAACGTGATTCTTTTTTTCAAAAAAAAGAAACGCACAAAAAATCAAAAATAAAAAACATAAAATAAAAATTGAATATAACATTTTATTGAATACAACGTTTCAAAGATCGGAAGGATTCAAGGCTATCAAAATCGCGGTTATATCGTCTTGTATTTTTTGCGGTCCTAAATGATCGATCAGACTTTGCAGAATAGCGGGAATCGTTTCTTCCATAGGCTCCGAAAATTTTTTTGCGAGAATATCCTGAACCGCAAGTTCGCCAAACTGCTGTTTGTCGGAATTAAACTCCTCGTAAATCCCGTCCGTAAATAGGAATAAACGGTCTCCGTATCCGTAACTCAGTTTAAAAATTCCGTATTGATTGTTCAAATCGAGACCGAGTAAGGACCCGGTCCGGTCCAAACCCAACACCAAATCTTCGGAAAGAAAAAATTGAGGGGGATGTCCTCCGGAGGAATACACGATTTTTTTGGAAACCGTGTCTATGTCCGCGAGAAAACAGGAAAAGAACATCCCTATGTTTCCGAAATTTTTGCAGTATTCGTGATTGAATTCGGTGAGAATACTTCCGGGATCCGTATCTTTTTTTTTGATGGATTCCAAAATTCCTTTGAGTGTCATCGTAAGAAGAGCCGCTTGTATCCCGTGACCGGTCGCATCCGCAAGAAATACTCGGAGAACTCCCGGACGGATTTCGAATAAATCGTAAAGATCCCCGCCGACTTCCATCATAGGAAGATACGCGGAATGGATTTGAATTCCCGGGATCGAAGGATTGTCCGGAAGAATTTCAGTCTGTAGTTTTTTAGCGAGACTCAACTCTTCCTTGATTCCCTTGTAATAACCCGCTAGTAGTCTGGATCTCTGTCGAACCTTCTCTTCGAGTTTTTCCAAAAGTTCCTCTTTTTCACGATCCATTTTTTTCAGAGTCTCGTTGGCTCGTTTCAACTCCATTAGAATTCTATGTTGTTCTGATATATTTCGGATAATGACGTGGTACTGATGATCCTCTTCCGGTCCCGTAACCGAAACGGAAATCTCCGAGACCAACATCCTCCCGTCCTCTCGAATCAAACGAATCGGCCCGAAGGGTTTTTGTCTTTTTTTATCCGGAAGTTCGGCGACGTTTTTTAGGATTCTAATAAATCGATTTCGAATCGAAAACGGAAACAGATGTTCGACGGAATTTCCGATCGACACGAGATATCCGAACGTCTTTTCCGCCGCCGGGTTGGCTAAAATCACTCTGAAATTCTTATCTAAGGAAACGATCGCGTCGATCAACAAGATAGAATAACGTTCCTCGGGGTCGTAATTTTTGGATCGCTTGGAACCGGTCATGATGGGTTTAAAAGAGAGTTTATTAGGATGTGATCCTCTCCTACAAGTCAAGGATCTTTCAAATCGATTCGGGAAGATCCAAGTAAAAGCGTGTGACTCCGTTTCCGCTTTCGAAAGAAAGTTCTCCTCCCATTTCACGGACCACGTTGTAGGAAACCGTGAGTCCCAACCCCTTACCTTTTCCTACATCCTTAGTGGTATAAAAAGGTTCGAAAAGTTTATGTCTGTTTTTTTCCGAAATTCCGATTCCGGTATCTTCCACGATCGTACGAACGAAGTTTCGATTTTTCTTCTTAAACCTCAGCCAATGAACGGTTAAAGTTTTCTCCCGGTTCGCGGGATTACTTTCCATCGCGTCCTTTGCGTTCATAAGAAGATGGAGATATACCTCTTTGAGTTTTCCAACGGAACAAACCGCGTAAATAGGAATTTCGAGATCCGGCAGGATCGTTTTGATTTCGGCCAAACGGAAACAACCTTTTAAAAAACCGAACGTAGAATTAAAAACGGAGGCGAGATCGTGAACTTTCATTTCTTCCCCTTCGATTCGAGTGAATGTGAGCATGTCCTTGACGATCTCGGAGATTCGATTGCCTTCCTGCAAAATGATTTCCGCATATTTACGAAGAGGATTTCCGTTTTCGATTCCGTTAAATACAATCTCGGCGTAGTTGATCACGCCCATCAGAGGATTGTTGATTTCATGCGCGACTCCCGCAGAAAGAGTTCCGATCGCTTCGAGTTTTTGTTTTTGAACCACGCTCTGGTTTTCTAAATCGTGATCGTCCGCAATCGTCTTTGTGAGATCGAATTCTACAATGGATCTCTCCAAAATCCGAGGAACTTCCAGAGTTGCAAAAATACGCAATTCTTCCGGATCGAATGCAAAAGAAACCGAATATTCTTTTTGAATGCCTTCCTTTGTAAGAACAAAAATGGAATACGAAGGAGAAACGTCGGCGGAAGGCCAAAGAGAAGGATCGGAAAGATTCGGTTTTGCGTCTCGAAACTCGCAGATATGATCCCAATTTTGAATTCCTTCGAGTTCGACTTTTGAATAACCGAAGGTTTTGCAAAAGGCGGAATTCACTTTTTGAAGTTGAAGGGACGGCTCTAAGATACAGGCCGATAAGGGGGATTGTTCAAAAAAATCATAAGGCATCCGATTCTAAAGCTATCAAAGTGGGAAAGGCCCCTCCTTTTTATGATAGATTAGAACCGGAAAAAGAGCAGAAATGCAATGTCAGAATCCGGTAAATTCTGTTTCAAAAGAAAAAATCTCAGTACACTTTGAGTAATTCCACTTCAAAGATGAGAGTTGAATTCGGGGGAATGGCCGCACCCGCGCCCCTCGCACCGTAACCGAGTTCGGGCGGAATGGTCAGTTTGCGAATCCCGCCCTCTTTCATTCCCCGGACCCCTCGATCCCAACCTTTGATCACTTCTCCAGCGCCCAGATTGAAAGTAAAAGGAGCCCTTCTGTCTCGAGAACTGTCGAACTTCTTACCGTTGGTCAAGGTTCCGACATAGTGAACCGTGACATTGGAACCGGAAAAGGCCTCTTTACCGGTTCCGACTCGAATGTCCTTGATCCCTAAATCATCCGCAAATGTGGGAACTACCACAATACAAACGATTGCAAAGATGAATGTTAAACGTGCCGATTTCATTTTCCTCTTCCTCCGGTTCTTCTCACACCCGCGCCCGAAAATCCGCCGGTTTTCGACTGAGTTCCGTGGATCTTACCCGAAGACCCGCCGCTTTTTAGGGATTGTTTTTTCTCGAATTCTTTTTTTAATTCTTCGGAGTCCACCACCGCGATCTGTTTGCCTTGGATTTCTTTTTTATTCAATGCTGCTACGGCTTTCGCTCCCGCAGAATCTTCCATTTCGAGGGATCCATAGGATAAAGAACGACCTGTGGTTTTATCTTTTTTAATTTGTACTTCCTGAACGGTACCGAATTCCGAAAAAATCTTTTTTAGTTCGTCTTCGGTTAGCTCCTGAGGCAGATTTCCTACTGATATCTTCATGATTTTCCTTCTCGGGAATCAATTTGCAAAATCCAATTCTATTGAAAACCAAATTCCAACTCACATAGAACAAAACGATCCGGTTCCACCCCGTTCTTCATAAAAAAATTTCCAAAGAAACCGGAAACGGGAATCCTGGAACCGATGGCCGATTTTTTTCAACTCAATCCGGGAGAAATTCTTACCTTAGTCGAAAAGGCGGGTTACGAACCTTCCGGGCATTGTATGGCTCTGAACAGTTTGGAAAACCGAGTCTTTGATCTCAGACTGGAAGACGGTTCTCATATCATTTCTAAATTCTACCGTCCGGGAAGATGGAATCGGAAACAAATCCTGGAAGAACATCGATTCTTGCAGGATCTGAAAAACGAAGAAATTCCGGTCTGCGCCCCTCTTTTGTTTCCGGACGGAACTAGCCTCGCTTTGTTCCAGGAGGAAATGTATTATTCTTTCTGGCCCCGTGTGGGAGGAAGATCTCCCGACGAACTGAATCCGGAAAATCTCAGAATTTTAGGAAGGCTTCTCGCGAGAATTCACAATGTCGGTCAGGCGAAAAATTTCGAACATAGAATCACTCTGGATTCCCAAACGTACGGAACCGGTCCTTTAGAAATCTTACTCCAAGGAGAATGGATTCCTTCGAGTTGTAGAAAGGATTATCTAGAAACCGCAAATCGAATTTTGGATCTATTTCGGGAAAAGATGGAATCGGTTCCACTGCATAGAATTCACGGAGACTGTCATAAGGGAAATCTGCTCTTCGGAAAAGAAGGTTGGTTTTTTGTCGACTTCGACGATTGCCTCCAAGGTCCGGCGGTTCAGGATTTTTGGATGCTTCTTTCCAGAGGAAAAGAAGGACTCGAAGAAAGGGAACACATGGTTTCCGGTTATAGGGAATTCAGGGATTTCGAGGATCGTTGGTTTGACCTCGTGGAAATTTTACGTGCGATGCGATTCGTTCACTATTCCGCTTGGATTTCCAATCGGTTCGCGACCGATCCTTCGTTTCCGACCGCCTTTCCGCATTTTGCGGGAAACGAATACTGGGAAAAGGAAACCCTGGAATTGAAAGAACAATACAAACTGATTTGTCAGGAAGGGAAAAATTACTTTTCCGTTACAGAACCCGCTTTCGCTGAGGAAGAACTTACCAATCGGGATTTTTTTTGGGATTTGGAAGATTAAACCGGTTGATTTTGTAACGTAAAAGTAATAATCACGGGTGGGTTCGCGGCAAAATTTCAGTTGTCCGGCTCCACGGATGGAAAAGACTCAACTCTCAAACAAACGTAGTTCTGTTGTTGACTGCAACATAATGTTCGATTCGCGGTCGGAGTTCATTGGACCGGATTCACGTTTAACAAGAGTCAAAGCGAAAACTTTAGATACTAACAATACAATAAACGGAAGCGTTTCATGGACTTTTTTTTAATCATCGTAGTTCTCATGGCGATCCTCGGAGTCGGCGACCTCCTAGTCGGAGTTTCAAACGACGCGGTAAACTTTACCAATTCCGCCGTGGGTTCCAAAGCCTCCTCTAAAAGAATCATTCTGGTAGTCGCCGGAATCGGAATCATCCTCGGCGCCCTTTCTTCCAGCGGTATGATGGAAGTTGCCAGAAAAGGAATCTTTCATCCCAGCGGATTTGCGCTTCAGGATCTGATGTTCTTATTTTTGGCGGTCATGCTCACGGATATCGTACTTCTGGATCTTTACAACACTCTCGGACTTCCGACTTCCACAACGGTATCTTTGGTGTTTGAACTTTTAGGAGCGGCTCTCGCGATCGCACTTTTAAAAACCGGAACTCTGAACGGCGCTTTTCAAATCATCAACTCGGAAAGCGCACTCAAGATCATCTTCGGAATCGTGACGAGTGTGATCGTTGCGTTCTTTTCGGGAA
Organism: Leptospira weilii serovar Ranarum str. ICFT; assembly: GCF_000332415.1. Lineage (GTDB taxonomy): Bacteria > Spirochaetota > Leptospiria > Leptospirales > Leptospiraceae > Leptospira > Leptospira weilii_A. Next base: position 30,949 of record NZ_AOHC02000007.1, read on the forward strand.
TGATTCTCCAATTCGTGTTTCGATTCATATTTTCTTTCGATCTGAAAAGAACAATGAAATACTTCGGAGGACTTTTCGGAGGACTTTCGATTACGACCGTAATCTTTTTCACTCTTTTGACCGCGATGAAAGGTTCCTCTTTTATCACTCCGGAGATGAGCAAATTCTTAAACGAGAATTTCACGAATATCCTTTTCATCAGCTTTGCCGGATTTTCGGTATTTTTTCAGATTCTAGTATTACTAGAATGGAATATTCTCAAATTCTTAGTTTTAGTCGGAACTGGTTCTCTCGCGATGGCTTTTGCGAGCAACGACTTGGTGAATTTTATCGGGGTTCCACTCGCGAGTTTTGCGACCTGGAATCTGATCCAAGCAGGCGGAGGAGACGCGAGCGCCTTAGCAACCGGTTTGGCCGGAAACGTCTCGACTCCGAACTTGATCCTTTTGGGTGCGGCTTGTATCATGCTCTTCCCTCTTTGGTTTTCCAAAAAGGCGGAAACCGTTACCCAAACCGAAGTTACCTTGGGTTCCCAGGGAGAAACATTAGAAAGTTTTAATACAAGTTTGGTCGCTCGTGTTTTCGTTCAAATCGCTCTCGGAATTTACACTCCGATCAAAGCGATCCTTCCCGCAAAGGTTCGTAATTTTATCGGAAGACGTTTCGAACAGAAAAACTCCTTAGAAATCTTACGAATGCACGAAACCGAAGCGTTTGACTTACTCAGGGCCTCCGTAAATATCCAAATTTCGAGCGCGCTCATTCTGATCGGAACTCTTTACAAACTTCCGCTTTCCACCACCTTTGTGACCTTTATGGTGGCGATGGGAACTTCTCTTACGGACGGAGCGTGGACTAAGGAAAATTCCTTAAACAGAGTCAGCGGAGTTCTTACCGTAGTCGGCGGTTGGTTCTTTACGGCTATCATCGCGTCGGTTACCGCCGGTATCATCGGATCGATCCTGTATTTTTTCGGATTCTCTTCGGTCATCGTCCTCGTTTTAATCGCGGGACTATTGATCTTTCTTTTTGGAAGGATTCACAAAAAACGTCAGGAAACATACGATGAGAATCTTGAAAAACTCATCACTCTTAAAAAACATCCGGAACGCGCGCTTTCCAGAACGATTTCTTCCATGCTCGCGAGTTTAAGCGTTGCCAGAAAAGCTTTGAACAACGTTTGTTCGGGTTACGTAAACGGCAAAAAAAAGAATTTCAGACAGACACAAAAACTTCTGAAAGACTTGAAGAAGATGAGAGAAAACTCTCTTTCTAGTTTCTTATCGATCGCAAACAAACACCTGGAAGAAGAGGATCTTTCTTCCTTACATCCGATCACCGAGTCCATCAACTATCTGGATAAAATCACCGAAAGTATTTGGAACATTCTCAGAACTTCTTCGAACGGTATGAGTTCCTTTCATGAAATTTCCAAGGACGAAAAGGAGGAAGTGAAGGAACTCAGAAAATCCGCTACGAATCTGATGGAACTCATTGCGGATTCCGATAAATTTCCGGATCTTTTGGAAAAAGCAAGATCGGAGAAGAAAACCAAAAACCTGGAAAAAATTAAACAGAACATCTACAAGAGTCAGATGAAACGAATCAAAAAAGGAGACAGCAAGCTGAAATCCAGCGTTTCCTACTTCGTGATCATCGACGAACTGGTCGACATCAACGAAAGCCTTCTTTCTCTCGCGGAAGAATTGAGCGTTGCCATTCCTTGGGCGGAAAAGAAAAAAATCGAATTGCAGAGTAAATCGCTTCTCATACTCAAAGCGGAAGAAAAGAAAAAGAAAAAATAAAGGGCAACAGTAATTAAAATTATTTTTAAGAATAACCGCGTCGTAAACGTAAAAGCGATGCGGTTTTTTACAAAGAGGAATCGCGGCCGGATACTCTTTTGAAAAAATAAACCGAGCAATGATGATTGGGGTTTTCCTATCTACAAACCCCTTTAAAAGAACCTTTATGGAATTTGAAATCCAACTCTATAATAAGGATCAAATCGAATACGATCCAGAAATCGAAAGTATATTAAAAAAATCGTATATTGACGCTGACTTTACCGATCCGGAAATAGCCGAAAAAATCTTTGCGATCCATGAAATTAAAAAACGCGGAAAAATTCTGGTTGCACTTGCCAATGGTACGGCGATCGGATTGATTATAGTCGGAACTTATATAAATCCCTACCGACAAATTGCAGAAGTCGACGAAGCGGAAATGCAACTACTATCGATCTTACCGACGTTTCGACAACAGGGGGTCGCTTCCAGCCTTTGTAGAACTTTCGAAGCGGAAGCCGGATTGCTTGGATTTCGGAAAGCGGTTCTTTCCACTCAATCCACAATGAAAGCTGCTCACAAACTTTATGAAAAGTTAGGATATTTAAGAAATCCTTCCAGAGATTGGATCCGAAATAATAGACGGTTTTGGGTTTATGAAAAAAACATATAAGGCGTTTTAACCTATGCCGGATCGCTGATTCTTTAAATATAATGAATTCATTTCCGAAAAACTTATGAGAATTACATTCAAAGAAGTGAATTCTTAATTCGACCAAGCGGCTTTGTTCTGAGTGAAATTGAAGATGCGCATAAAGACATAAAAAAACCTTTCATCGAATGCGATAACACGATTCGACGAAAGGTTCCCAATTGCAGAAACGCCGCAACCTTAAGCGATCTTGGATTCTTTTTTGAGGATCAAAGTAGGAATCACCCTGTCCGTGATCACTTCCGCCGTGATGATGACCTCTTCGATGTCCTTACGAGAAGGAATGTCGAACATCAGATCCAACATAATATTTTCAACGATGGCCCTAAGTCCTCTGGCTCCCGATTCTCTTTTGATCGCAAGCTCCGCGATTTTATCGATTGCGTCTTCACGGAAAGTCAACTTCACATTCTCCAATTCAAGCAAACGAGTGTATTGTTTGAGAACGGAGTTCTTAGGCTCGCGGAAGATTTGCTTGAGCATATCCACATCCAACTCTTGAAGAGTTGCAACGATCGGAAGTCTTCCGATAAATTCCGGAATCAATCCGAACTTAATCAAATCCTCAGGAATTACCTGTTCCATCAAAGCGTCTTTGTTATCGGATTGAATCCTCATTTCTTCGGAACCGAACCCGATCGTTTTGATTCCGGTTCTGGACTTGATGATATTCGGGAGATCCACAAAGGCCCCGCCGAGAATAAAAAGGATGTTTTTCGTATCGACTTGTAAGTATTCCTGGTGCGGGTGTTTTCTTCCGCCTTGCGGAGGAACGTTAGCCACCGTTCCCTCGATGATTTTCAGAAGCGCCTGCTGTACACCCTCTCCGCTCACGTCTCTTGTAATGGACGCGCTGTCGGACTTACGGGCGATTTTATCCACTTCGTCTATATAGATGATTCCGATTTCCGCTTTTTTAATATCGTTATCCGCGTTTTGGATCAACTTGAGAATGATGTTTTCCACATCTTCTCCCACGTAACCCGCCTCGGTCAGAGCAGTCGCATCCACGATCGCAAAGGGAACCTTGATGATTCTTGCAAGCGTTTGAGCCAGAAGCGTTTTACCGCTTCCGGTCGGTCCGATCAAAAGAATATTCGATTTTTCGATTTCTATGTCGGATTTTTTTTCCCTGAGGTTCACTCTTTTGTAATGATTGTAAACGGCAACGGAAAGCGCTTTTTTTGCGTGATCTTGTCCGATGACATACTGATCCAAAATGGTTTTGATATCGGCAGGACTGGGAACCTCGCCGAATACTTCCGACGATTTTTCGTGAGAGAGTTCGTGATCTTCTGCGATAATTTCGTTACAAAGAGAAATGCACTCGTCACAGATATAAACACCCGGCCCGGCGACTAAACGTTTTACCGCATCCTGTTCCTTTCCGCAAAAAGAGCAGAATAGTTTTTGTTTACCGTTGGTTCCCGGTGTTTTCTTCGCCAAGGGAATTTCTCCTTATTTAAGCTTGGGCAGCCTGAGTTTGTTTACGGTCGATCTGAATCACGGTATCCAAGATTCCGTAATTCTTCGCTTCTTCCGCGGTCATGTAAAAATTTCTCTCGGTATCTTTCTGAATTTGTTCCACACTCTTTCCGGTATGTTTGTGGTAGATGTCGTTCAGAATTTCTTTCAGCTTAAGAACTTCTCTCGCTTGAATTTCGATGTCGCTTGCTTGTCCCGTTGCTCCACCCATCGGCTGGTGCATCATAATTCTGGAATTCGGAAGTGCGGAACGTTTTCCAGGAGCTCCTCCCGCCAAAAGTAAAGCCGCCATAGAAGAAGCCTGTCCCAAACAAAGTGTTCTTACATCCGGTTTAATATACTGCATCGTATCATAAATTGCAAGACCGGAAGAAACATAACCTCCGGGAGAATTGAGATAAAGATAAATGTCTCTTTCGGGATTTTCGGCTTCGAGAAATAACAACTGAGCCGTAATGACGTTTGCGTAATCGTCGTTGATTGCATTCCCGAGAAAGATGATTCTATCTTTTAAAAGGCGGGAAAAAATATCGTAAGACCTTTCCCCTCGGCTCGTCTGCTCGATCACATACGGAATTACACTCATGCTTTTTGCTCTTCCTTTGGGTTCAGGTAGTCTTTTACCTGTGCAATACTCAATTTGTCGGTATATTTCTTTTCTACAAGATCAAAGAGGATATCATCCACCTTTTTTGCGAAAAAATTCTCTCTGTATTGATTCATGAGTTTTCCTTTTTCCAGTTCTTTTTTAAGATCGGACAGGGAAATTTGATAACTTGACGCAAGTTTTTCCAAATCCGTATTAAAATCGGCATCGGAAAAGGTAATATTTTCGGTCTCGGCGATTTTTTGGCGCGTAAAGAAGTGTTTGAGACGGATCTCAGCCATATTTTTAAAAGATTCCTGAACTTCTTTCAGATCTTTTTTGATCATCACCGCGTATTTTTCCATCGTAATCTCAGGAAGTCGGAACTCGTCGATCATGTTCTGGAATACGTGTTCGGATTCCTCTCTCACGTAAGAATCCGGGAAGATATACTTGGAATCTTCGATGATTTCTTTATAGATCTCGTCCACCTTCTTGTTTCGAATTCCTTCCTCATAACGTTCCTTGAGATTTTTGCGGATCTTGTCCTTTAGGGCGTTTAGGGATTCGGAACCGTCGAACTCGGAGGCGAGGTCGTCGTCCACAGCGGGAAGAATGTTCGCATAAAGCGCCAGAATCGTTACCGAATATTCGAACGTCTTTCCGGCCACTTCGTTCTGAGAATAATCCTGTGGAAACGTATGCGAGAATTCCTTTTTGTCTCCGGATTTAAGTCCGTAGAGATTTTCATCAAAACCTTTCAGATTGTTTTCTTGACCGAGCTGATAGTCGTTGGACGTATTGCTCGCGTTTTTCGGTTCCTCGCCCTTTTCGTGAACCGTATATTCCATATCGATAATATCTCCGGAAGCGGCCGTTTGACCTTCTTCCTTAAGTTGTTTACGGGCGAGTTGTTTACGGATCGTTTCGATCTCTTCGGAAACGTCGGAATCGGAGACGACAACTTCCGGAAGTTTGATCTTTATCTTTTTGTACTTTCCGAGATTCACTTCCGGAGCGGTTTCGTAAACCGCAGTCGCAATCAGAGTTTTGCCGGGTTGATAGTCTTGGATTTCGAATTTCGGGAATCGAACGATCGGGTGTTCCAACTTCGTGATGATGGAACTCACCGCGTCCGTGATCAAAGTGTGGATCGCGTCACTCGCAATCGAATCACCTAAGTGGCGTTTCACCATGTTCAGCGGGGCTTTTCCCGGACGAAAGCCCGGAATTTTTACGTCTTTTTGTTTTTCCGCATACGTTTTATCGAATGCTTTTTCTATGTCGGAAGCTTCAAACGTAAGTTTGATATCCACTGTAGCGTTGGAATTTTTTTTTGTTTTATAATCCATGATGCAAATCGGCCTGGGGAAGAGGTGATATAAAAGAAAAAGCGGGAAACGGGATTCGAACCCGCGACCCCCTCCTTGGCAAGGAGGTGCTCTACCACTGAGCTATTCCCGCGATCATTCAGGTTGATCCATAATTTTCGGTAAAAGTCCGGTGTAAACTCACTTTTTGGAGAATCATCTTTTCCTCAAAATTTTTTGGATAAAGGGAAAAAGATTTTGAGCGAGAATACGATGTCCTTGTGAAGTCGGATGAATTCCGTCTTTCTGATTGAGCTTTTGAATTCCCGCGACTCCATCCAAAAAAAACGGAACCAAAGGAATGTTTTCTTCCTTTGCTATTTTCGGAAAAATGGATTCGAATTCTTTTCTATATTTTTTTCCGAGATTGGGAAACGTTTTCATACCGAGGAGAAGAATCTTTACCTTCGGATTTTTCTTTCTCACTCTAGTGATAATCTCTTTCAAATTTTTTTCGGTTTGATCGGGCGATATTCCTCTCATCGAATCGTTCGCTCCTAACTCTAAAACGAACAGATCAAAACCTCCGGACATCGCCCACTCCAAACGAGCCAAACCTCCCGAAGTGGTGTCCCCGCTCATACCGGCGTTGATCGCCTTCACTTGAACTCCTTTCTCGGAGAATTGGTTTTCGAGAACGGAAGGAAACGCTTCGTCGGTAGAAGCCAGTCCCAGTCCGGCCGTAAGACTGTCTCCGAAAAAAAGAATCCGGATCTCGTTCGAATCCGCGTAAATCGAAGTGTAAGAAGTGAAAAAGGATGAACTGAAAAGAAGAATTAAAATCTTGAATAGAAACATAAGGATCGCCGCCCCGGAATTTGTTTTTACAGAATTCAAGGTTTTCCTATTCTGTCAAACTATGATCCGACGTTTTCTTTTTGTGTTCCTACTTCTTTTGAGTTTCCTCACCGTACTTTACTACGTCAGTTCTTACCAACAAGAACTGCAAGCCGACGGCTTGGATCGATACTTGGAATTCCAAGCGAAAGAGATCGTGGATCGGATGAGTCCCGATGAGTTAACGGGTCAAGTCATCCATGTGGCGATCCCCGGTAAAACCTTGGACGAAACGGCGGAAAAAGAAATCGAAGAGATCCTTCCGGGAGGAATCATTCTTTTCGGAATGAACCTCGGCTCCAAACAAGAAATCTCGAAACTCAATCTCGAATTACAAAAGAAAAGTATGGAATTTTCCAAACTGCCTCTTTTGATTTCGGTGGACCAGGAGGGCGGAAGGGTTCTCCGAGTCAGGGACGGAGTCACTCAGTTTCCGGGGGCAATGGCGCTTGGTCAGACCAAAAACGCGGACTACGCTTATAAAGTCGGTTTTGTAACTTCTTATCAACTCCGAAAACTAGGACTCAATTTCGTTTTTGCTCCCGACTTGGATATCAACAACAACCCCGATAATCCGGTCATCAACACTCGTTCTATGGGAAGTACTCCCGAGATGGTTTCCACGGCGGGAATCGGATACGAAAAAGGCGCACGGGTCGGTGGAGCAATTCCTACGATCAAACATTTTCCGGGACACGGAGATACGAACGTGGACAGTCACCTCGGACTTCCAAAAATCGATAAGACCTTGGAAGAGTTGGAAAGAATGGAACTCATTCCATTTCAAGAATCCATCAAACAAGGAGCGGAAGTTGTGATGAGCGCGCATATCGTATATCCGAAATTGGATCCGAATTTTCCCGCCACTCTTTCCTCAAAAATTCTCACCGGTATTTTAAGAGAGAGAATGGGATTTAAAGGAGTGATCATCACCGACGCGATGGAAATGGACGCGATCGACCAACATTATAAGGATAACAATCCGGGAGTACTTGCGATTTTAGCGGGAGCGGATATACTTCTAATGACGAGCTGGGGAAAAACGACCCGCGAAATGAAAAATCAAATTTTGACCGCATACAAAAAAGGAATCTTTCAAAAAGAAGAAAGAGATCTTTTAAAGGAAGCCGCATACAGACAAATTCTTTTAAAACTCAAACACGGAATCCTCTACGAATTCTCCTCTAAAAAATCGGAAGCGAAAGAGAAACTTTCCGATCTCGAACAAAAAGAAATCGCTTTCTTTCAAGACCAACTCGCACAAAGAGAAAAAACTTTTTTAGAAATTTTTTCACCGACTCTAAACGCGGAAATTTCCAGAGCTACGATCGTGTCTTTTCCCTCTTCTTTCCATCCGAGTTCCGTAAAAACGGAAGAAACGATCTTTGCGGTTCGCGGAATTGAATTTGAAACCGTATTAGCGGAAAAGAATATTCCAAACGTAAACTCGGGCAAAATTCCAACGTTGGTTAAGACGGACAAATTCAAACGCATCGTGGTAAACACCTTCAGTCAATTGGAAATGGATCTCGCGGCGGGGTTGGCAAAACGTCATTCCGACTTGGAAGTCGTAGCCCTTCACTACGGAACCCCATTCTTAAAATTGAATACGATTTCGAATCTAAAAATCCTATTCTCATTCTCTCCGACTTTGGAATCCAAAAAAGCGCTCTTGTATTCCGTGTTGGAAAGAACTTCCCCCATTCCGGTCGTGGATCTGATCTTAAAAGGTTCCAACGATAAAACCGCTTCCAAACAACCATGAAAATCGATTCCGGAAATCCGGTCGTTAAGACGGGAGTTCCGGGAATTTACGTTCATTATCCCTATTGCATTCAAAAATGTGAATATTGTGATTTTTATTCCGTAGGAAACGGAAAAAATCCAATCCCCGACGAAACAAAACTTTTTCAAAGATACAAGGAAGAAATCGATCGAAGGATTTCCGACAATTCTCCGATCCAAAGTTTGGAATTCGATACGATCTTTTTCGGAGGGGGAACCCCTTCCCGAGCCGACGTTTCCCAAATCGCGGATCTTATCGAATTTTTGAAAAAGAACATTGCAATTTCTGAATATTCCGAAATTACGATGGAGTGTAATCCGGAGGATATTACTCCCGATTTTCTTAAATCGATTACGCAGGCCGGAATCAACCGAATTTCGGTGGGAATCCAGAGTTTTCATCCTGAAAAGCTGCGGTTTTTAGGAAGACATTACGATCCGAACCGTTACGAAAACGTTTTGGAAACCGTAAAAAATTCCGGAATTTCCAATTTTTCCGCGGACCTCATCTACGGAATTCCGGGGCAAACGATAGACGAAATCCTAAACGACATCGTACGCGTTTTATCTGCGGGCGGAAAACATATCAGCCTCTACGCCCTTACCGTGGAAAAAGGAACGGAATATTCAAGAAAGGTAATGGATAAAATCGCCCCCTCTCCTGCGGAAAAGATCCAAGAGGAAATCTTAAAACTTTTACCCGATTTACTTTCTCCGTATGAAATGTTTCAATACGAGGTAAGTAATTTCTCAAAACCGGGCTTTTTCTCCAGGCATAACCTCAAATACTGGACGATGGAATATTATTTGGGAATCGGACCCGGAGCGCACGGCTTTCTTCCTGCGGGAAGATATTCCAATTCGAGAAATATCGAAAGTTACAAAAGAAAAGATTTTTCCGTAGAATACGTGGAACCGGATCTTTACGAGGAATTGATTTTGTCCTTATTCCGTTTGTTTCGACCGATTTCTATGGAAAGTTTTTATGAACTGATTCCCGAAAAGAAAAAAGTTTTAGACCGATATCTAAAACGAATTCAGGAATCGGGAATCTGCGAATTTTCAAACGGAATTTTTCAGTGGAAACCGGAATCGGTCTTATTCTTAGATTCCCAAATTTTAGAATTAGCCTCCTTATCATAACCAACCCCACAAGTTGGCTTCGAGCGGTAAGATTTTAGGGTTCAGAGGACAGAGATTTTTCAGTCAAATTTGTCCCCGGAACAATTAAAAAAAACCGATCGAAACGGGTCGGAGCCGCAAAATCGCAGCGTTTTTCGATAAACCCGGCAAAAATACATAAAAAATCATTTCACCTAATATTTCGATCTTTGAACACATACAGGTAATATTCAAAAATAATTGTATACAATTTTCAATATATATCAGATCCATAATCAATACCGTATAACAGGCAAAAATGAAACATACTGTTTTGTACTCAAACCATTAACATTCGACAAAAAACTTCTCAAAAAAATAAATGGAACGATTTTAGAAGCAAATTTAAGGCAGGACGCTTTTTATTCCAAGCAGTTAGACGAAAGGGAAAATACAAATGATAAAGAACACGAAGATTCACCTCTTTGAAATTTCCATTGCAGATCATCATTGTGACGGAAGCGGAAGTTTAAATCTCGAAAACGCTCAATCCTTCCTGGACGAAGCGAGAACCAAGGCGTTGAGAGAAATCGAACTGAATTCCGCAAGCTCCGATTTGGCTCATATCGAACCGATTGTCCTTTGGTCGGAAAGCGATTACAGAGATCGGATCCACTTTCCGGATTCGATTTTAGTTCAGACCGAATTTAGGACGATTACGAATGCACGTTACAGGATCATTCAGAAATTGATCCGTAAATCGGATCGCAAGGTTGTTTGTAATTCGAATTCATTTTGTATTCTTTTTGATTCCAATCGAAAAAGACCTTGGAAACAATCGGTTTCTTTGAGGGCGGTTTAAAACTCTGCGGACAGAATGAAGAAAGAATTCTACTGATTCGGAACGAATTTTAAAATTATAAGGCTCCGTTACAAATTCAAAACTTTCGGCCTGAACGAAATGGAACGTATTTTAGGATTACGATCCGATACTTCTGTATCGAATTGCAATTTGCCCGGTGCGTACAATTTCTTCGATTCCGTACTTGGACATGATTTCTACGATCGCATTCACTTTACGGGAGTTTCCGGAATATTCTATCGTTAAAGAAGAATGTGTTAAATCGGCGATCTTCGCATCGAACACTTCGCATACGGAAAGTATTTCCGTTCTCGTAATCTCCGTAAGTTTGACCACGAGAAGAACCAATTCCCTACTCACACAATCGTGATACGCAAGGTCTTCCACTTCCAAAACGTCCGGAAGTTTCAAAAGTTGCCTCTTGACCTGATCAACCGTGGACTCGTCCCCTTTTACTACGATCACCATACTTGAAATTTCGGGATTTACGGTAACACCGACCGCGATCGAATCTATATTATAACTTCTGCGAGTAAATAAACCGGAAACATGACTCATGACTCCCGGATGATTGTTTACCAGAATTTTTAGAATGTGTTTCATACGTTTTTCAATCCGGCTAAATCCTTAAATTCGATCATTTCCTTTTGAGATTTTCCGGCGGGAATCATCGGAAATACTTTTTCTTCCGCCGGTATGACCACTTCTAAAAAAACGGCTCCGTCGTCCTTCGTGAAAAATTCGATCGCTTTGTCGATTTCCGACTTATCCGAAATCTTCATAGCGGGAATCGAATACGCTTCCGAGAGTTTGACAAAGTCCGGATTGAAATCCCATTCGGATTGGGAAAATCTTTCTTCGTAAAATAGTTCCTGCCATTGGCGAACCATTCCGAGAAAATTATTGTTGAACAAGAGAATTTTCACTCCCAGTTTGTTCGCCGCTATCGTTGCCAATTCTTGAATATTCATCTGAATGGATCCGTCGCCCGAAATACAAATCGTCATCTTATCCGGCCTTCCGAATTTCGCTCCGATCGCCGCAGGGAGTCCGTAACCCATGGTTCCCAAACCTCCGGACGTAAGCCAGTTGTTCGGTTCGTCAAAGAGATAATACTGAGCGGCCCACATTTGATGTTGTCCGACGTCCGTGGAAACGATCGCCTTACCTTGGGTTTTTTTATAAAGACGTTCCAAAAAATCCTGAGGTTTGATCGAATTTCCGGAATTGTCGAAATCCAAAGGATGATCTTTTTTTAAACCTTGGAGATAGGAAATCCAGGAAGTCCGCTCCCGCTTTTTTACGAAAGGTAGGATGGCGCTTAACGCGTCCTTCAAATCCCCGTGCAACAGATAATCCACCGGAATTCGTTTGTTGAATTCGGCCGTATCGATATCGATATGGGCTCGAACCGCTTTTTCCGCAAACTCTCCGATTTTTGCAACTCGGTCGTCGAATCTGGCGCCCAGATTGAGTATATAATCACATTCTAATACGGCTTTGTTGGCGGTTGCGGTACCGTGCATCCCGAGCATCCCCACGCTTAAGGGATGTGTTCCCGGAAAAGAACCGAGTCCCATCAGAGTCATAGCGACCGGAATTCCGGCCTTGGTGGCGAGTTCGAAAATTTCCTTGGAAGCGCCCGCATTGATCGCACCTCCTCCGACATACAAAAGAGGTCTTTCGGCTCGATTGATCGCTTCCGCAAATTCTTCCGGATTCCCGCCGACTTTCGGTTTTTGATAATGATGAGGGGCGATTTTCAATCGGCTCGCCTTTCTTACGTTAGTCGGCGCCGTCTGAACGTCCTTAGGAAAATCCAGTAGAACGGGTCCGGGACGACCGCCTAACGCAATTAAGGTGGCTTCTTCGAAATGCCTTGCGATATCGTCCGCAGACTTGATCAGTGCGTTGTACTTCGTGATAGGAATTGTGATTCCGAAAATATCGGCTTCTTGAAAAGCGTCCGTACCGATCACATTGGTTGCAACCTGTCCGGTGATCGCGAGTATGGGAACCGAATCCATCTTCGCATCGGTAAGTCCCGTTACTAAGTTTGTCGCCCCCGGTCCCGATGTTGCGATACACACTCCGAGTTTTCCGGTGGCTCTCGCATATCCCTCGGCCATGTGAACGGCTCCCTGTTCGTGTCTTACGAGGATATGTTTGATTTTTTTGCTTTTGTAAATCTCGTCGTAAAAGGGAAGAATGGCTCCACCGGGGTATCCGAAAACGATATCCACTCCGTATTCTTCCAGAAGTTCCACCATCAGTCTGGCGCCCGTTATTCTTCCTGATTCTGCGGACATGATTCCTCCCTTTAACGTCCATAAAGATACCGGAAAGGTTACTGTCAAGAGGAACCGATTTTGAAAGTTCGCTTACGGGAAAAAGACGTTTTTAGAACGTTTAAGTAACTCGGAAAGACGAATGGCCGAGACGATATTGACTACGGTTTTTCATTGGAAACCGGCCTACTTCTTTCGACCTGAATCCATCGAATAAAATTACCGTTGCTATTTAATTAAACATTTTTATAAAAAACGAAAATGGAAATTTTTTTCCAAAATCCAATAGACAAAAGGGGTTAATTTCCGGCCCCAATTACTTTTTATTTAGAGAATGTAGTCGCACGTTCTTATTTTCTTTACAGAATATTTGTACTTCAAAAGAATATTCAGTGAATTTCCTGCGTCAAAAATAATAATGCGAATTCTAAATTTGGAAGAAAACAAACTTTAAAAAGAGAGAAGCAAATGGAAAATCCTAACGTTGAAAAAGAAGAAGAGGATAAACAATTCGCAATTATCAAAGGTCTCGCGAAGGAAGCTTACAAACTTTTAGACTCTCACCAGTTCCCGAAAGCGGAAGCGAAGTTGAAAGAACTTCTGGAAAAAGATCCGCACAATACTTACGGACTGGTAGGTATGGGAGATCTGCATTTCAAGAAAAAAGATTATAAAAACGCGATCGAATATTATCATAAATGCATCCAGGAAGATCCTTCCAATAAATTTTCCTTGATGGGATTGATGAACTGTTATCGCGAGATGAATATTCTTTCCAAAGTGATCGAGGTCGCGGAAGAATACAGACATATTACCATCACGGACGCCTCGATCCTCAGCCGAGTGGCCGACGCGCACCGAAAGCTGAAAAATTTTAAAGAATCGGAAATTTATTATATGCAGGCTCTTCAAATCAATCCTAAAGATCAGTACGTGATCGTGGGATTGGGACATCTCTACTTCGCATGTCAAAAATATAAGGATGCGATTCATTGGTGGGAAAAACTGCTTTTGATTCAACCGGATAATATTAAAATTCTCACGGAAATCGGGAACTCCTACCGTAAAATCAAGGATTACGACGAGGCGATCCAATACTACCACAGAGCCGCCGAACTCGATAGAAAGAACTTTTTTGCGTTATACGGTCTTGCGGAGAGTTACCGAGGTAAAAAGGATTTTCATAAGGCCAATCAGTATTGGGAAAGGATTCTCGAATTCGACCCGGACAATAAACTCATCATCAACCGTTACGCGGACAGTTTAAGAGGTATGGGTGAATTTGACAAAGCGCTGGAATGTTTTAACCGAATTCTGGCCGAAGGGGAAGATTACTTCGCGCTTTTAGGAAAGGCATCGTCTCTCAAACTCATCGGGAAAAGGGATAAGGCCGAAGAAATTTACCTCGACTTACACAAGAAGTTTCCGATGGACCCAAGGCCCCTTCTCGAACTCTCGGATCTCTACGTTGAAATCAACAAACCCACCGAAGCGATTCGATTACTTGAGGAATTTCAAAAAAAACAACCTCTCAACGAAGAAATCAAACATAAACTGGAAAGCATTCGAGGCGAATAACGTTTCCGAGAGGAAAAATCTTTCCTCGCCGGACAACTCAAGTCCGGATAACGCCAAGATCACTCCACGTTTCCTTTGTAATATGTATCCATCTCAGAAACTCTCTACTTCGTCTTGAAACGAAATTTCGGAAAGTTATAGGCCGTTTTGAGATAAGCTCACAAAATCAAATCTTAATTTTCAAGAATATATTACATATTCTGAAAGTATCTTTCATCACTAAAGCGATCTTAAACAAACATATCGGAGCTTCCCTTTAAACTTAAGAACTCGCTATCGAATTTTTTGAAATTCTTTCCGCCTCCCTATCTCCAGAGCGATAGATCATTAAATGAAGACTAACGTTATATTTTACGTAATTTTTTACTTTATCCTTGTGTTAATAAACGTAAAAATCTAAATTTTACACGGGAAATACGTCAAGCTCGCATAACGTATTACCTCGGAACAAACAATATGAACGGCAACAGTACAAATTCGATTCGTAAATTTATCTTTCATTTCATTTTGATTACCGAGGTCGTAGGTTTCACTCTCGCTGTCGGTGTGGCGATTTTATTTTACAAAACGTTTTTGGAAATGGATCCCGATCAACTTCAAATCGCGATCCGTATCACTTTAGCGACCGCGGTTTTTACTCTTGCGTTCGCCGCTTTTTCGGATATGCGGAGGTTGGCGCCCATTCAAAAATATCTTTTTATCGTCGAAAAAGGAATTATCGATCAGGAAATTTCCTTAAACGCGCAGAGATCCGTATTTCGCCTTCCCCTTTTTCATTCGATCGAAATCGCTTTTCGAATTTTAATCACCGCTTCCGTCGTCATCGCCATTCTAAGTCGATTTGCCGTTTTAGACACGGCCGATTATTACAATCTGGGTGCGATTACGCTTATCATGTCTCTTTTCGTAGGAGTGTATACGTTCTTAGTCACCGAAAAATTGACTTCCGATCTGATCGGGTCCGGTGTGTTCGACAACGTAGAAGTTTCATCTTTGGTGAAGAGTCGCCTAACGCGTTCTCTCACGATAACCTTTATCTTTATCGTGTCCATTCTTGCAATCGCGGTTTCCAGTCTTGTGTTCAAGCTCAACTATTCGGCAATTCGGAAATCGTATTTCAATCAGATGATCAACATGAACCATACTCTAAACATTTTCACGGAATCGATATTTGAGGAGGTTCGATCGGACGCGGAAAAACTGAAAAACAATCCTTTACTTCTTTCTTCAATCGAAAACGGCAAAACCGACGAAACTCGGAAATTTTTAGAAACGCTCCTGGATCGTTCTCCCAAGTACGAGTCCATTTCGCTTATCAAATCGGAGAATCAATCTTGGGAAGTTTTTGTAGGCGCCGGAACTCTTTCCAACAATCGAGATCTCAAAAATTTTCAACTTCCCTCCGAAGACATTATTTTAGAAACGATTTCAAGAAAAAAGATGTTCTTAAGCGAGTCGGCCCTTTCTCCCGTTTCAAACACTCCCGTTGTTTTGGTTTTGGAAACGATTTCGGAAAATACAAACGTCTACATCGCCTATTCCCTCAAAATAGCGGATCTTACAAACAAACTAATCGGCTCCATTCGGATCGGAAAATCGGGTTATACAGGTCTTTTGGATCGAAACGAAGTGATCATCAATCACATTAACCCTTCTTTCAATCTGAAAAATTTGAAAAGCTTTTCGTTTTATCAGCAAGTGAAAGATTATCGGAACCACGTTCCGATTCGTTATCTTTTTAACGAAAAATATAAATATATGATTCTCAATCAGAATCGAAAATACGATTTTATCACGTTCACTTCGATCGAAAACGAGGAAATCGCGGGAGAAGCGATCGTCTGCGTTTACGCGATGGTCGGAATTTCCTTTGTGGGTCTTTTTTTTATTGGATTTTTGATCCATCTCATTCTTAGAAAAAGAATCCTTCCTTTGGAAGAAAGTAAAAACGTTTTGGAAGCCATGGCGGAAGGAGACCTTACGAAAGGACTCAAGGTTCTTTCGATGGATGAAATCGGCGAGATGGCCGTTTCCATCAATTCGTTTAACAAAAAAGTGAAAAAGATTTTGAATAAGATCGTAAACGCGTCCGAAAATCTTGCGGACTCCTCCGATGAAATGTCCAAGGCAACGGACTTCATATCCGAAAACGCACAAAACCAAGCTTCTTCTTCGGAAGAAATTTCCGCTTCGATCGAGGAGATTTCCGCCGGTATGGACGGAATGGAAAACCAAACGAAGGAACAAGTAGTCTTATTGAATCAACTCGCTCTGGATATGAATCAATTTTCAAGTTCCATTCACGCTACTTCTCACAATTTGGAAAAAACGATGTCCGATGTGGAAAAGATCGCCGAAGACGCTAAAAAGGGCGGGAATTCTTTGGAACTGACCAATCATTCGATTAACAAGATCAGCCATAGTTCGGAGGATATCTCGGGAGTTATCGAAATCATCAACACGATCTCGGAACAGATTCATCTCCTGGCGTTAAACACCGCGATCGAAGCCGCGCGGGCCGGAAGCGCCGGAAAGGGTTTTGCGGTTGTCGCCGATGAAATTTCAAAACTCGCGGATAAAACCACGACCAGCGTCAAAAACATCGAACATATCATTCAGAACAACGAAACCGAGATCGGCGTCGGAATTAAAAACATCACCGATACCGTAAAACTCATCTCGGGAATCATCCAAGGAATTTCCGAAATCGATCAACAGATGAAAGTAGTGAATCGGTTTATGGAAAATCAACTTTCCAAAAACGAACAGATGAATCTTACCGCAAAACAAGTGAAAGGTAGAGCCGACGTGATTCAAGTTGCGGTCTGCGAACATAAAACCGCGATCGAAGAAATCTCAAAGACGATCACTACGATCAACGAACTCAACCAATCTTCCGCGGCGTCCTCGGAGGAAGTTAGCGCCAGATCGATCGACTTAGCGAAATTGGCGGAAGAGTTAAAACACGAAGTGGAATTTTTTAAACTTTAAGAAATCATACGGCGCGTTATCTCTCTCCGATCGTTTGCAAAAACCCTTGATTTTTCCCCCCTTCCTTTTAATTTGCACTTTATGGAATGGGAAAAGATACTCAGAGACTCCGTTAAAGACAATAAGATCAAGGAGTTACATCTTAGAAAAGTCCCCACTCTCAAAACTTGCGACGATTGGAGTAAGGTTCGGGAGATAGGTCTCATCGATCATAAAACCAAGTACGCACATTACAAAGGCGGATTGGTTAAATACGGAGAAGCCCTCTTTTTCGTAACGGACGAGAGACTTCAAGCAATTGCACCCTATCGCAAATGGGAATTCAAAACCAAAATCAAAGTGGAAGAATAATTCTCTCAGTCCGTTTTTAAACTTTTTTATCTCGAATATCGGAACCTGTCTCAAAAAACTCGAAACGTCTCACTTCCTGGATGCCGATCCATAGAGAGGCGCTGCTTTTGTTTCCAGGACAGGGTTTACGTATAACAACGATCAGGTTCGCCGTCAGCGAATCAGATTGACGATCAGATTTAATTTTTCGGAAACGGTAATCACGTCCTGCACTCTGTTTTTATCCACAAGAACGGCCGTCGGACCGATTTCATCCAAAACGATTTTTTTTCCTTTAATCTGCCCGAGTAGTAGTTCCATCGTATTTTGATCTTTCGTACGAACCAAAACGCAATCTTCCGTGACATCGACTACGGGTAAATTTCCGCCCCAATCTTCCAATAAAAAGAGAAGGTTTTGCGCGAGATCGGCCTTGCTGGAACTTTTCAAAAAGTCGACGAACTCGGCGGGTCTATACCCGAGAAGAATCCCCAATTGAAAGGCTTCCTTGGTCAGAACGAACGTATAAACACGATCGTAATCCTTCAGTTCCGTAAACGCCTTGAGAAGATGAAGACCGTAAATCGAAACCCGATCCGGAAATGCGATGATCGTAAAGTCCGGGTTGATCGTAATCCCACCCTTCTCCGTCTTGTGAGAAAGTTCTCCGGTTTGAAAGAAGTATTCTCCCAACTTGGAAAGCGCGAGAAAACGATTGGGATATTCAATTTCCAAAAGTCCGAACAGATGCAGATAAAAAATGACGCTCATGATTTCCTTACGCAGTTCGGCAAGGTCGGACTGAAAATTTTTCGTCCTAAATCCGGGAGAAAGTATCATATGTTCCCGAATGATATTGGAAAAAATCACCGATAGATGAATCCGTTTCGCTTTGATAATGAGACTCACACATTTATCCAGGATCGGTTTGTCATAAAAAGGCATTTCGGTCGCGATAAAAACTTCCGCGGGCACGACTCTCTTCGTCCGAGCTTCGTTGACCTCGTGTACGACGAGTTTCATGATTTCGAAAATATCTCTTCCGTTGAACTCGCTCACTTCCTCTTTCAGAACGATATTTTCGCCTTTGATGTCCACGAGGTTCAAAAGTTTCAACACCGGAAGTATGAGTTCCATCTGATAGATCTGACTTTTTTCCGGAAAAATTCCTATATCCGGATTGAGAAGTTCCTGCTCCGTCCTTTTGTGATCGGCTTGTTTTACCTTTCCCGACTTTGCGAGAACCAATCCCTTGCGACTGATGTAAGAAATTAATTTTTTCGTATTGAGAAAAAAATCGAGGTCGTTCGTCGCGAGTTTTTCAGTCCTTTGTTTGGTGCCTTTTTTGACGGAAGGTAAAATCGGATGTGTCTGAACGTATTTTAAGATTTCATCGGGAATGACAAACACACGAACGAATTTTTCGTCCACAAAACAAACGTCTACGACAAGCCCCTTTGCGATCAGAGCGGGAACGATCTGTTCGTACTTTCCGCGACTGGTTACGATGTAACTGCGGATGTCCTCCGCCTCGGAAACGCCGCCGCTTAAATAAATTCTTACGAGTGTGTCCCTTTCCAAATCGGCGAGAGACTGAAGATTTAGATCGATTCCTTCTTCGGAAGATGCGATGGAATAAAACTTTTTCATTCCGTCGAGTTGTTTCGGAGTCTTAACCGCCGCTTTCCACTCTTCGGAAATTTCGGTCGTTTTTTTACGATCGAGATATTTTTCCAGGGAGATCTTATATTTATCCCCTTTGAGATTTTGTTCGAGAGGAACCAGATCTGCGATTTCCTCAAACGCATGATATTTATCTAAATTATTAGTAAGACGTTCCCGATTTTTTCTCTGATATACGAGTTGGTACTTTCGAAGAAGGTTCAGTTCCATCTCCACGTTGATCGGAGGGATGTTTACTTTTCTCGAAATTTCCCCGAGAGTGAGTACATTCTTATTTTTAAGAATACTCGTATAGATCGTAACCTGAAGTTGAGTGAGTTTTTCAAGAACTCCTTTGAGATAAAAATCGTCCTGAAAAATTTCGTAGAGATGCGCTACGTTTTTATTTTTTTCTTTATAAGGAAGTTTTGTAAGGTTCCAAAGAGTCCCGACTTTCTTCAGGTCGTTCTGTTCTAGTTTGTCGAGTTCCTGAAGTAATACTGAATCGTTACTCATAAGAGAAGATACGCCGGGAAGGAGTATTTTATGTAGCCATATTCAGAATTTGCGCTCGTTCGTAAACAAAAAAGCGGTTTTGCCTCCTATACAATTTAGGGAATTCCTTCGTTTTTTACGGAGCCTTTCTGTTCTTGTCATTTGAATCGAAGTTCAAAATCTTTGTGATTATGACCGGTTTTTTTGATTCCCTGAAAATGGGCTTTGACGGCGCCACTCGAATCCTGAACAGCGGTTTTGTATTCTACACAAAAACGGTTCTCCTCTTAAAAGATCTCGCGTTAGGAGGAGATTCGACGGAAACCTTTCCGATTCGTCTTCGGGAAGCGTTCGAAGAGTTAGGCGCCACGTACATCAAGTTAGGTCAATTTATCGCGTCGGCTCCTTCTCTTTTTCCGGATGAGTTCGTGACGGAAATGCAAAAGTGTTTGGATTCCATCCGGCCCATTCCTTACTCCACGATCGTAAAGATCGTTCAAAAGGAGTTAGGCGGAAAAATTGAGGATCATTTTTACAACGTGGAACCGATTCCGATCGCCTCGGCCTCCATCGCGCAGGTTCATTCCGCCGTCACCAAAGACGGGTTAGACGTCGTCATCAAAGTCCAAAGGCCGGATATAGAATCCACGTTATCCGCCGATTTAAACCTCATTTACTTCGTTTCGGTTCTTTTCGAAAGATTTGCGCCGGCTCTGAGTAAGTCCGGCATTTCCGACATGGTCGAACAATTCCAAACATCTATATTAGAAGAAATTGATTTTTATAAGGAAGCGGACAATATAGAAGAGTTCGAAAAGGGTCTTCTTTCCATGGGGGAAACGAGGGCCAGGGTTCCCAAGGTTTACAGAGAATTGTCCACGAAAAAAATTCTCACCATGGAACGTTTTTACGGGGCGCCGATCACGGATGAAAATTCGATCCGAAAGTATTCCTCCGATCCGCAAAAAACGCTCACGGCCGCTCTCGAAATTTGGTTTTCCACTCTTTCCAGAAACGGTTTTTTTCACGCGGATGTACATGCAGGAAATCTAATGATCCTTAGGGACGGAACCGTGGGTTTTATCGATTTCGGCATCGTGGGCAGAATTTCGCCCCGAGTCTGGGACGGTTTGATGATTTTCCTGGAGGGTTTGAGTCTCAATCGAACCGAAAAGATCGCAAAAGGTCTGATTCAAATGGATTCCACCGCCGAAGGAGTGGACGAGAAAAAACTCGCGCGGGATTTGGAAGCCGTTTTTTCGAGAATGACCGAGATGATTTTGAAGGTTCAAATGGGCGATTTGGAATCTTTGGACGACAAAAAGTTAAACGCGATTCTTTTCGAGTTCCGCGAAATTTCCCTTCGAAACGGTTTGAAAATTCCGAAAGAATTCGGACTTCTGATCAAACAGATCCTCTATTTCGATCGATACGTCAAAACGATGGCTCCGGACATCGACCTCGTCCGCGACCGTGATAAATTTCTAATATGATGTTAAACGAATTGGAAAAGGGCCGGGAAACTTCCATCATTTCCTTGATCTCCAAACCGGGAAAGGAAGATCTGTTTCGAAACATTTTGGACATCGGCCTTTTACCCGGAACGAAAATTCTCGTTCTTGAAAAATATTCCTCTCAAAAAAAAATCGTGATCCGCGCGGGTCAAGTGGAGATCGCAATCCGCGAGGAAGAAGCGGAGTTGATTCAAGTCGGAGACATCCTTGGGTCACTCTGATATACAAACGAAAACTTCCCGGATTCTTATGGTCGGAAATCCGAATTGCGGTAAATCCACCCTCTTCAATCGCCTAACAGGGCTTAGGCAAAAAACCGGAAACTATCACGGTGTGACCGTTGAAAAGGCGGAGGGAATTTTACATCACTCGGAACGTTCCTTGATAATTTTGGATCTTCCGGGCGCGTTCAGCCTCGGCGGAAACTCCGAAGACAAACAGGTTACGAGCAGGGTTTTGATCGGCCACAAGGAAGGGGACCGAATCCTTTTTGTGATGGACGCCTCTCTCGCGGAAAGAAGTCTCCAGTTTTTATTGCAGATCCTGGAATTAAACGTTCCGGTTTTGGTCGCGGTCACGATGAAGGACGTTCTCGAAAAAAAAAGGATCGGCTTGGAGTTGGATTCTCTTTCGAATGAATTCGGAATTTTATTTCAGTACGTAAATCCCAAAAACGGAGAAGGTGTTTCGGAACTCAAGGATTGGATCGTTTCTCCCGGCGCGTTTCGAATTCCAATCCGATCTTTTCCGTGGGATTCGGAAAGGGAAAAATTCATCGACGGTCTTTTACAATCCCTCTCCGCGGAACATTCAAATTCTTTAAAGTTCGTCTTGATCAATTCCTTGAAGGAACTTTCCGGAGAGGTTTTACAAAAAGGTCTTCCCGGTCTTTCCCTTTTTCCCGAAAATTCCGTAAAACTCATTCGGGAAAAATTCGACCGTTTCGAAAAACGTTTCACCTATCTTGAAGAACTGACTCAAAAATCCATCTACATTAAAAAAGTCTTAAGTAATGCGATCGTAGGCGACCCGATCCCGAACAAAAGGGCTCTTTCCAAGGCGGACAAAATTCTTTTACATCCTTTTTGGGGAATGGTTTCCTTTTTAGGAATCATGGCCTTGGTTTTTCAGGCGCTTTTTACCTGGTCGGAAACTCCGATGGATTGGATCGAATCGGGCGTCGGGAACGTCGGAAGTTTTGTCGGAGGATTTTTAGACGCAGGTCCCCTTCGTTCTTTGATTCAGGAAGGAATCATAGGCGGAGTCGGAGCGGTTCTCGTATTCATTCCTCAGATCGCACTTTTGTTTTTGTTTATCGGCATTTTGGAAGAAACGGGTTATATCGCGAGGGCGTCTTTTGTGATGGATCGATTTATGGGAAGGTTCGGCCTTTCGGGAAAATCGTTCATTCCCTTGTTGTCTTCGGCGGCGTGTGCGGTTCCCGCGATTATGGGAACGAGAACGATAGAAAACAAATCGGATCGACTCACTACGATTCTCGTGGCTCCCCTGATCACCTGTTCGGCGCGTTATCCGGTATATATCCTTGTCATCGGAGCCGTATTTCCCGCGGGTAATCTCTGGGGAATTTTCAACATCCAAGCTCTTACGATGTTCGGACTTTTTCTTTTGGGAATGATCGCATCCATGTTGGCGGCTCTCGTTTTTAAAAAGACTTTTTTCAGATCGGATTCATCCTACTTTTTGATGGAACTTCCGGCTTACAACACCCCTTCGATCAAAAGTCTGGCTTTGACAGTATTCAAAAAATTGAAAGCGTTCTTAGAGACGGCGGGAAAGATCATTCTGTTTATTTCGATCCTACTTTGGTTTTTGGCGAATTACCCGAGAATCGACTCTTCCCTTTATCCGAACATTACCGACTCGGAACTCAAAAAAATTCAGATCCGGGAATCGTACGCGGGTGCCTCCGGTAAATTTATGGAACCGGTCTTAAAACCGATCGGCTTTGATTGGAAGATGGGAATCGGAATCATAACTTCTTTTGCCGCAAGAGAAATTATGGTTTCCACCCTTTCCATCGTCTACGGCGTCGGAGAGTCGACGGACGGTCTCAAAGACGCGATCCGCAAAGACAAGGATGAAAACGGAAAAACGGTCTGGGGGCTCCGGAACTCGGTCAGTTTACTTTTGTTTTTTGCGTTTGCCTGTCAGTGTATGTCCACGCTCGCTGTCGTCAAAAAAGAGACCAATTCCGTTTTCTGGCCCGCATTCCTTTTTACGTATATGACAATTTTAGCATATGTTACTTCCTTCGTCGTCTTTCAGATTTGGAATTTATTTTCCTAAAAAGAATTCGGATGTTCAAAAGAATTCCTTCCAATCTCAAAATCCTTTCGGGCTTTACGATCGGATTTTTGATCCTATTCTTCGTGTATCGACTTTGTTGGTGTTTGGTATTTTTTTCCAAATTTTCATCCGCTCTCGAAATCCTTCCGGCGTTTTTAGTCGGAATTCGTTTCGACCTTTCCGTCTGCGCGATTCTTCTGGGGCCGTCCTGGATCCTTTCGGCGATCC
The DNA here is from genome assembly GCF_000332415.1 of Leptospira weilii serovar Ranarum str. ICFT. Taxonomy (GTDB): domain Bacteria; phylum Spirochaetota; class Leptospiria; order Leptospirales; family Leptospiraceae; genus Leptospira; species Leptospira weilii_A. Next base: position 54,870 of record NZ_AOHC02000007.1, read on the forward strand.
ATCCTCTCAATCGTTTTCAAATTTATTCGTCCTTTTGGGGAATTGTTCCCATCCTTTTGTTCTTTTGGGCCTCGGCGCATCTGATGGGGGATGTTATTTATTTTTCCGAAACCAACAAACACGTCGGCTACGAGGGGTTTGTCTTTTTAGGGCCTGAATTTTGGATCATCCTGAAATCTTTCTTTGTCGGACATACGGTTTTGGCGGTTCTTTCTTGTGCGACAATCGGAATTCTGTTGCCGTTTTCGGTTTTCAAGTATATTCAAAAAAAATTATATACTTTCGATCCGGCTCGAACAAGAGCCGAACTGATTCAACTTTTGATCCTTCCTCCGATTTTGTTTTTGTTCGCACGAGGCGGGATTCAATCCAGACCTTTAAGAGCGAGCGACGCTATGATCTCGGAAACCTATGCGGTTAACCAACTCGTTTTGAACGGAATTTTTACTTCCATCATGGACATCCGGAATCAATCGATTCCCAGCAATTTGTCGGTTTCGTTTCCGAATGCGGTCGCTTTAGTCCGGAAGGAAATCGAATATCCGGGGGCGAAATTCGTCTCGGAAGAATATCCTTTACTCCGGGAAACCGACGAGACCAATCCCGAAAAACCGCCTAACATCGTTTTGGTGCTTTTGGAAAGTTGGACCGGAAAATACGCATACACAAACGGGAAAATTCTTCCCGAAGGAAAACGGATCGCTCCTCATTTCGAGGATTTGATCCGAGAAGGAACCTATTTCCCTTCCTTTTTCGCATCGGGTGGAAGAACCACCAACGGGCTTTTGTCCACGTTAACCGGAATTCCGGACGGTCCCGGTTTGACGGTGGTGCGAACTCCTCGGATTTTGAGTCGTTTCGGCGGTTTGGGTACGATTTTGAAATCGATCGGATACGATACCGTGTTCGTTCACGGCGGCGACGTAAACTTCGACAACATGAGTTTTTTGTTTTCTCACTGGGGTTTTGATACGATCCTCGGTCGGGAGCACTTCGATTTCCTGCAAAAATACACACCCGGGCCTTGGGGGTATTACGACGGGGATTTGTTAAACGAATTACACGAAATTCTAATGAAGCAAAAATCTCCGTTTCTCGCGGTCGCTTTGACGTTAACCACTCATTATCCTTATCAAGTCCCGACTCGGGAAGACGAAGTATTTTCCTCCGAACTCGTGGAAGCCGATTACTTCAACGTATATCGTTATTCGGACAAATCGCTCCACTCCTTTCTGGAAAAAGCCAAGCAGGCGCCTTATTTTCGGAATACGGTTTTTATCTTTGTGGGAGATCATTCGCATCATAGAAATCTGGATTATTTCGAAGATAGAAACGTTCCTTTGTTGATCTATTCTCCGGGAAAAATTCCTTCCAAGATCGATCCTCGAATTTCTTCTCAGCTCGACGTCATCCCGACCGTTCTTGGAATCGTCGGCAAGAAGGTTCGATTTTCGGCGATGGGAAGGGATCTTTTGGACAAACGTATTTCCGGAGGAGTCGCCTACTTCGCTTTCGGAAATCTTTTCGGTTGGATCGAGAACAATTGGATCTTTTACGGTTTTACGGACAAGGTTCGAAATTCTTCCTTTTCGATCGTTCCCAGAATCGGAGAAACGGAAGAATGTAAAAACGATCCCGTAAAATGCGAAACGTATCATCTCAAAGCGAAATCTTTTTGGAACTTAAGTTACGAGCTGATGAACCGAAATCTTATATATCCATCTAAAAAATAAAAACACGAAGTAAACCATGACCTTTTCCAAAGAATTTACAATCACATCCGAACTGAACGTCGGTCCCGAACATCCTCCGATCGTAGTCGCTGAAATCGGACTCAATCACAACAACGACGAGGAGATCGGTAAAAAAACGATCGCCGCCGCAAAAAAGGCAGGGGCGCGCGCCGTTAAGTTTCAATCCTACGTCACGGAAGAATTCATAGACGTCCACAACCCGGACGCGAAGATCCTCGTTGATATATTCAAAAAGTATGAACTATCCGAAACGATGCATAAAAAATTCCAAAAGACGGCGGAAGAAGAAGGTTTGGTTTTTTTTTCCACACCTCTTTGTATCCGTTCTTTGAATTTTCTCGTAAGTTTAAAAGTTCCCGCGGTCAAAATCGCAAGCGGAGACGTGACCAATAAAACCCTTCTTTTGGAGACCGCAAAGTCGAAACTTCCCGTAATTCTTTCCTCGGGCGCGGCGGACTTTTTTGAAGTGAATCGCGCGATCTCCTTTTTGGAAAAGGAAGGAACGGACAAACTCTGCCTTTTACATTGTGTTTCCCTTTACCCCACTCCTCCCGAAAAAGCGAATCTTAAGGTCGTGGAAACATTCAAAAATCTTTATTCGTTTCCGGTGGGTTTTTCCGATCATACCGCCGGAAACGTCGCGGCTTCGGTCGCGGTTGCCTTGGGAGCTTGTATGATCGAAAAACATTTTACCTTGGATCAAACCCTGGACGGGCCGGATCATATCATTTCCGCAAACCCCGAGGAACTGAAGGCGGTTTGTGAAAGCGCTCTTAACGCTTGGAAGATGACGGGAAACGGAGAGAAAAAACCTTGGCCCGAAGAAGTAAGCGGAAGATTTTTCGGTAGAAGATCCTTATACGCGGATTCAAAAGGCGCCCCGATCTCGCTCCGACCGGACTTGACTCAAAAAGACGGTAGATTTTTGGATGCCTGGGAAATCGAAAAAACAAACGGACTCAAAACGGAACCGGGCAAACCTTTTCATGTTTAATCCATTCCATTTTTATAAATTAGAAAATTTGATTGTAGCAATCGGATTTTCGTTCCTGGTTGTGTTCACTTCCGCGGAGGGGGTTCCGACCGCCTACGGAAACCTCGGCTCCGAAGTGGATTTTATCGATTTCGGTAGATGGACCACGGCGCCCTTTAGTTACTCCGTATCTTCTTCTTTTTCGTCCGAGTACGGAGGTTTTAATCTTTTTGATTCCGATTCGAACACTCATTGGTATTCGGCCAATCGCCCCGGTTCGGAATGGATCATCGTGGACTTCGGTTCCAAAAGACTCATCAACGGTCTGGAAATTTCGGTTCCTCTTTTTAGAAAGGAAAGAGCCGTAAAAAAATACGAGATCCAGGTTTTGATCCGAGACGACTGGAGAACCATATTCGTAAATCAGAATGTAAATTTGCACAATTTTCATAAACTCGAAAACTTGGACGCCTCGGTTTTAAGGATTTTTTTTCCGGACACAACCGACAAGGGCGCGGTAATCAGCGATCTCAAACTTTTTTTAAATCAAAAACTCTTAAACGGAATCGAACCCAGACTTCGAGGTTATACGTTTCCCGTCCCGGGCGGGCTGATTCCGAGTTTAGACTTTCAACTTCCCAACGCGCCCAGAACTTATCGTAACGGAGTTCATAAGGGAATTGATATATACAAAAAAAGAAATATAGATGGGCAGATTCGGAACCTAAATTTTCAAGACGAGGCGGTCGCTCCCGCGGACGGGGTTATCGTTCGTGCGGATCATTCGTATTCTCCTATGACGCTCGCCGACTATGAGTATCATACGACCGAGTCTCAAAAAGGAACCGTTACTTACGTCGAAAAGGACTTTGGCGGAAGACAAGTCTGGATCGATCATGGTCACGGTGTGATGACGAGTTTCAATCATTTGTCTTCGATTCGTAAGAATGTTAAGGCGGGTGATAAAGTCAAACAGGGAGATCCCCTCGGCACGGTCGGCAACTCGGGCCTTATCGAGGAAGCAAAGGGTTCGACGGATAACACTCACCTTCACTTTGAAATTTGGGTGGACGGAGAATTTTTCGGGAACGGACTGGCCCCGGCTCAAGTGCGTAAGTTATTGCAGTTTTTTTTTAGACGCAGCGGAGTGGATTGATTTTTTAGGATGATCGTGTTGTGTCGATTCGGGTACCGCTTTCACGATGGAAACGTCCGTGGAATCGCTCTAAGTTAAATTCAATTTATGGTAGGAAGGCGTTCGTTTTAATTTCCCCGCAGCGAAGTAACCCAGGCAGCGCCGCTTTCTATGAGTCTCTGCGCTAGGGATCGACGCGGGGTCAAGTTATTGGAATTACAAAAATTGAATGTATTTGGAGAAACACAATAACTTGACCGGAGCGGAGAGCCCGGCCTGCGCGTTGCACAGCCTTACCTTGTTTTATGAACCATACAAGCGCAGGAGCGCCCGCTTCGAGTCGTCGTGAGTGATCATAGTGATTGCAAAAAACTTGGACAAAAGTTTCATTTGGAGGAAACCGCCGTATGAGCGATTTATACGATCCGTTAAAATCGTTTTTAAAAAATAGAACGTGTGAATTTTCCAGGATCGACGATCTTCGAAAACAAACTCTGATCGAATTTTCTAAAACCATTCAAAATTCGTTTTCGAAAAACGATTTTTCTAAACTGATTTTTGTTTGTACGCATAATTCCAGAAGAAGCCAAATCGCTCAGATGCTGGCTTTGGCATCCGCAGATTTTCTTGAACTCCCCGGAATCGAAGCGTATTCCGGCGGCACGGAAACGACCGAGTTTTACATCCGTTCCGTTCAAGCCTTAATCAACGTCGGATTTAAAATCGATAAAGAGACGCATAACGCACAAAATCCCAAATATGCCGTCGCATTTAAGGCAAAACAACAACCTGTGATCGCATTTTCAAAGTTATATTCCGATCCGATCAATCCGAAGGAAAAATTCATCGCCGTTATGGTTTGTTCTTCGGCGGATGAAGCCTGTCCGTTTGTTCCCGGAGCGGAAACAAGAATCAGTTTACCTTATGCGGACCCCAAAGCCTACGATCATGCGGAAGAAGTTTCGGAAAAATATTTGGAAACTTGCGAAATGATCGCGAGAGAAATTTTATTCGTTTTCCAAAATTTAAAGAAATAATACCGCAAGTACCGTTCTGCACACGATCTATTTTAGAATTCTAAGATAAAATCGTAGGATTTGGAATTTCCAATACGTATTTGGAACCGAATACTTTGGCTGTTATCCCGGGCCAATGTCGCCTAATGAAAGTTAGTTGTCGACGTTGCGCAATTTCAACCAGTTTGTTGCAACGTTTGGATGTTTTCTAATTTTTCTTTTAACTTTTCTTTTTGTTTTCTGATCTCTATATCATTCTGCAGGTTAATCCAAAATTTATCTGACATCCCGAAAAACTTAGCGAGTCTTAAGGACATATCAACGGTAACTTTCCTTTTATCATGAAGAATCTCAAGAATCGTAGAAGTAGAAACGTGCAGTTCTTTTGCTAATCGGTAAGGCGTTATCTCTAAAGGTTCAAGAAACTCTTCTCTTAATATTTCAGAAATCGTTGGCGTCGGAATTCTTTTTGACTTCATAACATCCTCACTTTAGCGATAATCAACAATGGAAACATCGAAACAATTGCCCTGTGAGAATCGAAATATAATTCTCCATTGCTTATTGATCCTAATTGAACAAAAATCCTTTCTGTTTCCTCTTAAATGTTCAAAATCGTTCGATAGAGGTGTGCGTAAATCTTCCTCCATTTCTGCATTCTCAATTAGTAATATCTTTATCAAAGCCCTACTTTGGATCCCGGGTGGAAATTTCTTTAAAAACTCCTGATGGAAGTTTTTTTCAGTTTCCTTGTCTCCAAAAGACCGAATCATTTACCATATGCTTGCAATATAGATATATCTGCCAAGCGGATATATTCATTTAAAATTTCATTTCTCAATAAATTGACATTTTGCACAATTTCGTCTAACGAATGAGACTCCCTCGAGATTCGCGTTCCGGGAGCGGAAGCCGTGAGTGACAAACGAAGCGAGAAACCGCAGTTAGGTGAAGTAGTGGCGATTGGATCGCTATTGAGTCCAATCTTCGATTTTTAAATCCTTAATTCGTTTAAATTCTTTTGTATTATTAGTGACAAAAATATAATGATTAGCAATTGCTTGAGCTGCAAGAAGCATATCTATCGAACCAATTACGCTTCCCCTTCTTTCCAAATCAGCTCTAATGAACCCATAAGACTCAGCATCTTTATCAGAAAAAGAAAGTATATTGAAAATTGTTAAGAATTCAATCAGTGCGACTTTGTTTTTTTCCCTATGTTCACTTTTCTGAATTCCAAATTCAAGCTCCGCGACGGTTAAAGAGGAAATAAATAGATCTTTATTTATTTTTTTCTTAAGCTTTCCCAAAAGAACCGCGTTCTTCTTTTTAATTAGAAAAATACAAATATTGGTATCTAAAAGATACATTAAAGCTTTTTTCTTTTATCAGATTTCGGTTGTTCTCTTCCCTCCTCCAGAAAATCATCTGAAAACCCATTTAATCCTTCTAAAAATACGCTCCAGGCCTTATTTTTTGGAACTAAGATTACCGCTTCTCCGACTTTTTGAATAAGGACATCGTCTCCGGTAAATTGAAATTCTTTTGGCAATCTGACCGCTTGACTTCTTCCGTTTATAAATAATTTTGCCGTTTGCATTAAACTTTCTCCGAAATTAGTATATATCAAGATATATACTCGTCAAGCGGTTCTTTATTAGATTTGCCTTAAATTACAACAAATTTATAGCCATTTCAGCTAACGAAAGAGACTTCTCGACGTTGCGTCCGCAAGCGGCTTGTGTGCGAAAGGGATTGGAACGAGGTTCGAGCGAACCTTAGCGAGCGATCACAAAGCAAATGTGCCGAAGCCCGGAGTGAGTCCGAACGGGAACCGTGAGTGACGAACGGAGCGAGAAGTCGAAGTGAGTTGCAGTAGTGGCTTGAACTGCCTTATCTCTTAAGCTCTTCTTCTACTTTATCTGAAAGCAAAAGCTTTATTAAAGATTGATACGGAATATCTTTCTTATTTGCCATAACTTTCAATCTATCAATTAATGCTTCCGGCAATCTTAAAGAAATCATTTTTGTTGTAGGCTTTAAATTTGGAAAAGATACTTTTTTAGCCTTTGAATAATCGATATAATCCGCCGAATCATTTTTAGACCAAAAATCAATTTCTGCGCTTTCTGATTTTAAATGAGGTATTTTTTTACGAGTTTTCATAGATTTTTCTTTCCCGAGGAGTCATTTCACGAACTGAAATTGGTCGAATCTTATCTTTCCGAATTGTTATTACTGCAAATAACTTTCTTCCTTCATTCGTAATTCCTAAAACAATATATCGATCTTCTTTTCTTGAGTGGTAATCATCTGGCACTACTAGTAAAGGATCGTTAAAAAAGATTTCTTCTATTTCACCAGGTTTTACTTTATGCTTTTTCCAATTCTTTTCAATATTACCTAAGTCCCAATCGAAACCAGTGATTTGGCTTAAATCTGGCAATTCCATTTGTATATCGCTAAAATATACAATTTAAATTGATTTTCAAGTAAAAATTTACTTGCACCACCTCTTTTTCTTTTGATTTCCTCAATAAGAGCTTCAAACTCAAGAATTGCTTTCAAATTCATTTTTAGCCACTATTGCGCATAACGCAATAGGCTTCTCGACGTTGCGTCTCCGAGCGCCTGTGCGCGAAGGGATTGACGGAGGTTCGAGTGAGCCTTAGTGAGCGATCACAAGCCGAACGGCAAAGCGAATGTGGCGGTGCCAGCAGTGAGTCCGAGCGGGAACCGTGAGTGACGAACGGAGCGAGAAGTCGAAGTTAGGCGATGCGATCGCACACTACTTGTAACTATCTTTTCGTTGATCAATATCAACGAAGACAACTAATAGTTCATTATCTTTTATCAGATAAAATAATCTATATTTTCCAATTCGATATCGATAAAGGCCATCGAAATCACCTTTAAGTTTCTTTATATTAGGTCCAAAGAATGGATTCTGTTTTAAAATTGGATAAACGTAATCGGTCAGCTTCTTTTGAAGTTGAGAAAATTGACGATCTTTTAACTTACTTTGAAATAATTCTGTCTCCGCTATTTTATATTCAACGGACAACTTTATATTTTCCCTGAGCCACTTCCTTAATACCTTTCTTTAAAGATGAAACAAGTTGCTTATTCGAAAGAATTTCGTCCATTTCTTCATCTGAAGCATAGAATTCGTTCGTTAAATATTGGATAGCTGCGTTTTCAACGAAATTAGAAATCGTCCTCCGCTCCCCTTCTGCAGCTTTTTTGAAAATATCATAAATTGGATCATCAATTCTTAAAGTAATCGTTTTTGACATATTTAAATACCTTCATTTTTATTCAAAATATATCATTATAATTCTTTTGTCAAACCGCTTTTGAAACCAAAGAGCGTTCTATAATCTATTTTCCTTTCAAAGTTTAACTTTTACTGTGAAGTTTAACGATCGTGTCGTCTAACGAAAGAGACTTCTCGACGTTTGCGGCCGCAAGCGCCTGTGCGCGAAGGGATTGACGGAGGCTTGAGCGACCTTAGTCGCGTCCCGCGAACCGAAGTGACAAAGCGAATGTGGCGAATCCCGGAGTGAGTCCGAGCGGGAACCGCGAGTGGCGAACGAAGCGAGAAGCCGAAGTTATACGAAGTAATCGCCTTGGATCAAAAAAGCTAAAGCCAATTTTCCAACTTTAAATTTGGAATCCTTTTAAATTCTTTCTCATTATTGGTAACTAAAATTCCATTGGAACTTAGAACAACTGAAGCAATTACCAAATCATTTGGACCAATAGGAATTCCTTGAATTTCTAAATCACTTCGAACTTCTGCATAAATTTCGGATTCTCTGTCATTAAATCCGATGATTTCAAATGGATCGAGAAAACTTAAAACAACTTCTCTATTCTTCTTTTTATCGTTACTTTTTAATGCACCTAAAAGTAAGTCTGCTTTTACAATCGAAGGTATTTTAATACGATTTGGATTTAACTTTCTAATATTCTTCTCAATATTTTCGTTTCTACCTTTTAAGAAATAAATACAAGTATTCGTATCGAGAAAGTAATTCACAATTCTTCCTTTTTCGTATCAGTTGTAAATTTTAACTTTTTAGGTTCAGAAAACGATTCGTCTTTAATGGAACCAAAAAGATTAAAATAATTTTCAGGCCAATTCTTATCTAAAGAGCTTTGTATTTTCACTCTAACCCACTGGGAAATAGAAATCTTTTCTTTCTTAGCGGCGGTTTCTATCTTTTTTAAAGTATCTTGATCAAGATATAATGAGACTTGAGGCATATAACTGTATTCTCCTTGTGACAAGTATATGCGCAAGTATGCCTTTTGTCAAGATAGTAAAAAGACAAAAGCAGGTCTTAATTTTCCTTTTAAGGCTAAACTTAGCGATCGTGTCGCCTAACGAAAGATACTTCTCGACGTTGCGTCTCCGAGCGCCTGTGCGCGAAGCAGTTGGCACGAGGTTTGAGTGAGTCTTAGCGAACGTCTCGCGAACCGAAGTGACAAAGCAATGTGGCTTTAGCCCGGAGCGAGCACGAACGGGAACCGTGAGTGACGAACGGAGCGAGAAGTCGAAGTTAGTCGATGTTGCGTTTTCTCTTTGATTTTTTATAATCTTCGAAATTGAGAGTCTTTAACTTTGTAATTCCGGAAAGTCTTAGGAAATCATTGTCATAAGTTGCAAGAATTAGATTATAAGTAATTGCAAGCTGAGCGATTAACGCATCAATTGTAGCTAATACAATTCCCTTTTTAGAAAGTGCATTTCTTAATTTTGCTGCTTCAATATGATCTCTTTCAGAAGGAGAGAGAAAGGTAAAATATCGAAACTGCTCTTCTATTTCTGAGAATATTTTCGGCTCTCTGATTCCCGTAAGAATTTCTTGAAGAATAATCCCAGTAACAGAGATATCATCTTCGGTTTGAATAATTTGATAAAGGAAAGTTTCTTCTGATTTAAGGGTTTTACCTTTTCGTCTTAAAGCTTCAGACCAAACTGAAGTATCTACTAGTAATTTCATTAAAGGTAAGGAGATTTATCTTTTATTCCGGGCTTCTTTATAATCGTAGCTCTTATCATACTCGACTGAATTAATAAATTTTAAAATGTCTTTCTGCTTATGACGTTTGATAAATTCAATCAAAGCCAGATTTACGGTCTCACGTTTAGTTCGTAAACCGCTTACTGTGTAAGCTTCCTCTAATAATTTTGGATCGATATTTAAGTTTGTAGCCATCTCTTACTCTTTTTACAAGTCTACACATCGACATGTGTGAGTTTCAAGCAATTTTTAGTTTAAATTGATCCCGTGCTCCTTCATTTTTGAGTCGTTTTCAAAATCACTTTCAGTTTACGCAATGTCGTCTAACGAAAGAGACTTCTCGACGTTGCGTCCGCAAGCGCTTTGGCGCGATGCGGTTGACATGAGGTTTGAGTGAGCCTTAGCGAACGTCTCGCGAACCGAAGTGACAAAGCAATGTGGCTTTAGCCCGGAGCAAGCGCGAGCGGGAACCGTGAGTGACGAACGGAGCGAGAAGCCGAAGTTAGGCGCAGAAGCCCCTCCTCTATTAAAAAACAGAATTAAAGTTTTAGCTTTTCGAAAGTCTTTATAACGCTCTCTAATGAAACACTTCCATCAGCTACTCCGATCGTGACTTCATACAATGAATCTTCTTGATTTTCCATCTCGACTCCGTTTAAATCTAGAAAAATCAGAGCTGAGGCAAGTGCGACTCGCTTATTCCCATCTATAAAGGAGTGATTTTTGCAAAGGTAGAATAAATATGCTGCTGCCTTTTGTATTAAACCAGTATGGAATTCTTGATTGTCAAATCCAGAAAACGGCTGAGCAATGGCCGATTCAAGAAGACTCTTATCTCTAATTCCGAAAGAGCCACCGTATTCTTCTTATTTGGTTCTTATGTATATAAAGAATCTCTT
>NZ_AOHC02000006.1:5000-39807 GCF_000332415.1 Leptospira weilii serovar Ranarum str. ICFT
TCTTCCGACTCACTGGGGCGGTTACTCGGTTCTTCCGAATCGAATCGAATTTTGGCAGGGGCGTTCGAATCGTTTACACGATCGAATCGTGTTTGAAAAAAATACGGACTCTTCTTGGAAAAAGTTCAGAGTCGCTCCTTGAATCATCCTAAACGAGTCTAAAATTTATTTCCAAGTCGGATCGATTTTCTTATGTTTAGATGCGCCTTCAGTCGGATATAGATTAATTAAATTTTGATAGGGAATGTCGGTTTGATCCGATAAATTTTTTAAATAACCGATCGTACCGACGTCTACTCGTCTTCCATTGATATTGACAAATAGATTGTAAATGGCAAATAACGTATCAAAACCGCAGGGATAATTCAATTGTTTCTATTTTAAGAAGTTTTTTGAATCGGAGGATTTGCGTTGAAAAAGATAATTCCCCATATTCTCGTCTTTTCGTTGTTATTCGCATCGAATTGCGGACAACACGAAGAACCCAAAAAGAGCGCTTCCGGATCGTCGACCGAACTGTCGACAAGGTCGGAGGACAAACTGAAAAATTCTCCGGTTTCGGAACCCGAAAAAGAGAAAGCGGATTTCGACGATTCGGAAGGTCAATATAGGACCGAAAACCAACTCGGAAAAGTTTTTGCTCCGGTCGCGGTCGGCACGGAAAGATTACTCGAATACAACGTTCAACTTTCGTACGAATGCAACGATCTGATCAAAACGAGAAAGGATCTTTTGGATTTTATCGCTAAATACGGTTATCTCGAAAGCAGTTCCGCGGCCAATACGACCTCTCCTTTTATGAGCGCTAAAATTCACGTTCGTTCCGCAAAACTCTACGATGCTTTATTAGAACTTGATAAACTAGGAACTCTTCTTTCCGAAGAGATTTCCACGGTCGATCATACGGAGGGAATGGTTTGGCAAAAACGAAAAACGACTCGCGAAAAAGTCAGATTGAATCGAAGAAACAACGCGAACAATCAAATCGGAGCCGGTTCCAAAAACTGGGAAGCGATCGAAGAATCGATTTCCGTTAGCGAGGACCAATTGGATCTCTCGGAACAAGAAACCTGGAAGATCCAGGACCGGGTCGCTTGGGCTACGATTTCAGTCGGTTTCGGGATTCCCACGCCGCCGGATCAGGTGCAAATTCCTAATTACAAAAACGCTTTTGTCGGAATCTTCAACACATTCCTACAACTCACTTATTATTTACTTTGGTGGCTGCCGTTTCTGATTTTGGGAGGAGTTTTAGTATATTACGGAAACAGAATGTTTCTCAAATTTAGAAAAAAATCTTAGAGTTTGTCCTATACCTCAAAAACTGTCCGGCAAGTTTTTAGGTATAGTTCTCGCAGAATTTGTTTCTTCGGCGGTTTATAGACTTTTGAATCTTTTTTTGATGCCGTTAAAAAGCGGCTATCGAAAAGGGAAAACCCAAAGATTCAAAAGATAAGAAATCAAAACGATCGTAAAACAGAGGCTGAAAAAAAATCCGATTTTCACGGGTTGTGTATGAGTTCGATAACCCGACAGAAGAATATGAAGCGATAAAAATCCGACCGCGAGCGTTTCCGCAATTAAAACCGCCACGACCGGAGGTTGGGGACCGTAGAATAAAATCAGAATCGCGGGAAGAAATCCCAAGAAACTCATAAAAGCTCCGGTCGTGATCCACATCATTAGGATCAAACGAGATTGTCTTTCTTCGGGAAATTGAAAAAAACCGACGGCGGCGCCTACGATCAATTGGTGAATCAAACCGTGGAGGGTATAAAGAATTCCGGACGTAATGAGAACGATTTCTGGGAAATGGATATGTTCGAATGAGTTCAATGGAGTTTCTCGGATTTATTTTTTCTAAACCTATACGGAGCGTTCCGTTCCTCAATCAAAATTCATGTTGACCCGACCTTTCGAAAAAAATGTAATAGAGAGCGAAAAAACGGAATCGAGTTTTACATGTATCAAGAGTTATGGGCGCCTTCCTCCGATCGAATCGAATCTTCCAATTTAAACCGATATCAAAAATTTCTCAAAGAAAAAAACGGTCTTTCTTTTTCTTCGTTCGAGGAACTCAGAGCCTGGTCCGTAAAGGATGTCGGAGTTTTTTGGGAAAGCGTCTGGGAATTTTCCGAAGTCGTTCATTCCGAAAAATACGAAACCGCCTATCGAACCGGACTGAATTTTACGGATTCTCGATTTTTTCCGGGAGCCAAACTCAATTTTGCGGAAAATCTTTTGCGAAGAAACGATTCCTTTCCGGCTCTGATTTATAGAGGAGAAGACGGTTCGAGAAGGGAAATCAGTTATGCGGAATTGCGTTTGGCCGTCGGAGCCGTCGCAAAGGATCTGAAAAAAAGAGGCGTAGCGCCGGGAGATCGAGTCGCGGGGCTTATGCCTAACGTTCCCGAAACCGTGATCGCGATGCTCGCCACAACTTCCATCGGAGCGATTTGGAGTTCCTGTTCTCCGGACTTTGGCGCCAAAGGTGTGTTGGATCGTTTCGGTCAGATTACACCCAAGGTTTTGTTTACCACGGATCGATACGCGTTCAAAGGTAAGGATCTCTCTCTTGCGGAAAATCTGACTCAAATCCTCGCATCCATTCCTTCGATCGAAGCGGTGATCGTATCGGATTACAAAAAAGGAATTCTTCATTTTAAAAACGGGACGAACACGGTTCTTCCGAAAGAATATCCGAAAAAGAATATTCATTTTTTTGAATCTATTCTTCGGGAGAATGTGGGAGCCGAGCCGGAATTTTATCAAACCGATTTCGATCATCCGGTGTATATCATGTATTCTTCCGGAACGACCGGACTTCCGAAATGTATGGTGCAGGGAGTCGGAGTATTTATCAATCACTGGAAGGAACTGGTTCTTCACTGCGATCTCAAACCCGGTGAAAGAATTTTTTATTATACGACCTGCGGTTGGATGATGTGGAACTGGCTCGTAAGTTCCTTATCCGTCGGGGCCACCGTCGTTTTATTCGACGGAAATCCGTTTCATCCCGGTCCGGAGATTTTATTTCGGATCGTTTCCGAAGAAAAAATCAACGTCTTCGGAGTGGGAGCGAAATACATTCTCACTCTGGAAAAGTCGGACTTTCAACCGAGTGGTTTGGATCTTTCTAAGGTGAGGACCGTGTTGTCTACGGGTTCTCCTTTGACCGCGTCGGGTTTTCGTTACGTTTATCAAAATTGGAAAAAAGATCTTCAGCTTTCTTCGATTTCCGGAGGAACCGACCTCAACGGTTGTTTCGCTTTGGGTAATCCCATTCTTCCCGTTCACGAAGGAGAAATTCAGTGTAGAGGTCTTGGTATGGACGTGGAGATTTGGAATGATTCCGGAAAATCCGTGTTAGAAGAAAAGGGTGAACTCGTTTGCAAACAACCGTTTCCTTCCATGCCTCTTTATTTCTGGAAAGACCCGGAAGGAAAAAAATACAAGTCCGCTTATTTCGAATCCTTTCCGGGAGTTTGGTGTCACGGCGACTTTGCGGAGTTAAAGAAGAACGGCGGTCTTGTCGTTTACGGAAGATCGGACGCGACTCTCAATCCGGGCGGCGTGAGAATCGGAACTGCGGATTTGTACAGTTTGATCGAAACCTTTCCTGAAATCGCCGATTCAGTCGTTATAGGTCAAGATTGGAAGGAAGACGTAAGGATTGTTTTGTTTTTAAAGATGGCTCCCGGAAAAAATTTGGACGATTCTCTCATGTTAACTCTGAAAAAAGAAATCAAAGATAAGGTTTCTCCGAGACACGTTCCCTCTAAAATTCTCTCGGTCGCCGATATTCCCTACACGATCAATATGAAAAAAGTGGAGATCGCGGTCAAAAGAACCGTTCAAGGCGAACCCGTAACGAACAAGGAAGCCTTGAGTAATCCGGAAAGTTTAGAATATTATAAAAATCTTTCGGAGTTGAAAGAAGATTGATAACCCGTTTCAAAGATCATGATTTTGCGGGTAAAAAGTGCTGCGGTTAACAAAATGATTGTCTATTCTGAATTTATTGATCTTTATAAAATTGAGTACCGTGAATTTTTATCGCAAAATACTGTTTCAATACAAAATAATTGGTACTTTATTGTATAGTTATGAGTAATACAATGAAGGAAGCGCGTTTTTTACGGAGATGTTTTGTCGGAACAAGGCAGAGCCGCTTTCCATTCTCCCGTCTCAAAACCTCGTTTGGATATATTATAAATCGTTTTAAGATCCTTTTTAAAACGAGTATCCCAAAAAAATATTTTTTGTTTGTTCTATTTTGGATCCTTTGCCAAAGCAACGGAGTGTGTTATTTTTCTTTGGAAGCGGAGGAAAAAACATTCAAATTTTATAATTCGTCCAGGCTCAAGGAAATTTTGGAAAAGGGAGAACTGAAAGTCACCGGTGATTCCGCGTATGAACCTTTTTACATCGTAAACGCAAAAGAAGGTTATCCGGGTTTTGATTACGAATTGGGAAAAGCGTATGCGGACTTTTTAGGCGTAAAATATAAATTCGTTCCTTATCCCGAATTCAACGAATTTGCGGACGCGATCAAAAAAAAAGAGGCGGACATCGCGTTATCCGGAATCTCGAGCAATCTCGAAAGATCCAAAAAAGTAAGGTTCAGCGCGGCTTATCTGATCGCAACTCCCGCCGCTTTGATTCGTAAATCCGCTTTGCCTCCGCCTCCGGAAGGGAACATCATCACGACTCAGAGTTTTAGGAGCATTCTTGATTTAGCGGATGTGAGCGGAGTTACGTTTGCAGTCAGGTCCTTTTCCAATCGTCACGAGTATCTTTTGAAAAAATTCAAGAACGACCGGATTTTCACTTACGGTGATACTCCTTCCGCCTGGGAAGCGGTTAAGAACGGAACCGCAAATTGTTTAGTTGCGGATTCTTTTTTTATCAAGGGGCTTCTTCTCAAGGACAAATCGATCGCTTCCAATTTTCGGCCTCTTCTCGAACCCGTACAAAGAGAGGACATCAGCGCGGCCTTTCCTCAAGGAGATCCGGCGTTTATTAGAAATTTTGAATTCTTTCTGGAGGAACTGGAACGATCCGGAGTCCTTAGAGAGATGGAAGATAAATATTTCAATAAATCAGATTGGGTTCCTATCGAGCGACCCTAGAAGCGAGATAGCCATAGCGAAGCGGCGGTTCTTAGCGTAGCTAAGATGAGCGACCCTAGAAGCGAGATAGCCATAGCATTACCGAGCGATCCATAGAGAGCGAGGTTGAGTTTACGGCGGTTCTTAGCGTAGCTAAGATGAGCGACCTGCAACGCGATCCATAGAGAGCGTTGCACTTACTTCTGAGCGCGATTTATTGAAATAGGTGCCTCATTCTTTAGGGATCATTCGGCAGGGAGTGAGATTGAGTTCAGGAAAGCTTTGCGCTTTAGTTTACCAGAGCGACCCTAGAAGCGAGATAGCCATAGCATTACCGAGCGATCCATAGAGAGCGTTGCACTTACTTCTGAGCGCGATTTATTGAAATAGGTGCCTCATTCTTTAGGGATCATTCGGCAGGGAGTGAGATTGAGTTCAGGAAAGCTTTGCGCTTTAGTTTACCAGAGCGACCCTAGAAGCGAGATAGCCATAGCATTACCGAGCGATCCATAGAGAGCGAGGTTGAGTTTACGGCGGTTCTTAGAGAGTGTTGCACTCGAGTTTCCGATTCGCCCAAGATTTCAACCGTCGAACTCACGTTAGTTAAGATACTTCTTTGGATGTCGTTCGTATTCTATTTGCTGAAGTTATACGAGTCCCCGTTTTGTATCGGATCGAATTTCGGAATTTATGGAATCGAATCGGAGATTTGTTCCCTCAATTTCAGATAACGGGTTTGGTTGGAAAGAATGATTTCATTGTATTCGGGAACTCCTCCCCATCGATCGACCGCACCGGGACCGGCGTTGTAGGAGAGAATGGCCTTAACCGTATCTCCCTTTCTTAGATCCAATAGATAGTTCAGATAAGAAACTCCGAGGTGGATATTCACTTCGGGCTTGTGAAGGTCGTCGGGTTTGATTTTCCAACCTTCTTTTTGGGAAATCCAACTTGCGGTTGCGGGCATGATTTGCATAAATCCGCGAGCGTTTTTCGGGGACCGGGCCGTCGCCTTGAATTTGGATTCGAGGTGAATCAGCCCCATCAGTAGGCTGACCTTGTCTATGTCGGAACAACGAAAGGTGCAGGATTCTATTTCCAGTCTTCTCGACTCTTGCAGTATGACTTGGGAGATTTTTTGCACGGATTCCGAGGAAAGAGTCGGTCGGACCTCCGCGATGTAGGTCTGAATGGTTTTGAGTTCAATGGTTTCTTCGTTCAGGAGGATTTCCTTTCGATTGAGAGCTCCCGCAACCGGTGCGAGAAACAACTGGAAGCCCAGAGGGAAAAGTAAACAAAGTAAATACCGAAAACGAAATCGTGTCATCTTGCGAAAATTCACCGGAGACCTCCGTTAGTTCGAAATTGTGCGTCGCACAATGATCATTGTTTAATTTTTTTGCAGCGCACTAAAAGTCAATCCTTTAAAACGTTTTTGGAAGTTTTTAAGAGACAGAATTTTGGGTCGGAACTACGCGTTTTAGGGATTAATGATTAGGGAGGTTCCATTTTGTAAGAGTTTCTTTTATGTTCTTCGAAACCTGGAAAGACAAATATTTTAACGTGAGTTCGACGGTTGAAATTTTGGGCGAATCCAGCCCCGGCGCTGCGATCCATAGATTAGTATGATTCTTGGACGTAAGGCAGTTCGAAGTGTGATATTCTTGATTCGACGGAGTCAAGAAGGCCGGTGGCAGATTGATCGCTCCCTTGGGGTTTAGACCCCGACCCATAGATGAATCTAAATCGGCCACCGCAAACCAAAGTGTGGCGGCTTAAACAAAGTCGACCGCGAATAGGAGTGCTGGTGATATCACCCGGCTTTGTTAAGACCTTCCGCCTCTGTCATTTTAGGAGAAAAGAAATGAACAGTCAAGAAGTCAAGTATGTAGGAATTGATTGTGGTAAAAAAAGTTTAGAGGTAGTTCGAATCAATTCGGAGAACTCGCTCGAACGTCGACAATTCAGCACAACGGAAAGCGGAATTAACAATTTATTAAAATGGTTAACGTCGAACGATATCGTAGGCCTGGAAGCAGGATCTCAATCTTTTAGAATTGCAAAATCAATACTAAACAAAGGAGTTCAAGTAATTGTTTTGAATCCCGGAGACTTAGCAACAATTTATCAATCTTTGAAAAAGACTGATAAAGAAGATTCTCTTAAGATAGCTAAACTCATTCAACGTTATACTAGGTAAGAATTACCGGTTGTTCCAATTCCCACGGACGAAGAGGAAGACAATCGTCGATTGTGTACCGAGCATGAGAATTGGACAAGACAACTAACGCAAGGAAAGAATCGGCTTCACAGTTTATTCACTCAAGCCGGTCTGACTGAGATCACCAAAAAACATTTACGGACAAAAGCATCCAGAGAAACTTCTGTAACTTTACTTCCGGATCGATATCATAAGGAAGCGGAACGAATCTTAAAAGTTTTAGATTTAGTCGAACTAAATCTAAAACTCATTGAAGAAGATATTAAAGGCGCTCTGAAAATCAATCAGGTCTACGTTCAAACGATCATGTCCATGCCTGGTATCGGGATGATTACGTCTCTGGCGATTATGAGTTACATGGGGGACTGCAAAAGATTCTCTTCCGGTAAACAAGCCGCCTACTACGCTGGTTTAGTTCCCAGAGTTGACATCTCAGGAGATACGGTTCGATACGGTAGAATTGTTTCCCGCGGTTGTCATTCGATCCGAAGAGTGATTGTTCAAGCAGCTTGGAGCCTGGTCCGTTGTCAGCATGGCGGTAAGATTAAAGAGTTCTACGGAAGGTTATATACTAGGTGTAAAAGGAGCAAAGAAATCGATCATTGCTACTTCACGTAAAATGATCGAAGTTCTTTTTTCTATGATTCGAACAGGGCAACTCTTCGACTCTATGCCCGAAAATGTTCTGAATCGGAAATTAGCTCAATATGGTCTTATGTAAAAAAAATAGCGGAGGGGCTTGACACAAGGAACATAGGAGAGAGCGGCGCTCGCTCGGGTTTTTGGGCTGGACCGCGCTTGAACTAAAGTGTTGCTCCTGTCGAGCGAGGCATTCTAACTCTTACATCACCCTAAACTCAATCTCACTCCCGATTGGTCGTTCGATTGGTCGTTCGATTGGCCGCAAATAATAATCGCTTTCGCCTTGGTTATACCTAGTTCACGTTAAAAAAATAACCGAACCTGAATTCGACGTTATGAAAAAGATTCTTTGGAAAAATTCTTGTAAAATCCTAACCCTTGGCTCCTAACCCCTCGCCACTAATCCCTAGTCCCTCGAAGCGTGGGAACTCTCACGTTTTTAAAAGCACAGAAGGCCGCCATTTTTGTTGGATGTGAATAGAAAAACATCGCTCTCAATCTTTAGAGCGATGTTTTTTGAGAAACTTACTGTTCTACGCAGAGTAGATTTAGATTTTGATCGCAAGTCCAGTTATCGACTGTAAATGCGCCTTCCGGAGTTTTATCCGCTTGAAGTTCCGTTGTATTTCCCGCTTGTCCCGTAATGTTACCATCCGCAGAACTCCAATTGTTACAATTCGATAAAGGTTCCCAAAGAAACGTTCCGACTGTACCGGCTAAACCGTTCCAAAAGTGTTTTTTAGCACCGCTGTCGATTCCGTTTGCAAGGTCCGCAGTTACCATAGAGTTTGCGTTCGTCGTAAATGTGATCGTAGTTCCGTCGCTTCTGCGGTATTGTTTGCTCGGATATAAAACCCAATCCTTTTTGTCCACGGATCCGTCGACTGCAGAAACAATTTGTCTTCCGGTCGGACCGTCCACAATCAAAGCTTTGTAGGTTCCGGTAAAGTTGGAAGGTTTGGCTGCAGTACATTTTGCATCGGCTCCCGATATCCCGCCCAAGTTTCCGTTGTAACCCGCGCCGTTGTTGGTGGCGATGAAGGTTCTACAAAAAGAAGCGTCTTTGCAAGAAGTAGCAGCGGCGTTCGTCGTAGCGTTGGAAGAACCCAATGAATTGAGAAGGAAGAGAAGAAGGCTGGTATCGTCTTCTTTTTTATCCTCACACGATAAAAGAGTCAATGCGACGGATCCCGCACACAAAGTAAGGAGTATTTTTTTAAACATTTTTTCCTCGTTTAAATTCAAATGATCTGTCTGAAAGATGACTCTTCGGATTTCATAGAATCTTAAAAGACAAAAAATCAAACATACGCAAAAATAAAAACCGGACTTCGTTTAACATTTCTCATATCACAGAAATTAATTTACGATTCTTTGTAAAAAAATAGTTTCTGATTTTGTTCGGCAATGGGTTGGTCGGAGTTCATGTTATATTTTGAATCGATTGTATTATAGAAGAAGATGTAATTATAAGACATTGAATTTCTTTCGACGTTTAAGAACGTTATGTTGATTCAAGAATGGGAAAAGTGTTGAATCGATTTTCGATTCTTTTCGAGGATGGATCAACTTAGGATTTTTTTTAGAGAACGTCGTTTATACAATATCCTGACACAACCAAAAAAGATCGATTGGAATATAAACAATAGAGTCGTTGAAAAATTCAATCGTCGCGATTCACAAAACTGCTTCGATCGTCCATTTCAATGTAAAAGAAAAACAGATGGGGAATTAATTTTTCAACAACTATAGTATCAAACCGCGGGGGATCGCTGTTCTAATGAAATAAAATGCGATCTAAAATTATTTTTCAACAACTCTAATGTAATAAGGTCCAAAAGAAACATCCCGCCTAATCGATAAAGTTACTTTCAAGATTTACAAATCCACCCGTTTATCCTCTCTATATATTCAGTGTTCAGAATTCTGCCTCTAAAACGGAATTCGTCTCAAAATTCATGGAACTCTAATATATAGGGATCAGTAAAAACAAGTCAAAAGATCGATTTTTTAAAAGGGATCAGCTCGGAACTTTTAAAGAAATTTCCAGGTCGACAGACTCGGGAAGTGTTCCGACATTGGAACCATTCATGGGAAAAATTCAGGAACTCAGTCCGGAACTCATCAATCAAATCGCTGCGGGTGAAGTTATCGAATCCGCGCATTCCGTACTGAAAGAGCTGATGGAAAATTCGATGGATGCGGGCGCAACGCAAGTGGACGTCGAGTCCAAAGACGGCGGCCTTTCTCTTTTAAGAATTACGGACAACGGTTCCGGAATCGAACCCGAAGACATAGAACCCGCACTCAAAAGACACGCGACGAGTAAGATTCGAGACTACGCCGATTTGGAAACCGTGCTCAGTTACGGATTTAGAGGAGAAGCGCTCGCCTCCATCGCTTCGGTGTCCCGCCTAACGTTGGAAAGCGGAATCAAGGATCAAAAAACCGCGTGGAAAATTCGTTCCATCGGAGGAAACATTTCCGAAAGGGAAGAGATTCCCGGATTTACCGGAACTAAAATTCTTGTGGAGGAATTGTTTTTCAACACACCCGTCCGCAGAAAATTTTTAAAATCGATCCGTTCCGAAGACAAAAAAATCAGGGATCGAGTCACGACACAAGCGCTCGCAAAAGAAGACGTTCGTTTTCGGCTTTTTCAAGACGGAAAAGAGGTTTTTGTTCTTCCTTCCCGCGAAAATAAAAAAGATCGAATCATTGATTTATTCGGGGAAAATTTCCGGGATCATCTTTTGGAAGTAAGTCTGGAACGCGGAGGGATCCAAGCGAACGGTTATATCAGCGATCCCGACTTTTACAAATCCAATCGAACCGGGCAGTTTATTTTTATCAACGGAAGGCCGATCGAAATCAAGTACGGTTCCGTTCTATTAAAAAAAGCTTATGATGAACTCCTTCCTCCGAACGGTCATCCCTACTGTTTTTTATTTTTTGAGATCGATCCTTCGAGAGTCGACGTAAACGTTCATCCCGCTAAAAAAGAAATCCGCTTTTTGGACGAAGAAGGATTCAACGGATTTTTTCTTGCGCTCATTCAAAAAGAACTCAGATCCAGCACACCCGTCGGTTTTTTAGAATTGAAAAAACGTCTTTTGAGACCGACGCCGGATACCTTTAAAACCGGTTCTCTCTATCAGGCTCATTCTTCTTCGCATGCGGGACAAAGTCCGCTCCTCAGCAGAGATCTGTTCGCGAACGTTCCCAGACAGGAAGGATTCGATTTGGATCGGATGGGACCGGGAGCTTCTTTGTCCGCTTTGACGGACGAAAGAGTCAAACATTCTTCTTTTGTTCCTAAAAAACATTTCGGAGTTTTGTTTGAGACTTTCATTCTTGCGGAGGCCGAAGACGGTTTTTATATCATCGATCAACATACCGCTCACGAAAGAATTCGATACGAAGAAGTGTTAAGAAAACTCGAGAAAAAGAATTACGGAATTCAACCCCTTTTAACTCCGATTCGAATCGACTTGTCCAAACAGGAACAGGAAGACGTTTTAAACCGAAGAAAAGAATATGAGGAAGTTGGAATATTCCTAGATCCTTTAGGAGAGGACAGCGTGGTCCTCCGGGAAATTCCCGCATATATGGAACCGGGTGAAGAAAAAGAAATCATTCTGGATTTTTTAAACCGAACCGAGGGTACAAAATCCAGCGAACCGGAATTATACGATCTTATGGCAAAATGTGTGGCTTGTCGATCCGCGATCAAAAAAGGAGATCAACTTTCCGATCCGATTTTGGCCGAAATATTAAACAGACTGAGTTATTGCGAAAATCCTTCCCGTTGTCCGCACGGAAGACCTACCTTAGTAAAGTTGAGCAGAGATGACCTTGAAAGAATGTTCCACAGAAAATGAAGAAGTTTCCGGCAAAGAACCGGATCGAGTTGTAAGAAAACTTTTCCGTCAGACGTTAGTCGGAATCGTAATTCTAGTTTTGGGAGTTGTGTTTCTTGCGCGAGTGTTTCCCGAACCGGTGCTTGCGGTATCCCAAAAGTTCATAGAGATCACCGGAGTTTTCGGAGTGGGGATCGGGATTATGCTCGCGGATTCGCTGCACGTATTTATACCCAACGACGTGTTCTTGATGATCGCGGTCGCCGGAAAACTCAATTCGATTCTTGTCATTACATCCGCATCGATCGGAAGTTTGATCGGTGGAACGATTTCCTATTTAACGGGAAGAGTCCTTTTGCCTAAGATCGAAGGTGTCGCGAGTTTTGTGAAAAAACACGAACAAAAACTCGAACACTATCTGCATCGTTACGGATTTTGGGCGGTCGTTTTGGCTGCCTTAACTCCGCTTCCTTATTCCTGGGTTTCACTCGCGGCGGGGACGATGAAAATGAGATATCCTCTTTTTTTTCAAGGTTGTCTTTTTAGAATTCCACGTTTTATAATATTCTATTATTTGATTCAATTCGGTTGGGTCGGCGGTGGAATGTAAAAAACGTTTTTATGATATATTTATCGATGAAAAATTTGAGTTTTCGGAAAGAAAGAAAAAGAATACTCTGCATCTAAAGGTAGTCTCTTGGAAAACAATCAACCGAATTTATTTCCGAAAACGAGAGAGGAAGTCATTCGAGAGAATCTGGATCTATTCGATCTTCCGATTCGGATTCAGGCTTTGATCGAAAATGTTCTTCAAGGAAATATCCGAGAACAATCCTTGGTTTGTTGTCATAGCGCCTGCGACGTCTGTAACTCGACCATTCGCACCTGTCTCAGGAAAATCAAAAACGAGTTGGAACTTTAGTTGAGCGATCTTTTTACAAAAAAACCGATTCCTCCTCTGGCGCATAAAATCCGTCCTTCCAGTTTCGAAGAAGTGATCGGTCAATCGAGGGCGACCAAACAACTCGTCAATTATCGTTCCCCCGTTTCGATCCTTCTCTACGGACCTCCGGGAACCGGAAAATCCACGTTAGCCGGAATCCTTTGCAGAAAATGGAATCTTCCTTTTGTGGAATACAACGCGGTTTCCACCGGAGTCGCTGAAATCAAAAAGTTGCTCGAAAGAGCGGAAAGGGAAGGAACGATTTTGCTCTTTTTGGACGAGATCCATCGTTTCAGCGCCTCTCAACAGGACAGTCTCTTAAAAGGGGTGGAAACCGGGCATTTGGTTTTGATCGGAGCCACGACCGAAAATCCGGCGTTTAGAATCACAAGACCGCTCTTATCCAGGTGTCAGATTTTAAAGATAGAACCTTTGAGTCCGGAAGAACAGGCTTCCCTTCTCGAAAGAGGCATTCAAAATATAGAATATTCAATTCATCTAAACCAAGACGCAAAGGAAATTTTGATCCGATTTTCCGGAGGGGACGGAAGAAAACTACTTTCGAACTTGGAGGGGCTCGGTTTCAGTTTTCCCGAGGGTCATACGATTTCCAAATCCGACGTCGAGGAATATTTGGAAAGTCGTGTGATCGAATACGATAAAAGTGGAGAAGGCCATTACGACGTGATTTCCGCCTTTATCAAATCGGTGCGGGGAAGCGATCCGGACGCCGCGCTTTATTACCTCGCGGTTTTGCTCGAAGGCGGAGAAGATCCTCTTTTTGTTATGCGAAGACTGATCATTCTCGCGAGCGAAGACGTAGGAAACGCTTCCGTCAACGGTTTACCTCTCGCGGTTTCCGGCTTACACGCGTTAGAGGCGATCGGAATGCCGGAAGGAAGATTGATCCTCGCGCACGTGACTACGTTCCTTGCTTCTTGTCCGAAATCGAACGCGAGTTATAAGGGACTCGGAGCCGCTCTTTCTTTCGTTAGGGAAAAAGGAACGGGGATTAAAATTCCGAATCGGCTCCGAAACGCTCCTACGTTTCTTCATAAAAAGGAAGGAGCTTCCCAGGGTTATATATATCCCCACGATTTCGGGGGATTTAAGGAACAAAATTATTTCCCCGACGAATTTGCGGAGAACCCGCCTCGTTTTTATTTTCCCACCGGAAACGGTGCGGAGTTGAAACTCAAGGAATACTTGGATAAGATTTGGAAAAAAGGCGGCTGATTATTTGTCGTAGAGTTCCGGACGGACTTTCACTTGTTTCGTTTTGGATGGGAAAGGTTTCCAGTCGGTTGTGGTTTCGTTTTCGATTTGATTTCGATTTGCGTCCGAATTCCGGCGATGCGCGATCGGGGTTTGCATCTGTGTTTCGTTTTTTTTGTATTCGGAATGGAACATATCGGATCTTAGGACTTTAATTAACGTTTCGTGCTTTTTCGGAAAAAACTGAAATCTTTTTTACGATCCGCGAGGGATCGAGGCGTGGTCAATAAATTGCTCCTCGATAAAACATTCCGATTTCCTTATGTTTTTCAATTTATTGACCGGAGACGAGAGCCCGACCCGTGAATTTCGGAGACGTTTTGTCGAACGTATCGGTCGAGGGGCGCGGCCAAAATTGTTTCAATCGAATTCCCGTTCCAATGCGGCCAATACCCGATCGTTTTGTTCGGGCCTTCCGATCGTGATTCGGATCGCGTTTAAGTCGTAACTTTTCAAGTCCCTCAAAATGATTCCCTGTTTTAAAAGGGATCGGGAAATTTCCGCGGAGGACTTTCCGCGTTTACTTGCAAATAACGTAATGAAGTTCGCGTAGGATTCGATAAACTCGACGTTTTGTTCGGCGGCGAATTTTTCGTATCGTTTCATCTCCTTTAGATTGTTTTCCAGATACGATTTTACATGAGTTTCGTTTTTGAGCGCCTCCGTCGCGGCGAGCGCCGAAAGATTGGCGACGCTGAACGGTGGGCGCATCTTATAAATATTGGAGATCAATTCCTTGTTTCCGATTCCGTATCCGATCCGCATTCCTCCGAGTCCGTAGGCTTTCGAAAAAGTTCCCGTATAAAATACGTTCGGGAACAGATCGGTGACTTCCTTTGCGGGTATGAACTTACTCGGATCCTTTTTGTTCGCAAATTCCATATAAGCCGCATCAATGACGACTAACGTATCCGGAGAAATTTGTTTTAAAAATTCGTAAACGTCCGATTTGGTAAGCGCGTCCCCCGCAGGATTGGACGGAGTGCAGAGGAATACGATTTTAGGTCGGATTGATTTTGAGAGATCCAAAAACGCGTTTAGATCGTGTGGTACGGTCTCGGTGGTATGAACCTTTGCGCCGCACTGGAGCGCGTAGATCTTATACATCGCGAACGTGATTCGATTGATGAGTATCGAATCCCCCGGACTCAACACACATCTACACGCAAAGTCCAATACCTGATCGCTTCCGTTGCCCGGAATGATTCGGTCCGGAGTTAAGTCGAACTTGGATGCGAGCGCGGTTTTTAATTCCAGATAGGAATCGTCCGGATAATAGGACATTTTTGTCGCGGCCTTGCGAACCGCTTCGATAACCGTTTGCGCGCAACCGAACGGATTTTCGTTCGAGCCGAGTTTGATCACTTGATCCGGATCGATTCCGAATTCTCGAACCACGAGTTCGATCGGTTTTCCGGCTTCGTAACTTTTGAGGGATTTCAGATTGGGCTGAAATTGAATCATTTGCTCCCATGCTTTTTTTTCGTTTCGTTTTTGGAAACCGATTTAAGACGAAAAAATTTATCTTCTCGAATGGAAAGAAAAATCGGGTTTACCGTGTTCTTTTTAAAAAAAGACCGTTTATACGTTGAATATAAGCGGTTTTTGATTTGTTCCATTAGTATTTCTGAATCTCCCTTTTTATGGAGAAGTGAAATGGATTACAAAAGGTGAAAATTATGAAAAGTTTCTCAATGATTCTAATCTGTCTTTTTTTATCCGGAACCGCAATGGATCTTCACGCGCGTCGCGAAAGAGTCATTGAAAATCCGGTCGATATGGTCGCGGGATTCGAAAGTCATGTCAACCCTCCCGCCGAGTTATTTTATCGGGCCGAGATAATGGACCCGGAACAGCTTAGGGGTTCGGATGGATTTTGGTCGGCCGGTATGTCGGCAAATCCGGGTAATTCCGATCGTTCCCTATTCAATCACGTTTCTCCCGGAGCCCATTCCGGACGCTCGGCTTATATTAGCGCCACTCGAACTTTGAGAGACGCTCACATATTCGGGAATTCGAATATTCCTCATGATTATTACATTTATCTAATTGCCGGTGGGAGTAATATTTTCGATGTACAAGGTTCTCTGGGTCCTTACACTCCTCCCGATGCGAGAGGCGACGTCGCCGCATTGTTCCGAATCACTTGGGGTCAAGTTTACGGTTGGTATCCTGTCAGCTTCGGGATTCAAGGCGCATTGGAACACAATCCTATGTTTGATAGAGGGAGATACGGGAATGCTACCTCTTCGCCCGGATTTCCGGAACTGGCCGGGTTTCCTCAAGGTGATCCCAGATGGGGAAATCTGTTTTTTTCAAACGTCGCAGGATGTGATAACCCTTTACGAAGCTCCGTAAGATGTTATTTAAAGCAGGGGATGTCGGATACGGCGCAGAAAATTTTCGATCTGAGCGCCAAGAAGAGTAGGATACCGATTCTTCCGCTTTTTAAAACTCCCATCTCCCAAGTAGCGTCCAGTAAGGGAACTTTTGTAAGTTTATCGAACTATCTGGCCGGTCTTTGTTATGTTACGGCGAAAAATAAAATCGAATGTAGATCCGTACTGAACAATGGAAAACTCGGTTCCATCAAAGAAACCGCAATCGGTGATACGGGTTACGATGACTCGTATATGTTCGGGGATGTTAATAACGATCAGAAGGATGATTTTTGTCGTCTGACGGCGGTGTCGAACGGGAATCCATTACTAAAATGTAATCTAGGCGACGGCAACGGAAGTTTTCCGACCGAGGTTAATTTTGGTTCCGTGGACGGCGGTTGGGCCTCCGGTGGAGCGGTTAATAAACGTATGATTGTAAAAGGAATTACCGGGAGGTCTTATTTTTGCCGAATTATAACCGTAGATTGGTATGAGATCTCCTGTAGGCAGTTGGTTCAAAATCGGAGCGGAAGTTCCGTTACTTTTACTCTTGGAGAATCCGGCACTACAAACGATAGGAATTATTATTCCACTTTGGCCGAGGAATTCGGTATTTTCACCGATTCCAATCAAGACGGCGTACCGGATTGGTGTAATATTAAAAATCAGCAATATGATAAATTCGATTTGAATTGCTGGTGGTCCTTGAAGAGTCGGCAGTTTTCCGAACGTGTGCCGATCAAAGATCTATCGGGAGATACGAACAACGAGGTAATGACTAGCGCTAGGATTATGAATCCTCGGATAAACGATTTTTGTTCCGTTCCTAAAAATCAGCTCAATAGTTCCGTTATGTGTTATAGCTTTACGAGCGCTAAACAGTACAAATCGACCCCCGAATTCAATTACGCGACTCGGCTTACGGAAGCGAAAGGTCTTATGAGCAAAGACGGCAACTCTCTTTGTGCTACGGAAGTTAGAAGCGAAGGTAAAACGATGAGGCTTTCCTGTGTTTCAAAAAATTCCAAATCTAAAACCGGATTTAGTTCCGTTTTTTCTACGCCCGACTTTGATGATTATGGAAATGTTTTGGACGAAAAGCGGGTAAAAATCGTTTATTCCAACGGAAGGAGTTTATTTTGTGCGATCGGAAAAGATGCCGCCGCCTGTTTGCCTCTCAATCAAAATGGGCCGGCCTGCCAACGTGTAGCCTCGGTTCAGACAAGTTCTGCAAGGGCTCTTAGAAGCGGTTTCACTGGATTGGAGGACTTTCAAGGAAAAAATGAATGTTTGGGGTTAAACTCCAAAGACAGGTGTTATAGGGAGGATGGAATGTGTTATAAGTGGGATTATTGAACGGTCTTTGCGGAAAGCCGGATATTTTAGAAATTTATAAAATACTGATATAAGTCGTTCTCCGAATCGAACGCGTATGGGCAACTTCGGCGGCAGTTCGTAAGCCGAAGTTTTATAAAACGATAAAGTCGATTGAAATCAAATCGTCTATTCCGTATTTTCCTACGGAAAAAACTGTGGAAATCGATTTAGAGCCGGTCTCAAAACTGGTAGATTGTTTCTCAATTCCAGCTTATCTCAAGTTCTATCAAAGTTTTGAGACCGGCTCTTAAGAATAGAGTTGTTGAAAAATTCAACGGTCGCGATTCACAAAACTGCTTTAATCGTCCATTTCAATGAAATAGAAACAAATGGAGAATTAATTTTTCAACAACTCTAATATATTCGTATCCAACTTGGGAAAAATATTTTCGATTCGTCGTATTCGGGATTTTTTTTTCCTCTAATTCCATGGTTCTTACGGAAAACTCGGTAACAAAATGAAAGATTCGTCGTTTCACGCAGATGTAAAAGAGAAAAACCCGGATCGTTTCGAAGATATTTTGAACGGAGATATTTTGATTCAAGAAATACTCCAATCGTTCAAAAATTTCGATCGTGTATTTGAAAATATACTTCCGGAGCTTTTTTCTCCGGAAGACGATTTGTAGTTCAAGTCGTAAGTTTCAAATACGTAGACTTGAAGTCTTCGAAAAACTTGGACGGATCGAGCGCGTAATCCAACACGAGCGCTCTGGATGTGTCGTTTTTCAAAAGTTCCCTGTCGTTCGGTATCAACAAGGGGCCTTCCAATCCCGCTCTGAGAAGAACGTGAAAATAACTGTTGTCGAAGTTATAAGGATTTGTGGTGAACGATTCTCCTCCCAACCACCCGATGGTACGCGCTCCGGAGACGAGCACTAAATCCTGAATTCCGAGTTTCATCTTTTGAAGACAAGGAAGTTGATCCTTCTGAGTTTCCATTCCTAAGGGAAGGATCTGAACGACTTCGTTTAACAATTCGTCCTTTCTTCCGGGTTCGATTTGAATTTTCGGTCCTCCCGATTTTTCAATCGCTACGGTTCCGGCGAGTGCGAGAAAGTCCGCAAAAGAAAAGGAGGTTTGATTGCGTTCGTTGAAGGTTTCCTTCCATTCTTTGAGCTGATAAAAATTTTGAACCAGGTCTCCGTTTTCCGGAAGTTTGGTAAAGTTTTCAAAAGAGTTTGCGGCGGAAAGTCCGACCCAGTTTTGATTTTTATCGAAAAGACAGGCGAGATGATAGACAAGTTTCAACCAGCTTCCGGTTTCACGAACGAGTACGATCCTTCTCAGAGAATTTTTCGCCTCTTCCCACGCGTTTAGACCGGCTTTTTTTAGGATCTCCCGGATTTCATAAAGTTTGTAGTTTCCGGTTTTTCCCTTGAGTTGTGCGGAAAAAACTCTTCCTTTCAGAACCGTATCCCTTACTTGTTCGTAGAGAGATTCCGAAATCAAAACGGACGTTCCCGCCTTTTTGGTTTTGGATTCGATTCTACTCGCTATGTTCACGGAATCCCCGATAGCCGTGTAAGACATGTTGGCCGGATGGCCGAGTTGTCCTAATATGCAGCTTCCATAATGTACTCCGACTCCGATCCGAAACTCGGTATGAAAATGGGATTTTAAATATTCGTTGAGAGAATAGAGTTCAAGTTCCATCTCTTTGGCCGCGCGTAATGCGGAAAGACAAACCTCGCGAGGCGAACCTCCGTCCACTCCGAAAAGCGCCATCAATCCGTCTCCGATGTACTTATCGATTTTACCGCCGTGTTTTAAAACGATATCGCCCATTTTATAAAAATATCGGTTGAGAATATGAATGACGTCGTAAGGAAGATGAGATTCGGAGAAAAGAGTAAAGTCTCGGATGTCGCTGAAAAGGATCGCGATTTCCTTTTCTTCCCCGGAAATCGTAGTCGATCCCGGAATTGTAAGATTGTAGTCTTCGTCGTCCAAAACGATTCTTCGAACGCGAACGTCTCCTAAAACCCGCGCCTGACACGCCAGTCGAACGGACTTCGGAAAACCTTTCCTTTGAGACAAGTCCTTTTCCTTTGGTTCCGGCGGGGATAAATGGGAAGGGTTTTCCAGAACCAAAACGCGACAAGTGGAACATCGAGCGTTTCCTCCGCAAGCGTGTGTGTGAGGAATGCCGTTGACCAAGCCGACTTCCAACAAGCTCGGGGGCGTTGAATTTTCGGGTAAACTAATTTCTTTTTCGTTTTCAAAATTTACAAGAATCATTAAAACCTTCGGATTTGACGGGGATATAAAAAAATAATTGGCGTCCTATATGGAAGGGTAGAGAATTACAGACTCGGTTGTCAATAGAAGATCGTCGTCCACTTGATTCTTGAAAAAGCTAACGCGGGTTAAAGAGAATCATGAAAATACTGTTAGACGGTTTACCGTTTTAGGATCATTGAATGTACGGAAACAAAAATTCTCAGGAAGAAAATAGGGATTCAAGGCCGATCATACTTTTGGTGGACGACGAACCCATCATCTTGAGAGGATTAAAAGAACAACTCAAACTCGCGTTCGGTAAGGACTTTGACATAGAAATTGCCGAAGATGCGGAAGCCGCCTGGGAAATTTTAGAAGAATACGTTGAAAAGGGAATCGATATCCCCGTCGTGATTTGCGATCAAGTGATGCCGGGTGTGAAAGGGGATGAGTTGCTCATTCGGATTCACAACAGAAAACCGGATATTCGAAAAATCATGCTGACCGGTCAGGCTTCCGCGGACGCCGTCGGTAACGCCTTAAATCACGCGAACTTATACAGATATTTGTCCAAACCCTGGGATTCCAACGATTTGATTCTTACGATTCGAGAAGCCTTGAAGTCTTACTTTTCGGATCTTTCGCTTGTGGAACTCAATCGAAAGTTGGAAACGACTCTTCTTTACGATCGGGAGACCGGCCTTCCCAACTTAGAAAGTCTGAGAAGGGTTTTGGAGGAAAAGGAATCTCAGGGAATTCAGTGTACCCTCGCAGTAATTCGGATCGAATCCTCGACCTCCACGACTCAACATTTTGGAGTGGGAGTATATCATAAAGTACTCAAGCAGCTTCTCGCTTCTCTTTCTTCGTTTATGGGCGATTCCGCCAGTCTGTTTCATCTTTATCAGGACGAGGTCGCGGTTCTTTCCGACGTCGAGGAGGACAAATTCTATTCCCTTTTGGTCGCGTTTCGGATTCTTCTCCGATCGGAATACATCGAGGCCGACGAAATTTCCTTTCGTGTGAACGTTTCCATCGGGGTCGCGACTCATCAAGATTCCCTTTATTACAAGGCTAGAATTGCGATGATGCACGCGGCTCAGAATACGGAAATCGAACTGATGAGTTATTCCAACGCGATGGAGGAGGGAGATCAGTATCGGATCAATCTCATCCTAGGAAGGAAATTGAATTACGCGATCAATGTCGGCAACGTCGTTCCTTACTTTCAGGGAATTTACGATAACAAGTTGGAGAAGATTACTAAATTTGAATGTCTTGCGAGAATTCAGGACGGGGATCGGGTTTACTCGCCCGCAAGTTTTATATCGATCGCCAGATCGACCGGGATCATTCGTCTTCTGACTCCGATCATGATCGAAAAGTCGATTCGATATTTTGCAAAATATCCGGAATATTCGTTTTCGGTGAACATCGCCGAATCGGATTTGGAAAAAAAAGGTTTTGCTCCTTGGGTCATAAGCCGTCTGCAGTATTATGAAATTTCCCCGGAGCGGTTTACTCTGGAAATTTTGGAAACGGATCGTTTGCGTGGAGGCGAAAGAGGGCTTGATACATTAAAAGAACTTAAAGAATCCGGTTGTAAGATTGCGATAGACGACTTCGGAGTCGATCAATCCAACTTTGAAAGGTTGATGGAAATCGATCCGGATTATATCAAGATCGACGGTAAATTCATACAAGGAATCCATCTGAGTAAAACTCCGTATCTACTCGCTTCCGCGATGGCCGAGATGGCTCATAGAATCGGGGCGAAAGTAATTGCCGAATTTGTAGCGGGGAAAGGGGAATTTGACACCGTTCGTTCCTTAGGTGTGGAATATTGTCAGGGGTATTATATTATGGAACCGGCTCCGGAGATTCTACCGATTCCTCAGGTGTCGCTTTAAATGTCTTTGTAGCTTTTTCTAAAATCCACTTGTCATTATTTTTTTTCCAATTAACGTTAGGTTCTGCGTTTTTTGAGGATTCGACGAGTCGAATCCATTAGCGAGGGTGGGTACTTCCATTGGATAAAGCGATTCTTTTTGTAGACGATGAAGCTCTGATCCTGATGAGCATGAAATCCCAAGTTAAGCGTCACTTCGGAGACGGTTACAGATACGAAACGGCTCTCGATGCCGGAGAAGCGTGGCAGATCATCGAGGAATTGATTCACGAAGACGTTAGAATTTTGATCATCATTTCCGATTGGTTGATGCCCAACGTCAAGGGAGACGAATTTTTGAGACAGGTTCATAGCAAGTACCCGGATATTCAAAAAGTAATCGTCACCGGTCACGCCGACGATTCCTCCATTGAGGCGCTTAAAAAAGAAATCAATCTTCGGTCTTATCTGAAAAAACCTTGGGACGAAAGGGAATTGGTTTCTACCATCTCGACCGCTTTGACCAATTAAAAGTCAAACCGATCGCTCATCTTTGCTATCGCAAAGAGCCTCCGGTCTAACTCAATCTCACTCCCTGGTGCTGCGACCCATCGGGAGCAGTGCCACTTTAGTTACCCGGGTCGTTCGATAATGCTCCGCTGCCTACGGCCATAGCTCGCTTCCTAAGGGGCGCTCATCTTTGCTATCGCAAAGAGCCTCCGGTCTAACTCAATCTCACTCCCTAAGGGTCGTTCGATAATGCTCCGCTGCCTACGGCCATAGCTCGCTTCCTAAGGGGCGCTCATCTTTGCTATCGCAAAGAGCCTCCGGCGACGCTCCGCTGCCTACGGCCATAGCTCGCTTCCTAAGGGGCGCTCGCTATATTTTAAACTGATTGATGAGGCGTAACAATCCTTCCGATTGAGTGTGCATGTTCTTTGAAAATCCGGTTAAGTCGTCCGCGCCGCCTGCGATCTCTTGAGTTCCGTCCGAGATACTCAAGATCGTTTTTGTGATCTCTTCCGAAGCGCGTCTTTGTTCCTGAACGGCTCCTTCGATTTGAAGGCTGAAACTCATGAGTGAACTCGCGCTCTGATGAATTTTCTCCGTATTCTTTTCCTGAGTGTTCACCGAATCCAAAACGTTTTTCGCCGAAACTCCGAACATATCCACGGAACTTCTGAGTTTTGCCAGAATTCCGGACGCTTCCTTAACCTTACCCGTTCCGTTCATTACGGCGCGGTTCGTCGATTCCACAAGTTGTCCGATTTCTTGAACGCTGTTGGAAGTTTGAGACGCGAGTTTGGAAATTTCTTCCGCAACGACCGCAAATCCTTTTCCGGCTTCACCGGCTCGTGCGGCTTCGATGGCGGCGTTTAACGCGAGTAAGTTGGTCTTTTCGGAGATGTCCGTGATGATGGAAAGAATTTCGTTGATCCGGGAAGCGCTGTCCCCGATTTCGTCCATCGCCTTCGTGGATTGATTCATGGAACTTTCTCCGGTGATCGCTTGTTGTTGCGATTCACTCGCGAGAAAGGCGAGAGATTTCATCTCTTCGTTGATTTTCGCGATCTGTTCCTTCAAAAGAACCACGTTTCCGTCGATGTCTTTCATGTGGGAAATCGCCTTTTCCATCGACGTACCCACATTTTCCGCAGAAGAGGCCAGTTCCTCGATCGCCGCCGAAGATTCTTCCGATGCGGAAGCTTGTTCCTGTGCGACGTCGTAAAAACTTTTGGACGATTCCGCCATCTGATCCGAAGTGGAATTCAAGGATTCGGAAGAACCTTTGATCTCTAAGATGATCTTTTTGATGTTGTTCTTCATGTGGTCCAAGGAAATAAGAAGTTTTCCGATTTCGTCCTTACGTTCGTACTTATTATCTACGATCAGGTTTCCGGAGGAAATTTCCTCGGAAAAGGAGATTGCGGCGTTGATCCCGTTCGTAATCAATTTTTGGAATATTATATTTAATACGATTAGGATGGCGATCATCGTGACCAAGGAAGTGGCTATGGTTTCCAGGATGATCAAGGACAGATTTTTCCAAAAGATGTTGTCGGGAACGCTGACTTCCAAAATCCATTTCTTATCGTAATTTCCGAGATAGAAAGAATAGAAAAAATGAATGGCCTTGTTTTTTTCATAAACCTGGATTTCTTTTTTCTTACTTCCTTCTAAAATCATTTTTTTCCATTCAGGATCTTGAATCTCTTTTCCCACCAGTTCGGGTTGTTGTCCGTTTGCCGCATAAAAACCTCCGGGGGAAATCAGGTTCACGTATCCTTCTCCCTGATAGGGACGAATCGGAGCCAACATCTCCTGCATGTTTTTCATGGCGATGTCCATGCCGACGGCACCCGCAAATTCTCCGTTTCTACGCACCGGTTTTACCACCGAAATCATTAAAACTTCTTTGCCGGACACCGGATAAGCGAACGGATCCGCGATATAGTCCATCCCCGTTTTTTTCGGAATATTATAAAAGTATCCGCTTACGTCTTGATTTTCGTAGTAGATCACCGGCTCGAGTACAAGGGGGCGATCCGGACCCGCCGACTTATTGAGATACGGAATGAATCTTCCGGTGGTATCGTAACCTTGTTTATTGATGTATTGAGAATCCTGAGAGTCGAACTTTCCCGGTTCAAAAACACACCAGGAACCGAAGTAATTCGGATCGGAATTTACGAGATCTTTCAACGTTTCTACGGTTTCTTCTCTTGTCGGTTTCGCGTGTGAAAGTTGGAACTCGAGTCCTCTTAAACCGCCTAAGGCTTTATCGAAAAAGTCCTGGATTTCGAAAGCGTATCGAAAAGCGACCATGGATGAGGATTCTTTGATGTCCTGCGTAAGTTTAAAATAAGTCGTGATCGCATTGATGGCGGTGATCGTAAGGCTTCCCGCGATGAGTACGAGTGCGAGATATAACGAAATTCTAAACCGGATGCTCATGAATTTTCCTCTTCCATTTGAATTTTAAAAACTGTGCGAAAATCCGATGCTGAACCAAAATAGATGCGCGGGGATTTTCTGCAACAAATACGAATCTCTGATCAACTGTCTCAGGGAACCGTCTCCGGCGTCGGGGATCAAAGGGCTGCTTGCGATCTGATCCAATAAAAACTGATTCACGGGACCGTTTACTTTCGAAGGATCCACGATCAAACCGTCTTTAGAATTTCGGTTAACGTAACCGCCCGTGGCTCCGTAATAATTGTCCGTATCGTACATATACAGATCGGGTCTATAAACGTGATTTCCTTTGATGAAGAATTTTCCGAAATAAAACGTCAAACTGCTGGTGATATCCTGAATCCCGTAACGGTTGTCCACGATGTTATTGGACATTTCGTATCCTATGTTGACTGCGGGAGTGATTCTAAAAAATTCCTCTTTGAAATACTCGTGACTCATATAAAGAGAAAGATAATTTTTTCCCGCGGCCAAACCCGCGTTCTCCTGGCTCATCTGCGTATAAAAGGAAACGGTGGGAGTCAGATAAGCGATAAAAGGAAGAAACGAAATTTCGGGAAGTTGCCAAAAGATATAGTATTCCTGCCAAGCCAATCTCGTCACCTGATTGGAGGTATTGTTCGAACTCGAAACTCCTTGAGCCGCAAGAGAATTATAACCTCCTAATGTAGCCGAGACATACGCGGGGTTTTTGTGAAACGTATTGTAGAACCAAGTCCCGACCGTAAATTTTCCCCAGCTTGTTTTTTCGAAAGAATAATAGAACGCGTAAAATAAACCGTCCGCTCGTTTCATACCGTTCTGTTCTTTGTAGGATCGAGGAACGAGTCCGCCGCAAGTCGATCCGGTCGCGTAGTTTCCGTTCATCACGTTGTTCTGAGTATCATACACACAACTTTGATTGAGAAGATCCGGATCCGGCGCGGTAAACGGGTTTCCCTGACCTAAATAAGCGGGACCGGGGCCGCCCGGAAACAATTGTAAACGTCCGTCGTTGTTTCGATCGTTTCTTTCCGTTAGCTGAAAGTTACCCCAGAACTGAATTTTAAAACCTTTCAGAGGAGTATTGATATCGATCGTGGGTTGATAGGAGGGAACAAATGTAGTGGAAGTATAACTGTCGTTTCTACGACGATTGGCCATCTCGCCCGAAAAACTAAGTCCTCTCCAGATAAAGTCCGTAACGATTTCGTGAGTCACGTCTACTGTGGTATCGGTTCCTTGAGAATTGGCGTGAGGAGGTTCTCTTTCGATCGGGGTTGCGATTCCGGAATAGGAATTGGATCGAGGGGAGGATTCGGATTTTACGGGTTTATCCTTCTCGGAAGCGACGAACGCGTTTTTATTTTTGTCCAGTAATTTTTCGTACGTAATACTGAGCACGTTCTCTTTGTTGATGTAGCGGATATAATCGTCGTGTTCCGCAAGAAAAACTTTTTCTTCGTCCTCCAAAAGTATCTTACCGCGATGTACGGAACCGTTTTTTAAACGAACGATGTCGGCTGCGATCAAAGAAAACTCAAAACAGAAGAACAGATAAAACAAGACTAAAAGGTAAAATTTAAGCTTCATACGTTTGCCACTTTATTCATTTTTTATTTCCTAATTTTCAAATTTCAAACGGAAATGAAATTTCAAATTTTAGGACGTTGACCGCCTTAGCGACCCGAAAAGATAACAAAAATAGAAAGGAAAGAGAAGAATCAACTAGGAAAAACATTTTCTTTCGGCAAACCGAAACGTAGAATTTATTTTAAAACCGGCGTTCTTTTTTTTGCCGTTGGACGAAATACGTCGTTTGGTTTGGAAAGTTTTAGGAACGGATTCCGGATGATCTTTCCTAAATCCGGAAGAATTGAGACAAAATTGAGGTTTTTTATAGAAGATTTTAACCAATCAAAGCGGAAAGTTTTTAAGATCCGAGGAAACTCATTCGTACATGGAAACGGTTTCTTTAAAAAAACAAATCGTTTTGGTTTGTTGTTTCTAAGAATTAAGAATAAAATTATATAAAGATATCCGTATTTTATAATTTTAATAAGGAGTTCAAATCTTCAAGTGGTAAGTTGACAAGTGATCGGCGCGGATCGGTCTCGGAAATTTAGAAACGAGATGAGTAGAACTTCTATAAAATTTGGATTCTAACGTTAAGGTATAAAATTCCGACCTCTTAATCCGAGCGCATTTCCAAAAAAAGACGATCCAAAAACTCCCTTTGTTTTTTACACCTGGGTTCTTGAATTCCGTTTTTCATTTCGTAGATTTTTTTTCCGTTTTGAACGACTTCCAAAGTCCAAATTTTCTTTTGTAATTTCGTATGGACGTAGGAAACAAACGAGTCCGCAAAAAAATCGTCCCCGTTTGTCGCGGAATAAAGAGTGGGAAAGGGCGTTTGTTCCAAGGCGGGATAAATCTTTTTCCAGTTGTTTTCGAGTTCGATCGGTTGGGAGGAATAAAATCGGATTTCCTTACGAATCGGAAACGTCGAATCCAAATCCGAAACGTTTTCTGTCTCCCAAATCCCCTTTGAAAATTCGAATGTACGAAAGTTTCGATATTTCTCCCGAAAGTCGGGAACGATTTTTTTCTGAACGCCGATGATATGACCGACTTCGTGTAACAAGATGTATTCGATCGCCCTCGAAAGATCGTCTTCGGAATCCGATTCGATTCTGACTTGGATTTGGACGTTTCCGGACGCGAAGGGAGAATTTTCTTTTTTCGTAATCCATCGGTTTGCGGTTCGGGTCAATAGGTTCGTATCTAAAAAGATCACGCCGCCTAAGGGAACCTCTCCGTCGTAAACGAAAGAACTGAGTCCGGTACTTCCCAAGTTTTTACAAAGAATCACTCGAAAGAGGGAACGATCGAGCAAGGTATTTACGGAATTCGGAAGGGACTTTCGAACGGCTCGTATGCGATTCTTCCAAGGTTCCAAATCGATTTCCGCTTCCGGTGAATCGTTAAAACCGTCGATTCGATTCATTTCCCGAATAAAGTTTTGTTCGTCCGAGTCAAGACCGGCGATTCTGTGTTCCCAACCTTCGGATAAGGAATAACGTTCGGCTTTTGTGATCGGATGATCTTTAAAAAGCGGATAATACGGATTGTTTCCGGAAGGTTTACAAAAAAAAAGCGCGAAAAAAACGGATACGATCCAAAAGGTTTGGAAAGATTTTTCCAAAGCGCCGCCGGGTAAATACATACGAAAGATTTTTCTAAAGTGTCGAAATAAGTAAACAGGAAGCTTGTCGTTTTGAAAAAAAAAAGTCTTCGACCGGAATGGTTTGCGCTTATTCAGGAGGCTTGTAAACTTGGACGACAAAATTCCCAAGGATCGGGAAATTCAAAAACGAAAATGTTCCATTTCCTTTTACCTGCGCTTTTTTTATTCGGTCGACTTGAGTCCGCAGAGACGAACCCTTGGAGCCTTTCCATTCAGGAAAGAATTATCAATCGAAAACACGTCTCTCATATCGTGATCGAAACTAGAGCCGACCATATCAGAGTTTCTCTTTTGTTAAACGAACGATATCCGTATAATTACAAAGCCGGATCGTCCTCTTTTTTTATCAAAGCGAACGATGAAAAAGAGGCGTTGGAAATTTCGGAAAAACTGGATCGTTACTTGGAGTCGGGTTGGAATCTAAAAATTTATCTTTCCGGATCGGAAATCACTCGTTATGACCTGGATAAAACAATTCGGTAAGTTCAAATCCGGTTTCTTAAATCCTTTCACGTTTTTTGAAAGGGAGTTCAATTATAGCGAAGCCGAATCCTGGAAGGATCAGACAAGGATCGATCAATCGTTTATACGTCTCGCGTTTCTGCTTCATTTTATGATGTATCCCGTTCTGGCGATTCCGGAAGTTCGGAACTCGCCGAGGGGCGTTCTTTATTTGGGAATCGTCTTTCTCGTCAACGTGATGAGTTTTGTCCTTTCCTTTCAGGAGAAATTTCTTTCGTGGGTGATCCATATCTCCAACGTCGTCATCATCTTTCTTATGATGAATCTGTTTCACGAATCCTTTTATCGTTTTCAGGATTTGGAAAGTCTTCAGATCTATAACAATTACTTTTTGCTAATATCTTTAATCGTAATATTCCAGATGTTCCGATTGAAAAAAAGTTCCTGTTTTTTGACCGGAACGATCGCGATCTGTCTGCATATCTTTTTCGTTTCCATCAAAAGGATGGAACTCGGACTCGAGGACTTTCCGCGGATCCTTTTCGTGCCGGACGCGGTTTACGGACTTTGTATCGTCATCGGAACTTCTTCGGTGATCATCGTGAAAAGGCTGATTTCGATTTCGTCCGAACTCGATCTGGAATACAAATACATACAACAGGATCTCATCGTGGCAAAACAGGTTCAGGAGAATCTGTTTCCGGGAAAGTTGAGTATCAAAGGAATTCGATACGAGGTGATGAGGATCACACCCAATCATATCGGAGGGGATTTTTTCGACTTCGTTCAACTCCGGGAAGGAAACACAGGAATTTTTTTGACCGACATCGCCGGACACGGGATCGCTTCGGCCCTCGTGGCTTCTATGGTCAAGATCATGGTTTCGACCATGCCCTACATTTTGAAAGTACATCCTTCCCGTTTGATGGATTACATAGACGATTCTCTGCAAAAACAATTTCAATCCTATCATGCTTCCGCGATTTATATGTTTTTGGATTTTATTTCCAGAGAAGTCACTTTTTCGAACGCGGGTCATCCGTACTTAATCCACGGATCTTTTACGAAAGAATTTCACGAGGTCGAAACCGAAGGCGCCATTCTCGGTTTTGGGATCAAAAAACCGATCGCCGAACAGGTCAAACTTCCGCTTGTGGAAAAGGATCGATTTTTTTTATACACGGACGGTTTGATAGAAAACAAAAATCGGGAAGGAAAACTTCTTGGAACGGAAGGGCTTCTTGAAATATTGAATGAGAATCGATCCGAAAAAGACCTGGGCGTCTTTAAGGCAAACGTGCAAAAGGCGGTCGAAAACTTTTTCGGAGACGTAGCTCTGGAGGACGATACCCTCTTCCTCATCGTGGAAATGGAGTAAAAAATAAATGAGTGAAAAATCAATCAACGTAATCAAGGAAGGCCCGATCGCAATTCTTACGATCCAAAGACCTTCCGCTTTGAACGCTCTCAATCGGGAAGTTCTGACTCAAATCGGCCGGGAAGTGGACGCGTTGGAAAACGATAAGAACATTCGAGTTCTCATCGTAACCGGAGAAGGGAAGGCTTTCGTAGCCGGAGCCGATATCGCCGAAATGAAAGACTTGAACGTTTCTCAAGGTGAGGAATTTTCCAAGTTGGGAAATTCAGTATTCCAAAAATTGCATCAATCCAGAATCGTTTCGATCGCAGCGATCAACGGATTTTCTCTCGGCGGCGGTATGGAACTCGCCCTTGCCTGCGATATCCGAGTCGGATCGGAAAAGGCGAAGTTGGGATTACCCGAGGTTTCCTTGGGGCTGATTCCGGGTTTCGGTGGAACACAAAGGCTCGCGAGATTGATCGGTTATGCGAGAGCGATCGAACTTGTTTTTACCGGCGATATGATTACGGCGGAAGAAGGATATCGAATCGGAATTCTCAATAAACTCGTAAAAGAAGGAGAGGATCTATTAGATTTTTCTAAAACGATTGCGAACTCCATCCTGAAAAAGGGACCTCAGGCGATCGAAAGAGTCAAAAAAACGATCCAACAAGGTCTGGACGTTTCTTTAAAAGAAGGAATTTCCATCGAAGAGAAAGCTTTCGGGGCTTGTTTTGACGGCGGCCAATCCAAAGAAGGAATGACCGCGTTTTTGGAAAAAAGACCGGCTCGATTCTAAAATAACGAGAGTTAGGCGGAAGGGAGGATGAACGAACGCCCGAGTTCGGCGTAGGTTTTTCAAAGAAGTTGAAAATGGAAGCGATCATCGATTCCAAAAGAAAAAACAAAAAACTATGTTTGCATCCAAATTTAAAATTCCATTCATAATCTGTTTCATCTTCGCCGTTTCATACAACGTCGGTTCCAAGGACCTCGAAAAAATCACGATCTACGTGGACGAACATCCCCTTCTGGTGGAGGTCGTTAACACACCCGCGGACCGCGCCAAAGGTTTGATGTATCGAAAGTTCATGGGAGAAGACGAAGGGATGCTTTTCGTTTTCGCACAACCGGAATACTTGAGCTTTTGGATGAAAAATACGCGGATTCCGCTCAGCATCGCGTATTTCAATCCGGACAAAAGAATCACGGACATACACGATATGAAACCCAATCAAACTTCGGAGTTGTATCACTCGAGCGAAAAGGCGTTGTATGCTTTGGAAGTGAATCAGGGTTGGTTTGCAAAAAGAAAGATCGGCAAATACGGGGTCTTAAAAATTCCCGACCGAGTGAAAGCGGCCCAGTAATCGATTTGCTACCGATCTTTATAAAATCGAGTGCCGTTAATTTTTATCGCAAAGTACCGTTTCAATGCAAAATAATAAGTACTTTATTATATAGTTATGAATAACGGTTACGGGAGTTTGATGTAAATCATCGGGGAAAATTCCCCGATGATTGGAAAGAATTTAGAGAGATTCGGAAACGAGTTTCGCTTCCAAGTCGTTTAACGTTTTTGTATCGATTACTTTGCTAGACTTCAGTTTGCCTTGTTCCGCCATTTTCAAGATCGTTTTCGATCCGATTGATTCGGAGGAAACGACGATCTCTTCCAATTTGCCGTTTTTCTCCACGAAGAATTTTCCGGGTTCCGCGCGCAGGACGATTAGGTTTCGAGAGTTTCCTTCTTTTTCGAATTGAATATCCAATCGTTTTCCGAAATCGGAATAATTCAGTAAAAGTTTTTCTCCGTTTTCTTCGTAGGTTTTGGCGTATTTTCCGTTTTCGTCGTATTCGTTGTAACCCACCGGGTTGTTCCCGGACCAGAATTCGATTAAGTTGAAAAGTATTAAATCGAAAAAGAATCCGACGAAATAAAGAATGCTGAAAGGAAAATACATTACGAGAGTCTTAATGAGTTTTGCCAACAGACCGCTGCCGATATTAAAACTTTCGTTTACGTCGTACACTTTTTTAACGATCGCAAATTTACCGAAACAATTTGCGAAAGAAATGAGAAGAATCATCGGGGCAAGAATCGCTACGATCGCCTTACGAAATTTGTTTTGTTGCATGAAAAGGACAACTCCTTGATCGAATTTTTGAAAATTGAATCGTTTCCTTGAAAATTATGCAAGGTTTTTCTTTTTTCAAAAAGGAAATTCGAGTTGGACGTATGGGGGCTTCGGATCATAATTCCTTGACCGGAACCGTGTTTGAAAAAAGATAGAGGGAGTATCGGGAGCGAAAGGTTTGCTTTTTCCTACTTTAGAATTTTTCGTATTTTTCATTTTCGTATTCCTGGTTTATTGGTATGTAATTCCGTATTTTTTCACAAAAAGTACAAAAACTCTTTCTTTCACTCACGTATTCCTTCTCGTCGTCAGCTACTATTTTTATATGAGTTGGGATTGGAGGTTCGGCGGTTTGATCCTTCTTTCCACCGTGATCGATTTCGTTCTCGCCGCAAAAATTCATTCTTCCCAAGATTCGAAAAACAGATTCATTCTGATTACGGTCAGTTTGGTTTTGAATCTAATATTCATTTTGGGTTTTTTCAAATATTATAATTTCTTTGCGGACTCGGTCAATTTATTCCTCGGGCATTTCGGAGTGAAGAACGCGCTTCCGATTTTACATATCATCCTTCCCGTTGGGATTTCCTTTTATACGTTTCAATCCTTGAGTTACACGATCGACGTGTATCGGAGGCAGATCCTTCCCGAAAAAAGTTTTTTACGATTCGCGTTATTCGTATCTTTTTTTCCTCAACTCGTCGCGGGCCCGATCGTTACTGCGAGGACCTTTCTGCCTCAGATGGATACGGTTAAAAATCTAACCGACATTCCGTTTAGAAAAGCGATCCGTTATTTCATCCTGGGTTATATCAAG
Organism: Leptospira weilii serovar Ranarum str. ICFT; assembly: GCF_000332415.1. Taxonomy (GTDB): domain Bacteria; phylum Spirochaetota; class Leptospiria; order Leptospirales; family Leptospiraceae; genus Leptospira; species Leptospira weilii_A. The sequence continues at coordinate 37,901 of NZ_AOHC02000006.1, forward strand.
AAGGTCGTGCTTTCGGATAACGCGGCTCCGATCATAGAAAAGATATTCGCCGATCCGGCAAACTTCGGAACCGCCGCGCTTTGGCTCGGCGCGACCTTATTTCTCATTCAAATTTATTGCGACTTCAGCGGTTATACCGATATGGCTTACGCTTCCGCGTTGTTGTTGGGTTACGAACTTCCGGAAAATTTTCGTATGCCTTTTATCGCGAGAAGTATAACGGAACATTGGAGGAGATGGCATATCACTCTTTCCACTTGGCTCAGGGATTACGTATATATTTCTCTGGGCGGAAATCGTGCGGGAGTTTTCCGTCATCGATTTAATCTTTGGTTTACGATGTTCGCGGCGGGTTTTTGGCACGGGGCCGCTTGGACGTTCCTTGTCTGGGGAAGTTGTCAGGGAACTCTTTTGTTGATCGAAGCGATTTACAGAAGTCTGAGAGAAAAACATTTTCCGAATATTCAAATGATTCCGGATAAGATTTTGGCTCCGATCCAAATCTTTCTTACCTGTTTTGTTTCGGTCGCCGTGGGAACGTGGTTTCGCGCCGAATCGATCGCCAAAGAGTTGACCATGTTGAAAAAAATGTTCGTCTACGCCGAAGGCGGCTTACGTCCTTATATGTTGAAAACCGGAATTCCAGTCGTTCTTTGTGTGATCGCGGCCCAGTGGCTCGGTTATCTCATCTTTGAAAAAAAGAAAGAATGGAATCCTCCCGCATGGCTCGAATTTGCGTCTTATCCGATCATCGCGACGATTCTGGCGCTTCTCACTCCGGATGTGGAACTTCCATTCATCTACTTTCAATTTTAATTGTAAAGAGAGTTTCGCTAAACGTCAGTTAGGCGGTTGAAGTTTTGGGCGAATCCAGCCCAGGCGCCGCGATCCATAGAGAGCGGCGGGTCGTTCGAGGTTTAACTCAATCTCACTTCCTGGTGCTGCGACCCATAGGGAGCAGTGCCACTTTAGTTACCTGGGTCGTTCGATTGGTCGTTCGATTGGTCGTGATTTTCCCAACTTCGTTGGGAGCAAAAGATGACGCTCCGCTATCTTTTTGCTATCTCACTTCCTCCTATGTTCCTTGTGTCAAGCCCCTCCGCTATTTTTTTTTACATAAGACCATATTGAGCTAACTTACGATTCAAAACATTTTCGGGCATAGAGTCGAAGAGTTGCCCTGTTCGAATCATAGAAAAAAGAACTTCGATCATTTTACGTGAAGTAGCAATGATAGATTTCTTTGCTCCTTTTTTAGCATATAACCTTTCGTAGAACTCTTTAATCTTACCGCCATGCTGACAACGGACCAGGCTCCAAGCTGCTTGAACAATCACTCTTCGGATCGAATGACAACCGCGGGAAACAATTCTACCATATCGAACCGTATCTCCTGAGATGTCAACTCTGGGAACTAAACCAGCGTAGTAGGCGGCTTGTTTACCGGAAGAAATCTTTTGCAGTCCCCCATGTAACTCATAATTGCCAGAGACGTAATCATCCCGATACCAGGCATGGACATGATCGTTTGAACGTAGGCCTGATTGATTTTCAGAGCGCCTTTAATATCTTCTTCAATGAGTTTTAGATTTAGTTCGACTAAATCTACAACTAGTATAGATTCGTTCCGCTTCCTTATGATATCGATCCGGAAGTAAAGTTACAGAAGTTTCTCTGGATGCTTTTGTCCGTAAATGTTTTTTGGTGATCTCAGTCAGACCGGCTTGAGTGAATACACCTAGTATAGCCGATTCTTTCCTTGCGTTAGTTGTCTTGTCCAATTCTCATGCTCGGTACACAATCGACGATTGTCTTCCTCTTCGTCCGTGGGAATTGGAACAACCGGTAATTCTTCCTTTGGATAACGTTGAATGAGTTTAGGTATCTTAAGAGAATCTTCTTTATCA
>NZ_AOHC02000005.1 GCF_000332415.1 Leptospira weilii serovar Ranarum str. ICFT
TCTTGCCTCTCTTCTAATCCAAGAAGCGCAAATAGAATACGATCAATCGATTCAAAACAAAAAAGTAAAAACAAAATATGATTATAAAATTAATAGAAATATCGCGATCGGCATTCTAAAAGGAGAACTTCCAAGGTTACTTTCTGGTACTGAACCGATGAACTCCGTTTTTGATGAAATGAAAGCCGAACTTTTAAAACATCGGCTACCTGTCATTCCAAATAGAACCTTCAATAGAAAACATAAAGTTCGAAAACGTAAGTTTGAAATCTATTACGGCAGAGTCTCTTAAATTGACAGCATTGCGCTATGGATCGCGAGATTGGGTCCGGGGGTTTCCGCAAAAAAATCCCCCGGAGAAGGGGTAGCGGAATACCGAGCTTGTTTGAAAGATTAGATATTGCTAAATTAGAGAAACAGAAAGCTCGGGATGAAGCGAGGGGAAAACCTTCCCCGCCTAACATCTGCTTCGAGATGTTAGCGGTTAGGAATGAGAAGAGAATATTTCGGATTGTTCCTTTCCGGAAATTTGTGCGGAACGGAAATCAGATCCAAAAGAGGATCTGATTTCATTTGTCTTCTTTGTTGTGAAGTTTTCTTACGTAACGATTGAATCGTCAGACCCACAACCGTTCCCGCTCGGAAAAAACTACCCGAGCAAGAGGCCCTTAGTTTTCGGTGTAGAGTCCGAAGTGTCGGGACGAAGCAGTTGTACATCCTCCCGTCGAACAAGCGACCATAGCCGCCGTGATCTTCCCGTTCACGGACCGTGCGATCATCACCAAATTATCGTTGGCTGCCAGCGGCATTCCTCCTCCGGCGTTACCAAACGTCGTGGAAGGCGAGATACCGTTCGCGAATACGGGAACGTTTGTGGATGAGTTGCCGTTGTTTTGAGCCGCCAAGGTTCGCGCATCGATGTTCACGCCGGTACAAACTCCGTTCAAACAAGTGAACTTGCCGCTTACAAAGGAATCAACGGTCGCTGCATTGGCTCCTCTCAGGTTGTCAAAGCCGAGTAACGTCTTTCCGTTGAAAATTCCGGAACCGTTTAACGAAGTATCCTTGGCCAATCCGAAAAAGCCGCCTTTGTCCGTACCCATATCCAGAATGAGAACACCCGTCGAAGAGACGAACGCCGTTTCACCGGTATTCCATACGACCTTACCTTCGGTGCAGATGCCGTTATTGAGATTCACCGCCGTACCCGCGCCACCCAAAGTTGTAATCGTTCCGGCAATAAATTTCTGGTTGGTTCCGGTAATCGTCAGAGTACCGTATCCTCCTTGGAATGCGCCCACCGCGTCTCCGAACATGGCTTGAACCATGTTGAACGTTCCGGTCACTTCGGCGCAGTTCGAACTCTTTTCCGTGTACACTTCCGCACGCATGGCCGTCACGGGAGCGCCGCCCGCGTTCGAATAACCGCTGATCGGTGTGGCCAGAAGCCCCACGCCCGCAATGGGAAGTGCGAACCCGCCTTGTGTATAGGTCGGTGCGGACATAAGGGAGATGAAAGGACTCGTTGTATAAGTGGCTACCTGCCCTGAGATTTTTTCGTTGGTCGTAAGGTTCGTAAACGAAAAATTCCCGAAGTTGGCTTTTACCATATCTCCGATCATAACGTCTCCGGGACTTTTCGTTCCGCCATACGATAGGGCCGCGGAATTATTTGTCGAAGATCCGGCTAATAAGGCCACCAAAGCCCAGAGAGTCGTGGAATCGTCATTGTCCTTCTTACAATTCAAAACGGCCGCGTAAAGGACAACAAGAGCGACTAAAAAACGAGTAAAGGGTGAAATAAAAAGATGATTCATAAAGTGGCAGAGTCGGCAATATCGTAACATTGACAATCATTAAAGGGAGATGCTTCCCCAAAAACTTTTACCACGATAAACAATCGTAACTTTTTACCGAGACAAATTGACACACCTTTGAAACTTGTAAATCAAACGTCGATAGAACTCTGAACAACCTCTCCGGTCGAAGCGAAGCGCACGAATGTGTATCAAAAAAACGGATGAACATGGAATTCAGACATCGGAGAAAATAAGACGGGGTTTTAGAACAATATCGTAAACGCTTATCTTTCAGTTCAGGGGTTTCAAAACGTAGGGATCACCCGGAACGTCTGCGGGTTTGAACGTTTTATATTTTTCTAATGAATCCGCGAACTTGTTTTGCAGAAGTCCGACTTCCTCCGATTCTCCCAAACCGCTTTGGCCCGTGTCGGAAGTAAGCTCGACGATCTTATCCAAGTAGAGTTTACACGCTAAGAGATGAGTTCTATAATCGGATGGATTGAGTCGGATCGCGTCCCTTGTAAGTTTTACGGAAATTTCGAAATACGAGTCCGATTTTTTCCGATCCGCGGAGTTACGAGTCGGAGTTTTACCGAGTTTGGAATTCTCCCGATAAAGATAATAGTAAGTTAAAGCGGAGTGGATGAGAAGTTCCGAATCCGATCGAGTCAGTTTGAACGCTTCCCGAACGACTTCCATCGATTTGGAAAGAATGGAACCGTTTTTAAAACCTTCCGTTTCGTATTTATGATTTAAGAAGTCGATGTATTCCGTATAAAACTCGAGTTCTTCCTGAGAGTTCCCGAACCGTTTTCTGTTTTTCCAAGCCATAGAAAATTCGGAACCGGCGGAAACGTAAGCCTCTCCGGTTTTTTTATAAAGAAGTCCCAAACGGAAATGACCCATCGGCGAAGAAGGATCCAGGCTGATCGTATGTTTGTAAGAGCGGATCGATTCCGCGATTTCGTTTCTGGAAAGATGGTAATCTCCTTTTTTCCTTTCGACGATCGCGGGTTCGATTTTTTCCGAAACCAAAGGAGCCGCCACCATCAGATGTTTATCTTTTACAAGTCCGAGGTGACCGATTCCTCTCGCTCTTTTGCCGATAAAGGAAGTTTGAAAGATGGACTTGATTTCGATCTGCGCGACTATGTTACCGTTTTTGTAATTCTTATGATCGAAGTCTTTTTCGATGAGATATAAGGTTTGTCCCACCCTGAGTCCGGGATCGAAATTGATCTTAATCGTGACCAAGTCGAGTCTCGTATCGACTCCGATATCGAGATTCTTATTTTTTCCTTCCTCTTCGATCGGCTTTACTTTATCATAAAGTACGGTTTCGCCCACAAGAATCATCTTTTCTTTTTCCGGTTTTCCCGGATCTCGGAAAGCGTAGACGAGTTCTCTCGCATCGACTTTCCCGAAGACTGAGTTCAAAAGAAGGATTACAAAAAAAATTCGAAAGGATCTCACCTTACAAAGATCGGCCGATCTTTCCAACTCGCCTCGAAAAAAGATTCGTTCGGAATAGGACCGAATCTATGGGAACTACCGCGTTCTAGTGGTTAGGGGGTTATGTAACATCCTAGAAAAAGTTGTCATAAAAAGTCGGGTCGGAACTACACAAAACCGGGACTCATATTCGGACGGTTTATTTTTAAAAAGCGAAAACGCCGGCTCTTAGCGAAGTTAAGATGAACCATCCGGGTAACTAAAGTGGCGCCGCTCCCTAAGGGTCGCAGCGCCAGGATGAGTTTAGGAGCGTCCTTCACTTTAGTTTTCTGCGACTCAGGGAAACTTAGGTCGCTTTCGGTCTCCGGCGTTTAAGGACTTAAATCCTCAAAAGAAGAAAGAATGGGATGGGAATGGGAAGGTTGCGGATAATTTCCGGGACGTACAAGAATCGCGGTTTTGAGATTCGCGGTTTTTGCGGCGTCCGCTTCCTCTTTGATATCGGTGAAAAATAAAATCTTATCGGGCGCCGTTTCGAGTTGTTCCGCGATCTTAAAATAACTCGAGGATTCTCTTTTCCCTCCGACTCCGGTGTCGAAGTAAGCGGAAAAATATCCGGTCAAGTTGCCAAAATTTGAATATTCAAAAATTAATTTCTGAGCCTGAATACTTCCGGAGGAATAAACTGCCGATTTTTTTTTGGCGGATTGAATTCTTTTTAAAAACGAAGGGACGTCCGCAAACAAGGAACTTTTCAGTTCTCCGTTTTCATAACCGTATTTCCAAATCCTACCCTGAATCTCTTTCAAAGGACCGCTCTTACGATCCAGCGAGACGAGATGTTTGCAATAGTCGCTCAGAATTCGGGGAGAAACCGAAAGTTTTTCGGAATCTGTAGAATCGTTTGTTCCTCCTTCGAACTTTCCTACTTTGATTTTCTCCCGATATGTCGTATCGTTTGTTCCTTCTTCGATCAACTTATCGATCCATTCTTTCTCCAGGGAGTTCGATCGAAAAAAAGAATCGAACTTATCGACCGAATACGGAAATAAAACTTTATGAACGAACTCGATGGGAGTCGTGGTCCCTTCGATGTCGAAAAGATAAACGTCAAAAGTTCCGATGTCCATGTTCAATTAGATCGCCTCTTTGATTTTTTTGGCTTCCGAGACCAGATATTCATGTACGTCTTTCTCGTCCTTTTCAAAATTTTTCAATACGATCAACCAGAAAAGGGCGCAGGGAATCCAAAAAAGAACGGAGATGGAAAGTCCCAGAGAACGATCTCCCGGAGTCAGACCCAAAATCACGGCGCTCATCGCGGGTCCGAGTCCTTTTCCCAAGTCGTCGGTGAGATTGTAAAGCGCGAACATACTACTTCTGTTTTTTGGAATATTCACGTTAATTAATGTAGCTCTGACGTTCGGACCCGTAACCGAGATGATAAAACCCGCGACTATGTTGATTAGGATAAAAAGCCCGGAGTTTGCGATATTTTCCGCCTTTAAAAGATAGATACATGGAAAAACTCCGAGTAGGATGCTGGACATACAAAAAACGGGAAGATATCTTTTGTTGTAGTTGTAGATTTTTTGTCCGATAACTCCGCCTAAAAACGTACCGGCAAAAACACCGATTGCGGCATACGTTAAAAGCATCGTCGCGGTCGCCTTATCGAGATGATACGAGGTTTCGTAATAATCGACCAAAAAAACGAAAAAAACTCCCCAGGGAACACAACCCGGAATACCCTGAAGGAAGATTCCTATGTTCGTTTTGTTTTGGAAAAGGAGTCTAACGTCGCTCCAACGAAGATGAAAATTTTCCTCGGAAAATTTATCCGCGATTCCGGACCATTCCGATTCTCCGCCGCCTCGGATCGGCTCCTTACAGAAAATCCAATAGATGATCGCAAAGAAGAAAGAAGGAATGGAAAGATAAATAAAACTCGCTCTCCAACCGTTGATCGGGTCCGCGTTACCTAAAATTCCTCCGAGAAGTTGGCCGACTCCGAGACCGATTCCCATCGAAAGAGAAACGTAAGCCGCGGCGGTGGATCTGGATTTGTCCGAAAAATAATCGCCGAGGACCGTAAAAAGAAGGGGAAAAATTCCTCCGAGACCGAAACCCGTAAGAGTTCTGTAAATTACAAATTCCGAATAATCGGTCGCAAAACCCGAAAGAAAACAAGGAACCTCTCCCAAAAAAACGGAAAAGAGGATGAGTTTTTTTCGAGAATACTTTTGGGATAAATAACCCATGCTAACGGATACGGCTCCGCCTAAGATGAAGAATAGGATCGGGATCACCCCTCCGATATACCAATCCACGTCTTTCGGATCGACCAGACCGAAAGAAGCTCCGATGTTTTTTAAGTTAGGCGCGATTAGATTCTGATCCGCGAAAAGGAAAAAGGCCATTCCCATAATCATCCAGAACGCTAAAATCGCGTTCCATCCGTGATTTGCCAATTCTCCCAATCCGAAAAAGCGAAGAAGACTTTTTTCCGAGGGCCTTTTTTCCATAATTTCTCCGGTGTTTATAGAACGGCGAGTTCGATGTTTCCAATTTCCAATACGAAAGCGATTGGCATTACATAACGTGAGTTCGACTTAAGAAAGTTTGGGCGAATCCAGCCTTGGCAAGGCCAAGGCTGGACCGCGCTTTTCGTTCCAATTCCTTCGGAATTTCCACTACAATCGCTTTCGCATTTGTTATACCGAATTCACATAATGTAATGAAAGCGAGCGGCAACACGACTCCCATTCTATAAGTTTTAAATTTTTCCCTTTTTAGGAAACGAAACCAAACAATGAAGGAAGCTGAGAAAACTCAAGGAAACTTTAACATCGATTTTTGAATTCGGACTTTCGGTTCGAATCGGCACAACCGGACAACGAGACATATACGTAACTTCGATTTTGTTTTACGGAAAAACGATATCGGATGAAAAAAAACCGTTTTTAGTCGGTTTTATAATATTTAGTTGACCCGTATGGTTTTAATGATTCTTTTCTTCCAAACAAATCGGATTTAGCAATGACCTTTCATCATAAAGAATTCCACATTCTATCCAGTTCCGATAAATCAAAATTATATTGCCAATCCTGGACGAGACCGAACGCCAACCGATTGATGATTTTTCATCACGGTTTTGGAGAACATAGCGGGCGTTATACGAACTTACTTCGTTACTTTGTAAAAAGCGATATCAACTTCTATTCCTTCGATATGAGAGGTCACGGAAAGTCGGAGGGAAAACGAGGGCACGCGGATTCTTTCGATTTATACGTAAGAGACCTGGCCGATTTCGTTTCCGAGGTTCTCCAAAGGGAACAAAAAGATCGTTTTTTTCTTTTAGGACATTCACTCGGCGGAGCGGTGACTCTTCGATATTCTCAGGAAGGGATCAATCAGGACAACATCCTCGGGTTGATTCTCGGTTCTCCCGCTCTGATCGTGAAAATGGATTTTAATAAAAAACTCAAGAAATTTGCCGCGAGTCTTTTAAGCAAAATCTCCCCTTCAACCATAGTGGATGCGGAATTGGATCTTAACTATCTTTCCCACGATCCGGACGTGATCGAGTCCTACAAACAGGATCCTCTCGTTCACGGAAAGGTTTCCCTCAGGATGGGGACGGAACTTTTGGAAATCGGACCTAAACTGATCAAAAAGGCGAATGTACTTCGATGCCCGGTTCTGATTCTTCACGGACAAGACGACGGACTTGTGGACGTAAAAGGATCGACGGAACTTTATAAAAATCTAATTTATAGAAATAAAAGAATCAAAATTTATCCCGGATTTTATCACGAGTTGATGAACGAATTTCCGGAACATAGGGAAATGGTGTTGGGCGATATTCAGACTTTTTTAGAAACCATTCAAAGAGAAAAAATCGATTTGGATTCTTCCTTAAAGTTGGAAAAGAAAACGCCGGGAAAGAAAAAAAACGTTGTTTCGAATTCTTAAGATTTCGAATATTTCTCTCTAAAACGGCTGCCGATCCCTATAAAATTGAATACCGTTAATTTTTATCGCAAAATACCGTTTTAATGCAAAATATTAAATACTTTTTATATAGTTATAAGTAAGAACGAATTTCGACTCAGACACGGTTTTCATTCCATTCAAAAAAACTAAATCGCTCGCTCAAAGATTTTCGATCGATAGAAGTTTACGATCGTCCTTGTGGGAAATGACGACTTCCAATTTTAAACCGCTTTTGGAACCGGATTTTCTGAACATTCTTTCCAAAAAACTTTCGGACGATTTTACCTTACAATCGGGAGGAAGGGAATCGATCGCCTCGTCCTTCAATCGAAACCTTTCGAATTCGATTTTGCCCGGATGCAAAGTTCTTTCGGGAATCTCCCAAGTCTTATCCAGACAATTGAGACCGTCTTTTCCACTTAAGAGAATTCTAAAGTTCCAAGTCGGATCCGGAAATCGGATTTCGGCGGAACTGTTTTCGTTTTTCATAAACAAGAAAAAGGTCGGAAAACCGTCCTTACCTTCCCGACTGGATTTGACGTACAAGGTAGTGGATTCCATTTTCAACTTGGAAGAAGAGGATTGAATCGTAAACGCGCCGGGGTTCAACGTCCTTGCGACCATGCCGATCACTAAAACGACTAAAACCAAATTTAAGATAAAAACCAAACGTACTCTCGAAAATCTGCCTCCGCCGGAATGTTTTCTACTTTCTTCCAGGAACTTTCTAAATTCTTCCGGAGAACGGGAATGATAACCGCCGCCCATTTCAATTTCCTCCCTTTGTCAGTAGTTTACGAATTCCGGATGCGGTTGGAAAACCTTTTGATTTTTTCGCGGCACGGGTCAGCAAAGAAAATGAAAGTTGAACCGTTTCGGAAATTGTAAAACCTCTCGAAAGAAAAAAACAAAGAATACCGGCCAACAGATCGCCCGTTCCCATCACGGCCAATTTCGGCTCGGGTGTTTCCCAAAGGAAAACGCAGCCGTTCGAGTCTATTAGAAAAGAGGAATGTCTTTTCCACAAGAGATTCGTTTTGAAGTTCCGAACGTATTCTTTCGCGAGGGAAATTCCTTGTCCGATCGATTTTATTTTTGTGTTTAAAAGGACTTCCAATTCTCCCGTATGCGGGGTCATCAGGACTTTTTCGTGTAACACCGTATTGGCGTAGGTTTGGATCGCTCCCGCGTCCAAAACGCAGAATTTTTCTTTTGGTAAGTCGATCGCCGGGCATTCCTGCGTATTTAAACCCGGGCCGATAAGAAAGACGGAAGCTTTTTTAACGAAAGGAAGATCCATCATTTTCGAAACTTCCGGGATCGTATCCGCCATCATGGAAGGATCTTTTTTTAAAACGGCCCGAACCGTTTTTTCGGACGGCGTTAAAAGCAGTGAAATTCCGCCGCCTAACTCGTGAAAGGCGAACAAGGAAGAGAGAGCCGCTCCCGACATCCCCCGGGAACCTCCGATTAAAACCAAAGAACCGTTTTTGTATTTATGGGAATCCTCTTCCCTTCCGATTGTCTTTTTTAAAATTCTAAACGGGATTTTTTTCCAAAGGATTTTGTTCTTTCGATCTTTTTCCTCGTTTTGTTTTTCGTCCGTCGCGGGTTCTAATTCCGAGTTTTCGTTTTTTTTCGGCGGTATGAAGTTGATATCTTCGTTTTGCGGAATTTCATTTTTACTTACGTTAGATTCCTTTTCCTTTAGGTCGGCTTGATACGGATTTTTTCCGACCGGAAAACCTATTTTGTGAAACGTTTTCCGTACTTTGCCGGGTAAAAAACGGTTTTTCCATTTTTTCATACCAATTTCGGCTAACGCGTCCGTTTCAAAAGGAAGTGGAAAATCCTCCTGAAAGCCGGATACGACGTCGATGCTGAGGATAAAAATTCTTTCCGGATTTTTTCGTTTGTTTTCTGCAATTTTGGAGACGACGACCTCAACGGGACTTTTTAAAGGAAAACGAAAACCGGTTCCGAGTAACGCGTCTACGAGAAATATCGTTTCGCTTCCGGGTAAAATTTCGAAACGTTCCAGAGGTAAAATATTACCTCCCGAATTCAAATACGCATTTTTATAAAATTCGGATTCTTCCGACAAGCCGCCGTCTTTCAGATAAACTTCCGGTTTTAATCCTTCTTGGATCAAAAAGAATGCGAGAGCGAGTCCGTCTCCTCCGTTGTTACCGTTCCCGCAGAGGATTCGAACTCGGTCGTAACGACCGATTTTTTTTTCGTATTTTTGATAGATGGAAAGGGCTGCAAAACCCATAAAGTGCGAACCGGAAATTCCCGTCGATAAAATCGTCTTTCGATCCAGATCCCCGCTTTCCTCGTCGTCAAACAGGGATTCTGAATATTCGAAAAACTTTATTTCCATTTATGGACTTCCAGATAACCGGACTTGATCCTCGCGGAATAGATTTCGTCGTTTAAGTCCATCCACGTTTCTCTCCAAAGACCTCTCGGAGGAAGATAGTTGAGTCGGATGTTGTTGACGTGAGTTCCGTCGTCGTCGTGAACCTGAAGCCGGATCGAACTTTCCTCTTCGTTTTCGGTTTCCCAAACGAAAAAATTATGATCTTTTAAGATCCAATATAAGGATTCCGACGGATCTTGGATTTCTTTGAGAAGAATTGCCGCCTTGGTTTCGAAGTCGTACTTGAAGATTTTGCGCGACTTGAATCTGGAACTTTTTTTATCGAAAACGCTGAACGATGCGACTGCGTATTTTCCTTCCAGATGCGGAAGGATCGTTTCCAATCTCGCCTGTGTGGTTTCCGTATCGGAAATGACTTCCGAAAAGTCGGAGGCGTTAACCGATCGAAGTAGGGCGCCGTTTTCGTATGCGGAAAGTTTCATTTCTCCGTTTTGTTTATGAAACACAAACAAAAGATCGTCCTCTCCCGCTTCCATCCTTTCGATATAACCGAACGGAGTGTTCCCGGAAATCCCTTCCACATAGATCGTGTTCAATAATTTCCCTGCGTCCGAAAAATGAAGAATCGCGGATGGAATCGCTTCTTTATATTCCGTATCAAACGATCCGCTCTTTTTCAAAAAGATATCTTCGGTTGTCGGATCTGTTTTGGGTGGTTCCTCTTTTCCTTCTTTTCCCGCTCTGGATTGAAGATAAATTTCCTCGTCGGCGTTAACCGCCACGAGTCCTATCTTTCCGATTTTCGCCGAAATCAATTTGTATTTATCTCCGACTTTTTCTTTGAGAGTTCCCAAGATGAATTTTAATTCTCCATCCGTGGAAAATACTTTCAACAGAGACTGATCGAAGTCGGGAACGTAGATTTTACTGGAAACAACCGGAATCGTCTGAGGCAGATTGGTCGGAACTCCGTTTGAAATTTTCGCCTGAACGTCGGAGAGAGTGTTTCCCAATTTGATTCTACCGTAAAGATACGAATTGTAATTATCCACTTTGAAACGAGTACAACTTAGAATCGATGTCCCGATCAAAACGATCCCGAAGAGAAAAATTCGGGTTCGTATTTTTATACCGAAATGAATGCTGAAATTGGAATGGAGATTTCTCATGAAAGCCTGTTATCCGATCGGAACTTGGAATGTAACGATACCATTCCAACACATTGATTGGAAAACAAGCAATAATCCTTGGGATTTCTTAAGGCCCTTAGAACGCCGGGTTTTTTTACTTTACACCGTAGCTAAATTTGAATAGTTTGATTAGGATATCAGGAAAAATTCATTCATTTTTGAGTTTTCTCTCTAAGGCCGGGGTTTGACAGTAAACAGGGAAGAAATCAGTGGTATTTTGGATGGCGTCCTGTTTTTGCCTGTTAAGCTGTACTCATTAAAGGTCAACCAAAGGCCTAACCACTCGTTGATCGAGGTTGTTTTGGACAATCTTGAACATCCGTATGGTTCAGTCAGCCTTCTGGAATGTGAGCAAGTTTCCAGAAAACTGAAAGAAGAGTTAGAACGGATCTCACCGGATCTGGATTATACTCTTAAAGTTTCCTCCGCAGGGGCGGAAAGGAAATTGGATCTTCCGGGAGACCTGGATCGTTTCCGGGGTATCCCGGTTCGTCTGGTTTTTCAATCCGGAGAATCAGAAAAGCCCCAGGAAGGAATTTTTCGGATCGTGAATCGGGACGGTGATCGGTTGATTCTGGAAAAATTCCAAAAGGGAAAAAAAACTGCCGTAAAAAAGCAGACGACCCTGGACCTCAAGGATATACTGAAAGGGAATCTTTACGTAAGTATTTGATATGGCAGTTAAGAAGACACAATCGGAAGGAAATCTGTTGGAGGCGATCCAACAATTTTGCGCGGACAAATCCCTCGATCGGGAAGCCGTTATGGGAGTCATTCGTGATTCTCTCATAACCGCCTATAGAAAAAAGTCCGGCCTCGAAGGTTTGGAAGAATCCGAAGAATCGGAAACACCTTCTCCGGTTACGGTGGAGTTTGCCTCCGGTAAAGACAGCGTGGTCATCGCAATCGCAAAAAAAGTTGTCGAGGGAACTCCTTCATCCGCCCTCGAAATCGGTTTAGAAGATGCTAAAGCGATCGACACATCCGCAGAGATCGGTTCGGTCGTTTCTTTCCGTGAAAAACCGGTGGAACTTTCACGAATCATCTCCAGCCAAGCCAAACAGATGGTCTTTCAAAGACTGAAAGATATGGAGAAGGAACTTCTCTATAACGAGTATAAGGCGAAAGAAGGAGAGCTTACTCACGGTTATTTCCAGAGATGGAAAAAAGACGCGATGAGCATCGATCTTGGAAAAGTAGAAGGCATCATGCCTCGTCGCGAGCAGAGCCCGGGTGAAAAGTATCACAGCGGGGACAGACTCAAAGCAATCATTCAAAGAGTGGAACTCCGTCCGAGAGAACCGATTCCGGTCATTACTCTTTCGAGAGCGTCCGCAGACTTCGTTCGTAAACTTTTCGAAATGGAAATTCCCGAAATTTACGACGGTCTTGTTGAAATCATCAACGTAGCCAGACAACCTTCCATCCGCACCAAAGTTGTAGTACGCGCAGCCCGTGGAGACATTGATCCCGTCGGCGCTTGCGTCGGGATGAAGGGAGTTCGGATTCAATCGATCGTAAGAGAACTCGGAAACGAAAGAATCGACATCGTAGAAGCATCCGACGACGCGTCCGAGTTTATCGCGAATGCGATTTCTCCCGCCAAACCCGTGGAAGTAAAGGTCGACGGTTCCGGCAGAGAGGCGATGGTAGTCGTTCCGGACGATCAACTTTCTCTTGCGATCGGGATCAACGGGTCCAACGTAAAACTCGCGTCTCAGTTGGCGGGTTACAAAATCGATATCAAAACCGTGGCACAGTACAACGCGGAACTTGCGTCTCCGGAAGCGAGGGAAAGGTTGGAAAGACTTTTCTATACGCCTTCGGAAGAATCCAAAGTTTCGGTTGCACAAGAAGAAGAGGAGGAAGAATTGACTCCTCTCGAAGATCTTCCCGGTCTCTCGGCCCGTATCGTCGGGATTTTGAAGAGCGAGGGAATCAAGGATCTGGAAACCCTGATCGAATACAGCCAAGACGATCTGGCAAAACTGCAAGGAATCGGTCATACGACAGCCGGACAGATTCTCAAATTACTCCGAGAATCCGTAGAATGGGTGGAGGATAACTGAAAAACCCGAATGGGTTTTTCAGAGAGCCGGAGTCTTGAGTACTTCGGAAAGCCAGGGAATCAATTATGGAAGATAAAAATAAGACGATCAAGGAAACGCTCCAGGGCGCGGCAGATGCGGGAAAACGCAAAAAGCTGATCATAAAAAAGAAAGGGGACGAAAATTCGTCCTCCTCTCCCTCTGCGTCTCCTAAGAAAGAAACGATTGCCGAATCCGCTCCCGCAAAGCCGGTAACTCCATTGCCTTCCAGAGGCGATTCCGGCCAATCGCCGATCGTTCGCCCTGCGCCTTCTGCCTCCAAAGAAGTGAAATACGAGGAGCCGAGAAGACAAGACGCCGGTTCCGTTAGACCTCCCCGAGATAAAGATTCCCAAGGACGACAAGGTGGAGATTCTTCTTCCTATCCAACCTCTCGTTCTCCTTTTCAAAAAGAAGATTCCAATATTATCGTATCTAGGCCGATTGCCAGACCGGCTCCTAGACCTAATTCCGGCGGCGGTTACCAAGGCAATCGCGGTCCGGGTGGGCCAGGTCAGGGCGGTGGTTATCAGGGCAATCGTGGTCCTGGCGGTCCGGGTCAAGGTGGCGGTTACCAAGGGAACCGCGGACCAGGCCAAGGCGGCGGCTACCAAGGCAATCGGGGTCCGGGTGGTCCGGGGCAGGGTGGCGGTTATCAGGGTAATCGTGGTCCGGGTCAAGGCGGTGGTTACCAAGGCAATCGGGGTCCGGGTCAACAAGCTGGACCGGGAAATCGTTTCGGCGGTAGTGGTCCGGGAAATCGTTCCGGTGGTCCGGGTGGACGCCCGATGCCGATTACTTCTGCGGAAGTCGAACTTTCTCAAGCGAGAGGTGCGGCCGGCGCGAGCAAGAAGAAGGGACACGATAAGGAAAAAACTTCCTCCGATAAGAGAGATTTTTCCGGCGCGGAAAACACAAAATTTTTCAAACAAAGATTTAAAAAGACCAAGGTCGTGGGTGTTTCCGGAATCTCCGTTCCGAAAGAAATTACAGTATTAGAAAATGTGCAAGTAGGCGAACTCGCCAAAAAGATGAACCTCAAACCGGGCGACGTCATCGGAAAACTCATGAAGATGGGAATGATGGTGACGATCAACAATATCATCGACGCGGAAACCGCGGGCCTTTTGGCGGATGAATACGGTTGTAAGGTAAAAGTCGTTTCTCTTTACGAAGAGACCATCATCGAAGAAGAAAAAGACAACGAAGAAGATTATATCAACCGTCCTCCGGTTGTTACCATCATGGGTCACGTCGACCACGGTAAAACGAAATTACTCGATACGATTCGTAGAAGTTCCGTGATCGATACGGAATCCGGCGGAATCACGCAGCATATCGGTGCGTATCAGGTAAGAACCGCGCGCGGTCTCGTTACATTCTTAGATACTCCGGGTCACGAAGCGTTTACTTCGATGAGAGCCCGAGGAGCGAAGGTTACGGACATCGTAATTCTGGTAGTCGCGGCGGACGACGGCGTAATGCCTCAAACACTGGAAGCGATCAGCCACGCAAAGGCTGCGGAAGTTCCGATCATCGTTGCCATCAACAAGATCGACCTTCCGTCCGCAAATCCGGATAAGATCATGCAAGAACTTGCCAACCACGGTCTTCAATCGGAAGAATGGGGCGGGCAAACGATGTATGTCAAGATCTCGGCTCGGGAAAACATAGGAATCGACAAACTTTTAGAAGTGATTCTTCTCCAAGCGGAAGTTATGGATCTCAAATCGAATCCAAAACGAAGAGCCAAAGGAACGATCATCGAAGCAAAACTCGATCCGGGTCGCGGTTCGGTGGCAACCGTACTCATCCAGAACGGAACGCTTCGTGTGGGAGATCCTTTCGTTGCGGGAATTTTCTCCGGTCGCGTAAGGGCGATGTACAACGATCTCGGACAATCGATCGAAGAAGCGGGACCTGCGTTCCCGGCTCAGGTGACCGGTATCGACGGGGTTCCGGATGCGGGCGCACCTTTTGACGCGATGGCGGATGAAAAAGAAGCCAGAAATATTTCTCAACATAGAATCGAGTTCGAAAGAATCGGAAACGCAGGCGTAGCAGCGGGATCCGCTCCTAAGGTCACTCTTGAGAACATGAACGAGTTTATCAAACTCGGCGCATTGAAAGAACTCAAGGTGATCATCAAGGCGGACGTTCGCGGTTCTGCGGAAGCGATCAAAGAATCCTTGGAAAAACTTTCCACTCCGGAAGTGAAACTGAACGTAATCCAATCCGGCGCGGGTGCGATCGTGGATATGGACGTTATGCTCGCTTCGGCTTCCAATGCTCTCATTATCGGATTTCACGTTCGTGCAAATCCTAAGACGATATCTCTTGCGGAAAAAGAACAGGTTCAGATCAAGTATTACAATATCATCTATCAAGTTGTGGATGAGATCAAACTCGCGATGGAAGGACTTCTCGAACCGGAAAAAATCGAAGAAGTGATCGGAACTGCGGAAATCAGAGAAATCTTCAAAGTATCCAAGGTCGGAAACATTGCGGGTTGTATGGTCACTTCCGGAAAAATTGCCAAGTCCGCGAATGTCCGCGTAATCAGCGACGGAGTTACGAAGTTCGACGGAAAACTGAAATCTCTCAAACGGGTCAAAGACGATGTGAACGACGTCGTGTCTGGTTTCGAGTGCGGGATTCAAGTGGACGGATTCAACGACTTCAAGTCCGGAGATATCATCGAAGCTTACAATGTCACCGTAATCAAGCGAAAGTTGGAATAGGAACATCGGACTGTGAATCCGATCCGGAGAAAAAAAGTCGAAGCGGAAGCGGTTCGCACCGTTGCGATGATGATTCTATCGGGTAAGATCAAGGATCCGAGAGTGCATATGGTTTCGGTCCACAGGGCCGAGATCTCCGATGACGGAAAGAATATGCGGGTTTTTGTGACCGCGATTTGTACGGACAAAAAAAAGTTAAAAGTATTAGCCGGACTCAACAGCGCCGCGGGCGTATTTCAAACGACGTTGTCCGGAAAGTTAGGACTTAGGATCACACCCAGAATGCAATTCCTCTGGGATGAGGAATATATTCAGAGTTTGGATGAATCACTCAGGCTTACCAGAAAACCCACAAATCCGGACTGAGTCCGGATTCTTACTCATTCACAAACCCGAGGGAATGACTTCCTCGGATCTTGTCGTAACCGCTCGTAAAAAACTCAGATTCAAAAAAGTCGGTCATACCGGAACCCTGGATCGAGCCGCGAGCGGACTCATGATTCTCCCCATCGGAAGCTGCACGAGTTTTTCCAGTGTCTTTTTGGAAAAAGAAAAATCCTACGAGGCTTGGGTCAGACCGGGAGAATCCACCGACTCCGGCGACAAAGAAGGGGAGATCTTGGAATCCCTTTCGAGGGAACAAACGGAAAGCTGGTTCCGGGAACATCAGGAAAAGCTAAAGGGTTTGTTTGGAGAAGTTCCGACCTGGGAAACCCAGGAAGCTCCGGAAGTTTCCGCGCTCAAGGTAAACGGAAGGAGAAGGTCGGATCTCTTTCGGGAAGGGGTCGCGCTGGTTCCCGCGGTTCGAAAAATCAAAGTGTATCAGTACGAACTTGGGATTTTTTCCCCCGAATCCATCTCCTTTCAGATCCGAGTTTCCGCCGGAACGTACATCCGAAAGATCGTAATGGATATTTCCGATCGCGCCGGTTTTCCGCTTCGTTTGGAAAAATTGGTTCGTACGAGCATCGGCAAACTGAATCTGGCTCAGGCGGATTCTTACGAAAATCTTTTGGAAGGAAAGGTCAAGATCCACGCTCCCGAATCGATCTTGGAATTTCCAACCGTGGAAATTCCGAGTACGGAAGTGAAAAACGTACTCAACGGTAGAAAGATAAGTTTGGAATGGATTCCCGGGTCGGAGTTCCTCTTGGTTTCGCCGGAAGGTGAGATTCTTGCTTGGTGCAAAAAAGAAGAACACGGGATTCATGAGTTAGATTATAAATATTTAAGAGTCTTTCCTAAAAATTAGCTTTAAAGCGGTTCTATTGCCTGAAAAATGGTAAAAAGGTATATTCACGATATGATAGCTACTGAACGAAAAAAAACAATCATCGGTAATTTTGCCCGCAAAGCGGGTGACACGGGTTCCACCGAAGTGCAAGTCGCTCTGATCGATGCGAGAATCAAAGAACTCAACGAACATTTCAAGTCTCATAAAAAAGATTTTCATTCTAAAACCGGTCTTTTAAGACTCGTGAGCAAAAGAAAAAAACTTCTGGATTATCTCAAAAGAACCGAATTAGACCGTTATAAAAAACTGATCGAAACTCTCGGACTCCGTAAGTAAGCGAGTCAGCCATGACACATACAATTTCCGGCCAATACGGTCGTGATTCTATCGTTTTAGAAACGGGCAACTGGGCTAAACAAGCTCACGGAGCCGTCGTTTATAAATCTGGAAATTTAGTTTTACTCGCCACCGTTTGTGCGGCCGAGGATGCAAAAGAGGGACAGGATTTTTTTCCTCTTACCTGCGAATATACCGAAAAACTTTATTCCGTCGGTCGTTTTCCGGGCGGTTATTTCAAAAGAGAAGCCAAACCCCCCGAGCACGAAATTTTAACTTCCAGAATCATCGACAGACCGATCCGCCCCTTGTTTCCGGAAGGTTATTTTTGTGAAGTGCAATTGCAAGTGCAGGTGCTTTCCGCGGACGGAGACGTTTCGGTTGCGGGTCACGCGTTAAACGCGGCCAGCGCTGCATTAGCGGTTTCTGATATTCCATTCAACGGTCCGATAGCGGGCGCCAGAATCGGAAGAGTCAACGGAGAGTTGATCTTAAATCCGACTACCAAAGAACTCGCAAATTCCGATTTGGATCTGGTCGTTGCCGGTACTAAAACTCATATCGTAATGATCGAAGGGGAAGCGAAGGAACTCAGCAACGAGGAAATGCTCGCCGCGCTTCGTTTTGCCCAAAAATATATCGCTGAGTTTGTAACTCTTCAGGAAGAATACGCCAAAAAAATCGGCGTAACAAAAAGAGAAGTAAAACTTAAGACCAGAGATACGGACCTTCTCGCGAAGGTGAAAGAATACGCGTTTGCGAAACTCACGGCCGCCAATCAAACTCCCGATAAAACTTCCCGTAATAAAGAAATTTCTAATGTAAACAAAGAAGTCGTAGAATTTTTCAAACAAACCGTGGAAGAATCCGACAAGATCAAGGATATCAAAGCGTATCTTCACGAATTGGAATATGAAATCGTTCGCGAACAGGTCCTCACAAAAGGAACTCGTTTCGACGGAAGAAAGTTAGACGAAATTCGTCAGATCTCCGTGGAAGTGAATCCTCTTCCGGGTCCGCACGGCTCCGCCGTTTTTACCAGAGGTCAGACTCAGTCTTTGGGAGTTGTGACTCTGGGAACGGGTTCCGACAATCAGAGATACGAAACCCTGGAAGGACAAAAAGAAAAGTCCTTTATGCTGCATTATAACTTTCCCGCGTTTTCGGTGGGTGAGGTCCGTAGATCTTCCGGTCCGGGAAGAAGAGAAATCGGTCACGGAAATTTGGCGGAACGCGCTCTCAAATTGGTTCTTCCTAAACCGGATGAGTTTCCTTACGTTATTCGCGTTGTGTCCGAAATTTTAGAATCCAACGGTTCCAGTTCGATGGCGTCCGTTTGTTCCGGTTCTCTCGCGCTGATGGCTGCGGGGGTTCCGATCCAAGGAAGTGTGTCCGGAATCGCGATGGGACTTTTTTCCGATTCTTCCGGTAAGTTTGCGGTTCTTTCCGATATCGCCGGTCTCGAAGACCACTTCGGTGATATGGACTGCAAGATCGCGGGAACCAGAAAGGGAATCACCGCCTTTCAGATGGATCTGAAAGTAACCGGTGTGAGTTTCGACGTTTTGGAAAACGTATTCACTCAAGCTCAAAAAGGTAGATTCCATATTTTGGATATTATGGAGAAACATATCTCCAAGGCATCTTCAACGTTAGCCGGAACGGCGCCGCGTATCATTGTAAGAAATATTCCGAAAGATAGAATCGGCGAGTTGATCGGGCCGGGCGGTAAGAACGTTCGCGGAATCAGCGAACTTACCGGAGCGGAACTTTACATCGAAGACGACGGTCGCGTAACCATTTCCGGTTCGAACCAAGAATCTGCGGAAAAAGCCGCGAAGATGGTCGACGGTTTTTTCACGGAAGTGGAAGTCGGTAAGATCTACGAAGGAAAAGTAAAACGGATCGCGGACTTTGGTGCGTTCGTGGAAATTCTTCCCGGAAAAGAAGGTCTCTGCCATATCTCTAAGATCGATTTTAAAAGGGTAAATTCCGTAAAAGACATCGTCAAAGAAGGCGATATCATTCGAGTG
Organism: Leptospira weilii serovar Ranarum str. ICFT; assembly: GCF_000332415.1. Classification (GTDB taxonomy): domain Bacteria; phylum Spirochaetota; class Leptospiria; order Leptospirales; family Leptospiraceae; genus Leptospira; species Leptospira weilii_A. The sequence goes on from NZ_AOHC02000005.1 coordinate 19,255, forward strand.
AAAGTTTTAAACGTCGATAAGACCGGAAAAATCGATCTTTCCAGAAAAGACGCTCTCGAAGAAGAACAAGTATAAGAATTTTCTAATATCCCTTGGAGCCGGAACCTTCACAATTCGTTCATAGAAAAGTTCTGCCCGAGGGTATCACGGTTCTCTTTCAAAAAGCTCCGCATACGGTCAGCGTATCGGCTGGAGTTTTTGTCCGTGTCGGTTCCCGGCACGAATCCTCCAAAAACGCGGGTTATTGTCATTTTTTAGAGCACATGCTCTTTAAGGACACGGCTAAACGAACCGCAAAACAACAGGCCGAGGACATCGAACGTGTGGGCGGTTTTACAAACGCCGCCACTTCCAGGGAATACACTTACTTTCACGTTAGCGTGGCGGCAAAACATATCGGTCTCGGTTTGGAATTGTTATCCGAAATGATCTATGAGCCTTTGCTGAAACAATCCGACATTGAAAACGAAGCGGGTGTAATCTTGGAGGAACTTCAGGGTTACGAGGATTCTCCCGAGGATTATATTCACGATTTCTACTATCAGAATTTTTTTCCCAAGAACTCCTTAGGTCGGGACATCATCGGAACGAGAGAATCCATCGGCGGTGTAAGTCATAAAAGTTTATTAGATTTTTATGATACGTATTATCATACGGAAAATATGTTCCTTTCCATTTCGGGGAACTTTGAACCCGACGAGATTTTTGCGATCGCCGCGAAACATTTTAATCAATCCAGAAAGAAAAGGAAAAACGGCGGCGAACTTTCCTTACCCAAAAAAAAATGGGGTTACTTTCCGAAAAAGAAAAAGTTGGAACAGGTTTATTTCATTTTAGGCGGGCAAGGGTTTGCGAGAGAATTTCACAACGCTTCTAAGGCGAGTTTGTTCACGCATATCTTAGGCGGTGGTACTTCCTCCCGACTCTTTCAAAAGGTGCGGGAAGAGAAGGGGCTTTGTTATCAGATCACCGCGTATCCTTCCTCTTACAAGGACGTGGGAATCAATAGTATCGTTTGTTCCACCTCTAAGGATAAGTTCATCACTTGTTTGGAAACGATCTCCGACGAGATCCAATCGATTTTGGATCGGGGTATCACCGAAAAGGAACTTTTGGATGCGCAGACCAATCACGAAGGAACTCTTTCGATCAGTTACGAACAGACCGAGTCTCGTATGAACACGATCGCTTTGATGGAACTCTATTACGGTAGGAATTATTCCTACGAAGAAAGAGTCAAAGAGATCTATTCCATCACTCTGGACGATCTCAACGATTTTGCAAAATCCGTTTTTGGAATTCCCAAACTGCATCTTTCCGCGTTAGGCAACCTTGGTCTCAAAGAAGAGAAGGTCGTTCAAAGAATTTTTTCTTTGTAATTATAATATTCTAATTTTTGCATATTGGAACATTTATGACGCGTTCCAAAATCCTATTATTCTTTATCAGAAAGATCAAGCTGCAAGAATCTGTCTCAGTTTTGGGACCGATTCTTATATGAGTTAACGGGAAGGACGTCCTGCAAAAACAAGCGGCGACATTGCCGACTTATGCCTATGGAACCTTCGCAAAAATCGGTATCGAATCGGCTAATAGCAATTTTATACATCAGAAACTAAAACAGACCTTGCATTTGATTTACTTTCAAAACTTTGATAGGGACTGGGCGCTGCGATCCCCAAAAAAAGATCGTGAAAATATGAAAATTCCATTGGTTATTTTAACGTGAGTTCGATATAACAAATGCGAAAGCGATTGTAGTGGGAATTCCGAAGGAATTGGAACATTATGTTGCGACCGCAGGCAGCAACATTGAGTTCAAGCGCGGTCGCGAGCCCATTTTAGCTATGAAATTCGCGAGCTGCGGAGCGACCCGTCGGGAGCGAACGCATTGAGTTTCTTATTCGCCCAAGATTTCTTACGTCGAATTCGCGTTATTTTAATATTTTTATATTATAAAAAAATAAAATAATAAATTTTATGAACACAATGATCTAATGGATTTATATCATGCGCTATATATTTGTCCAAAAAATTCATATAAGATCATGGTTTTTCCCGACGGATGCATCAGTCGCTTGATGATATGAATTCTTCTTTTGTAATTAATACCGAGCAGTCCTTAATTTTTTTTTCCGATTCTTTAAGTCTGATAAACTACGGTCTCTGACTACGCCCCTTCGTTTCGTTCGTAGTCTCTAATGTATAACTATATAATAAAGTACCTAATATTTTGCATTGAAACCGTTTTTTGCGATAAAATTAAACGGTACTCAATTTTATGGGAATCAATAACGACTCTGAATTCGTTTCGACTTAAGGCGTTGCGAGCGGTTCTAAGAATGTTTCCGGGACTAAAAAAGTTCGAAAATCGTATTGTCCGGATGGCATAAAGATAAGTTTGGAATCGTATGCATAGCATACTCCCTCCGGTAGGAACTCCGGATGCGGAAGCCGCGACAAATGTATGTACAACGAATTTGCGTGTGTGGTCCAGAAATGAATTTCCCGCCGCCTATGAAACCCTCAACGCGTTAGACAACGGTTTGGCCGTATCCGTAGGAAACGTAAGGCAAAGCGCTTTTTTTTCCTTGGCAAATGGTGCGTGGAATCCGGGACCTCTCTTAAACCTGAATAGACATAAACCCGCGGCGGCGGCCATTTCCGTTTCCAGGGTCCTGATTTCGGGAGGATATGACGAGAGTTGGTACGAAATGGACACCGTTGAAATTCTGGATACCGCGGGAACTCAGGTTTTTGATCCCATTACCGGAGACGTTATCGGCGATACTCGACATATAAACGCAAATTCAATGAATACCCCTCGAGGCGGACATGTTTTGACTGTGCTCGCGGACGGAAGGTTGCTTGCAAGCGGCGGGACGTTGTTTGTAGGAGATACAAGAGCGGAAATTTATAATCCCGCAACCGGGCAATGGACCGAAACAGGACCGGTTCAGGCGGCAAGAATCTATCATACGTCGACTCGTTTGAATGACGGCCGAGTGATGGTTGTAGGCGGGATCGGTTCCACAGGTGGTGCGCTCGCTTCCACTTTGATTTATAATCCCCAGACCGATCAGTGGGTAGACGGTCCGTCCTTAATCCAATCTCGAAACGCACATACGGCGAACCTGTTGCAGGACGGTCGTTTGTTGATCGCGGGCGGGGATTCGGCCGGGCTCTATAGACAGACGATTGAAATTTACGACCCGAATACGAACGACTGGACATTATTACCGATGCCCGGACCTCGAACGGAACACGGGGCTTATTTGGAAGGAGACGGTTCTGTCGTGATCGCCGCCGGTAGGAACTCCGGATTAGTAATGTCCACGCTTCGTTATGCGCCGAACACGAATACGTGGTGTCGTTTGCCGAACATGCCGAGCGACTGGGGGGGAATGGTTGAACCGATTGTGCTTCCTTTGCCCGGTGGGGGAGCTACGTTTAGCGGAGTACGTTCTTTAAGATAGGAGTTTGCTATAAAAAGCCGTGTCGAGAACCCGGCTTTTCGTGCCGCGTAAAATGTCGTATTATTCAGAGACGACGTTTTAAGACAGCAAGATCTTCTTTAATCTTTTCACGACTTCGTTTTGCACTTTGTTTTTTATCCCAATTCGATCTACACGCATCTTTCGCCTAATCTTTGTTCTGCGCTTTTGAATCGACTTCGTCCTGTGCGGATTTATTTTTCTCGTAATTCCATAATCCGTAACTTTTCGTCCAACCGCCCGTTTTGTAACGAAACCAAACGTGCAGCGAAAGTGATACAACGAGAATAAATAACAAAAGCGGGCCTAGAAATCCACTTTCCCAAAAAAAATACAGGATACAAACGAGCATAACGTATTTAAAAATTCGAAACCACGGAGGTTGAGCGTTTTTAGAAAATGCGACTTCAACTTCTCTTCGAACCGCTTTGAAAAAAGACATTGGGCTTTGTACTCCATCCCTTTTATTTTGAATTTAAATCCGAATTTTGCCCGATTTCCGAACGAAGACAATCGACTCCATCTTCTTTTTTGTATAAAAAAAGAAAGCGCCTTCGCGAACGAAGGCGGTCCCGAAGATCAGTTTTGTCGAGTTTCTCCCGAATCCGGTGAAAGTATTAAACTTTCTGAATCCACCGCTTCAAACTGATTTCCTAAAACCTTTCCGAGTTTATGAAGTTGATCGTTGTTCCAATTCTCGTTCGGAGATCCTGACATAAACCAATCGGAACCGTTGTCTGCGAGAATCATTCCGTATTTCTTGAGCGCTCGCAAGATCACCTGATTCTCTTTACTAAAACCGTCGATGTTGAAACTTGCTTTCAGACGAAAACGCGTTCCCATAGGTGGAACATTCTTATCCGTAATTTTAGATGCATAGTGACGTGCAGGCCAAACGTACGCTTTCTGAGTGCGTTTTGCCGTGAAACGAATTGCATGTGTGATTTCTCCCGAGGCCACTTCCTCATAACGCACCAAACCCGGTAATATCGGGAGTCCGGCGGCGTCCGCTGAAGTCCAATTTGCAGGACGCAGTTGATTGGATTTTAAATCGAAGATCGCGCCGGAACCCGCCGTCCAAGCTTTTCCTTTTTTTCTGGCGGAATACAATTCATACAACTTGCATGTTTTTTGTTCCAATACAAGAACGTGCCTGTCCCCGTTACTTGTATCCCCGCCTTCCACGGGCGCGTTAGTCGGAATCGGATAAGGTCCCGGTTCGCTTTCCTCCGAATATTCAAAGGATATTGCAACGGGAGAAACGTCGGACGTTAGGATAAACGGGATTCCGATCGGACTTCCTTCCCAAAGACCCGAACCGAAATCCGCCTTCAGTTTTTTTTGCGTTCCGATACTACGAACGTAAACTTCCGAAAGAGGATGTAAAGGAAGCGTATCGATCGGAGTGTTCCAGATATTATTTGCGGGAAATACTTCGCATTTCCCGAGCTTAGGGTTTGAGTTCAAGGAATGCAGGAATAAGATGTTTGTAAAAAGAGTTACCAAAAGGAATATTTTACGATAGTTCACGGGACAATTCGTATTCACTCCTTTTAGAAAAGCAAATCATTTTGTGATTTTTGCTCTGACATTTTAAGGATCACAAAGAAACGACGACAGTATAACGTTTCGGATTTTATCCTCGTACTTCTTTGATTTATAAAAGATAGTGGAGTCCTCATTCCGGGACGATTTTATTTCGTAAAGGAATGGAATACGAAGCAAAAATCCTCCCTTTCCAAAGAAGATCCGGATATCTTTGGATTGGGGATTGTATATTAAAGTATTTTAATATAATGTGAATTCGGTTAACGAATGCGAAAGCGATTATATATTTCGACTTGCAACGCGCCCCATTAGTTACTCGAACGGGCCCAGGGTAACTAAAGGGGCACAGGGTCGCAACACCGGAGAGAAATATTGAGTTTAATTCCGAAGGAATTGAAACATTATGATGCGAACGCAGGAGCAACATAATGTTCAAGCGCGGTCCAGCCCAAAAACCCGAGCGCCGCCGCTCTCTATGGATCGCAGCGCCGGGGCTGGATTCGCTCGGATTTTCAACCGTCGAATTCACGTTCGTTAAAAAAATGCCGCCTTAAATTGCGACCTGCGGGTTTATGAGACATTCGTAAAGTCTCGTGTCTTTGGCTGTCGATTTCGTAATTCCGACAAAACTTGTAGGTTGAAAACAGACGGCATTCGTAGAATTCTCAGTTTGAAGGTTTTGGTCGTCTTAGTTCCTACGAACTTCCCGTTCCGGGTTTACACGACAGTTCGATAGGTTCTTCAGTCCCACACTTTTGAAATTGCCTTCCCACATGCGACTCGGAACATGGAGCTATAGTTTTGTATGAAACAAATAGACAGTCAGAAAAAAAGGAAATCCTAATAAACGTATGAAAATTTCAGTAAAAAAATTAAGACCCCACGCCGAACTTCCGGCGTTACAAACCAAAGACGCGGCCGGTTACGACGTGCATGCTTGTCTCGATTCAAATCTTATTTTAGAGCCCGGAAAGGTCGTTCTCGTTCCGACCGGACTTTCTTTTGCGATCCCTCGGAACTATCATTTTGAAATTAGACCCAGATCGGGATTCTCCACAAAAAATCGGATTTTGATTCCGAATTCTCCCGGAACGATCGACAGCGATTATCGAGGCGAATTGATGATCCCACTTCTGAACTTAGGGGAATCTCCCTTTGTTGTCGAACACGGAATGAGAATCGCTCAATTACTCATTCGCGAAACCTGGTATGCGGAGTGGGAATCGGTTTCCGAGTTTACGGATCGGACGGAAAGAGGCGCGAACGGTTTCGGCTCCACGGGGCATTAGAAAAAATTCCGAATCGAATCTATTTATAAAAAAATAATATACTAAAATGAATTCCGCGTTTGGTTTTTAGAGAAACTAAGATGAGCGACCCTAAAAAGAGAGATAACCATGGCAGATCGACGGTTCTTTGAGAAAGAGATGGATAGGTTCTTATTATGGTTTTCCGTCAACTTTAGGTCATAAAGAAGTTGTCCAAGCGAAACGATTTTATTCTATTTACTACAAAAATGAAATTTTTGATTTGGAGAACCTGGAATAGAACGGTTGCAAAATTAATTCTCCATTTGTTTCTTTTCTCTGCTACGAGCGAAGTCCGGCGCCTATACAAACTTAACAAATAATTTCCAAAATCCTCAAGAAATCGCTAATATTAGATTTTTCTTGTAACCGGCCGATAACTTTTTCCGAAGAAAGCAAACAGTGAGGAAAAAAATGAGAGAGAATTTACTTTGTTTCCTTTTTCGGAAACGTCGTCTTGGGATTTGGATTTTTTTTTGTATCTATTCTCTACAAGCGGATCCGCTGTTTTCTCAGCAGAAAGAGGAAAACCAAGAAGGAGAAAAGAAAAAGTCCGTTTTTGAGTTCTGGATCAAACGTCAGACTTACCGATGGACTCCTTACGATTATACTTCCTTTTCGGAACATTCTTCCTTGGAAAATTCGATCAAAACGGATTCGATAAAACAAAATCAGAAGGTTATAGTTCCTCTCTCGTTTCGCTACGACAACCAGGACCGTGGATTTAGAATCGAAATCTCGGCATACGAAATCGAATTAGCAAATCCGAATGCGATCGTGACTCGGGCGGGGCAGGGAGGTGTTACGGCTCAAAGACATTATTTTAACCCGATGCTTAGATCGGAAGCTGAATTCAATTATTATAAAATTCTAAATATAAACGAAGATTGGAAAATATTGGCAGGCGCGGGGATTCGGAACATTAACAAATACAAATACGGTTATTTCCTCCGAGAAGGGAGTTATCAGGAATATTTTTACACATACGGCCCTCAGCTCGTATTCAATACGGAATACAAACTCTGGAAAGACTTGTCCGCGCACTTCAGTCTGGATTTATTTTATACGGAAGGAAGCAGATTTTACAAGGATCGAATGATCACGCCGGATGTGATCGTGGTTTCCAACGGCGCCGCGGGTGCGCGCGGAATCTATCGCGGATACGAAATCGATTTCTCTTTTGGTTATCGCATCTTGGAAGCGGTGAAAATTTTCGTAGGTTACAATTACATCGATTCTTACTTCTCGTATCTCGGATTCAATCAAACGGATTTCACACTTGGAAATTTTCAAACCTCTCCGTTTCAAACGCAGACGAACGACGTTCCTTTTATCACTCGTCCCATTCATTCCGGCAATCATGATATTTTGCATGGACTTTATTTCGGAGTTTCTGTTGGTTTTTAGAGCTTGTCGCAAAATCTGAAACTGTGGGAACTCTTACATTTTTAAACGACGAGAAAATCATCTAAAAGCCTAAAACCGTCAAAGAGACGCTTTCTGTGGGAACTCCTGCAAATTTCCTTTTAGATTTTGGGACAAGCTTTCAATTAAAATGATTCGACTTTCAAGGAAGTTTCCTTCTGTTTCTGCAAACGAAATAAGACCAGAATCCTACGAAATCCGGCAAACGTTCATAGGAAACAGCCGTCCCCTAGGAACAAAAAGGATTCTAATTTTTAGATCTTTGGTTTTACTGAAGACCTACATTTTTTGCCATGGTTTCCAATTCGGAACCGATATCCAATAACGTGCGATAATCCGCAAAAAAGGATCCTCCACCGTAACTTTTCTTATAAACGATCCCGTTGTAATACACTACGTTCAAACGATTTTTGTCGTGCCAAACATAGCCGACACATTCTAAAGTAACCTTATTGTAACCCGTGTTGCTTTGGTATAAAAAGGGTAACTTGTTCAACCATAAAGACTGAGGTATATTAAAGAAAGCAGGATCGCTCGTGTAAGGATAAACCGGAGGGTTTGGATTGTTTTGATATCCTACGTCAATATTCGAATCTAAACGAAAACGAACCAAATAACCCGGATGCCCGTCGATTTGTGTGGAAGATACGGTTGGTTGTTCCTTAAGAGTAACATTTAAAAGATTGGTTGGAGTATTGGCAAAGTTTGCTAACCAAGCAATTTGATCGGCCGCAGCCAGTGCAACCACTCCCGTCGGGTCGAAGTTATTATTCGGAAAAGAATAAACCATACCACCTTCGTCATTTACGATGTAGATTCCGAACCACGCCTGGAAATAATCAGACCTTGGATCGAACCGTTGAGATGTGGTACCGTCTGCGATCTTTTTTGCGAATAGAAAATAGTTCTTACCGGTAATCGGCACTCCGTTGATGTTCAAACCGAAGGCTTGCCATACCGTATCCATCTGGGCGGAAAATACCCGAGGATCCCATGAAAACGGAATATAATTGAATTTGATATCGTCGATCGATGCGGTATTCCATAAATGTAATTTAATATATTCTTGGCTACTCTTTGCTGAATTTAGCTTAGCGGACAAAGATTCGCCTGAAATCAAAAGCTGTATGTCTTGGTTTTCGGAATTACATCCGTAGGCCAAAGCTATCGTTGAAAAAGCGATCATAAATAAACGAAATAGTTTCGCTTTCAATCTAAATCGATTGGTTTTTGATGTTCTCATAATTCTAACTCTCCAAAGTGTTTTTTAAATCGAACTTCCAATAAAAGGAATCGTTGTCGAATTGCGCCTAAATCTTCCTTGAAACTATCAAACAACGAACGACTTTTCCGGAAGAAATTAGGAAGCTGCAAAATTTAGAATTTCTGTTTTTGTATCGAAATTCATTTTCATTCAAAAAAAAGAATTCGAAAGCTACTTCCAAAATATGCAGTGCATGGGAATCAAATGGTCTGTTTACGGAAAATAGATAGATACTTCCTTCTCTCTTGTTCGTATAACGAATCAAAAGAGAAGAAAGTGTTTCTTAGTTACAAGCTCCCGGGGCTACGGCTCCACCTGCATAGTAGACTAACGTAGCGTTATTGTAGTTTACTATATCCGCACCATAACCGGAATAACCGGTTTGAGTCGTAGGCGGCATATGATCCCAAAAATTGTTCAGAGCGTATTGAGTTTGTCCGCTCGCTCCGGCGCCTAACGATAGATCCTGGTGGTCATTGCAGGAAAAGGTATTTCCTCCGACGCTTCCCGTAGTTCCTTGTCCCAAATCCAGTTTGATATATACACTTTGTACACCGATATGATTCTGAGTGAAAAAGTTGTTTTCAACTTTATTCACATTGCTCGTGCTGTAAGTATAATCCGAGATTCCATTGTAATTGGAAAGAAAGGAATTGCCGGTAATGATATTTCCTCCTTTCGTTGGAGTGTAACTAGCTGTACCGATAAGAATTCCGTGTCCCCCAAAAACTCCTTCAATCGTATTCTTATTCACCTTTGCAGCATAAGTGTGGTGCAGCAAAATCGTTGTCGAATATACGGAGGAATCGAACGGTTTAGGATTGGTGATCTTAAACCCTGAAACTTGACTGCTATCTCTTAGGGCCAAAGTTACGTTACTACGACCGGAAGCAATATCTGGACCGTTTCCTGAGATGAAAGTAGGTCCGGTCTTCGGAGTTGTTCCCGGTGGTCCCGCATAGAGGGAAGAAGAACCTCCGATCAAACCTTTCCCGTTGCTATCGCCGTATAAATTGACGTCAGCCGGAATGGTAATCGGAAATGTTTCTCCGATGGAGCCACTGTAAGTACCCGGTGCGACCGCAATCACCTTGATGTTGTTAGCCGTTGCAGCCAAAATCGCTTTTGTAATCGTGCGGAACGGAGCGGATTTTGTGCCTGGATTTGTAGAGTCGTTTCCGGAAATAGAATCTACATACAGCGTTGGTATATCGAAGATGACTGACTCGGATGATTTTCGATCCGAATTTGCGACAATCTTAGAAGGCTGGTCGTTGAGAATTCCTAAAAGTAATTTAGAAGAGGTTTGATTCCCCCCGTTTTCACCTGCACAGCTCATTGTCATCAATGAAGCTATCAACCAAACTTTATAAATCTGTTTCATTTAAAATCTCCTTTTGTCAGAGATACGGTTTTTAGGTCGAATCTCCGTTAGTCTATACTATAACAACAAAGGACATTTTTTTGCTTATAAAAATAGATCATAAGTCTTTTTTGTGAAAAATTAAATTCATTGTGTATTATAAAAATAAAAATATAGAATATATATTTTTTAATATATAATACTTTTAGTATATATAATTCGATTCCGTTAGTCATTATTGCCTAATCGTTTGATTCTGAACTTGAAATTAGATTCGAATATTCATTGTTTGGCGGCAAAACTCTTCTTTGTATTTGGCATTTCTCATTGAGATTTGGAATACAAAACGTCCTGCTTTTGCGTTGGATACAGTTAGAAAGAGGCTTTTTGGGATTGTTTGTGCATTTTAACTTCATACTAGGTGT
>NZ_AOHC02000004.1 GCF_000332415.1 Leptospira weilii serovar Ranarum str. ICFT
CCAAAGTAAAACTACCGCGTTAAAAAAAAGCAAGTATAAAGCTCTCACTCTTAGGATAAACGGTTCTTGCGCGTAGATGCGTTGAAATCTTTTTAAAATCATACTTTCCTAAAAAATCGATCCTTTCCGAAATTATACCGATCGGAAATGCTCATTCACAATTCGAAGATTATAACTCCTATCGGGTCGAATTTCAAGTCAAAGAGACACAATATTCGGACTTAACAAAATTTCGTCTATAGGCGAGATGTTATCCGAGATTTACCGCGCGACTTAAACTTGAGACGTCGCCTTTCGGTTATATAAGAATCTCGCAGCTTGATCATTCCGATAGAGTAGAATTAAGATTTGAGAAAGGCCCTTGCTCAAAAACAAAGAAGAGATCAAAATTCCAAAACGGCGACCAAACCCCGATCGTTAAAAAGCTCGAAATCGGCTCGGATCTGTTTGGAAAGAATCTGAATCAAAGTGAAACCGGTCGTATTTGATTTTTTCAAATCAATCGGAGCGGTCATTCCCACTCCGTTGTCCTTTATCATTAATTTGTAATTTTCTCCGGTTTTAGAAAAACGAATCTCTATGTTCGGATCCTGAGATTCCTTAAACGCGTGTGTAAGCGAATTGTTCAAAAGTTCGTTGAAGATCATCGCACAAGGAATCGCCGTTTCGATCGGTAGATCGATTCTTTCCGAATAATTGCGGATCACCACCCGGGATTCCTTATGTTTGTTTTTTAGATTCTCTATGATCTTTTCGATCACGCTCGTAAATTCTATACTGTGATAGTTATCCGATTTGTACATGTAATTATGCACTTCCGACATCGCGAGAATTCGATTCTGAAATTCGAATAATACCCTTTGAGAATCCGATTTGTCGTCGCGATGTAGATCCGCGAGCCCGCTCAGAACTTGAAGATTATTCCTCACCCTGTGATGGATTTCCTTGATCAACTCGTCCTTTTCCTTAATGTAAGAATTCAAAAGATTGACCGTTAAAAAGGCGATACTCGTAAAAAGAAAACCCAATCGGAATCCACGGCAAAACTGATTTTTAAAGTTCCTTTTTGAGAGAGCGTATGTAGAAAATAGAACATTAGAATAAACGAGTATAAAGAAACATAAATCGTAGTTCGAATGCTTGTAAAAAGCAAAAATATAATGACACCTAGTAATCGGAAAACTATACAAAACGTTCCCCTCAGGATCTCCGAAAAACATTCCTAAAGTGACTCCTACCAGAACGGTCGACAAAGTGAGGATTAAAGCTTTTTTAAATTGCCCGTTCCAAACCAAAAGCATCGATAAAAACGAATCCGATATTAGCATTACAAAACTAGGGAGATACGTCACCTGGTCGAAAAAAAAACAGAACGTGATTCCCGGAAAAACGAAGGTAACTACGTTAAAAACAAATAAATACAAAGCTCTCACTCTTAAGATAGACGACTCTTGCGCGTAGATGCGTTGAAATCTTTTTAAAATCATACTTTCCTAAAAAATCAATTCTTTCCGAAATTATACCGCTCTAAAAAACTCATTCACAATTCTAAAATTATACTAGGTGTTATTGAGGCGAATTTCAAGTCAGTAGAAATATAATATAGTGTAGTGTATCACACCTAGTATAAAGTCGCTATGAATTATTCGACTTCTATTTCGAAACAAAAACGAGGATTCCATGCGAGGTTTACGACGTCGACAAAAGGAAACTTGGGAAATTTTTTAAGTTCTCGGTTTTAAATAACGTGAATTCGGCCTAAGAAATTTTAGGCAAAT
>NZ_AOHC02000003.1 GCF_000332415.1 Leptospira weilii serovar Ranarum str. ICFT
ACCACACCTAGTATAAATACGAATTTGGGTTAGTCAATTCTTTTGCTTCTTTTACACCTAGATATAGTCGCCGTCAATCAAGCCGTTTTTCTTTTCAACAATGTTAGGCTTCACCAACATTTAGGTTTTTTAACTCCTGAATTCGTTCATCGAGCATCATGATTTCTGTCAACCTGATTTTATGACTTTACACCTTGCCTGAAATAGGTTGACCTTTTTTTCGACTGAAAAAAAGGGAAAATGAACAAAAGACAAAAGTTAAACCAACTGAGAGAAGAATCGAGTCGTCAATTGCGAAGGTTCAGCGAGCCATTGAAACGTCAGATCGTGTCGGATATAGAAACGAAAGTGACGACGATCGCAGAGGTGAGTCGAGAGTATTCGGTGACGAGAAATTCGATTTACAAGTGGATCTATTCGTATTCAAAGAATCGAAAAAAGGGAGTGAGAACGGTCATCGAAGAAGAAAGTGTATCAACAAAGTTAGAAGCGCTGAAAGCCAAAATCAAAGAGTTGGAAAGTGTCATCGGTCAGAAGCAGATGAAGATCGATTTTCAAGAGAAGATGATCGAGTTTGCGGAGAAAGAATACTCTGTAGATATTAAAAAAAATTTGGTTCCAAACGCTGCTCTGGTATTGGGAAGAAAGGGCCGGACTGAAAATAAAAATGTCCGCGTTGTATTCAATGTTAGGCATCAGTAAACAGGCTTTCCATCAAAGGGTGAATCGTCATTTGCGTATGCAAGAGGAAATAAGTTATTTATTACTGATGGTTCAAAACATTCGTAAAGATCATCCTAAAATGTCCGTCAGAAAGATCTATCGAATGATGTGCCCTAAAACGATAGGTAGGGACCGTTTTGAGGCATTCTGCTTTGAACGCGGTTTCCAGGTAGTCGTTTCTAAGAATTACAGAAAGACTACAAATAGTTTGGGTGTTACGAGATTCCCAAACCTTGTTATTGGATTAAAAATTTCGAGACCGAATCAGGTTTGGGTGAGTGACGTTTTAGGAATTAGTGGCTAGGGATTAGGAATTAGTTACATTTTCCTAATAGAGAGATCGGACTTTAACAAAGTGTAATTTTCCTATTCTGCAAATCACCTATCAACTAATCCCTAAAACCTAAAACGTGAGCAATGAACTTTTTGCGGAACAAACTTCGATTCCTGCTCTCAAGATGGCGATTCGATTTCGTAAGTCTTTGAATCACGAGATTACAGGTGTCATTTTTCATTCGGACGGTGGCGGTCAGTATCATTCTAAAGAGTTCCTGGAGTTGACACGTATACACCATATCAAGAACAGCACTGCGTATGACGTTTATGAGAATCCGTTCGCTGAAAGAGTTAATGGTATTATTAAAAATGAATATCTCATTCCTTACGGCGTGGATTCCTTCGAACGACTTCAAAAACTGCTTCCCAAAGCGGTTGCACGTTCTAGGAGTTAGGAATTAGTTGATAGGGGTTAGTTACTTTTTCCTAATAGAGCGATCAGGCTTTAACAAAGGTTGATTTTTCTATTTCTGCAATCACCTAACGCCTAATTCCTAGTGACTAACCTGCCTATTCAGAAAAGCTCCTAACGCCTAGCGACTTGAAACCCCCGGACCCAATCTCGTTAAAACACAATAGAGTTGTTGAAAAATTCAATAGTCGCGATTCACAAAACTGCTTCAATTGTCCGTTTCAATGAAACAGAAACAAATGGAGAATTAATTTTTCAACAATTCTAATGAAATCTGTAATTCAGAAAATCTTCTAACCCCTAACTTCTAACCCCTAACTCCTAACCCCTAACTCCTAACCCCTAACTCCTAACTCCTAATCCCTAATCCCTAACTCCTAATCCCTAATCCCTAATCCCTAATCCCTAATCCCTAACCACTAGTTCCTAATTTTACTTGGGAAGATAGGGAAGTAATTCCTTAATCCGCTCCAAATCTTCAGGCAACATCTGAACTTTCACAAGGGCTTCTTTTTCCGGATCAAAGTAAACACAAGATACGGTCGGGCTCCAAACAACTTCCACATACATCATACGAGGTGTTACTTTGTTCTTTACCGCTTCCCCTAACTCAAAACCTTTTTTAATACCGTTTTCTTTCATTCTTTCACCAACTTCAAAAGCGATTCCCTCGCCGTTCTTCTAAAAGAAAGTTATCATTATGTTCCATATTACAAAAAATACTTCCAAAATTCATTTGTGATTTATATATGTCAACATATTCACAAATTGAAAACAGAAAATCAAAAAACAATTCTTCGTCCACTCAATTTTTGAGAATTTATAAAAAAGATACAAACCTCTCACCAATGAGGCGAAGTTACCTCGTTTACTCCCTGACTACATTAAGGAATTTCTAACTCTAACCATCGATTTTACAGGTTCTTTACTTTCCGTTTCATCCGTCGGTTGTCTTACAAATTCTCAAATCTCTCGACTAAAATACGCACTTTTTTAAACACCTAGTATAATTTCACTCTTTTGTGATTCATATATTCCGATATATTCACAGATACAAATATGAAAACCCGAATCGTTTCTTCGTCTACGACAAGTTCTACTGAACATACAAAAAGCAGGAATTCATATGATACGGCTTGGAAATTCATACTAGGTGTCGCTAACGGAAACGTATCCGATCAAGAACTCAAAAAAATACCCAAATCAACAGCTCACTCTCTCAAAAAAAAGGACCCGAATTCCTTTCGTAACGTCTACGGGTTTCGGTTTAACGGGCTGGAGCCGAATCTTCAAAGAGAAGCTAACTCCCTTTCCGTCCGCTTGGAAAACTCTCTTACCCTTCGAAAAGGTATCATCGCTCTTGCAAAAATCAAACTATGTCTTCTTCAAATCAAATCTCTTCCGAAAAAGATGAGAAACTCCGTTCAAGTTATACTAGATTGTTCGTACGATTCAAAGAGTTGAAAAACAAATCGGTTTTAAAAGAGCTTTAAGGAAGTTTCATATTTCCAAATCCACTTTTCACAGTTGGGCTTTCCAAGTTCGGTTTCAATGCAGTAGTTCCTTGGAAAATCTTTGTTACAAAAGATTCATCGGGCAGATCTCAAAAAAGGAAATCGATACTTTAAAAAACCTTCTGTTAGAAAAGGCCGTTTTGTTTTGGCCGCTTTCTTCCATTTGGGGATATGCTAGAAAGAACGATATTCTTCATTGTAGTTTGTCTTCCTTTTACAAATGGGTTAGAGTGGTTCGTCCCGAACTCTTTTCAAACAAGTTTAAAAAGTTAAGGAAAGAAGGTTTTAATACTTCGCGTCCCAATGAAGTTTGGCATTGTGATGTGACTCAGTTTGTTACCAAAGACAACATCAAATCCCATATCTATATCTTAATCGATAACTTCTCTAAGATGATTTTAGGGTTTAAAGTCGCTGATTCCGTTGACAGTTCCGTTTGTGCTTCTTTAGTCAAGGAAGCCGTTTTCAAGTATCAAACTTCTTTTTCTAAATTGACCTTACCCGATCTTTTTCCTTTAATCAATTTGAATCTCTCCAAAGAATCTTCTTTCGTTCATTTGATGACAGACGGTGGCCCGGAAAATCAAGGTGAATTAGAAAAAGTCATTTTTGAAAACAATCTGCCGATCAACAAAATCACCGCAGGGAAAGACGTTTCTTTTTCCAACAGTCCCATTGAGGCCATCAACAAAATTACGAAATACCAATGTCTTTATCGTCAAGAAATTAAAAACAGAGAAGAACTATTAAAAAAACTGAATGAATGGATTCCCATCTACAACCAAGAAAGGCCAAACAGAGCAGGGCGATATCTTCTCACACCGGCAGAAATTTATCAAGGTCATTCCGTTGATTCAGAGTTATTGAAAAAACAATCCAAAGAAGCTAAAAAACTTAGATACGATGCAAACAGAGTCGCCTCCTGCGGAGTTTGTTAGTTTTTACCCCGGGTCCTCCGAAAATAGTTTAGCTTTTGATAATAGGACCGTTTTCTGTTTTACAGTCCTGCTAATTTCATATCGGTTCACTATTGTGAACCGATATGTCCAGTTTTCACTTGGAATGTGCTAAGGTTGGGAATCAAGCACAAAAAGACAACTCGCTATTCTCCTTGGCAAAATTGCTATGCTGAACGCTGGATTAAGACTTGCCGCAATGAGTTTTTGGACTTCTTCATTCCAATCAACCAATACCATCTCGAGAAAAATCTAACTGAGTTCATTCATTTTTACAATCATCATCGAACTCATCTCGCTCTAAACAAAGACAGTCCCGTACCTTCTCCGATTCTGAAACGACCCACCGACGGTTCGGCGAAGCTTGTTGCTACTCCAATCCTCGGTGGATTGTATCATATATTTCGCGACCCATAGGAAGCGAAATTTGAGTTTACCTTCTTACGAAAAAGTCGCATAACCCGAATTAGCTGTAATTTCTGAAATTCACTTTCGAGTGAGTAGGGATGCCTATGTCCTGATCCTTCTTTGATTGTTAAAATCTGATTCAAAAAATGGTAAATTACTTTTTTTGAAAGTCCTTTCGAAGCAAAAACAGAGCCAAAGTTACACCAGCGCTCTGTTATATTTGCAAAAGCCTCTGTCATTTTAATTTATGCGAGGCTCAATATATTCTACGCAGCAATTCGTTTCTTTAAAATAAGAACCGTTTTCTTTTAAAATTTTATATAACTCCATTTTGCCAGACGGAACACCATCAACATCTCCAAAAGGTGAAGTTAGGATCTTTAGCTCGTTTGTATTGATGATTTCAAATTTTAAATATTCCTTTTTATCTTTTACCAATGAACAAATTGAGTTATTGCAAGTTAATATTGAATTATGAAAATCGTATTTAATAGACATATTAGGATTTAAAACTATATTATATTTTCCGTCATACAGGCTATTTGCCATTATTTGAATCTGATCTTCATCTTGCCATTCAACGATGTCGGTGATTGTCCAATTTCCAGTTAGATATTCCTGATTCTGAATCTTTTCTTTTATCATCTCAGGTAATTCTAAATAGCCACCGTATGCCCACCCTTTGTATTTTCCATATTCTATATATACCCATTTGGATGATACTGTTGTGCCATCATTTTTAAAGACTTCAGACTTATCTGATTTAATCAAAATAACTGAAGACATGTGTGGTATTCTAAGTATACTTTTGCCCTGAGAATTCGGAGTTTCATATAAGATAACGCCTGAGACGGGCAATACTAATGCCTTGACAACTTTCTCTTTGCGGCATTCGCAAAGAGAAAGAATCAGGATCAAGATTCCTATAAATCGAACACTTGACATATAATCGGAAACCACCTCTATATTTCGTAATGTAACTTATTCGCTATATAATTATTAATAGCCTTCTTTGTCCCAATTAAATTGCCGTGGATCTGTCGGTGTATTTTGGTTCCCATTTAGATAAATTGTAAAATGTGAATGGGCTTCACCAGATGTACCTGAATTTCCTGAATAAGCAATAATGTCCCCTTTTTTTACTGGTTGATTTCTTTTGACTAAAATTTGTGAATTATGCGCATAGTAAGTAGAAACCAATTTGCCCTCAGCGTTTCTATGGGAAATGTTAATCGCTGCTCCTCCGTCAAATTTATCCGTCTTATTGGGGTCCTTATAATTCAAAAACTCGCTTGGTTTATCATGAACTTTACCTACAACACCGTCAGCTACAGCCCGAACTGGAGTTCCTTCCGGAACAATAAAGTCAATTGCTCCATGTATCTTCGTGCCTCCTGCTCTTAATTGATTAAAGTCCCCATCTTTACCTGGTCTAAACTCATAAGGCATTCTAATTCCATCCTTTTCATAAATACCGCCATTCGTAGGAGTAGTAGGAGAGCTACTATGCTCTGGCTTCTGATTTCCACCCCCCGTCACCCGATCCCACAAGCCTTTCGCTCCATCTGCAATGGAACCAAGAGCATTCTGAATTACTCCACCATACAAAACGTTAGAACTCGCAGGCTTTTGACCGGCAGCCTTTTGACCTTCCAACTGTTGCAACTCCGCCATCTTCTTCGAAAGTTCTTTCGCCGCTCCCGCAACTCCAGAACCGCCGCCCGCGTCGCTCATCGAACCGTTTCCATCTGCGAGCAAGATCCCTTCACTCAACTCTTTCTTCAACTGATTGATTCTTTGATCAACAGGATCCGCAGGTTCTCCATTCGCATGAGGTGTTGTTCCATCGTCTCCCTCTCTTCTCTGAGTCGCAACCCCAGCACCTGCGATTGTCGCAGCTCCGGATTCCGCGTTATTTTTGTTTTGAGCATTTCTGGAAGCTTCTTGAGCGTCTGCGTCTTCTTTCGCCTGACCTGAAACAAAGTCAGCCTTCCACTTGTCGTTCAGAAAGTTCGTGTTTGCTTGGAAGCCGCCCGACTGACTCCAGTTACCCGCGTTCACACCTCCGGACGCATTCAAAGAAGCTGATACACCGTCTCGTTGGCTAAAGCTCAAACTACCGCCCGCACCTTTCATCTTGTTGGCAAGAGAATCTTTCGGTTGGTTCTTGTTTCCCGGAGCTTCGTAGCCGATATTACCGCCTACGCCGCCTTTCTCACTCCAGCTAATTCCTCCATTGATACCATTACTAAAACTTTTACTCGCACTAGCACCAAAGCCGTCGCCTTCGTTGTAGCTGATTCCGAGGTTCATACCTTCCGCAACTTCAAGCCCCGCGTTCACATTAGCTTTTCCTGTTTTACTGTTGTAGCTTAAACCAGCGTTAAATCCTTTGCCCGTAAATCCAACGTCCACAGTTGTGCCGCCTCTCTCCGAGATGCCAACGCTTACCGATGCCGGTCCGTAACCGACTCCGACGCTCGCGCCAAATCCGTTTTCTGCGGAATAGCTAAGTCCCACGTTAACCGCTCCACCGGTAAAACTTTTAACGGCAGCGCCCGCTGCTCCACCCACAGCGCCGACTAACGCACCTTTCAGTCCTCCGCTCGCCGCTCCGGTGGCTGCTCCGATTCCGGCTCCCACTGCCATCGCGATTGCCAAACTCGCTCCGCCGGTAAACGGAGCCGCTACTACCGCCGCCACACTCACTACCATCTGGAACTCTTGGGTTTGATAGAACTGTTCCTTCGGCTTGTTCATCTTTTCCATCTGGTTCGAGATCATCCAAGCGGGGATTCCCGTCGCCTTCGAAATCGCGTTCGTCGTCTCGTCTTTGACATACGCTTTCACGGCGTCTTTCATGCTGGAACCACCGACGAGCGCTCCCACTAAACTCGCAGGTAAACCCGTAGCTTCCGCCACTGCACCCGTTATACGGCTTTGTGCTTCCGATCGAACCGCTTGGGTAAATCTCTGGCCCATACTTCCGCTTCCGCCGTTCATTCCATTCAAGATTGTGAATATGAAACCCTTACTTTCCTTCTCCGCGTCATTCGCCTTCGCCTGTTTGTCGATCCGGGATTGGATGTCTTCCTCATACTGGGTATATTTCTGGTTTACGTTCGAAAGTTCTCTCTCCGCAAAACTCGTTCCGGACAACTTCAGTTTGAAGTCGTAGCCGAGATTCGATATATTAAAACCGGATGCTACGATCAGGTATTGCATTCCGTAACTGATTTCAACGGGAATTCCCTTCACGCTCACGCTGCCTTTCAGTTCTCGGTTACCCGCAAAGACCGTGTCCTCTATGTTAGCCCCGTCATACATCGCTTTGCCGGTTTTTTTCATGTCACCGCTTTGGCCTTTGAAACTTCCGGTAGAAAAGTTGTATTTCGATCCTTGTTCGTGGTAGTCTTTCAACCCGTTCATCGTAGGGTTAAACGTTTGTTTGAAGTTTCCTTCCAGTCCTTGAAACTCTGCTAAGATGTTGTCTTTGTTCTCTTTGTAGAGTTCCTTTTTGTAGTCTCGGATCTCTTGGTTCTCTGCGTATTCTTGTTTCACCTCGTTGGTCTTGTCACTAAACTGAGCGAACATCGTTTCTACGTTCTTCTGCATATCGTCGATGTAGTTCTTTACGTTAGCTACCATCTCCGCGCTAAACGTAGTCGAGTTCGGGTTCAACATGTCCACGCTCAGGTTTCCCGGACTAAACTTTGTCTCGATTCGTAGATATTGATATTCCATTTCGGGAGAGTAACTCGTGCTTTTCATCGCACTTCCGTCGATGGCAATTTCACCGCTGTAGATCTGTCTGTAGGCGGAAATCCCGTCTCCGTCCGCTCTAAATCCATATCCCGCGTCTCGGAGGTATTTGTATTGGTCTCCGTTGGTCAGGGCTTCCATCAACGTCTTCTGGAGATTGGCGCTTCTTTCTTCGTTGTCCTTTTGCAGTTTTTTGGCGTAGTCGTCCAAGTATTTAGACACAGCGCTGTTGGCTGCTAGGTTCATCGCCTGTCCGCTTCCTTGGAGTAGGGTTTGTAACGCGGAGAGGTCGTCGTTGTTCGTCACAAGGGAGTTCATGTGTGTTAGGAGTTCGTTCGCCTTCTCTTGTTTGGCGGCTAACTCTTTTTCTTGTGCCTGGATGTATTGGCTCACTCCGTTGTTACTTACTTCTTGCGGTAAAGAACTTTGGATGCTTGCGATCATGTCTTGCAATCCGTCGAGCAGTCCTCCGCCAATATCACGATTTGCTAATTCTTTGGATTCCAAAAGTAGCTTCTCGATCCGTTCTTTGTTCTCAGCGCCTTGCCGGTTCAAGTTCTGAGCCGTTTGCAACATTCCTTGGACTTGTCCGTAACTTTCTCCTTCCGCCAGGATTCCAGCGACCGCGTTCTTTCCGTCTTGGATCTGTTTGCCGATCTGAGTGGTATTTTGGAAGTTCTTGTTTAATAACGTATCTCTGTAACTCAAAAAAGAGTTTCTCGTAAAGGTAAGTCCTCTTGTGTCCACTTCCGTTGTGATCTCTTCCCCGAGGTTGAAGTATTTTTTCTTCAGATATCCGAGTGCGTTGTTCTTTTCTCTTACAGCATATCCGGTATACAGCGCCGCCTCGTCAAACTTCGCTTCGCCCTTCGCCTTGTCCGCAAGCTCTTGGTATCTTTCGGACTTCTCAAAATATTCATTCGCAACTTTTAAATACGTGATCTCATCATCCACCACTTCCGATTGTAACGTTGTAGCCACACCGATGTCCGCTATCATATCCGTATACAAAGCTTCCTTAGTTTGACTCGTGGTGTTTCTTCCGCTAAAGTTAAATCCGCCGTTCGTTCCGTTGATTTCACTTTGCCAATACGTTTGGTTCTGTTCATAGCCGCTGGCTTGGGTTTGTAAAGACTGCAGTTCCGTGTTGTCTACTATGTAAGCGCCGTTTCCGTAGATCGTTTGTGCCAAAGCATTGATCCGGTTGCTTGCGTTTAACTCCGCTGTTTTGTAGGCATCACTTCTTCCAAATGAATCCGCGATACTTTGAGACAACGCCGCTCCTTGCTGGTTCCAACTCGTTTGGTTTTGTTGATTGGTCAATACCTGTTGCATCACATTCCCAGCCGCAGAATATTGATACGTTTGATACAGTCCCGTCGCCGCGTTGTAGAGCTGTGTTGTGTTTGTTTCCGAGTTTGTAATCTGTGTTTGCAGTTGGTTCGCTTGTGTGATCGCGTTTGTTTGGAATTGAGTTTCTCCGTCTGGCGCTGTCACCGCTTGTTGCAGTGTATCTTTGGCGGACAAGTACCAATTCAGTTCGGCTTGTTGGAAAGTGGATATCGTGTTGTCCCAATTCTCTTCTCCGTTTCTGTACTGGCTGTCTGCGTTGTCTGCGCTTCCTTCGATCCCGGCTATTTGGTATCCGTATACTTCCGTCACCCAGGCGCCTCTCGCTGCTTTCATCTGTGCGATCTGGTCGTCGTAGTTGGTGATCGTACTTTGTTTGGTTTGTTCCAGTTCTAAAAGTTTGGCCTGGTATTCTTCTTCATACTGAGCCGATCTCGCTTCCCAGTCCTTCAACGGGTTCACAAGAGACAAGAACATAGAGGATATACTTGTAAATTGACCCGCCAATCCGGACCAAAAGTCTTGGTTCGCCTGCATCGCCGTATCGATGTATTTGTATTTGGTTTGGATCTGCACTTGGTTCGTCAGTCCTAACGAACTAAACCAGTTCGAGGAGGTAAGGGCCGTTCCACCTAACCACACTTTTGTTTCCAATGCAACGCTCGATCCCGCCACGGCGTTCCCCACTTGCGCGGATTGTCCAAATGCAGTATTATATCCTCCTAATATTGCATTTCGGATATTATTGTTGTTTGCAACCTGTTGTTGGTTGAACGATCCGCTTACAGATACCGTATAGTTTTGGTCGATGATCGTGTCTCGGGTATATCCACAGAATTCGTATCTGTCACCGCAATAAACTCCGTTGGACTCGTAACCTCCAAATCCTCCGCTACAGGTGCCGCCTAGATCTAACCATCCTTGACAACTGATCTGATAATGTGAACTTTCAAGATATGCAGAAGAATCGTATGATCCCTGGCCCACCGTACCGGTTTCGTCCGATTGATAGACCAAGGAACCGCTGCTCGCTCTCCAACCCAATACGCTTCCGTTACTGTGGTATGTGATCGATCGATTCCCGCTGGCTACGTTGTTACATCCCGATCCCGTATAATTGACGCAACTTACCGAAGAGTTTCCTACGATCTGGGAAAATGCCACCGTCTGTGTCGCATACGTCTCTTGCCATTTCGTTATGTTCCAGTAGTCCGCTTTGGCCGTTGCGTTAGAAATCTGATTTTGAAAAAAATTCCCTAACGTCTCCGCCAGTGTTCCCAAAGAAGCGTTTGTATTCAATGCGTCTTGTAGATCGTCAAGCAATCCATCCATGTCACCAAACACAGCAACTAAACTAGGATCACTCGATGCGCTGTTTTTCAGTTGATTTATACTAGGTGT
>NZ_AOHC02000002.1 GCF_000332415.1 Leptospira weilii serovar Ranarum str. ICFT
AGTCCCCCGGGTTTTTCGTAATACCCGAATTGTCGGGGGGTTGGCGTTTTCATTCACTCTTAAATGCGACCGTCTTATATAGTATAATTTTCTAGTTCCGTTGATCGGAGCAGTCGTAAGCGGCATTCGTTCGGAACCAATTTGGACTTCCCCCGAAAAAACGGACATTGCTATGCAGTAATTTTTTCTCGAAACTCGACAGGTGTAAGATAGCCTAAAGCCGAGTGTCTTCTCTTTCTGTTGTAATATCTTTCGATATAGTCAAACAGAAAATATTGTGCCTCTCTTGTTGTGTTGAATTTCCTTCTGTAAACCTCCTCTACTTTTAGAGTTTTAAAGAACGATTCCATCGGAGCATTGTCATAGCAGTTACCTTTTCTACTCATGCTTTGGACAAA
The DNA here is from genome assembly GCF_000332415.1 of Leptospira weilii serovar Ranarum str. ICFT. Taxonomy (GTDB): domain Bacteria; phylum Spirochaetota; class Leptospiria; order Leptospirales; family Leptospiraceae; genus Leptospira; species Leptospira weilii_A. Next base: position 399 of record NZ_AOHC02000002.1, read on the forward strand.
TTCATTCGTATTTAATACTTTTCTAAAGTCCTCACTTGCATATTGAACTCCTCTATCGGAATGAAATATGACTTCTTTTGGATATCCTCTACGAGAAAGAGCTTTCTCAAAAGCCTTCAGGAGATGTTTCGTTTCCAATGTCGAACCTAATTCCCAACCGATGATCTCTCGATTGAAAAGATCTTTGATCGCAAATAGATAAATCCATTTCCCATTGATCGGTATGTAAGTGATGTCTGAAAGCCAAATCCGATTCAATCCATCCGACTTGAAGACTTGATCTAAAAGATTAGGTGCCACAGGAAGTCTGTGCTTCGAGTCTGTTGTCACGGGACGAAAAGAACGCCTCCGATCCGCTTTTAAACCCAGTTTACGCATTCTTCTGTAAACTCGATTCTTAGATACGACAACCCCTTCCGATCGTAGGTCTTGATGAATTCGTAAATATCCAGATCTACCTTCATGCTCTTCAAATAGACGGCGAATTCTTTCGTCCAGCTCTTGATTGGACTTTTCTCTTTTATTATCTTCTCGTTTCAACCAATCATAGTAACCGCTCTTAGATACATTAAGAATCTTGCATATCTTCTCTACAGGAAAATGATTTTTTTCTATATATGTATATTTCATTTCCTTGGTCTCAAGAAGATGGCCACGGACTTTTTTAAGATCTCCCTCTCCTCCGTTACTTCCAAGAGTTCTTTCCTTAAACTTAGAGTTTGTCCCAAAACGTCTCGAGTTTTTTCGGCATCGCATTCATTTCCGCAATTTTCGTATGTTTTGGGACGAGTTCTTATAACGATTCAGAAGCGCCAATAACATTAAAATAGAATAATACCCTCTCATAAAGATTCCTTAAAAAAACCAATTGTAACGAACTTCCGCTCTCCAACCTATAACACCGGATCCGGAATGGAAAACATTGGATTCTCTCATGGAATCCAATTGGATTCCTTTTTGGAGAATCACACCCGTAGGCGTGACTGCCACTTCTTCTTTCTCCCAGCGGATACCCGTAAAATAAGAATTTGCCAATTGGATTAAATAAATCAAAACGGTTCCGGTCGCCACCTTTTCATACTCGTCGATCGATTTCTTATATTCGGAACGTTTCCCGCTCACGATCAATTGTCCCAGTATAGGAATTTGGTCGGAAGGTAATAATTGTACAACCGCCGATACGTCTTCGTATTGCGATTTTGCATTTTTCACATTCTTTGCTGCGTTCATTGTAAGAAATAAACTTCCCCAAAAAAGAGTGCCGTAGGCGATCCCGATAATTTTTCGATCCGCTTTGTAATGTCCCCAACCGGGAAGGACGGCCGACCTCCAGACAAGACTCCAACGATTTTTTTGTCCTAAATCCTTACGGTTAAAAACCGCCTTTTCTTCGGTTCCTTTTTTTCTTCCCTCGTTTTGACCTCTCGAATTTTTGCCTCTTCTAATTGACGAATGTGTATCGCTTCCTCTTCGTTTATATCTTTGTAAATCACTTTAAGAATGCTCGTTTTAGAAAACGTTCGAACACCTCCGTCCCGCAAACGAACCGTGACACTATTTTCGTTCTGGCCGGTGACATCTCCTTTAACGGAAGTTCCGTTTTTCAAAAGGATCGTCTGTTCGCTCCAAATCGGAACAGCGAGAAAAAGAAATGAGAACAATATTAAATGTTTCAAAAGAATCTCCGCTTTTATAAAACCGAAAAAAGTATAAGGTTCTACCCTAAAACTGGGGCAAAATCTTGCGGCTGATATTTCGGACAAAGTAAACTGGAGTTTTGGGACGTGCCGTAAGATCCGTTGAAACGAAAGAATTCGTTTTTGAAAAAAGCCATAAGTTTCGTTTACTAAGGATTGACTCTAACCAAATGTGGGTTTGTTCCCGTAACAAAACTGGAAGCAGCCAACGTGCCGTAGATATATGCCCCGGTCGTCGCGTTGAAAAAAGTTACTGTATTACTATTAAAGTTTGCAACGTATAAGATGTTGGCGGAGGGGTTATATTCGACCCACTGTGGATTGTTTCCCGTAACAAAACTGGAAGCAGCCAACGTGCCGTTGATATACGCCCCGGTAGTCGCATTGAAATAAGTGACCGTGTTACCGGTGTTGTTCGTAACATATAAAATGTTGGCGGAAGGATTGAATGCGGCGCCCCACGGACCTGCTCCCGTAACAAAACTGGAAGCGGCCAACGTACCGTTGATATAATTTCCGTTTGTCGCATCAAAAAAGGTTACCGTATCACTACCGAAGTTTATCACGTATAGGATGTTGGCGGAAGGATTGTATAGAGCGCGAGTCGGGTTTGCTCCCGTAACAAAATGGAGGCGGGCAACGTGCCGTTCATATAATTCCCATTCGTCGCATCAAAGTAAGTTACGTTATTACTATTAAAGTTTGTAACGTATAAGATATTGGAGGATGGGTTGACTTCAAGACCCCATGACATTCCTCCTACCTGCGTGGCAAAACTGGAAGCGACCAGAGTGCCGTTGATATAATTCCCGTTCGTTGCGTTGAAGTAGGTGACCGTATCCGAATTTCGATTTATGACGTATAAGATATTGGAGGATGGATTGACCGCGACCGACAACACGTTGTTTCCCGTAACAAAACTGGAAGCGGCCAACGTGCCGTTGATATAACTTCCGTTCGTTGCATTGAAATAAGTGACCGTGTTACTGGTATTGTTCGTAACGTATAAAATGTTGGCGGATGGATTGACTGCGGCGCCCCACGGATTTGCTCCCGTAACAAAACTGGAAGCGGCCAACGTGCCGTTGAGATAATTTCCGTTCGTTGCGTTGAAATAAGTTACCGTGTTCGAATTTTCATTTGTGGAATACAAAAGATTGGGAGGAACCGTTGCCGGCGAGCCGGGGACATCATTACTATTTGATAATGTGTTATCGGACGGATTGACTTGCTGGCTAAAATAGGCTTGCAGACTACAAGATCGATCCCAGGGGGAACATTCAAAGGAAGAACAGTTTTGTGCAAAAAATAGAATGTAAAAAACAGCAAATACGATTT
>NZ_AOHC02000001.1 GCF_000332415.1 Leptospira weilii serovar Ranarum str. ICFT
ACACCTAGTATTAGTCTCAATCGGAATTACTGTAAGAATTTGATAAATATTGTAACGTAGGACGATGAGTCCGTAAATTTCGGAAACTACTTAGAAGTTCAAGATTCTTCAGTGTTTGTACGTATTCGGAGCGTAGTCCCCCGGGTTTTTCGTAATACCCGAATTGTCGGGGGGTTGGCGTTTTCATTCACTCTTAAATGCGACCGTCTTATATAGTATAATTTTCTAAATCCTAAATGTTCCGTTGATCGGAGCAGTCGTAAGCGGTATTCGTTCGGAACCAATTTTCTAGTTTTCGAGATTGTGGTTCGATGCCGTTTTAGCACAAATTATGACATTTGTCGTATCTGTGTGCATCACACAAAATATAACGATAGATTACCATGAATTTTGAAACGAATCCCGTTTTAAAGGCGGGGCTCCGATTCTGTTTTTATGTAGTTATTGAGTAAAGACGTTCGGGTTTTACAAGATTCAAAACGAATATACAATCGGAATCCAGAGTGAATTCCGTATAACCAATGCGAAAGCGATCGCAGCGAAAATCCTGCAATGCAACATGATTTTAAGAATTAGTATTTTAGAATATACCAATCATACAACATGTTGCTTTGCAGATTGTAGCCAAGAGCGCGGTCCAGCCCCAAAAACCCGAGCGGCGCCGCTCTATGGATCGCAGCGCCGGGGCTGGATTCGCCCAAACTTTCAACCGTCGAATTTTGGTCGGCTCCAAGCCGAATCTCTTCCAACGTAATCTTTCTTTTAAACTTCTTAGACTTTGGGAATAAAACCGTGTTTGGTATAGAATTCGTTTAACAACGTTTCCAATTCTTCGGGTCGATCGTGGTGCATGTTGTGTCCCGCGTTTTCCATTTCTATATATTCCAAATGTTTAAAATGAGATAAAATCTCTTCCCGATTTTCCGGTATCAAATGCGTTTCTTTTCCGTAGATGACGAGTGTGGGAGATGAAATACATTCCCAGAGATGACGGGTTAAATACGGAGAAAAAACGAAAGGAAAACCTCTCTTATACAACGGATCGTTTTTCCATTGATAACCGGAATCCGTTTTTTTGGAAAGATAACTCGCTAAATCCCGAACCTTTTCCAAATCCAATCGAGGATAAACCGGTTTGAGTCGAAGTGTAAGTTCGTCGATACTCGAAAAACTTTTGTTCTTTTTTTCCTTGGTTCCGACCTCGTTGTTCTCCAACGTATCCAGCCAAACCTTAAGACGTTTTCTTTCGAACTCGGGGGATTGGATCGACATGAATCCTTCCAGACAAACAAGGCTCTGAATTCTTTCCGGATAAATTCCAGCAAAACGAGCGCCGATTCCTCCTCCCATCGAATGTCCGAGAATATGAAATTTTTCGGGAAGAAATTTGGAGACAAACGTTTTCACGTCCACAAGAGTTTGGATGAAATGATAATTTCCTTCTCGGAGCCAATCCGAATCTCCGTGACCTCTATAATCAAATCGATATATATCGAAATGTTCGGATAAGAACGGGAACTGATAGAGAAACGTATCCGATGCGTCTTGAAATCCGTGAAAGAGAAGAATCGAATGTTCCATTCCGTTTTTATGAATCTTGTAAGAAAGATTGTACCCGCCGGATTGAAAAAAACCGCTTTCAATTTCGCTCATGTCAGCCCCTAAATATTTCCCGCCAATCTTTCGGAAGACGAGGAATACAGAAAGCGGAAACTTTTTCGGGATGAACTTCGTCCCCGTCGTCGTAGAGGTTCAAAATATTATCCAAGGCCGAAAGCATGTCTAACGTTTCTCGTCTGCCTACCTCGCTTAAGGCGGCCGAATGTAACACGATTTCGAACTTTTCTTTTGCCTTTTCCGCCTGCATTCTGGATCCCCGCGCGTTGGGTTTGACAAATATCTTATGAAGAGAAACCGAAAGTTGTATGACTCCCTGTAAAAAAGTTTTTCTCGGTCCGAAGTCCTTCTTCCACTGAAATTCCAGAACCTCGTGAGCCTCGAAATACTTTCCTTCGCGAAAAAGTCGCTCCGCGTTCGTATAAGCGAAGTCGATCGTCCGTTCGGGATCGTTCGTCTCTGTGATATGTTCGAAAAGGGCCACGATTTCCGGATCAAACTTCAAAACGTTTCCAATCCTGATTTTGAATTTGAGTCAAAGGCGCCGCAAAGGAAAGGATCGCGTCTCGCACGTATTCTTCCCTCCGCATTCCGAGTAAAACCACTCCCTGTCCCAAAGAAGAATGTAGTAAGTGAAGTGCGATCCCGGAAAGATTCCAATCCTTGTATCCGGGATAATACTTTAGAATTTTCTCATAGAGTTCGCTTCGGTCTCGAATGTTTTTTTGAAACACGTATCGTTCCAAAATCGAAAGGGCTTTGTTTAAGAATTCGATATATTCCGATTGTTTTTCCACGCCGCCCACTTTTTCGACCTGCGAGATAAGCTGTTGCAGGATCGGAACCGCCGTTCTTTCCAAAAAAAAATTCAGGTGATCCTGGTTTTGAAACGAATCCAAATACGGTTCAGTGACCGTTCGAAAAGTATGTTTGGTTGAATTCAGAGAAAGAATCGTAAGCAAACGTTCCTCCCTTTCATAAATCGTATTCAATTCTTCCTTGAGAAGTTTGATTACTTCCTCGTTTTGTTTGGAAGGATCGTAGGAAAGCCTCCGGATGTTTCCTGTGTTTGAAATCGCGTTCAACGGTCGATTGACCAAAGGTAAAAGTTCGTTTTCATGGACGAGTTCCACGAGCGTCTTTCCTTGAAACCTAGGTTCCAAAAATCCTCTTTCCAAAAGGTTGGCGGGAAACTGAACCGCAGCAAAACCGGATTCTTCCAATCCGAGTTCGTTTTGAATTTCTTTTGCGATTTGTAGTATTTTGATAAGCGAAGTCGCCGTATATTTTTCGGGGTTCTCGGGAAAGGTGTTGGATGAAATTCCGTAGTAGAGAATCTTTTTCTCTTTTCGTTTTTGTTCTAAAAATCGAAACGCGTTCTTAATTCTTTCGTAATATTGTTCGGTTGCTTTTTCTTGGGGAACGTTATGTTTCTCTCGATCCATTAAAAAGTATTCGGGATTGTGAAGTAAAAACAAGTCCACGGTTTCCAAACCCAATCGTTTGAGAGAACGTTCCAATTGATCTTCCAAAAATTCCGGATGAATGCAGTGATAACATCCTTCGGAATAATACGTGATCTCCGGAAACTCTTTGTTTATTTTTTCGAGTTCGGAAACGATCTGAAGATTTCTTCCTTGTATATATCCGGCCTTTGTGACGATGAACACGTCTTCTCGTTTCAAGGTTCCGGTTTCTATTTTCTCTCGGAGAACCTTTCCGACCAAACTTTCGCTTTCTCCGTTTCCATAATTGGAAGAAGTATCGACTACGTTGAATCCCTGTGCAAACGAAAGTTCCAACGCCTTTTTGTGTTCGATAGATTCGAGTCCGACTCGATAACATCCGAACGCGATTCGAGAAAGGGTTCTTCCTCGAAATTCAAAATAAGGATTCAAAGATTCGTCTTTGTCCGGATATTTTTGGGAAAGGGAAGAACGTTCTGAAAATTCTTTCGTTGCTTCCGAGTCGGAAGCGCCTTTCCGTTTGTTTTTTTGATAGAGCGCTTGGAACGGATCGAATGGAATCATTGTTTTTATCCTTGGTCTTACACAAACGTTTCGTAACGCGACGCACAAAATTCTCGAACGGAATGATTTCCGAGAATCCAATTTCCAATTGAGAAAGAATCTACTCGTCTTTATAAAATCGAGTACCGTTAATTTTTATCGCAAAATACTGTTTCCATACAAAATATTAGGTACTGAATTATATTCTTATGAGTCGTCACTTTCGATCCGGTATCAATTTTTTCCGTTGAAAATAAAAATGCTTTTCGTCGTAGCTCGCTTTTTTACTCTCATTTTAGAAAGTTAGGTTTTTTTAAGCCCATCTTTTTTTGTTCATTCAAAATTTTCGATGAATTCTTTCCACCAAACAAACAGGAGAAAATGGTATGGATTTTAAGGCTGGATATCTCCGGTCATCCATCGGGAGAAAAACTCTCGTGGCGGCGACCGGACTTGTTTATTTCGGCTTTGTGGTTGTTCATATGTTGGGAAATCTTCAGATCTTCCTAGGACAAGAAAAAATCAACGCATACGGCCAATCGCTTAGGGATATTGAACCCCTTCTCTGGGTAGCCAGAATCATTCTGATCGTTAGCTTTATCATTCACGTTTACTACGCGATAAAACTTTCCATCGAAAACAAACAGGCCCGTCCGGTTCCCTACGCAAAGAATCACACGGTTCAAGCGAGTCTTGCTTCCAGAACCATGGCTCTCACGGGACTTTTAATTTTTTCCTTTATCGTCTATCACCTTCTCCACTTTACGTTAGGCGTCACCAATCCGGATCAGTTTGCAATGACGGATTCCAAAGGAAGACACGACGTCTTTATGATGGTGGTTCTCGGTTTTCAAAATCCGATCGTCGCGGGCTCTTACATCTTCGCGATGTTCTTACTCGCTTCTCATATCAGTCACGGCGTCGCCAGCGTATTTCAGACATTGGGACTCTCTACTCCTTTCTTAAGCGGGAAGATCAAAGCAGGAGCGATTCTGTTTGCTCTGTTCATTTTCGTTGGAAACACTTCTATCCCGCTTTCGATTTGGCTGGGATACGTTCATCCGTAATTCTTTGGAGAAACTTTCATGAGTTTAGATTCTAAAATTCCAGACGGACCGATTGAGAAAAAATGGTCCAATCACAAGGCCGATATCAAACTAGTCAATCCGGCCAATAAAAGAAAATTCAATATCATCGTAGTGGGTTCCGGTCTCGCAGGCGCGTCCGCGTCCGCGACTCTCGCAGAACTCGGCTACAACGTAAAAACATTCTGCTTTCAAGACAGCCCTCGTCGTGCGCACAGTATCGCCGCACAAGGCGGTATCAACGCGGCTAAGAATTATCAAAACGACGGGGACTCCGTTCACAGATTGTTCTATGACACAGTGAAAGGCGGAGACTTCCGTGCAAGAGAGGCTAACGTGCATCGTCTTGCGGAAGTTTCGGCAAACATCATCGATCAGTGTGTCGCGCAAGGTGTTCCTTTTGCGAGAGAATACGGCGGTCATCTTTCCAACCGTTCTTTCGGTGGAGCGCAGGTTTCCAGAACCTTCTACGCAAAAGGTCAAACCGGACAACAGCTTTTGTTAGGAGCCTACTCCGCACTTTCTCGTCAGATCGGACTCGGAGCCGTGAAGATGTATCCGAGAACCGAGATGGTCGAACTCATCGTAGTCGACGGTCACGCCAAAGGAATCGTGGTTCGTGATCTTGTAACGGGAAAACTTTCCACGCACATGGCGGACGCGGTCGTGTTGGGAACGGGCGGATACGGAAACGTATTCTTCCTTTCTACAAACGCAAAAGGTTGTAACGTAACCGCAACTTGGAAGGCTCACAAAAAAGGCGCCTTCTTCGCAAACCCTTGTTATACGCAAATTCACCCGACCTGTATTCCGGTTTCCGGAGATCACCAATCCAAACTGACTCTGATGTCCGAGTCTCTCAGAAACGACGGAAGAATCTGGGTTCCCAAAAACAAAGGTGATAAACGAAATGCTGCGGATATCCCCGAAGGAGAAAGAGATTATTATTTAGAAAGAAAGTATCCGAGTTACGGAAACCTTTCTCCAAGAGACATCGCATCCCGCGCGGCCAAAGAAGCCTGCGACGCCGGACTCGGTGTGGGAGAATCCGGACAAGGTGTTTATCTGGATTTCGCGGATGCAATTCGTAGATTAGGAGAACCTAAAATTCGAGATCGTTACGAAAACCTTTTCCAGATGTATGAGCAGATCACTGGCGAGAATCCATACAAACAACCGATGAGAATTTATCCCGCGGTTCACTACACAATGGGCGGACTCTGGGTGGATTACAATTTGATGAGTAACCTTCCGGGACTTTTTGTAGTCGGAGAAGCGAACTTCTCCGATCACGGAGCCAACCGACTCGGAGCTTCGGCGCTCATGCAAGGACTCGCGGATGGATATTTCATTCTTCCTTACACAATCGGAAACTATCTCGCGGGAGCGGGATTCAATTCTCATCCGAAAGAAGATCATCCAGAAGCCAAAAAAGCTTTGAACGACGCCGAAGAAACCACGAAAAAATTTCTTTCCATCCAAGGAAAAAGAACCGTGGATTCTTTTCATAGACAACTCGGAAAACTGATGTGGGACAAATGCGGAATGGCGCGTAACGATAAAGGTTTGAAAGAAGCGTTAGCCGAAATTCCGAAGATCCGAGAAGAATTCTGGCAGAACGTAAACGTTCCCGGAAGCGGAGCCGAACTCAATCAATCCCTTGAAAAAGCGGGAAGAGTCGCCGACTTCTTGGAATTCGGAGAACTCCTCTGCCTCGACGCACTGACTCGGGAAGAATCCTGCGGAGGCCACTTCCGAGAAGAATACCAAGAAGAAGGAGAGGCAAAACGGAACGACGATAAGTTCTGCCACGCAACCGCTTGGGAATTCAACGGAGTCGGCAAAAAACCAACCGAACACAGGGAAAAACTGGAGTTCGAAAACGTTCACCTCGCTACAAGGAGTTATAAATAATGGATCTGAAACTCAAAGTCTGGAGACAAAAGAGCGGAGAAAAGAAAGGAAAGATCGTAGACTACGACGCAAAAGATATTTCCCCGAACATGTCTTTCTTGGAGATGTTGGACGTAGTCAACGAAGAACTGATCACAAAAGGAGAAGACCCGATCGCGTTCGAACACGACTGTCGGGAAGGAATCTGCGGTTCCTGCAACCTGATGATCAACGGGCAAGCGCACGGACCTCATCAGGGAGTCACTTCCTGTCAGTTGCACATGCGTTCCTTCCAAGACGGTGATACCGTTTACGTGGAACCTTGGAGAGCCAAGGCTTTTCCTGTGATCAAGGATCTTGTCGTGGACAGAAGCGCGTTTGATAGAATCATCCAATCCGGCGGTTTTATCAGCGTAAACACGGGTGGAGCGCCCGACGCAAACGCAAACCCAATTCCTAAAGTAGACGCGGACATCGCGATGGACGCGGCGACTTGTATCGGATGTGGGGCTTGTGTTGCTTCTTGTAAGAATGCAAGCGCGATGCTTTTCGTTTCCGCGAAGATCACGCACCTAGGTCTTTTACCACAGGGAAAAGTGGAACAAAAAGAACGCGTGAAAAAGATGATCCACGCGATGGACGAAGAAGGTTTCGGAAACTGCACCAACCAATACGAGTGCGAAGCCGTTTGTCCCAAGTCCATCAAGAGAGATTTTATCCGGACGTTAAACCGAGATTATATTCTTTCTTAAAATTTTTTAGTTTCTCTTTCCTTTTCGAAAAAAGAGAAAACGTTTTTAAAAAGCCGTCTTTCAACAAGGCGGCTTTTTTTGATAGAAGAACTTAGAAGACCGCACGTTTACACTTGGTTCAACAAAATGTCTCTGAAAAATTTTGGTTGTAACGAACTTCAAGTCGGAATATGAAATGAGTATTTTCTTACACCTCACTTCCCTGAAAAACAAAAATCCGATCCTTCGTTCGGGTATCAAAACTTCTCCGATTCATTATGAGAAGATTCCTATGGGAATTTTTTGTATGCCCGTGATTCCGGATTTTTCGATCACACATCAATGGTTGAGAGAAATCAAAAGATTTTCAAACGGCCCTATAATCGGAATCTATTTTAGAATTCCGGATTCGGAACCGCTATGGTCCGGGAGATACGATTCGGAACTGACAACTTCTTCCGCAATCGAGTCGATTCAAACGCTCAGGACAATCGAGGATCCTTTCGGTTTTCAGGTAATTTTACCGCGAAAAGTAACAAAAAAAGAAATCGTAAAAATCAAAGGACTTCCACAAACGATCGGATGGCGTTATTTTCCGGAAGCGCGCACAAAACCGAGATGCCTTTGCCCCGCTTGTTTACCGAAAGGTTGGCCTTTTCAAAATCGACTGCGGGAAAATAAATATTATTCTTTGATTTCTCAATTCAATCAGACCCGCACTATCGAAGAGAAACTTTCGATTCTCGCTTCGATCGATGACATACTTTCCTTCAGTCCGAAAATCAACGACTATGAGCCTTTGACTCGATTTTTAAAAACCGATTCCAAAGAGATCCAAGAAAAAGTTCTAAAAATTTTTTCCAGATTTAAGTCCGAGGAACTTTCTAAAATTCTCTCCGGTTATTTACATTCAAAAGAAGGTCTGGAAGAAATCGCAGCGGAAAGCCTTCTTATCATGAAACGCGAAGGAGCAAGGCCGTATTTAATCGGACTCGAAAGTGATCTCAAAATTCAAAGACTAATCTCCGATTATTTGGATTGAGAATTCATCGCAAAAATTTGTTTTTTGAATTCCAATTCCATTCTTACAAATTCAGAAAACAAGTCCGTCGATTTTAAAAATCAAAATGTTATATTCAACTTTTTAGTTGAAACATATTCAAAGTTGTTCACCGATTTCGTATTGGAACGGGAGGAATTCGAAACGATCCTTCGTCCCTATATTCAATAAATCGAATGTCCAAACGCATTGACCGAAACGATTACAATCGGCAGTTTCGAAGATCTTATGAGACGCATGCCGGCCGGCAAAAATTTATTACTCATAACTATATAATAAAATACCTAATATTTTGTATAGAAACCGTATTTTGCGATAAAATAAGCGGCCCTCAATTTTATAGGAATCAGTAAAGAGTCAAATTTTTCGAATCACGAACATCATAGAAAAAAAGGAAACCGCAATCGTAGAAGCGGACTGGAACTCCGTCGTAAAATCCGAAAAAAACATTTCCATTTTTTATCACATAAGGTTCTGTCCCAAAACCGGGATAGAACCTTGCCGCTTGATCTTTCCGATAAAGTATAATAGAGTTTTGGGACGCGCTGTAAGAAAATTATTGCCCAATCGATTTCAGGAAACGTTTTTCGATAACGGCAAAGAATCCAGAAAATTCCAGAGTCCGCCTTGATGCAGATAGAGAGTCTTCCCTTTCCATTCTCCGCTTGCCATTTTTTGTTCGATTGTATAAAGCGTTCTTCCCGAGTAGATCGGTTCGATCGGGATCTTGTGCCGCAAATAAAAAGAATTACAATATTCTAAAATATTTAAATTCGTAGACCCGAAACCGCCGACAAACTCGGATTCAAAAACAGCCGAGTCTTCGATTGAAAACGTTTCGAAACCCAGACAGTTTTGTTTTTCTTTCAGCCAATCAATCATTTTCTTTTTAGGAAGACCGACACAAACGCCTACGACATCCATCCGATTCTGAAAAAAAAGTTTTGCAGACAACCAAGTAAGTCCCGACCCGATATCCAAAACGAGGCGATCGTATTTTTCCGTCGGAATTTGTTTCCAAAGAGAATCCAAACCGTTCAGCGCCGTTCGGCTCAGTCCGTATTCCGGAATCAAACTTACGTCTGCATTCGTATTTTTTAAATCGTCGATTGGAACGATATACGCGCAAACTTCGCGTTCATTCGCAATTTCCGATTCGGCGTTGAGGAATTCTTGCGAACTCACGCCTCCTGATTTAGCGTTGCTGGATATCCGTCCTACTGCATTCTTCCATTCCGATCTGGAATTATATACTTGGATGAAATGTGAATTCCTTTTTACAAAAATAGAATTCGCTCCGCTTCGATTCGGATCTCTTGTGTAACAGATTGTATGAACGTGATACCCGAAATTACGAAATAGAAACGCAAAGGCGGCGAGCGCATTGCCGTGCAACTCCCCTTGCAAAATCACGCTTCGGACATTCTTTTTTTCTAATGCGGAATGTATTCCCGAAAATTTTCGGAACTTGGTTCCCATTCCGAATGCAAGACGATCGTCCCGAAGAATCGAAAGCTCCGTTTGAAAATTGGAAACGATCGGTTGAATCAAAGTTCGATCGAGATCGGATAGAAGTTGTGCTTTAAAATCGTTCAATGGAAAAAAAGACATTACCAAAAGTCAATGTTCTCCGGCCTTTTTTAGCTACGCCTGATCGATTTTGTAGCAGAGGATTTTTTTTTAGAATAAATTTTAGAATGAAAACTCTAAAATCAATTTTTAAGACAACGAAATCAAAAATCTTAAAACAACTCAATAAATCATTGTTATGAAAATCACGCGAAAGCAGAAACGATTTTGGCAGATTACACCAAAACAATTATCTGCTACAATCACCGCAAACCACCTTAGAAACGATCCCGAACCTTCTCCAAAAAACGGAGAAAAGACAACGCCTGCGCGTCCTAAAACTCAATTGCTCGTTTTTAAAACGGCCAAGAACGCTTCCTGAGGAATTTCCACGTTTCCAATCTGTTTCATTCGCTTTTTCCCTTCTTTTTGTTTCTCCAAGAGTTTTTTCTTACGGGTGATGTCCCCGCCGTAACATTTCGCCGTCACGTTTTTACGAAGCGCGGAAATACTTTCTCTCGCGAGAATTTTTCCTCCGACGGCGGCTTGGATCGGAATCATAAACTGATGTCTGGGAATCAGATCTTTTAGTTTTTCGATGATCTCACGTCCTCTTTGTTCCGCCTTCGTCCTATGAACGATCATGGAAAGAGCGTCCACGGGTTCTCCGTTTACGAGGATATCCATTTTCACGAGTTGAGAAACCTTATAACCCGAAGGCTCGTAATCCAGAGAAGCGTAACCTCTCGTAAAAGACTTGAGTTTATCATAAAATTCGAATATAAGCTCCGCAAGAGGAAGTTCGTAAGTCAATTGAACCTTATCCTGAGTGAGATACACGGTATCCAACCCGATCCCGCGTTTATCCATCGCGAGGGCCATGATATTACCCACGTATTCGTTCGGAGTGATCACGGTCGCTTTGACGTAAGGTTCTTCCGTGGATTCGATCGTAATGGGTTCCGGAAAACGGGAAGGATTGTCGATTTCCTCCACTTCCCCGTTCTTACTGCGAATGATGTATTTTACCGAAGGCGCCGTCGTGATCAGATCCAGATTGAATTCTCGTTCCAATCTTTCCTGAACGATCTCCATGTGAAGCAGTCCGAGATAACCCACGCGAAAACCGAAACCGAGTGCGATCGAACTTTCTTTTTCAAACACAAGAGCGGCGTCGTTCAGTTTCAATTTTTCGATCGCGTCCACGAGCTCGTCGAACTGCTCTCCGTTGATCGGATAGAGTCCGGAGAAAACCATCGGCTTTGCTTCTTTGTAACCGGGAATGGATTCCTTTGTAGGATTGGAAAATAAAGTGATCGTGTCTCCCGTCTTTGCGTCGGAAACTTTTTTGATCCCTGCGATGAGATACCCGACTTCTCCGGCTCCGAGACCATCGGTCGGGGTCAGTGTGATTCGGTTGATTCCGACTTCGTTTACGGTAAAATCCTTTCCCGTACTCATGATGAGAAAACGATCTCCCTTTTTGATTCTTCCGTCAAAAACTCGGATCTTAATGACAACACCCATATACGGATCGAAATAAGAATCATAGATCAAGGCTTTGAGAGGTCCGTTCGGATCTCCTTTCGGCGGAGAAATTTGTTTTGTGATCTGTTCGAGAACTTCCTTTACGTTCAGTCCGGTTTTTGCGGAAATCGCAACGGCCTTATCCGCGTCCAAACCTAAACTTTCTTCGATTTGAATTTTCGTTTTTTCAACGTCCGCAGCCGGAAGATCGATCTTGTTCATGACCGGAAGAATTTCCAAGTCCTGTTCCATCGCGAGATACAGATTCGCCAGGGTCTGAGCTTCCACTCCTTGACTTGCGTCCACAATCAAAAGGACACCCTCGCAGGCTTTGAGAGATCGGGAAACTTCGTATGTAAAATCCACGTGGCCGGGAGTGTCGAGCAGGTTCATCGTGTATGTATGGCCGTCGTCTGCGAGATAATCAAAGGTGGCGTTGTTGGCCTTGATTGTGATTCCCCTTTCTCTTTCGATATCCATAGAATCCAGGATCTGATCCTTTTTGGTTCGGTCGTTCGTAACGTGACCGATTTCCAAAAGTCTGTCTGCCAAAGTGGATTTTCCGTGGTCGATATGGGCGATGATGGAAAAGTTACGGATATATTGCTGCTTATCACTCATGAGGGTTACACTTAGATGATTTTCGCCGCGGGCCTAGTCTGGAAAGCAAAATACTTTTCGCCGTTTCTTGGATGAAAGCTTGGATTTTTCCCCATGCCGTCAATTTAAGCGCAGAATTTCCGGCGCCCTACAAGTGAAGAAGTGTGCGACAAGTTCATGCCAATCGCTCTTACCGATCCTTATAAAATAGAGTACCGTCAACTTGAGCACAAATCCCGCGTTTAGACACAATATTTTGGACATTCTATTTCATCCGGATCGGTGGGTGAAAGTAGCGAGCGTAAAATTTTCAAAAATGGAGGAGTTACGAATGAAGGTAAAAAAGTCCGGTGTTTTTAGCGTTTCCATTTTCGTAAGGAACCGGTATCGTAAAAATGTAACTATCTTTTGGAAGCCTCTATCATGGTTTACGTTGGCGTAAGAGATCTTAAAGCAAAGCTAAGTGAATATTTAGATAAAGCCAAACGTGGAAGTGAAGTGGTAGTGACAGAACAACCGATTGCAAGGCTAATCAGAGAGCCGATCCAGTAAAAATCTACAATTGAAAAAATGTATCTTCTTGTTGAAAAAGGATTCATACAACTTCCAATTAAAGACAAATCGGCTAAATCAGGAATCCCTTTAAAATCGAACTCGAAAGTTTCCGCATCCGATCTCCTATTACGGGATAGATAATGTTTTTCTATATTAGAGTTGTTGAAAAATTCAATGGTCGCAATTAACAAAACTGCTTCAATCTTCCGTTTCAATGAAACAGAAACAACTGGAGAATTAATTTTTCAACGACTCTATTGACTCTAACCTACTTGCCAAAAAAGACGGTTTAAACATAGAAACATACAATTGGAAATAACTTTCGCGAACGTCCTCGTTCCTTCGCGCACAAGCGGCCTGGCTCGCCACTTCGAGAAGTGCGCTTCGTTATCCGAAACGGCAATAAATTAGTCGTAGTTTTAATTAGAACCTGTCCCCAAAACTCAAAACAATCGCAGAGATTTGCGGACATTCCGATAAAATCGGACGGATTTGGGACAAACTCTTAATCTCTAAAAGAGTTCTTTAAAATAAGCACATATCTTGATATGGATATATTAAAGATTACGAATACTACCGGCGCGAGTTTTTTAGACGCAGCAATCAGATCTTTAAAAACAACTCCGCCGGATTTAAGAAAATGGAGGAAGGCTCCACTCCCAAAAGCAACCAGGCGGTAAAACCCAAAACGAGAGCGGAAACCGCGGGAATCAAAAGATTATCGTCCACGATCCCGTTCCAGTACGTCCCGCAATAAAGTTCCGTAACCGCGGAAATCAAAATCGCAGGAGTTAAGAAAATTAGATTATTATAAAATACAAAATCCTCTGTTTTCAAAAAATTTCCCTTACCGGAAGTTTCGAAAAGATACATAAAAACAAAACCAACGATCGTGCTGGCGACGATGAAAGCGACGATCCCTTCCACGGACTTGCCGTTGGAAAATCGGCGCCTACCGTAAAACGTACCGACCCAGGCGGCGGTCGGATCTCCGATGACTAAAAAAAGCATGGAAAGAATGGAAATTTCCGGAGGAAACAAAAACACTACGAACGTGCAGGAAATAAAATAAGGAACGGTTCCGTTCAATCTCGTTTTTTCCTCTTCCTTCATCAAAATTCCTAGGATCGATAAAAAGAATTTTTGAAAACCCGAAAACCGAAAACGAAGATATTCGAATAATAAAATCATTCCGAGACAACACACCAAAGAGGCGGAAACAACCGCGCGGGTCGCATTCAAAAGTCCGAATGCTCCTTGAAAAACGTCCAAGTAGTAACAGACAGGAACCGTCAATCCGAGAAGATGCCAGAATTTACGCGCGTAGTTGAAACTTGTCACTTATATCCTACCTATTTTTCATCGTCATTTTCAGCGCGGATTCCTCGTCCGGTGCGATTAAA
Source organism: Leptospira weilii serovar Ranarum str. ICFT (assembly GCF_000332415.1). Taxonomy (GTDB): domain Bacteria; phylum Spirochaetota; class Leptospiria; order Leptospirales; family Leptospiraceae; genus Leptospira; species Leptospira weilii_A. Next base: position 14,050 of record NZ_AOHC02000001.1, read on the forward strand.
AAAAGTCCGTAGAGAGCCGCCATCTTGATCGCATTCCGAACCGATTCGGTCGGATGAATCAAAACCAATTTGTTGCGAGAAGTAAAACTCAATTGATTCATTTCTTTCAAAGATTGAATTCCGCGGGAAGAAATCAAACTGACTTCTTCCAGATCCAAAATCACGGGACCGGAACGGATCGAAACCGAAAGCTGATCCTTGAATTTTTTTTCCGTAAATGAGTTGATGGAACCCTGAAGTTTCATAATCTGAACGTTGTCGATTTTTTCCATAGAAATGATGATTTCGTTCAGAATCATAATGCTCGGAAAGACAATCTATAAGCGTTTCTTCCTAAGACAAATGGTTTTTCTATTCTTATCCGTTCTATTTTTGATTTTAAGGTCCTATTCCTTTTTATCACCGGGCGCAGTCGTCTTAAGTCTTGCCGTAATCTTCTATCGTAAAAAAGAGATCTCAAACAAAGTCGACCGTTTTGTACTTCCGCTTTCGGTTTTAACCTTGATTTTTCTTGCAATCGGCGGTTTGGACGGTTCCACACCCGGCGATCTTCTCGATCTATTGTGCATTCACTGCTGCGGAATTCTCTTCTTAAAAAGAGATAAAGATGATTTTCAAAAAACGGAGTTCGTCTCGGAAACCGAATTTTTAAAGGATAAAACTCAGCTCCCCAAAGGGTTGTTCATCTTATTTTTTTTGATCGCAGGATTTAAGATGGTTCCGTGGGATTTCCATTTCTGGAATAAAATCGGCTTTCTCTATGTGATCAAGTCCGGAATTCTGACCTGTATTTTAGGATTTTTGCATTTGTGTACCCAAAAGAACAATCTCAAAACTTTCTTCTTCGTTTTTCTCGTTCTTTGTGTCTTGTTCGTAGAACCTTCTCAAGGAGTTCTGAATTTTTCGTATTTCCATTTATTTTCATTCTTGCAAACGGACATAGAATCCAAAAAGATCAACGTTGGGATTAAAGTATGAAGGTAAAGGTAGCGCATCTTTTTCGAAAGATTGAAGAAGTGGACCGAGACATACTCGAATTGGGAAAAATTCAGGAACGGATTTCCTCGGACCGGGACTATTCGGAAATTCTAAAAGATTCCATCCGAAAGGAAATGACGAATTTAGAATCCGGAAAGGCCGAAATTCTCTCTTTAAAAATCAAAGAAGAACCCGGTAAAATCGGGCTCGTAAAAAACTCCGGAAAATCTTCCCCCGTCGAGATGAAAAACTTATACAGTTCCCGAGAAAAAAACCTAACTCGGGAAATCTCCGTGGAAATCCCGGATCCCAAACCGCAAACAACTCGAAAGACAATTCACAAATACTAAGACTTAAAAGTAAAAGACACAATTTCATGAAACAAAAAACTCTATCTCTAACCATTCTTTCCCTACTCGTAACCTTTGCCTTAAACTGCAGCAGGGACTCGGACGTACTCGCTTCCTTTAAATCCGGAACCGTAACACGCGAAGAACTGAGAGCGTATTACAAACTCCGCGGCATAGAACCCGATCCAAACAGCGCCTCGATCGCGACTCAAGCGAAGATCGTGGAAGAAATCGGAATTCAAAAAATCGCCGAAGCCAAGAATAACGACTCAAACGTAGTCACGAAAGACGAATACGCGAGAATTATGGGTTTTGTCGAACCTCAGGTCCTATTCAACGATTATCGAAAACAATTCTCCGAAAAACTACTCTCTTCGGGAATGCTTCAGTTCGCATTCGGAAGAATTCTCTTTGTAAAAGCGGGAACCGACGCGACGACAAAGGCCAATTCCCTACTCCAACAAATTCAAACAATCAAATCCGATAAAGAAATCGCGGAGTTCATCTCTAAGAACACGGACGAGGCGCAAAGAAAAGCGATCGGAGGAAAACTAGAACCGCATTGTATCAATTGTGGAGACGATCCGTTTACCGCGATTCTTAAAGAAGCCTCCGATAAAAAAGGGGAATTCATTCTTAAGGAAGCACAAGGAAATTATTATATTCTTAAAGTGGAAAGGATCGAAAAGATTTATCCTAAGAAGATCGATAAATTTTTTCAAAACGAATTGGATAAACTGAAGAACCTCGCCGTGAAAAACGTTTCCAAAGAAGGAATTACGGAAGAGGAAAAAAACGCGGCGAAATTTTATTCCGACTTGGTCGTAAACGAAAGAGCGAATCAAACCGCAGAACACTACGGAAATCGTTTTTTAAAAGAGGCGTGGAAGAAGGAAATGGACGGACTCAGAGTAAAAAGCGGTTTAAAAATCGTAGACCTGACTCCCGACTTTATCAAAGGACTAAAATCCGATACGATTCTTTTCGAAGATCGAAGCGGCGCGAAGTTCTCCTTTAAGGATCTTCTTGTGGAATTCAATAAAATCGCTCCGATCCTTCAAAAACGCAAAACGTCTCCGGAAGAGGAAAAAAACGATCAACTTTCGTTTTACACTCAAATCTATCTTCCGATCCGAATCTCCTCGGAATCCAAAGAAGTTCAATCTCTCAAAGACACAAAAGAATTTAAGAAAACGCTCCCGTTGCTCGGAAGGTCCGTTCTTTTTATGCTGATCCGCAATCGTTCCATCGATTCGGACGTGAATATTTCCGAAAAGGAAATCAGAGACACTTATGAAGCCGGAAAACTCTACGCGTATTCCAAACCCTCTTCCGCAAATCCGAACGAAAGAGTTCCGGAAGATTTCGGTAAAGTAAGGGATAGAATCAAACAAGAGTTAGTCGAAGCCAAAAAGCAGTCCATCTTTCAAGACTACTTGGCGAAATTGAAATCCGAAAACGAATTCAAGATCGCCTCCGAAAGTTTAAAACCCGGACAAATCTAAGATTATAAAAAGCCTCGGTTTTCAAGCCGGGGCTTTTTGAGTTATACATCAAAACGAGGTCGATACAACCGTGTTCGGCGCTCCGGCGGCCGCGCAGTCATCAGTCCACGATACTTTGAGACATTCCTCATATACTTTCTTTACAAAACAAACAATTCAAAACCGGAAAAAAAATCCCGCAAACATATTCAGAAAATTGAATTTATTATTTCGGCCTATTTCATTCGGTTTACTTCATTCGTCTTTCATAACTTAAAATTTCTTTTCCAATCATCGTTTTTGTATTCTCTTACTTTCATCTTTTATTCTACTTATTTATCATAACCCTTTCGGCTTACTAATTAATGAATTTCTAATCTTGTTTAGAGCTGTTGGAAATTTTTTCTTGAATTTACTTTTAATCAAAATACCCTTGTCGATCGAGAGGGGAATTGAATGAAAAACCACATCTACATGCTCCGTAAAAAGCGGGGTATAAAACAATACGATATGGCGAGAGCGCTCGGAGTTTCTCCAAGTTACCTTTCAAAAATCGAAACAGGAAGCCAGGATCCTACGGAAAAATTTAAACAATCCTGCGTAAAATATTTGAAAACAACTCTTGAAAAATTGTTTAACGAGCAACCCGTTGAGGATGTGTATCCTGAATTTACGGAAGGGCTTACCAACAGACTCTGGGCAAAACGTAGGGAATTGGGAATTAAACAATACGATATGGCTAAAAAACTAAAGGTCTCCACTCCTTTTCTCTCTAAGGTGGAACTCGGGCTTTTAGAACCGCCGGAAGATTTTAAAAATATGGCATCCAAAGCCTTAAAGATGAAAAAGGAAGAATTGTTTCTTCAAAAAGTTGAATATTAGAATAAAATAAAGTTAAGTTCCGTAAAAAAAGGAAGTGTCTACTTCCTTTTTTTATGTACCGCGATTTTTCGCGTCAAAAACGACGCGAAAACTATACGAAATGAAATATTTATGCGAGATATAATTTTTTTTATCGGCGACGGCGAAACGGATCCATATTTTAATGCAAATCGGAAACGATTTACTAATTTAAAAAATATAGAAGAAGATAAGACGATTTACGGAAATTATTTTAAGCCTAACTCCGGCTTTTCGCTTTGTTAAGCATTGTATCGATTACGAAAATGAAAAAAGATATAAATTCAATGATTGAAGAAATCAATAATACCGGCCTTGAGGAGTTCGACGGTTTGTCGCCGAGGCAGATGCACGATATTCTCTATGAGAAAAAGCAAAACTCTTTTTACAAATTAAATCCGAACGATAAGACCGTTAATGAAATCCCTTTGGTAAAACAACTTAGATATTTTCTAAATCAAATCGAAGTCGAAACCGAAGTGAAATTAACGAAAGCCGGAAATCTGCCTCCGACTCTGGTTAAAGAATTATATTCTCAGAAAATATTTGTGGATGAACTGATTGAAAATGGTTTTACGAAACTAACCAAAGAAACGGATTCAAATTCTATAGTTTTGACGAGAGTTCTCTGCGAACTATCCGGAATATTGAAAAAAAGAAACGGAACCTTGTCCCTGACTTCGAAAGGCAGAGACATCTACAAAACCGACGGTATATTCCCGCTTATATTCGATACATTTGCCAATACTTTTAATTGGTCTTACTTCGACGGATATTCCAATAAAATGGTAGGACAGTTTGGTAATAAGTTCAGTTTATTTTTAATCCACAAATACGGCGATGTGGAAAGGAATACGGATTTTTACTCTGAAAAATATTTTAAAGCCTTCCCTCAATTGTTGGACAATACGGAAGCAAATCAATTTTCAGAATCCTATGGATGTTATTCGGTTAGAACGTTCCGTAGATTTCTTGATTATTTCGGATTCATTCGGTTAACCGGAAACCATTTTCAAAAGTTGATGACCGTCCGGAAAAGTGAAACTTTCGATGAATTTATCGTTTTTAAACCGCACGGCGTCTAATTGCAACTCCGTTAGACGTCATTGGGGTTTAATTTAAAGCGAGTTCGATATAACCAATGCGAAAACGATTATATACTTTTAGATTTCAAAGATTTGGGATTTAATTCGATAGAGTTGTTGAAAAATTCAATAGTCGCGATTAACAAAACCGCTTGGATCGTCCATTTCAATGAAACAAAAACAAATGGAGAATTAATTTTTCAACAACTCTAATATCATGTCACCAATCGGTAAGGAATTTGCATTTTCCAAACCGAAAATAAAAAGATTATCCCGAATGGAATCTTTCAATTTTAAGCTGCAAAAAACTTATAAAATCTCTTCCGAAGATAAAAGTAGAATCAATTGAAACCTAAAGTAGTAATCCAAATATTTAAAAGTCGGCTGATACTATCGAAAAGCGATCGTGGTTTCCAAAATAGACCCGTTGTAATTTGGCCGGATCGTCTTGAGTCCGCAACCGCTAAGATGGAAAACCAATACATCCGTTATCCCGGCTTGGATCTAAGTAACAATAAGTCCTTCTTAGATTCCGATTTTTTCGTTATTTTAGATTATCATCCGTCGACGAAAACTCAGGAGAATAGTTTTTACGATGATAAGGGCGGAATTACATTCAACTATTCTAAAGCGAACAGATTCAAGTTTGATATCTTTGAATTTGAGAAAATAAATTCAGAGGAAATAAACTTATATTTTAACGGGGAAAATATCGGCGTTCCTAAAAGGCAACACTTCCAAATAGCCGGCTTAAAGCCCAATTTGCCGATTCGAGTAAGAATCAATTGGAAAAGCGACTTTTCTTTTTCTCGGGGAATGGAAAGGCGATTTTACGAGTTGGATTACATAGTGGAATTTAAAGGAATCTTTGAAACCTTCCTGAATGAACGTGCTAATGATCAAACCTTCTCAAAATATCTTCAAGTGTCGAATTGTAAGGAAGTAGATCTTAGGAAAATACTTAATTAAAACGTAATGTCATTTCAACGCTTGAAATTCAAGACTAAGAATTTGTCCCAAAATTTAAAACAATCACAGAGTCTTGCGACCGTTCGATAAAATCGGACGGTTGGCGGACAAACTCTAAACATAAAACTATTCAGGGAGGTTTGCGCGAAATGCGTAACGGAATGGATACGTTTCATACTCCGATCCAAAATGTTAAGTCAAAAGGAAAATTCGCTCATCTTGGTAATGCAAAATAAAATACGGCTCCCCGCTCCAATTCTCCCTCCGCCCATACTCTACCTCCGTGGCGTAGGACGATTCTCTGAACGATCGCCAGTCCGATTCCGATTCCTTCGAACTCGCTGTTTTCATGGAGTCTTTGAAACACTCCGAAAAGTTTGCCTATGTACTGCATACTAAAACCGGCGCCGTTGTCTTTTACGTAATAAGTTATTTCCTTTTCGTCCGCCAAAGCTCCGATTTCAACCTTGGGATTTTCCTTTTTAGAGGAATACTTGATCGCGTTGGATATGAGATTGATCAAAACTTGTTTGAGCAATTCTGCGTCACCCGAAACGGACGGAAGTTCCTTTACGTCCAAATCCGCTTTTCCGTCTTTTAGATCTCCCTGAAATTCTTTCAACACCATGCCGACCAATTCGTTCATATCGATCGGACTTTTTCTCATATCTTTTTTTCCCAACTTGGATAAAAGCAGAAGACTATCGATCAGACTGCTCATTTTTCCGGAGCTATCGATGATCAAACCGAGTATTCTTTCTCCTTCTTCGTCCAATTTTTCTCTATAATCTTCGTTTAATATCTTAGTGTAACCTCTTATGCCGCGCAGAGGCGCTTTCAAATCGTGAGAAACGGAATAACAAAAAGCGTCCAACTCGCGGTTGGAATATTCCAATTCCAAATTTTTCCGTCTCAGACTTTCGTTTAATTCGAGTAAGGCGATATCCTGACGATATTTATCCACAAAAAATCGAACCTTATCGATCAAAATCTCGGGTTGAAACGGTTTCGTGATAAAGCTAAACGCCCCTTTTTCATAACCCTTAAACACGTTCAGATTATCCGTATAAACCGCGGAAATAAAAATGAAAGGTAAATGCGCGGTTTTGTTTTCTTCCCTCATGATACTTGCCAATTCGTATCCGTCCATCTCGGGCATTTGTATATCCAACAACGCTAAAGCGAACTCATGATGTAGAGTCGCCTTCAGCGCTTCGTTTCCGCTCAAAGCTTTGATCAACTCTACGTCCAAATCCTTCAGCACGACTTCCAGAGCGATCAAATTTTCAGGTTTATCGTCCACTATCAATATCTTAGGTCTTATCTTCATGATCTCCAACAACCCGCTATTTGCTTAACCAAACCCTCATCAGAGAAAACAGTCGTTCCATGTCCACCGGTTTGGCTATATAATCGTTCGCACCCGCGTCGATACATTTCTGTCTATCGTCGTTCATCGCCTTTGCAGTAAGCGCGATAATCGTAAGATTTTTATATTTTGAATCGGATCGGATCTTTTTCATCGCCTCGTATCCGTCCATCTCGGGCATCATAATGTCCATAAGAATCAAATCGACGTCCTCGTTTTCGGAAAGAATTTCCAAGGCGTTTTTTCCGTTTTCCGCCTTTAAAACGTTCATTCCTTTTTCATTCAACATTTTCGATAACGCGAAAATGTTTCTCATGTCGTCGTCCACCAAAAGAATTTTCTTATGAGACAAAACGGCGTCCTTATCATATAAACTATTTATGATATTCTGCTTCGATTCCGGAAGGTTGTCTATCATTCTATGGAGAAACAAAGCGGTTTCGTCCAAAAGTCTTTCTTCGGATTTGATCCCTTTGATGATGATACTTTCCGAATATTTCTGAAGTTCTATGTCTTCCTCTTTTGTGAGTTCCCTACCCGTATAAATGATGATCGGAGGAATTTGTCCTTCTTTGATCTTTTCCATTTCGTAGATCAAATCGAAACCGCTCATATCGGGAAGACCGATGTCTAAAACGATACAATCGAAATAATTTTCGCCGTAAATCCGAAGCGCTTCCTTGCCGGAACCCGCTTCGAAACATTTCACGTCCCCGTTTCCGATCAATTTCCGCATCATCTTTCTCGAACTTTCGTCGTCTTCGATGATCAAAAGATTTTTCATCTTCCTGCTGATAAAATGTTCCATCCGATTGAAAGCCTCGTCCAACCTTTTCTTATTTACGGGTTTTCTAATATACTCCACCGCTCCTCCTCGAATGAGTTCGAGGGAATGTTCTTTTGCGGAAATTACGTGAACTGGAATATGTCTAACCGATTGATCCGTCTTTAATTCGTTCAATACGGATTGTCCGTTTATTCCGGGCAGATCCAAGTCCAAAAGAATCGCGTGTGGTTTGTGTTTTCGGGTTAGAATCAAACCGTCTTCGCCCGTCGCTGCGGAAATACACTTGAACCCTTTTTCCTTGGCCTGTTTGACCAAAATCGAAGCGAATTTTAAATCGTCTTCCACGATCAAAAGAACTTTATCACCTTCCTCGATTTGATTCCTATCGTCGTCTAACGCGGGATAGTTGATAAATTCGTTTCGATCTTGATTCGAAAAAATTTCAAAACCGGTAACGATTTTTTCTTCTTTCGGACTCGCGGCTTCTTGTTTTTTGGTTTCGATCGGGAGTAATAATGAAAACGTGGAACCTTCATTCACCTTACTTTTAAGAAAAATTTCGCCTCCCAATAACCTGGCAAGTTCTTTGGAAATCGATAACCCGAGCCCGGTTCCTCCGTATTTTCTACTCGTACTTCCGTCCGCTTGTTGGAACGCTTCAAAAATCGCCGAATGTTTTTCCTCCGGGATTCCGATTCCGGAATCGATTACTGAAAAAAGAATTCCGTCCGAATCCTGCCTTTTAATCTCCAGTAGAATCTTACCGCGTTCCGTAAACTTCAAGGCGTTTGAGATTAAATTTTTCAGAATCTGACTCAGACGATTGGGATCGGTTCGCAACACCTCCGGCAAATCCTCGTAAAAAACCAAATCCAGATCGAGTTTCTTTTCGGCGGCCTCGCGTTTAAATCCGCTGATAACGTCCTTTATAAGTTTTTTCAGTACGACTCTTTCCACGTTAATCGACATCTTGCCCGATTCTATCTTGGATAAGTCCAGGACTTCGTTTATCAAAATCAGAAGATCATGTCCGCTTTTATGAATGATGTTCGCGCTTTCCACCTGCTCCTCGTCCAAATTTTTCTTTTTATTGTCGGCAAGGTCTTTGGAAAGAATCAACAGACTGTTTAAAGGAGTTCTCAATTCATGAGACATGTTCGCTAAAAACTCGGATTTATATTTTCCGGAAAGTTCCAATTGTTTCGTTTTCCGCTCTATATCGTTTTTCGCCGATTCCACTTCCTGATTCTTCACTTCTAAACTTCGGGTCTGCTCTTCCAATTCTTCATTAGAAACTCTTAATTCTTCTTGTTGTTGTCTTAAAATCTGAGTTTGTTCCTCCAACTCCTCGTTCATCTGTTTCAATTCTTCCTGCTGAGTTTGCAGTTCCTCGCTCTGAACCCGCGTTTGTTCCAGAAGTTCTTGAACTCGTCTCCTCACTCTGGAAGAATTAAAACTGATCCCGATACTTTGAACGGAAATTTCCATAAACTCGATTTCGGAAGGTGAAAACGGATCCAACTTTCCCAACTCGATCACACCCTGTGTTTTTCCTTCGAATACAAACGGAGCGATCAGGATCTGATTCGGTTTTGTGTCGACTAACCCGGACAAAATACGGATCGATTCTTCCTCTAAATTCGTTAAAAGAATTTGTTTTTGTTCGAATGCCGCTTGGCCGATCAAACCCTCGTTCATAACGAACTTTTCATGCGATTGATCCGTCGCTGCGAAACCGTATTTCCCGAAAATCGACAAAGTACACAACTGATCGTTACAAAGATAAATCGCTCCCACGCTTGCCTTAAGATAATTGGATAAAAAAGCGATAACGTCGTTTGAAAGGACGGACTCGGATTTATCCCCTCTTAACTTTTCATTGAGAAGATTTTGACCGTTTGTGATCCAATTGTGTTTTTCATTTTCCTGAGTTTTTTTTCGGAGAGAGGAAGTCATCGTACGCAGTGAATTTCCCAAAACGTCCATTTCCGATTTCGGTACGAGGTCGACGAGATAATTTCCGGAGGCCACGTTATTCGCGCTGTCCGTTATCTCTTTAAAACTTTCGCGGATTTTATTTAAGGATTCGTACACGGCTTGTAGTTCGTCTTTCGCAACTTCTTCCGAACGGCTCTCCGAAAATTCCCGACTTGCGATCTTTTCCGCTTCCTTTGCAATAAACTGAATCCTTAAACTGATCGTATTTATAATCCAATAAGAAACCGTAACTTCGATCAAAAGACTCGCCAAAACCAACAGGACCAAAAAAAGAAAGGTTAAATAGTATCTCCTTTCATTTTCCTGTTTATCCATTTGCATTCTATCTTCGTTCTTTTTTACGAGATAAGTTAATGTTTTGATGATAGAGTCCCGTATCGTAAGACCTTTACGAATGGAAATCTCGAAGGCTTTTTCGTTTTCATTTTTTAATGCGAGAAATACGATTTGAGACAGGTCGATCTTATACGCGCTCCACAAGGATTTAAAATCCTCCAGTATTTTCAAACCGTCTTCATCGGCGTACGCCTGTAATTCGATCGTCTTTTGATCGACCGAGTCCACCGCCTTATAGATCCTGTCCCTATAATAACCCATCTTCGTATAATCTTCTTCTATGATGATATTTTTCTCGTGACGCGACGCTTCCAGAACTCCGATCAATATCTCGTGCGATAAACTTACTTTTTTTGCGGATACGTCCACGATCCGTTTCAGTCTTTTGTTCGAATCGGAAATCATCTGGATCACAAATATGACGCTGATAAACAACATCGCAAGAATGACGGAAAATCCGACGATCAGTTTTCCTCGAATGGTCATGTATTCCCTCGGTTCGGATTATTTTGATCCAATCTTATCAATAGTTCCGCGATCTTTTCCAAAGAAAGAATACAATCCACGCCCACCGCTCCGATAGCGGACTCCGGCATCAATGCGAACTCCGCCGTTAACGGATCTTGAACGATCGCCAAACCGCCGTTGTCCTTGATTCTTTTTAAACCCTTTGCACCGTCCGAATTGGCGCCAGTTAAAACGATTCCGATCAGTTTATCGCCGTAAACATCGGAAGCGGATTCGAATAAAACGTCTACGGAAGGTCTCGAAAAATTCACTCGTTCGCTTACGGAAAGAGAAATCGTCCTATCTCTTTCAATCAATAAATGGTAGTTAGGCGGAGCCGCGTAAACGGTCCCCGGTTCGATTTTCTCTTTTTCTTCCGCCTCTTTGATTTTGACGTTAGACAACCTTCCTAATATCCTGAGCCATTCTCCGTCGGAACGCGGACCGATATGTTGAACGATAATAAGTGGGATTCCGTATCGTACAGGCAAAGTCGGTAATATCGTTTTCAACGCGTTTAAACCGCCTGCGGAAACTCCAATCACAATCGCCTCGTAGTTCATTCGAATTTTATAATACGGATTCTTTAATACTTTTTCTTATATACTTTTTGTTTCGAATCCAACGTCTCGTATTTCTCCGATAAATCTCCGTAGGAGATTCCCTCTTTGGAACCCAAACAAAGAAGCCCGCCGCTTACGAGGCTCTCAAAAAAAAGAAGATGTACCTTGTTTTGCAGCTCTCTTTTAAAATAGATCAAAACGTTTCTGCACAACACAAGATTCACTTCCGCAAAAACGCTGTCCGTCACCAAATTATGATTGGCCCATACTATATTTTTTTTCAACGTCTGATTCATGATCACCATCTCCTGATCGGAAGTATAATAATCCGAAAAAGATCCCTTACCTCCCGAAAGTTGATAATTGGAAGTGTATTCCTTCATACTCTCGTTTTTAAAAACGCCGGCTCTTGCCGCTTTCAAAGCGCGCTCATTAAAATCGGTGGCATAGATAATCGACCTTTCATACAAATCTTCTTCTTTAAGGACGATCGCCATAGAATACGCCTCTTCTCCGGTCGAACAGCCCGCGTGCCAAATTTTTACGAACGGATACGTTTTTAAAATCGGGATCACTTTCTCCCGTAAACACGCGTAAAAATCCGGATCGCGAAACATCTCCGTAACCGTGATCGATAAATCCTGCAACAACCTTCCCGCAAAAGTCACGTCGTGTAATACGTGATGTTGCATTTCGGAAACGCTCTTTAAACCCGAAAGCGCAAGTCGACTCATCAGTCTTCTGCGTATATGAGCCTCGGAGTATTGCCTGAAATCATATCCGTATTTTTGAAAGATCGCTTCCAAAAGAAGATCGATTTCAATATCTAACGTATCCTTAGACTTCATAATTTTAAAAAAACCGCCTCATCAAACCGTGAAAATATATTTTAATCAACAATTTATTTCAAATCGATTTAATTTTTAAAATTAATTTTTAAAAACTTCCGCTGTCATTTATATGCTAATTTTCTCATTTAGGGATTCCTAAAAGAATATTCACGAATCTTAATCCTAAAGAATCCGCGGAGCCGTTTCGATTTTTCCGCGAAAATCCGCCGTTTTCCGTTTCCATCCGAATCGTAAATTCTTATGGAGCTTTTTATCGTTTCCGATAAGAAATGTTTCGCGTAAGTTTAAACGACTTTGTTTGTGTTGTCGTCCTTCGTTTTGAAGAGCGAGTTCGACGTAAATTTTCGATTCCAAAAAAGAATTTCTTTTTTTTGCAACCCGTCCTTTTATTTTGGCTCAGAAAGAACGTATGAATTCTCAAAGAACCCGCACCGACAAAAATCAAGATAAAACCGATTATCGATACGACTCTCTCGACGCGGAACCGGGAGTACATCCTGGCAGTTCCCTTCGGGTACGAAAAATTCTCCGCTGGTTCGGAAGAATTTACGGAAGTCTTTTTTATAAAACCGACGTGACCGGAATCGAAAACGTCCCGAAAGAAGGTACGGTTCTCGTACTCGTAAAACACCAAAGAAACGACGATATTCCCATCGGACTTGCCAAAGGGCTGTACAAAGCGCGCTGGGATATCTGGGCGATTATGAAAGACTCGATGGCTTCTCCGATGTTTTTCGATTTCTTTTTAAAGTGCGGAGGAATCCCTCTCAACCGGCTCGAACCCCGTAAAAGTAAAAGAGATCTTCTCTTTGCCAGGAAAGTATTATACAACGGTAATATGTTGGTCATCTTTCCCGAACAAACCACGGTTCCTTATAAAATGGGAAGAGGAAGACCGGGTGCGTTTCGTTTTATCGTGGGAAAACCCGAAACCCCTCTTCCGGTTTTATGTTTGGGACTCGACTACCGTCCTCGAGGTTTTTTACGCCGGACCTTACTCTCGATACGGATCGGAGAATTGAAATACTTAAATCCGAACCAAGATCCCGAGGAATTTTTACACGAGCGTATGCATGAAATCGCAAGTCTTACCAATCTTATTTACCCATTTGAATTCAAAAAATCTAAATTAGAAAGTTTTGAAGAACTAGATACAACGAAGGTGGAATCGATCGCATGAAAATTCCAGCAGCCAAAGGAAGCAAACGAGCTCTTCTCGTGGAAGGCGGCGGTATGAAAGGGGCGTTTGCCGGAGGCGCATTACATTCTTTGCATACTTTGGTTTCTCCGAAACATTTTGATCTAGTCGTAGCGGTTTCCTCCGGAGCCTGCTCGGCCGCCTACTACGTGACGATGCCCAAACCGGAACCCGAAAAAAGTTTAAAAACTCTTGCGATTTGGTACATGGAACTCGCCGGAAGAAAACTTATTTCGCCCTTTCATCCTTTTCAGGGAAAAACTTTTTTAGACCAAGAATATCTTGTGGATGATCTGTTCGGGGAAAAGTATCCTTTACCCGCCGAAAATTTCGAAAAGTTCGGCCTGCCCGAATTGAGAGTCGCAGTCAGCAATCTTCAAACTCGAACGATAGAATACGTACGTGCGACTACCACAAATATATTCGATCTTTTGAAAGCGGCAACTTCGCTTCCGATCGCAACGAGGGGAAAACACCGGGTGGATGGAAAATTGTATTCGGACGCGGCGGTGCTCAATCCGCTTCCGTTGGAAGATTTGATCGAAGCGGGTTATAAAGACATTACGGTTGTCTTAAATTCTCCCGTGGAAAGAATTTCCCCTCCGTTCGGAATGTTGACCAGCCTTCTGTCTTTTCCGAAAGATTGGAAAATGGCGAAACTGATGAACCGATGGCACCATCATCATTTCAACATCGCCCGAGCCGTTGCACAAAAACCCCCCAAAGGAGTTCGAATTCATACGATCTCCCCCGAAAATCCTTTGCCCGTAAGCCTCGTTACTACGAACGCGAATAAACTTAAGGAAACCGTAAACTTAGGAGTTTCCAAAGGAGAGGAAATCGGAAAACGACTTTTGAAATTATTTTCGAAAGATAAAAACGGAAAAAAGATTCACAACGGAACCGCTCGGACCAAAAAACAAGTTCGTTTAACAAATCCGAAAAAGAAATCGAACCCCAAGGGAAAAAAATCCGAATAAGAGCCGATTCCCGCCGATAAAAAAAATACCGGGAATCGCGATTCCCGGTAGAGTAAGGCTCCGTATACAAAATGTATAATATAATGAAAACTTGTTTGGATACGAGATAAGATCCTATCTCGTATCCGCCTAACGTCACTTAACCGTATAGTAGAATCTTTCGTGAATGATTTTTCCGTCTTTCCAAGTTTGAACGCTTGCCTGTGTCGTTTTGATATGACCCCATTCCTTATGAACGTAGTCGATTTCCCATTCCACGACACTTCTGCTTTTTTCCTCGTCAACGATCGCACCTAACACTGCCGCGTGATTCCATTTCACTTTGGACACGAAGTCCTTTTCCCGGGCGAAATTCGCTTCAAAACCTTTCGTAGGATTTTGGGTGTTTTCCTGCATCTCAACGAGCGGATGGTAAAATTTTTCAAAGGCTTTGATTACTTCGCCCGCCAGAATCATTTCGTTCAACTTGGTAACGTTTTTTTTAATTGTACTCATTCTTCTTACTCCTTTTGAATTCTTGCCGGGTAAAATTCGGTAAGAATTTTAGTTGCAACTGCAACTATTACATCCAACGAAAAAATGATTGCAAATGCAACCAAAAAAACGTTCTCTACCTCCGATGAAAGAAAAAATATCAAAAACGTCCATCGACGCCTGGGCAGCGGGATTGAAATTTTATACGGGCGCCTCTTCTAAAATCGAATCCGATCTTACAAAAATGAAAACAATTTCCCTCACTTGGTACGACATACTCTATTCGGTTTATACAAAACCGAAAAAACGATCAAGAATGTCCGATATCGCCGAGGAAATCATTCTGAGTAAAAGTGCGTTGACGCGGTCCGTGGATAAACTCGTCGCGGAAGGTTTTTTAAAAAGGGAAAGAAGCGAAGGAGACGCGAGGGAATTTATCGTGGAGATCACCTCTTCCGGAATTCAAGCTCTTAGAGAATCCTGGCCGATTTACGAAGAAGGAATTCGGGAGCTTTTCGCTTCCAAACTGAACTCCAAGGAAACGAACGAACTCCTAAGAATTTTCAGGAAGTTGAACCGAACCTAAACGTTAAACGACGTCTTTTTATACGATTCAAAACGTCTTAGATTTCCAAACCTCTATTCATTTCTTTTATTCGATCGAATCTTAGATCCAAACTTAAAATGCCGATTCTATAGTATTACTAAGTCCCGCGCAATATATTATAAAATCGTTAATCATTTTCTTCGTCCTTATCAAACCATAACGAAGGGGAAATCCCGAAGTAGCTGTTCCATGTTTTTCCCTTATAAGTCGTTCTGCTAAAAATGAATTTTAAAACGGAGGTCTTTCGGAAACCGGTCTCCTCTTCGTATTCATAATTCCAAAGAAGACCGCCCAGAAAGGGAACACCCAAAACCCCGTAATTTTGAAAACCTCGAAGCGCCTTTTTTTCGGAGAAATAGACGAGACCTCCGAGGATTTTGGTCGATTCTTCCCTTGCAATTTCGGAACGATTTCGATAATAGAGGATACCAAGACCGCCTAACGTGAGAGTTCCTTCCGGATCCTTCGAATGATACGTCAGAAGCGGGGGCGCCAAAAAGGAATAACCTTCCTGTGTTTCACTATATCGATAGATTGGAAGGAAATTCTGAATTTTTTCCTGCGGAGAATTCAGATACCGAATCCACAAAAAGTTCCAATCCGTCATCTGAGGAGTCGATTCGTAACCGAGTAAAACTCCTCCGAAAACTCCCCATCGGGTTCTGTCCTTTTCAAACTCCGCGTTAAACGCTCCCAAAAAAAGTGTCAGCTCCTTTTTTTGTTCCCTAAAAGAGGATTCCAAATCGAACAGATATAAAAAGTTGTACCGATCGGATACGGAGTTTTTTCTCTGATAATAACCCATAAAGAAAAACGAATATTGATCCTCGCCGACGGAGGAATAATAAACGAACGGAAGAAAGAAAAAAGTTTTCTCTTTGTATCTTTGATCGTTGGAATAATAGATGGAAGGAAATAAAAAGAAACTTTTCGTTCCGGATTCGTCGTCCCTCTTGTAGTTCATAAGAATTCCGAAAAGATTCGTATGAGAGTTTATCTTACCTTGTTTTTCGCTAAAACTTCCGTAAAATACGATCGGAATCAAAGTGGAAGAATTCGTGATCGTTCCGTTTTCGATCTCCGATTTTCTAAAAAAAAGCGGAGATACGTTCCAAGAAACGGATTCTTTTTGCGGTTCCATAACGGCTGAATATCCGAAAATTCCGCCTAAAAGTATCTTAAAGTCATATTCATTTTTTTGAATGCGAGGGGTTTTCCTGCGTTCCCAATTGGCTAAAAACAACCAATCCCAACCGCTCGTTTCCTCTTGAATCAATCCGTCGTCCGTAACTTTTTCGTAAGTATAAAACAACGGAATCGGATAAAAGTTCCTTTCGAAAGAGGTCGTCAATTTCGACTCGCCCGGAATCATTTTTTTTTGAAACCAAACCGGGCTAAAAAACGAAGTTTCGATCTGACCGAGACGTGTTTTTTCTTTTTCGTAATAAAAAAGAGGAACCGTAATCGATCTGTATATTTGGACTCCTCCTTCGGTAATCCTCGTCCCGAAGTAAAACGGAAATACATAGGAAGATTCGACGTATTCCTTATCCTTTTTCGTATCATTTGAACCGAACAAAAAAAGAAAGTTCCAAGAACTGCGTTCCGGGCTTACGGAACGATAAAAACCCGCGATAAAACCGTATTTTTCCTCCCCTTCCCGACCCCAAAAAGCGAAAGGAACGGGAAGAATCAGGTTGAAATCCGAAACATACGATTTATTGAATATTACTCTTTCCGTATACGATGTCAAATAAAACGGACTGAGCAGAAAAGAATCCTTCGATTTTAATACGAACTCCTCTTTGGAAGAATACAAAAACAAAGGGGAATAAAGATTTCTTTCCTTCAGTACCTGCGTTTCTCCTTTAAATCGATCCTTGTATTCGCGATAATAAAAAGGAATGAGCGTGTCGTAGCCAAAACCGGATATCGAATCTTTTTTCGTAAAAATTTCTTCGGAAGCGTGATACAAGGGAAACAAAATTCCATGAAAGGAGGAGGTTTCGTAAGTTCCGGTTCTTTCCTTGGAACGATAGTAAAGGATACTTTTCGTTTCCGAACTTTCGGCGGTTTCTCGGTGCGCAAAAATCGGAAAAAATCGATACGAAGTTTCCTCTTTCGATTTCGCATAACGTATGAGAGGCCAAAGGATAGAATATTCATTCCTATCTTTTTCCTTTTCCATCACAAAAAGAAAAATTCCCAGGGATCGGATAAAATCGGAACCTTTCCTTTGTTCCGCATAAAGCGGAAATACAACTCGATACGATTCGTCGCCGACGGTTCCCAAAAACGTCGGCAGAGGCAATGGAAAAGCTAAGATATGATCGTCGTTGTTTCCCCAAGTGAACCAACCCAACGGAAGAATCCGGAAGTGTTTTTTATCGTCCCCGGATTGATAACTCGCAATACCGAATAAAACTTCCCATGCGAAATAATTTCTTGAGTTTTCTCTCGCCAATTTTTTATACGAAGCGAAATCCGAATCTTCTTTCTGCGGATTCTTCCGTACTTCTTCCCCCGCAACGGAGAACCGGACCTCCTTTTTGGTTTCCGGATTTTTGGAATTTTGAATCTGCGGAAGCGTAACATCTTCCTTTTTTTCATCCGTAAAAAAAGTAAGAGGATTGGAAACTTCCTTTCGAAGAGAAACACTGAAGATATTGTAGATAAAAGAATAATCCAAATCCACGTAGAATTCTTTTCCGGACGCGCTCGACTGAAAGGAAACGTCGAACTTTCCTCCGTTCTGAGAAACGGAAATTCCGCCGAAGTAAAGTTCTAAGTTCTTATTCTTTTCATAATATTTGAGATACGCGGGAAGAAAGATATTCCCTCTGGACTGCGGATTTTTCCACTCGAAATAAAGAGGGGCTACGACAAACGAACTCGTTTTTTCTTTCCTGTTTTCGGAAGAGTAATAGAGTAAGGCCCAATCCCGATCCACGTTAGTCGATCGAAGTTTATAATGAATCGGACTGAACGAAACGTAATCCCTATCGTTTCCCCCGAACCGAAAGTAAAACGGAAGCCAAAGATTATATTCATTTTTTTGATAGTAGTGCAAAGGCAAAATCGTTCGTGTAGTCGTTTCATCGGACGTATCCTTCCAACGATAAAAAAGACCCGCTAAACCTAAGAAAGAAGAGCCGTCCTTCTCGCGGGAAGAATAGTAAAACGGATACAGACGAGTGAAAGTATTCGAATCCGAACTATAATCGTGATAACCTAAAAGAAAAAATTCGTTCTCATCCGGCGTTGAATATCGATAAAAGAAGGGAAGTAAAAACGTTTCTTTATAACCTTCGCCTTGAGTCTGAAAAAAGAACAACAACGGAATATGCAGATACGAATTCTTTTTATGAAAGTAAAACGGAAAGAATGAGGAAGACAGATATTCCCCCTTTTCGTCCCGGCTCCAATACGCGTTTAAGACGAGCGTTTCCGATTCCATTTTTCGTGTATGTCTGTACATAGGAATCGGTAAAAGAAAATACCGAGTTAAATCGTCTCCTTCTATCGAATGATGATAGATCGGAAAGAACGTAAGATGGGAATCCTGTTTGTAATAAACGAAAGGAAAACTCACGAATGCCGTTAGGCCCTTTCCTCTTTCTCGTTTATAATACGTATTCAAATAGTAATCCCGGTATACGTCCTCGGAACGATAACGATAGAAGAACGGACCCGCTAGGTTATCCGCGCTCTCATCGTCCTTCCAAGAAAAGAAAATCGGAAACAGATGTTTGTATTCGTTTTTTTTATAAAACCATAATGGAAGCAGAGTGAGGTAGGAATTCTCTTTGTAAAAAATGAACGGAAAAAATCGAAAGAAGCCTGAAACCTTTTCCCTTCCCCACTGGAACAAAAGGAAGTTTAGAATTTTATAATTTTCTCCATCGTCTTGGAAGTAAAGCGCCAACGGAGCCAAAAAAAGTTTTGTGGATTCTCCTCGGGCTGAAACCGTTTTCGATTTGTAAAAAAGAGGAATC
This sequence comes from Leptospira weilii serovar Ranarum str. ICFT, assembly GCF_000332415.1. GTDB lineage: Bacteria > Spirochaetota > Leptospiria > Leptospirales > Leptospiraceae > Leptospira > Leptospira weilii_A. The sequence continues at coordinate 33,481 of NZ_AOHC02000001.1, forward strand.
GGTAAAAATAAAAAATCCGATTCGGAATCCGAAGTTCTCTCCGATTCGTGAAACCAAAGCGGCGAATAAGTCGCAAATTTTTGCGAGTTCGATCTAGATTGATGATAAAGAGGAAATAAGGTAAAGGAATAATCCTCCTTGATTTTATAATTCGTATAATGAATCAAAGGAAAAAAACTAAAAAACTTTTTCTCTAGATCGTGTCCCCAATGAAACAAAGTAAAAGTTGTGGCGGATTCCGTCGACGAATCCCGATTCCAGTAGAGTAAGGGGTACTAGT